>JAMOTD010000034.1 GCA_027068415.1 Desulfurobacteriaceae bacterium | reverse complement strand
CCCTCTTGTCAACCCTTTTGGGAGCTTTAAGACCTCAAGACCATGAGGCTCAAGGGTGAGGGGTGGGCGGCCCTATTCGGTTTTGCTTTCAAAGAGCGCAACTAAGTAATTTAGCTATTTCCTTCCGATTGTCAAGGGAGAGGAGCCTTTTTGAGGCTCGTCGCCTGGCGGTACCGCTGGGGTACCGGGTGATGGGCTTATTCACTTTTGCCGTACGGATAATTTAGACCGGATTTAACCTTTGTCAAGGGTGCCTTTAGAAAAGTTAAAAGGCTCTGTTAAACGGGCCTGTCTTCCCTATTCGGCTGGCGGCCGAGAAATATAGGTTTTTAGCTTTCCGTGTCAACTCCTTTTAGTCTGTTTTTGAGGTCCTCAATTAAGGATAAGAGGATAGGAACGAAGAAGAGTGTGAGGAAGGTTCCGAGAATTAACCCTCCTATTGCCACGACTGCAAGGGGGGCAAGCCTTTCAAGTCCGAGGGCCCAGCCAAGCGCAATGGGAATCATTCCTACCGATGTCCCGAAGGCGGTCATTAGAACGGGGCGGGTTCTGACTTTTATGGAGTTGAGGATTGCCTTTTTTATCGGCGTTCCCCTTTCCCTATCCCACTTGAAGAAGTCTATCAAGAGAATGGAGTTTTTAACGATTATTCCGGCCAATAAAATTATTCCCATAAAGGAGGGCATACACTGAGGTTTGTGGGCTATCAGCATTGAGATTGCTGCGCCCATGAGGGCAAGGGGTATTGCTGCGAGGATTGAGATGGGATAAGTGAAAGATTCAAAGGCCGGAATGAGGGAGAAGTAGAGGATTAGAATACCGATTGCGAGAGCTCCCATTAATCTCTTAAAGCTCTCTTTCATCTGTTTTATCTCTCCCTCGTGGGAGATGCCGTAGCCCGGCGGGAGCTCCAGCTCCTTTTCAAGTTTGTTTACCTGCATCTGTAGGAATGTGGTGGGAGCCGTTGAGCGGTAGCCGTAAACGTCAAGGGTGTTGAGGAGGTTTTGGTGGGTTATTCTGCTCTGGGTGAGGTGGCTTTGGGTCTGGATAAAGTAGGAGAGGGGAACTTCTCCCTTCTTTGTCGGAATGGGGAGGAGGTTGAGTTTCTGGATAAAGTCCCTTTCTTTTCTCGGGAGTATGACTTTCACTAACAGGCCGTTCTGGTTAGGAATGGTGAAGAGTGAGGCGTTTACCCCTTTAACAAGACTTCCCAAATAGCCGACGATTTCAAGAGGAGTGAGGCCGTAATCGGCTGCCTCTTCGCCGTCCACTTCTATCAGGAGCTCCCTCTTATCGTAGTACCAGCTCCTTGAGGTTGAGGTTAGCCCTTTAACCCTCTGCATCAGGTTCTCTAACTTCTCACCGAGACTGTTCAGAATTTTGGGGTCGTCTCCGTAGAGCATCTCGTCAACGGTTGCCTTTATTGAGGAGAGGGGAGTTGCTCCGAAGTCCATTACGTTTACGTACTTTAGGCCTGGGATTTTTGAGAGTTTCTCCTGGAGTTCCCTCTCAATCTCCCATATACTCTCCTTCCTGTGGAACCTGTCAACGAACTGGATTTTCATCTCTATCTGTTGAGGGGTCTTTCCGCTTCCGAAGGAGAGGACTCCGGGCTCCGAGCCGATTGTTGACGAGACCCTTATTACTCCCGGGAAGGAGTAGAGGACTTTTTCCATCTGAGAGAGGATTTTCTCCGTTTTCTCTAAGGATGTGTTGGCTTCGGCCTCGGCCCTTACTATTACTATTCCGGTGTCCATGGGGGGCATAAGGTCTCTGCCGATTACGGGAATTACATTTTTCATGGTTATTCCGAAGAGGAGGAAGCCTGCTATAACTGCTCCCAGCTTCAGCCAGAAGTTTCTGAGGAAGGGCTCTGTGAGAGAGACGTAGAAATCTCTCAGCCTGTAAACCACGGCCTTTACGAAATAGTCATAAATTCTTCTCTCAAGCCAGTTTTTGTCGGGAGTTCTTTTCAGGATATAGGGTGCGGCTATCGGGATTACCGTTATTGCAACGAAGTAGGAGACTATCAGGGCTATTATGAGGGTGAGGGATAGGGGTCTTAAGATGTGCTGAACGTACCCTCCTACGAAGGCTATAGGTAAGAGCATAAAGACTGTAGTGTAGGTTCCGCTCAGGACTGCCAGCATTACCTCTTTTGTTCCGTCAAGGGCTGCCTGTTTTATGTCCTTTTTGAGCTCAAAGTAGTGGCGTTCAATGTTTTCAAGGACTACAACCGCATCATCGGTCAGCATTCCGAGGGCCAGGATTACGGCAGTTAGGGTTACTATGTTGAAATTGAAGCACAAGAGCCACATGAGGCCGATTGTTATAAGATAGGTTATGGGAATTGAGAAGAAGGAGACGATTAGCGTTCTGACGTTGGCCAGGAAGATAAAGATTACAAGGAGTGTCATTATTATTGCGTCCCTGAGGGATTCAAGCATGTTTTTGTTTGAGAGCTCTATAAGCCACTTTTGAGTGTCTGTAATTTCAAAGTTTAGCTGGGGAAACTCCTTTTTTAGCTTTGGAAGGTAGGCCATTACCGAGTTTATCGTCGGGAGCTCGTACCCCTTTTCCGAGCGCAGGATTGAGATTCCTATAGCCCTCTTTCCGTTTCCGTGGTACGCCGAAAGGTTATCTTCGTGTCCCCACTTAACTTGGGCAACGTCCTTTAGCTTTACTCCCGGCTTTATGGTTATCTCCTTTAGCTTCTCTATCCTCTCGGCTTCCCCCTTTAGCTTGAGAGTAAACATCCCCTCTTTGTTGATTATGAAGCCTGCGGGAGCATTAATGTTGTTTTCCTTTACGGCTTTAATTAGCTGATTAAGGTTAACCCCAAGAGTTGCCATTTTGAGGTAATCGGGATTTATCTCTATGACCTTTTTAAAACCTCCGAAGACTTCAACGTCTGAGACGTGGGGAAGACGGAGAAGCCTATCCTTTATTTGGTTCTCGGCAATTTGCCTTACCTGAGATAGGGTAAGGTGGGAGCCCTCTTTCGGGTAAACCGCCAGTACCATTACCGGTTTTGTTGCGTCGGTTATCTTATAGACCTGAGGGGGAATTATCCCTTTCGGAAGTAGAGGAATAACCCTTGAAAGCTGGTTGGAGACCTCGGTTTGAGCTGCTGAGATGCCCTTTTCGTACTCAAACTCTGCAATTACTACAGAAACGCCGTCCTTTGAGGTTGAGCGAACCTGCCTTACCAGGCTTATGCTCATCAGCCTCTCTTCAATGGGCCTTGTAATGTGTGAGGCAACGTCTTCTGCCGAGGCTCCCGGATAGAGGGTTATTACCGCAACCTGCGGACGGTTGGCGTCGGGGAAGAATTTCCTCGGAATCTTTTTAAACCCAACTATCCCTAAAAGGGAGAAGAAGAGGAGGATTGCTAAGACTCCGTAGGGTTTCCTAAGGTAGTACTCAACCAGCCTACCCACTAAACTCCTCCGCCGGTATTACCCTCTTTAACCTCAGCGCCCTTAAAAGGGCACTCTCCCTTCCTACGACTACCTTCTGACCCGGGGAGACTTCTCCCCTGATTACCGACAGCTCCGCCCCCTCCTTTACTACTTCTACCTTTACCGGTTTTACCTCTCCTTTCTCTATTACGAGGAGGAAGACCCCGTCTTTTAGGTGGAGGAGGGAGGAGGTAGGGACAATAAGCCCTTTTACCTCTTTTGTCGGGATTTCAACTTTTACTAACCTGTTGGGTTTGAAGGGAGCTCCCTCCTTTAATGCCACCTCAAGAGTTAGGAGCCCCTTGGGACTTGCGGCCGGATAGAATTTAACGGCTCTTCCTGCTTCAATTCCTTCTACTTTAACAGGTTTCCCCAGTAGTACCTCTCGGGATTTTTCGGGGGGGAGCTCCACCAAGACCCTCATTCCCTCATTCGGGTAGAAGACTTTTAGGAGAGGTTTTCCCGGAAGGGCTACGTCTCCCGGATAGGCCAGTACCTGTGAAACCACTCCGTTTTTGAGAGCGACAACCTTTGTGTAGGAGAGGGAGCTCCTTAGGGCCTCCTCCTTCTCCTTCAGGCTCTTTATGGTATTCCTGAGCTCTTCAATTTGTGCCTTTAAACTCTTAACCTTTGCCTGTGCGGCTCTGTAAAGGTTTTCGGCCTTCTCAACGGCCTCCTTCGGGACGGCCTTTTTCTCGTAGAGGAAGAGCTCCCTCTCGTACTCGCTCTTTGCGTTTTTCTCCTCAACCTCTGCCGCTTCAAGCTGGGCTTTTAGGCCTTTAATCAGGGAAGCTTTTGCCCTCCTCTGGCTCTCAAGGGAGGAGACGCTCTTTGAGATTTCCGAAGGGTCTATTTCAACCAGGGTCTCTCCCCTCTTGAAGCTCTCCCCTTCCCTCTTATAGACCTTTAAAACGGTTCCGGAGACCTTTGTAGAGAGGGTTGCATACTGGTAGGGGACGACCTTCCCGAAGTACTTTAAGTGCTCTGTTAGAACGCCCTCCTTAACGGTTGCCCACTCAACTGGGAGGAGGGTTGTTTTCGGGGTGGGGTAGGATAGGAGCTCTTTTTTCCTCTTCTCTATCAGGACTTTCCCCAAAACTACCATCAAAATTACAAATACGAGGAAAATTATCACGGCTCTCTTACTGCTCATCTTTAACCTCCAGAAGGGCCTTTAGCCTTTCAACCCCTTCAAGCCACCTGTAGTAGGCCGAGTTAAGTTTTGCTTCGCTCTTAAACCTGTTTGCCTTTGCAAGGAGGAGGTGGTTGATATCCCCCTTGCCCGAGAGGTACTTTAGCTCCTCTATCCTTTCAACCTCCTTTGCCAGCTTCAGACCCTCCTTCTCTGCCTCTATCTCGGCCTGAATTGAGTTCAGCTGGGCAGCTACCCGGGCAATTTCCCTTTTGAGCTCCCTCTCAACCTCCTCCTTTTTGTAAAGGGCGGCGGCTCTCTTTCTCTCCTTTTCAAGGAGCTCAAGTTTTTTCCTTCCGCCGGTAAAGATTGGAAGGGAGAGGTTTATAGAGGTCTGACCGTAAGCCTCGTTCTTGCCCGAGTCAAAGCCGTAATTCCTGACTAAGCTCCCTTTAAGGGTGATTTTCACTCCGTACTTCGCCTCGGTTAATCTCTTCTCAACTTCTGCTAACTTTAACTTCTCTGAAGCCTTCCTAACCCTGCTGTTCCTCCTTAGGGCCTTCTTAAAGAGCTCCTCCGAGCTCCACCTTCTCGGGCTGTAAGCGATTTTCGGTTTCTTGAGCTCCTTAATCTCCCTTCCTACAAAAGTTTCAAGGGCCACCTTCAGAGCTCTGTAGCTCTCCTCTAACTTCTCAAGTTGGGCCTGTGCCTCCTTAAGTGAGTAGGAGACCTTCATAAGGTCAACTTCTGCCAGCTTTCCTGCCTTAACGCCGGCCTCGGTACTTCTGTAGAGGGTTTTTAGGCTCTCTATGTACTCTTTCGTCGCCCTTATCTCCTCCTTAACCGCAAGGGCTTCAAGGAAGAGGAGTGCGGTGTTGAGTGAGACCTGCCACTTTGTTAGCTTTAAAGAGCTCCTTAAGAGCTCCTGCTTCACCCTGCTGAGCTCAACCTCTTTTCCTATTACCCCTCCTAAGTAGAGAGGAATGGAGAGAAAGATGCCGTAGGAGAGCTTTTTGCTGTCAAAGGGGGGAGGGTTTAAAGGGCTGGGAAGGTGGGAAAGGGGAGTGAGCATGTAGTTCCTGTTGTAGGTTGAGTAGTTTCCTATCAGGTCAAGCTCTCCCAGTCTCTTCCTTCGGGCTGCCTCCTCTCTAAACCGCTCTCCCTTTAGCTCCTCTTCAAGGGCTTTAACCTTCGGGTAGTTCTTAACTGCCAGCTCTTTTGCCTGCTCCAGCTCCAGCCCGAAGGCCGTCAGGGTCATTACGGTAAGGAGGAGGAAAGTAAGGAGAGCTCCCATCTCTTCCTCTGTTGACTTTTAGTTAAATGGCTAAATAAGCATTTAATATATCATGTTTGGTATTATTGGTGTTTGAGATTTGTCAACGGAGGTCGGCGTTGGAGCTCTTTGAAATCTCTATTGTTTCGTTTCTCCTCTCCTTCTTATTCTCTCTCGGAGGGCTCGGTTCTGCCGTAGCTCTTATACCTGTCTTGGTTTTTATCGGGGTTCCGTTCTCCCTTGCAAGACCCGCAGGATTATTTACTAACTTTATCTCTACTCTTTCTGCCTCAATTCATAACATTAAGAACGGTTTGGTGGACTTTAGGCTTGCAGTTCCCCTTTTACTTTCGGCACTTCTGTTTGCTCCTATTGGGGCTTATGCTTCAACGGTTATTCCCGAGAAGATTGTAGGAATAGCTTTTACTCTTTTCCTATTTTTTGCCGGAATTATGGTTTATACACCTAAGAGAGAGATTTTTGAAGTTAAAAATCCGTTTTATCCTGTTTTTGTTGGTTGCTTATCAGGTTTTATTTCCGGTCTTTTGGGAGTAGGAGGAGGCGGTTTAATATCACCTCTCTTAATCGTAGCCGGGTATCATCCGAAAAAAGTTGTTCCTGTTACGGCCCTTGCAGTAGTTTTTTCCTCTCTGTCGGCTTTTTTAGCTTATCTGAAGCTTGGGAGAGTTGATTGGGAGATTACTCTTGCTGCTGCGGTTCCTGCCGCGTTTGCCGGTTATCTCGGAGCTCATATAACTCACAAATATTTAAGCCCAGCACAGGTTAAGAAATTGTTGGGTATAGTATTCATTATATTAGGAATAAAATTCTTAACAAAATTTATGTAAGGAGGTGAAAATGGCCTTAAGAGAGAAGATTAAAGAGATGAACCTTGAGTGGCTCACCCAGAACAATCACAAGATTTCCTTAGAATCCTTTATTGAGAAGTGGAAGGCAGGAGAGGCCGTTCTCCTTGACGTAAGAACCGACGAGGAGGCAAAGTTTTACTCCCTTGAAGCCTTCGGCATTAGGATTCCCCTTAACGAGCTTCCCGACAGGCTGAATGAGGTTCCCAAGGATAAGCTCGTCTGTACTCTGTGCCCCGGGAAAATCAGGGCAACTCTTGCCTACGCAGTTTTAATTGATGCAGGTTTTGACAACGTAAAAGTTCTCGCCTCAAGCCCTTCAGAGCTCATTGACTACCTTAAGCCCGGTGCAGTGAAAAAGCTTCTGGGGTAGGCGTGAGAGAGAGCGAGTTTGCCGAAGCCCTTAAGGTTTTGGGAGAGGAGACGAGGTTAAAGATTTTAAGGCTCTTAATGGAGAGGCCCCTCTACGTCTGTGAAATCTCGGCGGCTCTCGGCCTCTCAGACCCGACGGTCTCGGTTCACCTTGCCAAGCTCCGGAAGTTCGGCTTTGTTGAGGATAGGAGGGAGGGAAGGAGGGTTCTTTGCAGGCTTGGCACTCCTCCCTCCCAGCTCCTCCCTCTTTTTAGAACTCTCCTTGACTACCTTAAGGGTAAGTTTCCGAAAGAGGTTGAGAGATTAAAGAAGGTGAAGCTCTCCGACGTCTGCCCGTACAGGTAAACCCTTCTTTTTAGGTTGTTGTGGAAAAGAAGTTGCCCGAAGAGGCAATGCCGGAGGTTCTCAAAACGAACGACTCTTTCGTTAAGGGAAGGAGGAAGGAGTATTTTGAGAGCCACGTAGAGGCTCAGAGGCCGGTTATAACGCTCCTTACCTGCTCAGACTCAAGAGTTCAGCCCAGCATCTTCTCAGAAGACATGATAGACAAAGTTTTCGTAATAAGGAATATCGGAAACCAGCTTGAGAACTCAGCCGGCTCCGTTGACTACGGGGTTTTCCACCTTCAGACTCCGCTCCTCTTGATTTTGGGGCACGTTAAGTGCGGTGCAGTTAACGCCTTTCTAAAGGGCTACTCCGACGAGCCCGAATCTATAAGGTGTGAGCTTGACCACCTCCACATTCCCATTAGCAGGGCAAAAGGCGAAGATTTTGAGGAGCTCTGGCTGAGCGCCGTTGAGGAGAACGTTCACTGGTAGATTAGGATTGCCCTTGAGAGGTACGGTATTTTAATCAAAAAGGGCCTCCTGGCCGTTGTCGGCGCCGTTTACGACTTTACAAACCACTACAGAAGGGGCTACGGCAGGATAGTGATAATCAACTTAACCGGAATAAAGGAGAGGGAGAAGATTCTCTCCCATAAAGCGCTTTCCCTATTACCCTCTGAGCTGAGGGAAGTTGTTGTAGTATGAGAGGAGCTCTCAAGCACTTTGCAGACGAGTGGCTCTTTTACCTCTCCCTCTTTCTTAAAGAGACTTCTCCGTATAACTTGCGGCCAAGGGCTGGGGGAGTTTTAAAAGTTGTTTGGCCTTTCGGAGCTTTCGTCCTCTTTCTCCTTATCCTCCTCTCTCCCAAAGAGCTGAAGGGCAGGGGAGTTTTCAGGGAGCTCTGCGCTAAGAGTGCCCTTCCTGTGGCTCTTCTCTTTTTAATCTTTGTTCTGGTGGCCTTGAAGCTCCTTCCCTTCTACTTGGGTCTTTTGCCCATCCTCTACGCCCTCTTTTTTAGGAGGGAGCTCTTTAGAGTTGACTACTTCCTGCTCGGAACATTCCTCTTCTTTTTTGCCTTTACCGATAACCTCTCTTACGCCTTAAAGGTTCGGATAGACAGTGATGTTTCCGTGTTTGGATACTCGGCCCTCCTAAGCCAAGTTATGAGCAACGTTCCGACAGCCCTTCTGGTCTCCGAGTTTACCGACAGGTGGCCTCCTCTGGGGCGTTAGCGTGGGAGGCTTCGGGACTCTGGTCTCATCAATGGCAAACCTGATAACCTATCGGCTCTACAAGGAGTGGGGAGGCGATGGTAAGGGCTTTCTTTTAAAGTTTCATATCTGCAACTTTCTCTTCTTCTTTGCAGGTTTCTTACTCTACCTGTTTGTGGCGGAGCTCCTTTAAGATTTTTTTTGTAGTGTAGTGAATAACATTATCAATATCGTCAAATATATCCAATTTTCCTATTTAAGCTCTTCTATGTGTTCATCTGTTTTCTGCCATCTATACGACGCCATCGTAAGGTTTTAGGCAAATTTATTTATATGATGGCATCGTATAAAGCAAGGTACTCTACCACAAGGAGCTCCTCTCAATTGTCTCGTCCCTCTGAGGCCCCGTTGAAATCATGGGGACGGGAGTTTCCAGGTAGTCCTCAATGAACTTTATAAAGTTCTGTGCTTCTTTGGGGAGCTCCTCCCACTTTTTTATGTGGGTAGTTTCTGTTTTCCAGCCGGGAAGGGTTTGGTAAATTGGCCTAACTCTCTCAAGCTCTTCTGCCGTTGAGGGGAATCTGTCAATTACCTCTCCGTCAAGCTCGTAGCCGACGCACACCTTTATTTCGTCAAATGCGTCTAAAACATCAAGCTTCGTTATTACTACGCCGTCAAGCCGGTTTACCATAGTTGAGAACTTTACCGCGAAGAGGTCAAGCCAGCCGCAGCGTCTTGGTCTTCCTGTTGTTGAGCCGAACTCGTGGCCTCGGGCTCTCAGGAGCTCTCCCAAGTTATCTTTCAGCTCTGTCGGGAAGGGGCCTCCTCCCACCCTCGTTGTGTAGGCCTTTGCTATTCCGTAAATCTTCTCAACCTTCTTGGGGCTTATTCCGGCCCCTGCCGAAATTCCCAGAGCCGAAGAGTTTGAGGAGGTTACAAAGGGGTAGGTTCCGACGTCTATGTCAAGGAGGGTTGCTTGAGCTCCCTCAAAGAGAACTCTTTTCCCTGCATCAATCTCCCTGTTTAAGAGTGAGACCGTATCGCAGACGAACTCTTCAATCTTTTCGTAAATCCTCATGGTTGAGGAGTAGATTTTGTCAAAGTCAAAGGAGACGGGGTAGTTGTAGACGTACTTGAGGGTAAGCTCTTTCTCCCTTAGGTTCCACCTTAACTTCTCCTTGAAGCTCTGCTCGTTTCTTAGGTCTGCAATCCTTATTCCGACCCTTCCGGCTTTATCCCTGTAGGCCGGGCCTATTCCCTTTAAGGTAGTTCCTATTGAGCCGTCTCCCTTTAATTTTTCGGATGCCGCGTCAAGCTCCTTGTGGTAGGGGAAAATTACGTGGGCCCTCTCGCTTACAAATAGCCTCCCATCGGGGCTCTTTCCAACCCTCTTTATGAACTCTATTTCGTTTAAGAGGCCTTCAAGATCAATTACCATCCCGTTTCCGAGGACGCACTTTTTACCGTCGTGGAGAATTCCCGAGGGCAGGAGGTGGAGGACGTACTTTGTTCCGTTAATTACTACCGTGTGGCCTGCGTTGTTCCCTCCCTGAAACCTTACGATGTAGTCGGCGTCTTGGGAGAGTATGTCAACGATTTTCCCCTTTCCTTCGTCGCCCCACTGGGTTCCGACTATTGCGAGAGTGGCCATCTACTTCCTCCTAAAAATTTTGCCGCCGCAAATATACAAACTTTTTACCCCTAATCAAACTTTTCAACTATTTCAAGGAGACCCTTGAGGGGCTCCCTCCCTATGTTAAAGAAGCCCTCCGGTGAGGTAAAGAGGAGGTTCTCCGGCTCCTCGTCCCTGTTGAGAACCACCACGAACCGGTAGCCCTTGTTAAAGGCCACCTCAACCGACTTTTCGTAATCCCTCTTTAAGATGTCCCTCGCTACCGTGTAGCCCAGTTTCCTTAGCTCCTTTGCAAGGTGGTAGGCAACGTGGAGCTCCTTCTTAAGGTCTATTATGTAAAAGTCCTTCCTCTCCTTAGAGAGGGAGACCCTCTTCTTCTCAAGGAGCTCGGTTATTGCGTCAAGGCTCAAGGCAATTCCCGTTGCTGGGAGCTCTCTTCCGAACTTTTTAAGGAGCTGGTCGTACCTTCCCCCTATTCCCAGTGGTGAAGAGAGGAGAGGGTGGAAGACTTCATAGGTTATCCCCGTGTGGTACTCCATTCCCCTCTTTTCAGAAAGGTCAAAGATTACTTTCTCTTCAAAGCCGTAGCTTTTAAGGATTTTGTAGACCGAGGAGAGCTCCGAAAGTGCCTTCTGGGAGAGGGGATTTTTAAAGAGTTCTGCAGCTTCCTTCAGCACCTCTTCTCTTCCGTAGAGCTCAAGTAGTTTAAAGAGCTTTTCCCTCCTTTCACCCTTCAGGCCGAGCCTTTCGGAGAAGAGGTCTATTCCGGAAAAGTCCTTGTGGCGGAGTATTTCCACAAGCTCTTTCTTCTCCTCTCCCTCTATTTCCAGCTCTCTTAGAGCTCCCTCTAAGAAGAGGCCGTGGCCTATGTCTATTTGGAAAGACTTTATTCCCAGCTCCGAAAGGCCGTTGGCGATTACTCCTATAACTTCGGCGTCTGCCTCAACCTCCTCTACGCCCAGGAGCTCTATACCCAGCTGGCCGATTTCCCTCTCGTTTCCGGCGTCCCTGAAAATCTTTCCCCAGTAGTAGAAGCGAAAAGGGGGCTCCTCGTCCTTAAACGAAGATGCAACGATTCTTGAGACCTGAGGGGTAAAGTCGGGTCGGACGGCCATCAGCCTTCCGGTCTTCCTGTCAACCAGCTTGAAGGAGAGCTCCTCAAGCCTTTCGTCAACCGCCTTGAAGACCTCTAAGAACTCTATCGTCGGAGGTAAAAGGGGCTCGTAGCCCCACATCTCAACGACCTTTGTCAGCCTCTTTAAGAGCTCCTGCCTCTCTCTTACTTCCTTGGGCAGGAGCGTTCTGAAACCTTCGGGAATCTCTGTAAGCCTCATCTTTAAAACCCTAAGAACTTGACTATTTCGTCCCTATCTGCCGGCAGGGTTGCAGGTTTAACCCCCATTGAGATTGCAGTGTCGGGGTCTTTAAGGCCGTGGCCGGTTAGGGTGCAGACGATTACGTCTCCCTTATTAAACATTCCCTTTTCCTTTACGCTCTTTATAACTCCGGCAATTGAGGCCGCAGAGGCCGGTTCACAGAAGATACCCTCTGTTCTGGCAACCAGCTTGTAGGCTTCTAAAATCTCCTCGTCTGTAACCATGTCTATAAAGCCGCCCGACTCTTTGGCGGCGTTTACCGCCCCTTCCCAGCTTGCAGGGTTTCCTATCCTTATTGCAGTTGCGATTGTCTCGGGGTTTTTAACCGGGTGGCCTAAGACTATCGGAGCCGCTCCTGCCGCCTGCCAGCCGCACATCTTTGGCTTTGAGTCAACCTTCCCCGCCTCGTAGTACTCCTTGTAGCCCATCCAGTAGGCTGTGATGTTGCCGGCGTTTCCTACGGGGATAAAGTGGTAGTCGGGAGCTCTCCCAAGCTGCTCGCAGACCTCAAAGGCGGCGGTCTTCTGCCCCTGAAGGCGGTAAGGGTTAATAGAGTTAACGATTGTTATCGGGTACTCCCTCCCTATTTCCCTCACTATGTTGAGGGCGTCGTCAAAGTTCCCCTTTATCTGAATTACCTCTGCACCGTACATTACGGCCTGAGAGAGCTTTCCCAGAGCAATTTTCCCTTCAGGGATGAGAACTACCGCTTTTAATCCGGCCTTTGCGGCGTAGGCTGCAGCGGAGGCCGAGGTGTTCCCCGTTGAGGCGCAGATTACGGCCTTAGCCCCCTCTTCAACGGCCTTTGATACGGCCATTGTCATTCCCCTGTCCTTAAAGGAGCCGGTAGGGTTGAGACCTTCAAACTTGAGGTAGAGCTCTATTCCGGGCTTTATTTCCCTTGCGAGGTTGTCGGCCTTTATTAAGGGGGTGTTCCCCTCAAGTAGAGTTATTACCGGCGTTTTATCCGAGACCGGGAGGAACTCCCTAAACTCCTCAATTACTCCTCTCCACCTTTCCATATCTTTCCTCTCCAAAACAGATAAAATAACGGTAGCAATTATACTTGCGAAAGCTCCCTTTTAAAAACTTCCGGAGGAGCCATGTTTGAAGGCATCTACGTTGCCATTCCCACCCCATTTAAAAACGGCAGGGTTGATGAAGAAGCCCTGAAGAAACACGTTGATTTCCTGATTGAGAACGGCGTTGATGGAATCGTTCCCTGCGGAACTACCGGAGAGAGTGCAACCCTCTCGTATGAGGAACACGAGCGGGTAATAGCCATAACTATTGAGCAGGCAAAAGGTAGAGCTAAAGTAATTGCCGGAACAGGCTCGAACTGCACCGAGGAAGCGATAAGGTTGACTAAATTTGCCTACGAGGCCGGGGCTGACGGAGCTCTCCTCATCACCCCCTACTACAACAAACCCAATCAGGAGGGTCTCTACCTCCACTTTAAGGCCGTTGCCCAGGCGGTTCCCATTCCCATTGTCCTCTATAACGTTCCCAGCAGAACTGGTGTAAACATGCTCCCCGAGACCGTTGCGAGGCTTTCAGAGATTGACAACATAGTTGCAATTAAGGAGGCAACGGGAAGTACAAACGTCGCAACTGAAATAGTTAACCTCTGCGGCGACAGGATAGAGGTTCTCTCGGGGGACGACCTTACTTTCTTCCCCCTCTTAACGGTCGGCGGGAAGGGGGTCATCTCTGTTACGGCAAACATCGTTCCCGAGAGAATGGTGAAGATGTACAGGGAGTTTGAAGCTGGAAACTGGCAGGAGGCGGCAAAGATTCACAGGGAGCTCTACAACCTCTCAAAAGTCCTCTTCATAGACACAAACCCGATTCCGGTAAAAACCGCCCTCTCAATGATGGGAATGATGGAGAAGGAGTTTAGGCTCCCCCTTTGCCCCACAACCGCCGAGAAAGAGGAGAAAATCAGGCAAACCTTAAAAGAGTACGGAGTAATTTAAGATGGGCGTAGCCGCCATTGATTACAGGGACTTAGAGAGGCTATTCCTCTACTTTGAAATCAGGGAAAAGGACATAAAGAACCTTCAGTTTCTCGGACACATACTCCTTCCCTACAAGGACGAGTTTGCCGAGGCCTTCTACGACAACTTAATGAAGTTTCCGGACATAAAGGAGTACATTCCTGAAGAGAAGCTCCAGAGGTTAAAGGGGACGATAAAAGAGTGGTACGAGAGGCTCTTTTCCGGTAAGTACGACTCTGAATACCTCCTTTACCTGTTGAGAATAGCCAAAGTCCACGTTGACGAGGGTATTCCGCCCCACTACATAATCGTTGCTATGAACTTCGTCAGCCGCTTCTGCACGAGAAGGGTTTCTGAGTACTTTAAGAAGCACGGAATGGAGTTCTTCAGGCAGTACCAGGAGGAGCAGAGGAAGGCCTGCGACCCTAACAAAGTTGAGGACCTTCAGAGGTTCGTTATTGAGGAGCTCTTTGACAGAATGGAGGAGCTAACTCGCTCCCTTAGGAAAATTCTCGCCCTTAACGAGGACGTTCTCATTTCCTACTACGTTGACGCCGAGATGAAGACCTTCCTTGAGGCCGGTAGGTTAGAGAGGGCGGCAATTAGCTTCAGTAAGAAGTTTGCAGTCTTTATGGACATTGCAATCTTGATAGGCCTTATGTTCCTTGCAATATTTGTTATTGCTCTCTTCGCCTCCGACATAATGCACTTCTTCCACGGAGACTTAGCCCACGGCCTGATTGCTGCGCTGGGAGACCTTTTAATCCTCTGGACTGTCTTGGAGCTCCTAAACAGCGAAATCAAGTTTATGCTGGGCGGCGAGCTCGCTGTGAGCGCCTTCGTCAGCGTTGCACTGGCCGCAACAATCAGAGAGGCCTTGGTAGTCTCCTTAGAGCACAATAAACCGATTGAGTTTAAGCTGGGAATCGGGGTTTTAATCCTCATTCTCGGCTTTGTTTACGGAATAGTTAAGTGGTTTGAAGTAAAACAGAAAAAGAAGCTGAGGTAGTGAGCCATGGTTAAGCTGGCAGTTGCAGGCGGAGCCGGGAGAATGGGCAGGCTAATCGGAGAGCTTGCCCTTGAGGATAAGGACTTCAAGCTAATCGGAGTCTTGGAAAGGCCCGACAGCCCCTTAATAGGCACTGAGTTTGCCCCCGGCGTTAAGTTTTACAGGAGAGTTAAGGAGATGGAGGAAAAGCCTGAGGTTGTAATTGACTTTACCGCCCCCGAGGGGACTGTTGCCCTCTTAAAGGAGGCCGAGGAGCTCGGCTTTGCCCTCGTTATAGGCACAACCGGATTAACTAAGGAGCAGATTGCCGAGATTGAGAGGGTTTCAGAGAAGGTTCCGATAGTCTACTCCCCAAACATGAGCCTCGGAGTAAACCTCTTATTCAAGCTGGTTCAAGAAGCGGCAAAAGCCTTAAAGGGTAAGGGGTATGACGTTGAAATCTTTGAAATTCACCACCGCTTTAAGAAGGATGCTCCTTCCGGAACGGCAGTAAGGCTCGCAGAGATAGTGGCAGAGGGGCTCGGCCTTGAACTTGAAAAGAGCGCCGTTTACGGTAGAAAGGGAATAGTCGGGCCGAGAAAAGACGACGAAATCGGAGTTTTAGCGGCAAGAATGGGAGACGTTGTAGGAGAGCACACCGTTTACTTTGCTACTCTCGGCGAGAGGATAGAGCTGACCCACAGGGCTACCAGCCGTGAGACCTTTGCAAGGGGAGCTTTAGTAGCGGCAAAATGGCTCAAAGGGAAGAAGCCGGGCTTATACAACATGTTTGATGTTCTGGGGATTTAAAAGGAGGTTTTATGTTTGAGGTAATTCCGGCAGTTGACATAAAGGGCGGTAAGTGCGTAAGGCTCTATCAGGGTAGGGCCGATATGGAGAAGGTTTACTTTGAGAACCCCGTTGAGGTTGCTAAGAGGTGGGAGGAGGAGGGAGCTCCCCGAATTCACGTAGTTGACCTTGACGGCGCCTTTGAGGGGGTTCCCAAGAACATAAAAATCGTTGAGGAAATCGTAAGAAGCGTCGGCGTTCCCGTTCAGTTCGGCGGGGGAGTAAGGACTTTAAAAGCCCTTGAGGAGCTTTTTAAAATCGGCGTTGACAGGGTTATAGTAGGAACTGTGGCCGTTGAGGAGCCGGAGCTCTTTGAGCAGATGGTTAAAACCTTCCCTGGCAAAGTGGTAGTCGGAATAGACGCAAAAGACGGAATGGTTACGACGAGGGGCTGGATAGAAGTTTCAAAAGTAAGTGCGGTAGAGCTTGCGAAGAAAATGGAAGAAAAGCCGATTTGGGGCTTCGTCTATACTGACATCTCAAGGGACGGAACTCTTACGAGCCCCAACTTTGAGGAGATTGAGAGGTTTGCAGGGAGCGTAGAAAAGCCCGTAATAGCCTCCGGCGGCGTTGCAAAGATTGAGGATTTAATTAATCTCTCTAAGATAAAAGGAGTAGCGGGGGCAATAGTCGGGAAAGCCCTCTACGAAGGAAGGGTGAACCTTAAAGAAGCCCTTGGGGCGGTAAAGTGAGACTCAGCCTTAAAGAGGCCCTAAAAGAGGTAGAGGGGAACAAGTTTTTTAAAACCCTTGAGCAGGAAGGCCTTGTAAAAATATCCTACCGCTTTAACTCCCCTAAGGTCTTTGATACTCCGCTTAAGAGGGAGCTCCGGGGAATAACCTTTGACAAGGAAACCGGCAAGGTAGTTTCCCGCCCCTACCACAAGTTCTTTAACCTCAACGAGGCCGAGGAGACCAAAAGGGAAAAGTTTACCGGCAGGGAGTTTCTCTTCAGGGAGAAGTTGGACGGGACGATGCTCCACCCGGTTTTGATAGGTAGAGAAGTTAGGCTCTTAACTCAGAAAAATTTTGAAAACCTCCAGACGAGGAAGGGAGAGGAGCTCTTAAGGAAAAACCCTGCCCTGTATAGGAAAACTAAAGAGATGCTGGAGAAGGGCTACACCCCGATTTTTGAGCTGATTTCCCCCCAGTTTCAGCTTGTAATACCATACAATAGAGAGGAGCTCCTTCTGACCGAGGTCAGGGATAACGAAACCGGGGAATACCTCCTTGAAAGGCTTGAGAGAGAGTTGGATGAGGCCGGTTTCAAGCTGCCGAGGAAAATTACAGGGAGATTTGAGGAGGTTGAGGAGGAGCTCCGAACGGCCGAAAACGTTGAGGGCTTCGTCCTGAAGGATTTTTCTGTTAAAAAGCCTTTTCCTCTTTTCGTTAAACTTAAATCACCGTGGTACTACGAGCACCACCACGCATTTACCTACCTTCACAACATCCCCTCCCACAAGCTCTTTAACCTCTACCTGATGGGGAAGCAAGACGAGGTTTTCTCTAAGGTTTTAAACGAGGATTTGAGGAAAAGGAGGGAGGAGGAGCTGAGGAAACTTGTGGAGCTCCACCTTACCCTTTCAGACCTTGTTAACCGCTACAAAAACCTCCCTCCCGAA
>JAMOTD010000033.1 GCA_027068415.1 Desulfurobacteriaceae bacterium | reverse complement strand
CGGTTCTCAATGTTCGCAACGATGTAGTTATACAGCCACTTGGCTTCAAGAAAGAGCCTGTTTAATCTCTCCTCATCTCTTTTAGAAAGATTCTGGAGTTTAAACTGATAGACCCTCGGGACTTGACTTTTCCTACGCTGTTTGGTTGCACTTAAGGTTTCTTTAATCTTTTGAGCTTTTTCTGTCTTCATCTTCATTCTCTATTATAACCCCCCACCTCCCCTAATTCATCCCTGCTTTAAAAAGCAGGGCTTTCTTAGCAACATTTCTGTAAAAGCCTTTAGAACTACAAAAAGACCGCCTGACAATGTCTTATTAAAACTCCCTTACTCTCCTATAGAGGGTATCCCTCTGAACCGGCTTATAGCCGGCGTCCTTTATGAGCCTGATAATCTCCTCTAAGGGCATTCTGAACTTTACGCCTGCCGCGGCAACTACGTTCTCCTCAATCATCAGGGAGCCGAAGTCGTTTGCCCCGAACTTTAGGGCTACCTGAGCCATTTTTCCTCCCTGAGTAACCCAAGAGGCCTGAATGTTTGGGAAGTTGTCAAGGAAAATCCTTGAGAGGGCTAAAACCCTGAGGTACCTCTCACCGCTTGCCTTCTCTTTAACCTCCCTTCCCAGCTCGGTGTTGTCTGGCTGGTAGCTCCACGGAATAAAGGCGGTAAAGCCTCCGGTCTCGTCCTGGAGCTCCCTTATGACCTTTAGGTGCTCAACTATGTCCTCGTCACCATCTAAACTTCCAAACATCATCGTTGCCGTCGTTTTGAGGCCGAGCCTGTGGGCAGTTCTGTGAACTTCCAGCCACTCCCTCGTCTTAATTTTGTTGGGAGCTATTCTCTCCCTTACCCTGTCGCTTAAAATCTCTGCGCCCCCTCCGGGGATTGAGCCAAGACCCGCCTCCTTCAGCCTCTTTATAACCTCCTCAACGCTCAAGCCTGAGACCCGTGAGATGTGGACGATTTCGGGGGCCGAAAAGCCGTGAACGTGAATTTGGGGGAACTCACCCTTTATGAACCTTAGGAGCTCCTCGTAGTACTCAATCCCCAAGTCGGGGTGAAGCCCTCCCTGAAGGAGAATTGCCGTTCCCCCCAGCTCTACCGTCTCTGCGATTTTCCTCCTCAAAGTCTCCCTGTCTATAACGTAGGCGTCGGGAGCTGTTTTATCCCTGTAAAAGGCACAAAACCTGCACCTGCAGGTGCAGATGTTGGTGTAGTTTATGTTCCTGTCTATTACGAAAGTTACCTCCTTTTCCGGGTGGAGCCGGTTCCTGACCGCATTTGCAAGCTGGCCCAATGTCAGCAAATCCGCCTCTTTCAGGAGTTTAAGGGCCTCCTCTTGGTCTATTCTCTCTCCTGCAATAACTTTCTCAATAACCTCCATGGCTCTCTCCTGGGGGACTATAATTAAGTCAATTCAAGTCTATGGAGATGGCTTTGGAGTGTCAAATCTGCGGGGGAAGCGGCTGGGTAATAGAGGAGGTTAACGGAAGGCGCTTTGCAAAGAGGTGCAGGTGCCAGTTTGAGAGCTTCAGCAGGGCTTACCTCTCCTCCTCCGGAATTCCCGCAAGGTACAGGGAGTGTAAGTTTAAAAACTATAGGCCTAAAACTCCCCACCAGCTCAGGGCTCTTAAACTCTGCAGGGAGTTCTTCTTCCTCTATCCCTTTGCCGAGAGGGGGCTTCTCCTCTACGGCCCTCCGGGAACCGGCAAGACCCACCTTGCTGCTGCCACCCTCAGGAACGTGATTGGGTACAAGGGATTGAAAGGAGTCTTCTGCGACTTTAGGAACCTCCTTATTGAGCTGAGGAACTCCTTCTCGTCAAGCGAGTCAACCGGAGAAATCCTTGACTCTGTAAGGAAAGCTCCCCTGCTGATTCTTGACGACGTGGGAGCAGAGAGGAATACCGAGTGGGCTAAAGAAATCCTTGCCGAAATCGTCAACTACCGCTACACCCAGAACCTGCCTACGATAATTACGACAAACCTGAGGTTTGACCGCTATACTGAGGATTCCTTTGTTGCGAAGTTTGACGCCAGAACTGAGTCAAGGCTCTACGACATGTGCAAAATAGTTAAGGTGGAAGGTGATGACAGGAGGAAAGAGGCCTACCTATAAAAGGGTCGGCGTAATAGCCAACCCGACAAAGTCCGAGAGCGCTGAGGGTATAAGGCGGGTTCTGAAGAAGCTGAGCCAGTACAAAGTAACAGTTTACATAGACGAGGAGAGCTGTAGGCTCATAGAGAGAAGCGAGTGTGATGCTTTTGAGAACGTGAGGGTTGTTGACAGGTTAATCCTCCCCGATAGGGTTGACGTTATCCTGGTTTTGGGAGGGGACGGAACCTTTTTAACCGTTGCGAAGTTGGTTGATAAGAGGCCCGTTCCCCTGCTCGGGATTAACTTCGGAACTTTAGGTTTTTTAACCGAAATTCCGATAGAGAAAATTGAGGAGTGTATAGAGAAGTTAATGGCCGGCGAGTTCGTTGTTGAGAACAGGCCGGTTTTAAGGGTTAAAGTTATCAGGAAGAACGGCCACATTCTCATCTACAGGTGCGTCAACGAGACCGCCATAAAGCGGGACACCTTGGCAAGGATTATTGAAATTGACGTACACGCCGACGGCCAGTACCTTACGACCTTCAGGGGCGACGGGGTTATAGTTGCAACGCCTACTGGCTCAACGGCCTACTCCCTCTCCGCAGGGGGGCCTATTCTCTACCCGACCTTAAACGCCATGCTCTTAACTCCGATTTGTCCCCACACTCTGACGATGAGGCCTTTAGTCTTAAAGGGAGAAACCTGCCTAACGGTTAGCTTAAAGACCGAGAGTGAGAACGTTATGGTGATTTTTGACGGTCAGGAGGGAATAGAGCTCCGGGTCGGTGACCTGATAGAGCTTACCCGCTCCCCTTACGATTTGTTAATCCTCAGGGACCCGAAAAAGTCATACTTTGAAACATTAAGGGAGAAGTTGAAATGGGGGTAGTTGCAGGAATCACGGCTACGGCCGTGGCGATTTTGGTCTTCCTCTTTTCGGTTAGTCAGGGCTTAAAGACTCCCGAAAGTGCCCAGTGCTACGGCGGTAAGGTTTACGTCTCAAACATCGGTAACCTCCCTCCCGATGCTAAAGACGGAGACGGCTACATAGCCCTAATCTCCAAGGACGGTAAGGTTATTGACGATAAGTTCATTACCGGCCTAAACGCTCCCAAGGGAATTACCTTCTGTAGGGGCAAGCTCTTCGTTGCCGACGTAGACAGGGTTGTCGTTGCAGACCCCGAGAGCGGAAAAGTTTTGAAAGTCGTTCCCGTTAGCGGAGCGAGGTTCCTCAACGATACTGCCTGCTACGACGGTAAGGTTTTTGTCTCTGATACACAGACCAGTTCTATCTACACCGTTGACGCTTCAAACTACTCCGTTAAGCTCTACTTGAAGAGCCACAAGCTTGAAGGCCCTAACGGTCTTGCCTTTACTAAAAAGGGTAAACTTATAGTTGCAAGCTGGGGAGGAGGAAAGCTCCTTGAGGTTGACGGAGGTATTAAACTTTTGGCCTCCGGATTTGAGAACCTTGACGGCGTTGCTGTTGCCGAGGACGGAACAATTTTCTTCTCTGACTTCTCAGCCGGTAAAATTTACGCCTACAAGAACGGTAAGGTCTTTACGGTTGCTCAAGATTTAACCTCACCTGCCGATATCGGGTACTGCGGCGGGGAGCTCCTTATCCCCGAGTTCTTGATGAACGACGTTAAAGTAATGAAGGTCAAGCGGTGAAGAGGATAATCGTAATTACCGGTGAGGCCGGAGCCGGAAAGTCGGGAGCCATAAAGCATCTTGAGGATTTGGGTTTTTACTGTATTGATAACATTCCCCCCGAGCTCATTCCGGAGTTTATAAGGCTGATTGAGGAGAGCTCCGAGATTGAGAGGGCTGCCCTCGTTGTTGACGTAAGGAGTCCCAACTTCTCCCCTCAAATACTGAAAGACTTAAAGGAGCGCTATCCCGACCTTGAGCTCTGGTACTTTACGGCCGATAAATCGGTTCTCATTAAGAGGTTTAAAGAGACCAGAAGGCCCCACCCCTTCCACAGGTACTTCCCGGAGGAGAGCTTAGAAAGACTGATAGAGAGGGAGAAGGAGCTCTATGGGACGGTTAAGGAGCTGGCTGACAAAGTTATTGATACGAGCAACCTCACGATTCACGACCTTAAAAGGAAGTTAAAGGAGCTCCTTGAAGAGGGTAAGTTAACCCTTCAGGTAAACGTCCTCTCCTTCGGTTTTAAGTACGGAATTCCCCAGCTTGCAGATAACGTCTTTGACGTCCGCTTTCTCCCCAATCCCCACTTCGTCCCCTCTTTAAAGAGCAAAACGGGAATGGACAGGGAAGTCCTTGACTACATGTTCCGGTTTCCTGAAACGAAAGAGACCTTAGAGCTGATTTACAGCTTTATAAAGTTTACCCTTCCCAAGTACGAGAAGGAGGGGAAGTCCTACATAACTTACGCCGTAGGGTGTACCGGAGGGCAGCACCGCTCGGTTGCATTTGCAGAGCTCCTTGCCGAAAGGGTTGCCCGGGAGTTTCCCGAGTATGAAGTCTTCGTTGAACATAGAGAACAGGGAGTTAGAAGGAGGGTAAAGGGGGAAGAGTTCCCCCAGAAAGGAGACTACTCGGAATACCGCTCCTGAGAACGGCAGATAAACTGCTGGAGGCTCTCCAAAATCCTCTCAAGCTCTCTCAGGTAGTAGCTGTAATCCCTCTTTAAGAGGCGAATCTCCTTCTCAAGCTCCTCTTCCTTCTCTGAGAGCTGGTTCTCCTCAAAGACAAGGTCGCCGTACTCCTTCCTCAGCTCCTCAATCTCGTTTGCCAGCTTCTCGGCCCTCTCAACGAGCCTGTTCCTCTGCTCCAACAACCTCTCGTACTCTCTCGGAGAGTCGGCGTCCTGAAGGAGTTTCCTGTGGCGGGCGATTTTGTGGCGGAGCTCCCTGAGCTCCCTCTCCTTCTCCTTCAGCTCCTTTAGAACGCTTAGTACCTTCTTCTCAACTTCAAGGAGCTTTGCCTTCACCTCTTCAAGGGCCCTCTCCTTCTCCTCAATCAGCTTTGAGAGTTCCTCAATCTTCTTCTTTAAGCTCTCGGCGTGCTCTCCCAGCTTCTCAACGCCTTCAATGAGCTCCTTGAGTCTCTCCATCTCTTCCCTCCTCGTTCTCTTGTGTTGTAAAGAATGCAACGGTTAATATAATCCAGCCGACCCAACTTACTATCGCTCCGACCACGATAATCGTTAAAATTGCTCCCCAGAAGAGGAGCTTCCCTCCCCAGTCAAAGAGGTTGTTTGCCGTAAGCAGTCCGATTTCCGAAAAGACCTGCTTTATGAAGTAGGCTCCGACTACCGTTGCCGCGTACATAATCAGGAGGGCGACCGTCATGAGGGCGTAGGTTAAAAATCCGGCTCCCTCGTGCTGGGCTACTGTCATAATGCTCCCCACCCCGAATACGAGTCCGACGACAACTCCGGCGATGTAGATGAGAATACCCTTTACGAAGTTACTAAAGAGCTCCGGTCTTCCCTCAGAGTCGGCAAACTTCCTGATTGCAATTGCAAGGAGAATGAGGCCGATTAGCCCGAGAATCCCTCCCGCGTAGGGAATTACGCTCAGGACTATAAAGAGACTTCCCAATCCCCCGAAAGTTTTGGTGTTGCTGTCCATCTCTACCTCCTCCACTTGTGGTTATTTATTGATTTTACATTAAATTAAACTATAGAACCCTTATTGTTTATTGTGGAAGGAGGATGTGGAAGCTCCTCTTAAGCTTTCGGCCCTATCTCTTCTTCTTTTCTCAACCTCCTTTGCTCTTCCGGTCAATGACCCTTTAGGCGTTAAGGGCGTAAAAAGGCTCGTTGAGAGGGGAGATTTAGTCCTCGGCAATCCGGTAAACGGAGAGATTGCAGTTTACGCTTGCGTCTTTTAACCGGATTTAAAAGTTGTTGTCTATACCGACTCTGAAGACGGCCACCTGATTCTTGACTGCTACGTTCCCCAGAGGGGCTCTTACTACAAGGAGCCTCCCTACAAGCCTGTTATTACTCCCTTCTTCCTTGACGTAAAGAGCGGTAAGAAGCTCTACCTTGCTCCTGATAAAACCGACTTAAGACCTGTTTTCCGTTGAGATAACTACGAAGAGGTAATCTTCCGGTGAGAGCTCCGTTGAGTCGGGAGGGTTTATTATGACCCTCCCCTCCTTTTCTACCGCAAGGGGGAGAGCTCCCCACCTCCTGAGCTCCTCAATTGCCTGACCGAAGCTCTTAACTCCCTTTAATTTGCTTACCTTAACCTTCCTTATTGAGCCCTCGGCCGTCAGTAGCCTCTCAAGGAGCCTCTCAACTCCCGGGGTTACTATGCTTGAGAAGATTAACCTCCCGATTACCTTACCGTAGATAAAGACCCCATCAACCCCCAGCCTCTTCTCAAAAACCTCGGCGTTCTCGTCGTGGAGGACCTCAACGAAGATTTTTGCCTTTGGGTTCATTGTTTTAACGAGCATTGCAGTTAGGGCGGTTCGGGCGTCAACGTTCCTGTCTGAGAGTCCCTCCTTTCTCTCCCCCAAAATGACGACTTCGGAAGCGTTCGGAGCCGATACTTCCAGCAGTACGTTCTCCTTGGTAAAGTCCCCCTTCTTGTAGAGGACGTACTTGCCTATGTCCACTCCCAGCTCGCTCCTGTCGTACTCTGTTATCAAGACTATCGGCTTTTCCCTGTCAAGGCCGGTTCTGATAATTTCCTCAAGGAGCTCCTCTCCGCTTTCACTCCACCCGCAGATTAAGAGGTGGTCTTTCAGATTGTTTAACTTCAACCCTTCCCCCTTTAAAATGTTCATCCTGTTTATCAGCGTTGCAGAGAAGGTAGCCGTAAGGGCAGATACGAGAACGATTCCCCCGCTGATTAAAAGGGAGGCAAGGAACTTACCCTCCCTCGTAATCGGGGTAATGTCTCCGTAGCCTACCGTAGAAATGGTAACTATTCCCCAGTAGAGGGCTTCAAAGACTGAGTGGAACTTCTCGTTTCCGGCGCTGTACTCGTAGATGTAAACGATTACCGAAATCGTGACAATCCAGAGGATAAGGCTAATTACTATGAAGGCGATAATCGGGGCTTCCTCTTTAACTGCGGCAGTTAAGCTCTTGAGGGCGTAGGAGTAGCGGAAAATCTTTAAGAGTCTCAAGAGTCTCAGGAGTCTGAAAGTCCTCAGGGGCCTTAAAATCGGGAGAATTGCAAGGAGGTCTATGATTGAGTAGGGCTTTACCGCCCACGTTAGCTTCGGCTTAACCGCCTCGGCAAGTGCCTTAAACAGGTTTTTCTCCCTCTCGTAGGCCTCCTTGAAGTCCTCGGTAAAGTCCGAGATTACCCACAGCCTCAAGAAGTACTCAACGGTAAAGTAGATTAGGGCTACCTCTTCGTAGAGGTCAAAAATTCTCTGAAGGTCGGGAGGTAGGGGAATGTTTATAAAGAGCTCAAGGATTATCGGGATTGAGGAAGTAATAACAATAAAGAGGGCGAAGATGTCGTAGAGGAGCCTGTAGGGCCCCGTGTCGCTCTCAAGGAGGTTGTAGAGCCAGATTTTTAGCTTCTTTACCCTTGAGAGGACTCTTTTTCTCCTGCTCTCAAGGAATGGCGGTTCCCTCAACTCTCCTCTCTCTCGTCTTCAAGGCTTAGCTTGTACTTTAGAGCGTCGGCAAGGGCGAGCCAGGAGGCCTCAATTATGTTGGGAGAGACCCCTACAGTTCCCCACTTCCGCTTGCCGTCACTACTCTCAATTAAGACTCTTGGAGAGGCTTCCGTTCCCGCCGTCTCGTTTAAAATCCTTACCTTGTAGTCGGTAAGCTTTACTTCCTTAATTGAGGGGTAGAACTTTTCAAGGGCTTTCCTTAAAGCCTTATCAAGGGCTTCAACGGGTCCTCTTCCCTCTGCGGCTGTGTGCTCAAACCTCTCCTTTAAGCCCCTCTCCCTTGCAACCTCTTCGGGTATTTCAACTTTTATCGTGGCCTCTGCGTAGGCCTCCTCATCTTCGGAACGCTTCTCGGTTAAAACCCTGAAGCCTTTTAGCTCAAAGTACTTTTTGCCTTTACCCAGTGCCTCTTTTAATAGGAGCTCAAAGGAGGCTTCTGCACCCTCAAAGTGGTACCCCTGAGCCTCAAGTTCTTTGATTTTGTTGAGGATTTTCTTAACCTCGGGGGAGTTCTTATCAAGGTTGAGTCCGAGCTCCTTGGCCTTGCTTACTATGTTGCTTCGGCCTGAGAGCTCCGAAATCATAATTTTTCTCTTATTGCCCACAGTTTCGGGCTCAACGTGCTCGTAGAGCTTCGGATTCTTCTCAACTGCCGAAACGTGAACTCCGGCCTTGTGGGCAAAGGCGTTATCCCCTACGTATGGAAGGTTGACCGGGTGGGGGCGGTTTGCCAGCTCCGAGACGAGCCTTGAGACCCCGTAGAGCTTCTTAAGGTTCTCCTTGGGAATTGACTCAACCCCCATCTTTAAGACGAGGTTGGGGATAATTGAGCACAGGTTGGCATTTCCCGTTCTCTCTCCCAGCCCGTTTATCGTTCCTTGAACCTGAATGGCCCCTTTTCTGACGGCAATAAGTGAGTTTACTACTGCCATGTCGGCGTCGTTGTGGGCGTGAATTCCGATTGGGGTGCTAACTTCCTTTAAAACTGCGTCAATTATCTCCTCGGTCTCGTACCAGAGGGTTCCCCCGTTCGTATCACAGAGAACAAGGCAGTCCGCTCCGGCCTCCTGAGCGGCCTTTAGAGTTTTAATTGCGTACTCGGGGTTTGACTTGTAGCCGTCAAAGAAGTGCTCGGCGTCAAAGAGGACCTCGTCAAAGTATTTCTTTAGGTAGCTTATGGTCTGATAAATCAGCTCAAGGTTTTCCTCAAGGCTTATCCCGAGCCCTTGGGTTGCGTGTAAGTCCCACGACTTGCCGAAAACGGTTACTGCCGGAACCTCGGTTCTTACGAGCTGTTGGATGTTTGCGTCTTCCTCTATCTTTACTCCCTTCCTCTTTGTTGAGGAGAAAGCGACTATTTTCGCGTTTTTGAGCTCTAACTTCTTAACCTCGTTAAAGTAGGCTATGTCCTTCGGGTTTGAGCCGGGCCAACCCCCTTCAATGTAGTGGATTCCCAGCTCGTCAAGGGCACGGGTTATCCTGAGCTTATCCTCCAAAGAGAAGGAGACTCCTCTCGTCTGGGCGCCGTCCCTTAAGGTTGTGTCGTAGATGTAGACCATTAAACCACCTCTAACGGGTTATTCCTCCTAATATAGGCAGTTTAAACCGGCTTAACCCTCTCGCTCTCCTCCTTATCAAGCTCAAAGGCCTCGTGGAGAACCCTTACTGCCAGCTCCGTAAACTTCTCGTCTATCACGCAGGAGATTTTGATTTCAGAAGTTGAAATCATTATTATGTTAATTCCGTACTTTGCTAAGGTTTCAAAGACCTTTCCTGCCACGCCGGCGTGGCTCCTCATACCTAAGCCCACTATTGAGACCTTGGCGATTTTGTCGTCCCTTATAACCTCTCTTGCTCCGATTTCATCTGCCACCTGCTTTGTAATCTTCTCGGCCTTTGCCGCGTCGTTCTTGTCAACTGTAAAGGAGATGTCGGTGTAGCCGTCAACAGAGACGTTCTGAACTATCATGTCAACGGGAATGTTTGCCTCTGCTAAGGCGTCAAAGAGCTTTGCCGCAATTCCCGGCTTATCGGGAACCTTAACCACCGTAATCCTTGCCTCGTTCTTATTGTGGGCTATTCCCCTTACTACTACCCTCTCCATAGTCTCGTCTTCCTCCTTAATAAGCGTTCCCTCGTCTCCGGTAAAAGTGCTGCGAACCCTTAAAGGAACTTTATACTTCATTGCAAACTCAACCGAGCGAATCTGAAGAACTTTCGCCCCCAGTGAGGCCAGCTCCAGCATTTCCTCGTAGGAGAGTACCGGTATTCTCCTTGCCTCCGGAACGATTCTCGGGTCGGCCGTATAGACTCCGTCAACGTCGGTGTAGATGTCGCACCTGTCGGCCTTGAGGGCTGCTGCGAGGGCTACCGCCGAGGTGTCGGAGCCTCCCCTTCCCAAGGTTGTGATGTCTCCCTCTTCGGTGATTCCCTGAAAGCCGGTGATTATGACGATTTTCCCCTCTTTAAGGTGTTTTAGAATTCTTGAGGTGTCTATCTCAAGGATTCTCGCCTTTGTAAAGGCCCTGTCTGTCTTTATTCCCGCCTGCCAGCCCGATAGGGCTATTGCCGGGTGCCCCACGTGGTTTAGGGTAATTGAGAGGAGGCCTGCTGAGACCTGCTCTCCGGTAGAGACCACAAAGTCCATGTCCCTCTCGTTGGGCTCGGGAGTTATTGACTTAACGAGGTTTATCAGCCTGTCGGTCTCGCCGGCCATTGCCGAAACTACCACTACTACCTGATTTCCCTTCTCTTTCTCTTCCAAAATCCTCTTTGCAACAAAGTCTCTTATCCTCTCAATTGAGCCCATAGAAGTTCCGCCGAACTTCTGGACAATTAGAGCCATCGGCCAAGCCTCCGGGTAAATAAGGAATTTAACAGGAGATTATAGGAGTAATTTGACTACTTGAGAACCTCTAAGGGGTTAATGTGGTAGGTCTTGCCGTTATAGACCTTGCTTATGTCAAAGTAAAGGCCGCTCCTTCCCCAGACCCCGCTTGTTCCGGCCGTTCCGATTACCTCTCCCCTTTTTACTATCTGGTTCTTCTTTACGAAGACTTTGTCTAAATTTCCGTAGATTGTCTGGAACCCTTTGGGGTGCTGGATTATTACCAGTTTTCCGTAGGCCTTTAAGAACTTGTCGTTGCTCCCTGCGAGTTTCACTATTCCCGTTTCGGCGGCCTTCACGGGAGCTCCCGGCGGACTCAGGATAAAGATTCCCGGGTAGCCGTTCTCCCTTACCGTCGGGTCGACCCTTCCGTCAAGGGGGAAGCGGAACTCAATGGGTCTGTTGAGCTTGAGGACGTCTTTGTAGCCTACGAGGATTTTTAGCCTCTGCCCCGGCCTTAAGATGTAAGGCTTTTTCAGGTGGTTGACCCTTATAATCGTTCTGGGGGAAACCCTGAACTTCTTAGCAATCTTTATTACCGAGTCTCCCCTTCTGACCCTGTAGTACTTGTAGACGGGGACTTTTGTAAGGCCTTCGGGAACGAACTTTATAGAGCCTTTTGAGGTTTTACTTTTTTCTACCTTTTGAGTTTGTTGCGCTACCTTTACCCTTACCGGGACTTTTAGCCTCTGGCCTACGAGGATTTTGGAGCTCCTTAACCTGTTAATCTTCTTAAGCTCCCTTACGGTTGTTCCGAACTTCTTTGCAATTTTAGCGAGGCTATCTCCTCTTTTTACTCTGTAGGTTATCAGCTTAACCTTCGTCTTTTCCTTCTTCTTTGAGCTTCCGCCTTTAGTCGGAATTACTAACCTCTGGCCGGGGTAAATTGTATTTGAACGGAGGTTATTTCTTCTCTTTATCTCCCGAACGCTTACTCCGAACTTCTTTGCAATCTTTCCGAGAGTGTCTCCCCTCTTTACCCTGTAGACCGTGTCGGCGAGCGAGAGGCTTGACAGGAGGAAGAGAAAGCTAATAAAGAACGATAAAATCCTCATACTCTCCCCTTGGCTCTGTAAACCGGTATTCCACCCCCTCTACCCTTGCAAAGAACGGCCCCTCGTAGAGAAGTGAAAGAAGCCTGTTTAAGCTCTCCTCCTCCCCTTCTGCGTAAACCTCAACCCTTCCGTCGGGTAGGTTCCTTACAAAACCTTTAAGTCCCAATTCCTTTGCGGTTCTCCTCGTCCAAGCCCTGTAGCCTACACCCTGAACCCTTCCAGAAACAAAGGCATGGAGTCCCTTTACAGCCATAGCCGCTTTTCCTCAAGGGTTTTTAAGGTTTCCCCGTAGGCAGACTCTACAATCTCTTCAACCGCCTCAAAGTCAAAGGGGTTTTCAACCGGTCGGTGGTTAACAATAATATCACAGTAGGGTAGTCTTCTCTCCTGATTTTCAATTACTCCGGCAAGGCTTGCCCTTAAGCTTGCGTTTATCAAAGACTTGGGAGAAAATTCCTTAAGGTCTGTATTTGCATTTGAGCAAATGTTGAGCTCAACTCCCTCGGCTTTTGCCATCTCCGCCGGGAGGCAGTTCCTTATTCCCCCGTCAACGTAGTACTTCCCGCCGACTTCCCACGGGGCAAAGAGGGGAGGGATTGAGCACGAGGCTGTTATCAGGTCGGGGGCACTTCCTTCTCTTTTAAACTCGGCCTTTAAGGTTTTTAGGTTAACAACTACGAGGCCGAAAGGAATCCTGAGCTCCCGCAGGTCAATTTCGCCGATTAGTTTTTTTAGCTCCCTTCTCAGGCCGTCAAGTTTAAAGAGCCCCCCTTTGAGGGAGGGAGAGGCCAGCTTCTTCCATGAGGTATTTTTTGCAATTTCAAGGATTTTATCGGGGCTGTAGCCTGCGCAGTAGAGAGCTCCTATCACCGCTCCGGCACTTGAACCGCAGACGAAGGAGGGAGCGAGACCCTTGTACTCAAGGGCTTTTAAGAAACCGATGTGGGCGACTCCCTTAACGAAGCCGCCCGAGAGAGTTACTCCGATTCTCATCTTTTGTACAGCTTAAGCTTTCTTGGGGGTATGTGTTGCCCCCCAGTAGAGGATTCCCAGCAGAATCAGAATTCCCAGAAAAATTAGTAGCCCGGCAAGGGTATCCATTATGCTCATCCAATCCTCACAAGTAGCTTATCTTTTCCCTCCACTTATGTAATGTAATTCCTGTAATTAGCAGAGAGGCATAAAAAGAGACAATTCCTACTGCCGTCCAGAGCGTAAACCCTTCTCTATGCCACAGGGCAGTTGTTCCGGCACCTATGAGAATAGAGATAGAGATAGCCTTATTAAAGAGCTCCTTATAGAGTTCTAGCTCCTTTTCTGTACGTTTGCTCATTGCCTAAAATTCCAGCTCGTCTCCGGGCTGGAGGATTTGAACGTTTACGCCCCTTGCCTCTGCCAGCCTCTTAAACTCCTCCGGCTCGGCGTCAATTATGGGCCATGTCTTAAAGTGCATCGGAATTGCAACCTGAGGCTTAATCATCTCTGCGGCTATTGCGGCGTCGCGGACGTCCATCGTGAAGTTCCCGCCAATCGGGAGGAGGGCGATGAAGATGTCCTCGTACTTTCCAAGGAGCTCCATGTCCGCAATCAGCCCCGTATCACCGGCGTGGTAGATGTTCTTGCCTTCAACCTCAATCACAATTCCGCAGGGGCTTCCTAAGGTTATAACCTGGTCGTTCTCAATTACCGAGGAGCCGTGGGCTGCGGGAACGAGCTTTACCCTTCCGAAGGGGAAGTTGTAGGTTCCACCTATGTGCATTGCGTGGATGTTGTTTACCCCTTTTAAGTTGCAGTACTGGCAAACTTCAAAGATGCTGACGACTGTTGCTCCCGTCCTCTTTGCTATCTCAACGGCGTCGCCCAGGTGGTCTCCGTGGCCGTGGGTTACGAAGATGTAGTTAAGCTCGGTAAAGTCCTCGGGCTTGGCAACGTTCCACGGGTTTCCGGTTAAAAAGGGGTCTATTAGTGCCTTAATTCCGTTTCCTTCAACGTAGTAGGTTGAATGTCCCAAGTACCACAGCTTTGCCATCTCTCCTCTCCTAAAGGGTTTTTACCAGTTTCGGTATCTGGCTCTTAATTCTGAACCTTAGCCTTCCGTAGAGGGGATTTCTCCTTGCAACGGCAACCAGGTAGGTTTCGTTAACCAGCTTGTAGGCAAGGAGTTGATATCTGCCCGAGAAGACGAGGAGCTCCTCAAGGTCGTCCTCTTCCTTTGAGATGTCCCTCAGGAATTCGCTTATTGTGTTAAGCGGGTTAACAAGGTGAGTCGCAACCTCTTCCGGATCAACGGAGGGGTTCCTGTCGTACCTGTAAACTATTATCCCCTCCTCGTCAACCACCAAAAGCGCCTCAACTTCCGGGTTTTTCTCGGCAATCGCCTTAAGAAGGTCCTCCATTACCCTTTCCCCCTTATACTAACCCCTTTTCAATAAGGAGCTCCGCAATCTGAACGGCGTTAAGTGCCGCTCCCTTCCTCAGGTTATCTCCTACAATCCAGAGGTTTAGCCCGTTTTCTATTGTATCATCTTTCCTAATCCTTCCCACAAGGACTTCGTCCTTCCCGGCAACGTCAATGGGGGTCGGGTAGATTAGGTTCTTGAAGTCGTCAACAACCTTAACGCCGGGAGCTCTCTCTAAGACCTCCCTTGCCTCCTCTACAGAAAGAGGCCTCTCAAACTCAAGGTTTACCGCCTCGCTGTGGCCGATAAAGACCGGAACCCTTACGCAGGTAGGTGAGACCTTTATTGAGTCGTCGTGCATGATTTTCTTGGTCTCGTTGACCATCTTCATCTCTTCCTTTGTGTAGCCGCTGTCAAAGAAGACGTCTATGTGGGGAACGCAGTTGAAGGCTATTTGCTTGGGAATCTTCTTCGGGGGCGGAACGGGCTTACCCTCTAAAACCGCCCTGCTCTGCTCCTTTAACTCCTCTATAGCCTCTGCTCCGGCACCTGAGACGGCCTGATAGGTTGAAACTACCACCCTTTTTATCTTTGCAACGTCGTGGAGTGGTTTTAAGACAACGACCATCTGAATTGTTGAGCAGTTGGGGTTTGCAATTATTCCCTTGTGCCACTCAACATCTTCGGGGTTTACTTCCGGAACCACGAGGGGAACGTCGGGCTCCATCCTGAAGGCCGAGCTGTTGTCTATTACGACGGCTCCCCTCTTTACGGCCTCGGGGGCAAACTGCTTACTCCTCTCTCCTCCGGCCGAAAAGAGGGCGATGTCAACCCCCTCAAAGCTCTCGGGGCGGAGCTCCTGAACTTCAACCTCCTGCCCCCTGAACTTAAGCCTCTTTCCGGCAGAGCGTTTAGAAGCAAGTAAAACCAGCTTCTTAACGGGGAAGTTTCTCTGCTCTAAGGTTTTAATCATCTCCCTTCCTACGGCACCTGTAGCACCTACAACTGCAACGGTGTACTCCTTCATCTTCCTCTCCCTTAAATCTCTTTTAACTCCTGAGCTATTAAGTCTCCCATCTCCTCAGTTGAAACCAGCTTGCACCCTTCGGAGTAAATGTCCTTCGTCCTGTAGCCCTTTGCTAAAACTCTTCTTACCGCCTTATCTATCGCCTCCTCAACCTCGGGCATGTCAAAGGAGTAGGTAAACATCATTGCGGCAGAGTTAATCGTTGCAATCGGGTTGGCGATGTTCTGGCCCGCAATGTCGGGAGCCGAGCCGTGAATCGGCTCGTAAAGGCCGATTTTTCCGCCGATTGAAGCCGAAGGAAGCATTCCGAGGGAGCCGGTAAGCATTGCGCAGGCGTCTGAGAGGATGTCTCCGAACATGTTTGTAGTAACTATTACGTCAAACTGCTTGGGCCACCTGATTATCTGCATTGCGGCGTTGTCAACGTACATGTGGTTGAGCTCAACGTCGGGGTACTCTTTGTGGACCCTCTCTACAACCTCTCTCCACAGAACCGTTGCCTCTAAAACGTTTGCCTTATCAACGCTCGTTACCTTTTTGTTCCTCTTCCTTGCAACCTCAAAGGCTACCCTTGCAATCCTCTCAACTTCGTGCTCGTAGTACCTGAGGGTGTTTATTCCTACCCTCTCGTCTCCGTCAACGAAAATCCCTTTGGGAATTCCGAAGTAGATTCCGCTTGTTAGCTCCCTTATTACCATTATGTCAACGCCCTTTATCACCTCGGGCTTTAGGGTAGAGGCGTCAATAAGCTCGTCGTAGAGCTTCGCGGGGCGGAGATTTGCGAAGGCGTTTAATAACTTCCTCATTCCGAGGAGCGCTCTCTCGGGCCTGATTTCAAAAGGAAGGTTATCCCACTTGGGCCCTCCCACGGCTCCCAGGAGAACGGCGTCTGACGAGAGGATTACCTTCTTAGTCTCCTCGGGAAAGGGAACTCCCGTCTCGTCTATTGCCGCTCCGCCGATGAGGGCGTACTTGTAGTTGAGCTTAAAGCCGAACTTCTCTGCGGCGGCGTCCATCACCTTTACCGCCTGCTTAACTATCTCGGGGCCGATTCCGTCTCCGGGAAGTACCGCAATTGTGAACTCTTTCACTTTTTACCTCCTACTTGAGTCCCAGTTTCTGTTTTGCGTATTCCATTAAACCGCCCGCTTCCATGATTTTCCTTATGTCCGGCGGTATGGGAGTTGCCTTAAACTCGGTTCCCTTCGTAATGTTTCTGATTACTCCCGTTTCGGGGTTAATCTCAACTATGTCTCCCTCCTCAATTCCCTCTACTGCCTCGGGAGATTCAAAAATCGGAAGGCCGATGTTTATTGCGTTCCTGTAGAAAATCCTTGCAAAGGACTTTGCTATTACGGCGCTCACCCCTGCCGCTTTGATTGCTATAGGGGCGTGCTCCCTTGAGGAGCCGCAGCCGAAGTTCTTTCCCGCAACGATTATGTCCCCGGGTTTTACTTTTTTGGGGAATTCGGGGTCTGCGTCCTCCATTACGTGTTTTGCAAGCTCCTTAGGGTCTGAAGTATTTAAGTACCTTGCCGGAATTATCTCGTCGGTGTTTATGTCATCACCGAACTTAAAGGCCCTTCCCTTCATAATTTCACTCATTCCTTTCCTCCTAATAAAATTGCTATGCAAATTCTATTAAAAAGTGTAAGTTGGGGAAGTTAAAAATCTGTGAAGACGGTTTCCAGAAAAGCTCCCTTCAAGCCCGGAGGAGTTCTGGAGGGCTGTTAAAGATGTGGGGGAGCTCTACCTGAAAAAGGGCAATACCGCTGTTTACGACCACCGGTTAAACTGGCAGGATTGTTTTGCCGTTATAGGGGAGCTCCTTGAAAAGGTTTCTTTTCCTGAGGGCGTTGTCGGTTTTCTCGTTGTAAGGAAGGGTGAGGAGTTTAACATTGGGGTTTAATTTTAAGGCGGGAAAAATAAAATGGAGCGGGCGACGGGATTCGAACCCGCGACCCTCAGCTTGGAAGGCTGATGCTCTAGCCAGCTGAGCTACGCCCGCTCATTGGTTGCGGGGGCGG
>JAMOTD010000032.1 GCA_027068415.1 Desulfurobacteriaceae bacterium | reverse complement strand
GATGTTTACGGCGCTTTTGATAATCCACGCGATTTTGGCGATTCTACTTATTCTCGTAATTATAATCCAGCCCGGTCAGAGTGAGGGCGGAGTTGCGATGATGGGGGGGAGCTCCACAGGCTCGGCATTCGGAGCCGAAACCGGAGCGGTTTTAACCAAGACTACGGCAATACTGGGAGCTCTCTTCCTCCTAAACTCCCTTCTCCTTTCAGTTGCGGGGAGCAAGTTCTTAAAGAGCTCCTCCGTAGTTGAGAGGGTAGTAAATCAACAGCAGAGCCAGAAGAAATGAGGGCTCTCTGCCTGCTGATTTCTCTCTTCCTGCTCCTTACAGGATGTCAGAAGGGAGAGGTAAAACAGACCCCGGTAGCTCCCGGTCAGGTCAAAACCGAAGCTTACTTCTCACCTAAGGGCGGCTGCACTGAGGCCATAGTTAGGCTCATAGAAAACTCTCAGGATAACATTGACATCGCAATCTACTCCTTTACAAGCCGAAAGATTGCGAGAGCTCTAATTGACGCCCACAGAAGGGGGGTAAAGGTAAGGGTAATAATAGACTACGGCCACGGTAAATCCCGCTACTGCGTAGGTCCTCTCCTTGAGAAGGAAGGAATAGAGGTAAGGTATAAAAGGGGAAGCGGCGGCGGCTTGATGCACCACAAGTACGCAGTTTACGACGGCAAAACCGTCTCAACCGGCAGCTTCAACTGGACGGGAAATGCAGAGAAGAGAAATGACGAGAACCTCGTCGTAATAAGAAACGACCCGGAGCTTGCGAGGAAGTACGAGGAGAACTTTGAGAAACTCTGGAAACTGGCGGGTCTTACAAATTGAGTATAGAGGCTACAAGAGAGAAGTTCTTTGAGGAGATAGAGAGGGCGAAGGAGCTCCACAAAAACAAAGAAACGGGATTCTCCGTTGCTCAAAAGTTAAAGGAGGCCCTTGACAGGCTCCTAAAGAAGGTTTACCCCCACTTCTTCGGAGGGTGGGAGATTCCCGCCGTCCTTTTGGCCTTGGGAGGCTACGGAAGGGGCGAGCTCAACTTCCACTCCGACATAGACATAAACCTTATCTACAGCGGAAAGCTCGGCCAGAGCCACCTTGAAGACGTTGAGGCCTTCTACTACTTTCTCCTCTTTCTAAAGAGGGACATAGGGTTTGCCCCCAGAAGCGTTGAAGAGGCCTTGGAGCTCTCAAAGACCGACCTCTCAATATTTACGAACCTCCTCCAGAGGAGGGTGGTTGAAGGGGAAAAGGAGGTAGAGAGGCTCTTTTCTAAAGAGTTTAACAGGTTCATAGGAGAGAACAGAGAGAGCCTCGTTAACGAGATATTGGCGGCGCGGGGGGAGAGGTACAGGAGGTTCTACGGAACGGTCTACTACCAGGAGCCAAACGTAAAGGAGAGTAAAGGAGGGCTCAGGGACCTTCACGAGGCCTTCTGGGTGGCAAAGATAACCTACGGAATAGAAAATTACTCTGGATTTTTGGACGAAAAAATCCTTGATAGAAAGAGCTTCAGGGACGTCATCTCTGCTTACGATTTTATGCTGAGAGTGAGAAACCAGCTCCACCTGATTAACGGAAGGCGAAGCGACATTCTCTCCTTTGAGATGCAGAGGGAGGTTGCTGCCTTCTTCGGCTTTAAAAGGGATAGACACGGCGTAGAGCAGTTTATGAAGAGCTACTTTAACTCTGCAACAGACCTATCTGTAATAACGAACGAGGCTATAAAGGCCTGCAGGGAGGAGCTCAAGAGGGGCAGGAAGGACTTTTCAATTAAAGCCCTCTTTACGCCCAGAGAAAAGGTAGGCCCCTTCTACATTGAGGGAAATAGTCTCTTCGTTAAAGAGGATGAGGAGAGCTCCCTCCTTAAAGAGCCTTTGAAGGTGCTTGAAGGCTTTAAACTGGTTCAGGAGAGGGGGTTGGAGCTCTCCTCATCGGCCTTCTCCCTCTTTAAACTTTCTGCCGAGAGCCAGAGGAACAAGTTTAGGAGAAAGGAGGTACTCAAGAAGTTTAAGGAAATTCTCCTTAACAACGAGAGGCTCTCCTACACACTGGAGCTCATGCACGACACAAAGGTTCTTGGAGCTCTCATACCCGACTTTGAGAGGTTAAGGGGACACTTCCAGTACGACACCTATCACAAGTTTACAACCGACATCCACTTAATTTTAACCGTAAGGGAAGTTGAGAAGATTTCCGAAAAGGGAACGAGCGGAACGCCGGTAAAGGAAAAGGAGAGGCTCTATCAGATACTCCAAGACCTTGAAAGGCCGGAGCTCCTCTTCATAGCCGCCCTCTTCCACGACATAGGAAAGGGAAAACCCGGAAGACACGAGATAGTCGGAGCGGGGTTAACGAAGAAGTATTTGAGCGAAATGGGATTTAGCCCGGAAGAGGTTGAGGAGGTAGCCTGGCTCGTAAGGAACCACCTCTTAATGGCGCACCTTGCCTTCAGAAGGGATATCTCCGACCCTCAGTTAGTTGAGCAGTTTAAGAAAGAGTGTAAAAGCGAGGAGAGGTTAAAAAAGCTATTCCTCTTAACCTACGCCGACATAAAGGCGGTAGGGCCCGGAGCTTGGGACAACTGGAAGAGCTCCCTTCTGTGGAAGCTCTACGAGTCAACATTAGCCCTCTTTACCGAGAATAAGAGCGCAAGGGAGCTGATAGAGGAGAAGCTGAAGAGGAGGAAAGAAAAGGTTAAGGAGCTCCTAAAAGGAAAAATAAAACCCGAATCGGTTGAGAAGTTCTTCAAAAACGCCGACGAGAGCTACCTGATAACCTATCCCTCAAAAGAGATAGCAAAACACATGCTCGTAATGAAGGAGATAAGGAAAAGAGGCCTTGAGTATAAAAGCTACTACGAGAACTTTCCTGACGTTGGCTACACGAAACTGGTAATAATCACAAAGTATAGAAGAGGGCTCTTTAACAAAATTGCGGGAATTCTCTCCTACTTGGGGATAAACATAAAGGGGGCAAACATAAACAGGGCTATTGAGGACGACTGCGACTGTATGGTTTACACAATCCACGTCTCAACGGTTGCCGGAGAAGCCCTGCCCAAGGAGAAAATAGAGGAGTTTGAGGAGCTCCTAAGGGAGCTCTACGAGGGTAACTTAAATGTAGAGGAGTTCGGAAACCTCTTAAAGCCCAAGACCTTCAGGCGAAACGTACCCTTGCCCGAGACAAAGGTCAAAATAGACAATAAAACTTCAGAGAACTACACGATAGTTGAGGTCTCAACGTACGACAGGCTTGGAGTTCTTTACACAATAACGAAAGTCCTCCTTGAGCAGAAAACGAGGTTGAGAAGGGCGATAATTGCAACCGAGGGCAACAGGGTAATAGACAGCTTCTACATTACCGACATGGACTA
>JAMOTD010000031.1 GCA_027068415.1 Desulfurobacteriaceae bacterium | reverse complement strand
TTAATCAAGGTTCACTGCACTTTACTATCTTTATCCGTAATTTGCTATACTTAGCAAACATAGGTAGCTCTTTGACTTCTGAATATGCACCGAGTTTTGGTTTTATTTGAACAAGTGAGATTTAAAGAAAATTTTGTCTTCTTGAGGCTGAACTTTTATTCTGGTTTTATTTGAACAAGTGAGATTTAAAGTAAAGAGGGCGTAGGCCTTGTTGGCGATAAGAAGAGAGTTTTATTTGAACAAGTGAGATTTAAAGAGGGGGAGGGCAATGGAAGGGGACAAGAACTTTAAGTTTTATTTGAACAAGTGAGATTTAAAGTTTCTTTTACAAAAAACTACTAAAGGAGGTGGATTAGTTTTATTTGAACAAGTGAGATTTAAAGCATCTCGGCGGGTCTCTTTTTGGAAGAGAAGCTAAGTTTTATTTGAACAAGTGAGATTTAAAGGAAAATTACTTTCAGTTAACGCTGGGATTGACCCTGTTTTATTTGAACAAGTGAGATTTAAAGCTTTGCTTGAAAGGGAAACCTTAAGTACTTCTCTCCGGTTTTATTTGAACAAGTGAGATTTAAAGGAGTATTAACTCTGTCTCTATAACGGAATTCTCCACGTTTTATTTGAACAAGTGAGATTTAAAGACTGCAACTATCGGATTGCCCGTTCTGACAGGAGGAAGTTTTGTTTGAACAAGTGAGATTTAAAGTACAACCCTACCAGTCCGCCGACACCAAGCACCCTGGTTTTATCTGAACAAGTGAGATTTAAATTAACCTTGACATTGAGAAACTCACAAAGACCGAGTAGTTTTATCTAAACAAGTAAGATTTAAATACAAGTTCTATGTTCTGTGTGTACTCCTTGGCTTCCTGTTTTATCTGAATAAGTAAGATTTAAACGACTGGGCGGCGATGAAAAGGTTGTAGTTAGTCTTTGAGGCTTTATCTGAACAAGTGATACCGATAGTTCTTATTTAAAATGAACTTTTGAGCAGCTGGTTGGTTTAATTTTTATGTCTTCTGAGCTGTACTTCTTTGCAATTAGGTAGAGAAGGCTCAGTATAGGCCACAAGGCTATACCGATAATGCTAATCAAAAGAGCTACTGCAACAATAAGGATACACCCGACTAAGAACCAAGCAGCGAAAGTTTCTAAAGTCAATTTTCTCTGTTTTTTAATTGTGATTAGCTAATCAACTACAGTATATCAAATTAATGTTTATCCCAAATCAGGAAAATTGGACCTGCTTCGGTGTGGGCGATTTTTACTTCTACCTCGTAGATTTCAGACAGGAGCTCCTCGTTAAGTATCTCCTCTTTCTCCCCCACGAAGAATTTTCCGTTGTACCCCAAGAGTATGACCTTATCAATGTACTGCCACACCGAGCTTATTTCGTGGGTTACCATGCAGATGCCGAAGCCCCTCTTTTTGTGGAGGTTGTCAAGGAGTTTTAGAATTTTCCTTGAGCTTTTAAGGTCAACGCCCGTTGTGGGCTCGTCAAGGAAGATGTAGTGAGGGGAGCTTACTAAAGACCTTGCTATTAAGACCTTTCTCTGTTGGCCGCCGGATAGCTGGTTAAATTTCCTGTTTTTTATCCCTTCAAGCTCAAGGGCTTCAATCCACCTGTTTACCTCGGCTATCTCGGCCTCTCCTATTTTTTGGAATCTCTTGAGTCTCGGAAAGAGTCCTGACATTATTACTTCAAAGACTGTTGAAGGGAAGGAATGGGAGTAGCTCTCCATCTGGGGGACATAGCTTAAGTACTTCCTCTCCTCACACCAGCCGGTACAGTCCTTACCGTGAATCAGGATTTTGCCCGATAGGGGTTTCAGAATTCCTAAGATTGTTTTTACTAAAGTACTCTTTCCGCTACCGTTAGGGCCGACTATTACCCAGAACTCCCCTTCCTTCATGTGAAATGAGAGCCCCGAAATGAGGGGCTCTCTGTAGCCTATTGTCAGGTTCTCTACTTTTACTCCTTCCATTACTTCATTTTGAGGACTTGGTCTATCGGCTTAAAGCCTACGATTATGTAGCCTTTGTCCTTCTCACCTTCGGGAATGTAGATTATGCTGGGAGTTGCGTGTACTCCCTTCTTAACGAGCTCTTCTTTCAGCTGGTTAAAGAACTTCTTTAACTTCTCCTGCTCCTCTTTTGAGAGTTTCAGCTCTTTCTCCTTCTCCTCAAGTTTCTTGGCGTAAGCCCGGAAGTTGCCGTCTCCGAGGTTATAGAGCTCCCTAAAGGCTTCGGTTGCTCCCTTCTCTCTTGCGAGCTGGGTGTAGTAGATTAACCCTTTAAGGGAGTTCTCTCCGTGGATAGGGAAGGGTATCATGTGAATTTCTACCTTATTTTTCTCGGCAATCTCTTTAATTTGGTTAAAGTGGCCGTAGCAGAAGGGACAGAAAACGTCCCAGACTATATAGACTTTCCTGTCGGATTTCCCGACTACGTGAGGGATGTTGGCCTCTTGGAGTTTTCTGTCTATCTCTTTAACCCAAGAGAGGTCTACTTTAACCTGCTTTACCGGGTTTTTAGGTCTAATTGGTTTGAGGTGAATCGTTTTTCCTTCCTCTTTTACCTCAAAAATTTCCAGCGTAAGGTATTTATTATCTGGAGAGATAAAGATGTACCTTTTTATCTCTTTTGAATTGATTTTGTCAAGGAGCGTTACTTCAAAGGCCCTGAAGCCGGGAACTTTTACGCTTTCGGCAGACTTTATCTCTTTTACTTCAATACCCCTTACCTTTAGGGGTTTAAGGAGTGCTTTTATTATCGCTTCTTCTTTCTTTATCTCTACCTGCTGGGTTTTTTGGGGTTTTTTTGCTTCCTCTTGGGAAGCCTGTGAGCAGGAAGTTAAAAGCAGTGTTGTTAAGAGTGCGGCGGTTAGAAGCCTCATTTTTCCCTCCCTGAAAAACTTTCCCTCTATTCTACGCCTATGAGGGGAAATAAAAAAGGGGGCGCGGGGCCCCCTCTTTAAGGTCTGTTAATGAAGGGTTAGAGCTCTCCCCTCTTCTGCCTGATTTTTGCCTGCGCTGCAGCAAGCCTTGCAATCGGAACCCTGAAGGGAGAGGGGCTTACGTACTGAACCCCTACTTTCTGGAAAAAGTTGATTGAGCGGGGGTCTCCACCGTGCTCGCCGCAAATTCCGGTCTTTATTCCCGGCCTTGTTTTGTTGCCCAGCTCTACGGCAGTTTCAATCAGCCTTCCTACGCCGTTTTCGTCAATGTGCATGAAGGGGTCACCCTTTAGGATTTCAAGCTCAATGTACTTACCGATAAACCTTCCGGCGTCGTCCCTTGAGAGGCCGAAAGTCATCTGAGTGAGGTCGTTTGTTCCGAATGAGAAGTACTCGGCGTAGCGGGCAAGCTGGTCTGCAATAAGGGCGGCCCTGGGGACTTCTATCATAGTTCCCACCTGGTAGGGAACTTCAATTCCCGTTTCAAGGAAGACCTGAGCCGCAACCCTGTCTATTAACTTCTTCAGCTCTTTAAGCTCCCTGTCGTCCGCAATTAGGGGGAGCATAATTTCTGGAAGGACTTCAACTCCGTTCTTCTTACACTCGCAGGCGGCCTCTAAGATTGCCCTTACCTGCATCTCGTAGATTTCGGGGAAGGTGATTCCCAGCCTTGAGCCCCGCAGACCTAACATCGGGTTAACTTCGTGGAGCTCCTCGGCTCTCTTCTTAATCTCCTCAACCGGAAGCCCCATCTCCTTAGCGGTTCTCTCAAACTCTTCTTCTGTTTTGGGGAGGAACTCGTGGAGAGGCGGGTCAAGGAGCCTTATGTTTACCGGAAGGCCGTTCATTACCTCAAAAATTGCGATAAAGTCGTTCCTCTGCATAGGTAATAACTTCTCAAGGGCCCTCTTCCTTTCCTCGTCGGTCTTTGCAAGTATCATCTCCCTAACTACGGGGATTCTCTCTTCCTTAAAGAACATGTGCTCGGTTCTGCAGAGGCCTATACCTTCTGCGCCGAAATCCCTTCCCTGCTTTGCGTCCTCGGGAGTGTCGGCGTTAACCCTTACCTTGAGGTCTCTGATTTCGTCGGCCCAGCTCATCAGCTCTTCAAACTCGCCGGAAATCTGGGCGGGGATTGTCTTAAGCTCCCCGTGGAAGACTTCTCCTGTGGTTCCGTTGAGGGTTATGACTTCTCCCTTCTTAACTACTACGTCTCCTACCCTGAACTCCTCTTTCTCGTAATCAACGTAGATTGCCTCGGCTCCGACGATGCAGGTCTTACCCATTCCCCTTGCAACAACCGCCGCGTGGGAGGTCATTCCTCCCCTTGCAGTTAAAATTCCCTCGGCGGCGTGCATTCCGTGAATGTCCTCAGGAGAGGTCTCGTGGCGAACTAAGATTACCTTCTCTCCCTTCTCGGCCATCTCAACGGCCTCATCGGCGTTGAAGACGACCTTACCGCTTACTGCTCCGGGAGCTGCTGGGAGACCTTTGGCTATTAACCTACCCTCGGCAATCGCCTTCTTCCTCTCCTCTTCGTCAAGCATCGGGTGGAGGAGCTGGTTGATTAGTGAGGGGTCAATCCTTAGGAGAGCTTCCTCTTTCGTAATCAGTCCCTCTTTTACCATGTCAACGGCAATCTTTACTGCCGCCTTTGCAGTCCTCTTACCGGTTCTGGTCTGGAGCATCCAGAGGCGGCCGTTCTCTATTGTGAACTCAATGTCCTGCATGTCCCTGTAGTGCTTCTCTAAGATGTCCCTTACCTTAAGGAGTTGCTGGTAGACCTCGGGGAACTCCTCTTCAAGGGCAACCTGCTCGGGGCTTGTCTTCTGAGCTTTTGTTAGGGGTTGGGGAGTTCTGATTCCGGCAACTACGTCCTCACCCTGAGCGTTTTTGAGGTACTCGCCGTAGAAGACGTTCTCTCCGGTTGAGGGGTTCCTTGTGAAGGCTACTCCCGTTCCGGAGGTGTCTCCCATGTTTCCGAAGACCATTGCGACTATGTTTACTGCAGTTCCGTAGTCTTCGGGGATTTTGTTGATTTCCCTGTACTTTATTGCCCTTGGGTTGTTCCAGGAGTCAAAGACGGCCTTGATTGCCATTTTGAGCTGCTCGTAGGGATCTTGGGGGAACTCCTTTCCTGTTTCCTTTTTAACCAGCTCTTTGTACTGCCTTACGATGTCTTTGAGGTCTTCTGCCGTAAGGTCAACGTCCTCCTTTGCCCCTACCTCTTCCTTTTTCTTTTCTAAAATCTTTTCAAACTTCTCGTGGGGAATTCCCATTACGACGTTTCCGAACATCTGAATGAAGCGGCGGTAGGAGTCCCAGGCGAACCTTTCGTTTCCCGTGCTCTCTGCAAGCCCCTTTACGGTTTCGTCGTTGAGCCCGAGGTTGAGGATTGTGTCCATCATTCCGGGCATTGAGACGGGAGCTCCCGAGCGAACGGCAACTAAAAGCGGATTCTTCCTGTCGCCGAACTTCTTGCCCATCTCCTTCTCAATCTTTGCCATTCCCTCAAGAACCTGCTCCCACATGCCCTCGGGGAACTTCTGACCCAGCTCAAAGTACTCTTTGCAGACTTCCGTTGTTATCGTTATTCCGGGTGGAACCGGGAGACCGAGGTTTGTCATTTCGGCAAGGTTTGCTCCCTTGCCCCCGAGGAGAAGTTTCATGTCGGCACTTCCTTCGGCCTTTCCGCCGCCGAAGTAGTAGACCATCTTCTTAGGCATAGCCGCGCCCCCTTTAAAAAACGAGTTTTGAGAAGTCAAGGAGTTTGTTTAGCTCGTCTGCTATGGTTTTAAGAAGGCTGAGCCTTCTGCTTCTGACCTCTTCGTCCTTGTCCATTACCATGACGTTGTCAAAGAAGGCATCTACCGCAGGTTTCAGCTCCTTAATCAGGATTAGAGCCCCCTTGTAGTCTTTTTGGGAAATTTTACCCGAAATCTCCTCTTTTAGCCGGTTGAATTCCTCCAAAAGTCTCTCTTCGTACTCCCCTTCGGGCGTGAAGGGTTTGACCTTGAAGCCCTCGGGAATTATGTTGACGACCCGCCTCATCGTAATTAGGACTTCCTCAAACTCGGGGTTGACCCTGAGCTCCTCAACCGCCTCTGCCCTGAGTAGCCCGTCGTAGGGGTCGTCAACTACCGACAGGACTGCCTCAACCGTATCGGCCTTAAAGCCCTTTTCTCTCAAAACTCCCTTTAACCTCTCTTTTATGAAGGAGACGGTCTCGGCAACCGTTTCGGGGCTGAGCTCTACTTCCTGCTCCTGGTAGAGCTCCCTCGCCCTCTCTATAGCCTCGGTAAGCCCCAGGAAGAGCCGGTTCTCTATGAGGGTCTGAATGAGGCCGAGGGCGTTTCTCCTCAGGGCGAAGGGGTCTGCCGAGCCGGTGGGTTTAAGGTCGGCACCTATGAAGCCTGTCAGGTTATCAACCTTCTCTGCAACCGAGAGGGCAATTCCCGTCTGAGTTTGGGCAACCCTGTCTCCCGAGAAGCGGGGAAGGTAGTGCTCCTCTATTGCGAGGGCTACCTCTTCCTTCTCCCCGTCAAGGAGGGCGTAGTACTTACCCATTATTCCCTGGAGCTCGGGGAACTCGTTGACCATTTCGGTTAGGAGGTCTGCCTTACACAGGTAGGCAGCCCTCGTGCTCTCCTCTTTTTTATTAAATCCGAGTTTTTCGCAAATGAAAGGAGCAAGGCTTTCAAGCCTTACGGTCTTCTGGAGCATGTTCCCCAGTTTTTCGTGGAATACTATCCCCTCAAGCTGGGGAACTCTCTCCTCAAGCCTCTTTTTCCTGTCCTCGTTAAAGAAGAAGAGGGCATCTTTTAGCCTCGCCCTCAAAACCTTCTCGTAGCCCAGCCTGACTACCGTTTCGTCCGGCGGCTTTATGTTTGAGACTCCGATGAAGTAGTTTTTGAGGTTTCCCTCTTCGTCAACCACCGAGAAGAACTTCTGGTGCTCCTTCATTACGGTAATGGGAACTTCCTTGGGAAGGGAGAGGAACTCCTCTTCAAAGGAGCCCAAAATCGGGTAGGGGAACTCTGTAAGGTTGGCGGTCTCGTTAAGGAGCTCCTCGTCTTCAAGGAGCCTTCCCCCTACCGTCCCGGCGAGGTCTTTTGCCCTGTCAAGGATTATCGCCTTTCTCTTCTCAATGTCCGCAACTACAAACCTCTCCTCAAGGGCAATGATAAAGTCAAAGGGGTTCTCTACAGTGAAGGGCTCGGGGGAGAGGAACCTGTGGCCGAAAGAGGTGTCGGAACTCCTTATCCCGTCTATCTCAAACTCTATCGTCTCGTTTCCGTAGAGGGCCAAAATCCACCTTATCGGCCTTGCAAACCTGATTTTTTTGTTTCCCCAGCGCATACTCTTTTTAAAGGGAATTGAGGTAATCAGCCGGGGAAGGATTTCTTTTAGGACTTCCGTTGCAGGCCTGCCCTTTATCAGCTTTTTAACGGCAACGTACTGGCCCTTTCTTCCCTTGGGGTTTTCAACTACTATGAGCTCCTCTACGCTTACCCCTTTGGAGCGGGCAAACCCCTCTGCGGCTTTTGTCGGCTTGCCGTCTTTAAAGGCTGCCCTGTACGAAGGGCCGATGAAGAGCTCCTCCCTGTCGGGCTGTTTTTCGGGAACTCCGTCTGCAAGGAGAATCAGCCTTCTGGGAGTTCCGAATACCTCAACGGAGGAGGGAGTAAGGAAGCTCTCCCTCAGCTTTTCTGTAAAGCTCTCCTTGAGGAATTTAAGCGCCGGCTCTATGAACGATGCCGGGAGCTCCTCAGTCCCTATCTCAAGAACTAACCCTTTCGCCTTCACCTTTACCCTCTTTCATTTCCAAGTACTTTTTTGCACACTTTCCCGCAAGCCTCCTTACCCTTGCGATGAAGGCCTGCCTCTCGGCCACCGAGATTGCTCCCCTTGCGTCAAGGAGGTTAAAAACGTGGGAGCACTTGAGGCAGTAGTCGTAGGCCGGTAGAACGAGCCCCTTTTCAACGAGGCGGGAGCTCTCGGCCTCAAACATCTTAAAGAGGTTAAAGAGCATCTCGGTATCGGCCTCTTCAAAGTTGTAGATTGACCACTGGCGCTCGTTTTCCCTGTAGAGGTCGCCGTACTTAACCCCTTCTGTCCACTCTATCTCGTAAACGCTGTCAACGTTCTGAATGAACATTGCAATACGCTCTAAGCCGTAAGTAATCTCAACTGAGACCGGCTCTAAGGTTATTCCTCCGGCCTGCTGGAAGTAGGTAAACTGGGTAATCTCCATTCCGTCAAGCCAGACTTCCCAGCCCAGTCCCCACGCTCCGAGAGTCGGGGATTCCCAGTCGTCCTCAACGAACCTAACGTCGTGCTCTTTAAGGTCAATTCCCAGGGCCTGCAGGCTCCCTAAGTAGAGCTCCTGAGAGTTTTCCGGGGAGGGCTTTAAAATCACCTGAAACTGGAAGTAGTGCTGGAGCCTGTTGGGGTTCTCTCCGTAGCGGCCGTCGGCCGGACGGCGGCAGGGCTGGAGGTAGGCAACTCTCCAGGGCTCCTTCCCCAGTACCTTTAAAAAGGTAAAGGGGTGCATAGTTCCGGCGCCCTGCTCAACGTCGTAAGGGGAGGCAATTACGCAACCCTTTGAAGCCCAGTACTTCTGGAGGGTGAAGATTATCTCCTGAAAGGTCAACTTAACTCTCCCGCCAAGGCTGTTTTGTTCGCCGTAATTTTAATTGAATTTGACAACTTGAGAAAGGTTATTATTTAGTCTGGACAAAATCCGGAGGAGAGCGTGGAAAAGGCTGTCGTAATTTTCTCGGGAGGTCTTGACTCAACCACCGCCCTGTACTGGGCTAAGAGGAACTTTAAGGAGATTTTTGCGATTACCTTTTCCTACGGCCAGCGCCACAGTATAGAGGTTGAAATGGCAAAGATAACTGCCGAAAAGGCCGGGGTAAAGGAGCACCTTATCTACGAGATTGACCTCTCCAAAATAGGAGCTTCGGCTTTGACCGACCTCTCCCTTGAGGTTCCCGAGCCCGAGAGCGTAGAGGAGATTAAAGAGAGGGGAATTCCGATAACCTACGTCCCCTTTAGAAACGGAATCTTTATCTCAATTGCCGCCGCCTACGCCGAGAGCAGGGGTACTGCCCACCTGGTAGGGGGCTGGAACGTAGTTGACTACTCGGGCTACCCCGACTGCCGTCCCGAGTTCTTAAAGGCCATGGAGAGGGCCCTTGACCTTGGGACGAAGCTCGGTGCAGAGGGGAATAAGTGGCACATTCACGCCCCCCTTATAAACCTTACTAAGGGAGAAATAATAAAGCTGGGGCTTGAGCTGGGAGCCGACTACTCCTACTCAATCTCCTGCTATAGGGGCGGTGAAGTCCCCTGCGGAAGGTGTGATAGTTGCCTCTTGAGGGCCAAAGGCTGGGCTGAGGTAGGAGAGGAGGACCACCTCATAAAGAGGCTGAAAGAGGAGGGAAAGATAGTTGAGTAGCAAGAAGTTTAAGTTTAAGCTGACTCAGACAGTCAGGGCTTCCGGCTGAGGGGCGAAGCTGAGCCCGGTCGGGCTCTCAAAAGCCCTTGAAGGGATTGAATTCTTCAGGGACGAAAACCTGATTGTCGGGATTGAGACGAACGAGGATGCCGGCGTTTACAGGCTCTCTGAGGAGCTGGCCCTCGTTCAGACGGCAGACTTCATAACTCCCGTTGTTGACGACCCCTTCGTTTACGGCCAGATAGCCGTTGCAAACGCCCTTTCTGACGTTTACGCAATGGGAGGCAGGCCCATAACGGCAATAAACCTTGTAATGTTTGATACCTGTAAGGTTCCCTTTGACTACCTTCGCCGGATTATAGAGGGGGGAGCGGAGAAGCTGAGGGAGGCCGAGGTTAACCTCGTCGGCGGCCATACGGTAGAAGACCTTGAGACCAAGTACGGCCTTGCCGTTACCGGCGTAGTTCACCCCGAGAAAATTGTGAGAAACTCAACGGCAAGGCCGGGAGACGCCCTTATCTATACGAAGCCTTTAGGAATAGGGGTTTTGACTACCGCAATAAAGGCCGATGTGGCTACCCCCGAAGAGGTTGAGGAGGCTTCAAGGGTAATGGCCGCCCTCAACAGGGCTGCAAGTGAGGTTATGGTTGAGGTGGGGGTAAGCGCCTGCACCGATATTACGGGCTTCGGCTTCCTCGGGCACCTTTACGAGATGGTCAGGTTCAGCGGCGTTTCTGCCACCGTTTATGCGGAAAAAATTCCGCTCCTTAAAAGCGCCAAAGAGTACGCCTCAATGGGTCTCCTTCCGGCTGCTACATACGAGAACGTTGAGTACGTGGGCTCTGCCGTCTTCTTCCCCGAAAACTTTGACGAAGACTTAAAGCTCCTTCTCTTTGACCCTCAAACTTCCGGAGGCCTTCTCATCGCCGTTCCGGAGGAGAAGAAGGAGGAGCTCCTAACCCTCCTTAAAGAGAAGGGCGTTGAGTGGGCTACCGAAGTTGGTAAGATAGAGGAAGGAGAAGGAATTAAAGTGGTTTAGGAGAGAGAGTTGTCCAAGAAGAAGGTGGCGGTTATCAGCTTGGGCTGTCCTAAGAACCTCGTTGATACTGAAACTATGGTCGGCCTTTTGAAGGCTACCGGTGAGGTGGTTTTCGTTGATAACCTTAAGGAGGCCGACGTTATCCTCGTTAACACCTGCGGCTTTATTGAGCCTGCCAAAGAGGAGTCAATAGACGAGATACTGAACGCCATAGAGGAGAAGAAGGCCAGCCCTGAGAAGAAGGTCGTTGTTGCCGGCTGTCTCTACCAGAGGTACAAGGAGGAGCTCCGAAAGGAGCTCCCCGAAGTTGACGCCTTCATCGGCGTAAACGAGCTTTTAAAGAGCGTTGAGAGGATACTCAACAGGAAGGTGGCCTTCACCAAACCCTACCTTTTAAGGGAGATTCTGACCCCCCGCCACCTTGCCTACCTGAAAATCTCCGAAGGATGCTCAAACGCCTGTACCTACTGTGCCATTCCCCTCATAAGGGGGCCCTTGAGGAGTAGACCGATTGAGGAAGTTTTAGACGAGGCCAGGAGGCTTGCCGATTTGGGCGTTAAGGAGCTCTACGTCATAGCTCAGGATACGACCGCCTACCTCTACGACAGGGGAGAAAAGAACGGTCTCGTTAAACTCTTAAAAGAGCTTGAGAAGGTTGAAGGGATTGAGTGGATAAGGCTTATGTACACCTACCCATCCCACATAACCGACGAGCTCATAGACTTTTTTGCCTCTTCCGAGAAGCTGGTTAAGTACGTAGACGTTCCCCTGCAGCACATAAACGATAAAGTCCTTGCTTCTATGGGAAGGAAGTACACGAGAAAACAGGCCGAGGAGCTCATAGAGAAGTTGAGAAAGAGAATTCCCGGAATAGCAATCAGGACTACCTTCATAGTGGGCTTCCCGACTGAAGAGGAGAGGGAGTTTGAGGAGCTCCACTCCTTCATAAAGGAGGCCGAGTTTGACTGGGCCGGCTTTTTCAAGTACTCAAGGGAGGATGGGACTGTCGCCTATAAGTTGGGGGATTTGCCCGAGGATGTTAAGAAATCAAGGCTGGAGCTCCTTGAGGAGACCCAGTTCTGGATTTACGAGAAGAGGAACAGGGAGTTTGTGGGAAAGGAGCTCCCCCTTATAGTTGACTCTTCAAGCTCAGAGATGGCCGGCTACAGCGAGGCCCGGAGCTACCGGAACGCCTACGAGATAGACGGAATAGTCTACCTGAAAGGGAGTTTTGAGCCCGGCCGAATTGTTAGGGCAAAAATCACCGGGCTTGCAAGCAACGTTGACCTTATCGCAGAGCCGGTTGAGTGATGGTAAGGCCTCTGACCGAGCAGGAAGTAGTTGAAAGGGTGGTTGAAATAGTAAAAAAGCACCTTCCCCGCTGCGGGCTCTACCTCTTCGGCTCAAGGGCGCGGGGCAAGGCCAAAGAGCGCTCCGACTTTGCACTTGAGTGTGAGGGTAAAATACCCTTCTCAACGATGTTTAAAATTACCGAAGAAGTTGAGGAGCTCCCCACCCTAAAGAGCTTTGACTTCGTAGACCTTAAAATCACCTCTCCCGATTTTGCCCGAAATGTTAAGAAGGAGGGAATTCTCCTACATGACGGACTCTCTAAGAGAGAAGTTAAACAGCCTTGAGAGGGCTTACGCCCGGCTTAAAGAGGCCCTTGAACTACCGCTGAGTGAAGACTCAATAGTCCTTGATGCGGTAATACAGAGGTTTGAGTTTACTTTTGAGCTCTCGTGGAAGACTGCAAAGCGGTTTGCCGAAATTCTCGGTGCAGGAGAGTGCAATTCTGCAAGGAGCTGTATAAAACTTGCCTATAAGCTCGGCTGGATAAATGAGGAGGGGAAGTGGCTTTCCCTTTTACAGGCCAGGAATTTAACCTCTCATACTTACTCTCTTGAAATAGCCCTTTACGTTTACGAAACCCTAAAAGAGGCCCACACCTGTTTTGAAAAACTTATACTTTCACTTAAAAGGGAGCTCCAAAACTTAGCCGGAGAGAGAGGTTAATGGCAGAGCAGTTTAAAGTAGTCAAAACGTACGAGGAGATAAACGAGAAGATCAGGAA
>JAMOTD010000030.1 GCA_027068415.1 Desulfurobacteriaceae bacterium | reverse complement strand
ACCTGTTTTGAAAAACTTATACTTTCACTTAAAAGGGAGCTCCAAAACTTAGCCGGAGAGAGAGGTTAATGGCAGAGCAGTTTAAAGTAGTCAAAACGTACGAGGAGATAAACGAGAAGATCAGGAAGGGAGAGGCGGTAGTAGTAACCGCCGAAGAGATGATAGAGATAGTTGAGGAGCTTGGCGTAGTAAAGGCCGCTCAAGAGGTTGACGTAGTTACAACCGGAACCTTCGGGGCGATGTGCTCCTCCGGTGCCTTCCTCAACGTAGGCCACACAAAGCCCAGAATGAAGATGGAGGAGATTTACCTTAACGGCGTCCCCGCCTACGGAGGGATTGCCGCGGTTGACCTCTACATAGGCGCTACTGCACTGCCCGAAAACGACCCGAGGAACGAAGTTTACCCCGGGAAGTTTGAGTACGGAGGGGCTCACGTTATAGAGGAGCTCATTGCAGGAGAAGACATTGAACTTGAGGCCTACGGCTACGGAACCGACTGCTACCCACGGCGCGAGATAAAGAAGCTGATAAACATAAAGACGATAAACGACGCGATACTCTGCAGCCCGAGGAACGCCTACCAGAACTACAACGTTGCCGTAAATAAATCCTCAAGAACCATTTACACCTACATGGGAACCCTCAAGCCCAACTTCGGAAACGCCACCTACTCCGGCGCCGGCCAGCTCTCTCCCCTGATGAACGACCCCTTCTTTGAGACTATCGGAGTCGGGACGAGGATATTCCTCGGAGGAGGAGTAGGGTACGTAGCCTTCCACGGAACCCAGCATGCTCCCTTCGGCGTTAAGAGGAGCAAAAAGGGGCAGCCTATGGAGGGCTCAGGTACTTTGATGGTGGTCGGCGACATGAAGCAGATGAGCACCGACTTTATAAAGGCCGCCTCAATTCTCGGCTACGGCGTTTCAATGTTCGTCGGGATAGGAATTCCGATTCCGATTTTAAACGAGAGGATTGCCTACTATACCTCTGTTAGGGACGATGAAATCTTTGCCCCCGTAATAGACTATTCGGTTGACTACCCCTCCGGGAATGCCAAACCCCTAAAGTACGTTAGCTACGCAGAGCTCCGCCGGGGCTACATAGAGTTAAACGGCAGGAAAGTCCCTACTTCCCCCGTCTCATCCTATTACAAGGCCAGGGAAATTGCCAACATCTTAAAGGAGTGGATAAAGAGCGGAAAGTTTGAAATCAGCAAACCTGCAGAAACCCTCCCCGCCCCCGAGCCCGACGTGAAGATTGAGTACGACGACAGGAAAGGGTAGGGGGCTAAGCCCCTACCTCTATTTCCTTAAACCTGAGAATCCCCTCCGGAGTCAGACCTACTGAATTTGGAATGTCAACTCTTCCTCCTGCTTTAATTAGGGCTTCCACCAGTTTTCTGTCTCCTTTGTAAGCTCCGTAGTGGAGGGGAGTGTTTCCGGCCTCATCCTGAGCGTTCACATTGATTTCCCCGGGAAATTCCTTAAGGAGGATTTCAACCTCTTCCCTTCTTCCTTCCTTCGCAAGCTCAATAAGGATTTGATTTATCAGCTTTTCACTTTTCCTGCCGAAAAACTCCCTCTCTTTAAGCAGGAGTTCCCCGAACTCTTTACACATAACTCTTAAAGCCTCTTTACTCTTTACGGCCATAACTACTTCAACCCACCTACCCCTGAACTTGAAAGGAGAAAACTCTGAGAGAATTTCTTTTACGGTTAACCTGACCATCTCTCTACTTCCCTTTGACAGAACAAACAACCACATCGGAAAACCGTTTACCAAAGACCTTAAGACATTTTTATTCTCCTTACACAGGGATGAAAACTCTTCAAAATTTCCCTCCCTTACTGCATTGATGAACTTCCTTTTAAATACTTTGGATACACTACGACCCTTTCCGGCCATTAAAACCTCCGAAATAAGGTTTTTGAGGGAGCTCCCTATTCACCTTTCAAAGAGCTCTGAGTTTAATCTCGGCCGGAAAAGGGACAAAAAACTTCCTTTTATTTCCCCCGAGAGAAAAAGGGTGCATTTTGGGTGCAGAAAAAGGAAATTTTAGGGGGGTTGAAGTTTGCTTGATTTTTGAAAACCTTTGGGAGGGAAAGTTTAAGTGGAGGCGGCGGGCGGAATCGAACCGCCGAATAAGGGATTTGCAGTCCCCTGCCTTACCACTTGGCTACGCCGCCTTAGTGGAGCGGGCGACGGGACTTGAACCCGCGACCCCAACCTTGGCAAGGTTGTGCTCTACCAACTGAGCTACGCCCGCCCTCTTTTGGTGCGGGAGGCGGGAGTCGAACCCGCACGCCACGAGGGCACTGGATCCTAAGTCCAGCGCGTCTGCCAGTTCCGCCACTCCCGCGGCGGTTTAAGTGGGGTGGGAGACGGGACTTGAACCCGCGACCGCCGGGGCCACAACCCGGCGCTCCACCAACTGAGCTACTCCCACCATAAATAGAAAAATGGCTGGGGCGGCAGGATTCGAACCTGCGAATGGCGGATCCAAAGTCCGCTGCCTTACCGCTTGGCTACGCCCCAGCTATATGGCGTTGAGTAATTTATACCACCACCGGCGAATTTTCAAGGGGGTCAGGTCACAATTTTCGTCAGTTATGAGGGCAAATACCGAGGAACCGCTTCCGCTCATTAGGGGCTTTAAACCGCAGCTCTTCAAGACCTCTTTCACCTCTTTTACTCTCTCAACGCACTCTGCCCGGCTCCTTTCAAGGTCGTTCTCCATTGCCTCTTCAAGTTCCTTCAGTTTCCCCGTTATGAGGGGGGAGATTATCCTCTTTTCGGCCTCGTCTACGGTTATTTCCCTCTTTAATGGGGGCATCTTCTCGTAAACCTCTTTAGTTGAACAGGGAAAGCCGGGGTAAACGAGCAAGAGTTTAAAGGAGGCCGGAGGGTAGTGTTTTAACTTCTCTCCCCTGCCGTAGGCTATTGCAAGACCTCCCTTTATAAAAAAGGGAACGTCGCTTCCGAGCTGTGCGGCAAGTTGGGTGAGCTCCTCTTGGCTTAGTGGGTTGCCGTAGATTGAGTTGAGTCCTTTTAAAGTTGCTGCGGCGTTTGAGGAGCCTCCTCCGAGCCCCGCCCCTACGGGGATTACTTTTTCAAGCTTGACCTTTACCTGAGGCTTTATCCCCGTTGCCTCTTTAAATACTTGGGCGGCCTTGACTATCAGGTTGCTCTTGTTGAGGGGCAAGCTCTCCGAGCCCTCAATCGTCAGCTCAAAGCGGTCTGAGGGGAGGAAAAAGAGGGTGTCGCACAGGTTGATTGTGTGCATTACCGTAATAAGCTCGTGGTAGCCGTCGGGTCTTTTTCCCTTTACCCAGAGTGATAAATTAACTTTGGCAGGTGATGGAACTATCAGTCTCATGAGGCCAATTATACTTTTAGGGGCTGGGCTTGGAAAGGGTTGTCTTTTTTCTGCACAGGGTTTACCCGAAGAAAGGAGTTGACGACCTCTCCCTTAAGGATTTTGAGAGGGCTTTGACTCTTATCTCCTCCCGCTTTAAGGTTGTTCCCCTTGAGGAGCTCCTCTCCTCTCCTCCCTCCGGAAAGCGGCTGGCCGCCATTACCTTTGACGACGGCTATGCAGATAACTGGGTTTACGCCTACCCCCTCTTGAAGAAAAGGGGCCTAAAAGCCCACCTCTTCATAACCTCCGGAAGAATAAGGCAAGAGGAGGATGTCAGGCCGAACCTCTTTGACTACTGGGAGGGAAAGGTTAGCCGCTCGGAGCTCCTTAACCCCTCCTCAATGGAGGAGTGCCACCGAAGGTTCTTTTTGGAGGGTAATAAGAGGGAGTTCCTGAGCTGGGAGGAGCTCCGCAGGATGTCCGACGTTTTTACTTTCGGAGCCCACGGTTTAAATCACGGGAAACTCCCCGTCTCCTCCGAAATTCTTGACTTCTACGACGGAGAGAACTTCCATCGGGATTACCTCTTCCCGACCCCGGAGCTCTTTATCGGTAAGCCCCGTTTTAAGTGTAAGAGCTCCCTTTACGGTAGGGCCTTCATACCCTCTCAAGAGCTCTGCCGGCTGTGCAGGAGTTTCCCCAAAAAAAAGGGCTGGAAAGAGGCTTTAAGGGGAGAGGTTGAGAGGGTCGGTAAGGGCAGATTTGAGGAGAGGGAGGAGGCCGAAAGGAGGATAGAGGAGGAGCTCCAAACCTCTAACAGGCTGATAGAGAAAAACCTGGGCGTTAAACCTGAAACTTTCTCGTGGCCCTTCGGACACTACTCGGAAACTTCCAAAAGAGTTGCCTCGCGGCTTTACCGTTTTGTTTTTACTACAAAAAGGGGCGTTATCTCCGACTCCTTCGACCCCTTTGAGCTTCCGCGGGTTCCGCTGGGAAGGGAGCTCTGGACTGTACTGGGGAGGGTCATAACCTTTTCTACTCCCCTTTATAAACTCTACGGAAAGCTTAAAAGGGAGAAGAGCCTGTGAGCCTTTCTGTCGCCCTCTTAACCTATAACTCTGAAAAGAGGCTAAAAGAGGTTCTGGAGAGCGTCAAGGATATTGCCGACGAAATCGTAGCACTTGATTCTGGCTCAAAGGATAAAACTCTTGAAATTTTAAACTCTTACGGAGTAAAGGTTTACAGGAGGGAGTTTGATAACTTCGTTAACCAGAAGAACCACCTCATCTCCCTTACCACTAAAGAGTGGGTTCTCTTCCTTGACGATGATGAGGTTTTGACCCCAGAGCTTGCCCGCTCAATTGAGGCCGAGCTTAAGAGCCCCCGTTTTGACGGCTACTACCTTAACAGGATTACAAACTACTTGGGAAGGTGGATTCGCCACGCCTGGTACCCCGACTGGCAGTTAAGGTTGGCAAGGAGAGTTAAGTGCAGGTGGGTGGGCTCTGAAGTTCACGAGAGCTTAAAAGTGGAGGGGAG
>JAMOTD010000029.1 GCA_027068415.1 Desulfurobacteriaceae bacterium | reverse complement strand
CCCCCGCACTTAAGAGCCTCTCGGCCACGGAGATTCCGATTTTCTCGGCGTCATTTAAGTCCTTAAACCTGAAGACCCCCTCCTCCCTGTGGAAGAACCTTCCGTTGAGGTCGGAGATAAAGGCCCTTACGTGAACCCTCTCCTCGCTCACAACCGCATAGCAGCCCATAGGAACCTGACAGCCCCCCTCAAGGGTTCTCAGAAAAGCCCTCTCTAAGGTGGCCGCCACTTCGCTCTCGTAGGAGTTTACTGCCTCCCTCACTATTCTCTCAATCTCCTCGTCTCCCTCTCTTCCCTCAATCCCGAGAATACCCTGAGAGACCGACGGAATGAACCTATCGGGCGAGAGGATTTCGTCTATCTCCTCCTCCCAGCCGAGCCTCTTAACTCCGGCAGCGGCAAGGATTATTGCGTCATACTGCCCCTCCTTTAACTTCCTGATTCTGGTGTCAACGTTTCCCCTCAAGTCTTTAATCTGAAGGTCGGGCCTCAAAATCCTCAGCTGGGCCTTTCTCCTCAAGGAGCTGGTTCCTACAACCGCCCCTTCGGGAAGGGTCTCAAGGGTGTACCTGCCGTTTGAGAGGAAGGCGTCTCTGGGGTCTTCCCTATCCGAGAAGGCTATGAGCTTCAGCCCCTCGGGGAGCTTACTGGGAACGTCCTTAAGGCTGTGGACGGCTATGTCAACCTCACCCCTGAGCATTGCCTCTTCAATCTCCTTCGTAAAGAGGCCCTTATCCCCGATTTTCGCCAAGGGAACGTCTAAAATCTTGTCTCCCTTGGTGGTTATCTTTACAAGCTCAACCTCAACCTCGGGGAACTTCCTCTCTATCTGGGCCTTTACCCACTCAGACTGCCACAGGGCCAGCTTACTCTTCCTCGTTCCTATTCTTATCTTCATTCCTCTACTCCTTTCCGAGTCCGAAAATCTCCCTGAATATCTGAACTACCTGACTTCTGCCCTCCTCCTCTACCGCCTTCTTCTTGACGCTTGTAATCGGCTGGTGGAGGAGCTTGTTGATTATTATTCTGGTGATGTTGTCAACTTCGGCCTCCTGCTCGGGGGTTAAGCCGAGCTTGGGAAGGCGCTTTTCAAGAACCTCTTTCCTGATTTCCTCTGCCTTCTTCTTCAGCTCCGCAATTAACGGAGCCACCTCAAGCTCCCTGAGCCACTTTAAGAACCGCTCAACGTACCCCTCTATTATCTCCTTGGCTACTTCCGCCTCCCTTAACCTCTCCCTTATGTTGGCCTCTACAACCTGCTGAAGGTCGTCTATGTCGTAGAGGTAAACGCTGTCAAGGGAGTCAACTTCGGGGTCTATGTCCCTCGGAACGGCAATGTCTATGAGGAATAGGGGTTTTCCGCCCCTTGAGTTAACGGCGGGCTCTACCACCTCCTTAGTTATGACGTAGCCGGGAGCTCCCGTTGAGCTGATTACTATATCGGCAAGTCTTAAGACATTTGCCAGCTCCGTTAACGGGAAGGGCTTTCCTCCGAACTCCTCTGCAAGGGCCTGTGCCCTTTCAAGGGTTCTGTTAACTACGAAAACTTCGCTCGCGCCGTTCGTTATAAGGTGTTTTACTGCAAGCTCGGCCATCTCTCCGGCGCCTATTATGGCTACCTTCGTTCCCCTCAGGTCGCCGAAGATTTTCCTTGCAAGCTCAACGGCAGCAAAACTTATTGAAACGGCATTCTTTGAGATTCCCGTCTCAGTCCTAACCCTCTTTGAAACTTTAAGGGCGGTTTCACAGAAGCGGCACAGGACCGTCCCTACCGTTCCCAGCTCCTTGGCAGTCTGGAAGGCATCTTTAAACTGTCCTACTATCTGGGGCTCTCCCACAACCAGCGAGTCAAGGCTTGAGGCCACGTAAAAGCCGTGGCGAACGGCGTCCCTGTCAACCTTCCTGTAGAAGAAGGAGTTAATCTCGTCTAAGGTGGCTCCCTTAAACTCCTGAAGGAAGGAGATGGGGTCCTTAAAGGGGTTGGAACTCCTTGTGGTAAAGTAAACCTCAACCCTGTTGCAGGTTGAGAGGAGCATACACTCGTCAACCCCCTCCATTGAGTTGAGCTTTAAGAGTGCCCTCTCAAGCTCTTCCCCTTTAAAGGCAAACTTCTCCCTTACCGAGACCGGAGCCGTCTTGTGGCTGAGCCCCAGACAGCAGAGTTTTAGCTCTCCCATCACTACCCCTTAAATGAGTGAACGTCCTTCTTTGAGAGGAGGTTCACCCCGAGAAAGTTTAGCAATATTATAGAAAAACCTAAAATGCTTAAATAACAAATTCTTTTTCCTTTCCAGTTGCCGTAAAGGTAAAGGTGGATAATTCCAGCGTAAGTAAACCAGGAAATCAGAGTTGCAACCTGTTTGGGGTGCCAGCTCCAGTAAGTCCCGAAGAGCTCCTCGCTCCAGACGGCCCCTACAAACATTGAGAAGGTTATAAAAACAAAGCCGACGGTTATTGAGTGGTAGATAACGCTCTCCAGCTTCGTCAGGGAAGGAAGTTTGAAGA
>JAMOTD010000028.1 GCA_027068415.1 Desulfurobacteriaceae bacterium | reverse complement strand
GTTAAACGAGGAAGAGTTTGACCTTGCTCTCGTTGACCTTCGCCTTCCCGACGGCTCCGGAATGGAGCTTGTAAGGGAGATTAAGAGGAGGAGCCCCGAAACCGAAGTAATAATAATTACCGCCTACGCCTCAACGGAGACTGTAAAGGAGGCCTTTGAGCTCGGAGTTTATGACTACGTTGAAAAGCCCTTCAATATAGACGACCTGAAGCTCTTGATTAGGAACGTCTCGGACAAAATATCCCTGAAAAAGAGGTACTCGTCGGAGGAGATTCCCGGCTTTATCGGTAAGAGTAAGGCCGTTGAGAAATTAAAGGAGAACATCAAGAAAGTTGCTCCTTACGATGTCAACGTTCTGATTTTGGGGGAGAGCGGAACGGGTAAGGAAGTTGTTGCAAGGGCTATTCACCAGCTCAGTGGCAGGAAAAATAAGCCCTTCGTTGCCATAAACTGTGCGGCCCTCCCGCCCGAGCTTCTTGAGAGCGAGCTCTTCGGCTACAAGAAGGGGGCCTTTACCGGTGCGGTTGCGGATAAGAAGGGTTTGATTGAGAAGGCCGACGGAGGAACCCTCTTTTTAGACGAAATCGGGGACATGCCCCTTCCCCTTCAGGCAAAGCTCCTTAGGTTTCTTGAGACGAAGCGCTTTATTCCCCTTGGCTCAACCGCCGAGAAGGAGGTTGACGTAAGGGTTATTGCTGCAACAAATAAGAACCTGAAGGAGGAGATTAAAAAGGGCAACTTCAGGGAAGACCTCTACTACAGGCTGGCAACTATTGTTATTGAGATTCCTCCCCTGAGGGAGAGGAGGGAGGATATACCCCTTCTGGTTGAGTACTTTGCCAGGGAGTTTGCAAATAAGTACGGTAAAGAGATTAAGAGGATTTCTTCGGGGTTTATAAACTACCTGATGGAGCTCCCCCTTGAGGGGAACGTCAGGGAGCTGAGGAACATAGTTGAGAGGGAGGCAATCCTCCTTGAAGACGGAGTTTTGGGTGCAGGCTACAGCGGAAAGGGGAAACTGCCCGTAAAAGAGGTTATAATTCCCGATGAGGGGGTTAACCTGAAGGAGATTTTAAACCGGGTTGAGAGGGAGTACCTCCTTGCCGCCCTTGAGAAGGCCGACGGGGTTAAGACGAAGGCCGCCCAGCTCCTCGGTTTAACTTTAAGGGAGTTCAGGTACAGGTTGAGTAAACACCTCCCCGAGAAGGGGGAGGCGGAAAGTTAGCTATTACTCTTTTTTCTCCTCTTCCTGAGCTTCCTCTATCTCTGCAAGCTCAATGAGTCTATCAAGGGCCTTCTGTCTTCTGATATCTTCCCTAATCATCGGCAGAAGCCCTCTCTCCTCTAAGGACTGCCTTGCCTTGACGTAGTCCCCTCCGAAGAGGTTGTCTGCAAGCTTTTGAATCTCCTCTTCAAGTTCCTCGTCGCTTACCTCAATTCCCTCAAGCTCTGCCACCTTCTCAAGGAGGAGCTTCACTTTGACTGTCTTCTCGGCGGTAGGCCTTACCATCTCAATTACCGCCTGAGGGGAGAGCTGCTGAACGTTTACTCCCATCTGGGAAAGGCGCATAAGCTGGTTTTCGGCCTGTGCCCTCACCTCAAGGTCTAAGAGAGAGGGGGGAACGGGAATCTCAACTTTCTTAAGGAGCTCCTCAATAATCTGGTCTTCAATCTCCTCCTGCTCCCTCGTCTTCTCGGCAACCTCAAGGTCTTCCCTGATTTTCTTCTTCATCTCCTCTACGCTTTCAAATCCGAGCTTCTTGGCAAACTCGTCGTTTACCTCGGGGAGCTCCCTCTCCTTAACCGCCTTAACCTTAAACTTCACCTTAACCTTCTTGCCGGCTACCTCTCCGTAAACCTCCTTATCCTCGCCGGCTGTAAACTCAACCTCTCCTTCCTCTCCGGCCTTCTTCCCGATTACCTCCTTCTCAACTTCGGGCCAGAGCTGTTTCTGTCCTAAAACTACCGAAACGGAGCCCCTGTGAACTCCTTCATCTCCCTCAACTTGGGTCTCGTACTCAATCTCAACGAGGTCGCCCTCTTTTGCTTCCCTGTCAACCTCCTTCCACTGGGCAAGCTGGTTTCTCAGGCCTTCAACCACCTTCTCAACATCCTTGTCGCCTATTTCTCTGGTGGTCTTCTTAACCTTAATTCCGGTGTAGTCTTCCTTTGTAATGTTTACTTCAGGCTTAACCTCAAGGACGAGTGAGACTTCAAAGGTGTTATTCTTGAGGTCAAGGTTAATATCCTCAACCGCCGGGTCTGTAAGGAGCTTCAGTCCTTCTTTCTCAATAACCTCGGCCAGCTTTCTGGGGACGAAAGTCCTTAAGAGAGCGTCCCTGATTTCCTCCTGGTAGTACTTCTTTATTATGTGGGCAGGTGCCTTGCCGGGTCTGAAGCCCGGAACCTTGGCGTTTTTACCGATTTCCCTTGCAATCAGGTCAACTTCCTTCTTGAGCTCCTCAGGCTCTGCAACGATTTTGAGGCCGTAGATTACATCTCCTCTCTTCTCAAGCTCGTATTTCATCTGTCTCCTCCTTTAGCCTTTCTTACTCTTCCCATAACCTTCAGAGGTAAGCTCCACACTTTTGTAAAGGCGGCTCCTGCTTTATGGTCAAAGGCATCTTTGGGGCTGTAAGTTGCAAGGTCTTCAATGTAGAGGGAGTTGGGGGACTTCCTTCCTACCACCTGAGCGCTTCCCTTAAAGAGCTTGAACCTTACAGTTCCGCTGACAAGCGGTGCAATCTGAGCATTGAAGGCGTCTAAGGCCTCCCTTAATGGTGTAAACCAGAGGGCTTCGTAAACGACCTCGGCGTAAGGGTGTTTAACGTGGCTCTGCTTGTAGTGGTAGGTGAGCCTGTCAAGGACTAAGCTTTCAAGCTCGTCGTAGGCCCTTATTAAGAGGAGCGCCGCCGGAGCCTCGTAAACCTCCCTTGACTTTATTCCTACGAGTCTGTTCTCAACCATGTCAATCCGGCCGTAGCCGTGTTTCCCGGCAATCTCGTTTAAGTCCCAGATTAACTTCCAGAGCTCGCCGTACCTCTTGCCGTTAATCGCTACCGGAGTTCCGTTTTCAAACTCTATTTCAACGTACTCGGGCTCGTCGGGAGCTCTCTCCGGACTTACGGTTATCACAAAGGCGTCCTCGGGGGGCTCGGTGTAGGGGTCCTCAAGTGGACCGGCCTCAATTGCAACTCCCCACAGGTTCCTGTCGTAGGAGTAGGGCTTTTCCTTTGTGGCGACTACCGGAATTCCGTGCTTCTTTGCGTACTCAATCTCCTCTTCCCTTGACTTAAACTCCCACTCCCTTACCGGGGCTAAAACCTCAATGTCTGGGTCAAGGGCCCAGACCGAGGCCTCAAACCTTACCTGGTCGTTCCCCTTACCCGTTGAGCCGTGGGCTACGAAGTCTGCACCGACCCTGTGGGCGACCTCAACCAGCTTTTTTGCTATTAGAGGCCTTGAGAGGGCTGAAATCAGGGGGTACTTGCCCTCGTAGAGAGCTCCCGCCCTCATTAAGGGCATACAGTACTCCCTTGCGAACTCCTCCTTGATGTCGTCAACTATTGCCTCAACTGCACCTGAAGCCTTGGCCTTTTCGGGGATTTCGTCAAGCTCCTCCCCCTGACCCACGTCGGCGGTGTAGGTTATAACCTCAAAACCCCTGTCTGCCAGCCACCTTACTATTACGGAGGTGTCAAGTCCGCCGGAGTAGGCAAGAACTACTCTCTTTCCCACAATCTCCTCCTTGCCTTTTTAACTTGCGGAATTTTAGGAAAAA
>JAMOTD010000027.1 GCA_027068415.1 Desulfurobacteriaceae bacterium | reverse complement strand
CGGAGATAACGTTACCTTTGAGGTAGAGCTTTTAAAGCCTGTAGCTATTGAGGAAGGACTCAGGTTTGCTATCCGTGAGGGTGGTAGGACTGTCGGTGCAGGCGTTGTTACCGAAATTCTTGACTAACTAAGTAAGTCTATTAACGGGGAGGGAGTTTCCCTCCCTACCATTAAAACACCATAAAAGAGGTAGGAGCGTAAAGATGGCGAAGAAGGGACCACGCGAGGTTATACAGCTTGCCTGTACAGAGTGTAAGAGGAGAAACTACTCTACGACAAAGAACAAGAGGAACACTCCCGACAGGCTTGAGCTCAGGAAGTACTGTCCCTGGTGTAACAAACACACCTTGCACAGAGAAGTGAAGTAGGATATATTTTTCTCTGCAGGTAGGCCAGTAGCCCAATTGGTAGGGCTCCGGACTCCAAATCCGGCGGTTGGGGGTTCGAGTCCCTCCTGGCCTGCCATTTATTTTTATTTAACGAAGAAAAAAATTTGTTAAAATCCACCTGTCAATTCCTTAAAAACCCCTAAAAGAGCTAAAGAGGTTTACCATGTCTCCCGTTAAATTTTTAAAGGAAGTAAAGGAAGAGCTTGATAGGGTCACGTGGCCGAGCAAAGAGGAGGTTGTAGAGGCAACCATAGGGGTAGTTATCTTTTGCGCCTTCGTAGCGGTCTACTTCTGGGCACTTGACCTAATCTTCTCAAAGGCACTTGAGCTAATAATCGCAAAGTAAGGAGAAACCAATGGCAGAGAAAAGGTGGTACAGCCTCCACGTCCAGTCCGGCTTTGAGCACAGGGTTAAAGCCAACATACTTAAAGCTCTAAGAGAGGCAGGCCTTGAGGATAAGGTAGAGGAGATTTTCATTCCGGCCGTTGAGAAGGTCGTATTTAAAGTTAAGGGGAAGGAAAAGGGGGAGCTCCCCCTAAGAAACGAAGAACCCCGAACTTTTGAAGTTGAGGGGGAAGAGGGTAAAAAGGTCGTCTTCAGAATTGAAGACGGCAAGGTGTGGGTTGAGGAGTGCCAGTGTGAGAAGAAGAAGTGTGAGCCCGACAAACCCATAGAGAAAATCGGCCAGAAGATTAAGTGTCCCGAAAACAGAGTTGAGGCAAAGATAGAGCTCCGCGACCGCCTCTACCCCGGCTACATCTTCATAAAGGCCGAGCTCAACGAAGACCTTCAGGGTTTAATAAGGAGAGTCCCGAGAGTCCTCGGCTTCGTAAGTGCCGGAGGAAGGCCGGTAGTAGTTCCCGAGAGCGAAGTTCAGGCAATTAAAGATAGGTTAAAGAAAGGAGTTCCGAGGGTCAGGAAGCTCAAGTACGAAATCGGCGACAAGGTCAAAATCAAGGAAGGACCCTTCATCAGCTTTGAAGGGACGATTTCAGAGATTGACCCCGAGCACGGAAAGCTTATAGTTTTGGTGAACATTTTTGACAGACAAACACCGGTTGAGCTTGAGTTTGACCAGGTAGAGAAAATAAGCTAATCGGAGGAAGTCATGGCAAAGAAGGTAGTAGCTGAAGTTAAGCTGCAGCTACCTGCCGGAGAGGCCACTCCAGCGCCGCCGGTCGGACCTGCACTCGGTCAGCACGGCGTTAACATCATGGAGTTTGTAAAGGCCTTCAACGCAGCCACTGCAGACAAGAAGGGACTCGTAATCCCCGTAATCATCACAATCTACTCAGACCGCTCCTTTGACTTCGTTCTCAAGACTCCTCCGGCCTCAGTTCTCATCAAGAAGGCCGCAGGTATTGAGAAGGGAGCCCACATGCCCAAAAGGGAGTGGGTAGGACAGATTACAAAGGAGCAGCTCCGCCAGATTGCAGAGACCAAGATGCCCGACCTCAACTGCTACGACATTGAGACCGCAATGAAAATCATCAAAGGTACTGCAGAGAACATGGGAGTAAAAGTAGTTGACTAACCCCAAAACCTACCACCGGTAAAGGTGGAAGGCTAAAAAGCCGACAGGAGGTAGAAGATGCCAAAGCACGGAAAGAAGTACATGAACGCCTTGGCGCTCGTTGACAGGAAGAAGCTCTACCCTCTCAAAGAGGCCATTGAGCTTGTAAAGAAAATGGCCGACGTAACAAAGAGGAACTTTGACCAAACTGTTGAAATGGCCGTAAGGCTAAATGTTGACCCCAAATATCAGGACCAGATGGTAAGGGGAAGCGTTGTGCTGCCCCACGGACTCGGTAAGGAGAGGGTAGTTGCGGTAATTGCTCAGGGAGAGAAGTTAAAGGAGGCCCAAGAAGCTGGAGCCGACTACGTCGGAGGGGACGACCTCATCCAGAAGATTCAGCAGGGTTGGCTTGACTTTGACGTTCTCATTGCAACTCCCGACATGATGGGTAAGGTGGGTAGGCTCGGTAGGATTCTCGGTCCGAGGGGATTAATGCCCAACCCCAAAACCGGAACAGTTACTTTTGACGTAGCAAAGGCCATTAAGGAAGCAAAAAGCGGTAAGGTTGACTTTAAGGTTGAAAAAGCCGGTATCGTCCACGCTCCAATCGGAAAGGTCTCCTTTGACGCCGAGAAGCTCTACGAAAACGCAGTAGCCCTCATGAAGGCAATCCTGGCAGCAAAGCCTTCAGGAGCCAAGGGACAGTACGTTAAGAGCATTGCAGTTGCTGCAACGATGGACCCGGGCGTTAAGGTTGACATCTTTGACGCCGTCAACGCCGCACAACAAGCCGAATAGGGTTGACACCTGACAAATTTTCCATAGAATTACCGCCAGCGCTGACTGGCCGGTTGAAGAGGGTAGGTGCACAGGCTTAAACGCTCTTAAAGGGCGGCCTACTGAGACTGGGAGAGAGTCCTTTACTACCTTCCACTCTTTCCCGCCAAACTGTGCCCTCCCTCTTCAATCACGCTCAAACCCCCATAGGAGGGAGTCCGTTGAAAACGAGAAAACATAAAGAGCAGATAGCAAAGGAGCTGAAAGAAAAGTTTGAGAAAGCTCCTCTCGTTATCCTCACAAACTTCCAAGGTATGACCGTTGCAGAAACCAACAAGCTCAGGCGTAAGCTCAGGGAGGCAGGAGCCGAGTACAAGGTAGTTAAGAACACCCTCATGAGGTACGCCTACCCGGGAACTCCCGTTGAGCAGATTAAGGACGCCTTCGTAGGACCCACTGGAATCGTCTTTGCCTTTGAGGACATCGTCGCAGCCGCCAAAGCCCTCAAGGAGTTTATGAAGGGAGACGGCAAAGAGGAACCGAAGCTCAAGTTTAAGGCTGCGGTAGTTGAGGGCAAAGTCGCCGACTACGAGATGATTAAGCAGCTTGCAGAGCTCCCCTCAAGAGAGGAGCTCCTCGGACAGCTCGCCTTCACCCTCAAGTACCCGGTTAACGCAATGGCCTGGAGCCTTGAGAACCTCTTTACGAAGCTCGTTACCGTACTTGAGAACGTTAAGGCCGAAAAAGAGGGAGCAGCCTAACTTTTGCCCAATAAACCACTAAACATAAGGTAAGGAGGAAGTAAGATGGCCGAAATCACAAAAGAGCAAATCATTGAAGCTATCAAGAACATGACAGTCCTTGAGCTCGTTGAGCTCATCAACGCTATCAAGGAAGAGTTCGGCGTTTCCGACATGCCCGTAGTTGCTGCAGGTGCAGTTGCCGCTCCCGGTGCTGCAGGCGGAGCAGCTGCAGAGGAGAAGACCGAGTTTGACGTTATCCTCAAGTCCCCCGGTGCCAAGAAGATTAACGTTATCAAAGTAGTAAGGGAGATTACCGGACTCGGACTCAAAGAGGCTAAGGCTCTCGTTGACAACGCTCCAAGCCCCGTTAAGGAAGGAGTTTCCAAGGAGGAGGCCGAGGAAATCAAGAAGAAGCTTGAGGAAGCCGGAGCCGAGGTAGAGATCAAGTAACACTTGAAACTCTGTTCAGGTAGGAATATAATTTACCAGCTGGGAGACTGCCTTATGGGGTAGTCTCCCTTCTGCTATTTAACCCCAAAAACTCTCGCAGGAAGAGGAGACTATGGGAAAAATCCAAAAAGCAACCCCCACGCCGCAAAAAGAAAGAATAACCTCACTTCCGAGGAAAAGTTTCGCAAAAAGGGAGGAAAACTACCCGGTTCCCGACCTCCTTCAGTTCCCCTTTGAGTCCTACGAGAGGTTCCTCCAGCTAAACAAGGCTCCACACGAGAGGGAGAACGTAGGCCTTGAGTCTGCCTTCAGACAAGCATTTCCGATTATTGACGAGGCCACCGGAGTAGAAATCCACTACAAAGGTTACGAAATCGGCGACTGGTACTGTAAGTGCGGAAAGTTTCAGGGGCTCGGCGGTAAAGGAGTGGTCTGCCCCAAGTGCGGAATGGAAGTTGTCTTCAGGCCAAAGTACACACCCGACGAGTGTAAGGAGAGGGGGATTGACTACAGCGCTCCATTAAGGGTTCTCTTTGAACTCCACGTCTGGCAGAAAGACCCCAAGACCGGGGAGAAGATTGCCCCGATTATTAAAGAGAACAAGATGTACTTCGGGGAAATCCCCCTTATGACCGACAGGGCAACCTTCATCATCAATGGAACCGAGAAGGTTGTCGTAAGTCAGCTCCACCGCTCACCGGGGCTCTTCTTTAAGAACGAGGTCTCAAAAACTACTCAGGTTGCAAGGATTATTGACATAGCCAGCATAATCCCCGCAATGGGCTCCTGGCTTGAGTTTGAAATCCCCTACAACGACATCCTCTACGCAAAAATTGACAGGAAGAGAAGGTTCATCGGAACTTACCTCTTAAGGGCCTTCGGCCTCAGAACAGACGAGGAAATCCTCAACGTCTTCTACGGCGACGTAATTGAGACCCTTAAAGTGGTAAACGGCGAGATTGTTGACGCACAAACCGGAGAGGTTAAGAAGCCCGAAGAGCTCGCTGACTACTACCTTGTCTCCGACGTAGTTGACCCCGAGACAGGAGAGGTTGTTCAGGAGGCCTACGAGGAGCTCTCCACCAGCTCAAGGAAGCTCCCGGAAGGGGCAGAGTTTAAGGCAATCAGCAAGAAGAAGACCCCCTACGGCGCGGTAATCGTCAACACCCTCAGGAAGGAAAAGAGGGACAGAGTAAGGGAGAAGATAGAAGACCCCCTCATTGCCGCCTACGTTGAAATCTTCAGGAAAGTTCGCCCGGGAGACACAGCAACAGTTGAAGGGGCAAGGAAGCTCTTTGAGTCAATGTTCTTCAGCACCAAAAACTACGACCTCTCAAGGGTCGGCCGCGCCAAAATTAACGAGAAGGTCTACCCCAAGGAGAAACTTGAAAGGCTCACAAAAGAGGATCTCAAGCAGATTGAGTGGCTTCCTCCTTTAAGGCTTGCAGAGGACATAGTTAACGAGGAAGGGGACATCGTAGTTCCCAAGGGAACCCTGATTACCCCCGAAGTCGCCCTCAAGCTGGCAGCCCAGAAGAAGGAGGAGTTTAAGGTAGAACCCGACTACGACGATGCAGGAAGGATTCTCCACAAGGCCGACATCGTAGGTGCGGTTAAGGCCTTAATGGAAGTCCACGCCGAAATCCGCCCCTACGACGACATTGACCACCTCGGAAACAGGAGGGTTAGGGGCGTAGGTGAGCTCGCAGAAATCGCCTTCAAGTCCGGCCTCTTCAAGCTTGAAAAGGCCGTTAAGGAAAAGTTGGCAGTTGCAGACATAGATTCTGTAATGCCTCAGGACCTAATCAACCCGAGGACTGCCCTCAATCCCCTTAAAGAGTTCTTTACCCTAACTTCCCTCTGCCAGTTTATGGACCAGACCAACCCGCTGGCAGAGACAACCCACAAGAGGAGGCTCTCGGCCCTCGGTCCCGGCGGACTAACGAGGGAAAGGGCCGGCTTTGAGGTAAGGGACGTTCACCCATCCCACTACGGAAGGATTTGCCCGATTGAAACTCCTGAAGGTCAGAACATCGGTCTGATTAACTCACTTACCACATACGGAAGGATTAACTGGCTCGGCTTCCTTGAAACCCCTTACAGGCGCGTGGTTAACGGAAAAGTTACCGACGAAATCGTCTACATGACGGCCGACGAAGAGGAGAACTACGTAATAGCTCAGGCCAACGCTCCCGTTGACGAGAACGGCTACATTACGGCCGACACCGTAATGGCCCGCCACAAGGCCGAGTTCAAGCTGGTTAAGAGGGAAGAAGTCCAATTTATGGACGTCTCTCCCAAGCAGGTATTCTCGGTTTCGGCCTCACTTATTCCTTTCTTAGAGCACGACGACGCAAACCGTGCCCTCATGGGCTCCAACATGCAACGTCAGGCCGTTCCCCTCATCAAGACCGAGGCTCCCTTCATTGCAACGGGAATGGAGAAGGAGGTTGCCCTCTACAGCCGCAGCGCCGTAGTTGCAAAGCGCTCGGGAGTTGTAGAGAGCGTTACCGCCGACAAAATAATCATTAAGGTTGACCCTGAAGAGATTGAGGAGAGCGGACTTTCAGTTGATACCGGCTTTGACGTTTACAACCTTAAGAAGTTCCAGAAGTCCAACCAGAAGACCTGCATCAACCAGAGGCCGATAGTTAAGAAAGGCCAAAGAGTTAAGAGAGGTCAGATTATCGCCGACGGTCCCTCAATGGAGAACGGAGAGTTGGCGCTCGGAAAGAACGTTTTAGTTGCCTTTATGCCCTGGAGAGGCTACAACTTTGAGGACGCTATTTTGGTCAGCGAAAGGCTCCTGAAAGACGACGTCTACACCTCAATTCACATTCAGGAGTTTGAGTGCGAGGCGGTAGAGACGAAGCTGGGTAAGGAGGAGATTACCCGCGACATTCCGAACGTCTCTGAAGCCGCCCTCAGGCACCTTGACGAATCTGGAATCGTTAGAATCGGAACCTACGTTAAGCCCGGAGACATCTTAGTCGGAAAGGTTACTCCAAAGGGAGAGCAGGTTCTTACCCCCGAGGAGAAGCTCCTTCAGGCAATCTTCGGCGAGAAGGCCAAAGGGGTTAAGGATACTTCCCTCAGGGTTCCCCACGGAGTTGAGGGTGTCGTTATTGACGTGAAAATCCTCTCAAGGAAGGGAGAGGAGAAAGACCCGAGAACTCAGCTCATTGAAGCCGAAGAGAAGGCAAAACTTGAGAGGGAAAAGCAGGAGGAGATTAACCTCATTAAGAAAGACAGAGACAGGAAGGCTGCAGAGCTGATTCTCGGAAAGAGGGTTAGGGAAGACGTTTACGACGCAGCAGGAAACCTTCTAATTTCTGCCGGCGAGGAGATTACCGAAGATAAGGTTGAGGAGCTCGTCTTCTTCGCCCTCAGGAAACCCTCAATAATTGACGACGAGAATGTAGTTGAGGAGCTCAAGAAAATCAGGCTCAAGGCCGTTGACAAGATTGCCCTCGTGGAGAACATCTACGAGGAGAAGAAGGCGGCCATTGAAATGGGACACGAGCTCCCCGCCGGAGTCAACAAGAAAGTTAAGGTTTACATAGCGACAAAGCGTAAGCTGACAATCGGCGACAAGATGTCCGGTCGCCACGGAAACAAGGGCGTTATCTCCCAAATCAGGCCTGTTGAGGACATGCCCTTCCTTGCCGACGGTACTCCCGTTGACATCGTCCTCAACCCCCTCGGCGTTCCCTCCCGTATGAACGTCGGACAGATTTTAGAAGTCCACCTCGGGCTTGCGGCCAAGGAGCTCGGTAAGAAGATTGAGAGGTTAATGAAAGCCGGCCTTGACAAGGTTAGGGAGGAAATCAAGGCAATCTACAACGACGAGAGGATTAGCAAGCTCATAGACAGCCTCTCAGACGACGAGCTGAGAGAGGTCGCCAAGAAGCTCTCCAAGGGAATCAGGTTTGAGTCCCCAATCTTCAACGGTGCAAAAGAGGAGGAGATTAAGGCCCTCTTAAGAAGGGCGGGACTTCCCGAAACCGGCCAGCTCACCCTCTACGACGGCTTAACCGGAGAGCCCTTTGACCAGGACGTTACGGTCGGATACATGTACATGCTTAAGCTCATCCACCTTGCAGACGACAAGATTCACGCCCGCTCAACCGGACCTTACTCACTCATTACTCAGCAGCCCCTCGGCGGTAAGGCACAGTTCGGCGGTCAGAGGTTCGGTGAGATGGAGGTGTGGGCACTTGAGGCCTACGGTGCAGCCTACACCCTCCAGGAGATGCTTACGGTTAAGTCCGACGACGTTGAGGGACGCTCAAGGGTTTACGAAGCAATTGTTAAAGGCAAGTACTCTTTTGAGCCCGGACTCCCCGAATCCTTCAACGTTCTGGTTCGCGAGCTCAAAGCCCTCGCCCTTGACGTTAAATTCATAAAGGAGTTTGAGGAGGAAGAGGGCGAAGGTCAGGTTAACTAAGACTTTTCGGGGGCTCTACGCCCCCTTTTAAACCCCCCTTAGGAGGAGCTCAAGGTGAGCAAAAGAGAAATCGTATTCAGTGAAGAGCCCAAAACCTTTGACTTTGATGCAATTGAGATAGGTCTTGCCTCTCCCGAGAAAATCAGGGAGTGGTCCCACGGAGAGGTTAAGCTCCCCGAGACCCTTAACTATAGAACCTTAAAGCCCGAAAGGGACGGTCTCTTCTGTGCAAGGATTTTCGGCCCCATAAGGGACTGGGAGTGCCTCTGCGGTAAGTACAGGGGCTCAAAGTACGCAGGGGTTATCTGCGACAGGTGTGGAGTTGAGGTAACCCTCTCTAAAGAGAGGAGGAGAAGGTTCGGCCACATTGAGCTTGCCGCCCCCTGTACCCACATCTGGTACGTTAAGTCGGTTCCGAGCAAAATCGGAGCTCTCCTCGGGCTCTCAGTAAGGGAAGTTGAGAGGGTAGTCTACTTTGAGAGCTACATCGTCCTTGACCCGGGAGACGAAGAGGAGACAGGCCTTGAGAAGTTCCAGCTCTTAACCGAAGAGGAGTACAGGGAGAAGGTTGAGGAGCTCGGAGAGGAGGCCTTTGAGGTAGGAATCGGCGCAGCCGGAATAAAGGAGGCCCTAAAGAGGGTTGACCTTGAGGAGCTTGCAGAGGAGCTCCGGGAAGAAATCAGAATGTACTCAGGCGAAATCTCCTCAATTAACGCCGACCTTCAGAAGAAGCTTCCCAACGTCTTTAAGGCGGCAGTTGACACCCTTGCCTACTACACGGGCCTCTCTGAAGACGTAATCATCGGAATAGTCAAAAACGTACTGGTGGTAGTAACTGACCCGGGAGACTCGGGGCTTGAAAAGGGACAGATTATTGACTACACCGACTACAAAAAGCTGAAGGAGAAGTTCAACATAGAAGTTGAGAAGGGCGGAAAAGCCCTTGACTGGTACGTTGAGTTCCTCGTTGAGCAGGGCAAAATCCAAAGTAAGGAGCTCGTTAAAGAGGAAATCAGAAGGGCTACAAGGAAGGATACCACCGAGGCAAAACTGAAAAAGCTTGTCAGAAGGCTCAAAATCGTTGAGTCCTTCCTTAACTCAAACAACAAGCCCGAGTGGATGGTTCTTGAGGTTCTTCCCGTTCTTCCGCCGGAGCTCCGCCCCCTCGTGCCCTTAGAGGGCGGAAGGTTTGCAACAAGCGACCTTAACGACCTCTACAGGCGCGTAATCAACAGGAACAACCGCCTCAAGAGGCTCTTAGAGCTTGACGCTCCCGAAATCATCGTAAGAAACGAAAAGAGAATGCTTCAGGAGGCCGTTGACACCCTCATAGACAACGGCAGAAGAGGAAGGCCCGTTAAGTCATCCAAGGGACACCCCTTAAAGTCCCTCTCAGACGTCTTAAGGGGTAAGCAGGGTAGGTTCAGGCAGAATCTCTTAGGTAAAAGGGTTGACTACTCCGGCCGTGCCGTTATCGTCGTAGGCCCGGAACTCAAGATGCACCAGTGCGGCCTTCCCAAAATTATGGCGCTTGAGCTCTTTAAGCCCTTCGTTTACAGGCGCCTTGAGGAGAAAGGCTACGCTAACACCATTAAGCTCGCCAAAAAGATGGTTGAGAGGCAGGAGCCAGAAGTCTGGGAGTGCCTTGAGGAGGTTATCAAGGAGCACCCCGTTCTCCTAAACAGGGCTCCGACTCTCCACAGGGTTTCAATTCAGGCCTTTGAGCCAGTTTTGGTTGAGGGTAAGGCTATCCAGCTCCACCCACTCGTCTGTACTGCATTTAACGCCGACTTTGACGGCGACCAGATGGCAGTTCACGTTCCCCTCTCCCTTGAGGCCCAGCTTGAGGCCTACACCCTCATGCTCTCAACCCAGAACATACTTTCACCTGCCCACGGTAAACCCTTGGCAGTTCCCTCACAGGACATGGTCCTCGGCCTTTACTACATGACCCTTGAGAAGCCCGGAGCAAAGGGAGAGGGCAAGGAGTTTGCAGACTTTGACCAGGTATTAAAGGCCCTTGAGCTGGGTGAGGTAGAGCTCCACGCCCGCATCAAGGTAAAAATCCCCGCCCACAAGAGCGAGAGCGGAAGAGAGGAGGTAATTACAACAACGGCCGGAAGGGTTAAGTTCAACACGCTCCTGCCCGAGAACTACCCCTTCGTTAACAAGGTAATGACGAAGAAGGCCGTTGCTGCCCTGATTGCAGACGTCCACAAGAAGCTCGGAAACGAGATAACTGTTGACATGCTTGACCGCCTCAAGGAGGCCGGATTCGTTCAGGCTACGCTTGGCGGACTCTCAATCGGAATTGACGACCTCCACATTCCGCCTACAAAGAAGGAGCTCATTGAAAAGGCCAAGAGGGAAATCGTTGAGATTGAAGAGGGCTACAAGAACGGCCTCCTCTCTAAGGACGAGCGCTACAACAAAATCGTTGACATCTGGACGAGGGTTACCGAACAGCTTACAAAGGACATGATGGATTACATGAGGAGCCACGACCTGGGTTCCCGCGGAAGGCTCCCCAACGACGGAACCTTCAACCCCGTCTTCATGATGCTCTCCTCCGGTGCCCGCGGTAGCCAGACCCAGATTCGCCAGCTTGCAGGTATGAGGGGTCTTATGGCCAAACCTTCAGGTGAAATTATTGAGACCCCCATTATCTCCAACTTCCGCGAGGGACTTACAGTTCTTGAGTACTTTATCTCAACCCACGGTGCAAGGAAGGGTCTTGCGGATACTGCCCTCAAAACCGCTGACGCCGGATACCTTACAAGAAGGCTTGCAGACGTCGCTCAGGACGTAATCATCACGATGGAGGACTGCGGCTGCGAGGACGGAATTGAGGTCTCCGCCCTTATGGAGGCCGGGGAAATCGTAATTCCCCTTGCAAAGAGGATTGCAGGCCGCTACGCAGCCGAGGACATAGTTGACCCGATAACCGGTGAAGTTCTGGTTAAGAAGGACGAGGAGATTACCGAAGAGGTTGCTCAGAGGATTGAAGACCTCGGAATAGAGAGCGTAAAAATCCGCTCAATCTTAACCTGTAAGGCGCCCTTCGGAGTCTGCTCCAAGTGCTACGGTAGGGACCTTGCAAGGCAGAGGCCCGTTCAGCTTGGAGAGGCAATCGGAATCATTGCCGCCCAGTCAATCGGCGAGCCCGGTACTCAGCTAACGATGCGTACCTTCCACATCGGTGGTATTGCTATGAGGGGTGCCGAGGCCTCAGAGTACAGGGCCAAACACGACGGAATCGTCAAAATCTTCAACGCCAACACGATTACTGACTCTGAGGGAAGGGTAATCGTAATCAACAGGGCCGGAAAGATTGCCGTAGTTGACGAGAAGACCGGAAAACACCTTGAGAGGTACGACCTTCCATACGCCGCAGTTTTAAGGGTCAAGGACGGCGACAAGGTAGTTAAGGGGCAAATCCTTGCAGAGTGGGACCCCCACGCTATTCCGATTCTTGCCTTAAGGAGCGGAATCGTAAGGTTTAAGGACATTATCCCCGGAGTTACGGTTTCCGAGACCGAGCCGGTAGTTCTTGAGTACAGGACTCTACCCTACGAGCCGACGATTGAGCTTCTAAACGAAGAGGGAGAGGTAGTTGACTTCTATCCCCTCCCTGTCGGCGCAAGGATTATGGTTAAGGAAGGCCAGAAGGTTGAAATCGGAGCCCAACTTGCAAGGCTCCCGAGGAAAATCGGAGGAACCAAGGACATTACCGGCGGTCTTCCCAGAGTTGCGGAGCTCTTTGAGGCAAGAAGGCCTAAGGACGCAGCAATCCTTGCAGAAATCAGCGGTAAAGTTTTTGTAGAGACCGAAAAGAACAAAATCATCATCACAATCGTTGACCCCGAAACCGGCGTTAAGAGGGAGTACGAGGTTCCCAAGGGTAAGTACATCTACGTAAGAACCGGCGACTTCGTTAAGGCAGGAGAGCCGCTAACAGACGGACAGCTCAACCCCCACGACATCTTAAACATCCTCGGAGAGAGGGCGGTAGCCCGCTTCCTCCTTGACGAAATCCAGTCTGTTTACCGTGCTCAGGGAGTTGACATTAACGACAAGCACTTTGAGGTAATCATCAAGAAGATGCTCTCCAAGGTCAGGATTGAGGACTCCGGAGACTCCAACTACCTCGTTGAGGAAGTTGTTGACAGGGACGAGTTTGAAAGGGTAAGGGAGCAGCTCTTCAAGGAGGGCAAGAGGCCTCCAAAGGCAAGGCCGGTTCTAACCGGTATTACAAAGGCTGCACTCTCAACGCCTTCCTTCATCTCTGCAGCTTCCTTCCAGGAGACTACGAGAGTTCTCTCCGAGGCCGCAATTGCCGGCAAGAGGGACTACCTGAGGGGACTCAAGGAGAACGTAATTATCGGAAGGCTCATCCCCGCCGGAACCGGAAGGAAAGAGTACAGGAGAGTTACCTGGGACTACTGCGAAGATAGGGAAGAGCAGGAAGTTAGCGAATAATTGAAAGTTTCAAGTGAAATCCAGCCCCGCCCCGCGCGGGGCTTTTTTATTTGGAAAGGAAAACCCCGCACCTAAAGGAAAAGTACGGGGCAGGTATGGTTAAAGAGATGGGGTGAGGTTGAGGGAGAGCTCCTTCTCTACTGCGTAAGCAACTTTCAGAACTGTCTCCTCGTCAAAGGCCTTACCGATTACCTGAAGGCCGATTGGGAGATTTTTGCTGTCAAATCCGCAGGGGACGGAGATTGCAGGGAGTCCCGCAAGGTTAACGGCAATCGTGAAGATGTCGGAGAGGTACATCTTTATCGGGTCGCCGCTCTTCTCCCCCAGTTTAAAGGCGGTTTCGGGAGCTACGGGGGTAATCAGGAAATCAACCTCCTCAAAGGCCTTCTGAAAGCCCTGATAGATGAGTGTTCTGACCTTCTGTGCTTTAAGGTAGTAGGCGTCGTAGTAGCCGGCGCTTAAGGTGTAGGTTCCTATCATTATCCTTCTCTTAACCTCGTCTCCGAAACCTTCAGCACGGGTCTTTTTATACATGTCTATTAAGTCTTTGTAATCTTTAGCCCTGTAGGTGTAGCGGACGCCGTCAAACCTACCGAGGTTTGAAGAGGCTTCGGCCGGGGCAATTATGTAGTAGGTCTCAACGGCGTACTTAGTGTTGGGGAGGGAAACCTCAACTACCTCAACACCGAGGGCCTCTAACTTCTTAACGGCGTTTAAAACGGCCTCCTTAACTTCGGGCTCAACTCCCTCAACAAAGTACTCTTTCGGAAGGCCGGCCTTTAACCCCTTTACCTCTCCGTTTAAGGCCTCAAGGAAGTTGGGAACGGGAACCTTTGCAGAGGTTGCGTCTTTAGAGTCCTGACCGGAGATAACGTTGAGCAAATAGGCGGCGTCCTCAACGCTCTTTGTAATGGGGCCTATTTGGTCAAGGGAGGAGGCAAAGGCGGTTAAGCCGTACCTTGAGACCCTTCCGTAGGTCGGCTTTAAGCCCACAACCCCGCAGAAGGATGCGGGCTGTCTGATTGAGCCTCCCGTGTCTGAGCCAAGGGAGGCAATTGCAGAGCGGGCTGAAACTGCCGCGGCGCTACCGCCGGAAGAGCCTCCCGGAACTCTCTCTAAGTCCCAAGGGTTTTTAGTCGGGCCGAAGTAGGAGGTCTCGGTTGAGGAACCCATTGCAAACTCGTCAAGGTTGTTCTTTCCGACGAAGAGAGCTCCCCTCTCCCTGAGCCTCTTTATAACGGTTGCATCGTAGGGAGAGATAAAGCTCTCAAGCATCTTTGAGGCACAGGTCATTCTGATTCCTTCAACGTTTATGTTGTCCTTGATTGAGAGAGGAATTCCGAAGAGCTCGGGCACCTCATCTTCTGAGAGTTTAACCAGCTCCTCATCAAGGATTTGTGCCCTCCTCTCGGCTTCTTCCCTGCTAACGGTTATGTAGGCGTTGAGCTTCGGCTCAGTCTCCTCAATCCTCTTTAAGAGCTCACTTAAGAGCTCTGTAGGCTTAACTTCTTTCTTCTTAATGAGGGTGTGGAGCTCCTTTAAGCTCTTATTCAAAAGTTCCATCTCCTCCTCCTATTTCTTAACCACTTTCGGAACGATAAAGTACTCCCCGTCTGTCTCGGGGGCGTTCATAAAGGTCTTCTCCCTCGGCAGGGAGAGTTGGGGGACGTCTTCCCTTAAAACGTTTTCTGGAGGAATTACGCTGAACTTGGGGTCAATTCCTTCGGTGTCAAGCTCGTTTAACTTCTCAACAAAAGCCAGAATTTCTGAGAGCTCCTTCCTGAACTTCTCAACCTCTTCCTCCTTAAGCTCAATCCTTGCAAGGTGCGCAATGTGGAGAACTTCTTCCCTGCTTAGCTTCATATCCCGCTCCTTAAATAGGCTTTTATCCTCCTACCGACCTCCTCAATCTCCTCCCTCATGTAGGGGTCGGAGGAGTGGCTAACAATTTTAACATCAGGGTTAAGCTCAACCTCACCGGTATAGACGGCCTCCTCAAGCCACCTGATAAAGTCTATGCCGTTGCCGCCGAAGGCCGAGTACTCCTCAAGGTAGTTATCAAGGTCTAAGAGCTCTATTTCCCTGCCGAACCTCTTTACAATCTCCTTAAGCTCGTTAACCGTTTTAACCAGCCTGTAGCCGGCAGGTGGCTCTCTCCAGTCGTCAAGGTATATTTTCAATTGAAATCTCCTTAAAGGGGTTAGATTTGGGAAAAATTTTAGTTGAACTGGACGGAAAGGAAAGGGAGGTTGAGTTTAAAGGAAAGAGGATAAGGGTTGATAGGCTATTGGAACTCCTAAACATCTACCCCGAAACGGCGGTTGTGGTAAAGGGAAAAGAGCTCCTTTGCGACGACGAGCTCCTTGCCGACGGAGAGAGGGTTAAAGTGGTAGTTGCAACCTCAAAGGGGTAGAGAATGAGGGTAATGGCCCTTGACGTGGGGTTCAAGAAAATCGGAGTAGCCCTTTCTGACCCTTTAAGCCTGACAGCCTCTCCCTACAAGATTATCTACCGAAGGAGCAACAGGGAGACCTTTGAGGAGCTCCTAAGGATAATAGAGGATAAAGGAGTTAGGAAAATCGTAGTGGGAATTCCCGTAAATCGGGAGGGTGAAATAACTAAGATTGGGGAGAAGATAAAGAGGTTTGCTGGAAAGTTTGAGGAATTTTTAAAGGAGAGGGGGGTAGAAGCAGAGATAGTTTTCCGGGACGAAGCCTTTACAACGCTGGAGGCCAAGGAGTTGGCAAGAAGCCTCGGGAAGAGAAAGAAAGAGTTTGACGACTACGCCGCAGCCTTAATCTTAAGGGACTTCCTTGAGGAGTTGCAGAGGAAAGGGCAGTAGCATAAATTGACCTCCGCAATCTCCGACCTCCCCATCAAATCTCCCATTCGGGGGGTTGACAAAAGCATATTGATAACTATTATTATTAACAGACACCCCCTATCCCCCTCCCTCCTCCCCATGAGTCGCTCAGGGGCGCCCTCCGAGGCGCCCCTTCCTTTTATCCCTCAGGAACTCCTCCCACAAAACATTTCTAACAAAGAGAACGCTCACCTTATTTCCGTAGCGCTCAGCAACAACTTTAACTCTGCCGTCGGGAGAGACCAAAGTGTACCTGTTGTAGTAGCCGTAGCGGGAATAAAGCAGCTTTTGAGACTCTACTTCAGGGAGAGCTCCCTCAAACTTTTCCCACCCTAAAGCTCCCTTAAGAGCTCTTTAAACTCTTTAGACAACCTGCCTTCGGGTTCAATTATAAGGTAGGAGCGCTGAAAGTAAGTCAGGCTGACCGAAGGGGAGAGGCGGGGTGCCTTCAGAACTATGACAACATCCCCCTTCTCAAACTCGGCCAATTTATCGCCGCCTGCAGGGAGCTCCACCCTTAAAGGTCTGTACTTCCTCCCCAAAACCCAGAGCAGTTTATAGAACTCCTCATCTCCCTGAAGCTTGGGAAAGAGGAGCTTTACGCCTACCAGAAGGTCGTTCTTATCAAAGAAAGCCTCTGCCTGCCTGACCTCCGGCAGTTTAATTTTCTCAAGGAGACAGACGGTACCTCCGGTTCTCTCATTAAAAGAGGTAAACTTACAGCCAAACCGCGCCCTAACTTCGGCAAAAGAGGTGCTTCCTATTTCAAGCCCCAAGGGAGAAGGGTTTGAGAGCTTGAGCTCAGAGGATGGGGCCGAGGCGTTAATAAAGGGCAGCGCAAGGAGTAAAAGGAAAAGAAGAAGGGAGCTCCTCATCTCCTCCTCCCGTTTTATAATTCCGCTACAGTTAAATTAGAGGAAAGCCGTGGAAGTTGGATTAAATAAGGTTAAAGGAAACAAAGTCTTAGTTGGTTTTAGCGGGGGAGTTGACAGTTTCTACACCGCCTACCTCTTAAAAGAGAAGGGCTTTAAGGTTCACTTAATCTACTTTAAACTCCTTGAGGAAGGAAATAGCGAAAAACCCAGAAGGAGCGCAAAACTTTTAAACCTGCCCCTAACCGTAATAGACCTTACAAAAGAGTTTAAAAAGACCGTAATAGACTACTTTATCCGCTACTACAGGCTCGGCTTGACCCCGAACCCCTGCGCAGTCTGCAACAGGGAGATAAAGCTCAAATATCTCTTTAAACTGAAGGAGGAATTGGGATTTGACCACATAGCAACCGGCCACTATGCCCGGGTTATCTACAGCCGGGAATTTAAAAGGAACTTAATAAAGAGGGGAAAAGACAGAAAAAAAGAGCAGTCCTACTTCCTGTCTTTAGTTGAGAGGGAAATTTTTGACTCCCTCCTCCTGCCCCTTGGTGAGCTGACGAAGGAGGAGGTTGTTGAAAGGGCAAGAGAGCTGGGGTTTGAGTACAGGGGAGAGAGTCAGGACGTTTGCTTTATTCCTGGAGACTACACCGACTTCCTTAAAAAGTACATAAAGCCCCGGCCGGGAGTATTTAAACTGAAAGACGGAACGGTTGTGGGAAAGCACAAAGGCCTCTTCTACTACACAGTGGGGCAGAGAAGGGGGCTGGGAATCTCTTACAAACATCCCCTTTACGTTGTGGAGCTCTCACCCCGAGAGAACGCAGTAATAGTGGGGAGGAAGGATGAGGTTCAAAAAGAAGAGCTCCTTGTCTGGAACCTTAACTGGCACGTAAAGCCCGAGGAGTTTAAGGGATTGCCCCTTCAGGTACAGGTAAGGTACCGCTCAAAGCCCGTGGAGGTTAGAGAATTAAAGTATTTAAATTCTGGCATTTATTGTGTAAAATTAGCGGCGAAAGTTGAAGCTCCCGCTCCGGGGCAGGTCTGTGCCTTCTACAGCAACGACTTGCTCTTAGGAGGCGGAGAAATCACAAGGGAAGGAGCTAAAGGATGGCGGGAAGCATCGTCTCAATAGACTGGACTTTAGCGGTTCAGACGGTCAACTTCCTCATCTTCATGGTCTTAATCAACAAATTCCTATTTAAGCCCCTCCTTGAGCTTATGGAGGAGAGGGAGAGGGAGCTCGGAACCGTTTACTCGGAAGTAGAGGCCCTGAAGGAGAAGGCAAACTCGCTCCTTGCTCAGGTAGAGGAACTCCTCTCAAGGGCAAAGGAGGAGGCCAAGGCCAAAATTGACGAGGCCGTAAGAGAGGCCAGAGAGGAGAGGGAGAAGATAATAGCCGAAGCCCAGGAGCTCGCAGCCCGGAAGGTTGAAAGGGCAAAAGAGGAAATCTGGAAGTCCTTTGAGGAAGAGAAGGCCAAGCTTGAGAAAGAGGCCGAGAAAATAGCAGAAGAAATCGTTAAGAAAATACTCGGAAAGGCCGCTTAGGGGGAGACATGGAACACGGAGGACACCTTCTATTCTGGAAAACCGTAAACACAATTATCCTCTTTGCCATCCTCTACTGGCTCCTTAGGAAGCCGGTTTCAAACTTCATCTCAAACGGAATTGAGTCAATCGTAAGCAAGTTTGAGAAGGCCAAGAAGGAGAAAGAGGAAGCCCTCAACCTCCTGAAAGAGGCCGAGAGAAAGTTAGAGGAGGCAAAGGGAGAGGCCCAGAAAATCGTTTCCTACGCAGAGGAAGTGGCTAAGAGGGAAAAGGAGCAGATAGTTGAAGAGGCCAAGCAGACGGCCGAGAGGCTTGTAAAGATGGCCGACGAGGAGATAGAGAAGGAAGCCTACAAGGCCAAAGAGGAGCTCAAGAGATTTGCGGCTCAAAAGGCAATAGAAATTGCCGAAGGGAAAATCAAGGCCTCAATTACCCCTGAGCTCAACAAGAAATTAATTGAGTCAAGCCTTGAAAAGCTTTAGGAGGGGTCAAGTAGATGAGACCGGAAGTAAGAATCGCCAGAAGGTACGCAAAAGCCCTGGCAGAGGTTTTACCGGACGACAGACTTGAAAAGGTTTTAAAAGAGGTTGAAGAACTCCTGAAAATCTTTAACGAGAAAGCTTTAAAGTACTTTAAGAGCCCGGTCGTTCCGGTTGAGAGGAAGAGAGCTCTCCTTGAGGAGATTCTCTCAAAAGTTGAAATCTCCCCCGAACTTAAAAAGGTGCTCCTCCTCATGGTTCAGAGGAACAGACTCGGCCTTCTGAGGGAGTTTAAGGAGGAGTTTGAAAGCTTCGTAAATGCAAGGCTCGGAATCGTAAAGGCCGAAATCACATCGGCAACCGAGCTTGACGAGGAGACCCTCAACAAGATTGCAAAGAAAATTGAGGAGCTCTTCGGCAAGAAGGCCGAAATCACCGTAAAACTTGACCCCTCCATAATCGGCGGCTTCATCGTAAAGGTAGCCGATAAGGTTCTTGACGCATCAATAAAGACACAGCTTGAGAACCTAAAGAAAGCTATTGCAGATTAACATAAAAACAGATAGCGAGGTGGAAAGATGCAACTGAGGGCAGAAGAGATTTCAGAGCTAATAAGAAAACAGATTGAGGAGTTTGAGGCATCTGTAAACCTTGACGAAACGGGAATTGTCATCAAGGTAGGAGATGGAGTTGCAAGGGTCTACGGCCTTGAAAACGTTGAGTTCGGAGAGGTCGTAGAGTTTGAAGACGGAACCGAAGGAGTCGCCTTTAACCTTGAGGAGGACAACGTAGGTGTCGTTCTTCTGGGTGAAGGAAGGGGAATCGTTGAAGGAGGAAAGGCCAAGAGGACGGGAAGAATTCTTGACATGCCCGTCGGCGACGGCCTAATCGGAAGGGTTCTTGACCCCCTCGGAAACCCCATTGACGGTAAAGGGGAAATTGAGTACACCGAGAGAAGGGCCGTTGAGCGTATCGCTCCCGGAATCGTAACGAGGAAGCCCGTTCACGAGCCCCTCCAGACGGGAATCAAGGCAATTGACGCCCTTATCCCAATCGGAAGGGGACAGAGGGAGCTAATTATCGGAGACAGGCAGACCGGTAAGACGACAATTGCAATAGACACAATCCTCAACCAGAAGAGGGAAGGGGTTATCTGCGTTTACTGTGCAGTCGGTCAGAAGCGCTCAACGGTAGCCCAGACAGTCCAGCTCCTCAAAGAGCTGGGGGCTATGGAGTACACAATCGTTATCTCCGCTACAGCTTCAGACCCCGCAGCACTCCAGTACCTCGCTCCCTATGCCGCCTGTACAGTTGCTGAATACTTCAGGGATACGGGAAGGGCGGCACTCATAGTCTACGACGACCTTTCAAAGCAGGCCGTTGCTTACCGCGAGATGTCACTTCTCCTCAGGCGTCCGCCCGGAAGGGAGGCTTACCCCGGAGACGTCTTCTACCTCCACTCAAGGCTCCTTGAAAGGGCTGCTAAACTCAACGACGAGCTCGGAGCAGGTTCACTTACAGCCCTTCCGATTGTTGAGACAAAGGCCGGAGACATCTCCGCTTACATTCCTACAAACGTTATCTCAATTACCGACGGACAAATCTTCCTTGAGACCGACCTCTTCTACAAAGGTCAGAGGCCTGCTATTAACGTAGGTCTTTCGGTTTCAAGGGTCGGAGGTGCAGCCCAGATTAAGGCCATGAAGCAGGTTGCAGGTAAGCTCAGGCTTGAGCTTGCAAGGTACAGGGAGCTTGAAGCCTTTGCTCAGTTCGCTTCCGACCTTGACCCGGCAACAAGAGCTCAGCTTGAAAGGGGTAGGAGGTTAATGGAGCTCTTAAAGCAGCCTCCCCACAAGCCCATTCCCGTTGAGAAGCAGATTGTTGCCTTCTTCGCCGCAATTAACGGGTACCTTGACGACCTCCCCGTTGAAGCCGTTACGAAGTTTGAGTGGGAGCTCTACGCATTCATGGACGCCAAGTACCCGGAAGTCCTCAAGGAAATCCTTGAGAAGAAAAAGCTTGACGACGAGCTGACCGAGAAGCTCCACAAGGCCATCAAGGAGTTTAAGGCCACCTTCACCGCCTAATTGGAGAGGTAGAAAATGCCTGGAATGAGGGAAATTAAAGCCAAGATAAAGAGCCTGAAGGGGACGAAGCGGATAACCGCCGCAATGAAGGCGGTATCCGCTGCAAAGCTCCGTAAGGCTCAGGAGGAGCTCTTCAACGTCCGCCCCTACGCAGAGGTGATGAAAGGGATTACTAAAGGGCTCTATCTGAGGGAGAACCCCGCAATCCACTCAATCTTCAAAAAGAGACCCGTCAAGAGAATTGAGCTGGTAGTAATCTCCTCGGATAAGGGTCTCTGTGGAGCTTTCAACGCCAACATAATCAGAAACGTTAACAGGTTCGCCCGTCAAAAGATTGAAAAGGGCGTTGAGATAAGTCTTACAACTGTTGGAAACAAGGCAAGCCAGTTCTTCACCAAGTACTCAGACCTAAAGGTCAGAAAGGAGATAAGGGACATCTTCAGGAGGATAGGCCTTCCCCTTGCTCAGGAAATTGCCTACGACCTCTACCTCGGTTATATGTCAGAGTACTTTGACGAGGTTTACCTCGTTTACAATAAGTTCTACAACGCTCTCAAGCAGGAAGTTACCTTTGAAAGGATTATGCCCCTTACTGTAGAGGTTGAAGAGGGCACTCCCGTTGCCGAGTACATGGTAGGGCCCGACGAGAGCGTAGTTGAAGAGGCAGTTAAGTCTTACGTCTCTGCAGTTGTCCTGAGGGCCCTCAAGGAGTCTGAAACTTCCGAGCACGCCGCAAGAATGACCGCTATGGACAACGCCACAAAGAACGCCGAAGACCTCATTAGAAAGCTCACAATCTCCTTCAACAAGGCAAGACAGGCTGCAATTACCAAGGAGCTCATTGAAATTACAACCGCAATTGAAGCAATGAAATAATTGGGAGGATAGATATGGCCGAGCACAAGGGGAAAATTGTTCAGATAGTAGGCCCCGTTATAGACGTTGAGTTCCCCGACGGTAAGCTCCCCGAAATCTACCACGCCCTTAGAGTTCCCAACGTTAAGCAGATTACCTGGGACGGTAAGATTGAAGAAGGTGACCTCATGCTTGAGGTTCACCAGCACCTCGGGGAGAATAGGGTTCGCTGCGTTGCCTTCGGCGCTACCGAAGGTCTTAAGAGGGGAATGGAAGTAATTGATACGGGAGACTACCTCAAGGTTCCCGTAGGCCACGCAACGAGGGGAAGGATTTTTAACGTAGTCGGAAAGCCTATTGACGGTCAGGGACCCGTTGAAGCCGAGGAGTACTGGCCGATTCACAGGCCCGCTCCGCCCCTAACCGAGCAGAAGACCGTTGCCGAAATTTTTGAAACCGGAATTAAGGTTATTGACCTCCTTGAGCCCTACGCAAAGGGTGGAAAGACCGGACTCTTTGGCGGTGCAGGAGTTGGTAAGACCGTTCTCCTCATGGAACTGATTCACAACGTTGCAATGAAGCACGGCGGTTTCTCCGTTTTCGCCGGCGTCGGAGAGAGGACAAGGGAAGGAACAGACCTCTGGCTTGAGATGAAGGAGTCGGGGGTTCTTGATAACACGGTTCTCGTTTACGGTCAGATGAACGAGCCCCCCGGAAACAGGTGGCGCGTTGCAATGACCGGCGTTACGATGGCCGAGTACTTCAGGGACGTTGAAGGCCGTGACATGATGTTCTTCGTTGACAACATGTTCCGTTTCATTCAGGCCGGTTCTGAGGTCTCGGCGCTCTTAGGAAGGATTCCCTCTGAGGTCGGATACCAGCCGACCCTTGCAACAGAGGTAGGTGCAATTCAGGAGAGGATTACCTCTACAAACAAGGGTTCAATTACGTCGGTTCAGGCAATCTACGTTCCCGCCGACGACTTTACAGACCCCGCTCCCTTCACACTCTTTGCCCACCTTGACGCTACAACCGTTCTCTCAAGGGCACTTGCAGAGCAGGGTATCTACCCGGCCGTTGACCCCCTTGAGTCAACCTCCCGTATGCTTGACCCCCACATCGTAGGGGAGAGGCACTACAGGGTTGCAAGGGAGGTTCAGAGGTACCTCCAGAGGTACAAGGAGCTCCTTGAAATCATCGCAATCCTCGGTATGGAGGAGCTCAGCGAAGAGGATAAGCTTGTCGTCCACAGGGCAAGGAGGATTCAGCTCTTCCTAACACAGCCCTTCCACGTTGCGGAGGTCTTTACCGGAATGCCCGGTAAGTACGTTCCCGTTGAGGAAACAATCCGCGGATTTGAGATGATTGTTAACGGTGAGCTTGACCACCTGCCCGAACAGGCCTTCTACATGGTCGGAACTATTGACGAGGCCATTGAGAAGGGCGAGAAGCTCATGAAGGAAGCCAAGAAATAGGGGAGAAAGGTAGATGGCTACCGTAAAGGGAATACCTACAACCATGAAGCTCCAGCTGGCCTCGGCCACCGGGAAGCACTACGAACTTGAGGTAAGGGAAGTTTATCTTGAGACAGAGGACGGTGACCTTGGAGTTCTTCCCGGCCACCAGCCGGAGCTCTATTCAATTGGCGCAGGTTTCGTAATCTGCAAGACCGCAGACGGTCAGGAAGTTAAGAAGCTGGTCTACTCCGGGTTCGCCCAGATTGAGCCCGACATTGTTAGGGTGGGAGTTCAGGAGATTTACGAACCCGGAGAGGTTAACGTAGAAGAAGTTGAGAAGGAAATCGGCCGACTTAAGGAGAAGCTCTCTGCCCTTTCTGAAGAGGAGGCCGAAACGAGAAGTAAGATAGAGAGAGAAATCAGGAGAAAAGAGGAGCTCATCAAGAAGGCCCGCTAAGGGCCTTCTTTCTTTATCTTCCACCAGACGAAACCTATCCCCGCTAAAATTCCCAAAAGAAGGGCAAGGGTAGCAACAAATAAAACCGAATACCCCTTCTGAATCAATCTGTTTACCGGTTTTGGAATCTCCTCTTTACTCAGGTGAGGTCTGATTTCGTAAACCTTTCCCGAGGCGGTTTTAATCTTTACAACCTCAATAACTTTATCCCCCTCCTGCTTATATACAATCCAGGCTTCAACGGGCTTATCCTCCTTAACCTCCTGAGCCCGAGAGGGGGAAACAAGGGCAAAAAGGATTAAAATCATAATGGCCAGCCTTTTCACAATTACCTCCCTACTTAAAGATTATCCCAAAAGAGGAGAAAGGGGTGAATAAAGGAAAACTCTCGTTCTGGCAGGCCATCGCAATGGCGGTTGGAACGATGATTGGAGCAAGCATCTTTTCAATTTTTGGAGAGGGAGTAAAGATTGCCGGAAACGGCCTGCCGATTGCCTTCTTCATAAGCGGCCTCTACGCCCTTATGGTGGCCTACTCATACGCCCACTTAGGGAGTAAACTGATTTCAAACGCCGGGCCAATAGCTTTTATTGAGAGGGGGTTCGGGAGCTCCCCCGTTGTGGGTGCCCTCTCAATCCTCATGTGGTTTAGCTACGTCATCTCAATAGCCCTCTTTGCAATAAGTTTTGCCGGCTACTTCCTCCCTCTGATTCACCTGAACTACCCCATGGCACACACCGTAGTTGAAGCTTTAATCATCGCCTTTTTCGGGGCTCTCAACTACTTCGGGGGAACAAAGGCGGTAGGAAGGCTTGAGTTCTGGATAGTTTTAGCCAAACTCTTAATACTTCTTATCTTCGTAATTGCAGGCCTATGGGTTTTACACCCGGAGTACTTAAAGCCCAACCCCTCACCCTACTACTTTAAGGGAATTCTGACCGCCTCAGTCATTTTCTTCCTCTCCTACATGGGCTTCGGCCTCATAACTAACGTAAGCGAGAACATAGTTAACCCCTCAAAAACCGTCCCCCGGGCAATCTACACCAGCATCTTCATAGTTATGGCAGTTTATATCTTAGTAAGCATTGCAGCCCTCGGGGCACTACCGGCAGAGGAGATTGCGAAGTACGCGGAGAACGCCCTCGCAGTTGCGGCAAAGCCGGCACTGGGAGATTTCGGCTTTGTCCTCCTGAGCCTCGGAGCCCTTGTAAGCATAATCTCGGCCCTCAACGCAACAATCTACACAGGAGCAAACGCAGCCTACGCCCTCATGAGGGAGGGCTTCATCCCCTTCCCGGAGAAGCTCATAAAGAGGGAGTGGATGAGCGAGCACGTAGGCCTTTACCTGACCTGCGGACTGGGGCTCTTTTTCACCCTCTTTTTTAAGATAACTGCAGTCGCCTCAATGATTAGCATAATAACGACTGCCCTCTACCTGGGGGTAATCTTTTCACACTTGAAATTGTGCGATGAAATCGGAGGGAAAAAAGGAATTATCCTCTTTAACTTGATTGTTATAACCTTTGTGGCAGTTGAGATTGCCCTCTACCAGTACAGAACAAGCAAGCTTACCTTCATAACAACGGGACTGATTTTTGCGGCCTCCTTCTTCCTTGAACTCTTCTACTACGGCAAAAGGAGGAGGAGCTCCCCCCTCATCAGAAGGGTTACTGGATAACTCCCTCATCCCTTACAGGCGGGCTCAAGCCCACATTCCTTAAAATCGCGTTCATAACCTTCAAAAGGTCTCTATAACTCTCAATATTCCCCTCAAGAACCATTACTTCAAGGAGGTTTCCCTCAATAAAAATCAGCTCATCGGAGTAGGAGCTGCTGTAGAGCTTTTTATAAACCTTCCAGTAAAGACCTCCGTACTCGCCCCGAGCAATGAGGGTTCCCCTCCCGGGCTCTCCCCCGAGATAAACACTTTTCAAACCTGTTATCTTTAGAAGCTTTTCTACCTCCCCTATTGACCTCAAGTTGAGCTTTAAAAGGGGAGGAAAAACGGTAATTCCTATGAGAGAAAAGAGTAGCAAGTAAGATTCCTTAAAAGAGAGGGAATACTTCTGCGATAAGTAAAAGGAAGCAGCCAGTACAAGGGGAAAAACAAAGGCCATATAGAGCAGCAAAAACCTCCTCTCGGTCAGAACCCCTCCCTTTTCTTAATAAGGGTTGCAGCTAAAAAGGGGAAAGCCTAATATATAATATCCGAAGAAAGGCGGGCGTAGCTCAGGTGGTAGAGCATCAGCTTCCCAAGCTGAGGGTCGCGGGTTCAAGTCCCGTCGCCCGCTCCATTTCAATTCTCCTTAAGAAATAGGAAAAAGAGTGGAAAACCGGCTAAGACTTGACTTTTTTTCCGTAGGGCTCTCTCTGATAATCCACTCATTACTTCTCTCGGTTCCCCTCTTTAAGGAGGCCTTCTCCTCCAAAACATTCCAGATTGTAAATGCGGTACCGATTTCCTTTGACACCGAAGTTGAGTCGGAGCTGGTGGGGGTTAAGTCGGTAAAGGGAAACTCCAAAAGCGGGGGAAGCAGGAAGAGCTCCACAATCTCATCGGGAAAGCGCTCGGCATGGCAGAACCAGAACTTAAACTCTGTAAAGGTGAAAGCCCGAAGGAAGGGAGAGGTAAAGAGAGCTGTTAAAGAGGCATCTGTAGGCAAAAGCGGAAGTTACAGCTTAAGGAGACTTACAACCGGCAAGGGAGATAAGTTTATCTCACTCTCGGTGGACATTCCCGGAGACAAGAGCTCCAAGAGGCTCCCTTCGGTCTCCTACAACCGGCTCGTTCCCTACCTGATAAAAGTAAGGGATAAAATTATGAAGAACTGGACTCCGCCCTACTACAGGAGCTCCAACGAAAAGAGGAAGGTTATCGTCTCCCTCAAAATAAACCGGGACGGCTCCATTAAGGAGATAAACATTATAAAATTCTCTCCCGACATCGCTTTTAACCGCTCGGCGGTTAGGGCAATCTACTCAAGCGAGCCCTTTGAGAAGTTCTCCGAAGGGGTAAAGGTAAACCAGGTTAAACTAAAGGTAAACTTTGAGGTTAGATAGGGTAGGAACTCTCTTAACCGTCTCAAAAGTGCTGGTAAAAACCCTAAAGGTTGAGGTTGAATTCCGGACTCCCCCAAAGTTCCCCTCCATCGTGGCCTTCTGGCACGGCAGGATGTTTCTCCTCCCCTTTGCCCTCCAAAATTACGCCTCTAAAGTGGCAATTCTGATAAGCCGCCACAGGGACGGGGAGCTCATAGCAAGGCTCGTTGAGAGGTTGGGATTTAAAACGGTAAGGGGCTCTACAGGTAAAGGAAAGGGGGGAAGTAAGGCCTTCCTTAAGATGTTAAAGCTCCTTGAAGAGGGAAACGCAGTAGCAATAACCCCCGACGGTCCCAGAGGTCCGAGGGAAGTTGTAAAGCCGGGGGTAGTTAAACTCTCAATGACCACGGGCCTTCCGGTTTACCCCCTAACCTTTGCCTGCAACAGGTACAAGGAGCTGAGCTCCTGGGACAGGTTCGTCGTACCCTACCCCTTCTCAAAGTGTAAAGTTCTCTTGGGAGAGCCCCTAAAACCCGAAGATTTCACAAAAGAAGAAGAAATGAAGAAAGGGTTAGAATTAAGGCTAAAGGAGTTAACGAAGGAAGCGGAAAGGGGGATAAAATGAAAAACCTCATTGCAGTCCTTTCGGACTTCGGCCTTAAAGACCACTACGTAGGAACAATCCACGGAATAATAAAGGATGTGGCTCCGGAAGTAGAGGTGGTTGACATTACCCATCAGGTCAGGCCCTTTGACCTGGTTGACGGAGCTCTAAAGCTCAAGTGGTCATACAAGTACTTTCCCACCGGAACGATTTTCCTCTGCCTCGTTGACCCCGACCCGACTGCAATCCCGATTATAGTCTCAACGGAGAACTACTTCATCGTCTGCCCCAACAACGGAATAGGAAGCCTGATGTTTGAGGAGGAGCCCCCAGAGGCGGTTTACAGGATTACTGCAGACCACTACTTCATTGAGGGTAAGGGGAACTTCAGGAGCAGGAACCAGCTTACCCCGATTGCGGCAGAGCTCTCCCGCCTCCAGTCTGCAAGGCACTTAGGGGAGATGATTGACCTTAAGCTCCTTAAGAGGTTTAAACTCCCCGAGCCCAAGCCTTTAGGGAATAACAGCTACGAGGCTATGGTAATAGACGTTGACTACTTCGGAAACCTGATTTTGAACATGACCTACAGCGGTCAGCTACCGAAGAGCATAGAGGTAAACGGCGTAAAAGTAGAGAAGTCGTCGGAAGACTTCTCGGGATTCCAAAAGGGAGAGCTCTTTATAAGCGTCCATCCCGAAAACTACCTTCAGGTAGTTGCCTACATGGCCAGCGCCGCCAAACTTTTAAAGGTCGGCAGAGGAGCAAAAGTTAAAGTGAACTTTTAGGGAGTAGCCGTGTGGGACGAAGTCTTTGACGTGATAGTGGTTGGCGCAGGCCACGCCGGGTGTGAGGCGGCACTGGCGGCCGCGAGGATGGGGTGTAAAACCGCCCTCTTTACCGTTAACGTTGACAAAATTGCGGAGATGTCGTGCAACCCCGCCATAGGGGGCGTAGCCAAGGGAACTGTAGTTAGGGAGATAGATGCCCTGGGCGGGGAGATGGCAAAGAACATAGACGAAACGGGAATACAGTTCAGGATATTAAACAGAAAAAAGGGGCCAGCTGTAAGAGCTCCCAGAGCTCAGGCCGACAAAGAGGCCTACCGAAACCGAATGAGAAGGGTAATAGAGAACACCCCCGGCCTTCAGGTAATCCAGCAAATCGTTGACGACATAATAGTTGAAGACGGGAAAGTAAAGGGAGTTCTAACCCACATAGGTGCCCGCTACGGTGCAAAGGCAGTAGTGGTAACAGCCGGAACCTTTCTGCGGGGGAAAATATTTATCGGCTTTAAAGAGTTTGAAGGGGGCAGAATGTGGGAGCCCCCTGCCAACAAGCTCTCGGAGTTCTACGAGCGCCACGGCTTCAAGGTCTCAAGGTTAAAGACCGGAACCCCGACCAGAATAGACGGAAGGACGATAGACTTCTCAAAAATGGAGAGGCAGGACGGCGACGAACCCCCTCCCTTTTTCTCCTACTGGACTGAGCCAAGGGAAGTTGAGCAGATCCCCTGCTGGCTAACCTACACCACCCCCGAAACCCACAGGATAATAAGGGAAAACCTCCACCGCTCCCCTATGTACGGTGAGTGTAAACTCATAAGCGGGGTCGGCGTCCGCTACTGCCCCTCAATTGAGGACAAAATCGTTAAATTCCCCGATAAGGAGCGCCACCACGTCTTCGTTGAACCGGAAGGCAGGAACACCATAGAGTTCTACCCCAACGGCACCTCAACGAGCCTCCCCTACGACGTTCAGGTTGCAATAATCCGCTCAATTCCCGGCCTTGAAAACGCCGAGATAATAAGACCTGCCTACGCAATTGAATACGACTTCATAGACCCCCGCCACCTCTACCCGACACTTGAAACAAAAATTATTAAAGGCCTCTTTAATGCCGGTCAGGTAAACGGAACTACCGGCTACGAGGAGGCGGCCGGCCAGGGAATAGTTGCGGGAATAAATGCCGCCCTCTACGCCCTCGGAAAAGACGAAAGGTTCGTCTTAGGGAGGGACGAGGCCTACATAGGAGTAATGATTGACGACCTCGTAAACAAGGGGGTCAGGGAGCCCTACCGCCTCTTTACCTCCCGGGCCGAGTACAGACTGCTGCTGCGCTACGACAACGCCGACTACCGCCTTGCCAAGTACGGCTACAAGTTCGGCCTCTTAACGAGGGAGCAGTACGAAAGGGTCAAGAAGAAGTACGAAACCGTAAAGGTCTTCATAGAGAAGCTAAAAGAGGTAAAGCTGAAGCCAGAGCAGGTTAACCCGATTCTTGAGAAGGCCGGCTCAACCCCCGTTAAGGAGAGTAAGAGCGCCTACGAGCTCTTAAAGAGGCCGGAAGTTAAACTTGAGGAGATATTAAAGCTGATTCCCTTTGAGCTGACTGTTGAAGACAAAAAGCTATTAGAGGAAATCTTAGAAGAGGTTGAGATAGAGGTTAAGTACGAGGGCTACATCAAACGCCAGCTTGAGGAGGTTAAGAAGTTCAGGAAGCTTGAGAACATAAAGATTCCGGAAGACTTTGACTATGATTTAGTTCCGATTTCGGTTGAGGAGAGGCAGAAGTTAAAGGAAATGAAGCCCTTAACGTTGGGGCAGGCAGCAAGGCTTGAGGGAATAAGGCCGGCATCAATTCCTATTTTGGCAATCTACATTGAGAAGTGGAAGAGGGGGGAGCTTGCCCGTGGAAAGGCTTAGGGAGCTCTGCCGACTAAACGGTATAGAGTTAAAAGAGGAGCACTACGGGAAGCTCGCAGAGTTTAAAGAATTACTAAAGAAGTGGGGAAGGAGAATTAACCTCACTTCCCTATTGGAGGACAGAGAAATAGAAGAGAAGCACTTCTTTGACTCCCTTTTAGGTTTAAAGGCCTTTAAAGAGGCGGGAATTGAGGTTGAAGGAGTTCCAATCTGCGACGTAGGTTCGGGAGGGGGCTTTCCGGGAATTCCCCTTGCGGCGGTTCTTGAGAGCTCCCATATAACTCTGGTTGAGCCGAGAAAAAAAAGGTGCGTTTTCTTAGAGGAGGTTAAAAGACGGCTGGGTCTAAAAAACGTAAAAGTAGAGTGCAGGAGAATTGAGGAGGTTGACGGGGAGTTTAAGCTCCTAACGATGAGGGCGGTTGAGGACCCGGAGGACGCCGTAAAGATAACTGAGCACCTGCTTAATAAAGGGGCAATCCTGTGTATCTACAGGGGGAAGGAGAGCTTTAAAGGGGAGCTCCCGGGCTACAGAGTTAAGGAGATAACAATTGAGCCGAAGGGCGTAAACTTCACCCGCCGCTTCCTCTTTATCTCAAAAGAAGATTAGGGAAAAGTCGTGAAAGGAGTATTCCTTTTCCTGTTGACGCTCTTAATTTCCGGGTGTGGAGCAGGTGGCGGAGGAAAAGGGGGAGAGCTCTAAGTATCCCCTTCACAGAAACGTGAAAACCACTTGGTTCTACGTCGGAGAGCCTGCAACCGAAGAAAACGGCAACATTCCCAACACCTCAAGCGCTTGGGACGACATCTGGCTCTGGCACTACGGAGGAGTTGACGACCCCGAAAGGAGGAGCGGCTACTTCCCGGCCTCCTTTAAACCGTCAGAAAACCCTTTCTACGTCGCCCTCCCCTTTAACGACCTTGACGAAAAGGGAAATCTGAAGGAGATAGCAAAGAAAATCCCGTGGTTTAACTATGAAGAATTCAAAAAGAACGGCTCGGTTCTGAAGAACAGGTGGGTAAAAATAATTAAAGGGGATAAAGTAGCCTACGCCCAGTGGGAAGACGTAGGCCCCTTCGGGGAAAACGACTTTAACTACGTCTTCGGGAGCTCCCATCCCTCAAACCCCGTCAACGGAGTAGGCCTTGACGTAAGCCCGGCAGTAAGGGATTACTTGGGCTTAAAGGACGTGGACTACGTTGACTGGCAGTTTGTTGACAAAGACGAAGTCCCGCCGGGCCCCTGGAAGGAGGTAATTACAAAAACTCCCGTAAGCTTCTTCAACTTCCCGGAAATCTCCGCTGAAACAACGTGGTACTGGCAGCTTCAGGGGGAGCTCCGAGCCGACATTCCGGCAGAGCTCTACGACGTTGACCTCTTTGACACGCCGAAAGAGACGATAGAGAAGCTCAAGGAAGAGGGAAAAGTCGTAATCTGCTACTTCAGTGCGGGAACATACGAAGAGTGGAGACCGGACGCAGGGGAGTTTAAAGAGGAGGAGCTGGGCAACCCCCTTGATGAGTGGCCGGGGGAGAAGTGGCTTGACATAAGGAGCGAGAACGTAAAGAGGATAATGGTTAAACGGCTTGAGCTTGCAAAGGAAAAGGGCTGCGACGGGGTTGAGCCTGACAACGTTGACGGCTACTTAAACGATACGGGCTTTCCCCTAACCTACGAAGAGCAACTTGACTACAACCGTTTCCTCTCAATAGAGGCAAAGAAGAGGGGGCTCTTAGTCGGGCTGAAAAACGACCTTGAGCAGGTTAAGGAGCTCTCGGTCTACTTTGACTTTGCGGTCAACGAGGAGTGCCACGCCTATAACGAGTGCCCCATCCTAAAACCTTTTATAGAGCAGGGAAAGCCGGTCTTTAACGCCGAGTACGATGAAAAGTACTTAAACGACGAAGAGGCCTTTAAGGAGCTGTGCAAAAAGGCCGAAGAAGAGGGAATAAGAACTATAGTAGTACCAAAAGAGCTTGACGGAAGCTTCGTTAAGAGCTGCGACTACGGAGAGTACTAATTAAACCCAATTCTTGGTAAACTCTCATCAACGAAAAGTAGGGAGTCAGAGATGAAGTTTAAGGTCTCCGTTCCGGCATCTACGAGCAACTTGGGGCCCGGGTTTGACGCCCTCGGCCTTGCACTGAAGCTCTACAACGACTTTATAGTGGAGCCTTCAGACTTTTACTCAGTTGAAATAGAGGGAGAAGGTGCAGATACTCTCCCGAAGGACGAGAAGAACCTCTTTTTGAGGGCTTACCGCTCAACAATGGAGTACCTGGGCCAGAGCCAGCCCATAAAAGTTAAACAGGTAAACAGGATTCCCCTTGGAAGGGGGCTCGGGAGCTCCGCTACCGCAATAGTGGGCGGAATCTTAGCGGCCGAGAAAATCAGCGGGAAAGAGCTCTCCCTCCCCGAAGTCATAGACGTTGCCTTCAAGTTTGAGCCCCACCCCGATAACGTCCTGCCGGCCTACACCGGGGGTTTCGTAGTTGCCGCAACAAACGGAGATTTAACCTACATAAAACTTGACTGGCCTGAGGAGTTAAAAGTAATAATCGTCGTTCCCGAGCTCTTCCTCTCAACAGAAGAGTCCCGCTCGGTCCTTCCGGACAATTACTCAAGGGAGGACGTCATCTTCAACATTCAGAGGGTTGCGCTGCTATTGGGAGCTCTCCAGAAAAAAGACTTCGGCCTTTTAAAAGAGGCCGTTAAAGACAGAATCCACCAACCTTACCGCTGCGACCTTATCCCCTCTTTCTGGGAGGTCCTCTCTGAGGGCTACAAGGCAGGGGCTTACGCAGTTTACCTCTCCGGAGCCGGGAGCTGTATAGGAGCACTTGCCGATAAGAACTTTGACGAAATAGGAAGGGCAATGTGCAATGTCTTTGACGCCCTCGGAATAGAAAGCAGGTATTTAGTCTTGGATGTTGACAAGGAAGGGGCAAGGATAAAATGAGTGACAATTCCATGAGCACCTGCCTTAACGAAGTCAAAGAATTTTGGGAACTTTCTCTCAGCTTAGGATTGAGAGAAGAATGGAATTACCCATTACTTGCTCTTTGCTTATACATAAAAACTGACAAAGCTATAAAACCTAAAACTTGCAATAGCAGAAGTCAGACAGACTTAATTTTATGTTGCAAAAACACAGAAAAATGTGCAACTTTTGAGATTAAAAAGGATGAAAAAATCAGAAGCTCAAGTGAAATATTAAGGGAAAAGCAAGACAGTAAAATTAAGCTCTACAAAGCAAGTAGTGCTAGAGGAGAGTATTTTCTTGTATTAAATGATAATGATACTTTAAAAGAGGAATTATATAAAAATTCACAGAACTCACAGAGTGAAAAACCCGACGATGACTCCTACTATATTTATATAGTAGAAGTAGGCGGAGAATACTTTAACATTAATGGTGATACACTAGGTCAAGCATTGAAAAATACACTCGCATATGCACAAGAAGCTGCACAAGAAGCTCTATCATATATACTGATAACATCCGAATCACTTGACAACTTCAAGCTCTTCTCTTTAGAATTAGAAAAATTAGAATTAGAAAAAAAAGAATCATCAAGGAAAATCTCAGTAAGAGTAGAGAAAATAGATAGGAATAAACAAAGAATAGAGGAGGAAGGTACTTTATACATATATAAGGTGAAAATTGAAGAAGAAAAAGGTTTGGAAAAAATAATAAAAAAATACAATCCGACCTCTGTAAGTAATCTGGATAATTAGAACTTCTCCCTCAATTTCTGTCCAGAGTTCTCTTTTCTCCTTCACCGCTGAAAAGGCTAGAAGGTCAACCGTAGCTCACTTCTTCAAGGAAATCCTACAGCTCAAAGAATTTAAGGCCTACGGGCTCTTTAAACTCAACCAAAATATCAATGTCTCTGTCCTTTTCGTTCCTGACAGTTAAGCCAAAGAGGGCAAGGGTTTTAACCTTATACTTGCTCTGGAGCTCCCTTTTTACCTCCTTCAGCCTTTCAACTACCTCTTCTAACCTCAAACAACCCTCAAAATTCCAGTTTAACCTTTAATTTATCAAACCTCCCTCTCGGCAACTCTCAGTTTTGCGCTTCTGGCGGCGGGGTTTTGTTTAACTTCCTCGGGAGTGGGCTCAATGGGTTTTTTGGTTATTACCCTAAAGCCCTCAAGGTTTCTCAGAATGTTCTTTACGAGCCTGTCCTCAAGAGAGTGGAATGTTATTACTGCAAGCCTTCCGCCGGGTTTTATAAACTCAGCAGCGGCGGGGATTCCTTTCTCTATCTCGTCAAACTCCTTGTTTACGAAAATTCTTATGGCCTGAAAGGTTTTTATTGCAGGGTGCTTTTTCCTGCCCGCCCAGAGCTTTTTGGGAATTACCTCTTCAACAATCTTTGCAAGCTCGGTGGTGGTCTCAATCGGTTTAACCTTCCGCCTCCTTACTATCTCCCTTGCAATCTTCCTTGCAAAGCGCTCCTCACCATACTTAAAGATTATGTCCGCAAGCTCCCTTTCAGAGAGCTCATTAACCACTTCTTTAGCCGTTAGCTTTTGTCTTCTATCCATTCTCATATCAAGGGGCTGCTCCTTCCAGACTGTAAAGCCCCTTTCTCCCCTTAGGTGAAAGTGAGAGACCCCAAGGTCAAAGAGAACTCCGTTAACCTCGCTCACCCCTTCGGCCTCAAGGACCTCCCCGATTTGGGAGAAGTTTGCGTGGTAGATTGAGACTCTGTCTCCGAAGGGTTCAAGCCTCCTTATTGCCCTCTCTATTGCCTCCTCGTCCCTGTCTATTGCAATTACCCTGTTTTCGGGGTTGGCCTTTAGGATTGCCTCGGTGTGGCCGCCGCCTCCGAGGGTTGCGTCAACGAAAATCCCTCCCTCTTTGGCCTTCAGCATCTCAATACTCTCTTTAAGCAGAACGGGAGGGTGGTAAATCTCTTCCATCTCTTTCTCCTCACACTATTTCTCAAACCGGTCCAAAATCTATTTTCTTAAAGAAAACCTAAAAACTCCGCTCCTCCCGAGAGAGCCCTTTTTAGTAAAATTGGTACATGGAATCTCTAACTTCAAGATATCCATGGGTTAAAAGGAAAAAGGCCTACTGGGTCTGGCTCAACACCGTCGCCCGCCTAATCGGGAAAATCTGCCGCCTTAAAGTGAAAGGAAGGGAGAACATTCCTCAAGAGGGGAAAGTACTTTTAGTGGCAAACCACAGGAGCTACCTTGACCCGCCTCTTGTGGCCTTTGCGGTAAAGAAGAGACCGGTCTTCTTCATGGCAAAGTCGGAGCTCTTTGACACGCCCATTTTGGGCTCCCTCATAAAACACTGGGGAAACGCCTTCCCGGTAAAGAGGGGTAAAGCCGACCTTACCGCCCTAAAAACGGCCTTAGAACTCTTAAATAAAGGAGAGCTCGTCTGCATCTTTCCCGAGGGGCAGAGAGCTCCCAAAGGCAAGTTCCTCAGGGGAAAGTGGGGAGCGGGAATGGTGGCAATCAAGGCTAAAGCCCCTATAGTTCCGTGCCTCATAGAGGGGAGCGAAGCCCTGATAGGAAAAGAGGGGCTTGCAAACGGCCTTCCCAAAGTAACCATTACCTTCGGTAAACCTTTCACCATAGATTTAGAAGATAGAAAGGAGAACTACCAGAAAGCGGCAGACATAATGATGGAGAGGATAAAGGAGCTTAAAGGTGGAGATTAAGGTAGCAAGGAGCGCAGGCTTTTGCTGGGGCGTTAAAAGGGCAGTAAACATGGCCGTTGAGACCTTAAAAGAGAGTAAGAATACCCGCTGCCTCGGGGAGCTAATCCACAACAAACGGGAAATAGAGAGGCTGAAAAAGTTAGGAATGAGCTTTATAGAGGGAATGGATGAGCTAAAAGAGGGAGACACGGTGATAATCCGCTCCCACGGGGTCTCCCCCAAGGTTATAAAGAAGCTTAAGGAGAAGGGAACCCACATAGTTGACGCCACCTGCCCCTTTGTAAAGGACGTCCACGAAAAGGCAATGAAACTTGAGAGGGAAGGCTATCCGGTACTGATTCTGGGGAACCCCGACCACCCTGAAGTTATAGGAATAGCCGGCCACATAAAAGAGCCGATGATAGCAAGCACGATTGAGGAGGTTGAGGCCCTCCCGAAGATGACAAAACTGGGAGTCGTTTGTCAGACGACTCTGAACCTAAACTTCTTTAAAGAGGCAATAGCACTCCTCTCTTCCAAAGTTAAGGAATTAAAGGTTTATAATACTATTTGCAGTGCAACATCAATAAGACAGAAAGAGGCCAAGGAGCTTGCAGGAAAGGTTGACGTTATGCTGATAATCGGGGGTAAGAACAGCTCAAACACAACAAAGCTCTACCAGATATCAAAGAGCGTCAACCCAAGGAGCTACCACATAGAGTCAAAGGAGGAGATAAAGGAGGAGTGGTTTAGGGGTGCCCGCTCAATAGGAATTACCGCCGGAGCATCCACTCCAAAGTGGGTAATAGACGAGGTAGTGAGCCATCTATCTACTCTTTTCAAAGGGGGAGAGCTAAGTGGAAGGGGAGTTTGCCAAACTGCTGGAAGAGAGCTTTAAGAAGCTCAATCAGGAGGTAATAACCGGAACGGTCGTAAAGGTTACCGACCGAGAGGTCTTCGTTGACTTCGGCTGGAAGTCTGAGGGGGTGGTTCCGATTAAAGAGCTGGGCTATAAGCCCAAAGTAGGGGAGAAGATAGAGGTCTGTGTTGTGGAGCCAGAAACTGAAGAGGGGTACGCTCTCCTGTCGGTAAACTGTGCCCGCTCAATTAAGGAGTGGGAGAGGCTTGCTGACGAGATTGAGAAGAAGGGAGTAGTAAGGGGAAGGATAAGACAGAAAGTAAGGGGAGGATATAAGGTTCAGCTTGAGGAAGGCCTGACCGTTTTTCTTCCCATGTCTCAGGTTGACATAATGCCCGTAACCCAGCCCGACCAGTGGCTTGATAGAGAAATTGAGGCAAAAGTCCTCTCGGTTGACAGGAAGAGGAGAAGCATCGTAATCTCAAGGAGGAAACTCCTTGAAGAAGAGAGGGCTAAGAAGAGGAAGGAGACCCTTAAGAGGTTAAAAGAGGGGGACATTGTAGAGGGAACCGTCAAGAACATCGTTGACTTCGGGATTTTCGTTGACGTTGACGGAGTTGACGGCTTAGTTCACAAGAGCGACATCTCCTGGAGCGGACTCAAAACCCCCTTTGACGCTGCAAAGTTAGGGGACAGGATAAAGGTAAAAATCAAAAAGATTGAGAGGGATAAGGAGAGGCTCGTCCTATCGCTGAAGGAGATAAACCCCGACCCGTGGGAGAGGATTGAGGAGCTCTTAAAGCCCGGAATGGAGGTTGAGGGAGAGGTAGTAAAGGAGGACAAGAAAGGCTACTGGATATACCTTCCTCAGGACGTTGCAGGCTACCTTCCGGCCGAAAAACTCCCCAAGGGAGTAAAGCTAAAGTACAAGCACAGGTATAAATTTATCGTTGACTCAATTGACAAGGAGAAAAGGAGAGTAATTCTGAAATGGCCGGAGGAAACGCCCCAGAGATAAAGAACAAAAAGGCCTACTTTGACTACGAGATACTTGAGAAGTACGAGGCCGGAATAGAGCTCAAAGGAACTGAGGTAAAATCCCTAAGAGAAGGTAAAGCAAACATAAGGGACGCCTTCGTCAGAATAGAAAACGGCGAGGCCTTCCTCTTTAACGCCTACATAGCCCCCTACACACACGGAAACCTCTTTAACCACGAGCCTACGAGGAAGAGAAGGCTCCTTCTCCACAAGAGGGAGATAAAGAGGCTTGCGGGAAAAGTTGCAGAGAAGGGCTTAACAATTGTTCCCCTGCGGATTTACTTCAACAAGAGGGGAAAGGCCAAGGTAGAGATAGCTCTCGTTAAAGGAAAGAAGAAGTACGACAAGAGAGAGGCAATAAAGAGGCGCGAGCTTGAGAGGGAAGCTCAGAAGGCTATGAAGTACTATAGATAGTGAACTTCTCTACCCTCTCCTTAAATAGAGAAGGGAAATCTTCAACGTAGGAAACACTCATATTGTATAGGTTTCCTAAATCTTTCGCCTTATCTGGAGTAATTTCGGCTAAAATGATAAAACTTCTCTCCTTAGGTAAGGAGAACATTTTGGCTATCTTGGAATATTTTGAAATATGACTTTGATACTCGCCAGCCTTTGACTCAAACCAGAATAGATTTGACTTTAAGTTTAGGAAAAGGTCAAACTCCCCCTCATCTCCGTTGGGATACTCAACTTTTACATTCCTAATCATGTAAGGAGAGAAACCTTTTTCCCGAAGAGTTCGTTTTACAACCTCTATAACGAATAATTCAAGCCACCCTCCTGTAAAAAAGTTAATAACTTCAGGAGTTCTGTTAATTCTTGCTCTTAAAAGGAAGTACGGAGATTTTGAATACTTATATTCTTCAAGGAGAGCAAGCTGATGGAGCTCTGTACACCAATTAGTTATATAACTAATTGTTTCCTGGGGCAACCCTTTGAGAGAAACGGTGAAAAACTCGCCAGAGCTTAAGGTTTTCTTTATGTGCTTATAAACAAGCTTTATGTGGCGAAAATGTTTTCCCATAAAAAGAGCAAGCTTGTCCCAAGTTGAAGAACCGTTTTCAACGAGCGTATAGTCTTTTACCTTAAGACCTCTCATTTTAAGAGAATTGATTATGAATTCATAACCTATATCCAAAGGCTTTTCAGAACTTTCATTAGCCTCAGGCCTGGGTATACTTGCTAAGTTTGAGAGGTTTTTCTCTTCTTTTACAAACCGACCTTTCCCCTCTGTTTTCTCCTCTAAGATAGCTCTGATAGCCCTAAGCTCTGTAAGAATTTGCTCAAGGAGCTCTCTCTCCATTTCCCCCTCTTTATTCTATCGTTTTAACCGGCTAAGCTATTTTAACACTACCAATTTGCTAACAAAGGTAAAGAGCACTAAATTTAGAAGCGGCGGTTAGAAGCTGTCTGTGTTCATCGCACTCATACTTTGTTCTTAGAGCGGTTCTTCGGAACCGCTCCTTTTTATTTAACCCCACTTTTGAGGTGGCTATGGAAGAGAAAGCCAAAGAGATTGTTGAGAGGGTTAAGGAGCTCTTAGCCCCAATTTTGGAAGAGGGCGGCTTTGAGCTTGTTGACATAGAATTCGTGAGGGAGCCTGTAGGCTGGGTCTTGAGGATTTACGCAGACAGACCTCAGGGCGGAATTACAATCTCCGACTGCCAGTGGATTAGCGAGAGAATCGGAACCATTTTGGACGTTGAGGACGTCATTCCCCACTCCTACAACCTTGAGGTTTCATCCCCAGGCCTTGATAGGCCCTTAAAGAGCCAGAAGGACTTTGAGAGGCACAAGGGAATAGTGGTTAAGATTAAGACCACCGAGCCCCTTGATAACCAGAGGAACTTTAAGGGAGAGGTTATCTCAACCTCAGAGAGGGGAGTTACGGTTCACGACGTTTCAAGGAACGCCGAGGTTGAGATACCTTACGAGAAGATAAAGAGCGCGAGGGTGGACATAGATTCCCTCTTTGACAAGTAAATAAGGAGGCCAACGTAAATGGAAAGTCTCGGAAAAACGATAGAGCTCCTTTGCAAGGAGAAAGGAATTTCAAAGGAAGACGTAATAGAGGCGGTGAAGGTAGGGATTATAAACGCCGCCAAAAAGGCCGGATATAGGGGAAACCTTGTTGTAAAAATTGATGAGGACGGAAAAGACTTCGGAATATTTCAGGAAAAAACGGTCGTTGAAGAAGTAAAAGACCCCGACACGGAAATATCGGTTGAGGAGGCAAGGGAGCTCTTCGGAGATGAAATAAAACCGGGAGACAAAGTTCTCGTTGAAATAAAAACCGAGGAACTCGGAAGGATTGCCGCAAAGGCAGCGGCTCAGGTAATTCACGAGAAGATTACCGAGGCCGAAAGGAGAGCTCTCTACGACTACTTTAAAGAGAAAATCGGAGACGTAATCTCCGGAACGGTTAAAGAGATAAAGAGAAATGGAGACATAATCGTTGACCTGGGAAGGGTTGTAGGAATTCTCCCGAAAGAGGAGCAGATTCCGAAGGAGAAGTACAAAATAGGCGACAGGGTAAGGGCCTACATCTACGACGTCGTCTTTGACTACAAGAGGTATAACAGGAAGAAGCCCTCAAGGATAGACGACTATCCGCCCCCCTACGTAATCCTCTCAAGAACCCACCCAAAACTCCTTAAGAGGCTCATGGAGATTGAGATTCCAGAGGTTGCAGAGGGGCTCGTAGAGATTAAGGCCGTTGCGAGGGAGCCGGGAGTAAGGGCAAAGGTGGCAGTTGATGCTAAGGAGGACTACATAGACCCGGTAGGAGCCTGCATCGGCGTTAAGGGTAGCAGGATTTTGCCCATTTCAAGGGAGCTCTCAGGCGAGAAGATAGAGATAATCAGGTGGCACGACGACGTCGCAAAGCTCGTTGCAGAGGCCCTCTCGCCGGCAAAGGTTGTCCACGCAGAGAGCTACGAGGACGAGAACGGAGAGCTCAGAGTTGAAGTTGTAGTTCCCGACGACCAGCTCTCCCTTGCAATAGGAAAGAGGGGAGTAAACGCAAGGCTCGCCTCAAAGCTGGCCGCACAGGCCGGACAGGTTGTCGGAATAGACATAATCAAGGAGAGCGACTACAGGAAGTTGGAAGAGCTTGAAGAGGGCTTTGAGGAAGAGGAGTAATGAGGACCTGCGCAGGCTGTAAGAGAAAGGGAGAAAACGAGGAGTTTATAAGGTTTGTTGAGTTTGAGGGGGAGCTCCTTCCCGACCTTACGAGGAAACTGCCGGGAAGGGGCTACAACGTTTGCCCCACCTATAAGTGCATCAAGGACTTCGTAAAGAGGAAGTTTAGGGGCAAGAAAGACCCCGATGAAATCTACAACCAAACGGTAAAGGCCTTAAAAGACTACATTCTTCACCTCATTTCCCTCTGCCACAAGACCGGAATAACCGTAATCGGTCAAGACGAGATAAAGGAGTTAAGAAGCCCCGAGGGGGTTTTAATCCTTGCAGAGGACTTAAGCCCCAGAACGAAGGAGAGGTTAAAGAGGGAAAACTGGCTAACCCTTGAAGACCTCTTCACCAGCGAGGAAATCGGAAACGCAATAAGGAAGGATAGAAGGGTGGGAGCTCTCTTTATTGAAAAAGCAGGCCTGGGGAGGAAGCTCTACGAAAACGCCGAAAAGCTAATCTCCCTAACCTCTTCAAACTCCCGGTAGAAAAATCAATTGGTAGCTCCCCGGTTTATCTCAAGGAACATAAAAAGGACAAAGACAGGAATGGTAGAATAGCCTAAAGTACGCCGAAAACGGAGAGCCCCATGAGAGAGCTCCTATCCTTCGGAAGCGTCGTTATAGATAACGTCTTAGTTGTTAAGAAGTTCGCTTCGGTAAACGAAACCGTTCAGGCGGAGAAGTACCGCTACACCTACGGAGGAGCGGGGGCAAACGTTGCTGTTGCGGCGGCAAGGCTCGGAGTTAGGAGCTCCCTCTTTGCAGTTGCGGGAAGCGACTTCAAGAGGACAAACTACGAAAGACACCTGAAAGAAGAAGGCGTTGACATAAAAGGCCTACTGCCGGCTCCTTTCCTGATGCCAAGAAGTTTCATAATAAGCAAAGAGGGTAGTGACGACCAAATTCTCTACTACTACGAGAACAAGAGGGGCACTTCAAGGGTTCTCTTTGAGAACTGGAGAAGGGCGATTGAGCTTGCAAACCGCCACGAGGTCTGCCACTTCTCAACGGGGCACTTTGAGTTTTACTACCACATTTTAAAGAAGAACTCTGTAAAGAGCGTTGTGAGCTTTGACCCGGGGCAGGAGACCTTCAGCTACCCCTACAGGGTGGTAAGGTTAATACCGAAAACCCACATGCTCTTCATGAACAACCACGAGGCAAAGAGGATTAAGGAGCTCCTAAAGATAAAGAGCATAAAGGAGCTTGTTAAGGGAGAGAAAGGGCCCAACCTCGTGTGCATCTCCTTAGGCGCTCAGGGCTCTATCGTCATATTTAAGTGCAAGTCCTTTAGGGTTCCGGCAGTTAAACCCAAGAAGCTGGTTGACCCAACCGGAGCGGGAGATTCCCACAGGGCGGGCTTTATCTCTGCACTCCTCAAGGGATACACCGTTGAAACGGCGGCAAAGATTGCTTCAACGGTCGCCTCCTTCACAATAGAGGCAGAGGGGGCTCAGACGAGCCTCCCCCGCTGGGAGCAGGTCGTTGAGAGGTACGAGGAGTTCTTTAAGGAGCCCTTCCCTCAGCCCCAACGCAGTTGGGAGGAGATAAAGGGGGAGCTCCTATCTTAAACAGTCAAGGTTCTCAAGCTTCACCCCGTACTCTTTCCAGAGCTCTTTTAGCTTCTCCTCCTCTTTTTCCCTCAGCTTCTGCTCTTTAAGCTTCAGGGCTATAAAACGCTCAGCCCTTTTAAGTGGAATAGACCCTCCGGGCTCGTACTTAAGGGGATAGATAAGGGCGTATCTGTCTTCCGATAGTGAAATTATTACGGGCTTCCTCTCCTTCGGGTTCCCTATTGAAAAGAGGGCAACCCCTATCGGGTCTTTTGCGTCTTTGTAGTAGGTCTTCTCCTTGGCGTTAAACTGGCCGAAGCGCTTTGCAATCTCCTGCCAGCTCTTACCCTTCATTAAAAGCTTCTCGGCCTCCTCCGCCTGCTTCTTATCCCTAAAGTAGAAAACAACGGCCTTTACTCTGTCGGGCATCTTGAACTTATCTATGTTCTTCCGGTAAAACTCCTCTACCTCCTGAGGGGTGGGCTTTATTCCCTTTGAGAGCTCCTTTCTAAAAACTTCTATTGCCTTACCGGCAAAGTACTCGGTAAACATTCTCTTAAACTCGGGATTTTTACCGTAGCCGGCCTTTAAGGCCCGCCTGTAGAAGTAGTCTGTTAGGAGCTCCTCCTTTAACTTCTCCTCCTCTCCGGGCTTTCCTTTCAGCTCTATCCCGCAACAGCTTACCACCACTTCGCCGTTACCCTTTTTAACCTCAATCTTCTTCTCTACCTCAGAGTAGATTGACTTTACCGCCTCGTCGTAGAACTTCACCCTGAGCTCATTCCTGATAAACTCCTTATCCCCCTTACTCATCTTCTTGGGGTCTTTATCGGGGAAGAGCTCCTTAAACCTCTTCTCAATATCCTCTTCTGTTATGGGCTTTAACCTCTTGCGGGCCTCTGCCGAGACGTACTTCCTTGAGAGGTACTCCTTCTTAAACTCCTCCATTTCTCTATCAAGGCCGTATTTTTTTGCAAGGCCGCTGTCTTCAATGTAGGCCAGAACGAGACGGCGGTTAACCATTCTCTTTAGGAGCTCCCGGGGATGGCTCTGAAAAAAACTCTTTGCCTCGGGATTTAGGAGCTTTAAAGTGTACTTGTAGTCTGCAACGGTTACCCTTATACCCTTACCTTCGGCCAAAACCGTATCGTCGGAGCAGATCTTTTCCTTTTTGAGCTCTAAAGTTTTTGGGCTCTTTGTCTGAGTTGTACCCTTCTCTCCGCCGGAGCAGGAGAGAAGAAAGAGGGTGGCGGTTAAAAGCAGTCCCAGTTTTCTCTTCATTTTTCCTCCAGAGTCCATTATCCGGAAATTATAAAGGGGGGCTCAAGGCCCCCCTCGGAAAACTAAGGGCAGAAAGCCCTATCAGTGTTTCTTCCTCCTGAAGCCAAAGAGCCCTAAAAGGCCGGTTAGAAGAGCTCCGAGGTTGAGAAGGCCGCTTGCGGCACTCTGGGGAGCTCCCATTGAGCAACCTCCTCCTCCGCCTCCTCCGGTACCGGAGACCTCAACGGTCGGGGTAGTGCTCCTCTCGCCCAGTACGGCAACAATGGGCTCCTCTTCGCCGGTAGTTCTGGTGGCAAGGTCAACCTCGGCAACAAGGTCGTTTCCGGAGACGGAGGGCTTAACCTCAACTTTGGTCTCTCCCCTTTGAACGACGACAACCGCCCTATCGGGGTTAACAAGAGGAGCGGCACCTTCAAAGGTGAGCTCAAACTTCCCAGAAGTTCCCGTTAACCTCATTCCTAAAACAACCTTGCTGAGTTTAAACTCTTTTGCAAAGTTAAGGAGCTCCCTCTGGCCTTCAGGAGTCTCCCCGAGAATTTCGGCAATTGAGGTTCCATCGTCTTCAACCCTAACTTTAACCTTGTGCTCTTCACCGCTAAACTTGAGCTTAACGTCTGCCTCGGTTCCCGAAACGAGAGTGGCCTCAACGCTGGTAGGTATTGAAACAGAAGAGGTAGGAGTTCTCATAAGGGCAAAGACCAGCTCGCCTTCTCCGGGAGTTTCCTCCCTAAGGGCTGCAACGTTAACTGTCAGCTCCTTGGTGTAGGAATCGTAGGAAGCCCAACCCCTGCTGATAGCCTCGCTTATAGAAACCGAAGCGGGTTTGAAGTTCTCCTTATCAATCTCGTAATGAACGTGCTCTCCCTCAGAGTGCCTTACCTTGTGAATCTTGGCGTAATTGATGTAGAGACCATCGGGGCTTGCGACTTTCAGCTGAGCAAGGCTGAACTTAATTCTCTCAATATACTCTGAAGGAATTATAGGAGTAAAGACCGGAATAAGGGTCTCTCCACCAGCCTCAAGGATTTCCTTGGCGTGGTGCTCAAAGCCGAGGAGCTCGGGAAGCTCGTTCTTAAGCCTTATAACGATTGCCCTCCTGGGAACTTCGTCGTCGTGAAGGGCCTCGGTCTCAACCTCCGCCTCTACTCCGTCAAATTTCATTTTCCAGCTTGAGCTCTTTCCGGGAAGGGCGAAAGCAATTCCGTCTATTCCGGAGCTCTCAACGGGAATAGGAACGAGGTGCCTGTCAACGTCAACTCCGTTTGCAAGGGCGTTAACGAGGATATCTCCGGCCGTAGTAACCATTGCGTCTTTACCGCCCACCTTTCCGTACTTGGGAGAGCCGTCAGGGTTCTCAGGAGAGTTGAAGAAGACCCTCACGGCCTCCTTGTAGGCGGTAGCCGGAATCTTAACCGGAACGGTGACAATTTCTCTGCCGAGGCCGAAGTACTTAATGTGGCCGTTTTCATCCTTAACAATCAACTGGCTAAGGCTATCACTTGAGTTGATGTCGGCCATGTTTGCCTGAGGAAGTCTACCTTCTTTAGCGTCGTGGCAGGCGGAACAGTTGAGCTTTTCACCGTTAACCGTCTTACCTCCACCGAGGGCGTACTCCTTGGGAAGAACTCCGTGGTCAATGCTGAAGGGCGCAATCCAGAGGTAAAAGACGGGCTCAGGGTTTTTAACCCCTTCGGCCTTGAGAACCTCCGTGAGGGCGGCCTTCATGTCCTCGTACTCTGCGTCAGTATCAATTTCAGGCAGGTAATCGCCGTTGTCGTCGCAGATGTACTTACCGAGGATTGTCTTAACGCAGACTTTACCGCCCTCAATAAAGTAGGCCGGAACCCTCTTCTCGCTCTGTCCTGCAGGGAGAATTCCCTTAGATGCCGCTTCTGACTTGACGGTACCGTCTAAGGCTGCTGCAATTTCGCGGGTGTAAAGGACTTTGCCCGTTGATTTATCGTACCAGGTAACGAGGGTTAACGGGTTGGCAATCCTGTACATAAACTTCTGGCCACCGGGCGTATCGGGCCTGAAACCGTTGTTGATAATTACAGGAGCCCAAGCCCACGGGAAGGTTCCCTCGGGAACTTTCCAGATTCCGAACATATCCTGCTTGTACCTCAGAGCGGCCTGCCTCGGGTCAAAGTCTGCCTGATAAATGGGAACTACAGTATCCTTGCCGTCATCGGTTCTGACTATGCAGAAGGGCTGGGGAGCTCCGTACCCTGCAATAGGCATGAAGGGGCCAAAGCCCGGAGTAAACATACTCTCGGGAAGCTTCTGAACAGTTCCGTTTTCAAGGTCGTAGGCAAGCATTCTGTTATCAAAGTTGTAGGAGTAGCCAAGGACGTCATAGAAAGTCCTGAAAGTCCAGTGGGTTTTAAATGGGATATGGCAGACTTCACACGCGACTTTCTCCATGTGAACTGCAGAATTTCCACCAGGCCCGAAAGCATCAGAGTGAACCTCTGCAGCAAGCTGCCTTGAGCCGCCGAAGTGACAGTCAACGCAGGTTTTTAAGGAGGGGTTGTAGTCAAGGGACTGGTCCCAGTGACCTCCCCAGTCGTTTCCTTTGAGGAAGTCGTGGTGAATCGGGTGGTACTTCTTCTCCTCAGGAGAGAGGGAGCCCTCACCGTGGCAGGAGAGACAGGTCATATTTCCTACTTCACTGTCAAAGTGGACGTCGTAGCCTATGGGGATGTCGTCAAAGGAGACTACAGACTTTGCCGTAAGCATTCTGCCGAAAGCTTGCCGCTTCTCATTTTGGTCGCTGAAGTCAACTCCAACGAAGGCATCATAGGGAAGGTTGCCCTTTTCCTCTCCTCCCCTGTGGAGGTCGTAGGAGAAGACATCTCCCCTTTTGACGATTTCAGCGGCAAGGCCAAGAGTTCCCTTCCTGGTTACCCAAGTATAAACACTTTTACCGTCAGAGGTCTCTCCGCTCTTATAGGGGATAGCCATGTGACAGTAAGAGCAGACGTAGCCCCACTCCCTATTCTTATCGGCCCTGGTCATTTTGGGGTAGGGGTCGTTGGCATCTCCGAGTTTTTCAGGAACGGAGTAGGTGTAGTCTTGGGGAGAAACTTCGGTTGAGGGAGTGTTCTTATCGCCAATCCTGTTTTCAAGGATTGGGAGCTCTACCTCTCCTCCCTCAAACTCATCTGCATCGTAGTAGACCTCGGGTCTCCAGAAGCCGTTCTCGTCCTTAACGAACCTTACGTAGGCAAGGGGGACGCCGTCTCCGTCTGTATCAACGCCCATTAGGGATGCAGTGGAGATGTACTTAAAGAAGAAACCTGCAAATGTCCTGTAAACTACATCACCATCAGTGTCCTTAAAGGTAACGGCACCGCCGTTAACGTAAACCTCTCCGCCGTCCTTGTCCTTTGTCTTATCCTTATGCTCAAAGTAGACTACCCTTGCAACTTCCCTCGTCGCGCCGTTTGCATTGTTGGGGTAGAGGTAGAACTTGAGCTCCTGATTATCCTTATCGGTTATCCTGTCATCAAGGTTGGGGTCGTTGTAGACGCTGTTTAGAACGGAGAGGGGAACGGAGTTGTAGTAAGCAGAGTCAACTTTCTTAACTTCCTTCCCGTTAATAACCTCCCCTATTTTCGGGGGGAAACCGAGAGAAATAACAATTGTCTCACCATCGGCAGTCATACCCTTAAATACCATTACCCTCGGGTTGGCAGGCATTAAGGGGTAGACCTTCGTTCCGTTTACTTCGGAGACTATCCTCTTATTAGAAGAGGCGTCGGCGTGGCACATGAAGCAGTCGGTATCGTTAACGCCGGCCCTCTTGTAGTTAAATACCCCCGGTTTACCGAGGTATCCGGCACCGACTTCGTAATCGGAGTAGCCGAGGAGGTCGCCGTCAATTCCCGTCTTTGCAAGGTACTCATCTTCATGAATGAACCAGTCCTTGTTTTCAAGAGCCTCCCAGAGCTCCGCTCCCAGCTTCTCCTCTAAAACCTCATCAAGAGATTTCTCCTCCCTTCCAAACTGAGCTGCCCCTCCTCCTGCATGACACGAGTTACATGTTATGTTTTGGTTCATAGTACCCATGTCAAAGTTGAAACCCTTGTAGGCGTTCATATCACCGCCGGTGTTATAGTCAACGCCGTCAACCGCACCGTCGGGAACTGCAGGGTCTTTAAGGGGTTTCTTTGCCGCCAACTGGCGGTAGGAGGGAGGTCACCAGCCTCCGTAGTGGGACTTCGTCCTGAAGTAGCGCATCTTAAGAAGTTCGTTTGTAACGAAGTCCTTCGTTCCGGTGTCGTCTCCCCTCGTCTCGTGGTTGTCCATCCAGCCCATGTCGTGGAGGCCGACCGCACCGTGGTGGGAGGCCCTTACATCGGTGATTATATCCTTGTGACACTGAGCACAGGTTTTCTCAAAGCTGATGGGAGTTCCCTTAATGAGCTGAACCTCTCGGCCGTCTTTGTTTTGAACGGTTACAGTCTTACTTGAGTCAAGCTGTTCAACCTCAGGCTTACCCTCAACGTCAATGAGCTTAACGGCAGGGTGCTGGGCAGAGGCCTGAGAAGCGACAAGGGCAGACAGTATAAAACCCGTAGTAAGGGTGAGCCTGCTCCTCCTCCACTTTCTTCCCATGGAATACCTCCGAAGAAATTTACAAATCGTTTACAATGCAGGCTTCATGATTTTATCAGTTTTTGATAAAAAGTGAAGATATATGTTCAGAATTTTTTATATAAATGCTAAAAAATTAGGAAGCCCCTAAAGGGCTTCCTCTACATTCCGCTTAAAGAGCTCAAAAGCCTCAGAGAGTTTCGCAAGCTCCCTAACTCCTCCCTGCGCCATGTCGGGCCTTCCGCCCCCTTTACCGCCGAGAACGGGAGCTATTTCCCTAATCAAGTGGCCTGCGTGGAGTTTGTCGGTCAGGTCTTTCGTAAGGGCTATTAAAAGGGTGGCTTTACCGTCTTTAACGCCGACGAGCATTACGGCACTTCTGCCGGCCTTATTCCTTATTACGTCTGCAACTTCGGCAAGCTCTTTGCCCCCAAAGCCTTCAAGTTTAGCCGTGATAACTTTAATTCCCTTAACTTCCGGTGCACTCTCAACTATTGAGTCAACCTGAGAGGAGGCCAGCTTCTTCTTGAGCCTTTCAACCTCTTTTTCCTTTTCCTTTAGCTCCTTAACCAGAGCAGAAACTTTCGCAGGCAACTGCTCTTCGGGGCTTTGGAGCTCCCTCCTTAAACTCTCTACCAGCTCCTCTTTACCCCAGACCCACTTCTGAGCTTCGTTCCCAACTACGGCCTCTACTCTCCTGGTTCCGGCAGATACGGAGGATTCGGAAATGAGTTTGAAAAAGCCTATGTCTCCGCTCCTCTTTACGTGGGTTCCACCGCAGAGCTCCACGCTGACCCCGCCTACATCAACAACCCTGACAACATCCCCGTACTTCTCGCCGAAGAGTGCTATTGCCCCCCTTTCTATAGCCTCGTCGTAGGGGAGTTCCAGAGTCTTAACCGGGTAGTTATCCATAATCCACCTGTAAACAAGCTTCTCAACGGAGCGGAGCTCCTCCTTAGTCGGAGCCTCAAAGTGGGTAAAGTCAAACCTTAACCTGTCGGGAAGGACCAAAGAGCCGGCCTGCTTTACGTGGTTTCCGAGAACCTCCCTTAAGGCCTTGTGGAGAAGGTGGGTTGCGGTGTGAGCCCTCATTACGGCCCTTCTCCTCTCCTCGTCAACCCTTGCCTCAACGAAGTCTCCGACCTTTACAGTTCCGCTCTCAACCTTAACTTTGTGGCCAATTAGGTTCTCGGTAACGTTCTGGGTGTCCAAAACCCTGCAGTAGCAGTTGTTCCCCTCCAAAACTCCGGTGTCGCCAACCTGTCCGCCCTTCTCCGGGTAGAAGGGAGTCCTGTCAAGGATTACAAAGGCCTCTTCACCCTCCTTAAGCTCGTCAATTAACCTGTCGTCCTTAACTATTCCGACTACTTTGGCGTACTCCTCAAGGTGCTCGTAGCCGGTAAATAGGGTGGGGTGCTTTTTAGAGAGCTCCTGAATCTCAGGAGAGACTACCTTCTGAGCTCCTCCCTTCCAGGCTTTCCTCGCCCTCTCCTTCTGCTCCTGAAGGAGCTTCTCAAAAGTTTGGGTGTCAACTTCCACATTCTCGTCGTTCGCAACCTCTAAGATAAGGTCAAGGGGAAAGCCGAAAGTATCGTAGAGCCTAAAGACTTCCTCTCCGGGAATTACTTTCTCTCCCTTTTCCTTCAGCTCTTCAATAATCTCCTGAAGAATCGTTAAGCCCTTCTCAAGAGTCTTTGAAAATCTCTCCTCTTCTTTCTTAACAACCCTCTTTATGAGCTCCCTCTCTCTCTTTAGCTCGGGGTAGGCACTGCCCATAATCTCAATAACCTTGTCAACCCCTTCAAAGAGGAAGGGACCCTTTATCCCGAGGAGCCTTCCGTGCCTTGAGGCCCTCCTGATAATTCTCCTTAAGACGTACCCCCTTCCCTCGTTAGAGGGGAGAATTCCGTCGGCAATCAAGAAGCTCATAGCCCTCAAGTGGTCGGCTATTACCCTCATTGACGTTGAGCTCTTCTCGTCTTTACCGTACGGAATTCCGCTTATCTCTGAAGCCCACTTAACTAAGGGGAAGAGGAGGTCGGTCTCGTAGTTTGAGGGAACGCCCTGCAGAACCGAGGCAATTCTCTCAAGGCCCATTCCGGTATCTATTGAGGGCTTTGCAAGGGGCTTCAGGTTTCCCTCCTCGTCCCTTTCATACTGCATAAAGACGAGGTTCCAGATTTCAAGGTAGCGGTCGCAGTCACACTTCCCTATTCCGCAGTTTGGCCCGCAGGTAAACTCCTCTCCCCTGTCGTAGTAGATTTCGCTACAAGGGCCGCAGGGACCGGTGTCTCCCATTGCCCAGAAGTTATCCTTCTCGCCGAGTCTAAAAATCCTCTCTTCCGGAAGGCCTACCTCGTCCCTCCAGATTTCGTAGGCCTCGTCGTCCTTTTCGTAAACCGAGACGTAGAGCCTCTCCTTGGGGAGTTTAAAGACCTCCGTCACGAGCTCCCAGGCGTACTTTATGGCCTCCCTCTTGAAGTAGTCACCGAAGGAGAAGTTCCCTAACATCTCAAAGAAGGTGTGGTGGCGGCCGGTTTTACCGACGTTTTCAAGGTCGTTGTGCTTTCCGCCTGCCCTCATACACTTCTGACAGCTGGTAGCCCTCTTAAAGGGAGGCTCCTCTTTTCCGAGGAAGTAGTCCTTGAACTGAACCATTCCGGCGTTTGTGAAGAGGAGGGTAGGGTCATTTTTGGGAACGAGGGGAGAGCTCTTAACAATAACGTGGCCTTTCTCTTTAAAGAAGTTAAGGAAAGTTTCCCTTATCCTATCGGCACTCCACTTCATAATCTCTCCGTAAGTCAATTTGGTAAGAGCAATTCTATTAGAACTCGGGTGAAATTTAGAGGTTAACCGGGAACAACTGCTGTCCGTTAATCCAAAAGAAAAAACTACTGCCTTAAAAAGAGGCGGAGCAGAGCTCCAGAGTCTTAATTACTCCGAGGTAGGGGGCTCTCCCCCTGCCTCCCTCAAAATCCTGTCAACTTCACAGAAGGTAAAGCCCCTCTGGAGGAGAAACCTCTTTGCCTTTAACCTGTCATGGGGATATTTCTTCAAAACCTCTCTAACTGCGTAAGAGTAATCAAAGGGGAAGGAGAGCTCCACCTCTTTAATAACTTCCGGCTTAAAGCCCTTCTGCCTCAGGCTGAAGGCTATCTTCCTTCTGCCCCAGCCCTTTTTAACTTTTAATTCAAAGTAGCTCCACACCGCCCTGTACTCGTCAAGGAATCCCTGTGCCGAGAGCTCCTCAACAACCCTCAGGAGCTCCTCCCGGCAAACTTCGGGAAACTTCTTCCTCAACTTCTCCGTAAGGGCTTTCTCGGAGTAATCCCTTCTTAAAAGGAGCGAGAGGGCGTAGGAGAAAACCTCCCTAAATTCCATCTATCCCGGCCCCGCCTGAAAAGATTCCCTCCATCTTGAGCCTTAAGTCGTCGGGCTTTGTAGCGTACTTGAGGGCTTCTTCCTTCGTAATAAGGCCTTTACGCCAGAGCTCGTAGAGAGATTGGTCAAAGGTCTGAGAACCGTAAACTTCGTGCCCTTTTTCAATGAAGTGGGGAATCTCTTCCGTCAGCTCAGGGTTCATTATCCTCTCTTTTATCGCCTCAGTAACAATCATTACTTCAACTGCGGGAACCCTTCCTTTACCATCAGCCCTTGGAATTAATCTCTGGGATATAGTAGCTTTTAAAACTGAAGCCAACTGAAACCTAATAGCCTGCTGTTGGTCAAGGGGAAAGAACGAGATAACCCTATTTATCGTCTCCTTGGCATCAAGGGTATGAAGAGTTGAAAAGACCATGTGGCCGGTTTCAGCAGCATCAAGAGCTGTCCTTACTGTCTCAGGGTCTCTCATTTCGCCCACCAAAATTACGTCGGGGTCTTCCCTTAAGGCAGCCCTTAAGGCCGTAAAGAAATCTTCAGCATCACTACCAATTTCCCTCTGGTAAAAGAGGCACTTCTTGTCCCTGTGGAGGTACTCAACAGGGTCCTCAATTGTTATCACTACCCTTGCGTCCTTCTCATTTAACTCGTTAAGCATTGCAGCAAGGGTTGTTGATTTACCTGAACCCGTAGTACCGGTAACTAAAACAAGCCCCCTGGGGTAAAGGGCTATCTTCTTTATAACTTCGGGTAAGTTAAGATCTTCAATTTTGGGAACCTCAACGGGGATTGTCCTCATAACGATTGCAAAGGTTCCCCTCTGCTTAAAGACGTTAACCCTGAATCTGCAGACTCCGGGTAGTGAGTAAGCAAGGTCTATGTTCTTTATGTAAGGAATCTCTTTCCTCTTCTCTAAGGGAAGTATCTTTTTCACAAACTCGTCTATGTCCTTAACCTCCAAAGGAGGGAGGTCAAGCTTTACCAGTTTTCCGTTAACCCTGAGTATGGGAGGGGCCTTGACCCTCAGGTGAAGGTCGGAAGCCCCTATCTTGTGTGCTTTTATTAAGAGCTGGTCAAGGTCTATCTTAGCCACCGAGTGCCTCCATTATCTTCTCCTCAAGCTCCTTGGCCACTTCAGGGTTCTCCTTAAGGAACTGTCTTGCATTCTCTTTCCCCTGCCCCAGCCTCATGTTTCCGAAGGAGTACCAGGAACCGCTCTTTTTAACAAGCCCGAGCTCCTCGCCGAGGTTTAAAAGGTCTGACTCCCTTGAGATTCCCTCTCCGTAGTAGACCTCAACAATAGCTTCCCTGAAGGGCGGCGCTAACTTGTTCTTTACTATTTTAACTTTTGCTTTGTGGCCTATCCTTTCATCGTTTTTACCTTTTATCTGGCCGACGTTTCTGATTTCCATTCTCATTGAGGAGTAGAACTTGAGAGCTCTACCTCCCGGGGTAGTTTCCTGAGGGCCTCCGTAGCTCATCGTCCCGATTTTTTCCCTAATCTGGTTGATGAAAATCAGGGCACAGTTGCTCTTGTTAACTGCCGCAGTCAGCTTCCTCAAGGCCTGAGACATGAGCCTTGCCTGAAGGCCGACGTGGGAATCTCCCATGTCTCCCTTGATTTCGGCCTCTGGAACGAGGGCGGCAACCGAGTCAACCACTATAACGTCAACCGCACCGCTGCGCACCAAAGTCTCTGCAATTTCAAGGGCCTGTTCGCCGCTGTCGGGCTGGGAGACAAGGAGCTCCTCAAGGTTTATCCCTAACTTCTTTGCGTAGGTCGGGTCAAGGGCGTGCTCGGCGTCAATAAAGGCAGCGACTCCCCCCTCTTTCTGAGCGTTTGCAATAACGTGAAGGGCGAGGGTCGTTTTTCCGGAGGACTCGGGGCCGTAGATTTCGGTAATCCTTCCCCTGGGAACTCCGCCGATTCCGGTAATCCTATCAATTGCAATTGAGCCGGTGGAGATTGCGGGAACTTTCTCTACGGGCTTTTCGCCCAAGAACATTACGGAGCCCTCTCCGTACTCCTTCTTAATTCTCCTAAGGGCGTCTTCAAGAACTTTTCTCCTTTCCTCTTGCATAGGCACTCCTTGAGAAATAAGGGTTTGATGGGGGGAAGTGGCGGAGAGGGCGGGATTTGAACCCGCGGTGGGGGTTTTTGCCCCCACACCCGATTTCGAGTCGGGCGCCTTAAGCCGGACTCGGCCACCTCTCCGTTTAGGGGCGTAAAAGCTTAAAGAAGCTCCTAAGGAGCTCTACCGCCTCCTCAAGCTCTATCTTAACAACCTCCGGTCTGTGGTTGACTCTTCTATCTGAAAGAATTTTAAACAAACTCTCCACCCCGCCGAACTTGGGGTCGGCAACGGCGTAAACCACCCTTTCAACCCTTGCCTGGATTATAGCACCGGCACACATGGCGCAGGGCTCAACCGTTGAGTAGAGGGTGCAGCCGGTCAACCTCCAAGAGTTCAACTTCCTTGAGGCCTCTCTGATTGCGAGGATTTCTGCGTGGGCGGTAGGGTCTTGGAGGAACTCTTTCCTGTTAAAAGCCCTTGAAATTATCCGGCCGTCCTTAACAATAACAGCTCCAACGGGGACTTCGCCGTAGGAAAAGGCCTTCTCAGCCTCCTTGAGGGCCTCATTAAGGAAGAGGAGGTCTTCCATCGTGTGACTTCCTCCCCCGACTAAAGTCGGGGGCTTCCCGCTTCATCGTGGGAAAAACCCCACTCCACGGGCTTAACCTCCCCGCAGTCCACGGGTAGGGTTTTTAGGAGTTTTCCTTCTCCTTTAAGCTTCTCTACCGCTGTCTTCATCTTCATTCTCTATTATAACCCACCCACCTCCCCTAATTCATCCCTGCTTTAAAAAGCAGGGCTTTCTTAGCAACATTTCTGTAAACTCAAAAGTGGCGCGCCCGGCAGGAGTCGAACCTGCAACCTTGGGATCCGTAGTCCCACGCTCTATCCAGTTGAGCTACGGGCGCGGATTTCGGGAATAAATTTATCCCCGCAGGCTGACTTTTCAACCTTAAAAAGAGCTAAAATTTCCAAAGCTTTAAGGAAAAAGGAGGAGGAAAATGGAGCCGACCTACAATCCAGCACTCTTTGAGGATAAGTGGTACAGAGAGTGGCTCAGCAAAGGCTACTTCCACGCAGACGAGAAAAAGGTTTTAAAGGGAGAAAAGAAGAAGTTCAGCGTAGTTCTGCCTCCTCCCAACGTAACGGGAGTTCTCCACGTAGGCCACGCCCTTAACTCAACCCTTCAGGACATTATCTGCCGCTGGAAGAGAATGAAGGGGTATGAGGTCTGCTGGGTCCCTGGAACAGACCACGCCGGAATCGCAACCCAGTGGGTGGTTGAAAGGGAGCTGGCAAAAGAGGGGTTAACCCGCCACGACGTCGGCAGAGAAGAGTTCTTAAAGAGGGTATGGGAGTGGAAGGAGAAGTACGGAAGCAGGATTATTAACCAGCTCAAGAAGCTGGGAACCTCCTGCGACTGGGAGAGAGAAAGGTTCACGATGGACGAGGGCTTTTCTAAGGCCGTTAGGAGGGCCTTCGTAAGCCTTTACAGAGAGGGGCTCATTTACAGGGGAAAGAGGTTAATAAACTGGTGCCCGAGGTGCCACACCGCCCTTTCCGACCTTGAGGTTGAGCACGAGGAGGAGCAGGGGAACCTCTGGTACATACGCTACCCGATTGTCGGAGAGGATGGCTACGTAGTAGTTGCAACAACGAGGCCCGAAACGCTCTTGGGAGACGTTGCAGTAGCAGTCAACCCCAAAGATGAAAGGTACGCCCACTTAGTCGGAAAGAAGCTGAGACTTCCCATAGTCGGAAGGGAAATTCCAGTGATAGCCGACGAGTACGTTGACCCTGAATTCGGAACGGGAGCGGTAAAAATCACTCCCGCCCACGACTTTAACGACTACGAGGTCGCCCAGAGGCACGGCCTTCCCGAAATACAGGTAATGGACGACTGGGGAAGGATTACGGTTCCTCCATTTAAGGGGATGGACAGGTTTGAAGCAAGGGAAGCCATCGTTGCAATGCTGAAGGAAGAGGAGCTCCTTGAGAAAGTTGAGCCCCACACCCACGCCGTAGGCCACTGCTACCGCTGCAAGACCGTAATTGAGCCCTACCTAACAGAGCAGTGGTTCGTTAAGACTAAACCCCTTGCCCAAAAGCCGATTGAAGCGGTTAAGAGCGGAGAGGTAAAGTTCATTCCGAAGCAGTGGGAGAACACCTTCTTTGACTGGATGTACAACATAAGAGACTGGTGCATTTCAAGGCAAATCTGGTGGGGACACAGGATTCCGGCATGGTACTGTCTTGAGTGCGGCCACGTAAACGTTGCCGAGGAAGCCCCCGAAAAGTGTGAAAACTGCGGGAGCTACAACCTCAAACAGGACGAGGACGTCCTTGACACGTGGTTTAGCTCTGCCCTGTGGCCCTTCGGGGTGTTCGGCTGGCCCGAAGAGACAGACGACTTAAAGGCCTTCTACCCCACCGATTTACTGGTAACCGGCTTTGACATCATCTTCTTCTGGGTGGCCCGAATGATGATGATGGGCTACCACTTTACAAGAAAGAGGCCCTTTGCAGACGTTTACGTACACGCCTTAGTCAGGGACGAGAAGGGCCAGAAGATGAGTAAGACCAAGGGGAACGTAATAGACCCCTTGAAGATGGTTGAGAAGTACGGGGCAGACACCTTAAGGTTTACTCTGGCAGCCCTGGCGGCACAGGGAAGGGACATAAGGCTTTCGGAGAGAATTATTGAGGGCTACCGCCACTTTGCAAACAAAGTGTGGAATATCGGAAGGTTCGTTTTAACAGCTACAGAAGGGATTAAAACGGAAGGTTCGGTAGCTTACGCACCTGAGGATATGTGGATACTGACAAAGCTCTCTGAGGCAGTTGAGGAGTACGACAGGGCCCTTGAGAGCTACCGCTTCAACGACGCCGCAAAGGCAGTTTACCAGTTTATCTGGAACGAGCTTGCCGACTGGTACGTTGAGTTCACAAAACACAGGCTCTACAGGGGAAGCGAAGAGGAAAAGAGAACCGCCGCCCACACTCTTTTAAGGGTTCTAAGGGAAGCTCTAAAGCTTCTTCACCCGATTATGCCCTTTATAAGCGAGGAGATTTACCAGAAACTCCCAAACAAAGACGCAGAGTCAATAGTCATTGCTCCCTGGCCTGCAAAGGAGTGTTGCGCCTTCCCTGAGGTTGCCCGGCTCGTTGAGACGGTTAAAGAGCTCATAAGGGGAATAAGGAATGTTAAGGCGGAGCTCTCAATTCCTCCTTCAACAGAGGTTGAAGTATTCGTTAAAACAGAGGACGAAAAACTCATTGAGACCATTGCAAAGATGGCACCTGCAATTAAGCAGATGGCAAGGGTTTCACAAATTCACAAAACCAACGAAGCCCCTGCCGGTTCAGTCTCCTTCTTCCTTCCAGGAGTTGAAGTCTACGTTAAGGTCGGCCAGCTGATAGACGTGGCCAAAGAGATAGAGAGGATTAAGAAGAAGTTAGAGAAGATGGCCAAGGAGATTGAAAAGCTGGAGAAGAAGCTCTCAAACGAGAACTTCTTAACGAGAGCTCCCAAAGAGGTAGTTGAGAAGAACAAAGAAGAACTAAAAGAGCTCAAGGAGCTCCACGCCAAACTCTCCTCTACCTTAGAGCAGCTTAAGAATATGGAATAAAGCTCGGAGCCCTCCGCGGGCTCCGCCCTCCAAAAATTCCGTTTTATCTACCGGATTTTGTCCTATTTAGGGGAGATAATAACATCAAAACCCAACAGCAGGGGGATAGAGAAATGGCCCAAATATCAAAAGACCAATGTAGAAAGCTGTGCTGTCAAGAGATTGGGAGATTTCCTCAGGGAGTAAACTTTGACGATTTCATCGGCATTTTATCGGATAAGCTGGGGATAACAAAAGAAGAGTTTAGAGAGAAGTTTGTATACTGCGTCTACGAAACCTCCGTAAATCACTGCAACCGTACCCTCTACTCCTCGGCTCCCCTTAACTCAAGGGAGTACGACTGCATCTACATAGCAAAAAACCCCGGAAGAAGAAGAGAGACCCTTCTGCCGGAAGCTGTCCTTGAGCCGTACGAGCCCGACAAACACGGAAAGTGGGGACTCACTCCGGCCCCGACAGAGCGCCACTACGAGAGTAAGCCGTGCCTAAAGGAGCTCCCCGACCTCAATAAGTACCTTAAGTGGGTGGTGGAGCTATTTAAAGACGAGTGCCTTACTCCCCATCCCAACTTAACGAAACTTAAAAAAGAGATTCTCAACCAGGCCAAAAGCGGGAAATTTGACGGAACCACACTTAACAAAATTATCAGAGAAATTCCATACATTCCAAGCAGGCCCCCTCTATTTACAACGAGCTCCATTCCCAAACTCCTTTTTGAGTCGGGAAAAGTCAATAGGCTGATAGAGATAGCCAAATCTGCAGATAAAGATAACTTTCCCCAAGTTATAGAGACCCTCGTTAAAGAAATAGAATCACTAAACCAAGAGCTCGGAGTTAGAGCTATCCCAACAACCTTTATAACGACGCTCACCCACGCGATCAACCCTGAATTTTTCATTCCAATATCTGAAGAAATTGCAACAGCAGTAATAAAAAGGTGGTGGTGGGAGTTAACAAACAGGTACAACCCCGATTACTCGGGAAATAAGGCCAGGTGCGTCGGGACAGACTCAGTTAACACAGAGTGCCTTAAGCGATTTCTCATAGAGCTCATAGGGATTTGTATTGAAGAAAACCTCTACCTACCGGAAGTGGCCTGCGCATTAAAGAAGCTCAAAAACCAAGAGCCCGACTGTCTCCGTTGGAGGTGTGATAGCCAGGATAGCCAGATAGAAGAGGAAAACGGTGAAGGAGAGAGTAAAAGTTATCCTTTAAACCTGATTTTCTACGGGCCGCCGGGAACGGGAAAGACCTTTAAGGCAAGGCAACTTGCTGCAGAGATAATAGGAGTAGAGGTTGAAGAGCTTCCCCAGTACCTGTTCACGAACCCCGACGAGACCGACTGGAGGGTAATCTTCACGACATTTCATCCCTCAACCTCCTACGAAACGTTTATTGAGGGCATCTGGGCTGAAGTTGAAAACGGTCAGTTAACCTACAAAGTCAGAGACGGCCTCTTCAAAGTTGCAGTCTATCAGGCCCTCTGGCTGGCCTACACCCAAAAGCCCGAGGAAACGCCGGACTACGAAGGAAGAAAGGAGGAGCTAAAAGAGGCTATCAAAAGGTACCTGAACGGAGAGAAGGAGCTCTTCAACTTTGACGATGCAGACAGGGTGGTAGTAATTATTGACGAGATTAACAGGGGGAACATCCCTTCAATTTTCGGAGAGCTTATAAGTCTAATTGAAAATAACAAGCGGTTAGGTAGTAAGTCAAGAAATAAGAAAGAGGAGCTCCACGCAGTCCTCCCCTACTCAAGGGAAATTTTCGCAGTTCCCCTAAACCTTCACGTAATCGGAACGATGAACACAACAGACAGAAGCATCGTCCTCCTTGACGCAGCCTTAAGAAGGAGGTTTGAGTTTGAAGAACTCCTTCCCGATACCGAACTTCTTAGAAAGGAAAACATAAAAGTCGTTCTTCCTTCCCAACAGAGCTCCCAGGAGGAAGAAAATGAGTAATCCCAAGGAGTTTTTCGTCTACCCTCCGATAGTAAGGGAGGGTATAAAGGGAAACAAAGAAGGGGCAGAGGAGGGGCTAAAGAGAGCCTTTAACCAGACAAAGGAGCTCCTTCTCAAGAGCTTAGAAGAGGTACTTAACGAGGAGAACTGGGAAGCGGTTTTAAGTCTCCTTGAGGAGCTCCTCACCCTCTACCACCTTCTACTGGAAAAGGAGAAGGCAGCGGAGCTCACGGCCGAAGGGATAGGCTTTAACGAAAAATTCCTTGAAAGGCTTGCTGACGCCATAGCCTACGCAGAGGCCAACTTCGTTGAAATTACCGCAACGGCCGCAGTTTTAATAAACTACCACGACCAGGAGGAGGAGCTCTTTCATTGCTGGGTAGAGGATGAAGAAAAAGAGGTAATTGAGGCATTTACGAGAACTTCCGTTGAGTGGGGAAACTATCTGTCTGCAAGAAAGCTCTACTCTATGGCCGACAAAAGCCTTCGGTTAACAGCAGAAGCCCTTTTCGGCCTTACGAAGTGGTTCAAGGCCTTAGAAAGGGTGGGGGCTCCACACTTGGAAGGAGAAATCCTCTTCCTCAAAGAGCTCTTAACCGAGGCACTATCCTCAAAGGAGAGGCCGAAGGGAAAGCTCCTTCTAACGAAACTTACCTACCCTCTGATAGAAATTCCCATGATTTTTAAACCCTCAAAGGAGCTCTTTCAAGTAGGAATTCTCTTAAAGGATTTTCTCCTAAAGTTTTCCGAGGAGTTCACAGAGTTCTTTGAGGGCGTTTTAGATAGGGAGCTCCCGCCCGACGCAGCAAGGCCTCAACTCCTCTTTGTAGTAAAAGCCCTCGTTGAGTTTATAGCCGATTCGGGAGGGGATTACGACAAAGCCTTCAAAGAGCTGAGCTTCTTCTTTAAGAGGTACGGAGTTTCAAAGGAGGAGCTAAGGGAGATGAGAACCGCCTTTAAAGAGCAACTGACATACTTACCGGAAGAGGAGGAGTAGTATGAGAGAGCTAAAGGTCTGGAAATTCCTTGAAAAGCTAAACAATGAAATAAAAGAAAAGAAGGGTAAAGACTTCACAATCGGCCACGCCTACTTTCTGCCCTTAAAAAACGATAAGACGCCGGAGAAGTTTGTAGAAATCCTGAGAAAGTCGGTACTTCCCCTGCTTCAGGAGTACTTCTACGACGACTGGGAAACTCTAATTTCCATACTTGCCGGGGGGAGCTCCCAAAAGGATAAGGTAAGCAAGTTAATAATTGACAAGTACGGCGAGATAAAGCTCCCTAAGGATAAAACCTACGAGATAGTTGAGATATTAATCAACTTCACGGAAAGGAATAACAATGAGCAAAGTACTAACCAAGTTTGAGCACCAGTTGATTGAAAAGGATGAGCTGAGCCGGGAAGGATGGGAGGAGCTCCAGGAAGTAGCCGAAAGGGAGAGGTTCCGGTTCAAGCTGAGAAAGAAAGGAGTAAAACTCTCAAGCCACATAGGCCTTATAAGCCTATCAGACGGAACGGTTATTGAAATTCTCCCGAAAATCTACCACAGCGAGAGCAAAGAAGAGGGCAGACGCCTTGCTACTCTACTAATGGTTAACCTGATTGAGAGAAACCTCCGCCGACTAAAGGGAGTTGCGGGGGCTCCCGACCTTAAAGTTCCCTTCCTTGAGCTTGTTATGTATGCAACTCTTCTTTATGCAGAGAGGAAAATCGTCATCCCCGGAATTTACAGAAGTTACGAAAGGCGACAGCTCCTGTCAAGGAGCCTGTCGGGAAGGGTTCTCGTTTCAAAGAACCTAACGAGAAATCCTTTTAACAGAGAAAAGCTTTTTATTGAGAGAGAGCTCTTAACTGCAGACGTCCCGGTAAACAGGCTTCTTTTAAAAGTAGCCGAGCTTGTGGGGAAGAGAGCTACCTTTAAAAAACTCAAAAGCCTCGCAGGGAGGATAATCCTCTACCTGAAAAACCTTGAAGTTGGAAACTGGCCGGCAGGAGAGAGCCCCGGCCGGATAAGGCTAAACAGAATGAACGCCCACTACGAGCCAGTAGTTGAGCTGGCAAAGCTCCTTGAAGAGGGAAGAGGAAGGGGCAGAAGGGGAGGGGCCATAACTTGGCTTTACAATATGGACTTCCTCTTTGAAAGGTTAATAAGCACTGCTCTCCCCGAATCCGAGTATCAAAGGGAGTTTCCCGTCGGAGAGGGTTTCAAAATAAGGCCGGACATACTCTTTAAAGACGCAGTAATAGACGCAAAGTGGAAGAGAGTAGACGAAATACCCAATAACGACTGCTTTCAAGTTATCTCCTACGCCTATCTCCTTGAAAAGAGGTTCGGAAGGCCGATAAGAAAGGCCCTTCTCGTCTACCCGGAAATAGAGAGCAGGGAGCAGTTAACCTGGGACATAGGGGAAGGGAAAGAGTTAACGGCATTAAACCTCAACATGAGGGAAATTATGGAGAGTATAAGTAGGGAGCTCCCCTTAGACGAGCAACTGGAGAGCCTGAGACGGAAGGTAAGGGAGAAACTCCTACGGCTCCTCTAATAAGACTTTTTCTGTCCTTTTAAGCGGCCACATTAAGGTTAAACCACTTCAGGAGGAGCAGGTGGAGGCCGTAGAGCTCGTAAGGAAAACGAGGGAAGAACTGGGTAGGAGGAAAAAGTGCATAAACGAGTCGGGACTTTACTCCCTGAACCGACTAACCTTTCTTCTAAAGTACAGGGAGCTCCCCCTCACAGACGAAGTAGTTGAAGAGCTTAAGAAGTTAACAGAATTCCTAATGAGAAAACAGCAGAAGAAAAACAGGTTCGTTAAACACGGAGGCTTTTGGCAGATTGAGAAATTCAGGGGAGGTTTCTTAGACGAGTTCTTGGGAATTGTAAGGGTTCCTACCGCTCAGGTTCTCTCCTTCCTAACCACTGCCTTCTTAAGGGTTCCGGAGCTCTCAAGGAAAAGGAAGTTAAGAGAAGCCATCTTAAAAGGCCTTGCCTTTGAAGGAGTCCTCTACGTTAGTTATCAGGGAGACTTAGGAGAAGACCCCCTCTTCTGGGGAAACAGGCTTATGGAGATGATAGATAACCTTTTCCCGGGGCTGGTTGCTCAGTTTGCAGCCCTACACAGGAATGACAGAAGAGCTCTTCCCGTTTTAGCCGCCCTGGTAAAGGTTTATAAGGAAGCAAAGAGAGAGCTGGCCTTTTACCACTTTCTGCTGGAGGGGGGAGTTCCGAGAGACTTTCCCCACTTAGACCGGGATTTGGAGCTCGAGGAGTTCCTCAAAAGGCTCCACAGGGAGCTCTCAAAAAGTACCTACAACGAAGAGAAACTGATTGACAAGTTCTACCCTGAATCAAAGAGAAAGAGAATCAAGAAGTGGGAGCTCAGAGTTAAAGACCTTGAAGAGCAGTGGAGAGAAGCCGGATTCTACCCCCTTTTTTTCAAAGAGCCCCAATTCCACTTAGAGGAGTTTTAAAGGACAAATTTTGTCCTATTAATAGGATATCTTCAGATTTGAACCCGATTAGGAGGAGATTTTGGAGAAGATTTTGAGCTTCAGGGGAAAGTACTTTTTCCTCTCAAACTTCTACCCCTGCAAGGTTGAATACGAGGGGCTCGTTTACCCAAGCGTTGAGAATGCCTTTCAGGCTGCAAAGACGGCTCCCCACAGGAGAATGCCCTTTACGAGAGTCTCTCCGAAAGAGGCAAAGAAGATGGGAAGGAAAGTTCCCCTCTTAGGAGGGGTCGGCCACTGGGAGAGCAGGAAGGTAAAGGTAATGGAGGAGCTCTTAAGGAGAAAGTTTAATCAGAACCCCGATTTAAAGGAAAAGCTCCTTGAGACGGGAGATGCCCTTTTAATTGAGGGAAACAGGTGGGGAGACGAGTTCTGGGGGGTAAACCTCAGAAAGCCCGACCCTAACTCCCCGTGGGGTTATAAGGGAAAGAACATGCTGGGACAGATTCTCATGAAAATCAGACAGGAGTTAAGGGAGGAAAAATGACAAGAGGTCGGCTTGAGGAAAAGAGGTTCTTTGACGTAATCTACCCCGTTTCAGAAGATAGAGTAATCGTTGAGGCTCCCCACGCCGGGGGCCCAAAAAGGGAGTACTACACCGGCTACATAGCCGTGGAGCTCTGCGATAGGTACGGCTGGGGAGGAATTATCTCAAGGACTTCAAGATTAATTGTTGACTTTAACAGAGATAAAAACTCTCAGGTAAAGTTCGGAAGCTACCAGAGAGAGGGAGTAGAGGCCAGGAACGGAGCTCTCAAAAAGCTCGTTGAAAGGCTAAACTGGAAGGGGAGCTCCCCCCTCCTCTACCTTACGCTTCACGGCGTAAGCGATGAAAACGCAAACAGTTGCGGCGGAGACTTCATCGTAGGAACAATCAACGGGCAGCTGTGCCCGCTGGAGTTCAGAGACGGATTCACTCAAAGGCTCAGCCAAGCACTTAAAACCTGCGGGGCTCCCCACAGAGGAGTGAAAGAGGTCAGATATTCGGGAGACCCTTCGTTAATAGAAATAAAGAGACTCTTCGGAGAGAAGTTTTACTTAATTCAACTTGAGCTGTCAAAAAAGCTCAGGGAGAGGTTTACCGACGAGGTTATCTCCTCTTTATTCCTTGCGGTTAAAGGAGTTTTGAGGGAGAAGAGGTGAGAGAGCTTGTCTTCGTTTACGGAACTTTAAAGAGGGGCTTTTGGAACAACGCCCTTTTAAAGAGGGCGAGGTTTATCGGCGAGGGGATTACCCTTGAGAAGTTTAAGCTCTACACGGTAGGCTTCCCCTACGCGGTACCTGACGAAAAGGGGCTCCCCTTAAAGGGTGAGGTCTATGAGGTTGACGAAAAAACACTCCTTGAGCTTGATAACCTTGAGGGCTACCCGATTCACTACAAGAGAAAGAGGGTAAAGGTTAAACTTAATACGGGAAAGGAGGTTGAAGCCTTCATGTATTATAGGGAAGAGCCCAGGGGAGCTCCCGTCCCGCCTAAGGGAGAATTCTTCATCTGGGAGGGGGAATGAACAGGGGTAAGAGGATAGACAGGATTTACATAAAGGTAATCCAGCTTCTGATAGAGAGGCCCGAGCCTCTTTCAACAAAGGAGATTTTGGAAGCCCTTGCGAGGGAGGGGATACTCAACAGGAGCGAGGGGGATAAAAAGAGCCTAATCAGAGCTCTTAACAGGCTTGAAGAGCTGGGACTGATTGTCTCGGAAGGGGGCAGGGGGAGGAGCGGTAAAAAGTGGGAGCTCACCCCCGAGGCCGAGGAGATGTTCAGCCAAATTAACGACGAGGACGGAATAGGGCTACTCGTTCTTCTGGCTCTCCTTCCGGACGAGTATAGGGAACTCCCGATTTTCAGCTCCGTGGAGAGAATTGCACTGAGCATCTCAAAAAGGCTGGGAGAGAAAAGGGTAAAAGACTTAAAAGAAAGGTTCTTCTACCAGAAGCCCTACACAATGAGGTTTGCCCCTATTTCAGATAGCAAGCTTGCAGAAATAGTTAAGGCAATAATTGAGGAGCGCCCCGTAGAAGTAATAAGAAAAGACCTACCTATAGACTGGCCCTTTAGGGAGAGCCCTCCGGGAATGAGCAACCTGAGAAAAATCTACCCGATAAGCCTCTTCTACTACGACGGAAACTTCTACGTGGGGGCTATCAGAAGGCACGGAAACGGGTGGAGGTACAGAACGTACTTACTGGGAAGCTTAAGACTCTACGGAGTCCTCTACGAGAGCTTTCCCCATGACAGGGAGTTCGTCAAACTGGTTGAGGAGAAGAGAAAGACGGGAATGGATTTCCCAGAACCCAAACCTTTCCTCTTTAAGGTAGTTCTCTCAGAAATAGGGGGAAGGGAGCTGAAGATAGAGGGAGCCTTAGCATTTACAACCCAGATAGAGGCAAAAAGGAGAAGTGACGGAACCTTTGAGGTCTTACTGGTTGGCTACGCAGAGCCCCGCTTCTGCAACGAGTTCCTCCAGAAAGACTTCATAGAGATAATACCTCCGACTGAGGAGGAGTTTGAGAGGATAGACAGAGAGTTCCTTAAAGAAATCTTCAGGAGGAGGGGAGTAAACCTTCCCCTACCGCCGAGAAGTTTTAAGCAAAACGCTAAAAATTTCAAGACATTTCTGAGGTATCTACAGGATTTAATCAATAAAAAGAACAACGCAGTAAAATCAGCCCTCAAGGGTTAAGGAACACCTAAAGTTAGCCCATTAATCAAAGCTTCCCTTCACTTTCAGCCCACACAAACAGTCTGAGGACGAAAACCCTTAATTAGACTAAAAACGTCTCATTTAGGTGTTAACATAGAGGAAAACCCAAATGAGGAGGGAAAAATGAAAGTAATCACTCCACCCAGCGACCCAGTAGTAAACCACTTTCAAAAAGTGGACAGAGCCTGCAGGATTAAAAAGCCGGTGCAACCAATAAAGGGCCCTGCGATAGTAGGAGTTTGCATAAACAGGGCCTATTCTGGGAGCTCCGTAGCAAGGGTCTGCAGGGGAATAGGAAAAAATGCAATTTACACAAGCGGAAGATTTAGAGGACAACCTGTAAAGAAAACGATGTTTAACGAGGTTACAAAGTTTCTTATTAACGTGATTAACGGCTTAATAAAGTCAAAGGCCGATTTTGATAATCGCCACGATAACCTGTGTACCAGCCTCGTTGGATATTATCAGTATACCAAGAACGGAGAGAGAGAAAGCGGCCTGATTACCTATGGAGTTGCCCAAAAGCTGCTGAACATGGCATTAAAATACCTATTTGTTGAGCATAACAACGGAAAAATTGTTATTCTAAACAACTCTTATGACTGGTTTCACTGCCCAATAGATGGGATAGTTCTTGAAAACCTTTCCTTTATCTACAATGGAACACCCTATTTTACGCTGATAAGAAAAACAAATGGCGCTTATACTTATAACGGAAAAACCTGGTCAAAGTTGGATAGAAGCTCTTATCTCAGCCTAAAGAACGAAATAGAAAGAGTAATAAACTTAGCCCCCAAGGGTAATTTTACCCCTATTGCTCCTCTTGAGCTTGACTTTCTGATCTGGAACCCCAACGGCTCAAAGAAGTTAAATCCCCTGGTAGCAAACAGACTCGGGGTAAACGGCTCAATAAAAGCGCTAAGGGGGTGTGTAATTGTTTAGTTCTGGGGGCGTTCCTGCCCCGGCTTTTAGGAGGTAATATGAGTAAACAGAGTGAATTAAGGATAGAGCTCCTAACTATCCTGGCAAAGAGCTTAAAAAAGATGACAACTCACGAGCTACTGAGTGAGCTCCACAGGAGGGGAGTAATAAACAATCCAAACTCCATAAGAGACCAAAAGGCTGTCACGAGGGCCCTCAACTGGCTTGAGGAGCAGGAGCTGACAGAATCGGAAGGTGGAATAGGAAAGCCCGGTAAAAAGTGGAGAATAAGTAAAACCGGATTTTCCAAGTTCTACGTCCTTAGCGAAAAAGAGATAAATCAGGCGCTGGCTACTCTTTCTTTTATCCCCGAAGAATTCAAAGCTATGAAGAAATTAAGCAAGTTTATAGAGTGGATTACTGGTTTTGCAAGAAACGCTAACCCAAACGTATGTGAGAAAGAGATAATAGAGAGCTTTTATCACCAGGACCCCTACACTGCCGTTTACTGCTCTGTAGAGGAAAAGGTTCTGGAAAAGATAGTCAAGGCAATAATAGAAAAGAAGGGAGTTAAAGTAAGAAGAAAAGAGCTTTACATAGAAGAGGACTACAAAGAGAGCCCGGAAATTTACGGCTGGAGAGAAATTTTTCCGATAAGCATCTTCAGCTACGAGGGGAACCTCTACGTAGGAGCAATTAGAGAGCACAAGGGGAGCTGGACTTACAGGAGCTACCTACTGGGTAGTCTTGACCTATACCCTTCGGAAGAGGAGTTTCCTCAACCTCAGGACAGAGAATTTAAAGAGCTTGTAAAGGAGAAGCTGAGGAGCGGAATAGACCACCCAGACCCCAAGCCTTTCCTTTTTAAAGTGGTTTTAACTAAAAGCGGAGGAAGAGTATTAGAGTGCGGCCAGAAGGCAAGAGTCTTTTTAACACAAATTGAGAGCCGGAAGAGGAAGGACGGAAACTACGAAATTACCCTCGTTGGATATGCAGAGCCAAGGTTCTGCACGGAATTTATACAGAAGGACTTCATAGAGATTATTCCGCTGAGCGCTGAAGAGTTTAAAGGAGCAGAAAAGAGAGCAAAAGAGCTCTTTGAAGGGAAGAAAACCCTCCTTCCCTCAAATTACAATGAGAACCAGGAGAACCTTAAACTCTTCCTGAAGTGTATGGAGAGGAGAGTAAAAACAAAGGAAACGGCCCTAAAAAGGGCCGTTAAAGACCTAACCTAAGGTGTAGGTTTTCTTACCAGCTTCAAAATTAAGGCTTTCTGGGTGTGGAGGCGGTTTTCCGCCTGCTCCCAGACCACAGAGCGCTCACCCTCTAAGACCTCCTCAGTTACCTCCTCACCCCTATGGGCCGGAAGGCAGTGCATAAAGAGGAAGTCGGGCTTTGCGTGTTTTACGAGCTCCGAGTTAACCTGATAGGGCATAAAAATTTTTCTCCTCTCCTCGGCCTCTTCTTCCTGACCCATTGAAGCCCAAACGTCGGTATAAACTACGTCGGCGTCCTTAACGGCCTCAAGGGGGTCTCGGGTTACTACTATCTCGGCTCCCGTCTCTTTTGCTATCTCTTTAGCCTTCTCTACGTAAAGGGGCAGAGGCTCGTAGCCTTCGGGAGTAGCCGCGTAGAACTTCATTCCCATGTAGGCCGCGCCAATCAGCCAGGAGTTGCACATGTTGTTCCCGTCTCCGAGGTAGGCAACCTTAAGCCCCTCAAGTCTTCCCTTGTATTCCCAGATTGTAAAGAGGTCGGCAAGAACCTGACAAGGGTGCTCCTCATCTGTTAAAGCGTTGATTACCGGAACGGTTGAGTACCTTGCAAGCTCAACAACCCTTTCCTGACCGAAGGTTCTGATTACTATAAGGTCAACGTAGCGGGAGAGTACTCTGGCTGTATCCTTAATGGGCTCTCCGCGGCCGAGCTGGGAACTTCGGGTATCCATGTAAACTCCGTGGCCCCCCAGCTCGTAAACCCCGACTTCAAAGGAGACCCTTGTTCTGGTTGAGGGTTTTTCAAAAATCAGCGCGGCCTTGAAGCCCTCTAAGGGGCGGTAGAGCTCACCTTTCCCGTTCTTCTCCTTCAAAAAGGCAGACAGGGAGAGAATGTTCTCAATAAAGAGCCTGTCCGCATCAAGCATAGAAATAAAGTCCTTCATCTAAACCCTCCCGATGCTCAGCTTCTCTGCAACCATTCTGAGTTCCCTCTGGAGGAAGGTTAATCTGCTTTCAAGCTGCTCAACCCTCGTCCTGAGCTCCGAAATCGCACTTCCCTCCTTAAGAACCTCCTTCTCCACTTCCTCGTACTTCCTCTCAAGGTTCTTTACGAGGGAGTATAAATTTACTAAAAAGACAAAGAGAGTCAAAACTGCCAGCAGGTTCAGTATGAGTAGTAGCTGAACCATTGCGTTATCCTCCCCTTTTCCACCTTATCTTTAAGTGTTTCTTCTTCCGATTCTCTAAGGTTTAAAATCTGAGTCTCTCCGGAAGGGAAAAGCGTAAAGAGGGTAAGGTAGCCGTCTTCCTTCTTTAAGTTTAGCGCAAAGTAGGAAAAACCAAAAGGCTCAAAACAGTACCGGCTGAGGAGCTCTCCGCTGACAATTTTTCCGGGAACGACGAGACTCTCGGCAGGGTAGGGGAGCTCCACTTTTTCCTCTCCTACAGAGAGCTCCCCCCTTTTAAAGTCAACGCAAACCTCTTTACCTTTTCCGAAGGTGAAAGAGTTCTTAAAGAGGCTCCTAACCTTGTTCTCAAAGAGTTCCGGGGAGTTAAAGGAGTGGGAGTAGAAGGCGGGAAAACTCAGGGTTAGCAGAACGCTGATAATCGCCAAAACTACAACGAGTTCAAGTAGGGTAAAGGCTCTCATCAGGTATCAATCTCCACCCGGTTTGAGGTAACGATAACCTTACCCTCAACGCAGAACTCTCCGGCAGGGCACCGGTCAAGCTTAGGCCTTTCGCCGTTTTTTCTATAGTGGCAGCCGTGTTTACTCAAGAGCCAGAGGGGTCTGAACATCTCTATAGGAGCAATCTCCGTCCCCTCAAGGGCCTGCTTCCAGAGCTCTATAACTCTCCTCCTTATGGTGTCGTTAACTCCCTTTGAAGTGTACTTACCGGTTATGCATCCGGTTGTGAAGGTTGCCCTTGCAACGTGAACGTCTACCGGGATAGGGAGTTTCTCAAGGTTTTTAAAGGGGAGCTCCACCTTCTCCTTCAAACTCCTAATCCAGTGGGGGAAAATTTTTATGCCGGAAAGACTGGGAAACTCGGTCTTTCTGTTTTTCAAAAAGTCGTTAAACATTCTCTCAACGTCGTAGTCGTACTCCTCAAAAAGCCCCTTTAAGCTCCCTCCGTACTTGTTTGAAAGGGTTTGAGAGATTGAGTGCCAGATTTCAACGTCCCTGACCTTCTTCTTTGCCAGTTTGTGCTTCTGCAGGGCTTTGCTGAGCTCCTCTTTTCCCCTTTTAACAACCTCGTTGGGGTCAAAGACCCACCTGATTTCCTCGTCCCTCATGGTCGTAATTGAGCTCTTCCAGAGTTCCTCAGCGCTCCTCATGTAGTCAAGGGCGGTGGTAAAAGTAATGAGCAGAAGGAGCTCATCTTCCTTTAACTCCTTTAAAACATCCTTCACCGCATCGTCAGGGAGCTCCCTGTAGCCAAAGATTCCCTCCCTCTGATAGACATCCATTAAGTGGTAGGCAAGACTCCTTCCTCTATCCGGGTGAAGCTTAAGGTTCACTTTCATTAAAGGCTCCGCTATTGGCCGTTTTCTTTTGTATTATAATACGAATCAGTATTACTAACTTGCTTAAGCTGGAGGAACTTTGGGGCTTTTTGACTTCTTTAAAAAGAAGACAGAAGAAGAGCTCTTCCAGGAGGCGGTTGCAAACCAGGACTACATGGAAGTGGCGAGGTTAGGGGAAAAGCTCCTTAGTAGATATCCCAACAACCTGTCTATTCTAAATCCCTACGTAGATGCCCTCGTAAAGCTGGGAAAAAAGGAAAAGGCAGTCCAAATTTTAATTAATTTCGGCGAAAAGAAGGTAAAAGAGGAGTACTACGATGTAGCAATTCCCGTTTTAAAAAAAGCACTTAAGATTGACCCGTTAAACTTAAAGGCCATAAGACTGTTAACTACCGCCTACAGGAAAAAGGAACTCTACTACGATGCCTTTAAAGTTCTTACCGAAAGTTTCAAGAAATACAAAGAGGCCAGCTTCAATACTGAAATGGTAAAGGAGCTCCTTGAAAACTTCATTCAGGAGCAGTTCCACCCTCTCTTTTACGAAAAGTACGGAGACCTCCTCATGGAGGAGGGGGAGAAGGAGAAAGCCCTCATCAACTACGTCCTTGCTGCAAACATGTTCATTAACCTTAAAAACTATAAGTCCGCCCTGAGGGCACTCCTAAAAGCCGAGAAGATTAAGAAAGGTGAAAACATAGATAAACAGCTCCTTGAAGTCTTAGCCCACCTGGTTAACACCGACCCGCAGACGACAACCGCGCTTTTACTGAGCCTCCTGAGCGCCTACAAGGAGAACGTAGACTTTATCAGGTATGCGGTTGAAGTATTCAAAGAATCGGGGAACCTCAACTTCTTAAGGAAAATAGCACAGAGTTTAAAGGCTCCCAAACTGAAGTACGCCCTCTTGGCACTTATAGACTTTGAGCTCGGTGAGACCGAAGAGGGACAGGAGTACCTTGAAAAACTTAAACTGATAGACAGGAATATGTACGAGCAGGTCTTGATTGCAATCAAGACAAAACACGAAAAGAGCATGCCGGAGATCCAGTTTGAGCCTACCGGTGCAGAGGAGCTCCCCGAGCCCGAGCAGGTCCTTGAAGTTCTTGACCAGGTACTTGACCTCAACGACATAGTCACCGAGTACGTTGACAAAATTGAGACCGAAGAGAAGCCCGAGGACATCTCAAAAGAGATTGTCGTTCTAAAAGAGCTTGATAAAGACGGTAAAAGGTTTACCTCAGCCGCAGAAGCCCTTTTGGGCCTTGATAAGTACGACGAGGCCGTAGAGATGGCCGAAAAAGCCCTCAACACCGACGAGGCCTTCAAGGCAATAGCAATAATAAGCGAGGCCTACAGGAAAAAGGGAGAGCACAAGGCAGCTCTACTCTTCCTCTTTGACCAGGTAAAGAACCCCAACCTAACCGAGGAGGAGAGGGCAAAGATTAAGGCCTTAATAGGGGAAATTCACGAGGAGCTGGGAGAGAAGGATAAAGCCCTGATATGGTACAAAGAGGCCAACAAGGTCTTAAACGACGAGGAGCTTAAGGAAAAGATTAAAGAGCTCTCTACCAATGAGCGAGTTTAAAGGCCTCTACGTTCACGTCCCCTTCTGCAGGAGGAAGTGTCCCTACTGCGATTTTTACTCTGAAGCTACAGAGCCGAAAGAGAGGGAGTTTTTAAAATTAATTCTGACGGAACTCTCACTCACTTCCCCCGAGTTATCCCAGTTTCCCACTGTTTACTTTGGAGGAGGAACTCCCTCAATTCTTCCGTCTTCTTTCTTTGAGGCCATTCTGTCAAAGGTAGGCCAGTTTTCGGAGGTAACCGTTGAGTTTAACCCCGAAGACGCCGCTACCGGTAAACTGAAAGAGCTTAAGGAGGCGGGGGTAAACAGAATTAGCCTCGGAATCCAGAGTCTCTCCGACAGAGTCCTTAAAGCCTTGGGAAGGAAAAACAGGGAAAAGGATAACCTGAAAGCCCTTGAAAATGCCCTCTCTGTTTTTTCAAACGTCTCGGTTGACCTTATTTACGGAGCTCCCGGTCAGAAGCCGGAAGAGTTCCTAAAAGACTTAGAGAGAATAACAACTTATCCCGTTAAACACGTCTCCCTCTATGCCCTAACGGTTTACGAGGAAACTCCCCTTTCGGAAATGGTCGAAAAGGGACAGGTGGAGCTCCCGGCCGAGGAGGAGGTAAGAGAGGCCTACTACGGGGCGGTGGAACTCCTAAAAAGCCGCGGCTTCACCCACTACGAAATCTCAAACTTTGCGATAAAGGGCTTTGAGAGTAAGCACAACTTAATCTACTGGAGGCTTGAAAACTACCTCGGTCTGGGCCCTTCGGCGGCCTCCTTCCAAGACGGCGTTTACTGGAAGAACGTGCCCGACTACGGCCGGTACAGGGAGCTCCTAAAGAGGGGTGAGCCCCCGATTAACGAGAGGGTAGAGTTTAAGGGAAGGGAGCTCCTTGAGCTGAAGATTACTATGGGAATGAGGCTAATAGAGGGAGTGGAGGCCGAGCTCTTCCCCAAGGGATTTTTTGAAAGGGAAAGGGTAAAGGGGCTCTTAGAGGAGGGGTACGTTGAGCTGGCCGAGGGAAGGGTAAAGCTCGGGGAGAAGGGGCTTTTTGTCTCAAATGCCGTAATCGGGGAGCTCCTATCCAATTTTTAGTCCCGATTGCCCCGCAGAAAGGGTCAAAAGGGGAGTATTATTAACTGAGAACCTAAATTGGGGAGAGGTTATGGACGAAAGGGAAAAGAGAAAAGCCCAAAAGGAGTTTGAAGAGCAGCTAAAAAGGGTAAAACCGGAGGACGTTAAAGAGGTCTTAAGGAAAAGGGAGGAGATAGAGGGAAAACTCAAAGGCCCTTTAAGGAAGTTTATTGACGAGGTAAAGCTCTTCTTTGAGCTCCTTTCGGACTTTGTAAGCGGAAGGTACAGGGAGGTTCCCTGGTACACGATTGCGGCTATAGTAGCTGCACTCCTCTACATCCTAAACCCCTTTGACGTCATACCCGACTTTATCCCGTTAGTCGGACAGATTGACGACGCCTTCGTAATGGGGCTGTGCCTTATGATGGTTGAGGAAGACCTTAACAAGTACAAGGCCTGGAGGGAGAAGGAGGGAGGAGGTGAACCCGCTTAAGCTGGCAAAAAAAAAGGTGCTGGCGGTGGGGAGCTCCGTTTTAAAAATACCCACCCTGGGGAGGTGTCCGAAGTGCGGCTCCCCCCTCTACCTTACAAAATCCCCCTTCGGAAACTACCTCACCTGTTCAAACCCCCTGTGCGACTACTATAAAAAGGTTGAAGGGTGAGGTTCCTGTCTTTAGGGTATGAGCTGGAGCTCATAAAGAAAGCGAACCTTTCCTACATGGGAGGGGAAAAGTTCTTTAGGAGAATTCTTAAAAAAGGAATCTACGGGGAGCTCATAGACGAGCACCCAAGAACGGAAAAGAGGCTTAAAGAGGTTAAAAGGAAGTGCTCCGAGGGTTAAAGCCTCATCCAAAGATGGTTTCCTCCGGCGGGGCACTTGCTGGAAACCGGAGGTTTTGAGCAGTAGATTAGAGCCCCGCACTTCCTGCACTGATACGGTTTTAGCCCCTCTTTAAAGACCAAGCTCCCCTCACAGAGCTTAACCCAAAGGTGATTTCCTCCTGCAGGGCACCCTCCCGAAATGGGGGGAGACGGGTTCTCAACGAGGGTACCGCACTTTGAACACATGTAGACGGCCACACTCTACCCCCGATCGGGTTCTTAAGGCTACTTTACGGAAAAAAAGACCCCGAAACTGGGGAGCAAAGGGGGAAAATTTAGAGGAGGGAGGAGTAAAACTGCTGCCTCCTTTCAAAGAAACGCCTTACCATTTCTTTAAACCGGTTGAACCTTTTTCTGTTCTCCCTGAGGTTGTAGGTAAGCCCCTCGTAGAGCTCTTTAACCCCCTTACTTCTGGCAACCTCTACATCTTCTTTGGAGGGAGGATAGATTGCCCGGAGCTCGTCAAGGATTATCCAGCTTGTAAAACGGTAGCTGTTAAAGGCAACCAGCCAGACCATAACTTTTTCGCTGTCCCACTCCATGTGAAACTGGGTGGGGTAGTGGAGGACCGAGTGCTCGGGTTTCAAGTCGGCCATGTAGTCGACTGGGAGCTCCACCTTCATAATAAAGGGCTCCTCGGGAAAGGAGAAAAACTTTCCCTTGTACCTCTTCCAGTAGAAGGTCGGGTACTCCTTGCCCAAGCCGTAAACCCTCATCTTCACAAGCTGGAGGTGTCTGTACTGACCCTTTTCCGGGATGTAGGAGGAGAGGTAAAAGACCCCGTTATAGTGGAAAACTTTTATAGGGTAAACCGTAAACTGCTTTCCTTTGTAGTTGATTAGGAGCTCCCTCCTCTCAACAATCCCGTTAAAAATCAGCTTTAAAGTCTGGGGTTCAACGTTCGTATACCTCTCAATGGGCACGGGAAGATATTCAAAGGACTCCATCGCAACTTCCTTCTTCTCCCCGTCAAGGAGCTTCCCTAAGCGGTTAACGGCCTTTAAGCCCGGCTCCAAAATCTCCATCTTCCTGTACTTCTTCGGAACAAAGGAAATCAAGGTAAAGAGGGAAATCAGTTCTTCTTCAGAGAGGGAAATCAGGTAGGGAACGGCCTTAACGTTCAACCTCCACGTCTGGGGCTTTCTTCCCTTTACGCTTACAAACTTCGGCTCAACGTAGCCGGCCTGGTGAAGGTCTGAAAGAGCCCTGTTTAACCTCTTCCTGTCTGCAGACGGATTTTCTCCCGAAAGGACTCCCTTCCTCGTTAACCTCTCCTGAATTTCGGGAGTGGGAATAAAGTCGGCCCCGTTTTCAGAAAGGAGTTTAAGAACCTCTACGGCAAGGTAGAGCCTCTTCCCCGAGTCCTTTGGCAAAACCCCTCCCCGGGTCTATCTTAAGGCTACACCGAATTACCGATTATACAGGAAGGGGAGTTCGATGGAAAGGACTAAATTTCAGAAAGCCCTTGAGATAGTTGCATCTATAGTCGGAGTTGTAGCCCTGTTTATAACGGCAATAGGCTACCCGCAGGTAGGCTTTGTAGTTGCACTCTTTGCCTCAACCCTCTACGCCCTCTACGGATACCTTACAAAGCAGTACGGGATAATGGTAAGCTCCTTAATCTACGGAGCCGTAGAGGTGGTGGGTATAATAAGGTGGGTTTTCGTGGGGAAAGGTCATGGAGCTTAAGGAAAAACCGAGAATACTACTATCAAACGACGACGGAATCCGCTCTGAGGGTTTGAAGGCGCTCTACGAAGCCCTTTCCGAGTTTGCAGACGTTGTGGTTGTAGCCCCCGACAGAGAAAGGAGTGCAGTAGGAAGGGCCCTTACCCTCCACAGACCCTTAAGGTGCGAGCAGATTGACGAGAACTGGTTTGCGGTTGACGGAACCCCCACAAGCTGCGTTTACATAGGAATCCACGCAATAATGAAGGGAAGAAAGCCCGACATGGTAATAGGCGGAATAAACAGGGGCCCAAACCTCGGGGAGGACATTACCTACTCGGGAACCGTCTCAATTGCAATGGAAGGGGCACTTTTGGGAATTCCCGGAATTGCCTTCTCCCTTGCTACCTTCAGGAACTTCCACTGGGAAGACGCGGCAAGGTGGGCAAAGAGAATAGCCCGTAAAGTCTACGAGAAGGGGCTGCCACAAGGGTGCTGTCTCAACGTCAACATCCCCAACCTCCCCTTCAACCAGATTAAGGGAGTAAAGATTACGAGGCAGGGGAAGAAGAACTACACAGAGAAGGTTGAGGCCAGGAAAGACCCGTGGGGAAGGGTCTACTACTGGATTGGAGGGGAGGAGCCCGACTGGATTCCCGAGCCGGGAACCGACTACTGGGCCGTTAAAAACGGCTACGTCTCAATAACTCCGATACACCTTGACCTTACAGACTACAGGGCACTTGAAATACTAAAGGGGTACGATTGGTAGATGGAGCTCCTCAGCGTTGCCTTCTGGAAGAGCTTAGCTCTCAAGTACGGCGCTTACGCCCTTGCTCTTAACGCCTTTATTGAGGCAATCTTCTTTCCCATTCCTCCCGACGTCCTCCTCATAACCCTGTGCTCGGTAAACCCCGAGAGGAGCTTCCTCTACGCCCTGATAACCACCATCTTCTCCACTTTAGGAGGAATTGTAGGCTACTACTTGGGCTTCTTCGGGGGAAGGCCTCTTGCAGAGAGGTTTTTCGGCAAAGAGAAGGTCGCAAGAGTCCACAGGCTCTACGAGGCCTACGAGGGGCTGATAATCCTCCTTGCAGGTTTCACTCCCCTACCCTACAAGGTTTTTACGATAACATCGGGAGTCCTCTTTGCTTCACTGTGGAAGTTAATTGTCTTTTCGCTCTTAGGACGCGGACTCAGGTTCTTCTTAGAGGCCTCACTCTTTTACTTCTTCGGCGCCCAGATCACCGGCTTTGTTGAGAAAAACCTTAACTTTATATTCTTAGGGCTGGGAGTAGCTTTATTAATAGCCTTTTTAACCTACAGAAGGTACAGGAAAGGAGTTCTACCTTGAGCAGGAGAAGGTTCTTTAAGCTTTTAGGGAAGTCTTTGGCTCAGGCGGCGGCAGAGTTTACCTACGAAGCCACAAAGCCCAACAAGGTTTACTTAAGACCTCCGGGAAGCGGAGACGAGGAGGAGTTTTTAAAGCTGTGCACAAAGTGCGGGAAGTGCATCTCCGCATGCCCGACGGGAGTCCTTGAGCCCTTGAAGGAGATGCACCCCGTAGTATTTGAAACTCCGGTTATGAATTTTGAGAACAATTACTGTGAAAGGTGCTACTGGTGTGTTGAGGCCTGCCCGAGCGGGGCCCTAAGAAAAGAAAACCTTGAAAAGTACAGGGTTTACGCAAGGTTGATAGTTGAAAGGTGCGTTGCCTATCAGGATATCTTCTGTCAGAGCTGCTACTGGTCGTGCCCGAAGATGGACAGGGCAATAACCCTCAAGGACTTTGCCTACCCTGAGTTCCACAAGGATGAGTGTTTAGGGTGTGGAAGGTGTATCAACGCCTGCCCCACAAACCCGAAGTCAATTGAGCTGGTAAAGGAGAAGAATGAGGTTTAAGGTCCAGGAAGCCCTGAAGAGAGAGGTTAAGCCGGGGAAAATTTTTATCTACGGAAGTGAGGAGTACCTAACAAGACAGTTCATAAAAAAGGCCTTAAAGGGCGTAAAGTACGAAACTTTCTACCCCGACTCTTTAAAGGAATTCCTCTCCTTTACAGGCTCCTCACTTTTTGAGGGTAAAGTCGTGCCCCTCCTCCTCCACGCAGAGGAGCTCCCGGGAAAGCTGAGGAAAAAGGCCGAAAAAGAGGCCTTTCTGAAAAAGCTAAAGAGCCTTGACTCCTTTATTATTGCCGCCTTCGGAGAGCTTGACTGGAAAACCTTAAAAGGGGAGCTCTTTAAGGGGATTATAGAAATCTCTGAAACGGTTATTGAGTCTGAGCCCTACACCGAAAAGCAGATTTACGGCCTCATAGCGAAGAAGTTTAAGAGTGCCGGGAGGGAGCTCCCCCCGCAGCTCATAAAACTGATAGTTGAAATCGTGGGAACCGACTTAACCGAGCTCAAGCACGAAACCGACAAGCTCCTCCTCTACCCGGGAAAGCTTAACAGGGAAACAATTGAGGCACTTCTCTTCTCAAGCGGCAAGATAAACCCCTTTGAGCTAATCTTTCCTCTGGTTGAGGGAAGGGAGAGGGAGTTCTTAAGGGAGCTCTCTAATCTCCTGTCAAGAGGGAGCGAGCCCCTCCAGATATTGGGCCTCCTCCAGAGCCAGGTAAGGAACATGGTTGAAATTGCCTCGGGAAGGAGCGTAAGGCTTCCTAAAGAGGCCCTACACAAGTACAGGCAGGTTGCTAAAGGAGTAGGCTTAATCAAACTGCTTAAGCTCTTAAAGGAGCTCCACGCCGCAGAGTTCTCAATAAAGAGCGGCCTTAAAGGAGGAAAGGAGGCCCTGAGCGAGCTTGCCTTTAAAAGGGCTCTTTAAGGAATAAATTTTTCACAAACTTAGCAGGAGGATAGATGCAGACGCTCCTATACTTCATAATAGCCCTCGGAATACTGATTTTCGTCCACGAATTGGGCCACTTCTTGGCGGCAAGGTTCTTCGGCGTAAGGGTTGAGACCTTCTCAATAGGCTTCGGCCCAAAGCTCTTTAAGTTTAACTGCTGCGGAACAGAGTTTGCAGTGAGCCTCATTCCGCTGGGTGGCTACGTGAAAATGGCCGGCGAAGACCCCGACAAGCCCCCCAAATCGCCCGACGAGTTCTACGCAAAACCCCCGTGGCAGAGAATATTAATTGCCCTTGCAGGGCCTGTAATGAACCTCCTCTTGGCGGTAGTCTTCTTCACCCTCTCATTCTCAATCGGACGCTACATTCCCGCTTACCAGGTTGAGAAGCCGACCGTAGGGGCCGTGGCCTCAAGCCGGATTCCCCTGAAGCCGGGAGACACAATAATCTCCGTTAACGGAGAAAAGGTAAAGAACTGGAAGGAATTTAACCAGATTGTTGCCCTCAACCCCGAAAGGGAAATAAAACTGCAGGTAAATAGGAACGGAGAGGTTAAGGAGATAACGATAAAGACGGGAATAGACCGGAAAAACGGAATAGGAACCCTTGAGGTAGTTCCGGCAATAAAACCAAAAATCGGAAAGGTTATAAAAGGCTCACCGGCAGAAAAGGCCGGCCTAAAGCCCGGAGATGTAATCCTGAAAATCAACGGAAAAGAGATAACAAGCTGGAGACAGGTTGTAGAGACAATCGGAAAGAGCGGCGGCAAAGAGGTGGAGCTCTTAATCTTAAGGGGCCACCAAAAGCTGAAAATAAGGGTAAAACCCCGGTTCAATAAAGAGGTAAGCAGGTACACAATCGGAATTGTCCCCAAGTTTGATATGGTCTTCGTCAAGTACCCGTTCCCCGAAGCTTTTAAGAAAGGAATAGAGGAGTTTAAGAGCCAGAGTGCCCTCTTTTTCAAGTTCCTCTACAAGCTCATAACGGGCCAGGCCTCAATAAAGAGCTTGGGAGGACCGATTTTAATTGCCGAAGTTGCAGGGAAGGCCGCCCAGGCGGGAATCTCAAACTTCATCTACTTTATGGGCTTCATAAGCCTTCAGCTGGGCTACTTTAACCTACTTCCCCTTCCCGTCCTTGACGGAGGGCTGATTTTAATGTTCCTGATTGAGATGATAAGGAGAAGGCCCCTTTCGGCCTCCTTCAGGGAAAAGTTCCAGCAGGTAGGCCTCTTCCTCCTTGCCCTTTTAATGGTTATAGTCTTTTACAACGACATAATGAGGGTCTTAAAGTAGTGAAGAAAGAAAGGCTTGACAAACTCTTGGTAGAGAAAGGGCTCGTAAAGAGCAGGGAGAGGGCAAAGGCCTTAATAATGGCCGGCAAAGTCCTCGTTGACGGCAAGGTCGTTGACAAGGCCGGAGCTCAGGTTCCCCCAGAGGCCAAGATTGAGGTAAAGGGGGAGGATATTCCCTACGTTTCAAGGGGAGGCCTCAAGTTAGAGACGGCTATTAAGGAGTTCGGCCTTAGCGTAGAAGGGTTTACCTGCCTTGACGTTGGAGCTTCAACCGGCGGTTTTACAGACTGCCTCTTAAAGCACGGAGCAAAAAAGGTTTACGCCGTTGACGTAGGAAGGGGACAGCTTGACTGGAAGTTGAGGAACGACGAGAGGGTAATCTCAATTGAGGGCTTTAACGCAAGGTACTTAACTGAAAAAGAGGTTCCCGAAAAGGTTGACCTCGTAGTTATTGACGTCTCCTTTATCTCCCTTACAAAAATCCTACCGGTAGTTAAGGAGTTCCTAAAGCCGGAAGGAAAAATTATCGCCCTAATAAAGCCCCAGTTTGAGCTTACAAAGAAGGAGGTTGACAGAGGTAAGGGGGTAATTAAAGACCCCGAGCTCCACAAAAAGGCCATAAACAAAATCCTCTCTTTCTCAAGGGAGATAGGGCTGTACCCGGAGAACCTTACCCTCTCAAAGCCGAGAGGCCCCAAAGGGAACAAGGAGTTCCTCGTTTTACTCTCCCAAAACCCCCAAGACGACAAAGTTGACGAGGAAAAGGTTGAGAAGGCGGTTAAGGAAGAACCTTCTTCAACTTCCTGACCTTCTCCTCAAGCTGGGGGGGCAGGGAGCTCACCCCTCCGATGGGAACCCAAATCAGGGCGTCAAGGCGAATCGGAGGAATTCCGAGCTCCCGGGCAACCTCCCTCCACTCTTTAACGGTAGGAAAAACTTTTTTTAGCCTTGAATCAAGGGGTATCTCTATGTTCCACAAACCTCCGGGGTAGCGGCTGAAGGCTATCCTGTAGCCGTACATAAACATCTTTGCCGCAAATACTACGGTTTTTGCGTCCCTCTTTTGAGATAAACAGCCCGAGAGGTGCTCTACTAAGAGCTCCAAGTTTTCCCCCAGCTCGTTAAGTGAGAACTTCCTAAAGAGCTCCTCAACGCACCTTTTAACTTTCTTAAACCTCTTTAACTTTGCACTAAGAAATCGCCTGTTGTAGAGTGAGAGGAAGTCGGGGAAGTCATCAACTCCTTTTGCGTCTTTGAAGAATCGGGCAAAAGCCTCCCAGTACTCCTCCCCCTTCATCTGGAGCTGGTAGGAGAGGAGGGCGTTTATGACTATCAGCTTTAGAAATTTTTCGGGCTCTTTGATTTCTCTAAAGAACTCCCTTAAGGCCTTAAACTGCCTGTCGGAAGACTCTATCTCTTCAATATCCTTAAGGGAAAAGTCTTTAAGAACTTCTGTTAGCCTTTTGATTTTCTCCGGCAAGGTCTTCCCTCAACCTCCCGACGTATCCCTTTATGGCCTTCACCTCTCTCGTTAATAGTTTTTTAACTCCGAAGTAGGAGAGAACGGAGAAGATTGCCCCTAAGAAGATTCCGCCTACGAACATCGGCACTATGATTTCCCTACCGGTCTGAAGGAGGGAAGAGAAGGAAGAGAAGTTAACGTGGGGCAGGCAGGAGCTCCTTCCTAAAAGGAGGCAACCTACGTAGTAGTCAAGGATAAGAACGGGAATTGTAGTCCAAGGGTTTGTAACGTGAGTTCCTATGGCCGCCGCAACTTTGCTGACCCTCGTCAGGGTTGCGATTGTGACGGCAACGAGAACCTGAAAGCCGTTAATAGGCAGAAAGCCGATGAAAACCCCCAAGGCCAGGCCCTTTGCGGTCTCGTCGGGCCTATCCCTCATCTCCATCAGCTTCTCAAGGTAAAACCGGAAGGAGAAGAGCTTCTTTAATCTGCTTTTCATAACAGTATTCAGTTTATTAAATAAAAATAGAAAAATCAACTCATCTCTTCTCTTCTTGAAACTTACGGCAAAGGGTGTTAAATTTGCCACTGCACTTTCAGGCAAGGAGGAGAGTTATGGCTAAGTGCGCAATATGCGGAAAGACAACAATCTTCGTTAACAAGGTTAGCCACTCCCACAGGGTTACCAGCAAGAAGCAGAGGGCCAACCTCCAGAGGGTAAGGGCTATCGTTAACGGAGAGAAGAAGAGAATTTGGGTCTGCACAAAGTGCCTCAAGGCCGGAAAGGTTCAAAAAGCAATATAGGGCCGGCCTCGGTTAGGGCTGGCCTTTAAGCCCTCTCCAAGCCCTTTAGAATCTCTTCAACCTCTTTCTTAACGACCTCGGGCTCTTTTGAGGAGAGCTTGGGGGAGAAGAACCTTACAAAACCGTACCTGTCAACAACCACAATTGAGGGAACGGAGAGCTCCCTAACGTTTATCTTAAACTGGCTGAAGAGGTAGCTGTCTGCCGTAACGATAACCCTCTTTAAGTTTAAAAGCCTTTTAAAGCTCCTTGCGGCAATAAAGTCGGCATCGTCAACGTCAACAACTATAAAGAGAGCTCCCTTCCTGCTCAGCTCCTCAAACTCCTTCGCCAGCCTCTCGGTGTAGGGTGAGAAGAGCTCCTTAACGAAGAGGAAGACCACAGGCCTTCCCGAGAGCTCCTCTTTTGTAAGCTTAACCCCGTCGGGGGTGTAGAGGGTAAAGGAGGGAGCTAAAACTTTCCTGACCTCAACTGAGTAGGGCTTTACCTCCTTCTTCTCTTTACCTCCAGAGATTTTTGGCAGGGGAGCTCCCTCCTTCGGAGGCCTCTTCTCCTTGGGAAGCAGAATGTACCAGTCGGCAAGGGCCGGGGAGGAAGTAAGAAGAGCCAGAAGAAGAGCTAAGAGGCGGAAACCCAACTCCTTAAAACCTCCTCGGGATTTTTAGCCCTCATAAGGCTTTCTCCTATAAGGAAAGCATCAACTCCGGCCTTCCTGAGTTTCAATATGTCGGCTTTTCCCTTTATACCGCTCTCTGAGACCAAGAGCTTTCCCTCACCCTTAATTATCGGAAGAAGCCTCAAAGTTGTAGAGATATCCACCTTAAAGGTCTTTAAGTCCCTGTTGTTAACACCGATAATTTCGGCACCGGCCTTAAGGGCCCTTTCGGCCTCCTCCTCGTCGTGAACCTCAACCAGAGGCTCCATTCCCAGCTCCCTGCCAAGCTCTATAAAGTCCTTAAGCTGGAAATCGCTCAAAATAGAGACGATTAAGAGGAAAGAGGAGGCCCCCAAAACCTTTGCGCCGTAAACCTGAAACGGGTCTATTATGAAGTCCTTCCTTAAAACCGGCAGCCTTACCTCCTGAGCAACTTGCCTCAGGTAAAAGGGGGAGCCCTGAAAGAACTTCTTATCGGTTAAAACCGAGATTGCCTTTGCTCCTCCCCTCTCGTAAGCCTTTGCAATCTTTACTGGCTCAAAGTCCTCCCTTATTACTCCCTTGGAGGGGGAGGCCTTCTTTACCTCCGCTATTACGTTTATCCCCTCTCCGGTCAAGGCCTCCTTAAAGTCGTAAGGGGTTTTCAACCTTTCGGCCTCCTCCCTGATGAGGGAGAGGTTAAACTTCCTCTTGCTCTCCTCTACCTCAAGCCTCTTGTACTCAACTATCCTGTCAAGAATGTTCAACTCCTACCCTCCTTCTTCTTTCTGGCCTTTTCTCTGATAACTTCGGCCTTTCCCGGGTAGTTAACCTGCTTTGAGCGGGCAACGGCAAGGGCATTTTCGGGAACGTCGGAGGTTATGACCGAGCCGGCGGCGGTGATGGCGCCGTCCCCAACCTTTACGGGGGCTATAAAGAGGGTATTGCTCCCAACAAAGACCCTCTCTCCGATGTCGGTAAACCACTTGTTAAAGCCGTCGTAGTTGCAGGTTATCGTTCCCGCACCGATGTTCGTCTCCCTTCCTACCCGGCAGTCTCCCAGGTAGGTAAGGTGGTTGGCCTTCGCCCCCTCTTCAAGGAGTGCGTTTTTGGTTTCAACGAAGGTTCCAACCCTCGCTCCCCTCTTTAAAACAGTTCCCGGCCTGAGCTTTGCAAAGGGGCCGACCGAAGAGCCGTCTTCCAAAAGGGCTCCCCTGAGCCAGCAGTGGCTCTCAACTTTAACTCCCTCGCCGATTTTGGAGTCCCCTATGTCGCAGTAGGGACCTACGTAGCAGCCCTCCCCTATCTCTGTTTTGCCCCTCAGGTAAACCGGGCCGAAGATTTCGGTATCCCTGCCTACTTTCACTTCGGGCTCAATGTAGACGGTCTGGGGCTGGTGGACCGTTACCCCCGAAAGCTGGAGCTCCCTGACAATCCTATCCCTCAATATTCCCTCAACAACCGAGAGCTCGCAGCGGTTGTTTACGCCCCTTAAGGAGTCAAAATCCCTTGATTTAACGGCTACAACTTTATAGCCCTTTTCTTTAAAGATTTTAAGAAGGTCGGGAAGGTAGTACTCCCCCTGAGCGTTATCGTTTGATAGGAGGGAGAGGGTTGAGAGGAGCTTCTCACAGTCAAAGGCGTAAACGCCGGAGTTAACCTCTTTTATCCTCTTCTCCTCTTCGGTTGCGTCCTTCTCCTCAACTATGTAGAGGACTTCATCTCCGTCCCTCACAACCCTTCCGTAGCCCGTAGGCTCGTCGGTCTCGGCGGTCAGAACGACCATGTCGCCGGGGGTCTGAGCAATAGCCCTTATATCCTCCGCCCTTATGAGGGGGGCATCTCCGTTGAGAACCACAACTTTCCCGCTGTAGCCTTTAAGGAGCTCCGCCCCGCACATAACCGCGTGTCCGGTTCCCAGTTGCTCCTCCTGATAGACGGTCTTAACGTCGGGGTATTCACCCTTCAAAAACTCCTCTACAAGCTCCTTTTTGTGTCCTACAACGACTATAACATCCTCTGCACCGGCCTCCTTGGCTGCCTTAATTACGTACCAGAGCATGGGCTTACCGAGGACTTTGTGAAGGACTTTAGGGAGCTCCGACTTAAACCTCGTTCCCTTACCTGCTGCAAGAATAACAGCCTTAAACCCCAAAATTCCCTCCCTCTAAAGTTTTTTAAACACGGCAAAGGGGTCTTTTAAGTACTCCCTCAGAATATCGGCGTGGTCAAAAACGAGCTTCTCAAAGGGAATCTCACCGTAGCCGAAGACTTTGGCAACCTTTGCGTCGTCCTTCCCCTTAGGCTCACCTCTTGCAACGCACTCAAACACTACAGAAACTGTGTGAAAGCGGGGGTCCCTGTCGGGCCTTGAGAAGACCTTAAACTGCCTAAGGGCAATAACCTCAAGGCTTATCTCCTCCTTCATCTCCCTTATAACCGCCTCCTCAACGCTCTCCCCCACCTCAACAAAACCGCCGGGAATTGCAAGGCCTACAGGGGGGTACTTCCTCTCTATGAGGACTATTCCGAGCCACCTTCCCTTTTCATCCTGAAGGTTGACTATGCCGTCAACCGCCAAAAAGGGAGTTTCAGGTCTAAAGGCCACTACTCACCTCCGAAATTTCCCGTTAGAACCTTCTCAAATAGGCTCTCCTTCCTCTTCTTCTCGTACTCCTTCCTCAGGTCAAAACCTTTCCCCTTGGCGTCAACCAAAACGGCACTCACGCTGCCGATTGCAACTTCGGCAACCGCCTTTATCGGAAGGTGTCTCTCGTCTGCCGTAAACCAGAAAACGACCTTTCCCCTCCTCTCAAAGGCCCCCTCGGGAGAGAGGTTGTTTGAGGGAATTACCTTGTAAGCATCTATCCTCCCGAAGAGAGTATCAACCTTCTCCCTCTTAACAACCTTAAAACTCACGTTCTGAAACCTCCCCCCTGCAAAGAGGGGGAAGACGGTCTCCTTGCCGACCTCAAAAATACCGTAGCGCCTGAAGTAGTAAACGGCACTTACTATGTCCTCAAAGGGAATCGCAGGAATCTTTATGTACCTTACCTTTACCTTTTTCTTCTTGGGGTTAATCTTCTCGTACTTTACAACCCTCTTTTTGAGGTCGTAGGTGTAGACCCTGATTCTCTGGTAGTCTCCCTCGTACTGGTAGAGGTAGGTCTTCTCGGGGCTCTTCAACTCCTCGTTCCAGATTGAGTAGCCCTCGTCTGAAATTTTCCTAAACCAGGAGGCGACCCCGGCAGTTGAGACCTTTCCCCAGAACTTTAACCTCTTGCCGTCAACCCTCTCAACTTTTGAGACGCTGTCTGCAACGTGGAAGATTGTCCAGTAGAGCCTGAACTTGAGCTTTTCTCCGTTAAAGTCGTAGTCGGAGGGCTTTTTGCTCACCCTGTAAACGGGCTTAAACCCGGCAAGGGAGTCAGTAGATAAACATAGCATCACCAAAACTGTAAAAGCGATAACCCTCTTTAACAGCTTCCCTGTAAGCATTTAGCACCTTCTCCTTCCCGGCAAATGCGCAGACGAGCATTAAAAGGGTTGAGCGGGGCAGGTGGAAGTTTGTTATGAGGGCGTCTATAACCTTAAACCTGTAGCCGGGGTAGATAAAGAGGTTGGTGCTTCCTTCCCCGCTCTCTACAAAGCCCTCTTCGTCTGCGGCACTCTCAAGAGTCCTGACGACGGTGGTTCCTACTGCAATTACCCTCCGCCCCTCCTCCTTGGCCCTGTTAACTTCGGCGGCCGTTTCGGGCGGGACGGTGTAGGTCTCGTAGTCCATCCGGTGCTCTTCCACCCTGTCAACCTTAACAGGCTTAAAGGTTCCGGGGCCTACGTGGAGGGTAACGGTCTTTATTATAACTCCCATTTCTTTTAGCTCTTTAAGGAGCTCGGGGGTAAAGTGCAATCCTGCAGTAGGGGCGGCAACTGAGCCCTCTTTTTTTGCAAAAACTGTCTGGTACTTCTCCCTGTCTTCGGGCCTCTCCTCCCTCTCTATGTAGGGAGGAAGGGGTACGCGGCCTATCCGGGAGAGGATTTCCATAAACTCCTTCCCTTCAGGGTAGCGGAACTTTAAGAGCCTCCTTCCCTCACCGAGGTACTTCAGAACCTCTGCCGAGAGCTCCGGAGAGAAGATAACCCTCCTGCCGGGCTTCAACTTCTTTGCAGGCCTTCCCATCACCTCCCAAGTGCCAGGCTCAACCTGCCTTACCAGGAGAACCTCAACTTTCGCACCGGTGGGGAGCTCCCCGTAGAGCCTTGCCGGAATAACTTTTGTATCGTTTAAAACAAGAAGGTCTCCCTCCTTTAAGTATTCCTTTATGTCCCTGAAAATTCTGTGCTCAATCTCTCCAGTCTTCCTGTTTAACACCATCAACCTTGAGCTGTCTCTGGGCTCGGCCGGGAACTTGGCAATTAGCTCCTTGGGAAGGGTGTAGTCAAAATCGCTTACCTTCATCTTCGCCCCAATTAAGTAGTTGGTGATAAATTTAACCTGCAAAACGGAGAGTGGGAGAAAGAGTGATGGTAAGCCTTGAGAGGGCTAAAGAGCTTGAGAAAGAGGGTTTTAACCTGATTCCCCTTTCAAAAACCTTCTTTGCAGATACCGAGACCCCCCTTTCGGCCTTTATAAAACTAAAAGGGTTAGGAGCCAACATGCTTCTTGAGAGCGTTGAGGGAGGGGAGAAGTGGGGAAGGTTCTCAGTAATCGGGATAGGAAGGCTCGTAAGCGTAAAGTCAAAAGAGAGGTTCGTTGAAATTAACAGGCTCGGAAGGATAGAGGTAAAGAGCTTTGAGAGGGACCCCCTTGAAGTCCTTAGGGAGGTTTTTAGGGAATTTAAACCCTACAGACCCAAGGAGCTCCCCAAGGTTTGGGGAGGTTTCTTCGGCTACCTTGCCTACGACGCAGTTAAGTTCTTTGAGCCGAGGGTCAGCGTAAACCCGAACAAGGAGGATTCCTACCTCTACGACATGTTCTTCTCCCTCCCCGAGGCCCTCGTCGTCTTTGATAACGTTAAGAACACGATTACGGTTATTACCTTCGTCTTATCAGGTAAGGGTGAGCTTGAAAACGAGTACAGAAGGGGAAGGGAGAAGCTCCAAAGAATAGAGAAGGCCTTAAAGGAGGGAAGGGTTCAGGTTGAGACGCCCCCGGTTAAGAGCTCCTCGGAGTGGAGGGTAAACTTCTCAGACCAGGAGTTTATGAGGGCCGTTGAAAGGGCAAAGGAGTACATAAGGGCAGGGGACATAATTCAGGTAGTCCTCTCAAGGCGCTTTGAAAAACCCTTCTACGCCGAGCCCCTGACCCTCTACAGGGCAATAAGACACGTAAACCCCTCACCCTACATGTACTACCTTGACTACGAGGACTTCCAGATAGTGGGAGCCTCACCCGAAGTTCTGGTCAGGGTTGAAAACGGCAGAATTGAGACAAGGCCCATAGCCGGAACGAGGAGGAGGGGAAGAACTCCCGAAGAGGACCTCGCCCTTGAGAGGGAGCTCTTAGCTGACGAAAAGGAGAGGGCGGAACACATAATGCTCGTTGACCTTGCAAGGAACGACGTGGGGCGGGTTGCAAAAATAGGAACGGTAAAGGTCAACGAGCTGATGGTGATAGAGCGCTACTCCCACGTAATGCACATAGTTTCAAACGTAATAGGGGAGCTCCGCGAGGACAGGGACGCCTTTGACGTCTTAAGGGCGTGCTTCCCTGCAGGGACGGTCTCGGGAGCTCCCAAAGTAAGGGCAATGGAGATAATTGACGAGATGGAGCCCTCGGAGAGGGGAGTCTACGCCGGAGCCGTAGGCTACTTCTCCTTTGACGGTAATATGGATACGGCCATAGCAATAAGGACGGCCGTTGTAAGAAGGGACAAGGTATACGTTCAGGCAGGCGCGGGAATAGTTGCCGACTCAATCCCCGAGTTTGAGGCCAAGGAGACCCTAAACAAGGCCAGAGCTCTCTTTAAAGCCGTTGAGCTGGCAGAGGAGGGGCTGAGTTGAAGCTCTTTGACTTAGAGGCAGAGTACTCGGTTCTGGGGAGTATGCTCGTTCAGCCATCCTTCGTATTTAGGGGGGTGGAGCTCTTAAAACCTGAAGAGTTCTTTAAACAGGAGCACAGGGTTCTCTTTCGTTTCATAAGGGACCTCGTAGCCGAGGGCTATACGGAAGCCCAGCTAAACGAAATCTCATTCCTTGACGAGCTTGAAAAGAAAAACCTCCTTGACAAAGTGGGCGGAGAGGAGCACGTCTCCCTCCTGATTGAGTACGCCCTTGAAAACTACGAAAAGTTTGAGTCGGCCTGCAAAATCGTAAAGGATAAGGCCCTCCTGAGGCGAATAGTTGAAATAGGAAAGTTTATAAACGAAAAGGTTGAAGAGACCCCCGACCCAGACCTCCTCCTTGACAGTCTTGAGAAGCAAATTTTCTCCCTCTCCGAAGAGAGAATTACAAACACCCTCGTCCACGTAGGAGAGGTAATACCGGAGCTCATCAAGAAAATAGAGGAGACCGCAAAGAGGGAAGAGGCGATAACCGGCCTTCCGACAGGCTTTTACGAAATAGACAGAATGACCTCGGGCCTCCAGCCTTCAGACCTGATAATCCTTGCGGCAAGGCCTTCAATGGGTAAAACGGCCTTCTCCCTCTCAATAGCCTACAACGTAGGTTTAAAAGAGGGTAAGACCGTAGCCTTCTTCTCCCTTGAGATGTCAAAAGAGCAGCTCATAACAAGGCTGATTGCCCAAGACTCGGGAATTCCCCTCCACAAGATAAGGGACGGCTACCTTAGGCCGGACGAGCTAAAGAGGGTAGTTGAGGCCGGAAGCAGAATAGAGCAGGCTTCAATCTACATAGACGATACCCCCGGAATATCAATCCTTGAGATGAGGGCAAAGGCACGGAGGTTAAAGTCGGAAAAAGGCCTTGACCTGATAATAGTTGACTACCTCCAGCTCATGAGGGGAATAAAGAGAACAGAGAGCCGCCAGCAGGAGGTTTCGGAAATTTCCCGCTCCCTTAAAGCCCTTGCAAAGGAGCTAAACGTCCCGGTAATAGCCCTATCACAGCTCTCAAGGCAGGTTGAGCACAGGGCAGACAAACGCCCCCAGCTTTCAGACCTCAGGGAAAGCGGTAGTATTGAGCAAGATGCAGATATAGTTATGTTCATCCACAGACCCGAGGTTTACAAGAAGAACCCCGAGCCCGAAGAGGAGGGAATAGCAGAAATCATAATTGCAAAGCAGAGGAACGGACCAACCGGAACCGTGAAATTGGCCTTTATTAAGGAGCTTACGCGGTTTGAAAACACAGAAGAGGCCGGCCAGACGGAGGTTAAGGAGGAGAGGGAGAAGGCAAGAGTACCCGCAGGGGAGGAAGTCCCCTCACAGCCGGTAGAGGAGGAAGAGGAGAGCTTTACCTTTGAAGAGGAGGACTACAACTTTGACTTTTAGTACTCCCTCTCTACTATGAAGCGGGCAATCTTCTCTAACGGCTCCCTCTTTTGGGCGGGAAAAATTTTTAAAAACTCAACGGCCTTTTTAACTTCCTCTTCGG
>JAMOTD010000026.1 GCA_027068415.1 Desulfurobacteriaceae bacterium | reverse complement strand
GTAACGATTCGGGGAGACGAGCTCCTCTTCTCGGCTCTTTTAAAAAACTCTTTCGGCTATTCCCTTTACAGGATTCACGGCAGTCAAAGGGGCGTAAAGGACTCTTTCCTCAACCGCCTCCTCCACGAAAAGTTTGTTGACGGGGTTATAGTCTCCTCCCGAAAGCTCATTAACCCGGTGATTGAAGGTTTGAGAAAGCTGATAATTCCCGGCCTTGTTGATGCCGATGAGTTCTACCCCGATAGGGAGGGAGCAGAGAGGTTCAGGAGGGAGGTGGGTGCACAGGGGAAGAGGTTAATCGGTGTTGTCGGAAGGCTTGACCCCGTTAAAGGCCACTCTCTCTTCCTCAAGGCCCTTTCTAAGGTGAGAAGAACCGACTACTTGGCGGTTATCGTCGGAGAGGAGAAGAATACGAAGGTGAGCGAGCTCAAGGCTTTAGCCCGCAGTTTGGGAGTTTTGGATAAGACTATTTTTATACCTCAGAAGAGAGAAGACATCAGGGCTATTATGTCGGCCTGTGATTTGGGAGTTGTCCCTTCCGTCGGCTCTGAGGTTATACTGAGAGCTCCGTTGGAGTTTATGGCCTGCGGAACCGCCGTAGTCTCTACGAGGGTGGGAGCTCTCCCCGAAGTGATAAAACCCCCCTTTGGCCTCTCGGTTCCTCCCTCCCCTGAGGCCTTAGCGGAGGCTATAAATTCATTCCTTGATAGGGATTTAAGTGAGCTTGGGCGTACAGCCCGGGAGGTTGCCGTTGAAAAGTACTCTCTTAAATCTAATGCTCCCCGTATTGATAGGTTTATCTGCGGCAGGGTGTAGGAGTGCCGGCGGAGACTACACAATAACCTACCCTGCAGGCCTCATCTCCGAACACCCCAAGGGATTTCTCGGCTGCTACGTTAAAGTTGAGGGAATCCTTACTGATAAAAGGCCTCAAGACCTCTTCCCTCCCTACCCCGGAGACCTCTTAGTTTGCGATAATAGTGGTTGCGTTTACGTCCACTACGATTACGGGGAGCTCTCAAAGTACTTGGGAAAGAGGGTTAAAGTTGTAGGCTACGGGGCGGTTACCACCTTCAACTTCCCCTATATAGACGCCGTAAAGGTTGAGCCCCTGGAGGAGTGATGTTCGTTAAGGTTCTGGTTGTTCTCCTTGTAGTAATTACTTCGGTTCTTCTCCTTCTCATGGCCATAGGCTCAACGATTAGGGCGGGGAAGAGGTAGGTGTTCGTAGAAGTCCTCCTTGACCTTCCCCTTGAACAGACCTTTACCTACAAGCTCTCCGGCTATGAGTCAAACCCTCCGGGTTTCGGTAAGAGGGTTATAGTTCCTTTCGGTAGGGGAGACCTCCTGAAGACGGGGATAATCCTCTCGGTTAAGGAGGAGCTTGAAACTCCTCTACCCGGCGTTAAGGAGGTTTTTGATATTCCCGACCCTTTTCCTCTCATTACTGAGGAAGTACTTGAGACCTGCCGATGGATTTCCTCCTTCTACTGCTCAAGTTTAGGTGAAGCCCTCTTCCGCTTTATTCCCGAGGGGTTTATCGTTGAGGAGAGCCTCGTTGTCTCTTTGAAGGAGCTCCCCCCCTCTTTGAAGCTTACCCCGTCGGAAGAGGCAGTTATTAGGGAGCTCCAAGCCTCTTCAAGTGGTAAGCTGAAACTTTCAACCCTTAAAAGGCGCTTAAAAATAAAGAGCCTCTATCAGGTCATTTCAAGCCTCGTTAAAAAGGGAGCTGTTGAGCGGGTTTCGGAGATTGAGGGCGAAAAGGTTCCCAAAGAGGTCTTTATTACCCTTACCTCTCCCTGCGACTATAGGGGTGAGAGGGGAAAGGAGCTCCTTGAAATTCTGAAGGAGAGGGGGGAGCTCCCCCTTAGAGAGGTTAAAGCCCTTGGCTTTTCCGATGCAGTCGTAAAGAGGCTCGTTGAGAAGGGCTGCGTTAAGCTCGGCTACAGGAGGGTTTCGGTTAAGGGGAAGGAGCTCCCCCTTAAAGACCCGAGACAGGTCCGCCTGACGCCCTCCCAGAGGAGGGCCTTTGAGGAGGTTACCTCCTCTGCCTCCCCTCACCTCTTAACCGGTATAACGGGCTCGGGGAAGATGGAGGTTTACCTCTCCGTTGCAAGGGAGTTTGTTGAGAAGGGAAAGGGGGTGATAATTCTCGTTCCGGAGCTCCTCCTCACCCCCGAGCTGAGGGCGAGGGTTGAGGCCTACTTCGGAAGTAGCGTAGCCCTATACTACGGTAAGCTCTCCCCTCGGGAGAAGACCTCGGTCTGGCTTAAGGCTCTGAGGGGAGAAGCAAAAGTCTTCCTCGGAACCCGCCCTGCAGTCCTCCTTCCGGTGAAGGACTTGGGGCTCATAATCGTTGATGAAGAGCAAGACCCCTCCTACAAAGAGAACCAGAAACCCTACTATAACGCCAGAGAAGTTGCCCTTAAAAGGGCTGAGTTATTAGGTGCAAAAGTCCTTCTGGTTTCGGCAACCCCTTCCGTTGAAAGCTACTACAGGTTCAAAACCGGTAGGTTAAAAAGGGTTCACCTCAAAGAGAGGGTAGGGAAAGTTCCCCCTCCCGTTATAGAGGTTGTAGACCTTACCCGTGAGGAGAGGAGGGGCATTTTCTCGTTGAAGCTCCTAAAGACCATAGAGAGGGTGGTTGAAGCCGGGAAGCAGGCCCTCCTCTACATTCCAAGAAGGGGCTTTTACTCTGTAGTTCTGTGTGATAACTGCGGCTGGAGTGCCGAGTGTAAGTACTGTAAAGTAAACCTCACCTACCACAAGAGCTCCAACTTACTAATCTGCCACATATGCGGAAGACGCTACAGACCCGTCTCCCGCTGTCCTAAGTGCTCGGCCAAGCTTTCCTTTAAGGGGTACGGAACCGAAAGAGTTGAGGAGGAGCTCTCCCTCCTCTTTCCCCAATGGAAGATAGTCCGCCTTGACCTTGACACGGTTAAAGACCCCGTAATCGGTGCTAAGCTGATTAAAGAAATTAAAGAGGGTAAATATCAGGTAATAGTCGGAACAAACATTGCGGTAAAGGGGCACAACTTCCCAGACCTCTCCTTTGTTGCAGTTCTCCTTGCAGAGCTCTTGTCCGGGGCTCCCGACTTTAAAGCTTCAGAGAGAATCTTCCACTCAATACTTCAGGCAACCGGCAGGGCAGGAAGGTTTCGGCCGGGAAGTGCCGTTGTTCAGACCTACAGCCCGGAGCTCCCGCCTGTAAAGTACGCTGTCAGCTATATGTACGATGAGTTTTACGAGAATGAACTGTTGGGAAGGGAGCTCCTTCACTACCCACCCTATACCTTAGGAGTTCTCCTTGAATTCCAGCTTGAGAAGAAAAAACTTGAAAAAGAGATGAAAGAGCGATACGACAGCCTCTCCCTCGTCCTCTCCCGCTTCTTTAACTTCCCCAGACTCGCCCCCGCCCCGATTCCCAAACTCTCGGGGAGGTACAGATATCAAGCCTTCCTCACAACATCCTGGGAAGACCACCTTGAGAAACTCAGGGAGCTAAAAGAGAGAGTAGAAAAACTTTTCCCCTACCCCAAGTTCAGGCATAAAATAGACGTTGAGCCTACGAGAATTCTATGAAGGAGAAATGCCATGAGAAAGCTTATCTTAATACTGCCTTTTCTTCTTATCAGTAGTTGTGCCACCACCCAGCAGGCAGAAGAGACAACCGTAATAACTCAGGAGCAGGTCAGGGCAGAAATCCTCGGAGACAGCGTTCCCGTTTACCCCGGCTTTAAAATCGTCTCATCAAAGAGCTTTATCTACGAGTCCGGGAACATAAAGGTGGGGCGTTTAGTCTTCACCGGAAAGGCCAAGATAAAGGACATAGTCTCGTATTACAAAAACACCCTTCCGGAAAAGGGGTGGGAGCCCGTTGCAATTACAATCTACGGCAACAGTGCCGAGCTTACCTTTACAACGCCTACACAGTTCCTCCAGATAACCGCGAAAAAGGGCTTCTCCGAGACTACCTTAATTATTCAAATCGGCCCCCGAGGGGAGTTGACAAATTCCGAGCAGTAGCTACTTTATTATTCAGACAAACTTAAAAGCCGAATAAGGGCGGGCGTAGCTCAGTTGGTAGAGCACAACCTTGCCAAGGTTGGGGTCGCGGGTTCAAGTCCCGTCGCCCGCTCCATTAATCGCTTGACACCTGTAATCGGTCGGCTTAAATTTTGCCTCGCAAAAACTGAATAAGCCCATCACCCGGTACCCCAGCGGTACCGTCAGGCGACGAGCCTCAAAAAGGCTCCTCTCCCTTGACAACCGGAAGGAAATAGCTAAATTACTTAGTTGCGCTCTTTGAAAGCAAAACCGAATAGGGCCGCCCACCCCTCACCCTTGAGCCTCATGGTCTTGAGGTCTTAAAGCTCCCAAAAGGGTTGACAAGAGGG
>JAMOTD010000025.1 GCA_027068415.1 Desulfurobacteriaceae bacterium | reverse complement strand
AATCCCTTTCGGTTTATCAACGATTAAAAAACCACTCATGGCTCATGCCTTCACTGGCACATGTCGTGCTCTGCATAGACGAAGTCGTCAAAGTCTATTGGGATTTTTATAACCTTTTTGTAGACCCTGTCGCTCTTTTTGTACTTTGCAGTTACTTCAATGGTGTATGCCAGTGTCTTTCCTAAGTTGTTCCAGAGGGGTCTTATTATCTCGTTTAAAAGTCCTTGGCTGTATGTAACCTTTATTAATCCTGAACCCTTCTGCGGTATGTCCGTTCCCGTACAGTAGATATACTCCTCCATTTTGCTTAGCGTGGCCGGGTCTTTTGCCTCGGGGGGGAGATTAGGGTTTGGAACTATTCTAACGTCGCACCCCTCAAAGAGGAGGTCGCTCTCCTCGGTAAACTCCTGCTCAATGTCGGCCTGTTTGAGGGTAATCTCCTCAGTCTTAGTTGTCGGCGTGGCGCGTTCTGTGCAGGCATTTTTCGTATCGTCCCAGGACATGCAGCAGATTAAATCCTGCTCAATTTTATTTGCGAGCGTAGTGGAAGTTAAATCTCCTCCGCCTGAGCCTGCCCCTCCGCAACCTCCGAGGAGGATTAGGAGGGAGGAGCCTATTCCCAGTAACTTTCTCATTTAACTCCTCCTGTAGTTTCGGTTCCTTCGGGGTTTACCAGTGTCGGAGTAATGAAGATGAGAAGCTGAGTTTTGCTGACGGTTGTATTACTATTCTTAAAGAGCCAGCCCAGTAGTGGAATTCTTGAGAGAACGGGAACTCCGGTAGTCGTTTTTGACTTCTCCTTTTCGTAGATTCCGCCGATTACAACGGTACTTCCGTTCTCAATAATTACCTTGGACTTAACGTTTCTTGTGTTTATCGCCGGCTCATTGCTGCCGGTAATTGTTACATAGTCGTAGTTGGGAGAGTCTTTTCTTACTTCAAGGTCAAGGATAATCTTCCCTTCCCTCGTTATGTGGGGCTTAACTTTCAATATGAGAGAGGCTTTTTTAAAGTTGATGTTGTAGCTCGTTGCTCCTCCAGCACCTACCGTTGACTCGGTATAGGGAATCTCAATACCCTGCTCTATGCTGGCTTCCTGGTTATCAAGGGTTAAAACCTTGGGACTTGAGATAACCTGAGCATCGCCGTCAAGCTCCATTGCTTTTAGGGCCAGCTCAACTTTAAGGGTCTGGCTCTTATTTAGGATTCCCAGGGCGAGAGTATTGTCTATTACCGGCATATTTGAGAGCTTCATGTAGGTGTCGGGGGTAATTAGCGGCGGGTAGTTCTGGGTGTTGAAACCGTAGGTTGAGGCAATGTAGGTTGAGTCGGTTGAGTCCCCGAGCCTGTTGTAGCCGCTTATAAACCAAGTGAACCCTAAGTCTTTCTCTGCCCTTGTCTTAATCTGGACAATTTTTGCCTTAACCAGTACTTGCTTTAAGGGTTTATCAAGGTTTTTGACGATGTCCCTTATCTGCTGGTAGTGGCTTCTCGTCACTTTGAGAATCAGTGCGTTTGTGTCTTTGTTGAACGTTATGCTCTCTCTTTTGTCCGACTTGATTATGCTCTTAATGTCCTTAACAATCTCCTTTGCGTCTATGTAGTTTAGGGGAATGATAAAGGTCTGGACGGGCTCAAGCTCCTCCTGAACTACGAGCTTTGATTTAGGCAGGATTCTGAAATACTCGGGAGTCTCAACGAATGTGAGGTTTAACGGTTCAAGAACTGCTCTTAAGGCATCTTTCCAGTAAATAGGGTTTTTAAAGTCAACGTTAACGCTCCCCTTTACTTCCGGGTCAAAGACGACGTTAACCCTTGCTATGTTTGCGATTGCCCTTACTACCGAGCGAACGTCCGCATTTGTAAAGTGGAGGGCTACTTTTGGACCTTTTGCCCTTACTTCTCCCGCTGAAGCTTTCTTCGTTGAGCCGTAGAGGGTTATAAAGAGGTTTTTACCTTTCGTACTGACCTCGGTTGCGACAACCCGGGGGGAGAGTGTTAGCTCTATAAGACCTTTCCCTTTAATGTTTTTGACTTTTACTTCCTCTACTAAAGTTGAGGGAATTCTCTTCGTGAAGGGCTCAAACTTCACTTCCGGGATTTTTATGAAGAACTTGTTGCCCACTTTGTTAAACTCGGCGTTTACCTCTACCGGGAGTTCCACAACTATCTCTTCACCCTGAACTGTTTTAATAACGTTAAACTGGGGTTTGTAGAAGTTCCCCTCATATATTTTCAGCTTTACTTGAGAGCTCCCCTCCTCAAGTTTCAGAGTGCCCGGCTTTACCAGCTCAACTTTTAAGAGAGTATCTCCGTTTAAGGGCTTGAGAACTGCCTCCTTTACGAAGTCGCCCCTCTTTCCGACCCTGTAAATTTTGGGTATCTTGCAGTTTAAGAGTTTAACCTCTATTTCCGTTCCCTTACTTTTAAGGGGCCGGGCTTCACACTCTCCCTTTACTCCCACGTCAATTTCAAGGAGGCTCCTTAGGGCTCCTCCGAAGTTCTCCGTTGTGTAGATGAAGTCTGCAGAGCTTATCTGACCTGCTATTGCGGAGGTTGTTAGAGCCAGCGTAAGAAGTATGGAGCGTTTAACCATTATTAAGGCCCTCCGTATCAACATTCAGTATAACCTTCTCCTTTACCAACCTACCCTTTACCCTCTTGTACCTGTAGATAACGATGCCGTTGGCCATTATCTTTGCAATTTTTGCGTCGGGAGCTATCGGGTCTCCCTCCTTGAGGAAGTAGGTCTCTCCGGTTTCCGGGTCAAGGAGGATGAGATAAAGCTTACCGTTGCTTCCTATTACTCCCTGAATGCTTAATCTGTCAAAAGGTTTTTTCAACTTGGGTTTAAAGAGACGAACCTCTTGGAGAGTTTCCTCTCTGCTCCTGGCCATTTCAATTTTCAGCTTAAGGGCCTTCTCTCTGATGGCTATCGGGTTAACAAAGGGGTCTATCATCTCCTGAGCACTTGCCCCTACCGTTAGACCGATAACTGCTATTGCCGTTAAAGCTCTTTTCATAGCTTACCTCTTGAGAGTAAAGGCCTTTACCTTCATGTCAACTGCTATCGTGTACTTGGAGTTCTCCTTCTCTTTCTTCCTAATACCTTTTACGGCTATCGGGTGGGTTGTGGTAATTTGAATGTCTCCGAAGCTTATGATTCTGTTTGCTCTTGAGAGCCTTTCACACCACTTGATAAAGGCCGGGTAAGTTCCTAAGAGCTCCACCCTGTAAGGATAGGCAACGTAGTACTTCCTGTTTTCCCTTTTCTCCTTCTTTATCAGCTTTATTACCATTCCGCTGTCTGCGTCTGTAATTGATTTAATTATCTGGCTGACCTCTTCCTTGCCGGTAGGGAGCTTGCTCTCTATTTCGGCTATCTTCTTGTTAAGCTCCTTAATCTTTTTAATCATTTCATCTCTTCTTTTCTCAATTATCTTGAGGCGACTTACGGTTAGTCTGAGCTGCTCTGCCTGTTGTTTCTTGAGGTTTAGTTCCTGTTTGAGGGGAGATATCCTGAAGTAGTAGAGGGAACCAAAGAGGAGCAAGCCGATTAGGATAATAATCAGCCACTTCTGCCACCTTGCCAGGTGAATCCACCTTTCATAAAGACTCATAAGGTATTCCATCACTTTTGCTCCGCTTCAAATTCAAAGTTGTAGAAGTGGACTTTAAAGTTCAGGTTCTTGTTTTCGTAGTCAATCCTCCGGGTTTGTCTGAAGAGTATGTCGCCGATGTTCTCCTCAACTCTCTTCAGGAAGAGGGGAAACTCTTCAACCCTCCAGATATTACCGTTAACGTGAACTTTTTTACCCGAGAGCTTTAACTGGTTAAGCCATATGTCCTTCATGTTTTCATTTGAGGCAAAAAAGTATAGAGGTTTAGGAACCTTTCTGTTTTTGTCAAGGTTGGAGACTATCCTTAACTTCTCTTCAAGCTCTTTTTTCTTGGTTATTAACTTTTTCTCCTCCCTTTGAACCCTTCTGAGCCTCTTCTTCTCTGCCTCAAGCCTTGCTATTTCCCTCTTTGTTAGCTCAATCTCCGCCTTTACTGAGTTTTCAAAGAAAAGTTCTAAACCGATTGCTGCAACTACAACCAGAATGAGGAATATGATGTCGGGCTTTACGTACTTTTCAAAGGCTGACTCTCTGATTTCGGCGAAGTTAAACCTTAGCATTTTTATCACCCTTGTACCTTAGGCTTAATCCCGTTGCTACGGCAAACTCTTCACACTCTGGTATACCGGCAAAGGAGAGGGGAGCTCCTCTTACACACTCCTTACCGGTAAGCTCGTTGAAAACTTCCTCAATTCCCTCAAGTTTTGCCGTTCCTCCGTAGAGGTAGATGCTGTCAACATCAAGGTTGAAGCGGTCTTTAAAGTTCTCTATAGTCCAAAGGGTCTCGGTGATAATCTTTTTCAGAAATCTCAGAGCTATCTCTTTAATGTCCTCAGGTTTGTACTCCTTTATCGGCTCTCCCCTTTTTAACCTCTCTGCATCCTCAAAGCTGAGCATAAACTCCTTCTGAATCTGCTCCGTTAGAGAGATTCCCCCGTACTCAACGTTCCTCGTTATGTAGGGATATCCTCCGAAGCTTATTATCACTTTGGTGTAGGAGGCTCCGATATCTACTAAGCAGACGGGAGTGGCCGTTTGCTCGGGGTTATTAAGGTAGAACTGGTTGTTTATTGCCGCCGGCTCAATGTCTATAACTACGGGCTCAAGTCCGGCCTTCTGTAAGAGTTTAATCCTTCCTTCAAGGAAGTCTTTTCTGACGGCGGCTATTGCAATGTCCATATTTCCTTTCTCAATTGAAATGGGGAGAACCCTGTAATCAATCTTTACCAGAGGGAACTCTTCAGGACTTATTATGCTCTGCATGTATTCGGTTACTGCCTCTTCCGGGTCTTTTGTTGCCGGAACGCTCAGAACGCTGTAGAAGCAGGAGTTGAGGGGAACGTGGATTATTACCTGTTTGTCCTTAACTTTAAGCTCCTTGAAGAGCTCTTTTATTGACCTGATTAACTCAAATTCGTCAATTATCTCGGTTCCTGCAAAAACTTGCTCTCCGTACTCCTTAACTCCGTAGGTTTTTACTTTGTAGGAGCTCCCTTTCCTTTCCGATTGGACGAGTTTTAGAGAAGAGGTTCCTACGTCAAGTGCGGGATAAAGGTAGCCACTTCCCTTCAGAAATCTGCTTAACCACCCCATTCTATCCCCTTAAAGCGGCCTAATTGTACTTATACTTACGATTGGTAGCAACAGTGCATAAATAATAAACCCTATGATTAAACCTAACACTAACATAGTAGCAGGCTCTAAGATTGAAGTCAAGCTCTTTAGTTTAAACTCGGTTTCGTTTTTTAAATAGTTTGAGGCTTTTTGGCACATTTGAGCCAAGTTGCCTGACTTTTCTCCCGCTTTTATAAGCTGGTTTACCACTTTTGGAGCGCCGAGTTTTGAGAACTCCTTGTAGAGGGGAGCTCCCTTTTTAACCTCTTCTTTCACATCCTCAATTTTCCTCTTTAAGTAGGTGTTCTTTACTGTCTCTGAGGCCGTTTCAAGGGCTTCAATTAGCGGTAGCCCCGAGCTTAAAAGCCTTCCCATCGTTTCAAGGAAGCGCTGGAGCTCCACCGAAAGGAGCATTTTTCCTATTAGCGGTAGCTTCAGTTTAAGCCTGTCAAAGGTTTCCCTCTTCTTCTTTACCGCTATTACTCCTACTGCGGCGGTGAAAACTGCTCCACCCAGTAGAAGAGGGTAGTTGGCCGTTATGAATTTACTCATCCCTATTACGATTTTTGTGCTCGTCGGCAGTGAGAGCCTTGCGGTTTTGTAGATGACGACGATTTTGGGGATTACTACCGACATCATGAAGACCACCACTCCGAAGGCGACCGTTAAGAGAACAGACGGGTAGATGAAGGCCTGAACCAGCTTACCTTTAAGCTCTTCCCTTCTCTCAACTATCTCGGCGGCGGTGTTGAGGTTCTGGGGAAGGAGTCCCGACTTCTCGCCGGACTTTACCAGCGCTATTACTATCTGGTCTTTTACTCCTGCTTCACGAAGGGCGGTGCTCAGGGGAGCTCCCTCCTTTAACCTTGATGCCACCTTCTTAAAGAAGACCGCCAAGTGTTTTGACTCCTCCGACTCTGCGAAGGACTCTACGGCCTCTACGATGGGAACGCCGGCACTGAGGAGGGTGGAGAGGGTTCTAAGGAAGACTATAAGCTCCTGCGGAGAGGGAGAACTCCTTTTAAACCTGAAAGGGAGCTCCTTTTCTCTCTCTCTTCTTTCTTCCTCCTCAATTTTGTAGGGGAAAATCCCTTTTTTCTTTAGTAGCGAGTAAGCTGCCGACTTTGAGGGGGCCTCAATAACCCCTTTAACCTCTTTTCCCTCTTGATTAATGCCCTTATAAGAAAATACGGCCATCAGCTCCTTGCCACCCTGAGGACTTCTTCGGGAGTAGTTATTCCCATTGCCACTTTAACTGCGCCATCCATCTTCAAGGTCTTCATGCCCCTCTTAACCGCCCTCTCTTTAATCTCGTCGCTGTCCCTCCTTTCAAGAATCAGGCGCTTAATCTCCTTATCCACCGTGAGGATTTCGTAGATTGCAGTTCTTCCCAAGTACCCGGTTCCGAGGCAGTGCTCACACCCCCTCCCCCTTGCAAACTTCCCGTTGAACTCGGTTAGGCCGAGCTCCCTCTTCTCCTCATCGGTGGGTGTGTAGAGCTCCTTACAGTACGGGCAGACTTTCCTTACGAGCCTCTGGGCTACGACTCCTATTACAGATGAGGCAACCAAGAAGGGCTCTATTCCCATGTCGGTAAGCCTCGTTATTGACGAAGGGGCGTCGTTTGTGTGAAGGGTTGAGAAGACCAGGTGTCCCGTCAGTGCCGATTGGATTGCAATCTCGGCAGTTTCGGTATCCCTGATTTCTCCCACCATTATTACGTCGGGGTCCTGCCTTAAGATACTCCTTAAGGCATTTGCAAAAGTTAAGCCTATCTCGGGTTTTACTTGGACTTGGGAGATTCCGTCAAGCTGGTACTCAACGGGGTCTTCAACGGTTATTACGTTAATCTCTTCTCTGTTTATCTCCGAAAGGGCTGCGTAGAGGGTTGTGGTTTTACCCGAGCCCGTCGGACCGGTAACGAGGATAATTCCGTGGGGTGAGCCTATTAACTTCATAAACTTTTCATAGTCCTCGGGCAGGAGCCCCAGTTCTTTCGTAGAGTAAAGGATGCTCTCCTTCATTAAGAGTCTTAAAACCACTCTCTCCCCGAAGTAGGTGGGAAGGGTTGAGACCCTTATGTCTATCTCCTTTCCCCCTGCCTTTACCATTATCCTGCCGTCCTGAGGGAGCCTCTTTTCGGCTATGTCAAGGTTGGCCATTATCTTTAGTCTTGATACAACGGCAGGAATTCGGCTTTTGGGTATCTCCCTTACGGTCTTTAAAACCCCGTCAACCCTCAGCCTTACCCTCATTCTGTCCTTAAAGGGCTCAAAGTGGATGTCGCTCGCCCTTCCCCTTACCGCAAGCATCAGAATCTCGTTTATGAGCTGTACTGCCGGGGCCTCTTCCTGAGAGGTTAGAATGTCCTCCTCTACTCCTTCTGTTTCAACCTCTTCTCCTCTCTCTTCCTCTTTTGAAAGGAGTCTGTTTATTTCGTCGTACGGGCTTACTGTAACCCTTACCGGTTTTGAGAGGAGCCACTCAATCTTTTTTACCCCTTCTCTGTTAAAGGGGTTGTCGGTTGTAGCTACTACCTCCTCCCCGTCAAGGTAGAGAGGAATAATCCTCTCCCGCCTTATAAGTTGGTGGGGAACCTTCTCAAGGAGCTCCCTCTCAGGCCGGGGAGGGTTTCTTAAAAACTCAAAACCGGCCTCTTTAAAGGCCTCCTCCGTCTCTTTAAGGTGCCACTTTAGAAGGCCCGAGGCCTCTCTGAAGGAGGAGAGCTCCTGTTCGGGCAAAAGGCCTTTCTCCTTTAACTTCTCTATAAACTCTTTCTCACTTAAGCTCTTTAACCTCAATTTCCGGTCCTTCATTCAGTTCAAACTTACCGAATCCCTTTACGTCTGAAAGTATTCCTTTCCTGGCCTTTTTGATTTCAAGGATGTTCTCCCTGTACTGAGCAACCTTAAGCTGTGTAAGGGTATTCTCCTCTTCAACGTTCCTAACAACCCGCGGAGTTATGAATACTAAGAGGTTTGTCTTCTCAATCTGGTGCCCCGTCTTCTTAAAGAGGTTTCCTACAACAGGAATGCTTCCCAAAATCGGGACCCTTTCAACAGTTGAAAGTTTCTTCTTTTTAATAAGTCCTCCGATTACGAGGGTCTGGCCGTCTTTAACGTCAACAGTGGTTCTGGCCTCCCTCTTTGAGGTGATGGGGGCAGTCTGGTCAGCGTTTGCGTAGCCGACAACGTCTTCAACTTTTTCGTAAACCTTTAGCCTTACCTCTCCGGAGGCGGTTATGTGGGGAGTTATCTTTAAAACTATTCCTACGTCCTTGTAGTCGTAGGAGATAACTGGGTTGTTGTTGGCGTCGTACTTCATTCCGGTAGAGTAGGGGATTACCTTTGAGATGTTAATTTCGGCCTCTTCGTTGTCAAGAGTTAAAATTTGAGGGGTTGCTATTACGTTAACCCCTCCCTCCTTTGCGTAAGCGTTAATTAAGAGTCCGATGTCTGGCGTTCCGTCTCTCCACTTTGCAATACCTAAAAGCAAGCCCGGTGAAGCGGATGGGTAGCCCGGCTGGAGTGGAAGGTTTCCGTAGAGGCTTCCTCCGAAGGGGGTATGCTCTCCCCTGGAGAGGAACTTCCACTCAACCCCCATCTGGAGGAGCTTATCCATTGACATCTCAACAATCTGTACTTCAACGAAGACCTGAGGCCTCTTTACGTCAATGCTCTTTACTATTTCTTTGATTACTGAGAAGTCTTCAGGCTTTGAGAGGATTATGAGGGAGTTGCTGGCCTTGTCTGCAACTATTTTTACCGCTCCCGTTAAGCCGTACTTTTTCTTATCGCTCCCCTTAAAGAGGCTGTCAAGAACTTTTGCCGTATCCTCTGCAAAGGCGTAGTTGAGCTTTACTATGTGGACGTTCCCCTGCTTGACCTCTAAAGGCCTGTCAAGTTTCCCTATCAGGGAGTTTACCTGAGCTACGATTTTCGGGGTTGCTACGAGGTAGAGGGTGTTTGTCCTCTCGTCTACCGCAAAGTGGAAGTACTCCCTTCCGGGAATCGGGAAGGTTTTTGCTATGTCAAAGGCAAATCCCCTTTCAAGTAGGGCCTTGAGAACTCTTTCAACGTCTTTTGCTTTGGCGTTTTTAAGGTGGTAGGAGGCTATCTGGAGCTTTACGGGACTTCTGTCAAGCCTGTTTAGCACCGTTATGAGCCTGTGAATGTTTTTCTCTTTATCCGTCACTACGAGAGCATTTGAATCTTTAACGAAGCTTACCCTTCCGACCCCCGAGAGCATGTTCCTTACCATACTCTGGAGGTTTACGACCATTAGGTGTTTGGGAATGTAGATATAGGTTAGAACTCTGTCCCCTCCGTCAACCTTTCCCCTTGCTACGGTTGCCGACTCCCTTGCTGCCTCCCTGTTCCTGACGATTTTCGCATAAGAGCCGTAGTCAACTATCTGGTAGCCGAGCTCGTCAAGGGCTGCAGCGAATAAGTTAAGGAGCTCCTTTTTGGGAATCGGCTCGGGGGAGACAATCGTTATCTTTCCCCTTAAGGTGGGGGGAACTACTATGTTCTTCCCCGTTGCTTTACTTACGATTTTCGTGAAGTCTTTTATGTCAACGTCTTCAAAGTTTACCTGAACAGAAGTTGCCTCCTGAGGCAGGGCTTTAAGGGGAGCTCCCGCCAGAATCAACAGGCTACACAGTGCTACCAGTTTCCTCCTCATCTTTTTTCTCTCCCTATTCAATTTCGTAGTGGAGTTTAACTTCCTTTCCTCTCCTTAAAACAGTTATGGTTATTGAGTCTGCGCTCTTTAACTTCTCAAAGGCGGCGAAGGAGTCCTCGGGACTCTTAATCCTTATTTCGTTTATTGAGACGATTACATCTCCCGGCCTTATCCCTAACTTGTAGATAAAGCTCCTCGGGTTTACGTAGTTGACCTTGAGGCCTTGGGGGTTTTTAATAGGTACTATACTTATGTACTTGAGGAAGTCGCCCGACGAAATCTGCTTAATAATCTCGCTCCTTTTAACCGTGTAGCTCTCCCTTCCTGCGGAAACTGTTTCCTCTCTTTTCTCTTTAAGTTCCTCCTTCCCCTTTAGCTGTAGAATGAACTCCTTCTTTCCTTTTACTAAAACCACCTCTTCCGGGTAGACCTTCTTTAAGGTGTAGCCTCCGATTTCCTCTCCTTCCGAGACTATGACGGTTTTCCCTGAGCTATCCTTTAAAATCGCTATACTGTGGCCACACTTTGAGCAGACGACCGTTCCCTTTAAAGTGTAGTTTTGGAAAGTAGTTATAACCTGCTGCTCCTCCCTTACCTTCTCCTCTCTTTTACCTCCTTTAGAGAGGAAGAAGCCCTCTCTCTCAAAGGAGTAGCTCAGCTCGGGAGCTCTTTCGGATGTTTTCGGGGGTAAGGGCAGGGAAACTCTGAAGCAGGGCTCAACTTTTAAGAGGGCCAAGGAGGAGATAAAGTAGGCAACGGAGAAGGAGAGAAGGATGGTGAGCCCTAAGTTTAGCGCCGTTTCACTCCTTAACTTCATTTACCAGCTCCCGGGCAAGGGCAAGCTGCCCGTTTTTATCGTCGGCTGCAACTTTTCCGTCAAGTACTGCGTATTTTACTCTATTTAGAATTTTCTTATAAACCGGTCCTGGCTTAAGCCCCATCTCTTTGAGCTCCTCCCCTCCCACGAGGGGCTTAACGAACCTGTCCTCCTTCATAAACTTTAAGACCTTCTCCTTGACTTCCTCCGATATGGCTCCCAAGAGGATTAGGAGCTCCTCGGGCTTTTTCTCAAGGAGACGGTAGACTTGGCTGGGAAGTTTAGCCCTTTTGAGCTCCCTCAGGGTGGGGTAGAACTCCTTCAGAACTCTCCTTAGGAGCTCCTCCTCCTTCTCGGGCATTGCCAACGCCTTAAGGTACTCCTCTACTCTCTCGTAGGGCTCCCTGTAGAAGAGTGCCCCTAAGTAGGTAATGTGGTAGGAGCTCTCTTTTTCCGGGAAGTTGAGCTTGTGCCAGATTACAATCTTCCTTACCCTCTCAAAGAGGTCTTTCTTGTTCCTGTCCCACCTGAGGCCGGGGAAGAGCTCCTTCAAAACCCCGTACTTCTCCATCTTGAGGAAGACCCTCAGGGGATTCTCCTCGTTCAAAATCTGTTTAAGCTCGTGGTAAATCCTCTGGCCTTCAACCGTTTTAAAGAGCTTCCTCTCAACCGCCATCTTTAAGAGCTTCTCGGTGTGCTTACCGAGGGTAAACCTATACCTCGTTGCAAACCTTAAAGCCCTTAAAATCCTCGTCGGGTCTTCAACAAAGGAGAGGGCGTGGAGCACCCTTATCTTCCTGTCCCTTATGTCCTTGAGAGCTCCGAAAAAGTCTATTAACCTTCCGAGCTCCTTTTCGTTTATCTTTATTGCCAAGGTATTTATCGTAAAGTCCCGCCTGAAGAGGTCTTTCTTAAGGGGGGCCGACTCAACCTCAGGGAGAGCTCCCGGCGAGCGGTAAACCTCCGTCCTTGCCGAGGCCATGTCTATCCGCGTTCCGTCCTCAAAAACCAGCGTTGCGGTTTTAAACCGCTCAAAGGTGTGGACTTTTGCCTTTACCTCTCTCCCAACAACCTTTGCGAACTCGGTCGCGTCCCCTTCAACCACTATGTCAATGTCGTAGTTCTTCCTGTCTATTATTAAATCCCTTACAAAGCCTCCGACTATGTAGGCGTTTACCCCGAGCCTGTCTGCAATCCTTCCTATTTCCCTAACGAGGTTAAAGAGGTTTTCGGGGAGTGCCTCCTTCAGCTTACCCTTAACGTTCCTGTAGTGGGGCTCTCCCTCTTTCCTCTTCTCGTAGTACTCCTGAGTCTCCTCAATCTCCTTTCTGTAGAGGTTCATCAGTACGTCGGTTCTCGTTATAACCCCTACGACCCTTTTACCCTCAACTACGGGAACGAAACTCTGCTGGCGGTTGACAATTATCTCTTCAACCTTGCTTATGGGCTCTTTGGGGCTTACGGTTAAGAACTCCCTCTCCATAACATCCTTAACAGGATTCTCCTCAAGCCCCATGTAGATTGCCTTGTCAAGGAGAGCCCTGTTTACTATCCCCTCAATCTCTCCCTTCTTGTTTACCACCGCAGCGGCGTTTATGCTGTTCTTCATTAGGATTTTTCTGGCCTCTTTAACCGTTGCTTTTTCTCCTACTACTATCGGAGGGGAGGTCATTATGTCTTCGGCCTTCTTAAGGGGTACCACGACCTCCTTCAAGACCTCCCTCAGCTCTTCAAGGACTTCAAAGACTGTTTTCCCCTTTATTGAGGCCGAGGCCGCCTCCCTGTGGCCTCCCCCTCCAAACCTCTCTGCAACCTTTGAGGCGTCAACTTTGGGGCTTCTGCTCCTCCCTATGAGGAACGTCGTTGACTGAACTTCAACCACCCCGAAGGCCGCAGGGAGGGAGTAAATTTCCATTAGCCTACTTATCAGCGGAGCTACGTCCCCTACGTAGGAGTCAAACCTTCCGTAGGTTATCCCGATTTGATTTCCGTGAACTTCAACTATCCTCAGGTTGTCCTTTAGGACTTTCAGCAGGTCTATCTCCCTCTCGGTTAGCTCTTTCGGAAGGTACTTCTTCGCAAACTCTATCTCTGCCCCTACCGAGAGCAGAAATGCGGCGGCTAAGAAGTCTATCGGCTTTGTTGATGGGTACCTGAATGAGCCCGTATCGGAGTATATCCCGGCAAGCATTACACTTGCCTCATAAGGGCTCGGCGTCAGTCCTTTCCCCTTTAAAATCAGGGCTACTATTGAAGTCGTCGCTCCCGCCTCCTTGTAGTGGAGCTGTGAGACTTTCTCTAAGAGCTCCCTTGAGTGGTGGTCAAAGACGACTATTTCCGTCCTCTCCCCTATTTTTCCTTTTAGTGAGTCGGGAATCCTCTCAAGGCTGTCTGTGTCAACTACGATGAGCTTTCCTACCTCTCCTTCAAACTCCCTCTCTTCAGTAAACTCAAGAATTTCGGGATTTTCCTCAAGGAGCTTTATTACGTCTTCTCCCTTGGTCTCGGGGAGGACTACCTCTGCCTCCGGGCAGAGCTTCTTTACCCCTATTACCGCTCCTAAGGCGTCAAGGTCCATATTTTTGTGGGTAGTTATTACGGTTTTCATCTATAATCTCCCGAAAAACCGGAGAGTTGGGTTAAGGTGAAAGTAAGGGTAAAAGAGTTTAAAGACAAGGTTTCCCTGAGGGATTACCTCCTCTCGCTGGGAAATACTTCTAAGGGGGCCGAGATAATATCCAAGAAGGGAAGGGTTTACCTCCTTGAGATTGACGGGATTGACACGAGGGCTGCAAATATCCTGAAGCAGGACGCAATCTCTGTAGGCGGAGACTGTGCCGTTCCAAGAAAGGCCTCTTCCTTTGAGAAGGGGCTCTGGAAAGTCCTCCTTCTGGTTAGTGAGAGGGAACTTGAGAGGTTGGCGGAGAAACTGAAGGAGCAGCCCTTCGGCCTCAGGGAACTCTCTAACTCTTTAATAAGAGCCCTCGGTAATTACCTTGAAAGTGAGTTTACCCTCACCTATCGGGGGAAGGAGCTCCCCCTAAAAGAGCCGGTCGTAATGGGAATCCTTAACGCCACCCCCGACTCCTTCTCTGATGGAGGCAGGTACACGACCGTTGAGCTTGCTCTTAAGAGGGCTGAAGAGATTATCTCCCAAGGCGGGAAAATTGTTGACGTTGGAGGTGAGTCAACGAGGCCGGGAGCTCCCCCCGTTCCCCTTGAGGAGGAGCTCAGAAGAGTTATCCCCGTTATCCGTGAAGTCAGAAAGAGATTGGGGGAAGGCTTCTTCATCTCCGTTGACACCTACAAGGCCGAAGTTGCCCGTCAGGCCCTCCTTGAAGGTGCCGACATGGTAAACGACATAAGCGGTCTACAGTTTGACCCGAAGATGGCCGAGGTCGTCTCCTCCTTCGGCTGTCCCGTTGTTATTATGCACATTAAGGGAACCCCGAGGGACATGCAGAAGAACCCCTACTACGAAGACGCCGTTTCGGAAATCTGCGACTACTTTGAGGAGAGGCTCTCGTTTGCCCTTGAGAGGGGCATCGGGAGGGATAAAATTATCCTTGACCCGGGAATCGGCTTCGGGAAGAGGTTAGAGGACAACCTATGCATCCTAAAGAGGTTCTCCGAGTTTAGGGTCTTCGGCCTGCCCCTACTTGTGGGAGCCTCAAGGAAGAGCTTTATAGGAGCAATTACCGGAGAGGATGAACCTCAGGAGAGGCTTGCAGGGAGTTTAGGGGCTATTGCTCCCGCCTTCTACGGAGGGGCAAAAATTTTTAGAGTTCACGACGTAAAGGAGACCTATCGGTTTTTAAAACTCCTTCGGGCCGTTGAGGAGGCCGGGTGCTGAGCTTTATTCCGAAAATAACCTTCTGGGACGTTATAGATATCCTTGTCGTAGCTTTTCTCATCTACAGGCTCTTTGTCTACCTTTCCCAGACCAGAGCCATTCAAATCCTCATAGGTCTTCTGGCTGTTCTCCTTTTAAGCGTAGTGGCGAAAGTTCTCCACCTCTACACTCTCTCCTTTATCTTCAATAACCTCCTTACAATTGGAATCTTTGCTCTGATAGTTATCTTTCAGCCGGAGATAAGGAGGATTCTTGCCCGGATAGGTGAGAAGCAGTTCGGCATCTTTACCTCTGAAGAGGAGGCCGAGAGGATAATTGAGGAGATTGTCAGAGCCTGTGCAAGTATGTCGGAGGACAGAATCGGAGCTCTCCTTGTTATAGAGAGGGATGTAAACCTTGATAACTACGTTGAGTCGGGAACCCTCATTGACGGCAAAGTCAGTCAGGAGCTCCTCATAACCCTTTTCTGGCCGGGAACCCCCTTACACGACGGCGCCACCATAATCAAAAAGGACAGGGTCTACAAGGCCGGAGCTTTTCTCCCCCTATCCCTCAACCCCAACCTCCCTCAGACAGTTGGAACTCGCCACAGGGCTGCAATAGGAATAACCGAAGAGACCGATGCCGTTGCCGTTGTGGTTTCTGAAGAGACGGGAGCTATTTCTGTTTCTTACTCGGGTAAATTGATTAAGAACCTTAACCCTGCCAAACTTAAGAAAGTCCTCAAAGGGCTCCTTGTTAGGAAAGTTGAGAGGGGAAGGTTTCAGCTTGACTTTTTGAGGAAGGCCAATGAAGAGGCTTAGTAAACTTTTTTTAGAGAACCTTCATTTAAAGCTCCTTGCCGTTATTTTTGCCCTTCTTTTCTGGTTTCTTGCTACGAACAAGGAGATTGCCGAAACAACTATCAAGCTAAGGGTTGAACCGATAATTACCGGAGATTACCGGGTTGTGGATTATAGGCCTAAGGAGTTGACTTTTGTAATTGAGGGCTACCGAAGGGACTTAAACAGGTTAAAAGAGCTTACTAAGGTCTCTTTTAAACTCCCTCCTGAACTGGGGAGAAAGAGCGGTTGGGTTAAGGTTAAGCTGAAAAGAGAAGACTTTTATTTCGGGCTTTCTGTGAAGGTAAAGAAGATAGAACCTTCAGAGATAGAGGTTAAGGTTGAAAAACTCGTTAGAGTAGCAGTACCGATAGTTCTAAAATTTAAAGGTTTACCTGTTGGAGCTCTCATAGAGCTCCACCCCAACTACGCCGTCCTCTCCCTGCCTGAGGAGTTAAAGGGAGTACCGATAACTGTTGAAACCGAGGAAGTTGACCTTAAGGGGGTTAAACTTCCTGTAGAGCTCGTTGTTCCCCTTTCTTCCCGCTTCCAGCCCGAGCCTAAAAAGGTGAAAGTTGTAATAAAGAAGGGAGGAGATAGATGAAAGTAAAGAAGAAACTTTTCGGAACCGACGGAATAAGGGGAATAGCCAACAAATTCCCCCTAACTCCCGAGATGGTTCAGAGGATAGGCCTCTCCTACGGGGTTTACCTAAACTCAAAGTACCCCGGCAAAAAGCACACCGTAGTCGTGGGGGAAGATACGAGGCTCTCCTCGGACATGATTAAGTCGGCCCTCATAAGCGGTTTAACCTCGGCCGGCGTTGACGTTGTTGACGCAGGAGTAATCCCTACCCCGGGCATCTCTTTCCTAATCAGGGAGGGGGACTTCTCGGGGGGAGTTATGGTCTCGGCCTCCCATAACCCTTACGAGTATAACGGCCTGAAGTTCTTTAACTCGGAGGGGAAGAAGTTCTCCGAGGCCGAGGAGGGCGGCCTTGAGCTTGTAATCTTCAACAAGTACGAGCTGCCCAAGGCCGAGCCCTCGGAAATCGGAAGGGTCTTTGACGGCTACAACCTTGTTGAGGCCTACAAGAAGTTCCTTGAGAGCGCCAGCCGCTACCTTGCAGGCCTTAAGGTGGGCCTTGACTGTGCCAACGGTGCAACTTTCCAGATTGCTCCCGAAGTTTTTAACTCCCTCGGGGCAAAGGTTTTCGTCTTTAACGCCGAGCCCGACGGTAAGAACATAAATGAAGGGTGCGGAGCTCTCCACCCCGAGTTCCTTGCCCAGAAGGTCAGGGAGCTCAACCTCAACGTCGGCTTTGCCTACGACGGAGACGGCGACAGGTGTATAGCCGTAGATGAGAGGGGAAATGTAGTTGACGGGGATAAAATCATCGGCCTTCTGGCCGCCCACTACTCTGACAGGTGCAGGGAAGTTGTTGCAACGGTAATGAGCAACGTCGGCCTTGAGCTATTCCTCAAGAAGCTCGGCCTAAACCTCCACAGGACTGGAGTCGGCGACAGGTTTGTCTCTGAGAAGATGGAGGAGGTAGGAGCTCTCGTAGGCGGCGAGCAGTCGGGACACATAATTCTGAGGGACTTCCTGCCCACCGGGGACGGAATCCTTACTTCGGTAGTTGTTGCCTCCCTTATAAAATCCCTCAGGAAGCCTTTAAGTGAGATAGTCTCTCAGGTAGAGCTCTACCCCCAGAAGCTCAAAAACGTTAGGGTAAAGGAGAAACCTCCCCTTGAAAGCTTGGGAAAGCTTCAAGAGGCCATTAAGGAGGCGGAAGGAAAGCTTGCAGGCAGGGGAAGGGTTCTCGTCCGCTACTCGGGAACCGAGCCCCTCTTAAGGATAATGGTTGAGGCAGACAGCGAGGAGTTGATTGACGAGATAATAGAGCTCCTTGAAAAGGCCGTAAGAGAAGAGGGAATAGCCCTTTAAGGAGGTAAAAGATGAAAAGACAGCTTCTGACCGCCCTTTTCCTGATTCTTTTTCCCCTTTTCTCCCTTGCCGGAGAGTTCGGGGCTGAAGTCCTCTACGATAGGTGCACGGTAAAGTTCTACCCCGACGGCAGGAGCGTCTGGATTGAGGAGAAAGCCGTAAAAATTCTTGACAAGAGGGGAATTAAGGAGTTCGGCGAGGTTGTTATCCCCTTTTCAACCGAACACCAGAAATTAAAAGTTCTCTACGCCTACACGATTACGCCCGACGGTAAAATTGTTAAGCCCGATAAGAAGGCCTTTAACGTCGTCTACCCTCCTTTTGTCTCAGAGGCTCCGATTTACTCCGACTTAAAGTACCAGACAATCTCAATGCCTGCCGTAGCTCCCGGCTCGGTTATTAAGTACACCTACAGGCTTGAGACCTTTAAGCCCTACATGAAAAACAACTTCTGGACTACCAACTACTTTCAGGACTTCTTTCCCGTAAAGGAGGCCACCTTCACCGCCTATGTTCCCCAAGGCCACTACTACAAGTACAAAACCTATCACATGGAGGGTAAAGAGGCCGAGCCTCAGGTAAGGAGGGAGGATGGGTATACCGTCTTAAGGTGGGAGCTCCGAAACGTTCCGCCCCTCCACAAGGAGAGGAACATGCCCCCTTACGGTGAGCTTGCGAAAAAGGTGGCCATAACCTCAATAAGGAGCTGGAACGACGTTGCAAGGTGGTACTCGGAGCTTGCCAAAGAGGCCCTTGAGCCCGACGAACTCGTTAGGGAGACCACCTTGAAAATAACCGAAGGTAAAAAGAGTTTGGAGGAAAAGGTTAGGGCAATCTACAACTTCGTCTCCCAGAACGTCAGGTACGTGGGAATGGAGTTCGGTATAAACGGGTATAAGCCTCACAAGGCCGGCGAAGTCCTGAGGAACCGTTACGGAGACTGTAAAGACCACGCCACCCTTTTAATAGCTATGCTTAAAGTTATAGGAGTTAAGGGCTACCCTGTTCTAATACCCACCCTCTCAAAGGCCGACGCCGACCCCGAGATGCCCATGCCTACCGCCTTTAACCACGAGATTGCGGCGATAAAGTGGAAGGGGAAGCTCCTCTTCCTTGACACCACCTCCGACTACGTCCCCTTCGGCTACCTGCCGCCCTCCGACCAGGGAAGGAGGAGCCTCGTAGTTGACGTTGAGAAGGAAAGGGGCGATTTAAAGGAGACTCCCGTTTACCCGCCCTCTGCAAACACCGAAGGGTTTACCGGCAGATTTGAGCTCTCCCCTTTCGGAGGTCTTAAGGGGAACTTCAAGTTTTCCTATACCGGCATCTACTCGGTAATTGAGAGGGCAAGGCTTTCGGAGATGACCCCTTCTCAGGTTAAAAGGCACGTTGACGAGCTTGCCTCCAGAATCTCCCCGGGCTTTGACGTTGAGGAGTTCAGCCTTTCTGACTACAGAAACCTCAACATTCCCAATGTCTGGATAAAAATAAATGGCAGGGATAACTCCTACGGCACCTTAACTTCCCACACCCTTCTTGCAAAGTTCTCCGCCCCTGACTTCAGCCGTATAGTCTCTCTCGTTGCGGCAAAGGAGAGGCACTACCCCTTCGTGGTGGGCTACAGGATGGAGAAGGTCGTTGAGTCAACCGTTAAGCTCCCTTCCGGTTATACCCTCCTCTTTAAGCCTGAGAACCTTAACTTTAAAAACAGGGTCGGCTCTCTCAAGATTTCCTGGAGTCAAGAGGAAGGGGAGCTCACGATGATGGCCGAGATGATTCTAAATAAGAGAATTGTCCCTCCCGAGGAGTACAGAGACTTGAGGGAGCTCTTTAACTACACCGTTAAGAGCCTGAGAAATCAGGTGATAGTCTTAAAGAGGGGTGAGGAGTGAAGGAGCTTGAGGAACTCCCCTTTGTAAAGAGGGTTGAGGTTGTTCCGGTTTGCGAAATCTACATTGACGCCTGTATAAAGGTTGTTGTTGACCAAAAGAGCCCTCAGGTTAAGAGGGAAGTTGCCGATAAGGTTATCTCGGTTGCGAGCCGGTTTGAGGAGAGGCTGGGAAGAAGGCCGGAAATCTACTTTGACATTGTGGAGGAGTAGTTGCTGGTTTTGGGGATAGATACTTCCTGCGACGATACTTCCGTTGCCGTTTACGACGCCACAGGAAATAGGGTTCTCTCAAACATCGTCTCCTCCCAGTACTCTTTCCACAGGGAGTTTGGGGGAGTTGTTCCGGAGATTGCAGCAAGGAAGCACGCAGAGAACATTGACTTAGTCTTTGATGAGGCCTTGAGGGTTGCCGGAGTTAAGGTAAAGGAGCTCTCCCTAATCTGTACCACGAACCGCCCCGGCCTCCTTCCGGCCCTCTTGGTGGGGCTTACCTTCGGCAAAGGCCTTTCTTACTCCCTCTCCCTTCCGTTTAAGGCCGTCCACCACATTGAGGCCCACATCTTCTCCCCCTTTATTGGCTCTGAGCCCCAGTACCCCTTTATAGCCCTCGTGGTAAGCGGAGGCCACACCCTCATTGTTCTCGTTGAGTCCCTCGGCAGGTATAGGCTCTTGGGGAAAACCCTTGACGACGCTGTAGGTGAGGCCTACGACAAAGTTGCCAAGCTCCTCGGCTTGGGCTACCCGGGAGGCCCCGTCATAGACAGGCTCTACAGGGAATACGGGGGGGAGTTCCTTGAGCTTCCCAGACCCCGCGTTAAGGGCTTCAACTACAGCTTCAGCGGGATAAAGACCGCAGTCAGAAGGCTCGTTGAGAAGGGCTACCCTCCGCCCCAGATTGCCGCATCCTTTCAGGAGACTGCAATCTCTTACCTTCTGGGTAAGCTGAAGAAGGTCGTTAAGGAGACGGGAGTTAAGAGGGTTGCCGTTTCTGGAGGGGTTTCCGCCAACTCCCTTTTGAGAGAGAGGTTAAAGGAGCTTGGCTTGGAGCTCCACCTTCCCCCCTTAGAGTACACCTCCGACAACGGCGCAATGGTCGCATACGCCGGCTACAGGCGTTTCCTCCTTGAGGGAGAAGACTCCTTGGAGGTAGGGGCTTTTGCCCGCTCTCCGATAGCATGAAGGGAACTTACCTCCTTGAGTTTTACCTTTCGGGGGAGCTCTCCTTCAGCGTTAGAAGTGGAAAGTTTTTCACTCTCCAGAAGGGCTTTTACGTTTACGTCGGCTCTGCCTTCGGCTCCGGCGGAATCCCTTCCCGACTCACCCGCCACCTTAAGAGAGAGAAGAAAAAGCACTGGCACCTTGACTTTATAACTACCTCACCCCTTTTCTCCCCCGAACTTGTGGTTCTCCTTCCCGGCCTTCGGGTTGAGTGTATGGTTGCCTCCCTAATCTCCTCCCTCCACGGCTCCTTTCCCGTTGACTCGTTCGGCTCCTCCGACTGCTCCTGCCCCTCCCACCTCTTTCTCGTTGACGACTTCGGCGAAGTTAACGGCCTTATCTGTAGGGAGTTTGAGGGTGTTAAAATTCTCAAAACCAATCAACTGGAGATGTTATGGAGTTTAAGGAGCTCTTAAACAGGCTTGTTGAGGGCACAGAGCTCTCCTTTGAAGAGAGCAGGGAGCTCTTTAACGGAATAATGGAGGGAGCTCTAACCGACGTTCAGATAGCCGGAGTTCTCGTTGCCCTCAGGTGTAAAGGTGAAACCGTAGATGAGATTTCCGGAGCTGCCTCGGTTATGAGGGAAAAGGCTAAAAAGGTTCCTCTGTCTGAAGAGCTCAAGGAGAGGCTGGTTGACACCTGCGGAACGGGAGGAGACCTAAAGGGAACCTTCAACATATCAACTACAACAGCTCTTGTCGTTGCCTCCTGTGGCGTTCCCGTTGCAAAGCACGGAAACCGCTCAATAACGAGCAAGTGCGGGAGTGCCGACATCTTGGAGAGCTTCGGCGTGAAGATAGACCTTGAGCCCGAGCAGGTGGCAAGGTGTATAGAGGAGCTGGGCTTCGGCTTTATGTTTGCCCCAAAGTTCCACCCTGCAATGGCCTCAGTTGTCCGTCCCAGGAAAGAGCTCGGTATAAGGACGGTATTCAACGTTTTAGGGCCTTTAACGAACCCTGCGGGGGCGCAGAGGCAACTTATGGGGGTTTACTCGGAAGAGCTTACGGAGAAGTTGGCCGCCGTCCTCTCAAAGTTGGGCTCAAAGAAGGCTTTTGTAGTCCACGGTAAGGACGGAACAGACGAGATAACCATAACCGGAGCGACCAAAATAACCGAGCTGAGAGACGGCGAAATCAAGAGCTACACGGTAGTTCCGGAGGATTTCGGCCTTAGTAGAGCTCCCCTCTCTGAAATCTTGGCCGGCGAGACCTTAGAAGAGAACAGGGAAATAGTCAGGAGGGTTTTAACCGGAGAGGAAAGGGGAGCAAAGAGGGACGTCGTTGCCCTTAACGCTGCCTTTGCTCTCCTTACCGCTGACGCCGTTGAGAGCGTAGAGGAAGGAATAGAGAAAGCCGTAAGCTTAATGGAAGAGGGGAGACCCTACGAGCTCCTCTGCAAACTCGTAAAATTAACCAACTCTTTTTAAGATTTTTGTTCACGGCTACTTTGGAGTTGATGTCGCGGTAGTTTGGACTATACTCTCTAAATACGTTCCGACCGATAGAGAGCTATCCTATTCGCGTTTGTTAAATGCGTAAGGTCGGGTGGACTAACTTAACACGTTAAGGAGTCGGACAATGTTCGGATTTTTCAGGAAAAAACCCTCTTTAAAGGAAGAGCTCAGGAAGAACCCCAACCAGCCCGAAAAGTGGCTGAAGCTGGCTCAAGAGAGCGAAAAGGATGCCCCCGAAGCCCTTTATAACGCCCTCATTTACAGCAGGGGAGAGCTCGTTGACGCGGTAGCAAAGACCCTAAAGAACCTCGTAATCTACAGGGAGTTTGAGCCCTACCTTGAGAAGATTGAAGAGGAGCTGGGAAAGGACTACTCCTCCTTCTTTAGAGGAATGGAGCAGGAGTATAGGGGAAACCTTCAGGCCGCAAGGAACCTCTACGACGTTGCAAGGAGCTCCCAAAATCCCCTTCTTGCCTTTCTCTCCTCCTACCACATTGCAAACCTCTACGTTAAAGAGGGCCTTTACGAACTTGCCCACAAGGTTTTTAAAGAGCTTGAGGGGAAAGTCCCTCCCGAGTACGAGTTTGACTATACCGTAAAGAAGAGGGAAGTTGAGGAGAAGTTAGGTTTAACCGGCTCAAAGCTCTTAAAGAGCTTTAAAGAGGGTCTTAAGAAGACCCGAGACGCCCTCGGCCTTGCCGGCTTCAGGGGAAGGGAGATAGACGAATCCTTATTTGAAGAGCTTGAGGAGAGGTTAATCCTTGCAGATGTTGGTGTGAATGCAACCTTAGAGCTTATTGATTACTTAAAGCGTGAAGCCAAAAAGAGGAAGTTAAAAAACTCCGACCAGCTCCTTGAGCTTTTAAAGGAGAGGTTAAAGGAGATTCTTTTAAGCTGCAAAGGGGAGCTCAACCTTTCCCAGAAGCCCTCGGTAATTCTCGTTCTCGGAGTTAACGGCGTAGGGAAGACCACTACGATAGGGAAGTTGGCAAAACAGCTTAAGGATAGGGGATACTCTGTAGTCCTTGCGGCCGCAGATACTTTCCGGGCTGCGGCGATTGAGCAGCTTGAGGTCTGGGCCCAAAGAGCCGGAGTCAGAATAGTTAAAGCCGCAGAGGGTACAGACCCGGCGGCCGTTGTCTATGACGCGATTCAGAGCGTAAAGGCCAAGGGAGATGATGTCTTGATAGTTGACACCGCCGGAAGGCTCCACAACAAAGAGAGGCTAATGAAAGAAATCCACAAGATAAAGAAAGTTATAGGAAGGGAGTTTCCGGGTCAGCCTGCCGAAATCCTTCTCGTTCTTGACGCCAATACGGGCCAGAACGCCATAAGTCAGGCCAAGGCCTTTAAGGAGATTACTGACGTTACCGGAATAGCCCTTACGAAACTTGACGGAACGGCTAAGGGAGGAATCGTTATAGCCATCTGCAGCGAGCTTAAAATTCCCATAAAGCTGGTTGGAATCGGAGAGAGAATAGAAGACCTGCGTCCCTTTGACCCTGTAGAGTTCGTTGAGGGGCTCTTTGAGGTTGAGAGCTCTAACACTCAATAGCTCCTCCCTCCCTCTTCTTGTTTCCTTTTTCTCTAACCTGGTAGTAGGGACACTTGGGATTAGAGCATACGAGGGCTTCTAATTTACCAGTCTTTTTAAGTGAGATAGGTGAGTTGCACATCGGACAGAACCTGTCAAGGAACGTGAGGAGCTCCGGGTAGGGGATAAATGCAGTTTTCTGATAGTTCCTCATAATCCCCTCCTCCTTTTAATTTAATAAGGTTCCTTATTACTGATGTTAGACCTTTAAAAGGACAAAATATGTCTTATACAAGTACAAGAAGAAAAGAAAAAGAGAAGTTCTGGAGAGGAAAAGTAAAGATTACGGAGAGGAAGCCACTCAGAACCAAAAGTTATTTTTAATCACTTGTTAGAGCTAAACAGCATATCCCTTTTCCAGCCGCCTCCTAAAGCTTTGTATAACATAATTTCCTGCTGAAGGTATTCCTTTTTTAAAGAAACTAGTTTAAGCTGTGCCCTTTCGTAGTTTCGCTTTGCGCTGATTACGTTGAGGTAGTCAACTAAACCGTTTTCATACTGGTTAACGGTTGTTTGGAGTATCTCTTGGTAGTTTTTAAGGAGTTTCTCCTGGATCTCTATCTCCCTCTTTATAGATTGGAGTCTTAAGAGAGCCTCGTGGACTTCAGAAAAGGCCCTTTTGACTGTTTGAACATAATTAATAACTGCCTGCCTTTTCCTGGATTCTGCAACTTTCACGTTTGATTTAGTCCTTCCAAAGTCAAGGATGGGTCCACTTATTAAGGCTCCTACGTTCCAGAATTTTGCAGATGATTGAACCAAGTTGGAGAGTGTAGAACTTTCAAATCCGAGAGCTCCTGTGAGGGAAATACTTGGGAAGTAGTTTGCTTTTGCCACCCCTATACTGTAGTTTGCGGCTTTAAGTT
>JAMOTD010000024.1 GCA_027068415.1 Desulfurobacteriaceae bacterium | reverse complement strand
CAGCCTTTTCAAGTTGAGCTTGAGCGTGGAGTAGATTTGCCTTTGCTCTTTCGTAGGCTGCCTCGTATGGGTCCGGCTCTATTAGGTAGAGAAGCTGTCCCTTTTTTACATAATCGCCCTCTTTAAAGAACTTCCTCTCAAGGAATCCTGTAACGCGGGCTACTACTGTTACCTGTTGAGGACTTTTTAACCTTGCAGGGTAGATTAGAGTTACTGGTAGTTTCTCTATTACTTTTACCTTATAAACGTCAACTTCCGGAGGAGGCATTTTATGGTTTTCCTGTCCGTAGGTTGCTGGTAGTTTGAGTAGCAGAAGGAAAATTATGCTTAGAAGAGTAAACCACTGTTTTGAATGTTTGTATTTCACTTCTCTTCCTCCTTTATGCGTACGTAAGTAAGTACTTAATAACAATAGCTTTCTTCTCAGAAAAATCAAGTAGTCGAAGAAGGAGCCAAAGGAGGTTATATAGATTCTCCATTGTTAGGTGTTAGGATAGTTTTCTGTGAGGCTTTAAAGTAGTTTATCTCCAACTTAAATGAACCTTTTGGCTCTCTTTGTTCCAATAGCTTTAAAGTATAAATCTCGCATGTTTAAATTCAGTGTTGTTGTCGTTTATTTTATTAGGAGCTTTGCTTAGTGGTGAAGATGGTTAAGAGGAAGAGGAATTGGAGAAAGCTGTTTTAGGTAGAAAGTAGAAATAGAAGTGTCTTCTTTTCCAAACTTTTCAAAGCTTCTAAAGGAAAGTTTTCAAACTATTTGCACAGCTTAACTTGATTTTGTTTTATGAAGTTATTAAATTTTAACTCAAAAGCAATCAAGGGAGGTTATCATGACTTTTGATGAGATTATCAACAAGCTTCAGTCCTCTGCAGCTAAGAAGGTTGAGGAACTTTTGAAGGAGCTTGAAGAGAAAGGTAAGCTTACTAAGGAGGAAGCCGAGAGGTTTCTGGAAGAGCTCAAGGAAAAGTTTGAAGCCAAGAAAGAAGAAGTTGAAAAGGAGCTTGAGAGTGTTCTGGAACAAATGAATCAGTTGATTAAGCAGAATTTTGATGAGTTAAAGAAAGAAGTTGAGGAGACCAAAGAGGAACTCAGGAAGGAGATAGAGGAGCTTAAAAAGGTTCTTTTGGAGCAGGAAAAGGAGAACAAATAGGTTTTGTTTTTCAATTTAGTTTAAATCTGAAGATGCCCGTTTGTTCTGGGCATCTCTATTGTTTTAAATTAGGTTTCGTTTAATATTTCTTTAGGCTCAAAAGAGGAAGCCCTTAGGGCGGGGTAAACACCGGCAATAATACCCACTACCGTTGCAAGGCCAAGGGAGATTAGAGCTCCCTTAACTGGAATAAATACCCCCCAGCCGGCCAGTGAAGAGATTGCCACAACCATAACGGTTGAGAGGAGAGCTCCTCCCGAACCCCCTACCAGCGATAGTAATGCCGCCTCAGCCAAGAACTGAAGGGCAATCTCCCTTTTTGTTGCCCCGAAAGTTCTCTTTACTCCTATCTCTACGAGCCTTTCGTAAACCGAAAGGGTCATTACCCCTAAAATTCCCAGAGCTCCCACCCCGAATGCTATTAAAGAGACAATCAGGGATAGCCTTGAGAAGATTTCCATCGCCTGCTTCTGGGTGTTTACTAAGTCCTCAAACCTGTTGACGCTGAAATCTTTTTTACCGTGCCTCTTGAGTAGGAGCTCTGTGAGCTCCTTCTTAACCTCTTCAACTTTTGCCCCTTCAACGGGAAGAACGTAAATCCCGTCAACGTAGTCAACGTTTGAAATTCTCCTAACTGCCGAGGAGAGGGGAATGTAAATCCTATTGTCAAGGTTCTCCCCGCTCAGGTCAGTTCCCCTCTTCTCCATCACCCCCACAATCCTGTAGGGTGCGTTGTAGAGGTAGATTACCTTCCCCACCGGACACTCGCTGCCGTAGAGTTTCTTAGCAACTTCGTACCCTAAAACGGCCCTCTCGGCCATCTCATCCTCTTCTTCCCTCCTCAAGAACCTTCCGCACAGGGGTTTATAGTCGGTAATTTCCGGGTAAGAGGGCCAGACGCCGAAGACCTCTGCCGTAATCCTCTTCCCTCCGTGGTGGACGTTGGGGGAAACCTTCTTAAAGGGAGAAACCGCCTTAACGTCGGGGCACTTTTGTTCTATGGCCCGTGCATCTTTTACCGTTAAGGTGGGATAGAAGGAGAGCTGAATCGTTCTCCCTCCTAAGTTTTTCACCTCTCCGGGAAGGATAACGAGAACCCTTGAGCCCATTTTCCCGATTACCCTCTCAACCCTCTTTTCCATAGCCTCGGTTATTCCGACCATGAGGGAGAGGGAGAAGACTCCTATTGCAACTCCGAGAAGGGATAGTATTAACCTCTTTTTGTTCTCCCTGAAGTAGCTTACTAAACTCTTTAGCCTCATGCCTTTTTCCTCAGGGCCTTAACCGGCTCAAACTCCGATGCCCTTTTGGCCGGGAAGTAGACCGCAAAAAGGCTTACTAAAACTGCAAAGATAGGAGCAATGATAAAGGCCTCTATCGGATAAACTACCGGTATCTTGAGACCGGGCAAAATCACTTTTATTGCAGCAGCTCCGAGCAGGGAGCCTATTAGTGAGGAGATAACCGCAACGGCGAGTGCTTCCCCCAAGAAGAGGCCGACTATCTCCCTCTTCGTTGCCCCCAAGGCCTTTCTTAAACCGACCTCCCACTCCCTTACGTAAGCGTTTACGTAGAAAATTGAAGAGAGCACAAACCCTCCTACTACGAGCGCCGTTGCCGAGGCTATCCCTAAGAAGAAGGCTAAGGTTGCTGAGAGCATTGAGAGGAACTTCTTTACGACCACCGGTGTTATCACTATAAACTCGTCGGGCCTGTGGTTCCTCAGAAGAATTTCTCTTGTCTCCTTTACTATTTCGTCGTACTCTTTCGGGTTTAAGACCCTAAACCTTATAACGCTTACTTTTTCGTACGTCTTCTCTACGGTTTTATCAAAGACGCCGTAAGGTATGAAAACCCTGTTGTCAAGGTTGTGGCCGTTCGGGGTTTTGCCCTTTTTTTTATAAACTCCTATTACCCGAAGGGGAGTTTTCCCGACGAGAATTACCTTACCTACAGGGCTCTGGCCCGGCCAGAAGAAGTCGCTAACGTCGTGGCCTACTACGGCAACCTTCCTCAGCTCCTTAAAGTCCTTTTCGGTAAATCCCCTTCCTTCTTCAATCTGGTAGTTCCAAGAAACGAGCCAGTTCTTGCCTACTCCGAAGACCGAGGAGAACTTGGAGCTCTCACTGCTGCTAATCATCGTAGGCTTCACTATCCCGTATGTTAGGGCAAATATTCCCTCAAGCCTTCCTATCTCGTTGACGTCCTTAAGGGTTAAATTCTGGAACGAGGAGCGAGGCCCCTTTTTAATTGAGCCCGATATTATCAGAACCGAGTCGGGGCCGAGCTTCTCTATTACTTTTTTGGCCTCTTGGGAGCTCCCCTCAATTGCCGCAACTATCAAAACTAAGGAAACAACTCCGAAGAGGATTCCCAAAACAGCAAAGGCCGTTCTTACTTTGTTGTGGAGAAGGGAGAGGAGAACCTCCTTTGGTCTCATTCCTCTACCTTCCCGTCTTTTATCTTTATTACTCTGTCGGCGTAAGAGGCCACCGCCGGGTCGTGGGTAACGACGATTACCGTCTTCCCCTCACTGTGGAGCTCCTTAAAAGTTTCCATAACCGCCTTACCGGAAGCGCTGTCAAGCTGTCCGGTCGGCTCGTCTGCAAGGATTACCTCGGGGGAGTTGATTAAAGCTCTTGCTATTGCCACCCTCTGCTTCTGGCCGCCGGAGAGCTCCGCCGGTTTGAACTTGAGCCTCTCTCCCATTCCCAGCCGCTTTAAGAGTTCCTTCGCCTTCTCCTCGGGGCTTTTCTCCTTAAACCTCTTCTTCTTCTCCTCCTTCGGGAGGTAGTCAACGGGAACTAAGACGTTATCAAGAACGTTCAGGTAAGGAATCAGGTAGAAGGACTGAAACACAAAGCCTATAAACTTTGCCCTTAGTTTTGAGAGCTCGTCGTCTTTTAACGAGAAGACGTCTATTCCGTTAAGGTAGTACTTCCCCTCAGTTGGCCTGTCAAGGCACCCCATTATGTACATCAGGGTTGACTTACCCGAGCCCGAAGGCCCCATTACTGCGACGAACTCTCCCCTTTCTATTGTTAGGTCTATTCCTTTAAGAACTTCTACCTGGAGTTCTCCCTGTCTGAATACCTTTTTTATTCCCTTAAGCTCAATCAGAGCCAACTTCTTCCCCTTTAGGAACGAACTTGATTGAGGCTGAGTTTATACAGTATCTTACGTTCTTTCAAAATCGGTTAGGTGGCTGTCGTCAAATCTCTTTCTCAACTACGACCTCCCTCTTTATCCTGCCGATTAGCTCCTCAAAGGCGGGAAGGACGTCGCTCCTGAACCTGCCTCCTACGGCAACCAGCATGATGTCGTCCCCCACCTTTAACCTGCCCTCGTTTATCCAGACCTCAACTGCTTCAATCCCCTCTCTCTTCTCTATTTCCTCAATTAACTCCTTTAACTTCTCCCTGTTAACCGAGAGCTCCATCTCCTTAACCTCTCTTCCGCTCTTAGAGCTCCCCCTTACAACCCCGTTGTGGACGAGAACCATTCCGAGTTTTTCAGGCTTTGCCCTTCTCTTTACTCTCTCTATCAGCTCATCGGCACTCACTCTCTTCATCTCTCTTCTCCCGAAGACCTCTCTGTAATCTTTAAAGTAGTTTAAGTTTTTAAAGCTCTCTTCCCTGTAATCAAAAGGTTTTAGCTCCGCCCTCTTTACCTCTTTACTCTTTA
>JAMOTD010000023.1 GCA_027068415.1 Desulfurobacteriaceae bacterium | reverse complement strand
CCTTCGTAGTTGCAAGTCTGGTAGGATTAGGAGTTATAGCCACAACTGTAGAGCCTATGAAGTTTAAGAGGGGAATAAAGAACTACTCCTATACCATAACGTTTAAAAACGCAGCAGGCCTTGAGAAAGACGCTCCCGTTAGGGTTGCAGGGGTTACTGTAGGTAAGGTAACTTCTGTTGACGTTAAGGACGGTAGGGCCGTTGTTAGGATAATCCTTACGAAACCTGTAAAGCTCTACAGAAATGCAGTTGCAAAGATTGAAACTATGGGACTGATGGGAGAAAAGTACGTTGAAATTGACCCGGGAAGACCTCCGGCTCCTCCTCTACCTCCCGGATCAGAAATTAAGAACACTCAGATTCCCGCCTCAACCGACGAAGTCTTAAGCTCGTTAAACCAACTTTTAACCAAGTTCAACCAGGCTTTAGTAACTCCAGATGGAAGGAACAGACTTGCAGTTATTATGGATAAAATAGCTAAGTTAACAGACAGCGTTAATATGGTAGTCAATCAGTTTAACGGTCTCATCACAGAAAACAGGGAAGGCATAAGGAAAGTCCTTGAAAACACTATGGCCTTAACTGAGAGCTTAAGGGAAGACTTACCCCAAGTAATTGAGAACGTAAACCAGCTAACAGAACAGCTCTCTGAGATAACCTACGAAAATAGAGGAGATATTAGGAAGTTAGTAGCAAACTTGAAAGAAGCCTCTGAGAGAGCTCCCCAAATAGCCAAAAACCTAGATGAGATGAGCTTGAGGTTAAAGGAGCTCCTAAACGAGGAAAACAGCAAAAAAATTGAGGAAACACTTACTAACATAGAGGAGACGACAAGGGAGCTTAAAGAGCTCCTCTCAAAGGTTAACGAAGGTAAAGGTACAGTAGGAAAGCTCTTTAACGATGAGAAGCTCTACGCCAGCATAACAAAAACCGCCGATACGCTGGGTAAACTCTCAGAGAAGATTGAAAAGACAAAAACCTACATAGGCTTTAGGGGAGACGTAAACACCAGAAACGGAGAGGGAAGGGGAGTCTTTTCACTCCAGATTGTCCCCTCCCAAGATCACTACTACTTACTTGAAGTTGTGGGAGACTCTCAGGGTAAGGTTGAGAGGAAGAAATACTACATAGAGACCTCAGGCCATCCCTACCGCAAGGAAGAAATTGAAACAGACTACAGAACGGAGTTCACCCTCCAGTACGCAAGGGTATTTAAGGATAACTGGCTCCATCCGGGGAGCTCCTTCGTTTTAAGGGGAGGAATTAAGGAAAGTACCGGAGGCTTCGGCCTTGACTACATCTACAGCGACAGGTTAATCTTTACCTCCGACATCTGGGATACGGGAAGGAAGGACTCCGACGGGGACGACATTCCTCCCCACCTGAGAATAGGAGCAAAGTACTTCTTTAAGAAGAACTGGTTTATCTACGGCGGCGGAGACGAGCTCCTCTACCACAAGTGGAGAGGTTTCTACATTGGAGCCGGTGTCCGCTTTGGGGATGAGGATATCAGATACCTCCTCAGCTCAATGCCCGGAGGGATAAAGTGATAGTTGTGGTTGACTACGGAATGGGGAATTTAAGGAGCGTAAGCAAGGCCCTTGAGCACGCGGGGGCACAGGTTAAGGTCTCTGACAGCCCCAAGGAGCTGAAGGAGGCTTCGGGGATAGTCCTTCCCGGAGTGGGAGCCTTCAAGGACGCCGTAAGGAACCTTAAAGAGAAGGGGCTCTGGGAGGCGATAGTCGGCGAGGTTGAAAGGGGTAAGCCCTTCCTCGGAATCTGCCTCGGACTTCAGCTCCTCTTTGAAAAGAGCTACGAGTTCGGCGAGACTGAGGGCTTCGGCTTTGTAAAGGGAGAGGTTGTAAAGTTTGAGCTCCCCAAAGATTACAAAATCCCTCACATGGGCTGGAATCAGGTTTATAAGAAAAAAGAGAGCTCCCTTTTAAAGGGAATTAAAGAGGGCGAGTTCTTCTACTTCGTCCACTCCTACTACGTTAAACCTCAGGAAGAGGAAGTAAAACTGACGGAAACCGACTACGGAATTTACTTTACCTCCTCGATTGAGAAGGAGAACGTTTTCGGAGTTCAGTTCCACCCGGAAAAGAGCCAGAGGGCGGGACTTAAACTCCTTGAGAACTTCCTGAAAATCGTCAGCTCCTCTTAGGGGAAAGCTTTACCTCTTCCCTTAACCTCTCAACCTCCTCATCGGTAAGGTGGCGGTACTCTCCGGTAGGGAGCCCCCCCAGCTCTAAACTCCCGAACTTAACCCTCTTTAAAGACTTAACCGGGTGGCCGATTGAGGCAAACATCCTTTTAACCTGATGGTACTTACCCTCCTTAATCGTTATTCTCGCCTTTGACTCCTCCTCTCCGCTATCTAAAATCTCAACCTCGGCCGGCTGAGCCTTAAAGTCCTTAAGTTCAATTCCCTTTCTCAAAGGCTCAACGGCCTCCTCGGTTAACTTCCCTTCAACTACAACTTCGTAGGTCTTGGGGACCTTCCACTTGGGGTGGGTCAACCTGTGGGCGAGCGCCCCGTCAGTTGTCATAAGTAAAAGCCCCTCGGCGTCTTTATCAAGCCTGCCGACGGGAAAGAGCTTCTCAAACCGGGGAACATCGCTGACCAGCTCCATTACGGTGAGCTCCCTATCCTTCGTTGATGTAACGTAGCCGGCAGGCTTATTCAAAATCAGGTAGTACTCCTTTTCGTAAAAGACCGGCTCACCGTCAACAAGAACTTCGTCCCTTTCAGGCTCAACCTGATAGGCAGGGTCTTTTACGACCTCTCCGTTAACCTGAACGTGGCCCTTCCTTATGAGCCTCTTAACCCGACTTCTCGTTCCAAAGCCCGCCTCTGCAAGGAGTTTATCAAGCCTCAACGCTACCTCCCTTCTCAATTAAAACCCTTACAACGAGCCAGTAAAGGAAGAAGAAGATAATCAAGTTTGAAAAGACAGTTGCAACCTTCACCAGCTTCGGATTATCTAAGGCCGGAAGAAGACCAATTTCAACGCTTGAGGCAATTGCAACGAAGAGGACAAAGTGGAGAAGCCAGGCAAGGATAACCCTCCACTGGGGAGGAGAGTCGGGCTCGCCTATTTTAAAGAGCTCCAGCGACTTTCCAAAGGCAAAGTAGAGGACAAAGACCGTTAAGAACATTAAAAGAGCAAGGGTTATTGCCGGCATAAAGTGGAGGACTCTGGTGAAGAAATACATAATTGCGCTGTTTACCAGCCCCAGGATAAAGTAAACAAAGAGGTAAAAGGCCGCTCCCTGAAGGTACTTTCCCATCAGCTCTCTCCGAGGACTTTCTTGAGGGAATACTTGAACGTAAAGTAGAGGGCCACAACCGCAAGGTTGAGGAAGATGAAAATCGCAAGGGAGGGAACCTTAAAGAGAAGGAACGAGAGGTAGAGGAGGAGGAAGGAGATTAGGACGAAGGGGACAAACTGCCAGAGCCACCCGACCGTAAGTTTCCTCCTGTCCTCAACTCCGAAGTAGCGGGAAACTATCTTGGTATAGGCAAAGTAGAGGCCGAAAATCATTATCAGCGCCTGAATGAAAGTGGCAACGACAGGGGGAAGGCCAACCTTCATAAAGAGCCACAGGAGAAGGCTGTTGAGCATGTAGATAAAGATGTAGGCGTAGGCGTATATAAGAAAGGCTTTAAGCTCTTTGCTCATCTACCATCACCTCTGGAAGTGGAATCTCAATACCGCTCTCAAGTGCTGTTTCAAACCAAGCCCTCTTCGCGTCGTTAAGGAGCTCCATAACCTCCTCAAGACTATCCCCTTCGGTCATACAACCTTCAAGTTCCTTAATTCTTGCAAAAAACCCTCCCTCCGGATAGGGAATAAGCTCTATTTTGTAAGGGAGTTTCATATAGTACTCAATCTCGTTTACAGTTTTTCTCATAGAACTCCTCCAATCTCAAAAGTTTAATAACCTGTTTTACATAAACCTCTTTCAGAAACGGTCTCTTAAAAGGAACAGTAATAGGATAAACCCCGTCCTTTCTATAAACATAATGACTACTTCCTCTCCTTGGTTGCCTCGGCTCGTATCCAAAGGCTTTAAGGAGCCTATCAAGCTCTTCAAACCTTACAGCTTTTCTGTTTCTTAAAATAGCTTCTACTAACTTACACTTGCGTTTCAAACTCATAACTAGTAAGAATACCCCAGCCCCCTGAGCTGTTCGGGCCTGCTCCTCCAGTCCTCCTTAACCTTAACCCACAGCCTCAGGTAGATTCTCTTCCCGAGGAGCTGCTCAAGTTCCTCCCTTGCAAGCTGGCCGATTTTCTTTAACCTCTGTCCCCCTTTGCCTATTATGATTGCCTTCTGGGAGTCCTTCTCAACTATTATGTCGGCATCAATCACCAACATATCGGGGTTCTTGTCTCCCGGCTGGATGTTGATTACCTGAACGGTGGTGGCGTGGGGAACCTCCTCTCTGGTTAGGAGCATTATCTTCTCCCTGATTATCTCGGCGATGAACTGCTCAATCGGCTGGTCGGTTACCATGTGCTCTTCGTAGTACTTTGGCCCCTCAGGAAGGTACTTGACTATGAGCTCAAGGAGCCTGTCAAGGTTTGTTCCCCTTGTGGCTGAAACCGGAACGATTTCGTCAACAAAGGGAAACTCTTTGCTTATTTGGTCAATTAGGGGCAGGAGCTCCTCTTTGTTAACCCCGTCTATCTTGTTAATCACCACAATAACCTTCGTATCCTTCCGTTTCTCCTGACCGATTCTCTCTAAAATTTTCCTGTCGGCCTCGGTTAAACCTTCTCTTGCGTCAATGAGGAAGAGGATAACGTCGGCGTCGGGAATAACGCTGAAAGCTATCTCGTTCATGTACCTGTTAAGCTCAAACTTCTCCTTGTGAATTCCGGGAGTGTCAAGGAAGACAATCTGAGCGTCCTCAAGGTGTTTAACCCCTATAATCCTGTGGCGGGTTGTCTGGGGCTTGTCGGTAACGATTGCAACCTTTGTTCCAAGAAGGCTATTTAAGAGGGTAGACTTACCGACGTTCGGCCTTCCGAGAATTGCAACGTAGCCGGACTTAAAGGGCTTCTTCTCACTGCTCTGGTTTTCCAACTCTCTCCTCCAATAGTGTTTTAAATTTTCTGATGTCTAATTTAATCTGGTTTTTGAGCTCTTCAACGCTCCCGAAGGCAATTTCAGGTCTTATAAAGGAGAGGAACTCA
>JAMOTD010000022.1 GCA_027068415.1 Desulfurobacteriaceae bacterium | reverse complement strand
GGGCCTTACCCTGAAGTGCAAGGCAGTGGGTGATTGCTGCTGTTAGGGTTGTTTTTCCGTGGTCAACGTGGCCGATTGTTCCCACGTTCTTGTGGGGCTTCGTCCTTTCAAACTTCTGCTTTGCCATGGCGCTTCCTCCGAAAGTTGAAGTTTCAGGAATTTTTAAATAAATAAGGTTTTGGAGAAAATCTGGAGAGGAAATTTAGCATAGGCGGGGAAAAATTCAAGGGGGGAATGGTGCCCACGGGCGGAGTTGAACCGCCGACCTCACCCTTACCAAGGGTGCGCTCTAACCTCCTGAGCCACGTGGGCACGGGAAGTGCTGTAGGGAAATATAACCTTGATTGGGTAAAAGGGCAAGTCTATAATTGGAAAGTGTAAGAGGGAAAAGGGTTATTTGCAATATTGCAAATGAAACCTCAACTGGCGTAAAGGGGCACTTGACACTCTCTTACAAAGAATGTTAAATTCTGAATCTGAAAGATGAACTAAACTTAATAGGACTTTAGAAAAAAACTTTTTGATGGGGAGGTCCCGATGAGGAAAGCGCTGAAAGCAGCGACCTTAATGGGTCTTGCAGCTGCACTTATAGTACCAGCTGCTCCAAGTGCTAAAGCTGCCGACATGGAAATGGGCAGCACTAAGGTAACAATCGGCGGTCAATTAAGGCAAAGGATTGAATGGTGGGCTCAAGAAGTAGGAACAGGTAAAGGTGCTGAGCTTGGTGCTACTTACAGGGCAAGGCTCAACATTAAGGCTGAACTTTCTGACGGCGTAACAGCCGTATTTACACCTCAAGCTGTCGGCTACTGGGGTGAAGGTGGACAAGGTCTTGGCCTTGGTGAGAAAAGAGCAGACTTTGACAAGAAAGTAGGTGACAAATCTGACATAACAATGCATGAAGCCTACATGCTTCTTTCTAACCCATTCGGAATTGACAATGTAATCGTTAAGCTTGGTCGCCAAGAGGTTAACCTCGGTAACCAAAGACTCGTAGGTGCCGTTGGCTGGTCTCAGGCTGGTAGAAGCATTGACGGTATCTTAGTTGGGTACGCAGCTGGGGACTACGGATTTGCCGGATTCTTCTACGGAAAGTTAAACGACGAAGGTAAGCAGGACGCTTGGTTCAGGCCTACTGTTGAAAAAGAGCCTGATATTGATCTCTACGTTGCTACATGGCAGGGTAAATTTAAGCCCTTCGGAATCGGCGGAACTTACGAGTTGACTGACATCTACGTTAACCCCACTTCAAGCGCTCTCAGTGCTGATGCTGACGTTAACACAATTTACGGTCGTGTAACTTCTGCAATTGAGCTTGATATAGCTAAAATTAAGGTAAACCTTGAAGGTGCTTACCAGTCCGGCGACTACGGTAATGCAGACTTTGGTGGTTACTTCTTCAGCGTTGGCGCAGGTACTGATTTTGATGAGGTAGCTTGGACTCCCAGCGTATTTATCGGATACGACTACTACTCCGGTGATGACAATCCGACAGATAGCGACATTGACGCATTCTGGTCAGTTCTTCCTACCGCCCACAAGTGGCTCGGTCATGCTGACACTGTTTGGGTAAACACTCCCTTCTACCAGTTCAACGGTGCCGGCCTTAAGCATGTAGCTCAGCAGAAGATAACAATTGATGGCCAAGACTACAGTATTGCTGGAGTTAAAGACTTATACGTAAAACTCCACACTAAGCCAATGGATAAAGTAGCCCTCGGGCTTGATGTTCACTACTTCAAGGCTGCTGAGGATGTTATCAGGCTTTCTGATAAGAAGAACCTCGGTGACGACATCGGCTGGGAGGCAGACCTTGAACTTAAGTACAAGTACAGCAAGAATCTCTGCCTCTCGTTCGGTTATGACTACTTTGATCCGGACGATGCCTTCAAGGCTATCAAGGGTGATGACGAGCAGGAGCACCACATCTGGGCTCAAGCTGACCTCAAGTTCTAACCCGAACTTAGAAATCAACGGAAAGGGGGCTTCGGCCCCCTTTTTTTATTGCGTTTTCGGGAAATTGCTAAAATTTGGCAGCTTATAACTGCCATTACGGGGGAGCTCTTGAAAAACAAGCCTGAAGCGAAGCTGGACGGAAAGACCTGGCTTAGGTATTCAATAAGCATCTGGGACGATTTAAAGAAGAGCGAGGAGGAGCGAAAGCTTAGACACCCTGCAATGTTTCCTGTAAGTCTTGTAGACAGGCTTTTATCCTGCTATACCCTTAAGTTTGATGACCCGATAGTTCTTGACCCTTTTTTGGGAAGCGGAACGACCCTCGTTGCGGCTAAAAGGAGGGGCTTGAGGGGGGTCGGTTTTGAAGTTGCAGAGCACTTTGTTAAGGTTGCCCGTGAGAGGCTTGATAGGAAAGAGCTCTTTGATGAGGACTACCGGGTGGAGCTTATAACTCCGGATACCCGAGAGCTCCCCGTAAAGTTCTCTCAGGAGAGAGTCCTATATATTGTTAACGATGATGCAAGAAATATGCTTAAGTACCTTGAGCCCGAATCTGTAAACGTTGCGATAACGTCTCCTCCGTACTGGAACGTCCACAGGAGGAAGCGCTCTGCAGACAGGAAGAAAGAGAGACCCTATTCGGAGCTCTCTGCTGACCTTGGCAATCTTTCCGACTACGGAGCTTTTCTTGAGCAACTGAAGGAGGTTTATAGAGGCGTTTATGAGGCTTTGACCCCCGGAGGGTTTGCCCTGATAAACGTTATGGACATACGTTGCGGCCCTGAGTTTATACCCTTCCACTGCGACACCATCTCTCTGTGCAGGGAAGTCGGTTTTAAAGTAAAAGACATAATCATCTGGGATAGACGCCGAGATTACAACAACTTAAGACCTTTAGGTTATCCTTACAGCTTTATAATTAACAAAGTCCATGAATACATTCTGGTCTTTCAGAAGGTGTAGTTTCTCAGCATCTTAAGATTTTTGACAGAATCAAGGTGGGAGTTCGGGTGCAGGAAACCAGAGAAAGGGAGGAAGTAATTGAAGAGGAGTTCCTTCAAGTTCAGGCAGCGAACCACTCAGGAGCTGATAGGCCTGCTTGAGAGGTTCTTTTGGAGCAGACTTCCCGACAGGTATGAGCACTTTCCGGTAGGCTACGAAAACCTTTTTGAGACCAGAATTCAGGAGGAGTTAAAGAGAATTTACGACAGGACTTCTGTCTTCCTGAGGTTTCTGCCCGACTACATGGTGATTGATAGGGAGAATAAGCGTTCCTGGTTTATTGAGTATAAAGTGACAAAGACGCCGAGGTATTCCGAAGGGGAGAGGCAGTGGTCTATAGGTCAGGTTGAGGCTCTGGCCTGGCAGAACTACTGCGACCTGGCTGAAATAGGGGCTAAGGTGATTGTATGCATTTTCTGTCCCTATTACAAAAGGCCCTTGCTGGCCTCATTTCCGAATAATAACCTCGTTTTTAGAAATAGAACAGAGGTGAAGAGCTCCTTAGGGAGCGGAACTCCCTACGTCAACGTTGACTTAGAGAAGTTTAAGTGGTTTCACGATTTTATATCCGAGGAGCTCGGTATTCCGAGAGAGGAGATATGCCGTCTTCTTAACGGGGAATTCTGGCAGGAGTTGAGGAGAAATCCGTACCTTCGGACCACTTATCACCCGAGAGCTCCTATTAAGTATAGAAAGAAGTATATTCGCTGGCTTAATCCCTGCACTGCAGGTTCTCAGGAGGGCTGAGTTGAAGAGAAAGAGGAGCATAAAGGATATTCTTGAGAGGAGGAAGAAAAAGGCCTTCAGCCACGAGGGTGAAGTTTTAATCGGTAAGGTTGTCGGGGTTCACGGCTTAAAAGGAGAGCTGAAGGTTAAGTCCGAGTCGGACGTTTTTGAGAGGCAGATGGAGGTTATAGACAAAATTATCCTCTACAGGGGAACGAAAAAGGAGGAGCTCCCCATTGAGGGGGTTAAGCCCTACAAGGACATTTACTTAATCAAGCTCAAGGGAATTGAGGACCGTTCGGGGGCGGAGGAGAGAATCGGAGGGGAGCTCTGGATTAAGGAGGAGGAAAGAGCTCCATTAGAGGAAGGTGAGTTCTACTACGAGGAGCTAATCGGCCTTGAGGTTTACGACGAAAGCGGAAATAAAGTGGGCAAAGTCAAGGGGGTTTTTGAGCAGCCTGCAAGCCACATCTTGGAGGTTGAGAAGGAAGACGGGAAAGTAATCCTCGTTCCCTTCATAGAGCAGTTCGTTAAAGAGGTTGATACTGAAAAGGGAAGGCTCGTCGTCTCCCTTATTGAGGGTATGGAATGAGAATAGACGTTCTGACCGTTCTTCCCGGCCTCTTTGATTGCTTTTTGAGGGAAGGAGTTATAGGGAGGGCAATCTCCTCGGGTAAGGTTGACGTAAGGGTTCACAACTTAAGGGACTTTACCACCGACAAGCACAGGGTTGTTGACGACGTCCCCTACGGCGGCGGCCCGGGAATGGTCTTAAAGCCCGAGCCGATTTTCAGGGCTTACGAGGAGCTAACGAAGGAGGGGGAGAAGCCCTTCGTTATCCTTACCGAGCCCTGGGGGGAGAGGTTTAATCAGGAGATGGCAAAGGAGCTCTCGGAAAAGCCCCGCCTTTTGATAATCTGCGGCCGCTACGAGGGTGTTGATGAGCGGGTAAAGGCGATAGTTGACAGGGAGGTCTCAATAGGGGATTACGTTTTAACGGGAGGGGAGCTCCCGGCAATGGTTATAATGGATGCAGTTTTGAGGCTCGTTCCGGGCGTTTTGGGAAACAGGGAGAGCTTAGAGGCCGACTCCTTCTCCGATAGGGGGCTTCTCGGCTACCCCAACTACACCCGACCCGCCCGGTTTAGGGGAATGGAGGTTCCCGACGTTCTCCTCTCCGGCCACCACGCCAAAATTGAGAGGTGGAGGAAGGAGCAGAGCCTCAGGAGAACCCTTGAGAGGAGACCCGAGGTAATAGAGAGGTTAAAGAGAGAGGGGCTTTTAACAGAGGAAGAGCTTGAAATTTTAAGGAAGATTGAGGAGGAGAGGGAAGTTGGAGAAGATTGAGTTTTACTCCAAAGAGGGCGAGCTCGTTTCGGAAATTCCGATTTCGCGGGAGCTGTGTGGGGAGCTCCTTTCTCTGCCCGAGAGAGAAGCCTTAGTGGAGGTTGCCCTTAACCTCTCTCTGCTCCTTAAGAAGGAGTACGGGCTGGAGGTTTCTCCACCGGGGATTTTAAAGGAGCTTGATAGGGTTGTAATTTGCGGGAAGGAGATAAAGGTGGAAGGCGGGAACCCCGCCTGATTAGATGCCTCAGCCGAATGCCGTACAGCTGCCTCCGGAGGCTGTAGAGCCGGAGCTCCCTCCTACCGCACAGGCGGAGACCTTCTTCTCTACCTCTCCGCCGCACTTGGGGCACTTAACATCCTTTATCTGGGAGTAAGAGAGGACAAACTTTTCAAACTCGTTTCCGCACTTCTTGCACTTAAACTCGTAAATCGGCATTCCTTTCCTCCGGCTGAAGTTTTGTAAACTTAAAACGATAACCTAATAATAGGCGGCAGATGATAATATAAGAGGTAATCATGGATGTGAAAAGGCGAATGGTTTTAAAGTTTATGTTCGGCTCTCTGGCGGGTATGCTCTCTTTAAAGCCCTTCCCCTCCGAGGCCTCTATATTTATGAACGATGAATCACAGTTTGTCAACCTGTGTAACCTTGCAATCTCCCACGAGTACGGAGCAATCGTCCAGTACATTAATCACTCCGGCCTTATCGGAGATAGAGCTATCTGGTCTGTACTCCTTGAGAACATGAACGATGAAGTTGTTCACGCAAGGGAGCTGACAAGACTCTTAGTAAAAGAGGGGGCAAAACCTACTCTTGCTGTCTGGCCTCCCCAGAGCGGGAAGAAGAGGATTGAGCTCCTAAAAGAGGACGTTGCCGGCGAGAACGCCGCCATAGAACTCTACCAGAAGATTCTTGATTTGCCCGAATCAAAGAAGTACAGAGATTTAATTTACTCTTTCTTGAAGAAGGAGAAAGTTCACAGAGAAAGGCTCCAGAGGTTGCTTGATGCCTTACTCCTTAAGAGTTAGAAGCTCCGTTTTCCTTAAAGTCTACCTCTTCTTTTCCTTAGTTTTGGGGCTCGTTTTTGTCTTTATTCATTTTTTTCTGCTTCAAAACCTTGAAAAGATGAGCGTTTATCAGTTTAAGGTGAAAGACCACTCCGAGGTGGAGCTCCTTACCCTCAACTTTACCAGAGACTTCCAGAACTACAACTACACAGGTATTTACACTACCGTTAATACTCTTCTTAAGAGCGACCCCGACCTTATTGCGGTTTACCTCTACGAGTTCTCGCCGTCAAATCGGCTCCTTGCCCTTAAGAGGGGTACCTTGAGGGAGCTCCCCCTCTGTAAGGAAGAGCTCTTAAAATCCCCCTGCCTTTATAAGGAGATAAGACAGCTCTCGGTAGGCCTTCCCGTTTACGCAGAAGTCCTCTACTCAACCCAGAGGCTCTACCACAAGTTTGAACTTTTAAAAACTCGTCTCTTTATAGTTGAAGCCTCAAGCTTCCTTATCCTCTTTGTAGCATTTCTCGTAAGCTACTTCCTTTTGAGGAGAAAGACTTTTAAAGTGGTTGAGCTTCTTGAAAGCTGGCAGAAGGGAAGTTTAAAGGAGTACGAGCCCGAGGGGAACGACGAGTTCAGCTTTATTGAGAGTAAGCTCTTTGAGATGTACAGAGAGATTGAGAGGGAGCACGCCATTGACGAAAACCTCCTTGAGATAACCTCTTCCCTCCTTGAACTTCTGATTGAAGCCGACGACGAGGAGGAGTTTATAAGGGCACTTGAGGAGAGGTTAAAAAAGGTTTTAGGAGTTGAAGTTAAAGTTATAAAGGGCGAAGGGCTTGACGGTTGTAGCTACCCTGTTTCTCTGATTAACAGCAGGGACATAACCCTCTGTTTTAAGGAGAGGAGAATTCCCGATCACTTCCTCAACATCTTGGTAAACGTCGTTGATATGATATTCCTTGCCTTCAGGGAAAAAGTTGAGAAAGAAAAGCTCTTCTTCCAGACGATTACCGCCCTTGCCAATGCAATAGACGCAACATCCCCTTGGACTAAGGGCCACAGCCAAAGGGTTGCGGAAATTTCTGTACTAATCGGGAAGGAGATGGGGCTGAGCGATGAAGAGCTTGAGAAGTTGAAGATTGCCGGGATTCTCCACGACATAGGTAAAATCGGCATTGATAAGGGAATAATTGACAAACCTGCTAAGTTAACTCCGCAGGAGTACGAGGAGGTTAAAAAGCATTCGGTTATTGGCTATGAAGTTTTAAAGCCGATAGAGCTCCTTAAGGACGTTCTTCCGGCAATCCTCTACCACCACGAAAGGTGTGACGGGAGCGGCTACCCGGAGGGTTTAAAGTGTGATGAGATTCCCCTCCTCGCAAGGATTGTTGCCGTTGCCGACGTCATAGAGGCAATGACCGCCGAGAGGCCTTACAAGAAGGCCTTTTCCTTTGAGGAGGTTCTCAACCACCTTAAGGAAAACAGGGGTAAGCTCTACGACCCTCAGGTTGTTGATGCCGTTTTTGGGGTTGCAGGCAGGATAAGGGAGCTTCTTTCAAAGGGGAGGGATTTGGATAAATTAAGTTAAAATAGTCTGGCGCCGGAGGAAGTTTGGAGTTTCTCGTCCCTTTGGCCGTAATTTTTGCCGCTTCCGTTTTTGTCCTTCTTCGTCTTTCATCAAAAGAGTGTAGCTGCGGGGAGTTTGATGAAGAGGCTGGAGACTTTAAGGAGAGAGATTGACCAGATAGACAGGGAAATCCTTTCCCTCTTAAACCGCCGTGCCGAGCTTGCCAAAGAGGTCGGCGAGATAAAGAAAAGGGAGGGACTTCCCTTTTACGTTCCCGGTAGAGAAGCCAAAATCCTTGCAAAGCTTGAGGAGTTAAACAGGGGTCCTTTACCGCCTGAGAGTATAAGGGCAATCTTCAGGGAGATAATTTCGGCCTGTCGCGCCCTTGAGGAGCCCACAAAAGTTGCCTTCCTCGGCCCTCAGGCGACCTTTACCCACTTAGCTGCCCTCAAACACTTCGGGACCTCCTCGGACTTGAGGCCTAAGGACTCAATAACCGAGGTCTTTGACGAGGTTGACAAGGGAAGAGTTGACTACGGAGTTGTTCCCATAGAGAACTCAATAGAGGGTATAGTTAACTACACCATAGACATGTTCCTTGATACAGACCTTAAAATCAGCGGAGAGGTCTTCGTTCCGGTGAACCTCCACCTTATGAGCAGGGAGAGTTCCCTCTCAGAGGTTAAAAAGGTTTACTCCCACCGTCATGCCCTTGCACAGGCCCGTAAGTGGCTCTCGGAGAACCTTCCCAAAGCCGAGCTTATTGAGGTTTCAAGTACGGCAAAGGCCGCAGAAATTGCAAGCAACGAGAAAGGCTCTGCCGCGGTTGCAAGTGAGGCCGCCGCTCTCCTTTACGACCTCAACATCCTTGCAAAGAACATTCAGGAGTTAACGAGGAACTTTACCCGTTTTTTGATAATCGGAAAGAGGGATTCAGACTACCCCAGCGGAAGGGATAAGACCTCAATAATGTTCAGTACCCGTCACAGGGCGGGAGCTCTCTTTAAAGCCCTTCAACCCTTTGCAGTTTATGATGTTAACCTGACCAAAATTGAATCCCGCCCCACAAAGAAAAAGCCATGGGAGTACGTCTTTTTCGTTGACCTTGACGGCCACAGGAAGGAGGACAGGGTGGCAAAAGCCCTGAAGGAGCTTGAGGAGAGCTGTTCCTTCTTTAAAGTCCTCGGCTCATACCCGGCAGGGTTTAAGGAATGAAGACACCGGATTTAATGGAATTAATTCAAAGTAAGTGGTATAGGTTTCTTTATTCTCTGGTGCTTTTCTTTAGGTGGCTTTTCATTGCAGTTATGACTATTTATTTAGCTTTTTGTGTACTGACTTTGGTTTTTACCTTGGTTTCCCACATTAATTCAAGTGGGGTGATTTTTTCTTTTGATTACATGAGAACCTTTCTAACAGATGCCCTTTTTGTTCTTGTTATACTTGATTTTGTAAGTGCGATGTTTTATCAAAAAAGAATTCATTATGTTTTATGTCTCCTTGAAATCGGATTTATAGTCTTGACGAGAAAACTTATTCTTCTTAATCCAACTTCAGAGAATGCATTTTTGATTTTTGTTCTTGCTTTAGCCGTTTCTCTCTTCTTTGTATTAATCTTCTATTTCTATAAAATTACCGGTAGACTAAGAAAACCTTCAGAGTTTTAACTGGTGGGTTTAAGAGATGAGAGAATCAAAAGTTGTTAGAAAAACAAAGGAGACAGAAATAGAGATAGCCGTGAACCTTGACGGAACCGGCTCCTACTCGGTTAAGACCGACATTCCCTTTTTGACCCACATGCTGGAGCTCTTCTCCCGCCACTCTTTAATTGACCTTGAAATCACTGCAACCGGCGATACCGAAGTTGACCACCACCACCTTATTGAAGACGTCGGGATAGTTTTAGGAGAGGCGATTGAGCGGGCGTTGGGCGATAAGAGGGGTATAAACCGCTACGGCTTCTTTACCCTTCCGATGGACGAAGCCCTCATTTCTGCCGCCCTTGACCTTTCCGGCCGCCCCTACTTTGTTTACAGGGGCTTTCCCCAGTTTAAGACCTTAATGGGAATAGAGTTTGACCTCTTCAGGGAGTTCTGGAAGTCCTTTTCCTACTCGCTAAAGTGCAACCTCCACATAAACTGCCACTACGGTTTAAACCTCCACCACATGGCAGAGGGAACCTTTAAGGCAGTTGCAAGGGCTTTGAGGGTTGCGGTTTCAGTAGATGAAAGGGTAAAGGGAGTACCTTCCACAAAGGGTAAGCTATGAAAGGCGCTGGTGTAGTCAGGCTTTTAAGGGAAAAGAAAGACTATTTGAGAAGGGAATTCGGGGTAAGGGAGCTCCTCCTCTTTGGCTCCTTTCCCCGTGGGGACGAGGGTGAGGGGAGCGACGTTGACCTTGTTTAGGGTTAAATATCCCCAAGTTCCTTGGAAAGATGTAGTTGCACTTAGGAATATACTTGCACACGAGTACTTTGGGGTTTCTGTCGTTATAGTTTGTTGTGAAGAGGGAGCTCCCTTTACTGAAAAAGACTGTGCTAAAAATTCTGGAGGAGGTTGAGGAGTATGAGGGTTGAGCGCTCAAAAGCCCTCTTTGAGGAGGCAAAAAAGTACATTCCCGGAGGGGTAAACAGCCCCGTAAGGGCATTTAAGTCTGTCGGTGATGTTCCCCGCTTTATTGAGAGGGCAAAGGGAAGCCACATCTGGGATGTTGACGGAAACGAGTACATTGACTACGTCTGCTCGTGGGGGCCGATGATTTTGGGCCACGCCCACCCAAAGGTAGTTGAGGCAATTCAGAGGCAAGCTGAGAGGGGAACGAGCTACGGAGCTCCCACCGAGCTTGAGGTTGAGCTTGCAAAGATGATTGTTGGGCTCGTCCCTTCAGTTGAAAAGGTCAGAATGGTCAATTCTGGAACCGAAGCAACGATGTCTGCAATCAGGCTTGCAAGGGGCTATACCGGAAGGAACAAGGTAATAAAGTTTGAAGGGGGATATCACGGCCACGTTGACGCCCTTTTAGTTAAGGCCGGCTCCGGTCTTACCACCTTCGGCGTTCCTACAAGCCCCGGAATTCCCGAGGACTTTGCAAAGCACACGATAACCGTTCCCTTTAACGACATTGATGCCTTAAAGAAGGTAATAGACGAGGTCGGGGACGACGTTGCGGCGGTTATTATGGAGCCCGTAATGGCAAATGCCGGCCTCATAATCCCCGAGCCAGGCTTCCTTGAAGCTGTAAGGGAGCTCACGGCCGAGAAGGGAATTGTCTTAATCTTTGACGAGGTCATTACCGGTTTCAGGCTCTCCCTGGGAGGAGCTCAGGAGTACTTCGGAATTACTCCCGACCTTTCGTGCTTCGGGAAGATTATCGGCGGCGGCCTTCCCGTCGGAGCCTTCGGAGGGAAGAGGGAGATAATGGACTACCTTGCCCCCGAAGGGCCCGTTTACCAGGCGGGAACCCTCTCAGGAAACCCCTTAGCGATGGCGGCGGGAATTGCCACGCTGAAGGAGCTCCAAAAAGAGGGAGTTTACGAGGAGCTCAGGAGGAAGACCGAGAAGCTCTCAGAGGGGCTGAAAGAGGCGGCGAAATCTGCCGGAGTTGCCGATAAGGTCTCCTTTAAGCAGATTGAGAGCATCTCAATAATCTACTTTACCCCGGTTGACGTTAAGAACTACCAAGACGCTTTAACCGCAAACACCGAAGCGTACGCAAAGTTCTTCAGGAGAATGCTTCAGGAGGGTGTTTACCTTGCCCCCTCCCAGTTTGAGGTTGCCTTCATGTCAACAGCCCACAGCGATGGGGACATTGAGAAGACCGTTAAGGCGGCCGAGGTTGCCTTTAAAGAAGTTAGGGAGCTCCTATAGTGGGGAAGCTGAGGGACTACATTGAGAGAACTTCCTACATGATGGTCGGGGTCCAGTTTGCCCTGGCCATCTTTATAGGCCTTGCAATCGGCTACTGGCTTGATAAGGAGTTTAAGACCTTCCCGTGGTTGACAATCTTCTGGTTCTTCATAGGTTTGGCGGCGGGCTTTAAAAACGTTTACAGGGAGCTGAAGAAGATTTCAAAATGAGGGAGTTTGACTCTTTCTTGAAGAACCTTATTTTCGTTGAAACCGCTCTCTTCCTGCTCTCCTCAGGTATTGTCCTCATTCTCAAAGGCCTTTCAACCTTTACCCTCTCCTTCTTTATCGGCTACCTCGTTATGGCCTTTGACCTCTTTCTCCTTGCAAGGTTCTCAAAGAGGGTTCCTCAGCTTGTCTCCGCCGGCTACTTTCCCCGCTCGGGCTTCTTCTGGCGCTTTATGGCCGTAGGCCTTATCCTCTTTGGAGTCTCTTTATTTACTCGGGTTAACTTCTTTGCTATAATTTCGGCGGTTGCGACGGCCAACCTTGGTCTCTTTGTGGCAGTTATACTAAGCCGGAAGGAGTGGGAGAAATGGAACACGGAAGCGTAATTAAGATAGTCGGAATTCCCGACCACGTTACTATGACCTGGCTCATGATGGCCGTTGTTCTGGTCTTTGCCTACGTTCTCGGCAAGAACCTCAAGAAGTTCCCCGACAGGATCCAGTACGTCTTTGAAGCCCTTACTTCGTTTATCGTCTATACCCTTGAAGACGCAATGGGTAAGTACGGGAGGAAGTTCTTCCCCCTTATTGCAGGATTGGCCGTTTTTATCCTCTTTGGAAACCTCATGGGTCTCATTCCTGGCTTAACCCAGCCTACGGCAAACCTTAATACCACCCTTGCCCTTGCGATAATCTCCTTCCTCGTCTATAACTACGAGGGTATTAAGAAGCACGGCCTCGTTAACTACATTAAGCACTTTGCTGGCCCCGTGCCCTGGATGGCACCGATTATGTTCCCCATTGAAGTTGTCTCTCACCTTTCAAGGATTCTTTCTCTCTCCTTCCGTCTTTTCGGAAACATGTTCGGTGATGAGATGGTCGTTCTCGTTGCTCTTATGCTCGTTCCATTCCTCGTTCCCGTTGCGGGTGAGTTTATAGTCTTTGCAAACAGCTTCCTTCAGACCTTTATTTTCTGTATTCTTACCGTTGTCTACATAGCTACGGCAATTGAGGAACACGAAGAAGAACACGCTTGATATTAATAGAAATCAGGACGGGAGGTACTGATGAAAAAGAGTTATCTCAAGAACATCCTCTTTACCCTCTTCCTCCTTGCGGTCGGAGCTCTTCCCGCAATGGCCGGAGAGGGAGGAGCCGAGTCTGGTAAGGCTCTTATTCTCGGTCTTTCAGCAATCGGAGCCGGACTTGCTATTGGTCCCGCTGCAGGCGGTGCAGGTGCAGGACAGGGTCAGGCCGTAAGGGGTGCCTGTGAGGGAATGGCAAGGAACCCTCAGATGGCCGGTAAGCTCACAACCACAATGTTCATCGGTCTGGCTATTATTGAGGCACTCGCAATCTACGGTCTTGTTATTGCCCTCATTCTTCTCTACGCTAACCCCCTCGTCTAATAGAGCTCTGCAAGGAAAAGGAGGCCCCGGCCATTGTGCCGGGGTTTTTTATTTCAGTGCTCCCTGCTCCAGAAGACCCTTGCTAACTTCTCTCCCTCGTTGTACTTAACCTCAAAGTTCCCCTTAAAGGCCTTGTAGACCGCCTCTCCGATGTGGCGGGCAAGGTGCTCGCTGGTAGTTGCGATTTCGGTCGTTCCGTCCTCCTTCTCCTCAATCCAGAGGATTCTCTGTAAGGGGCGAAGGCTCATAACGTCGTCAACGACGTTTTTAATCCTGTTTAAAATCTCCTCCTTGTGCTCCCGGAAGAACTTTCCGCTGAGGTAGACGAAGCCGCCGGGGTATCTATCCCTCTTTCTCCTGCATGCCGGACACAGGGCTCTGTTTGCGTTCTCCGGCACAGGCTCTGGAAGTTGCTCCGGCCACTGCCACCTTCCGTCTTTAAAGACAGCCCCGCACTCCTCACATACGGTTGGCTCGGGATACTTTCTCTTTTCGTAGTAAGGGTTGTCGCTTTCCCAGGTGTACTCTTTCCTCCCTGCCGGGACGTACTTGTGGTTTCCTCCCATTCTCTCCTCCTCTTTTTTGAGCTTCTTCTTTTAATTTAAGGCCTGATTTTCAATTTCACAGGTGGTAAACCGGCAGGGGCTTAAGGGGAGTTTTTAGGAGCTTTATGCACCCCTTCTGCCTTGTTTTTATGAGCTCGGGGGGGTCTCTGAGGGAGGGGTCCCTGTAAGGAACCGACTCGGGGAGCTCAAACTTTTTTAAGAGTTTTTCCTCTGTTTTAAAAGAGGGCGAGGCTACAGTTGACCTTGACCTCCTACCTACTGCAACCCCCTCTTTAACTCCAAAGCCCGCCATGTGGAGGGCTCTCCTTACCGGCGTTGCGGCCGAATAGGTTGCAAGGATTCCGTCCTCTTTTATTACCTTTCTGACAAGGGAGAAGAACTCGTAAGTCCAGAGCTCCGGGTTAACTTTCGGGGAAAAGGGGTCGTGGAAGACCGCATCTGCAAAGTTTTCGTAGAGGTGGGAGATTTTTTTTAGAACGCTTCTTCCCTCACCGATAAAAAGTTTTATTCTGAGCCCGGGGCGGAAGTAGTTGAGGGTAAGAAAACCGAGCTGACAAGCCCTGTTTTTGAGGAGCTCCCTCAAAACCCCCTTCCACCTCTCAAGCTTTCCCCAGTTCAGCTTCAGGGAGCTCTCAATAACCCCGATGTCAAACTCGTAGCCGACGACTTCAACTTCTGCCTCGGGGTTTTCGGAGAGAGCTTCCTCTAAGAAAGCGAAGGTGTTGTACCCTAAGCCGAAACAGGAGTCAAAGAGCGAGACTCTGCCTTTTTGTGCCTTCTCCCTTACCCTTGCGGGCTTACAGAACTTCTCTACTGCCTCGGTCAGAGCTCCGGCCGTTACCGAGTGGTAGGGCTCTTTGAACCTCTCGGAAAAGAGAGTGGCCGAGCCGTCTGCAGTTTTTATTACTTCACTCATCTGCGTCAAAGAGCTCTCTGATTAACCTCTCCCACTGCTCGTGGCACTCCTTCCCTTCACAGCTGTCAAGGGGAATTACCGATGCCTTCTCAATTACAGACTTCTCAACAAAAATCGGGGCGTTTACCCTTACGGCAAGGTTTATTGCGTCGCTCGGCCTTGAGTCAACCCTTATCACCTCTCCGTCGGGGCGTTTGATTTCTATTACGGCAAAGTAAATCCCCTTGTCAAAGTCGTTGATTACGACCCTCTCAATCTCTCCTCCGAAAATTGAAAGGATTTCCCTTATCAGGTCGTAGGGGAAAGGTCTCGGTGGAACTGCTCCCAGGAGCTCCGTCTCAAGGAGCTCTGCCTCCCAGTTCCCTACCCAGATGGGGACTGCAAACCTCTCCTTTTCGTTCCCTAAGATAATAATCGGCAGTCCGCTGAACCTGTCCTGTGTAATTCCGATTACTGAAACCTCAACCATGGCTCTGCTCCTTTACCAGTTTTATTGCCTTAGAAATAAATTTCTCCAAGTTCATCTTCGAACAAGGTCTGCTTAAGTGCTCTCTCGGGTTCTCGGGAGGGTGCTCTTGGCAATCTTCGTCAAGTTTGTCAAAGCCGTAAACCCTGTTGTTGTTCTTTACAAGGGCAAGAAGGAATTTGTTTTTCCTCACGTTGTAGTAGATTTGCACGTAAGAATCTTCGTTAATGTACAGTCTGGCTTTGAAGGTGTAGAGGATTGTGTCCTGATGTGAAATTCTGAGACCGTACTTCTGGCTCAGCACCATAATTTTTCGAACTACCTGTCCGATACCGGTGAAGTCTTCCATTTCTTTATCTCTTCAAGGAGCTCTGTGCAGCTTTTAATACCCTCTTCTGCGTGCTCCCACTCTATCAAGTCTCTCTCAACTTCCCAGGAGTAGTTCTCTGCTTTTAGGAGCTCCCTTTCGGCCCTTTTAAACTCCATTCCGTACTTTTCTCTCATTTTCCTGGCGGTCTCCTCGTAGCGACTCTTTTTAAGTAGGAGCTCCCTTTCAAGGGCATCAACTACGAGCTCCTCCGGAAAGAGCTTTACTAAATTTTCAATTCCCATTTGAGGTTCCTTCAATGGGTTTCCCCTTTAGAAAGAAGGGGGAAGCCTCGATTATCTCAACCTTTACCGTCTTTCCAATTAATTCCTCTCCGCCGGCCACTGCAACGGGCTTGTTGTCGGGAGTTCTTCCGTAGAGCTCCGTCCCCTTTGGGCTGAAGCCCTCAATTAAGACCTCCTCAACCTTGCCTACCCTCTCCCTGTTTTTCTCAAGGGCCTGTCTCTTAATTAACTCCTGAAGCTCGGTTAACCTCCTGTTCTTAACCTCTTTCGGAACGTCGTCCGGGAAGGTTGCCGCTTTGGTGAATGGGCGGGGAGAGTACTCAAAGACAAAGCCCTGGTCAAATACGCACTCCTCAACCAGCGAGAGGGTCTCCTCAAAGTCCTTTTCAGTTTCACCGGGGAAGCCGACTATGAAGTCGCCCGAAAGGGCAACTTCGGGAACGAGCTCTTTTAACATCTTTACCTTCTCAATGTACTCCTCCCTCGTGTAGCCCCTGTTCATTCTCTCCAAAATCCTGTTTGAGCCGCTCTGAGGCGGAAGGTGGACGTAGGGGCAGACCTTCGGAATCTCCCTGATTGCCCTTGCAATCTCTTCGCTGAAGCCTGCAGGGTGAGAGGTTGTAAACCTTACCCTCTCTATTCCGGGGACTTCTGAGACCATGTGAAGGAGCTGAGCAAGTCCCGTATCTCCGTACCTGTAAAAGTCAACGTTCTGGCCCAGAAGGTGAACTTCTTTTACTCCCCTCTCTGCAAGCCTTTTTACCTCTTCTACCACCAGCTCGGGCTTAACGCTCCTCTCCCTTCCCCTTGTAAAGGGAACTATGCAGTAGGTGCAGAACCTGTTGCACCCCCTCTGAACGGTAACGTAAGCCACGTAAGGGTTTTCAAGGGAGGAGTCTATGAGGGGAACCCTGTCCTCCTCGGGGATTTTTGAGTTTAAGACCTCAACTACCTTCCCCTCCTCCTTAACCCTCTCAAGGAGTGAGGGGAGCTTCATGAAGTTGAAGGTTCCAAAGACGAGGTCAACGTGGGAGAACCTTAAAATCTGCTCCCTCTCCTTCTGGGGAACGCAGCCTGCAACTGCAACTACAGTGTCGGGCTTCCTCTTCTTTATCCTTTTCAGGTTTCCTATGAATGAGTAGGCTTTATTGTCGGGCTTTGCCCTTACCGAGCATGTGTTGACTATTATAACGTCGGCCTCCTCGGGTGTTTCGGCCTTCTCGTAGCCCATTCCCTCAAGGAGGCCGGCCATCTTCTCAGAGTCGTTGACGTTCATCTGGCAGCCGAAAGTCTTTATAAAGTACCTCTTGGCCATCTATCTCCGCTTAAAAGGGGTTTTCCACCCATAATATAGTTTTAATCGCACGGGTTAGGTATCGCCTGCCCTTTGGGGTAAATCAAAATCTCAACTCTTCTATTGAGGGAGCGGCCTTCGGGTGTGTTGTTGGGAGCAATCGGGTGTTTGGGGCCGCAACCGAAGACTACGATTCTCGTGGGGTCAACGCCGTTTAACACCAGCTCGTTTCTTACCGCTTCGGCCCTCTTTTCCGAGAGCTTTACGTTGTAGTCAAAGGAGCCGGTGCTGTCGGTGTAGCCCGCCACAACTATCACCGTGTCGGGGTTTTCGTTGAGAGTTTTTGCAACCTTCCTCAGCATCTCCTTTGCTTCGGGCTTTAGCTTGTAGCTGTTAAATTCAAAGAGAACTGTGTCTTTCATAACCACTTTAACCTTCTCCGGCTCCTTTACCACTGCAACCGGCTTGCTCTCAGTAATCGGCGGCTGGCTCGGTTTGACTTCGGGGTTTGTGTTGTCAACAGGCTCAACTCCCAAGTCTTTACCGAGGGCTTGGGCCTGCTGGTCAAGAATGTAGCCTATTGCTCCTCCTATCAGAGCTCCTGTTGCTGCTCCAATTAAAACTCTCTTTCCTTTATTTGAGTGTTTCGGTCCCGTTACCGCTCCCAGAACTCCTCCGGCTACCGCTCCGATAACCGCTCCCGTTGCGGTTTTGCTTGGGCCTGTCTGGGTTTGCTGGGAGCTCTGGGTAGTTGCGCAGCCTACTGCTAAAAAGCTGCTTAGTGTAAGTAGTGCTAAAATTTTCCTCATAATCGCCCCCTTTTATCGGTTTCCTGTTGCAGTTTAGAATTTAAAACCTATCCGGAGGTTTTCATGGGATTTAAGGTAGAGGAAGTTGCAAAAACTGCAAAAGAGGTAAGCTACTCCCTCGTTGATATCTCAACAGAAGTTAAGAACAGGGTTCTCTTAACGGCCGCAAAGTTAATTGAGGAAAAGAGGGAGCTCATAGAGAGGGAGAACAGGAAAGACCTGATTGCCGGTGAGGAGAGGGGCCTTTCAAAGGCGATGCTTGACCGCCTTCTCCTTAACGAAAAAAGGATTAAAGGTATGGTTGACGTTCTAAAGGACGTTGCAGGCCTGCCCGACCCAGTCGGCGAAGTTATAAAGATGTGGACGAGGCCTAACGGCCTTAAAATCGGGAAGATGAGGGTTCCCCTCGGGGTTGTTGCGATTATCTACGAGTCAAGGCCCAACGTTACGGTTGAGGCGGGCTCCCTCTGTATTAAGAGCTCCAATGCCGTGATTTTGAAGGGAGGGAGCGAAGCCATAAACTCAAACAGGGTTTTGGTTAACATTCTGAAAGAGGCTGCAGCCAAAGAGGGCTATCCAGAAGAGGCAATCCAGTTTATAGACACTACCGATAGGGGGGCTGTAAGGGAGCTCCTTAAGCTTGACCAGTACATAGACGTAGTAATCCCGAGGGGCGGAGAGGGTTTAATCCGCTTTGTTGCAGAAAACGCCAGAATGCCCGTAATCAAGCACTACAAGGGGGTCTGCCACGTCTTCGTTGACCAGTTTGCAGACCTTGAGAAGGCCTGGAACATCTGCTTTAACGCCAAAGTCCAGAGGCCGGGAGTCTGCAATGCAATGGAAACTATGCTGGTCCACAGCAAAATTGCCGATGCCTTTATGCCCACGATGGTGGAGCTCTTTAAGAAGGCAAAAGTGGAGCTCCGGGGTGACGAGAGGGCAAGGAGCTACGACCCCGACTACATAAAGCCCGCAACCGAGGAGGACTGGTACGCCGAATACCTTGACCTTATTCTGGCCGTTAGAATTGTTGACTCTTTAGACGAGGCCATTGAGCACATAAACACCTACGGCTCCCACCACAGCGACGCGATAGTAACCGAGAACTACACAAACGCCATGAAGTTTTTGAATAAAGTTGACTCGGCCGCAGTTTACGTTAATGCCTCAACCCGCTTTACAGACGGTAACGTCTTCGGCCTCGGTGCAGAGATGGGAATCTCAACCGACAAGGTGCACGTAAGGGGTCCCATGGGGCTTGAAGACCTAACAATTCCCAAGTACATAATTTTCGGCAGCGGCCAAATCAGGGAGTAGCCGGTGATAAGCGACCCTAAGGTGGGAAACTTCTTCTTCTGGTTCTTCTTTGTAGTCACAATTGCCTGGACCGTTATAGCCCTTGTTGTTAAGGCTTACAAAATGTTAAAGAAAAAATAGCTCCTTTAGGTTAAAATAGTACTTGGGGAGGGGAAGCTCCCTCTCCTTAATTAGGGGGGAAGGAAGTTGAGGATAAGAATAACTTTTAAAACGAAGAGAGTCCCGATTCTCTACCGCCACAGGGTCGTTTCCCTTGTAAAGGAGGCTCTAAAGAGGGGTAATAGGGAGCACTACGGGGAGCTCTACCTCTCAAACCCTCCAAAGCCCAAACCTTTTACCTTCTCCCTCTTCTTTCACCCGCCCTTTAAGGTTGAGAAGCTGCCCCTTCAAATAGACGAGGAGTTTAAGCCCGAAAGTTACCGGGAGCTCTCTCAGGTTGAAACCTTTACCCTTGAAAGTGAAACCTTCTCAGTAAACCTCTCAACTCCCGACTACCCCTTTGCTGTCTCACTCGTTAACGGCCTTGTAGGATTAAAAGAGTTCCTCTTCAGCACCGATAGGGAGATGTTAATAGGCGGGGAGAAGCAGGTTTGGGAGCTCCTAAAAATCACTTCCTACCGCTCAAGACCGGTTAAGGGAGAGGAAGTTGTTGTTAAAACCCTTTCTCCCATTGTTATTGAGAGTAAAGGGGGCAAGCCGGTTCTCTGGAATTCTCCCGACTTTCAAGAAGCCCTTAACTTTGTAGTAAACAGACGCCTGAAAGATTTAAGGGGTAGGGGTTTAAAGAGAGAGCTTGAAGTTGAGCCGGTCAGGAAAGGTAGCCGGGAGCTCGTTGAGAAGAAAGTAGTGAAGACAACCTTCAAGGACTTCAGGGAAGGGACGGGAAAACCCTACATGGTCTTAACCGGGAGCTACGGACTCTTTAAGCTCAAAGGGGATAGGGAAGACCTCTCCTACTTAACCGAAGTGGGACTGGGAAACAAGTGCTCTCAAGGTTTCGGAATGGTGGAGGTTTTGATTTAGAGGAGGAGATGAAGCTCTTCTTTTTGCGCTTTTTTGATTACGAAAGTGAAGCCCTTTTGGTCTTTGAGGTTAAAAAGGAGTACTCTTCAGCGGAGGAGCTCTACAGGCAAGTTGCAAAAGTCTTTAAAAAGTACTTGGAGCTCTACTACTTTGAGAAGAGCGCAGAATACTCCAGGGAGGGTAGGGAGTTTCCCGTAAGCCTGGACGGTTTAAACCTCTTTTCTTTTTACGAGAGTGTTCTTGAGGAAGACTTTAAGAACAGCACCTTTTACGACGAAACTCCTCCTTTTGCCTGGATTAAGTTTGGCTTCTTTGAGAATTTAAGGAGGCTTGGCTTAGAGGTGGTTGAGCCCGATTACGAGATTGAGGTTTACGGCTACTTTTTACCTAAAGAGAGCAAACCTTTCTGGTACTTGAAGGGAAGCGAGGAGTCTCCAAAAACGATTCACTACTGGCTGAAGAGGGTCTGATGGGTGAGAGGATATACCTTCAGGATTGGTTCTATAACGCCGGAATAGTAGGGCTTTTGAGGATTTTGGGAGGGGAAGTAGTAAAGAACGGCAGGCTCCTTTCCAAGGCAGGAGCTCCGATTGACGGAGTTAGAATAGGAGAGAACTTCGTTGAAGTTGAAAAGGAGCTCTTTAAGGATTTTGCCCATAAGTACTACGCTGAGGCGGCAAAGAGGGAGATTGAAATTTCCGGTATAGACGGTTTAAATCTCGGAGAAGACGAGAGCTCTTTAAAGAGGCTGAGAAAATCCCTTGACTGGGTTTTAAAAAACCTGTTCCCCCACCTTAAAGAGGAAATTGAGCTCCCGAAAGTTTCAAAGAAGAATCTTGAGGAGGTTAGGAAGTCATTAGAGAAAGCCCTTTTAAGAGTAAAGGAGGAAAAGGTAAACCTTTTAAGGGGAGAACTTCCCCTTTCGGCTGTTGAGAATTTAGCTAAAAGATGGCTCAGGAGAGGTTTCTTTTCTTCCGGGGGGAGTAATAAGCTCTACGAAGCTCTTGAAAACTTGAAGCAAAAAGTTGAGGTGCCTTTAAGGGCCTCCGTAGGTGTTCTTACTTTAAAAAGGGAGAAGCTTCCCTGTCTTCTCTGTCAGGAGAGGTACGCAAAGGATGGGTTAAGTCTGAGTAAAGCGATTTCAGACTTGGTAGGGTTTAATAAAGATAACATTAACCTACTTCACTTAGAGGGAAGAGGACTTGCAAATAAAGGGCTACCCATTTGTGAAGTGTGCCAGGCTGTTGTCTCCTCCCTTCCCCTTGGGGTTGTAAGGTTTGACGGAGTTTTCCTTTTTGTTAATAACACTTATTCGGTAGAGGAGCTCTTTAATGACAACCAGCGTTTAAAAGGTCTTCTGTCAAATTCCTGTCCTCTCTTTAGCTTTTTTGCCGAGAAGATTCTTGCCAAAGAGAAGGAATCTGCGAAGGTTATTTCCCTTTTGGGTACCTCAATTATAGAGATGGAGCTGGGAGCTCTGCCGAAAGTAAAGGGATTAAACCTCTCTTATGAGCTTGCAAGTCTCCTATCAAAAACCTCTTTTGCCGAAACCCTTAACAAGTTCTCAAAGGCCTACTATCAGGTTGGTAGCGGGAATAATAAAAAGAGTTTTAACATTCTCGTTGAATTCCTTGAGGATTTAATTCAGGGGAAGCGGAGTTATTCGTATCTCTATAAGCTCTTTAGGTTTTTCCTTACGGCCGAGAGAAACAGGGATTTAAATGTTTTCTACTCGCCCCTTCAACTCCACTATTTAAACCTTTCTCTGTTTAAGGCAAAAGCCTATCTGGAGGGTGGTATGGATAAGATTTCTGAAAAGGAGCTCTGGAGTCTCTTCTTCGGAGGCCAGGAGCTTAGGAGGGTTTTGATATCAAGGAATGCCGAAAACAAGATTAACTCCTTAGCCTTTAAGCTCCTGAATGCATTAAAAACGGGGGATTCCCACAGGTTTATGGACATTCTCCTGAGAGTTTATGCCGGGTTCTCGTTAAAAATTCCTCAGACTTTTGTTAAGAGCCTTGAGGACAGGGAGTCTTTTAAAAGTGCCGGCTACAGCTTTGTTGCAGGTTTACTAAATGAGAAACAGGAAGGAGGAGAAAAAGATGGAAAAGAGGCTTAGAGCTCTGACTTTGACCGTTGTTTTTAAGGGGTTGAGTGCAAATTACGGTGAGAGTGTGGGAAACGTTTCGGAGCTCAAGAAACTTACCCACGGAGGGGAGCTCTACTCCTACGTCTCCCGTCAGGCCTTAAGGTATGAGCTCTGGAAGTTTTTAAAGGAGAACCACCGAATAGATACTCCTGAGTATTGGGAAAGTGAGCCGGGGATAAAGGAGGAAGTTGAAAAACTCCTGTCATCACTGGGTATGGAGAGCTCCCTCCCGCCTCCACAAATTCTTACCTCCGAGCAGGACGTTGTTCAGTTTCACCCCTCTGTTAACGCTCTCAACTGTGTAGAGGCAGACCTATTCGGCTACATGAAGACCGAAGGAGGAAGGGGAGCCGATACCAGGAGCGCCGTTGTTAGGTTCTCTCCAGCTATAGCTCTTGAGCCCCTTTCTATTGACCTTGAATTCGGAACGAACAAGAGCTTTGCCGACAGAACCAATTCCGACCCCAATCCCTTTCAGTTTGAGCACCATTACTCCCTATATACCTACACCGTTACCGTTGACCTTGATAAACTCGGAGTTGAGCTTAACCGCAAGGGAGAGGTTGTAGGGGAGCTCCCCAAAGAGGAGAGGATTCGCCGTCTTAAGATGGTAATTGAGTCAATTCCTTTTTTATCAAGGGAAATTAAGGGAAGGATTGAGAACCTATCTCCCCTCTTTGCCGTTGGCGGCTTTTACCCAGTTAAGAACCCCTTCTTCCTCGGCCGGGTTGAGGTAGGCTACGACAGGAAACTTAAGAAGTTCGCCTTAAACCCCGAGCCTGTTTTGGATACTTTAGGTCTCTCGTTTAAAGGCTCAAAGGTTAAAGACGGAACGAAAGTTGCTCTTTTAAAAGGCTTTTGGGCTAACGAGGAAGAGCTGAAAGAGGAGTTTTTAAGGACTAATGTTCCCGTTTTAACGGTTTCGGAGCTCTTTAACCAGCTACTTGAAGAGGCCGATAAGGTTTATGGGGATTAAAATGGAAGTTTTGAGAGTTAAACTCTACCAACCCTTTGCCTGTTATTCTCTCCCCTTCTCCTTCGGCGTGGTTAATACCTACCTCCTGCCGCCGCCTTCTACTATAAAGGGTTTTATCCACTCAACCGCCGGTGTTGACAGGGATTATCCCATAGGTTTGAGTATTCACGGGAAAATCGGCGGAACAACTTACGAGCTTCAGAAACTTATTAAGTTTGATAGGCCTGCCTCAAAGTCCGATAAGAGGAGGGCGGGCCAGCCCAAGCTTGTCGGCTTCGGGAAAAGCCTTTTAAAGTCCCCCACTTATGTAGAAGTCTTAACTGATGTTTTTCTTACACTCTACATCTACTTTCCGCCTGAGAGCTCCCTCCTTAAGGAAGCTTTCCTTGTGAACCTCCTTGAAAGAGAATTTCCCTCTTTAGGTAGGGCAGAAGACCTTGCCCGTATTGTGGAGGAGCCAAGATTTGTGGAGCTTCAGCCTTTAGATGACGAGTTGACCCTTAAGGAGTTTTCCTACTTTAGAAAAGAGACGGCACGGGAGTTGGATTTGAGGGGAGCTCTCTACCGATTACCCCTCTCCTACGACGGCGAGCTGGCCGAGAAGGTAGGTTGGCGCTTTTTTAAAAAGGAAGACCTTTTGCTTGCCCCTCCGGGCCAGGAGGTTGAGCCTGAAAGCGAGAATCTCCTCTGCGACCCCGATGAGGAGAGGGCTGTTGAGCTGATAGAGATACCTGCAGGCTATAGGCATGTTCTGGGCTAAGAAATTTTACGACGGCACAAGGCAGACTATAGAGGAGCATACGGGAGAGCTCTTAAAGGGGTTAGAGACTTTAAAGAAGTACTACGGCCTTAGACTCCCTTCTGAGGAGGAGTTCTGGGAAGCCCTTCTCTTAGCGGCAGTTTTCCATGACCTCGGTAAGGCCTCTGCCCCGTTTCAGGCAAAAATAGAGGGGAAGAGAGTTTCCTACAGGGAGGTTCCCCACAACTTCCTCTCTGTAGCCCTTTTAGACAGAAAGCTCCTTCGGAGAGAGAGGCGATTTGATAGAGCTCTGAGAGAGGCCCTCTTTTACTCTGTGGCTTTTCACCACGATAGGGAGTTAAAAGAGGAGAGGTTGGAAGACTTTAAGGTTGCCCTGACCGAAGACCTACGGAGTAAGGAAGAGAAGTTGAGAGCTCTCGTCTCCTCTCTCCTGAAAAGGGCCGGTAAAGAAGAATTTGTGGAGCTCTTGAGAGTTCCTGACGAAAAAGAGGCAGATAGGGTATTTAGAAAGCTGACCGATTACTTTACTCGCCGGGCGGATTATAGGGAGCTTAAAAAGAAGTTTAGGGGAAGGGAGGCAGAGGCAGTAATTCTAAAAGGCCTTCTCCACAGGTTTGACCACAGCGCCTCTGCCGGTATTCCCGTTGAGGAGGAGCCCCATAGGGGTAGGGTTGCCCGTCTTGAGGAGTACTTGAAACGGGAGCGCTCAAAAGAGAAAGGCTTTGAGTTTAAAGGATTTAAGCCTTTTCAGTTAAAGGGGAGGGAGCTAAAGGAAGAGTCGGTTATCCTTGAAGCTCCTACCGGAAGCGGTAAAACCGAGTTTGCTCTCAACTGGCTAAGTGATGATAAAGGCTTCTATACCCTTCCGGTAAGGACGGCCGTCAACTCAATGTTTCGGCGGCTTAAAAGCGCCTTTGGGAGCGTAGGACTTCTTCACGGGGAGAGGGCTGCCTACTACCTGCTGGGGGAGGGGGAGGAGAAAGAGGAGGAGCTCTCATTCTCCATTACGGATTTAAACCTGTCAACTCACCTTGCTTTCCCCCTTACCGTTTCAACGGCCGACCAGCTCTTTAGCTCAGTCTTTAAATACCCCGGCTTTGAGAAAGTTTACGCTACCCTTTCCTATTCAAAGACGATTATAGACGAGCCTCAGGGATACACTCCCAAAACTCTTGCTGCGATAGTTAAAGCCGTTGAAGAGGTTAAGGAGCTCGGAGGGAAATTCTGCGTTATGAGTGCTACCCTCTATCCTTTTGTTAAGGATAGGCTGAGAGCTATGGACTTTAGAGAGGTTGATACGGAGGAGCTCTACGGGGTTTCTCCTGTAAAACACAGGGTTGAGCTTATTGAGGAGTTTAATCTTCAGCTCCTTTTAGATGCAAAAAGGGAGTGTAAAAGCGTTTTAATTGTCGTTAATACGGTTAAAAGGGCTGTGGAGCTCTATAAAAGGCTTAAAAAGGAAGGGCTTTCGGTTAGGCTCCTCCACTCTCGGTTTATTCAGGCCGACAGAAAGGAACTTGAAGCCCGAGTAGAGAAAGAGAGGCGGGAAGAACTACCCGTGGTCTGGATTACCACCCAAGTTGCCGAAGCTTCCCTTGACGTTGACTTTGACATCCTAATAACTGAAATAGCTCCCCTTGATGCACTCGTTCAGAGAATGGGAAGGGTCAATAGAAGGGGAAAAGTAATTTCCCCCGAGTTTACTAACGTCTTTATCATGCGTGAAAATTCGGATAGAAACAGTAAGGTTTACTCAAGGACACTCGTTGAGCTTGCCTTAAGCGGCGTTGAGAAGTGGGACGGACAACTTGTAAGTGAGCTGATGAAAAGGGAACTGGTAGGGGAGCTTTACACAAGGGAGAATTTAGAGACTAAAGCTTCGGGCTTTTTGATGGAGTTTGAGGATAACCTTTCCCTTCTTGAGGTCGGCCTTCAGGCCGAAAGCCGTTCTCAGGCCCAAAGGTACTTTAGGGACGTTACAACCGTGCCCGTTATTCCAGAAAGTCTTTTTAAAGAAAAAGAAGAGGAGATTTTGTCCCTTGTTGACTCCTTAAAAAGCCGTAGCCTTCCCTTTGAGGAGAGGTTAAAGGTTCAGGCAGAATTAAGAGGATATACGGTCAACCTCTACTCTTATCAGTTCAAATCATTTTTCTCCCTATACGGCGGAGTGATTGTAGCTAAAGGAGTTAAATACGATAAAGAGCTGGGGGCTTTCCCTGAAGATGGAGAGGTTGGAGGAGAGTTTATTTGAGGAGCTGAAAACGAGCGGAACGAAGGTTAACTACTACTTCGTCTGCAAGAGGAAGCTTTGGCTCTTTAGTAGGGGAATTGGTCTTGAGGGGAGCTCCGAGAGGGTTTCCCTGGGGAAACTACTTCATCAGTACTCCTATAAAAGGTATTCAAAGAAAGGGGTTTTGATAGATAACCTTATAGCCGTAGACTTAATCGGTTCTGAGGAGGTCGGGGAGGTTAAGTATTCAGACAGGTTAAGCGAAGCGGCAAGGTGGCAGCTCCTTTACTACCTCTTCTACTTGAAGCAGTTGGGAATTGAGAGGAGGGGAGTAATTAACTACCCGAGGCAGAGAAAGAGGGAGGAGGTTGAGCTTACTCCTGAGGCCGAGAGGGAGCTCTTAAAAGTTTTAAGGGAGATAAAGGAAATTGAGGAGCTCCCTACTCCCCCGCCGCCCCAAAAACTACCCTACTGTAAAAGGTGCTCTTACTACGAACTCTGTTTTGTGGAGTGAGTTTTGGAGAGAGCCTTCATCTTCTCAAGCGGAAAGTTAAAAAGGAGAGACAACACCCTCTACTTTGAAGATAAAGAGGGGAATAAGCGTTTCCTTCCTGCAGACTCCTTAAAAGAAATTCTCCTTTTCGGAGAGGTTGAAGTTAACTCAAGGCTTTTAAACTTCCTCTCCCAGAAGGGGATAATTCTTCATACCTTTAATTACTACGGCTTTTACAGCGGTTCCTACTTTCCCCGCAGGACGAAAGTCTCTGGGTACTTAACGGTAAGACAGGCAAAGCACTACCTTGAGCCCACCTCTCGCCTTAACCTGGCGGCCTCTTTCGTTGACGGTGCTTCTTTCCACATAGATAGGAATTTGAGAAAGAGAGGAGTTGAAGATACCGAAATTAGAAAACTCCGTTCAAAAATCTACTCGGCTTCCACAATTCCCCAACTTATGCAGATAGAGGGAAGGATAAGGGAGATTTACTACCGCCACTTGGGAAACCTCTTAAAGGGATTTGAGTTTAAAAAGAGGGAAAAGAGGCCTCCTAAGAACCCCGTTAATGCCTTAATCTCTTTCGGCAACTCCTTAATGTACTCAACGGTTTTAGCGGAGATTTACCAGACCCACCTTGACCCTTCAATCAGCTTCCTTCACGAGCCTTTAACCGGCAGGTATTCCCTCTCCTTAGATTTAGCCGAGATTTTTAAACCTTTAGTTGTTGATTCTGTAATCCTCTCCCTAATCAACAGGAAAGTGCTGAGCGAGAGGGACTTTGATAAAGGACTCAACTACGCCCTTCTTTCTGAAAGCGGTAGGAAGAAGTTCCTTAAACACTATCAGGAGAAGCTGGAAACTACGGTTAAACACCGAGCGCTGAAGAGGAAAGTCTCGTATAGGCACTTAATAAGGCTTGAGTGCTACAAACTTGTTAAGCACATTTTGGGTGAGGAGTTCTATAAACCTCTTAAGGCATGGTGGTAAATGTTTGTAATAGTTACTTACGACGTTGAAGTTGGCAGAATAGACAGGGTTCGTAAGCTCCTGAGAAGGTACCTCAACTGGGTTCAAAACTCGGTTTTTGAAGGGGAGATAACCCTTTCAAACTTGGCCGCTTTAGAAAGGGAGCTCCTTGAGATAATAGAGGGTGATGACTCTATCTACATTTATAAAGTAAAGCTTCCAAAGGCTGTAGAGAAGAAAGTATTAGGAGAGGGGAAAGGAGCTCCCGATAACTTCCTATAACCTGCAGCGAACCTCCTTTTTATTCCGGCACGCTTTAATCCTTTATCCTGCTTGCGTTTCACCCATCTTTATTAGAACTTTATCATAACCTTAATCAAGGTTCACTGCACTTTACTATCTTTATCCGTAATTTGCTATACTTAGCAAACATAGGTAGCTCTTTGACTTCTGAATATGCACCGAGTTTTGGTTTTATTTGAACAAGTGAGATTTAAAG
>JAMOTD010000021.1 GCA_027068415.1 Desulfurobacteriaceae bacterium | reverse complement strand
ACGTCTTTTACGGGGCGGCAGACTTGGGGATAGCGGGAAAGGACGTAATTGAGGAGAAGGGATTTGAGCTCTACGAGCCCCTTGATTTAGGGTTCGGTAAGTGCAGGCTCAGCGTTGCAGAGCCGGTTGGTATAGATGAGCCTTACGACCTTGAGAAGCTGTCGTTTATAAGGGTTGCAACAAAGTACCCGAGGATAACTGACAGGTACTTCAGGAGCAAGGGAATTCACCCCGAGATAATTACACTCTACGGCTCGGTTGAGCTTGCGCCGCTTGTGGGACTTTCGGATAGAATTGTTGACCTGGTTCAGACAGGAACAACTCTGAGGGAAAACGGTTTAAGGGAAGTTGACGTTATTCTCCACTCAACGGCAAGGTTGATAGTAAACAGGGCCAGCCTGAAGACAAAGTACGGCAAAGTTAAGCCGATAATAGACGGGCTAAAGAGGGCAATCAGTCAAAGATAACGGTCTTGTTGTCGTAAACGAGGATTTTGTTCTCAAGGTGCCACTTTACAGCACGGGCAAGGACGAGCTTTTCAAGGTCTCTGCCTTTTTTAATCATATCCTCAACACTGTCTCTGTGGCTGACCCTCACAACGTCCTGCTCAATTATGGGACCCTGGTCAAGCTCCTCTGTAACGTAGTGGCTTGTTGCACCTATAATCTTTACTCCCCTCTCGTAGGCCCTGTGGTAGGGCTTTGCCCCCACAAAGGCCGGAAGGAAGGAGTGGTGAATGTTGATTATCCTGTTCCTGTACTGATTTACGAACCAGTCGCTCAAAATCTGCATGTAGCGGGCAAGGACAATTAGGTCTACTTCCTCTCTCTGAAGGAGCTCTACCTCCTTTTCCTCAACCTCCCTTTTAGTCTCTTTCGTAATGGGAAAGTGGTAGAAGGGAATTCCGAAGCTCTCAACGAGACCTTTGTGGTCAAGGTGGTTGCTGATTACGAGAGCGAGCTCCCCTCCGGGAAAGTCGCCGGCCTTGAAGCGGTAGAGGAGCTCGTAGAGACAGTGGTCGTGTTTTGAGACGAAGATTGCAACCCTCTTTACCTCGTCGCTGAAGTGGAGCTCCCAGTCCATTTTAAACTTCTCGGCTATAGGGGAAAAAGCTCTCCCTATTTCCGAATCGGGGATTTTGAAGCCCTGGAGCTCCCACTCAATCCTCATAAAGAAGGTTTTCTTCTGAAAGTCTATGTGCTGGTCGGCGTGGATTATGTTTCCGCCGTTTCCGGCTATAAAGCCGGTAATCTCTGCAACAATTCCTTTCGTGTCGGGACAGGAGATTAAAAGGGTTGCGGTTTTACCCATTTTCTACTCCACCGTCACACTCTTTGCGAGGTTTCTGGGCTGGTCAACGTCGTAGCCGAGGAAGTCGGCAATGTAGTAGGCAAAAAGCTGTAAGGGAATGACGCTAACAATAGGGGAGAGGAACTCCTCAACCTGCGGAACCTCTATCTTGTAGTCTGCAATCTTCTCGGCCTCAGGCGAGCCGGGGTTTAAGAGGGCGATAACCTTCCCCTTCCTCGCCTTAACCTCCTCCATGTTTGAGACAATCTTCTCGTAAATGCTCCCCTTCGTTGCAACAACAATCACCGGCATCTTCTCGTCTATAAGGGCTATGGGGCCGTGTTTCATCTCTCCGGCAGGGTAGCCCTCTGCGTGTATGTAAGAAATCTCTTTCAGCTTCAGGGCTCCTTCAAGTGCTATGGGGTAGTTTACGTGCCTACCGAGGTATAAAGCATCGGATGACTTGTAGAACTCAAGGGCTATCCTCTTTACGGTTTCATCCTGCCTTTCCCGGTTTAAAAAGGCCTCAATTTTTGAGGGAATTTCAAGGAGGTGGGAGTAGAGCTCCTCAACCTCTTCAGTGCCGAGAGCTCCCCTTTCGCGGGCGAGCCAGAGGGAGAAAAGGTAAAGGGCGGTAAGCTGGGTCGTAAAGGCCTTTGTTGAGGCAACGCTGATTTCGGGGCCGGCGTAGGTGTAGATGACGCAATCGGCCTCTCGGGTTGCTGTTGAGCCGATTACGTTGCAGACTGCAAGGAGTTTTGCTCCCTTGCTCTTGGCGAGCCTCATTGCGGCTAAGGTGTCGGCCGTCTCCCCCGACTGAGTAATCGCAATTACAAGGGTTCTATCGTTTACAACGGGGTTGCGGTAGCGGTACTCCGAGGCGTAGTCAACCTCTGCGGGGATTTTTGCAAAGTTCTCAAGGAAGAACTTAGCGATAAGGCCGGCGTGGTAGGAGGTTCCGCAGGCAACTATCTGAACCCTGTCAAAGGAGGAGGGCTCAATACCCTCAAGGGGAATTTCACCCTTAAACCAGGCGGTATTACCGCTGATTGTGTCTGCAACGGCCCGGGGCTGCTCGTAAATCTCCTTAATCATAAAGTGTTTGTAGCCCCCCTTCTCGGCCTGAGCAAGGCTCCAGGGGATTTTCATGACCTCTTTTTTGACGGGAGCTCTGCTAAAGTCGTAAAAGAGAGCCCCCTTCCTATCAACAACGGCAACTTCTCCGTCCTCAAGGAAGACCGCCCTGTTTGTGTAGGGAAGGAAGGCCGGGACGTCAGAGGCAACGAAGCTCTCATCATCACCGAGACCAACAACGAGAGGGCTGTCTTTACGGGCGCAGAAGAGTTTATCAGGCTCGGCAGTTGTAATTGCACAGATTGCAAAGGAGCCCTTTAGCCTGTTAACGGTTTTAAGGAAGGCCTCAAAGAAGCCTTTAGAAGTTTTAAGCTCCTCTTCAATCAGGTGGACTATAACCTCAGTGTCGGTCTGGGAGGTGAAAGTGTGGCCTTTTGATAGGAGTTCCTCCTTTAAGGGGGCATAGTTCTCCACTATTCCGTTGTGGACTACGGCGATTTTGCCGTCGCAGGAGAGGTGAGGGTGGGCGTTCTCAAGAGTGGGCCTTCCGTGGGTTGCCCAACGGGTGTGGCCGATGCCTATGTTGGAATAAATGTTTAGCCTGTTAAGCTCTATCTCAAACTCCCTGATTTTCCCGACCCTCTTAAAAACCTTAATCTCGTCGTTAACAATCAGGGCAAGGCCGGCTGAGTCGTAACCTCTGTACTCAAGCCTTTTTAAACCATTAATTATCACATTTTTTGCGTTGTCCCTACCGACGTAGCCGACAATTCCGCACATAAAACCCTCGCCAAGTTTTTATTTTTTAAGTATAACAGCAAACTGGAGGGCAGAATGAGGGATTACCTGTGTGAAGACACGATAGCGGCAATAGGGACGCCGGTGGGGAAGGGAGCAATCGGAATAGTGAGGATTTCAGGAAAGGAAGCTTTAAGGATACTGAGAGAGCTCTTCAGGACAAAAAAGGGGCAGAAGAGGGAGGAGTTTGAGGAGAGGAGACTCTACTACGGGCTTGTTGTTGACGAGTTCGGAGAGCCGATAGACGAGGTTTTAGTAGTTTACATGAAGGCTCCCAAGAGCTTCACCGGAGAGGACGTAGTAGAAATCCACAGCCACGGCGGTATAGTAGTAGTAAGGAAGATTCTGAGGGAGGTTCTAAAGAGGGGAGCCCGGCTTGCAGAGCCGGGGGAGTTTACGATGAGGGCCTTTATAAACGGAAAGATTGATTTAGTTCAGGCAGAGGCAATCAACCAGCTGATAGAGGCTAAGAGCGAGGTTGAGGCAAAAGTTGCCCTGAGGCAGCTTGAGGGCTCCCTCTCAAAGAGGATAGAGGAGATAAGGGATAAGCTCCTTGAGACAAAGGCTTACATAGAGGCGGCTGTTGACTTTCCAGATGAGGAGGTTGAGCTCCTTGAAAAGGGAAAGGTTAAGGAGAGGTTGATTGAGGTAAAAGAGGAGATTGAGAGGCTACTCAGAAGCTACAGAGAGGGAAGGTTAATAAGGGAGGGGATAAAGGTTGCAATAGTGGGAAGGCCTAATGTAGGAAAGTCTTCTCTTCTAAATGCTCTCTTAAAGGAGGAGAGGGCGATAGTCACCGAAATTCCCGGCACGACGAGAGACGTTATAGAGGAGAGTATTACTGTTAAGGGAATTCCAGTAAGGTTGATAGATACGGCCGGAATAAGGGAGACGGCGGAGAAGGTTGAGAAAATCGGGATTGAGAGAAGTATTGAGAAGTTAAAGGAGGCCGACGTAATTCTCTTTGTGATAGACGGCTCGGCGGGGTTTACAGAGGAGGACAGGAAGATAGGGGAGCTCCTATCGGGAAAGGACAACGTGATAGTGGTAATCAACAAGAAGGATGCAGGATTGAAGGTAAGGTGCAGGGATTTAAGGGAGTGGAGCAGGTGTGTTGAGATAAGCGCAAAGAGCGGGGAGGGAATAGAGGAGCTTGCCGACGAGATTGTAAGGCTTGTTCTCTTAGAGCCGGAGGCCGTTTTAGGGGGAGAGGAGGATGTGATAACGAGCGAGAGGCACAGGGAGCTCCTTGAGGAGGCAAAAAGGGCAGTAGAAAGGGCAATTAAAAGTTTAGATGAGGGATTTGAGTCTCCGGAGTTCCTCTCAATGGACATTGACGAAGCCCTTGAGAAGTTGGGAATGATTGTAGGAAAAGTAACTACTGAAGATATGTATGATATAATTTTTTCCCGATTTTGTATAGGCAAATAGAGGTAAAACTTCTCTGATGAAAAGGGATAGACTTCAGGTTATAGTAATTAAGGACGAGTTGGGAAACTACTCAGGGTTTACGGTCTCAAAGAAGCTCCTTGCTATAGTATTAACACTCTTCCTCGGGACATTTATACTCCTTGCAGTCTTTTCGGGAATCTCTTTAAAAGAGCACTTCAAGAGAGAGGAAGAAAAAAAGGAGCTAATTAAGAGGCTTGAGCTCTTAGAAGAGGAGTTAAAAGAGCTCAGCAGTCAGAACAGCAGGTTAAAAAAGCAGGTTGCAGAGCTTGAGAGAGAAAAGAAAGAGACGGTAGAGGAGCTGGCAAAGAGGATAGAGACGATTAACTCAATAATGAAGCGGGTAGGAATAAAAGTTGAGAGCTCCGGCAAAGGCGGAACTGCAGTTCCGGTTGAGAAGGTCTTAACCGACCCGGAAATTGACCTGAAGGAGCTCATTCCGGGAGTGGACTCACTCATAGAGAACCTTAAAAGCACTCCCGTAGGGTATCCGACAACCGGCAGGATTACGTCAGACTTCGGTTTAAGGAGGAACCCGATTACCGGAGCTCTTGAGTTTCACCTCGGGATTGACATAGCCAACAGGTGGGGAACCCCAGTAAGGGCCACCGCAGAGGGAAAGGTAATAAAGGCAGGCTGGTGCGGACTGCTGGGAAGGTGCGTTGAGATAGAGCACGGAAACGGCTTTAAGACTTTCTACGGCCACCTTGCAAAGGTTGTAGTCCACAGGGGACAGAAAGTTGAGAGGGGAATGATTATAGGAATAATGGGAAGTACTGGAAGGAGCACCGGCCCCCACCTCCACTACGCAATCAAGTACAAAGGAAAGATAGTAAACCCCGAACCTTTCTTAGAGGTGAGCCTTGATAAAGAAAAAAAATAAAGTTGAAAACGGAGAGATTAAGAGCATTCTCTCAAGTGAGCTGAAAATTGAGGGAAATATTTTCGCAACAGGGAAGGTAAGGATTGACGGAGAGGTTTTGGGGGACGTCAGCGGAGACTTTATAATTTTCGGAGAGAGCTCAAAAATAAAGGGAAACGTCAAAGCAAAAAGAGTTATCCTCATGGGAAGCGTTGAGGGAGACGTTGAGGCAACCGAGGTGGAGATAAAGAGCTCTGCAAAGGTTAAAGGCAATTTAACGGTAAAGGAACTTTCTATTGAGAGCGGGGCCTCGGTTGAAGGAGCCGTTAAGAGCGGAAAGTTTCTGGAAGGCCAAAGCGGTAGGCCGGAAAAGAAGTAGCAAGAAAGGGTTTTTTCTGAAGGAAAGAGACTAAATCAGGAATAGAAATTCCTCTCTTAACGAAAATTGCCCTGCCGCCTTTCGGGTGTCCCGGCGGTTTAACGTTAAAGAGCCTGAAGTAACCGAGCCCCGATATTGAGATGTAGCCGGTGGTATACTCGGGGTCGTCGGAGATGCACAGTTCGGCCAGAACGCCGGGAAAGAGGTTGATTTTGGTCGTCAAAATAAGGGCATCTTTAAGATTTTCTGTGTAGAACTTCCCGGCCTTCTCCTTCAGCTCCCTCTGGGCACTATCGGTGATTCCAAGGGTTGAAGCCCTTATTCCCCTCTCTTTATCCGGCTCAAGGCGCCTTCCCGTCGGGACTTCAACAACCATTGCACCCCTCATTACTCTCCCGCCGGGGGCCGGGCCGGAAAGGAGGAGCTCGTAGGTCTTTAGCCCCAGCTCAAGGGGAATTCCGGCAAGGGGAAAGAGGAGTTTCAGGAGCTCCGGGGGGGCACCTTCAAGGTGGAAGACAGGGAGGAGGGGAGCTCTCAGCGGCTCCTCTTTAATCTCCTCAACCTTTATGTTTATAAAGTCGGGACTCCCCCGGCTGTGGTTCCTTGCACGGTTAAGGAAAGAGAGAACCGTTTTCTCAACTTCCGACTCGGGAACGATTGTCTCGGCGCCGGAGATGTGCTCGCCTGCGGCAGAGCTCCTCATCTTAACGCTAAAGAGCTTTTCCCTCTCCACCCTCAACTCTTAAAGGGTTTTTAAACCAGACGTCGTGCTGAGGAAAGGGAATTTCTATTCCGTTCTCCTCAAAGAGGCTCTTAATCCTCTCGTTAATTATGGACTTTGCGCCGAAGGCCTTATCCTTCTTCTCAACGTAGTAAATCAGCTTGAAAATCAGGGCGCTGTCGCCGAACCGGGTGAAGTAAACTGACGGAGGCGGCTCCTTCAGAACTCCCGGAACGCCGCGAACGGCCTCAAGGAGAAGGTTCTTAACTTTCTCTGTGTCGGTTCCGTAGGCAACGCCTACCTCAACAGAGTCTTTAACTTTGGGGTCAGGGTAGAGGGAGTTCTCAATAATTCCCTCTGTTAGTTTAGAGTTGGGAATGGTTATCAGGTTATTCCCGGTAATTGTCAAAATTCTGGTAGTCCTAAGGCCGATGTCGTAAACGTAGCCCTCAACATCAATGTCCTTAATGTAGACCCTGTCACCGATTCTGAACTGACGGTCGGTTACAAGGAGAATTCCGGAGATAAAGTTCCTGATTGTGTCCTTAGCCGCAAGGCCTACGGCCAAAGAGCCCACGCCAAGGGAGGTAACTAAAGAAGTAACGTTAAAGCCGAGCCTGTCAAGGACGGCTATAAGGGCAACGAAGACTATAAAGACGTTAACGATTTTTGAAATCATTGAGTAGTAAGTATCTACGAGGGGAGCCTCTGTGGGGGAGACTTTCTTTTTAACCCCCTGTGAGAGCTTTTCAAGAAAAATCTCAACAAGCCTTACGGCAACGAAGGTAAGGATTAGGACGTAGAGGACAAAGAAGGCGGTGTTGAGGATTTTAAGGGGCTCTGACGGGATTTTCAGCTGGAGAATTGATAGGTTAATAAAGAGGAGGAAGAGGAAGTAGGAGAGCCAGCTTGAGAGGCTTACGAGGATTTTCTCAGCTTTTGTAAGCCTCTTATCCCGAAGGAAGAGCTTTAGGAGGAACTTCCTGATTAGCCTCCTGCTCCAGAGGGAGAGGAAGGCAAGGAGGAGGAAAAAGAGAGCAAGGGCGTACTCAACCTTTATCCAGGGGGCGTATTTGCCGGCAAGGTTTTCAAGGTTTGACTGAATGGTTGAGAGGGCGATTTTCTCCTTCATAATTAGAGCTCCCTGTTTGTAAGAACGAAGGTTACCGGGCCGTCGTTTATAAGGTGAACCTTCATGTCGGCGCCGAAAATCCCCGTCTTGACCGGAACGCCCTCTTCCTTGCAGGCCTCAACGAGCCTGCCGAACATATCCTCTGCCCTTGAGGGCTCCTCGGAGGACTGGAAGCTGGGGCGGCGTCCCTTTCGGCAGTCGGCGGCAAGGGTGAAGTTGGGAACGAGAAGGAGCTCCCCGCCGATGTCTTTCAGCGAGAGGTTCATCTTTCCAGAATCGTCCTCAAATATCCTGAGGTTAACTATTTTCCTGGCCATCTTATCAACGTAGCTTGTTAAGTCCCCCTTCTCAAAACCGACAAGGGCCACTATTCCCCTTCCGATTTCGCCTACGACCTCTCCGTTAACGACAACTTTTCCCGAAATTACCCTCTGAATACAGGCCTTCATTGTCCTCCCACCCAAAGGTGTTTTATTCCGTCAACGACGAACTGGGAGCCGAGAGCTCCGGTAAAGAGGCCGAAAACCCTCGTCATAACCCCCACTCCGGTCGCTCCCAGCCTCTTAGAGAGGTAAACCGAGTTTAAAATCGTAAAGTAGATAATAACCGTAAGGAGGAGAACTGCAAGGGAGAGCTCCAAGAAAGAGAATACTCCCCGTGCCTCCTCTCTGAAGATTAAGAGGGTGGTAAAGGTTCCCGGGCCGAAGAGAATGGGAATCCCCAAAGGGATAACGGAGATATCCTCCTTCTCGTAGACGGCCTCCTGCTCCCGCTCGGTGTGTTTGGTCTTGGGCTGGTGGGCCTGAAGCATCTGGAAGGCCATGTGGAGGAGAATTAGACCGCCGAAGATTTTAATACTAAAAATGCTTACCCCTATTGCCTTCAGGAAGGCCTCGCCGAAGAAGAGGGTAATAAAGGAGGCAATAAAAACGGTAACAGAGGCCCTTCTGGCTACGCGCTTAACCTCTGAAACCGAAGTCGTAAGGCCGGCAACGATTACGGCTGCAAAGAGGGGGTCAACGATTACAAGAAGGGAAATTAAGTACTTCAGGAACTCCAAAGCCCCCTCCTCAGGTAGTCAAGAATGGTAAAGAAGAAGACGGTTAGTGAGATGTAGCCGTTGAGGTTAAAAAAGGCAAAGGCTATCTTCTCCCTCTCCTCAGCAACAATCCTGTGCTCCTTAACCATAAGGAAAGCCGAAATTGCAAGGCCGAGGTAGTAGAAAAATCCCAACCCCTCCATTATCCCGACGGCAATTAGGCCAACCAAGGTTAAGAGGTGGAAGAGGCGAGACAGGAGTAGAGCTCTCTCAACTCCGAGCCGGGCCGGTATTGAGAAAAGCCCCATTTTCCTGTCAAACTCAACGTCTTGAAGGGCGTAGATGATGTCAAAGCCTGCAACCCAGAAGGCAACCGAGCCGGAAAGGATTAAGGCGGGTAAATCTACGGTTCCTTTAACGGCAACCCAGGCGCCGAGGGGGGCAAGGGCTATCGCAATACCTAAAACGATGTGACACAGGGCCGTAAAGCGCTTGGTGAACGAGTAGAGGGTTAAGACGAAAATTGCAATCGGCGAGAGTTTAAAGGCAAGGGGGTTGAGCTTGTAGGCGGCATAGACCATAACCAAGAAACCGATTAGGGCAAGCAAAAGGGCCTCGCTTTTTTTAACAACTCCCATCGGAATGTGGCGGTTTGCCGTTCTGGGGTTCTTTGCGTCAATCTCGGCATCTATCAGTCGGTTGAGGCTCATTGCGGCGGTTCGCGCCCCGAAGAGGGCAACGGTAATCCAGAAAAGCTGGTAGAGGGAAGGAAAACCGCCGGCGGCAATCAGGGCGGAAGTAAGGGCAAAGGGGAGGGCAAAGACGGTGTGCTCAACCTTTATAAGCTCAAGGTAGTTCTTAATCTTCCCGGTTAAGCTACCCAAGGCCGCCCTCTAAAAGTTTAAAGCACCCTGAGATGTCGGGGAATACGTAGTCTGGCCGAAGTGTCGGCTCAATAGAGTCTAAAACTTTGGTGTCTTTGTACTTCCCGCTTAAAACGAAAACCGTCTTAAAGCCGGCAACTTTTTTACCTTCTGCAAGGTCGGTAAAGGGGTCGTCGCTGACCATGTAGATTTTATCGGGCTCTTTAATTCCGAGGAGCTCAAAGGCCCTCTCAAAGTACTCCTTAGAGGGCTTACCGAAGGAGACGACGGGCTTGTTGGCGGCGTAGGAGAGGGCAGTTGCAATCGCTCCAACGCTGGGGCCCACTAAACCGTCGGGGTCAAGAATTAAGCGGTTCATGTGGAAGGAGAAGAGCTTTGCATCGTTTAAGACGAGGGCCGAAGTTACGGTTTTGAGCTTGGAGTAGTTTATTTCCCTATCCCTGCCGACAACAACCGCCTCAACGTTGTGGTCGTCCCTGACTTCAAACCCCTCCTCTTTAAAGAACTCCTTAACTCTGTCAGTTCCCATAAAGTAGAGGGAGTTGACTCCCTCCCTCTTTAAAAAGTCCCGGGCCAGGAGTGATGGTGAGAGGAGTTTTCTCTCGTTTACGTTAAAGCCCTTCTCCCTCAAAATCTCAATAAGCTGAGGCGGTTTTTCGGTAGAGTTGTTTGTTGCAACAATCCAGGGAATGTTGCGTCTATCCAGCTCCTTCGTAAACTCAAGGGCTTCTTCAAAAGGGGTGTAGCTCTTGTCTTTAACGAGGGTTCCTTCAAGGTCAAGGAGGAAACCTATCATTTCTCTTCTTCCTCCAGAGAGGCCGAAATTATTGCCGCCCCGATTATATCACCAAGGACGTTGATTGCGGTTCGGCACCTGTCAAGGAACCAGTCAACGGCCAAGATTATCCCGATACCCTCTACGGGAATTCCGACAGACTCAAGGACTAAGACCATCGTAATAAGGCCGGCTTCAGGTATCCCGGCGGCGCCTATTGCGGCCAGGGTAGCGGTTAGGAAGATTACGAGGTACTGAGGAAGGGAGAGCTCTATCCCGTAAGCCTGTGCAAGGAAAACGGCGGCAACGGCCTCATATAGGGCGGTTCCGTCCATGTTAACGGTAGCTCCGAGGGGAAGGGTAAACTGGGCAACCTGCCTTTTGATGCCGGCGTCGGTCGCGACGGTAATAGTTATGGGAAGGGTCGCAGAGGAGGATGCGGTTGCAAAGGCGGTTATGAGGGCATCCCTGACTTTGGCAATCAGGGAGTAGGGGTTTTTGCGGGTAAAGAGGAGGTAGAGGAGGGGAAGGGTAATAAGGGCGTGAATTGAGAGGCCGGTCAGAACCGTTAAAACGTACTTGCTCAGGGAGTAGAGAATCGGCTTCAGGGCCGAAGCCCCGCCAAGGGAGGCAATTTTACCGGCTATGAGGGAGCAGACCCCTACGGGGGCGGTTTTAATAATCCAGGAGGTAAGTTTCATTAGAGAGGCGTCAAGCTCGGCTATTACCTGCTTAAGTAGGAGCTCCCTCCTCCACTCAACAGAGAGAACGGCGAGGGAAAAGAGTATTGTCGCAACGATTACAGCAAGTACGTTAAAGTTAACAAGGGCTTTAAAGAAGTTCTCGGGGATTAAAGAGAGTAAGAGCTCCTTAAAACTGAAGGCAACCTCTTTAACCTTCACCTCACCGCCCGAAAGGGAGACTCCAATCCCCGGCTTAAAGAGAACGACTACCAGCAGGCCTGTTAAAACGGCCAGAGCAGTGGTTGTTGTGTAGTAGAGGAGAGCTCTGAGGCCTATCCTCTTAAACCTCTCAATACTCTCCATGTTTAGGATTGCCCCGGCAATTGAGACGACAATGAGGGGGAGGACCACCATCTTTAAAGCTTTGAGGAAGAACTCCCCCACAACGGCAAAGGAGAGGGAGAAGGAGGGGAAGAGAGCTCCCAAAACGAAGCCGAGGACAACTCCTGCAACCATGAAGAGGAGAAAGTGCCTTCCCATTAAACGCCTCCGGCTTAAATTTCTCACAGAAAAAACTATTTTACAAAGGGGTAAGGAAGATGGGATTTAACTGCGGAATAGTAGGCCTTCCGAACGTGGGAAAGTCAACACTCTTTAACGCCCTAACAAACACGGCAAAGGCAGAGGCGGCAAACTACCCCTTCTGTACGATTGAGCCAAACGTAGGGATAGTTGAGGTTCCCGACGAGAGGCTCTACAAAATTGCCCAGGTCGTAAAGCCGAGGAAGATAACCCCCACGACGATTGAGTTCGTTGACATTGCCGGACTCGTTAAGGGTGCAAGTAAGGGGGAAGGGCTCGGAAACCAATTCCTTGCAAACATAAGGAGCGTTGACGCAATTGCCCACGTGGTAAGGTGCTTTAGGGACGAAAACGTCGTTCACGTTGACGGAAGCGTTGACCCGATTAGGGACATTGAAACGATTAACTACGAGCTGGTCTTAAAGGATTTAGAGAGCGTTGAGAGGAGGATAGAGAAGGTTAAGAAGGTTGCTAAAGGAGGGGATAAAAAGGCAAGGGCGGAGCTCGCGGCCCTTGAAAAGATTAAAGAGATTTTGGAAAGGGGAGAGAGAATAAGGCCCTACCTGCAGGAGCTCGGAGAGGAGGGGCAGAGGGTAGTTAAAGAGCTTGCCCTCTTAACTGCAAAGCCTGTTATGTACGTGGCAAACGTTGACGAAGAGGGACTTTTTGAGGATAACGAGTACGTTAAGGCGGTTAGGGAGTTTGCGGCAAAAGAGGGAGCTCCGGTAGTAAAAATCTGTGCAAAGATTGAGGCAGAGCTTGCGGAGCTGAGCAAAGAGGAAAAGGAGGAGTTTTTAAAGGAGCTCGGAATGGAGGAGCCGGGGCTCAACGCCGTAATCAGGGAGGGGTATAAACTCCTTGACCTGATTACCTTCTTCACGGCGGGGGAGCAGGAGGTAAAGGCCTGGACCGTTAAAAAGGGAACTAAAGCCCCTCAGGCGGCCGGGAAAATCCACTCCGACATTGAAAGGGGCTTTATCAGGGCCGAGGTTATAAGGTACGAGGACTTAATAAGGGAAGGCTCCATTCAGGCCTGTAAAGAGAAGGGGCTGATGAGGTTAGAAGGTAAAGATTACGAGGTTCAGGACGGAGACGTAATCTACTTCAGGTTTAACGTCTAAATGGAGACGAGAGGAATAGTTCTGAAGGCACAGAGGCTCGGGGAGGGTTTAAGGGCCCTCTCCCTCTATACGGAGCTCCTGGGACGGGTCGGGGTAATAGTGAAGGTAAGGAGGGGGGAGTTCCCGGTAAAGTACGAGCCCTTTTCAATAACCCGCTTTAAGCTCGTTCAAAAGGGAGATAGGTTTGAGGTAAAAGAGGCAAAGCTGATAGAGGAGAACTTTCCGGCAAATCAGGCAGAGCTCCTATACAGGGCAAGGCTCGTAAAACCGCTACTGAAGATGGAGCTCCCGGGAAGCAAGAAGCTCTTCGGCCTCGTAGAGAGCTATTTGAAAATCAAGGAGGAGTTTGAGCTGGCCTACCCGATGTTTTTATCAAAACTTCTCTTTATTGAGGGGCTGTTTCCGGAGGTAAGGAGGTGCGTCTCCTGCGGCAGGAGAAAGGTTGTCGCCTTTTCGGTAAAGAGGGGCGGGGCGGTCTGCAGCAGGTGTAGGGAGGAGGGGGATTACAAGTGGAGCAGGGAGCTCAGCAGAGAGTTAATAAGGTTAACGAAAAAACCCTTTGAGGAGGTAAAGGGGGATTATAGAAGGGAGCTCCTAACCCCGATAACCCGGGCGCTTTCGGGCCACCTCAGGGATAGGGTAGATTAAGTTAAGTTTCCCTGCTTATAATTTAATTTTGAAAATACGATAAGAGAGGTGAAAGAAATGGCAAGGAAAGTTCTGGTTTTAGGGGGTGGAATAGGAGGAGTTGAGGCGGCCTTTGCCCTGTGCCACAAGTGTTTTAACGTTGAGCTGATTTCAAACAGGGACTACCTCTACATCTACCCAATTTCAATCTGGATACCCACCGGCGAGTACAAGTGGGAGGACGTAATCCTTCCTCTGGAAGAGGTTGCAAAGGTTAACGGCTTTAAGCTGACAATCGGAGAGGTTGAGAGGATATCAACAAAGGAGAAAAAGGTCTACTTGAAAGGCGGAGGAGTAAAGGAGTACGACTACCTCGTAATAGCCCTCGGGGGAAGTAAAGTAAAGCACAAGGGGAGCGAGAACTTCCTTTCAATATGCGGAAAGCCCGAGGAGAGCTTAGAACTGAAAAAGAGGATAGACGAGTTGATTGAGAGGGGCGGAGGAGTAATCGCTGCGGGGTTCGGAGGGAACCCCAAAGACCCGACCGGAGTAAGGGGAGGCCCCGCATTTGAGTTTGTCTTCAACCTTGACTGCTACTTTAAGAAGAGGGGAATAAGGGATAAGTTCCAGCTCCACTTCTTTGCACCGATGCCAAAGCCCGGAATAAGGCTGGGGGAGAAAAACGCCGAAAGGGCGTATAAAATGTTTGATAAACTGGGGATAAAGAGGCACTTCGGGAAGAAGATAAAGGAATTTACGCCAGAAGGGGTTGTCTTTGAGGACGGCTCCCTCTTAAAGAGCGACCTGACGATGTTTATCCCTGCAACAGACGGCCACCCGGTCTTTCAGAACTCGGATTTACCCCTTAACGAGGCGGGATTCGTGAAGATTGAGCCCTCCTGTGCGGTTCCGGGAACCGAGGAAACGGTTTGGGCAATAGGCGACAGCGCCGCCTTTGAAGGGCCCAAGTGGAAGGCCAAGCAAGGGCACATTGCTGAAGTTATGGGAAGAATTGTTGCAAGAAATATTGAGGCAAGGGAAAGAGGATTGGAGAAGAGGGAGAGTTATCTTCACCACCTCCACATTCTCTGCCTGATGGACATGGGGCCCTGCTGGATGGGCGGAGCCCTGGTCTATAGGGACGACAAGCGCTCAATAATGCTTCCCCTTCCCTTCATAGGCCACACCCTAAAGAAACTGTGGGGTTGGTACTACAAGGCCAGCAAGCTCAAGAAAGTTCCCAGAATACCCGGATTTGACGCGCCGTAATGGAGTTAATTGAAACAGTCAGGGTTGAAAGGGGGAGGGCTGTCCTCCTCCCCTATCACTACGATAGGTTAAGGAGGGGAGCTCTCGGCTTAGAGTTTAAACTCCCCTTTTCTGAGGGCGAGCTTGAGGAGCTCCTAATCTGGAAGTGGGAGGAAGAGGGAGGAGGGGAGCTCCTTATCCGGCTCACCCTGAAAGAGGACGGCAGTTTTGAGCTCTCGGCAAGGGAGTGCAGAAAGAGGGAGAGGGTAAGGCTAAAGTCGGCCTACGGGGTTAAGAGGTGTTTCTCGGCAGTTTCACCTTACAAAACATCAATATCGGCCCAAACTTCGGCACTTGCCCTTAAAGAGGCTCAAAAATCAAGGTACGACGAGGCCCTAACCTACTCAACAGAGGGTTTTGTAAGCGAGTGTGCCTACGCCAACGTTTTCTTCGTTAAAGAGGGAGTTCTCTTTACCCCCTCTCTGGAGACCGGGTGTTTAGAGGGAACCAGAAGGCGGTTCGTAATAGAAACGGCAAAAGAGATGGGAGTTCCCGTTATTGAAGGGCTGTTTACAGTTAAGGAGCTCTTAACGGCAGACGAGGTCTTTATAACGAGCGCAAGGGAGGACGTCTGCCCGGTAGTTGAATTTGACGGGTTTAAATTGAAGAAGCCTGCGGGGAAGCCCTTTTACAGGAGAATAAGAGAAGTTATTGAGTGGAGGGAGTTTAGGATAAAAGGAGCACCGAGCCCATAAAGAGGTTTGCTTATTATCGGCCTCGTCAACGTTTTTGTTTGCCGCCATGTCGTCAACTACGAGAATTTTTACATCCTCAGTTGGTAAGAGCTTCCCTCTTCTTTGCTCTTTTTCTCCTGGTTAAGAACAATCTCTGACATAGCCTGAACCTGATTCTATGAATTTTGAATTAAAGTCTCTGCGGTAAATTCCCTACTCCCTCCTTAACGACGCTTGCGTTTTGTTGCTGGCTAAGTTGAAATATTCCCGCTTTTTTGAGACGTCAGAGATTTCGTTCTTAAAGGACTCAACCAGCTCAAGGAGCTCTTTAAGGAGGTTTTTCTCCATCGGCTCCCCCCTTCACACTCAAATATCATTCTCGGAGGGAGCCGAGGACTATTTAGCTCAATCTTCCTTTAACTGCTCAAGGATTTTGCTTATGTCAATGTCAAGCTCGTCAACGGCCTCGTTGGTCTGGAAGGGAGCCGCAGAGGTTTGAGGTCTGCTGAGGCTTGAAAAGCCAGTTGAGAGAGGCCTCCCTTTCTCGTCAAACCCGGTTGCAATTACCGTTACTTCTATTGAGCCCTCAAGGTTATTGTCAAGAGTAACTCCGAAGAAGAAGTTGGTGTCGTCCCTCTTTGCCCTCTCCTTAATCAGGGAGGCAGCGGCGTAGGCTTCGTCAAGGGTTAAGTCGCTTCCTCCGGTTATGTTTACAAGTATCCGGCTCGCCCCCTCAACCTGAACGTTCTCAAGGAGAGGGTTGTCTATCGCCTTCCTTGCGGCGGTAAGGGCCCTATCCTCTCCGCTTGCCTCACCTATGCCTATAAGAGCATAACCACCGCTGTGCATAACGGTTTTAACGTCGGCAAAGTCAAGGTTTATGAGGCCCGGTTTAGTGATAACTTCGGTTATTCCCTTAACCGCTTGATAGAGAACGTTGTCGGCGAGTTTAAAGGCGTTCAAGATGTTCATGTCCTTGGGAGCTATCGTTAAGAGCTTCTGATTGGGAATCACCATGAGGGTATCAACGAACTCCTTTAGCCTCCTTATTCCCGCCTCTGCAAACTCCTGACGGCGCCTACCCTCAAAGTCAAAGGGGCGGGTCACCACGCCGATTGTAAGAATTCCCATGTCTTTGGCCACTTTGGCAACAATCGGGGCGGCTCCGGTACCAGTTCCGCCTCCCATTCCGGCGGTTATAAAGACCATGTCCGAGCCCTCTAAGACCTCCCTGATTTTGGGCTCGTCCTCAAGGGCGGCCTGCTCTCCGATTTCTGGCTTTCCTCCTGCTCCCAACCCCTTTGTTAACTTCTCACCGATTTGGACTTTAACGGGAACGGGAAGCTTTGAGAGGACTTGGGCATCGGTGTTTATGGCTATAAACTCAACTCCCTCTATCCCCATTTCATACATTCGGGAAACGGCGTTTCCTCCTCCTCCGCCTACTCCGATTACCTTAATTATCGGCCCCTGAAAGAGGTCGTCGGCTATGTCAAACATCTGCACCTCCTTAAATGTACTGGGTTAAAAAGCGCCAGATTGCAGAGAAAAATCCCTCTTTACCGTAATCCTTCGTAAGGTCTTCTTTAATGTCGGTAAGCCTCTCCCTCCTGTTTAAAGAGAGAACGTAGTTTACAACACCCTCTATCGGAGAGAGAGCGGGGTCTTTAAGCTCGCCTTCAGGGGAAACCACGACTACGGGAGCCTTAAAGAGCTTTTCAAAGAGAGTTGTAATGTCCTTGAGCTTAGCAAAACCGCCGGTTATGTAAACCCTATTAAGATGAGTTATAAAGGAGGGGTCTTCGTTGTCAAGGGCCTTCTTTATGTCCTTAACAAGTTTTTTAAGCTGCAAGTGGATTAGGGCGGGTATAACTATCTTCTGAACCTTTAGGGCTTTTGTTCCGTAGTTGATAGTAATTACTTCTTCGGGGTTTACGTTAAAGGCATAGGCGCTGCCGTACTCCTTAAAGAGCCTCTCGGCCTCTTTCCTGTTTACCTTCAATTGCTGAATGAAAAAGTCTATAACGTCCTCTGCTCCGAAGGGCTCGTGCTTAAAGAAGACGGGAGCATCTTCCCTCAGGTAGAGGACTTCGGTATTTCCGGCTCCGAGGTAGATAAAGAGGTTGTTGTTAAAGTAGGTCTTATCGTCTTTGACGGCGTAGTAGGATGCAAGGGTCTGAAGGACAACCCCTTTCAGCTTTAAACCTACCTCCCTTAAGAGTTGGTCAAGGGTTCTGAGGTAAGACTTGGAGGCCAGTATAACGAAGGCCTTCATCGTAAGCTCTCTACCGGAGTGGCCTATCGGGTTTTGAATGCCGTCAACGTTGTCAACTATGAACTCCTGAGGGAGGATATGAATTATCTCGTAGACGCTCTTAAGGGTTAAGCCCCTCCGCCTTCTGATTTCGTCTTTTACCTTGTTCTTTACCATGTTTACGTCGTTGTAGTTTATGGTCTTTATCCCGGGGAAGGAGATTTTAGCCTCCACCTCGTAGCCTAAGGTACAGCCTCCGGGAACTATAACGTAGGCCTCTAAAGGAAGGGCAGAGGTTGATTCAAGTTTAAGCCTGTTTAGGGCAGAGCGCAGGGAATCTTTGGCAGACGGAACATTTATTATGTTCCCGTTCTTTATCCCTCTTGAAGGGGTAGTTGCAATGGTCGTCTGCCTCTTATCTCCCTTTACCAGAGTAAGGGCGGTTCTTATTGAGCTGGTTCCCAAGTCTATAGTCAGGATTTTCTTCTCAGTAATCATCGCTCTTTCCTCCCCCGGGTAAGCATGTCGTAGAATCGGAAATCGTAGACTCCCGGCTTTAACTTTCCGGCCTTTGACAGAAAGTCGGTAAAGTTATCCCAGGAGACCTCTTCCGCCCCCAGGTAAACAATAACCCTCCCCTTTTTGAAAGTGAGGCTTATAAAGGCATCGCTTAAAATTATTTGAGGCGGTTCTCCCTGTAAAGTCAACTCCTTTATCCTGTTGTTTACCAGTTTAATTTCCATTTTAACAGTTTTCTTCAGTTTTAAAAAGCCTTTTTCCATTGTAAAGGGGGAGCTCCTGCCCTTATAGTAATAAATCGGCAAATTTCCCGAAGGTTTTCGGCTCTTTTCAAGAACAAAGTCGTTGTCGCCTATCAGGTAGGGACTTCCGTTGAAGGAGAGGTAGAAAAGGGGTTTGGTCTCCCAGATTTTTATGGTCAGCCTGTCGCCCTTAACGGTAATCTCCTCCCTCTCAACCCACGGAAGGAAGGAGAGCTTCTCCGAGAGCTCCTCAATTAAAGCAGGGGAGACAGATTCTCCCGGCTGAACGAGTGAGACAACGTACTGGCCAATTTGGTCTTTCCAGTTGCCGTGCTTTTCAACGACTAAGAGCTCCACCTGCTTAAGGTGGCCGGGAGCGTTAACAACCGCATAGACGATAACCCCCCCAATTAAAAGGATGAGAAGGGGAACGAGAACCCGCTTCAACTCTTTAACATCTCCTCAATGAGCTGTTTAAAGGAGATTCCGGCAGCTTTGGCAGACTTTGGAAGGAGACTCCTCTCGGTTAGACCGGGAATAGTGTTAACCTCAAGGACGAAGGGTGAGCCGTACCGGTTGAGGCGGAAGTCAACCCTGACCGCCCCCCTGCACTCAAGGACTTTATAGGCCTTTTCGGCTATGCTCTTAAGGCGCCTTTCAAGGTGTTGGGGTAGCTCGGCCGGAACGACGTAGCGGGTTTTGGGTGAGGAGTACTTAGCAGAGTAATCGTAGAGCTCCCCCTCGGGGAGGATTTCAACCGGAGGAAGAGCCCTGCCGTTCAGGAGGGCTACGGTAAGCTCCTTACCCTCAAGGTACTCCTCAACGAGAACTTTATCGTCGTACTTGAAGGCCTCCTCTACCGCCTTTTTAAACTCACCTTCCTCCTTAACCAGAGTGATGCCGACGCTTGAGCCTGCCCTTGCAGGCTTTACGACGCAAGGGGCTTCAACCGGCTCTACCGGGTCGCCCTTAAAGAGCGTAATGCCGGCGGGAACGGGAACTCCGTAGGAGGAGAGAAGTCTCTTTGTAAAGTCCTTGTCTATTGAAACGGCGCTTGGGATTACGCCGCAGCCGGTATAGGGGATTCCCATAATCTCAAGGAGGCCCTGAACGGTTCCGTCCTCTCCGGGGGAGCCGTGGAGGACGAGGAATGCTTTATCCGGTGAGATTTCCCTCAGTTTAAAGGGGAGCTCTGAGGAGAGCTCAACGGGAAACACCTCGTGGCCTAACTCTTTAAGGGCTTTAATAACGCTCTCGGCGCTTTTCCTTGAAATTCCGGCCTCCGGTGAGGGACCGCCGAAAACTACCGCTACTTTCAACTTCTTAACCTCTCCCTGATAATCTGAGAGACCTCTTCAAGTCTGTTTCCCCTTGAGCCTTTAACGAGAATTACCTTACCCTCAAGGGGGAGCTCTGTAAAGAAAGATAGGAGCTCACTTCTATCAGAAAAATAGAGCTTTTTACCCTTAAAGGTGTTAACCGTGTGTAAGGTTTCCTCTCCGTAGGCGACGAGAAGGGAAACTCCGGCCTCCTCAAGGAGAGAAGCAAGTCTCCTGTGCTCTTCCTCAGAGTAGGGGCCGAGCTCAAGCATCTGGCCGACGACGGCCACCTTCTCGCCGTTAAAGAGGGAGAGGACAGAAATGGCGTTTTTAAAAGAGGCCGGGTTGGCGTTGTAGGAGTCGTCTATGAGAACCGTTGAGCCGTAGCGCTCTACCTTTAGCCTTCCGTCGGGGGGAGTGAAACTCCCAAGGAGGGGAGGGAGCTCTTTGAGGGGAATGCCCAAGAGGTGAGCAACCGCAACCCCTATAAGGGCAGAGTTTACAACCGAGTAGCCGGGAACGGGAGTTTTAAAGGGGATTTTCTTGCCGAAGGCCTCAACCGTAAACTCGGTTCCCTCGGGGGTAAGGGAGAGGGAGGAAAGCCTTACGCTACCTTCCCGGCCGAAGGTTATGGTCTCCTCGGCCTTTGAGAGGTGAAGAAGGTGATAGGGAACGACGGCAAATTTAACTCCCTTGGTAAGGGAGAGCTTCTCCTGAGCAATCTTTTCTAAAGAGCCGAAACCCTCGGTGTGGGCAACTTCAACGGCGGTAATAACAGCCACGTCGGGCTTAACCATATCCCTCAGGTAAGCAATCTCTCCCGGCGAGTTGGTACCGAGCTCCTGAATGAGGAGAGACGCAGAGAGGGGAAGGTTTGAGAGGGTATAGGCAACTCCGATTTCGTTATTGAAACTCTTCCTGTTCCTGTAGGAGGGGAGAAAGGGGGAGAAGAGGTGAAAGAGGAGCTCCTTCGTTGTACTCTTGCCGACGCTCCCGGTAACGGCAACAACGGTGCCGGAAAAGAGGGAGCGCTTGTAGAGGGCTACTTTCTTGAAGGCCTCAAGGGTGCTATCAACTTTAACGGCAAACTTACCGGCGGGGGGCGAGAGCTCCCTCTCTGTAAAAGTACCGACGGCTCCCTTTTTAAAAGCGTCTTCAACGAAGTCGTGTCCGTCCCTCCTTCCCTTGAGGGGAACAAAGAAGTCTCCCTCCTTTACCTGGCGGGAGTCAAAATTAAAAGAGCCGACCGAAGAGGGGGAACCTATCAGCTCTCCGCCTACAACCTCAGCAATCTCCTCTCCTCTCATAAAACTCCTTTACAACCTGCTGGTCTTTAAAGGGGATTTTCCTATCTCCAATTATCTGGTAATCTTCGTGGCCCTTGCCGGCAATTACGACAACGTCTTCTTTCCCTTTAAGGGAGAGGGCTTTCTCTATGGCCCTGCGCCTGTCGGGAACTACGAGAACGCCCTCCTTTGAGGAAATTCCTTTAAGAATGTCGGCAATTATTCTTTGAGGCTCTTCCTTTCGGGGATTGTCGGAAGTTATTATAACAAGGTCTGAGAGCTCCCGGGCAACCCTCCCCATCGGAGCCCTCTTCTCCCTGTCCCTCTCACCTCCGCATCCGAAAACGGTTATCAGGCGCCCCTTTGTAAAGGATGATACGGTTTTTAAGAGCTTTTCAAGGGCGTCGGGCGTGTGGGCGTAGTCAACGAAGACTCCGGGATAGACCTCCTCAAGGCGGCCGGGAACTTTTATTCCAAGGAAGGCCTCGCTTAAGCTCTCAGGCTCAATTCCGCAAAGGGCAAGAGCCCCAAAAGCCCCGCACAGGTTGTAGCCGTTAAACTCCCCCTTCAAAGAAGAGTAAACCGTAAAGGTTGAACCCTTCCAGAGAAGCTTAAGGACTCCCTCTTTAAAGCTCAGGATTTTAAAATCTCCGCCCTTGCCGAAAGTTGAGAGCTCCCCCGGAAAGGCCGCTCTCAAGCCTGAAAGGAGAGCTCCCCACCGGTCGTCAACGTTAACAAGACCGAAACGAGTTGAAAAGAAGAGCCTTTCCTTTGAGAGGAAGTAAGAGTAGAGCTCTTTGTGGAAGTCAAGGTGCTCGGGGGTAAGGTTTGTAAAAACTCCTACTTCAAACTCAATGCCGTAAACCCTGTCAAGCTCAAGGCCGTGGGAGGAGACTTCACAGACAGCGTAGGAACAGCCCCTATCTACGAACTTCCTGAGGATTTTAAAGAAAAGAGGAGGGGAAGGAGTAGTCATTCCAAGGGGTTTTAACGAGGAGAGAGAAATTCCGTAGCCAAGAGTTCCAATATAGCCGGCCTTAATTGAGAGTTTATTGAGAGCTCCCAAAGTCAGCAGGGCGGTTGTCGTTTTACCGTTGGTTCCCGTTATACCGATTACTTTAAGCTTTCTTTCGGGATTGCCGTAGAAACGGGCAGAGAGAAGGGCAAGAGCCTTTCTTGGTTGATTAACCCTAAAGACGGGGAGCTTACCTCTTAACCTCCGAAAAGTCTCCTCAGAATCGGTTATAACGCAGCAGGCTCCCCTTTTAAGGGCCTCTTCAACAAACCTGTTCCCGTCGGAGGAGAAGCCTCTATAGGCGAAGAAGAGGTAGCCTTCTTTAACCTGCCTTGAGTCCTCGGTTATTCCGGCTACCTCAACTTCTCTGTCTACCTGAAGGGAGAGGGGTTTTAAGAGACGGGAGAGAAGCATTCCCCTTACTTACCTTCCTGAATCGTCTCCTCTAACTTCCGGATTTTGGCCTCAACTTCCTCAAGGATGCTCCTTTTCTCCTCTTCGCTCATTGACTCTTCAGGAGTGGAGATGAGCTTCTTGATTGACTCGCTGATGTCCTTAACGAGGGCCTTTGCCTTATCGGAAAGTTCGCTCTCTTTAAGCTGCTCCTGAAGTTCCTCAATTTTCTTTAAGAGCTCCTCCCTCTTTGTCGTTGCAACGTAAGCAGCTCCCGCTCCTACAAGAGTTCCCAGCAGGAAAATTACGGAGTTTCTCTTCATTTTTAACCCTCCTCTTTTAATCCGGTTTTCAAAATTTAATTTAATCCTCTTTACTCCTTTTAAACCTCTTTGCAAAGGAGAGGAGGGAGTTAACCCTCTGGAAAGATTCGGTTAGGTTTTTAACGGTACTCCTAACTTCGTAAACGGCAGGCTTAAGCTGGGAGTTAACCGTATCAACGCTCTCCTCAAGCTTCTTTAAGAGCCTGTAGAGGACTACCAAGAGGGTAAGAAGGAAGACGGTTATGAGGACGAAACAGACGGTTATTACCGTAAGGTCAAACTCTATTAAGGTCATTGTTAACCCCCTATGGTGAACATCTTCCTTGAGCACCCCAGTGTTTCAAGGGCTTCAACGCCGTCTATTCTTCTCTTAAGGAGGATAGCCCCCCTGATTGTACTCAGTAGCCTTTCAAAGGTAAAGTTGGGAGAGCGAAGGAGGGATTTCAGGTCAACCTCCCTGTCGGACATAAGACAGAGCCTAAGTTTACCGTCGGAGGTTAACCTTACCCGATTACACTCGTGGCAGAAGTGCTCGCTTACAGACGGGATAAAGCCGACCACAGCCTTTGTTCCCGGAACCCTGAAGGACTTTGCGGGCCCTTTCTTGAAGGTTTTATGGGGAGTGAGCTCCCCGTAGCGCTCCTCAAGGAGCTGTCTGATTTTTGAGGCGGGAATGAAGTTTTCGCGGGAGAAAAACTTACCGCCGACCGGCATAAGCTCTATAAAGCGAACCTCAACTCCGAACTCTTCGGAAAACTTTATAAACTCCTCAATCTCATCGTCGTTAAAGCCTTTTATTAAAACGGTATTTACCTTAACCGGAGAGAGACCCTCTTTAATGGCGGCGGCTATTCCGTCAATTACCCTGTAGAGGGCGTCTTTTGAGGAGCCGGTTATAAAGGCAAACTTCTCGGGATTCAAGGTATCCACGCTTACGTTAACTCTTTTTAGACCCGCCCTCTTTAAAGAGGGTGCCTTTTCGGAAAGGAGGTAGCCGTTTGTGGTTATTGAGATGTCCTCTATTCCCTCTACCGATGAGAGTTCCTCTATTAAACTCTCAATACCCTTCCTGACTAAAGGTTCACCGCCGGTCAGCCTTACAGAGTTAACCCCTAAAGTTGCAAAAGCCCTGACAATTAAGGAGATTTCCTCGTACCTGAGGATTTCAGGGTGGGGAATAAACTCCTTAACTCCCTCAGGCATACAGTACTTGCACCTAAAGTTGCACCTGTCGGTGACGGAAATCCTTAAGTAGTTTATAACTTTCATGGTAGCTCCATGTGGTATTCTATCACAACAGAGTTCCCCGAAGGTGAAAAGAAATTTTCACGATTTACTCACAATTCTTACACAATTTTCTCGGCCATCGGAATTATTAATATAATGATTCAACTTTCAAAAGGGGGAAAAAATGGCCACAAAAGAAAAAGTTTCAAAAGAAGTAATCCTTAAAGCCGCTGAGAAAGTCTTCTCAAAATACGGCTTTCACGAGGCTAAAATCTATAAAATAGCGGAACTGGCAGGAGTATCAGTAGGAACCATCTACAGGTTCTTTAAGAGTAAAGAAGAGCTCTACTCGGAAGTTCTGAAGAAAAAGCTGAGCGAGCTCCAGAAAAGGGTTGAGAAGAACATAAAGAACAAGAGCCCCGATAGAGCCCTCAAGGCCTATGTCTCAACCGTAGTTGACTTCTTTGAAGAAGAGGAGGAGTTTTTTACGATTTTCATGAGAGAGATGGGAAGCCTCTCAATACTTGACGAAGAGAGGTTTAATCTATCCCAGTGGTATCAGAGTTATGTTAAGAAGCTCTCAAAGGTGGTTGAGAGAGGAGTAAAAAGGGGAGTTTTTGAAAACCTTGACCCCCTTGCGGTAATTTTAGCAGTCTCTGGAGCGATGAAAAACCTGATTTACGCCCGGACAAAGGGAATTTTAAAGAGCTCCCCACAAGAGATAAAGGAAACCCTGTACGAGATTTTTTTTAAAGGGATTTTAAAGTAGGAGAAAAAAAGGAGCCTCTGGCATCAGGGTTCCTAAGTGTATAATAATGCAAGTAAGTACTTACTTAAGGAAGGGCGATGGGAACGAGGGAAAGAATAGTAGAGGCAGCCTACAGATGCTTCTCTCAGAAGGGATATTTAGGGGCAACGACGAGGGAGATTGCCCGGCTTGCCGGGGTTTCGGAGGTAACTCTCTTTCGCTACTTTAAGAGCAAGAGGGAGCTCTTTGAGAAGGTCCTAAAGAAGTTCTCTGTAATTCCGGACATTGAGAGGATAAGTGCCGAGAGTTCCCTCCCCCCCGAAGAGAAGTTGAGAAAGGTCGCAAAGGAGATTCTCCTTTCTCTGAAGGGAAAGAGAAACTTCATAAGGATACTCCTCTCGGAGGTCTCCCTCTACGAGGAGGAGATTGCGGAAATCTACGAGAAGTTTATTGAGAGGCTGGACAGCATAGTTGCTCAGATTCTAAAAACCGATAAAGAGACAGCGAGGCTCTTCCACTCCTCTCTATTTGGGTACTTCCTCTCAGAGGAGATTTTCTTAAGAAGGGAGATAAATGAGAAAGAGGCTAAGGAAGTAATAAACAAGCTCGTAGAAATCTTTACGGGGTGCAGAAGTGAAAAGAATTGTTAAACCTTTAGGATTTTTTTTAGTAGCAATAGCAACCATCTGGGTAGGCTACTTTTTCTACCAGCACTACCGATTCGTCATAACCGATAACGCCTTCCAGATGGCCGATATCGTTAACGTCTCAACTCAGAACGTCTCGGGGAAGATAGTAAAGATGTTCAAGAAGGAGTACCAGGAGGTTAAAAAGGGAGAGCCCCTCTTTAAGATTGACGACAAGCTCTACAGAGAGCAGGTGAAGACCCTTGAGCACGGGGTAAAAGCCCTAAAGGAGAAGAGGGAGAAGTTAACAGTTCAGCTTGATAGGTTAAAGAGGGAGCTCCCGGCAGGGGTAAGCGAAGCAGTAAAGAGCTACGAGGCGGCGGTAAAAGAGGTAGAGGGGCTAAAGGAGGAGTTAAAGGCAGCCGAAGTGAACTACAGAAGTGCCGTTGAGAGTGCACGGGCACAAGTGGAAGCGGCTCGGAGCTCGGTTAAGGCGGCGAGGGAGAGTTATCTGGTAGCAAAGAGGAAGTTTAAGAGGTTTAAAAACCTATACATGAGAAGGGTTATCTCAAAACAGCAGTACGAGGAGGTTAAGGCAGCCTACGCGGGAGCCCTTGCACGGCTTAAAGGCGAGGAGGCAAGGCTAAAGGGTGCAGAGGAAGAGTTAAAAAGGGCTCAAGCCCTTAAGTTTAAAGTACTGGCCTTAAAGGAGAGGTTAGAAGGAGCACAGAAAAGGAGCCAAGCCCTTAAAGAAAAAATATCGGTTGCAAAGGCGCAACTTAAGAGGATAGAGGAGCTCCAAAAGGCAGTAAAAGAAATTGAGCAGAGTATAAAGAGTAAGGAGGCACAGCTTGAAAGGGCAAGGGAATTACTAAAAGAGACTCTCGTTTTCTCGCCGATAGACGGATTTGTGGCAAAGAAGTGGAAGGAGGATGGAGAATTTGTCTCCCCAGGTTTGTCGACCTATTCCCTTTACGACCCTAAGACCTTCTACGTCCTGGGCTGGATAGATGAAGATAAGATTAAGTTTATAAAGGTTGGAAGTAAAGCTAAGGCAGAGCTTGAGGCCTGCGGTATGGAGTTTGAGGGGGAAGTTATCTCCGTCGGGAAATCTGCAGGTTCAGTGTTTGCCTTAATTCCAAGGGATACCTCTCAAGGAGACTACACAAAAGTGACCCAGAGGGTTCCTGTTAAGGTAAAGCTAAGAAACGTTCCCCTAAAGTGCGTTAAGCCAGGAACAAACGTGAACCTCTTTATAGAGAAAGAGTAATGGATAAAAAACTCTTCTTAACTGGAGTTTTAATAGTTGCAGGGATGTTTATGACCCTACTTGATACGACAATTGTTGATATTGCCCTTCCCCACATGATGAGCGCCTTTGATGCCGATCCGGACGACATTCAGTGGGTAATTACCTCCTACATGATAGCTTCAGCAGTAGCAATGCCCGTTGTTGGCTGGCTCGGCGGAAAGTTGGGCCACAGGAATACTTACCTTTTGGGAATTGGACTGTTTACGGTTATGAGCGCCCTGTGTGGAGCTGCCCCCAACCTTGACACTATGATTTTAGGAAGGGTCTTTCAGGGAATTGGAGAGGGCTTAGCAGTTCCAATGACAATGACTCTCCTCTTTGAGCTCTTTCCCCCAGAAAAGAGGGGAACTGCAATGGGGATGTTCGCCCTCGGAGCGACATTTGGCCCTTCTTTAGGACCAACTTTGGGAGGATACTTAACTGAGCACCTTAACTGGAGGTGGATTTTTTACGTCAACCTAATTCCCGGCGTTTTAGTGGTTTACTTCTTAACGCTCTTACTGGAGAACGTTAAGGAAAAAGAGGTTAGACCCTTAGATTACTTAGGTTTATCCCTCTTAGGCGTAGCCCTAACTACCCTCATAATAGCCCTCTCAAAGGGAAACAGCTGGGGATGGAAAGACGAAAAGACTGTAAGCCTCCTATACACTTCCTTTATCTCTACAGTAGTCTTTGTTTGGTGGGAGATAAAGACAAAAAACCCGCTAATTAACCTGAAGCTGTTTAAATACAAGTTTTTTAGCTACCCGGTAATCTCCCTATCAATATTTGGAATGGGAGTATACGCTTCCTACTTCCTACTTCCCCTCTACCTTGAGAAGTTAAGGGGTTACCCCACAATTACGGCAGGTGAAATCCTCTTGTGGCCATCTCTTGCCACGGGAGTTGTAAGTATGGTCGTCGGCTTTTTGATTGACAAAAAAGTTATTTCAAAGAAGCTATCAGTAATAGCCGGAATTGTTATCTTCACGGTCGGAACTTACCTCCAGACGAAACTTGACCTTGATATGAATAAGCTTGAAATAGTAATTTACTTACTACCATGGGCGTCAGGCATGGGCTTTTTCTTCCCTGCACTCTCACAGATTTCACTTGGAAACTTTAAGGGAGAGCTCCTAAGGCAGGCCTCTGGTCTTCAGAACCTCTTAAGGCTAGTGGGAGGAAGCATAGGAACCGCAATTTCAACTTACATCTTAATCTCATCACAGGATAAACACCTCGTAAGGATGGCTGAAAAAGTTTCTTCTCAAAGCCCGCAGGTAGTCTCCTTTTTAGGAAAAATAAAAAGTTACCTTTACTACGAGATGTCAACTGCAAAGCCGATGATAAGTGAAAAGGCAAACGCTATTCTTGGAATGCTCTACACAAAACACGCATTTTGGCACTCGTTTGAAGATGCATTTTTCTTTGCAACTGTATGTGGTATATTGACTTTAATACCGGCTCTCCTGGTGGAGGAAAAACATGAAAAAAGTCTTAATGATGATTCTAACTTTAATTCCAACGGTAAGTTGGGCAGGGGAGCTCCAGAGCCTAATTGAAACTGCTTTAAAGAGCTCCCCCCAGATTGAGCAGGCAAAGAGGCAGCTAAAGGCCTCTGAGTACGAGGTTAAAAAGGCTTTTGGTAACTACCTACCGGAAGTCAAGTTCAGCTACTCGTACACAGACCTTTCAGATACCCCTTCCTACACGATGGAGGTTCCGGGAGGAGCTCTCCCTCCAACCTCGTTTTCTCTGTTTAAGAGGAAGTTCTACCAGGAAGAGCTCTCACTCCAAACTCCCCTATTCACAGGGGGGAGGATTTTAAGCCTGATTAGGGTAAAGGAGAACCAGAAGGAAGCCTATAGGTTTTACCTTGAGGAGGTTAAAAACCTAATCGTTGAAAGGGTAAAAGAGGACTACTACGAAGTTCTAAAGGCAAAAGCGCTGGTAGAAACTGCTAAAGAGTCGTTAAAGAGCGCAAAGGAGCATTACAGAGTAGTAAAGGCCTTCTTTGATGAGGAGATAGTTCCAAGGAGGGACCTCCTTGAGGCAGAGGTAAAGGTAAGTGAGGCAGAGGAGAGATTAAAGGAGGCTATAGGCTACTACAGGGTAGCCCTTGAGAAGTTAAGGGTTGACTCGGGGGACTTTGACTTTGAGCCAAAGGGGGAAATTAACCTTGAGGTTGAGGGAAAGAGGTTTAATCCTGAGGAGCTCGTTGAAAGGGCACTAAAGGAAAGGGCAGCTATAAAACAGGTAAAACTCTTTTTAAGGGCAGCAGAAAGGGGAGTTGACCTTGCAAAGAGCCAATTTATGCCTCAGGCCTTCCTGAAACTCTCCTACTCAAAGACCGACCAGTACCCCTTAAACGGCAACTTTTCAAACAAGAGCGCAAGCGTTGGGATATCGGTTCCCATATTTGAGGGAAGTAAGAGGTTCTGGGAGCTAAAGAGGAGCAGGGAAGAGAAGCTAAAAGTAAAAGGAAAGCTTGAGGAGGTAAAGAGGCAGGTTAGGCTTCAGGTAATTTCAGCCTGTACAAACATTGACACAGCCTTAAAGAGAATTGAAGCTGCAAGAAAGAGGGTAGAGGAAGCAAAGGAGCTCTTAAGGGACTCAAAGGAGAGGTACAGGGAGCACGTCGGAACCTCTACTGAAGTTATTGATGCAATAGCCTACCTAACGAGTGCGAAGTCCTCTTTAGTTAAAGCAGTTGCAGACTACTATAAAGCACTGGCTCAGCTTGAGTACGCAGTCGGAGGGAAACTATGAAAAGGTTCTTAGCCCTGATTTTGGTCTTAGTCCCCCTCTTTGTTTCCTCGTGTAGGAACGAGGAGGAAGGGGTTTTATACATAAACGGTAGGATAGAGGGAGACGAGTACGACGTTGCTACAAAGTATGCAGGAAAAGTGGAGAAGGTTTTCGTTGATGAGGGAGATGAGATTAAGAAAGGGGAAATCCTTGCCCTACTTGACTCAAAAGAAGTTAGGGCAAGGAGGGAAGCAGCAGAAAAGGCTTACCAAGGAGCTCTAAAGGAGGCTGAGGCGCTAAAGAAAGAGGTGGAGCTCTTAAAGGAGAAGTTGGCCGCACAGAGGGAAAAACTAAGGGAGCTTGAAAGAGAGGTTCCCCTTTCAATTAAGGTCTCTAAAGAGAAGTTAAAGAGGGCAAAGGCCTCTTTAAAAGGGGCTTTAGCTCAAAAGTATAGGGCAGAATCAACCTTAGAGAAGGTAAAAAAGGACTACGAGAGGTTTAAAAGGCTTTACGAAAGGAGAGTTATCTCTAAAAGCAGGTATGAGGAAGCATTGCTGAGGTTGAGGGAGGCCGAAAGCGGCTACAAAAGTGCTGAGGCTGCAGTTGAGGGAGCAAGAGCCCTCATAAAGGAAGCAGAGAAAGGAGTTAAGCTTGCCCAAAACAGGAAAAGGGAAATAGAGGCCCTAAAGAGGGAAATAAGGGCTACTGAAAGGTCAATTGAAGCAAAGGAGGAGCTCTATAGGGGAGCTCTCAACAGGGCTAAGAGCTTAAAGGGGAGCTTAGAGGAAGTTGAGGCAGTTTTAGAGAACCTGAAAATTACTTCTCCAATTAACGGAGTAGTTTCAGAGAAGATGGTTGAGCCGGGAGAGGTTGTTGGAGCGGGAGCAAGGCTTTTTACCCTCTACGACCTGAATAAGCTCTACTTTGAAGGGTATGTCCCTGAAAGCAAAGTCGGCCTTCTCCACGTAGGGCAGAAGGGCTACTTGGTCGTTGATGCCTATCCGAAGAAAAAGTTCCCTGTAGTTCTAACTTACGTTAGCACGAGAGCAGAGTTCACTCCTAAAGAGGTTCAAACTAAGGAAGAGAGGGTGAAACAGGTATTTAAAGTTAAGCTGAGGCTAATTGAGAACCCTAAGTTCGTCTTAAAGCCGGGAATGCCTGCAGACTGTTACCTTAAAACTAAAGAATAGGAAGAAACAACCCTCACTAAAGTGGGGCCGAAATTACTTAACATTATGGGGGTTATGACAGGTAACACAATCCACAATACCGGTCTCCCCGCTCTTAACCGGGTGTCCGGTCATCTGATTAATAAGAGGCAGTCCTGCCTTTACGGGTGTGTGGAGTTTTTCAGCACAATTTGTTGTATTGTGACAGGAACCACACATCCTTTCGTTAATAGTTCTACCTTTAGCGGGCTTTTTGCTCCAGAGAACCTTATACTCTGGGTTGTGAGGAGTATGACACGCTAAACAGGCTCCCTTATCAGTAGACAAGTTATGATGCGAACCTTTAAGGTTTTTATCTGAATGGCATACAAGACAAAGTTCTGAATTTCCCTTTACCGGTATTCTAAGGAGCTTTTCTTTGTAAGTATGAGAATCGTGGCACGTAATACAGGAAATTCTCTTTCCTGGAAGTTTTGTCGTTGGATTTTTAACTCCTAACGGATGTTCGTTATATATAGACTGTAAAACTTTATGTTCTGCCATCCCTTCAGGGTCATGACACGCCAAGCAGAACCCATCAACAGGCGGTTCCATTGGGGATATTTCTCCATATACAACTCGTGATAGATATCCTCCCTGGGCATTATGGACGCTGTGACATTTACTACACTTTCTACCAAGCTTTCCGTGAGGACCTTTAAAAACAACTACCTTTTCTTTATGGCAATCAAGACACAGCTCCGGATCCTCTTTCCTCAAGAAATGTTTGTTGTTTGAATTAACATCGTGGCAGGTAATGCACTTAAGTTTATTCCCTGTGGGATGGGTTAAAATACCTATATCCCTTACTTCCTTCCCGTTAATAACGTTTCCTGCAAAATGGCAGGAAAGGCACGCAATATCGGACTCATTAGCATTTATCAATTTAGCATAATCAAGAGTCTCTTGAGGAATTGGCTTCTTTAAAACTGTTGTACACTTATTTGCCTTTCCAAACGCCGGAGGAAAAGACACTAAAGATACCAATACTATAGGTAGAAGCCTTTTCATGCCTATCTCCGTGATGTTAGGTATTAAGAACAAGGGAAGTATATCATAACTTCAGGACTCTCCCAGAGTACAGAAATGTTGTATACTGGCTTAAAAGCGTTAACTGGAATTGGAAAATGAAAGTAGTTGAAGGTAAAGGGTTAACCGTAACTTACAGGAGAGGAAAGGTTATTGCAGTAAAGGGACTTGACTTTAAGGTTAATAAGGGGGAGGTCTACATTCTCATCGGACCTGATGGGGCCGGGAAG
>JAMOTD010000020.1 GCA_027068415.1 Desulfurobacteriaceae bacterium | reverse complement strand
CTGCTCTGGTTTTCCAACTCTCTCCTCCAATAGTGTTTTAAATTTTCTGATGTCTAATTTAATCTGGTTTTTGAGCTCTTCAACGCTCCCGAAGGCAATTTCAGGTCTTATAAAGGAGAGGAACTCAACAACAACCCCTCTGCCGTAGAGGGGAGGGAGCTCCCGGCCGGGAAAGTGAACCTCAAGGAGGGGCTCAGAGCTCCCGAAAGTAGGCCTAACACCGTAGTTGGCAAGGCCGTAGAGCTCCCTGCCGTTTACCCCTACTTTTACAAGGTAAACTCCCCTCTTTAGAGGGAGCTCCCTTCCCACCTCAACGTTAACCGTGGGGAAACCGAGTTCCCTTCCCACTTTCCTCCCCTCAACTACCTTCCCGATAACAAAGTAGGGGAAGCCGAGAAGCCTGTTGGCCTCCTTAACCCTTCCCTCAGAGAGGAGCTCAAAAATCCTACTGGTTCCAACCTTTTCCCCGTTAACCTCAACAGTCTCAACGGGGATAACTTCTATCCCGAACTCCTTACCCAGCTTCAGGGCTTCACTTACCCCGGCGCTCCTTCCCCTGCCAAAACGCCAGTCCTTTCCCACAATCAGGTAGCCACAGCCGAGCTTCTTCAAGAGTGCAAAAAACTCCTCGGGGGAGAGCTCTCTCACTTTCTCAAAGGGAATGTCAACGAGCTCAACTCCGAGCCTTCGGGCAATTGCCTTCCTCTCTCTTTCTGAAAAGAGCTCCCTCCCTTTTCCCCTTATTGAAATAACCTTAACGCTACCGCACCTTTTCTTAGCCTCCTCAATTAACCTCCTGTGTCCAAGGTGGAAGGCGTTAAACTTACCCACCGTGCAACAGCTCTTTTGCAATTTCAACTCCGCTGCTCGTACCAATCCTGTCTGCTCCGGCGTCAATAAATGCCTTTAAGGCATCGGCACTCTTTATCCCTCCCGCCGCCTTTACCCTAACCCTCTTTCCACAGACTCCTTTCAGAAACTCAACGTCTGAAATAGTTGCCCCGTAGGAGCCGTATCCCGTTGAGGTCTTGACGAACTCCCAGCCGCAGTCTGAGGCAAGGCGGCAGAGGGTCTTCTTCTCCTCCTCGGTCAAATAACAGCACTCCATTATAAGCTTTAAAACCGCTTCGGGAGCCTCATCTCTGATTTCAAGGAGCTCCCTCTCAACCTTAGCCCAGTCCCCCTCCTTAACGGCACTCAGGTCAACAACAACGTCAAGCTCCCCCGCTCCCTCTGAGACGGCGTAGGAGACCTCGCTCAACTTTAGCTCGGTAGGAACGGCAGAGAGGGGGAAGCCTACTACGGCACAGACCCTCTCCTTAGAAAGAATTAACCTCGCAGTTGAAACGTGCTTAGGAAAGACGCAGAGGGTCGCAAAACCGTACCTCTTAGTTTCCTCTGCCGCCTCAAGAACTCTTGCCTTTACAGTTGTGGCTTTTAGAACTGAATAGTCTATCTTTGAGAGGAGACTTTTGACCTCTTCCATGGCAAACCTCTCAATAGCCGTTAAAATAGATTTTATCAGGAGGTAGAAAGATGAGATTGAATAAATTCTTGGCATATGCAGGTTTTGGAGCAAGGAGAAAGGTTGAGGAGCTCATAAAGCAGGGAAGAGTTGAGGTAAACGGGGAAGTCGTTGATTCCCCGGCAGTTGAGGTTGACCCCAAAAAAGACGTTGTTAAAGTTGACGGAGAGAGGGTAAGGCTCCCCAAAAAGTTTGTTTACATAGTCTTTAACAAACCTCAGGGAGTTCTAACGGCAATGGAGAGAGCTCCCGGCGACAAAAGGCCGATAGTTGCCGACTACTTCAGGCACTATCCCGTCCGCCTCTTTCCTGTAGGAAGGCTTGACTACAACACAGAAGGCCTCCTCATAATGACCAACGACGGGGAGCTTGCCGACAGGCTTGCCCACCCCCGCTACCACGTTCCCAAAACCTACATAGCAAAGGTTAAGGGTAGGGTAAAGCCTGCCGAGATTGAGAGGATGAAGAAGGGAGCTCTCTTGGTTGACGACAAGGGCAAAAAGTTCTTCATAAAGCCCCTTGACGTTAAGCTCCTCCACCCGAGCAAAACGGGGAGGAACACTTACGTTCAGATAACCATAGACCAAGGTAAAAACAGGGTTGTAAGGCGCTTCTTTGACAGGTTTGACCACGGAGTTTTAAAGCTCAAAAGGGTTGCAGTAGGCCCTATTAAGCTGGGGGATTTACCGAAAGGCCACTACCGGGAGCTCACCCCCGAAGAGGTCAAGAGACTCAAAAGAGCCGCAGGCTTAGAAGAGAAGGAATAATTCTGTTTGAGGGAGGGAGATACCATGTCTAGCTCAGGAAAAGTAAGTATGGAAACTATTGTGGATGCTACTCTAAAGGGGGTAGCCACGGCATGGAAGAAGTACTATGAAATAACAGGAGAGTGGTTGCGGACTGCCCCCGAATACTACTTAACCTCAAAAATATTTGAGAGCTTGGGAAAAGCTGATGTCTGGGTAACTTTAGAGGAAAACATGGACAACAATATAACCTATTCAAACAGTTGTCGTCCAGGACGGTATCCCAGAAGATTAACCCGAAACAAAAAATGCGACCTATCTATTTGGTGGAAGAACGGAACATTGAGAGGAATCATAGAAGTTAAAGTCCTTCGAAACTCAAACTATGAACCCTTAAAAAAAGATGTTCACAGAATCTGCGACCTTCTTAAATTGAGAGAAGACTCTACAGTTCAATTCGGAATGGTAGTTGTTTACACAGATAGATGTAGCGGGAAAACAAAATCTTCAAGGGAACGCGTGGAAGAAATAATAGACAACGTCGAGAAATTCATACAGGAAACTGCTAAAGCAAAACTTGGTAATCCGTCTTTTATCAAGAACTCAATAATTAAAACAGTTAGAGATGAGGATAGCTCTTGGGGAGCAGTAGCTTGCATCATAAAACGATAAGAGGTGGCTAAATGATAGTAATAGCAGGGCCGTGCGTTATTGAGGATAGGGAAACGGTCTTTGAGGTTGCAAAGGCGGTTAAGGAGCTCCAGTCCCTTTTCTCCAAGCACGCATTTATTTTTAAAGCCTCCTTTGACAAGGCCAACAGGAGCTCCCTCTCCTCTTACAGGGGCCCCGGAATAGAGAAGGGGCTTGAGATTTTAAAGGAGGTCAAGAAGGAGTTTGACCTGCCAATAACGACCGACATTCACGAGCCCTGGCAGGCAGAAAAGGTTGCAGAAGTTGTTGACGTCGTTCAAATTCCCGCATTTCTCTGCCGCCAGACAGACTTATTGGTAGCTGCTGCAAAAACGGGAAAGACGGTAAACATAAAGAAGGGGCAGTTTATGGCCCCGTGGGATATGGAAAATGCCGTTGAGAAGGTCAGAAAGAGCGGCGGGAAGGAAGTCTGGACGACCGAAAGGGGAACGACCTTCGGCTACAACAACTTAGTGGTTGACTTCCGCTCAATTCCGATAATGAAAAGGTTCTCAGACAGGGTAATCTTTGACGCAACCCACTCCGTCCAAAAACCCGGAGGGCTGGGAAAAGCAAGCGGCGGAGAGAGGGAGTTTGTCCCCTACCTTGCAAAGGCCGCAGTTGCAGTAGGGGCAGACGGTCTCTTCTTTGAGACCCACCCCCAGCCGGAAAAGGCCCTCTCAGACGGCCCCAACATGGTTCCTCTAAACGAGTTTAAACCTTTAATAGAAAAACTAATAAAGTTCAAGAGGTGCGTGGATGAGCTCTAAGGCCGGCGAGAGTGAAAGAATAAAAGAGGTTTTAAAGAGAATAAAGAAGGAATATAAGAAGTGGAATCCGCCGATAGTAAGCTTTATGGCCAGTAGCGGGAGCTCCCCCTTTGAGCTCTTGGTAGCAACAGTTTTGAGCCTCAGAACAAAGGATGAAACTACGGCAAGGGCGGCAAAGAGGCTCTTTCAGGTGGTAAGGAGTCCAGAGGAGCTCCTAAAACTTGACGAGGAGGAGATAGCTTCTCTTATCTATCCGGTAGGCTTTTATAAGAGGAAGGCAAAGCAGCTTAAAGAGATAGCAAAAATCCTCGTTGAAAAGTACGGAGGGGAAGTTCCCGACAGCTTGGAAGAGCTCCTTAAACTCCCCGGAGTTGGAAGGAAGACTGCAAACCTCGTAATAACCGAAGCTTTCGGAAAAGAAGGAATATGCGTTGACACCCACGTCCACAGAATCACAAACCGGCTGGGCTACGTCAAGACCAAGAACCCGGAAGAGACAGAAATGGCCCTAAGGGAAAAGCTCCCCAAGGAGCACTGGAAGGAAATAAACGAGCTCTTAGTAGCCCTCGGGCAGACAATCTGCCACCCGACCTCTCCAAAGTGCTCAGAGTGTCCCGTCAACGACCTGTGCCCAAAAATCGGAGTAAAGAGGAGAAGGTGATGCTCTCACCGCTTCTGACAGACCTCTACGAGTTAACGATGCTCTACGCCTACGTAAAAAGCGGAAAAACGGAGGAAGCGGCCTTTGAGCTCTTTATAAGGGAGCTCCCGGAAAACAGAAATTACCTCGTATTTGCAGGCCTTCCCTGGGTAGTTGACTTTATAGAAAACCTCCACTTCTCAAAAGAGGAGATAGACTACCTCCACTCCCTTAAGCTCTTTCCCGACGATTTCCTTGACTTCCTGAGAGAGCTCCGATTCACGGGCAGAGTTTACGCAATGAGGGAGGGAGAAATCTTCTTCCAGAACGAGCCGGTCTTGAGGGTTGAAGCCCCGATTTACCAGGCACAGCTCCTTGAAACGGCAATTATGAACCAAGTTCACATTACCTCTTTAATAGCCAGCAAGGCCGCAAGGGTCTACACAGTTGCCGGCGGTAGGAAGCTGGCCGACTTCTCCCTCAGGAGAACCCACGGAGCAGATGCAGGTATGAAGGTGGCCTACGCCTGCTACTTGGCCGGCTTTGACGGGACATCAAATGTCTTAGCAGGCAAAGAGTTCAGAATACCGGTAATAGGGACGGTAGCCCACTCCTTCATAATGGCCTTTGAAAGCGAGGAAGAGGCCTTTAGGGCTTACCTTAGGGCCTTCCCCGAAAGGGCAGTTCTCCTTGTTGACACCTACGACACGCTTGAAGGGGTAAAGAGGGCAATCAAGGTAGCAAAGGAGATGGGAGTCAAGCTGAAAGGAATAAGGCTTGACAGCGGGAACGTTGTAGAACTTTCAAAGGTAGCCAGAAAGCTCCTTGACGAGGCCGGTTTTAAAGAGTGCAAAATCATAGTAAGCGGCGGGCTGGATGAATACAGGATAGAGGAGATAGTAAAGGCGGGAGCTCCGGTTGACGCCTTCGGAGTCGGGACAAAAGTGGGAACCTCAGCCGACTCTCCCTACATAGACTTCGTCTATAAACTCGTCCAAGTAGGAAATCGGCCGATAATGAAGACCAGCACCGGGAAAAAGATGTACCCGGGAAAGAAGCAGGTCTTCAGGCAGGAGGGCAGAGACATCGTAGCCCTTGCAGAAGAAGAGCACCCCGGTAAACCCCTCCTTGAGCTGATAATTGATAAAGGGAAAAGGGTAAAGCCCCTACCCAACCTCAATGAGGCAAGGGAATACTGCCTTGAGAACCTAAATAAACTTGCGCCGGAACTGAAAGAGATAAGGAAAAGAGCTCCTTACACGGTTGAGATAAGCGAAAAACTGCAAGAACTCTACGCCAAACTCAAGAGAGAGCTTACGGAGGAGTAATGCTCAATCCCCAAATAATAACCATAGACGGCCCGGCAGGGGCAGGTAAGAGCACGCTGGCAAAGGAGATAGCAAAGAGGTTCGGCTACACCCACCTTGATAGCGGAGCCCTCTACCGGGCCATAGGCTACGCTGCAAGAGAAGCTGGAATAGACCCTGCCGACGAGGAGAAAGTGGTAAAACTGGCAAAAACCCTTAAAATAGAGCTTAAAGAAGACAGGGTCCTCCTAAACGGAAAGGACATCACCGGAAAGATAAGAACTCCCGAAGGGGGAACACTGGCCTCTCGGGTAGCCCAGCACAGGGAAGTCAGAGAGGTGGTAGTAAAAATCCTGAGGGAGCTTGCAAAGGGGAAAAGGGTGGTAATAGACGGTAGAGACGCGGGAACCTACATCTTTCCCCGGGCTCAGCTAAAAATCTACCTTACGGCCTCACCGGAGGAGAGGGCAAAGAGAAGGTACGAGGAGCTAATTAAAAAAGGGTACAGAGTAAACTACCGGGAAATTCTAAAAGAAGTAATAGAGAGGGACAGGAAAGATGCAAGCAGGGAGTTTGCTCCCCTTACGGTACCTGAAGGGGCAGTAGTAATAGATTCAACCGGTAAAAGCCTTGAAGAAGTTTTAAAGGAAGTAGAGAAGCTAATAGACCCCTAAAAACCTATTGACACCTCATAGGAAGTTTCCTATATTTTCCAGCGTCAAGTTTGAAGGGCTCAAAAGAAGTTGACAGAGGAGCCCGGAAGACATAAATTAAACCCTCGCCGAAAGAGGCGGTCTTTGACAGGAGAATAAGGGACACGCACCTGCGGAGAGAGAGCAAGCCCTTGTGGGCTTTTGATTGAGGTGTTCCGCAGGTTCATAGAGCCTTGCGAGATTGGTAGAGCCAGAAAAGCTTTTTA
>JAMOTD010000019.1 GCA_027068415.1 Desulfurobacteriaceae bacterium | reverse complement strand
GAAGCAGGGGTTGAGATTTTAAGAGTAAAGAGAGGCGAGATTTCAATGGAGGACGTCTTTGTAAATGAAGTGGAAAAGAGTATGGGGAATAGTTAAGAAAGAGGTTAAAGAGCTCCTTAGAGACCCTTTAGGTCTTGCTACTTTCCTGATGGTTCCCGTCCTAATAATGGTAATACTCGGGTATGGAATGAAATTAGAGGTCAAGAGAGTTCCCTTTGGAGTCTTTGACCTTGACAAGAGCTCCCTATCAAGGGAGATAGCCGGGAAATTTAAGGCAAACAGAGAGTACTTTGACTTTAAAGGAGAAGTTAGCTCTTACAAGAAGGGAATTGACCTAATTACAGATGAGAAGATCAGATTTTTACTGGTATTTCCACCGAAGTTTGAGGAGAAGTTTAAGGAGGGAAAGAACACAAGGTATCAGGCAATAATTGACGGAACCTTTCCCTACAGAGCAACGGTAATAAAGTCTTACGTTGAAGGAATAACTGTAAAGGAAAACCTTGATAGGTTAAAACTTCAGGATGTTTTAAAGGTAAAGAGCAGGTACTGGTTTAACGAATCCCTCAACCAGGACTACATAGTTGCAGTAGGAACTCTTGCAGTTGTCCTTTTAATATCGCCTGCGGTCTTCTCAGCCCTATTAATCGTTAAAGAGAAAGAAATGGGCTCAATATACAACGTTTACTCCTCACCGATAACTAAGGGAGAGTTCTTAACGGGAAAGTTGCTTGCAGGCTTTACCATTTCAATACCGGTCTTCCTCATATGCTACGGAATGACAGTTCTTCTATTTGGAGTTCCCCAAAAAGGTAGCACCCTTTTAATGGTTATTGGAAGTTTAATTTACGTTGCAGTTTCTGTAAGTTTCGGACTCTTAATATCAAACCTTTTCTCTTCACAGGCAGCAGCATTTATCGGAACAGCCATTTTAACAGTCGTCCCTTCCGTCCTATACTCGGGGTACATTACTCCGGTCTCTTCAATGGATAAAAGCGGTTACGTAACCGCTCACCTAATACCGACCTTTTACTACTTAAAGTTCATAAAGGGCATCTTTTTTAAAGGTGCCTCCTTTAGCGTCCTCTGGCGGGAACTGGCAGTCCTAACCCTGTTTTTAGTTTCGGTTTATTTGATTACGTACGCAACCTTTAAAAAGAGGGAAAAATGAAGTTCTTAGTCCTCCTTTATAAGGAGTTTTTACAGTTTATTAGGAATAGGGGGCTTTTACTCTTTACAGTTTACGCCTTTACCCTTGACATCTACTTAGCGGCAACGGGAATTGACCTAACTTTGAAAAACGCCTCCTTTTACGCTCAGGATAGGGATTACTCATTTCTATCAAGGGAGCTAATATCAAAGTTCCCTCCGTACTACTTTAACTTTAAGGGCTATTTAATGGACGACGATCAGATAGACGAAGTTCTCCTTGACGATAGGGCAATTGGAGTCATTGAAATTCCACAGAAGTTTGAAAAGAACATAAAGGAGGGAAAGAGATTAGAAGTTGGAGTTTTGGTAAACGGAGCTGAAATCTCCTCAAGCTACCTCTTCTCGGCATACGCAGAGCAGATAATCTACAGCTTCTTAACGGGAAACTTCTTAAGGGGAGGAAGCTGGATTGAAGTTAGGCCGAGGATTTTCTTCAACCAGAACGCCTCAAGTAAAGTATTTATGGCCTACTCAGAGCTCCTAACCGTAATTACCCTCTTCCTCCTCCTCCTTCCTGCCGCTGCAATCGTTATTGAGAAGGAGAGGGGAAACATTGAAATGCTCCTCGTCTCACCGGTACCCATTGAGTTTTTTACTATAGTAAAAGTTATTGCAATGTCCGTTCTCGTTCTAATCTTTACAGCCCTTGCACTATTTTTCACCGTTGAAAGGCTTTCAGGAGTTCCCTTTCACGGAAGAGAAGTAGACTTCCTGATTTTAACTGCGGCATACGCATTTACAACAACGGGGCTTTCCCTTTTTATAGCCTCAATATCGGAGAACATGCTTCAAGTTTCACAGCTAACGATTTTAATCATGGTTCCCATTCTATACCTATCAGGAAGCTGGACTCCTATAGAGAGTATGCCAAAAGCTTTGCAGTGGTTATCCCACTTATCCCCTCTTAAGTACTACATCAACGGAGCTCTTGCAGTAGCAATAAAAGGGCTTCCGCTGGAGCAAGTTAAAGGAGCGCTCTTTGCCCTGATAGGCGAAGGGGCCCTTCTATTCGGCTTAGGGAACCTCTTTATTAGGATTAAAGGTTAGAAATACCGGTCCGGTTATAGATTTAAGGAGGGGGAGTTTACGAGAGAGCTGTTGAGAGCTCCCTCCCTCTTCGTAGTTCTCCTGATATCCGCCAAAGAAGGAAAAAGAGGAGCCCCTAAAGGAGCCCCTTTTCCCGAAGTATCTTCCTTACTTCTGGGTTCTCCTGGGCAAATTCCTTAAGCATCTTAATAAACTCCTCTTCGTCAATCATCCTAATTCCTAACTTCTGGGCCTTCTGGTACTTAGAGCCGGGGTTTTTACCCACCACAACAAAGCTGGTCTTCCTCGTTACCGAGTTTGTGGGATTTCCGCCCAAAAGCTCAATGATGTGCTGAGCCTCTTTGCGGGTAAAGTGTTCAAGCTCCCCGGTAAAGACGATATTTTGACCTGCAAGGGGTTTTGGAAGTTCCTGCTCAGCCTCCTCCTCTGGAGTCCTCTCAAACTTAAAGCCTGCCTCCTCAAGGCGCTTAATCATCTCAAGGTTCTGCTCGGCCTTGAAGAAGTTTTTTATGCTCGTTGCGGTTATCGGACCTATCCCGGGAATTGAGGCTAAAGTAGTAAAGTCGGCATCCATGAGCTCTTGAATGTTCTTAAACCGCTTTGCAAGGAGCTGAGCGGTCTTCTCACCGACGTGGCGAATTCCAAGGGCAGTTAACTTCTTCCAGAAGGGAGCTCCCTTAGATTTCTCTATCTGCTCAAGAAGGTTTTGGGCCTTCTTAACTCCCCAACCGGGAAGCCTAATGAGTTCCTTCTTATCAAGGTAGTATAGGTCTGCAATAGATTTAACGAGACCCTTCTTCATAAGCTGGTTGGCCGTTGCCTCGCCGAGCCCCTTAATGTCAAGGACTTTCCCCCAGTAGATTAAGTGCTCTTTAAGCTGGGCAGGACAGTTTATATTGGGACAGCGGGGAACGGCCTCGTCAAGCTCCTTAACAATCGGAGCCCCACAAACGGGACAGTGGGTAGGAACCTCTATTGGCTTCTCCTCTCCCGTCCTCCTGTCAACAACGGGGCCTACAATGTAGGGAATCGTCTCTCCAGCCCTCTCAACTATAACGTAATCGCCGATTCTTATATCCTTCATCCTGATAAAGTCGGGGTTAAAAAGCGTAGCCCTTGAGACTATTACCCCTCCGACCTCAACGGGCTCAAGGATTGCAACGGGAGTTAGAGCCCCCGTCCTTCCAACCTGCCAGACAACGTCAATAAGCTTAGTTACTGCCTGCTTGGCCGGGAACTTGTAGGCCACCGCCCAACGGGGGTGGTGGAGGGTTTCTCCTAATTTCTCCCAAGCGCAGGTATCGTTTACCTTTATAACCATTCCGTCAGCCTCAAAGTCCCAGCTCTCCCTCTCTTCCTGAGCCGCCAGAACTGTCTCTATCACTTCATCAATACTCTTACAGATTTTTTGAATTGGAGGGGTTTTAAACCCGCAGTTTGAAAGGAGCTCAAGGGCTTCCTTCTGAGTCCTAATGTCCCTGCAGAGTTTTTTGGGCTCGGAGTAGAGAATCTGGTAGACGTAGCAGTCAAGCCCCCTCTTTGCAACTTCAGAGGGGTTTTTAAGCCTAATTGTTCCGGCGGCGGCGTTTCTGGGGTTTGCAAAGGGGGTGAGCCCCTGCCTCTCCCTCTCCTCGTTGAGCTTTTTAAAGACGCTCTTGGGCATTATCACTTCGCCGCGAATTGAAATCAAATCTATTCCGTGCTTTGAGAAGGGAGCTCTAAGGGGAATTGACTTAATCGTTCTCAGATTAACGGTAATATCCTCACCGTAAATTCCGTCTCCCCTCGTTGCACCCCGAGTGAAGAGGTCGTTCTGGTAGACAAGCTCAACGCTTGCCCCGTCAAACTTGGGCTCAACTATGTACTCAACTTCATCCACCCCTAAGAGTTCTCTGACCTTCCTATCCCACTCTCTTAAGTCCTCTGGAGAGTAGGTGTTCTCAAGGGAGGTCATCTCGGCGTAGTGCTTTACCTTCTCAAACTCGCCGGTAAAGGCCGGGGCTATCCTCTGGGTGGGAGAGTCTGGGGTAATTACCTCAGGGTGGGCATCTTCAAGGTCTTTAAGGGCGTGGAATAGTTTATCGTACTGGTAGTCGGAAATTACAGGGTTTGCCTGAACGTAGTACTTGTAGTCGTGATACCGGATTACCCTCCTTAACTTCTCTGCAAGCTCCCGAGCCTCTTTAGTTGAAAGCTTTTTCCAGTAGTCCTTCGTCTTACCCTCAATTAACTTAAGGAGCTCGTCGGTTAGCCTCTGGAGCTCCCTCTCTTCCTGCTTGGTGTACATTCCTTCCCTCCCTTTTAAGGCTACTTAAAGTATAGAACAATCCGCTCAAAACGGTTAAGAGAGCGCTCAAAAACAGCAAACGAGGCAGGGGCGTAGGCTCAAGGAGTTTAAATGTAAAGGCGGGGTAGGAGGAACCCCTGTCAATTCCCGAAAACCAAAGAGTTCCGAAGTCGCTCTCAAAGGGAGAGTTAAAGGAGACTTCACCCTCTTCCCTCTTTCCGTTCTTTTCAATGAAGACTTTTAAATGAAGGCCTCTATCTGAAGGGGAAACCTCTTTAAGAGCAACCCTTTTACCGCCCAGCTCAACAAAAGTACCGGGGTAGAGGTAGAAGTCAAAAGTCTTAGAGGTTATGGGGAAGAGCAGAACGAGAAGAATTGAAAGGGCAAGGAATGAGTGGAAGAGGAGGGAGATAAAGCGGTTAAAAAGGGCACAGTAGAAGGTCTGAAGGGAGATAAGAAGAAGGGAGAGGAAGAGGGCAAGAATTCCGAGCTTCAGGAAGGGCGAAAAGTGGGGAAAGAGGCGGGGAATCTCAAGGGAGTGGAGGATACCGCCGGCAAGGAAAAGGGAGGTAAAACCGAAGAGGAAGAAGGCAAAGGTCAGAAGGGCAAAGAGCTTAACAGATCTAAAACCCATGGGTTCCTCCAAAGAGGTAGTTAACTCCGAGGTAAACAAAGAGAACAAGGGGTGCGAGGGTTACAGTAAAGTAGGGGGTAAGTCTCCTTAAAGAGGAGTCAAACCTTAGGTGAAGGGTTAAGGAGGCAAAGAGCCACAGGAAGAGGGAAAAGAAGGTTTTGGGCTCTAAAGGGAATATGTCTCCCCAGGCAAGGTAGGCCCAGATTCCTCCAAAGAAGAGCGAAAGGGTAAAGAGGTAGTGGCCCACGAGGAGGAGTTTAACAAAGGGGAGCTCCTTCCTAACCAAGGAGTAGAGGGCAAAGAGGGATGAGAGGACGAAGAGGGAGTAGGAGAGGAAAGCCGTTTCCACGTGGAGGAAGAAGAGGGGAGTTTTGACTACGGGGGGAATCTCCCTGACCTCAGGGCTAATGAAGAGAAGGGGCAGAGTAAGGATAACTCCCGTCAACGAGGCAAACCTTCCGGCCTTCAGGAAGTAGGCCGAGAGGAAGAAGAGGGAAGAAAAGAGGGCAATTGAGTCAAAGGGGGTAAAAAGGGGCGGGTAGCCGATTTTAAAGCTCCTGTAAACAAGGAGAGCTCCCAGCAGGAGGCCGCTTAAGAGGTGAAGAGCTCTAACCTGCCAAACGAAGTAAGAAGTACTCAGGAAAATCGCAGCCAGAGAGATTAACTTCTTAACCATAAAGCCCCCGATTTATATAATACTTCCACTTCCTAAAGAACTCCGGAGGTCAGAAATGAAAACCGCCGACATTACCTACAAGTTTAACAACTTAAGAACTGCAAGGGCCAGAGGGAGAATCAAGCTCTCTCCCGAAACGATAAGGTTGATTTTGGAGAAGAAAATCCCGAAAGGAGATGTCCTTCCGGCATCTCAAATAGCGGGGATAATCGGGGCAAAGAAGACCGCAGACATAATGCCCTTCTGCCACCCGATACCGATTGACCACATTGAGGTTGAGACAAAGGTAGGAGAGGACTACATAGAGGTTGAAGCCGAGGTAAGGGGAATATGGAGGACGGGCTACGAAGTTGAGGCGATGAACGCCGTTATGACGGCACTACTTAACATCTTTGATATGTGTAAGGCCTTTGACAAGAACATGGTAATTGAAGGGGTTCAGGTAGTTTCAAAGAGCGGCGGAAAGAGCGACTGGGCAGACGACCTAAAAGGCCTTACCGCCGCAGTAATAACGGTAAGCGACACTGCTGCAAGGGGAGAGAAGGAGGATAAGAGCGGACCCTTAGCCGAGGAGATTTTAAGGGAGTTCGGGGCAGAAGTAGTAGGAAGGAAGGTAGTTCCCGACGAGGTTGAGGAGATAAGGAAGGCCATAAAGGAGTTTGAGGAGAAGGGAGTAAACCTGATTATTACAACCGGCGGAACGGGGTTCAGCGAAAGGGACGTAACTCCGGAGGCCACAGAGCCCCTCTTAAAGAAGGAGATGGTCGGTTTTGAGGAG
>JAMOTD010000018.1 GCA_027068415.1 Desulfurobacteriaceae bacterium | reverse complement strand
TAATCAAGGTTCACTGCACTTCACTACCTTTATCCGTAATTTGCTATACTTGGAATACATAGGTAGCTCTTTGACTTCTGAATATGCACCGGGCTCGGTTTTATCTGAACAAGTGAGATTTAAAGTGGAGAAGAGGAATTTTAAGCGTATTACGGTGAGGTGTTTTATCTGAACAAGTGAGATTTAAAGTGTCTGTAAAGGTAGAATCCTTGTATTCCAAGGAGAGTTTTATCTGAACAAGTGAGATTTAAAGGAGCCTCAAGTTCAGCTTCTTTTTTCCAAACCCGTTGTTTTATCTGAACAAGTGAGATTTAAAGTGGGGAAGTTTGTATCAACAACTATGGTAGTTATCAGTTTTATCTGAACAAGTGAGATTTAAAGTTGAAGTTGAATACGTTGACCCGGTTATGAACGACAGTTTTATCTGAACAAGTGAGATTTAAAGTCTCTTTGTGGACGAAGATGGAGATGGGCAATTTGGTTTTATCTGAACAAGTGAGATTTAAAGCTTTGGGTGGGGTTAACTCTTCTCCCCAAGCCACTTAGTTTTATCTGAACAAGTGAGATTTAAAGTTCAAGAGTTCTCAAGGGACTCTGGAATACTTCGCTTGTTTTATCTGAACAAGTGAGATTTAAAGACGGGCGACATAGCTTAAAGTTGAATAGGCTGGCCAAGTTTTATCTGAATAAATGAGCTCTAAAAAGGAGTTTCCTTCAGACAGAGCCGGACAAAACGTTGTCCGAGAGGATTTATCTGAAAATATGATTTCATAGGAGTGTTCGCATAAAGTTTATCATAAACTATACTTGAGGATTCAAGGTGAATATCGGAAAGCAATTTACTCTTCAGGAAATAAAGCGTTTTATAGAAGAAGAGCTCCTTAATCCGAATGAAATAGAGGATATCCAGTGTGGTTTTTCGAGCGTGTTGGTTTATCTTAAAAAGCGTCCATCGATAGAAAAGAGCCTTGAGTTAAGGGATAAAGTTTATAAGGTTTTCGGGAATGAGATAACTGTAGTGTTTGCTTAACCTCGGTGTGTTTGAGCCGGATTAACTTTGAATTTCACTTGAATAGAAAGATTTTCTCCTTAAGCATTTTCTCCACGTATTTACCGATTATGTCAAATTCAAGGTTTATGGCATCTCCGGGTTTTTTAAATTTTAAGTTTGTTTTTTCAAATGTGTGGGGGATTACTGAAACGGTAAAGCTGTCGGGAAAGATGTCGGCTATGGTCAGGCTTATTCCGTCAATTCCGATTGAGCCTTTCTCTACTACAAGATGGGTGTACGCCTTAGGGAGTTTAAAGGTAAAGGTGTAGCCTTCTCCCTCTCTTTTTATTGCCGTTATCTTGGTCGTTGTATCTACGTGGCCCTGAAGTATGTGGCCTCCCAGCCTATCGCCCAGTTTGAGAGCTCTCTCAAGGTTTACCGGAGAGCCGGGTTTAATGAGGGAGAGGGAGCTCCTCCTCAAAGTCTCGTAAGAAATATCAAAGGAAAGGAAGTTTTCCCCGAGCTCAACTACCGTAAGGCACACGCCGTTAACAGCGATGCTATCTCCTGTCTTTGTCCCTTCCAGAACGTTTTTACACTCTACTTTTAGCTTAGCCCCTTTTGAGCTTTTCTTTATCTCTCTTACCTTTCCTACCTCTTCAACCAGACCGGTAAACATCACTTACCTCTTTTGTAAAATTCAAATCCTAATTATAGTGGGAGGAAAGATTTGAGGATTGCAACTGTAGATGTCGGTACCAACTCAACGAGGATTTTGATAGCCGATATTGAGAAAGGAGAAGTTAAGCCTCTCTTCAAGACCGGCAAGGTTACCCGTCTCGGAAGAGGGGTGAGGGAGAAGGGAGAGCTCTCAAAGGAGGGAATTGAGGCCACCCTTGAGGCCCTTAAGGAGTTTAAGGAGCTGATTCGTAAGTATAGAGTTGAGAAAGTTGTTGTTGCAACTACAGAGGCAGCCCGCCTTGCAAGGAACTCTGGGGAGTTTTTAAAAAGGGTGAGGGAGCTCGGTTTTGAGATAGAGATTTTGAGCGACAGAGAGGAGGCCGAGCTGGTCTTCCTTGCCAACCTGAAGGTCTTCAAGCCCGAAGGGAAGGCCATGACCGTTGATTTGGGAGGGGGAAGTACGGAGATAGTTTACGGAGACGAAAGGAGTATTAACTACTTAAAGAGCCTTAAGTTCGGAGTGGTTTTCCTCTACGAGGAGTTCGGTGAGAATCTGCCCGCCCTTGAGGAGTTTATAAGGGGGGAGCTCTTAGAGGTGAAAGAAGAGGTAAATCCTCAGGAGCCCTTTACCGTTTTTGCCGTCGGCGGAACTATTACCTCGGTAGTTGCAATGGAAGAGAAAATGGAAGTTTATAACCCCGAGGTTGTTCACGGCTACCGGATTACCAGAGAAATGATAGAGAAGTGGTACAGGTACCTCTCTTCTCTGTCGGTTGAGGAGAGAAAAGGAGTTGTGGGCCTTGAGGAGAAGAGGGTAGACGTAATCATTCCCGGCCTTGCGTTTTTTAAGGTCTTCTGTGAAGTTTTTGGAACGGAGAGTTTGACTGTAAGTGAGGTAGGATTACTTTACGGTTTAGCACTTAGGGAGGCTGTGAATGGCTAATAAGGAGAAGAGGATAGCCGTAATAGGAACGGGATACGTAGGCCTTGTTTCCGGAGCTTGCTTTGCGTATCTGGGCCACAAGGTAATAGGCCTTGACATAGACAGGGAAAAGATAGAGAGGCTGAAAAGGGGAGAAGTTCCCATATACGAGCCCGGCCTTGACAGGATTCTCTCAAAGGCTCTAAAGGACGGAAACATAGAGTTTACAACCGATTACGGTTATGCAGTTAAAAATGCCGACTTCATCTTCATAGCCGTCGGGACTCCCTCAAGGGAAGACGGCTCTGCCGACCTCTCTTTTGTAGAGAGTGCCTATAGGAGCATAGCCGAGCACATAGGGGATAACGACTTTAAGGTAATAGTAAACAAGTCAACCGTTCCCGTAGGAACGGGAAGATGGGCAAAGGAGTTTATAGCAGGCCTGCTGAGGGAGAGAGGAGTAAAAGAGCCGGAAAAGAGGTTTGAGGTAGTCTCAAACCCGGAGTTTTTGAGGGAAGGAAAGGCGGTAGAGGACTTTATGAAGCCCGATAGGGTTGTTGTCGGAGCAGACAATAGAGAAGTTGCAGGCTTTGTTGCCTCCCTCTACGAGAAGCTCCAACCTCCCATACTGATAACAGACCTTCCCACCGCCGAGATGATAAAGTATGCCTCAAATGCCTTTCTTGCGACGAAAATCTCCTTTATTAACGAGATAGCCAACGTCTGCGAGAGGTTAGGGGCTGACGTAACCGTTGTGGCCCGCGGAATGGGGCTTGACCACAGGATAAGTCCCCACTTCTTAAGGGCTGGTTGCGGTTTTGGGGGAAGCTGTTTCCCCAAAGACGTTAAGGCTTTGATTCATACAGCAAGGAGTGTGGGAGAAGAGCCCCGGCTCCTTAGTAGCGTTATAGAGGTTAACGAAAGGCAGAAGCTAAGGCCTGTAGAGAAGCTCCTTAAACACATTCCCGAGCTTAGAGGTAGGAAAGTTGCCGTATGGGGTCTTGCCTTTAAACCCGAGACCGACGATATGAGGGAAGCTCCATCAATTCCGATAATCAGGGAGCTCCTTAAGAGGGGAGCCGAAGTAGTTGCCTACGACCCGGTTGCAACGGGGAACGCAAAGAGGGTTTTTGAGAGGGAGCTCTCAACCGGAAAGCTCAGGTTTGCCTCCGATAAGTACGAGGCCCTTAAGGGGGTAGATGCCCTTATACTGGTTACCGAGTGGGAAGAGTTTAGGGACGTTGACTTTGATAAACTTAAGGGCAAAGTGGTTATTGACGGAAGGAACCTCTGGGAGCCCTCTATTATGAGGGAGTTCTGCACTTATGAAAGTATAGGGAGACCGTAAGATGAACATAACCAGCAATAGAGATGTACTGAAGAAGCTCTACTCGCCCTTTGGTTGGGTTCTTGCAAAGGCGAAAGTTCCCCCCAACGCCATTACCTTTGCGGCAGTAATCTTCGGGACTTTGGCTGCAGTTCTCTACTATACGGGACATCCGGTAGTGGGGGCTTTTCTCCTCTTCGTCTCCGGAGTTCTTGACTTGTGCGACGGCTACGTAGCCGTTAACAATAAGAAGGCCACTAAGTTCGGCGCCGTCTTTGATTGGATTGCCGATAAGTGGGTTGACGGTTTTGTCTTGGGAGCCGTTGCTCTTAGGTATGCAAACCCGTGGGTTGCCCTTTTATCCGTTGTCTCAACGATGCTTCACACCTTCATAAAGCCCGTTGCCTACGCCGAAATCGGCTATGAGGAGAGGACTACGGGGAAGATTAAAGACCCACTTGAGAGCACCGGCTTCTTCGGAAGGCCCGAGACCTTTATAGTTCTCTTTATCTGCTCGGTTTTCTACCCCTTCAACCACAAAATCCTGACTTACGGGATAGAGTTTATAGCCGTAATGTCCCTTCTCTCGCTCCTCCACAGGCTCTACTACCTGTATAAAAGATTCGGAAAAGAGTACGAGGTATAAGTTATGGAAAGACCTTATGTTCTGATAGTTTCGGAAGTTACGATAGACGGAAAGCTGACCCTTGCAAGGGGCGTTTCAAGTAAAGAGATAATGAAGCTGATGGACGACGAGGCCAACAAATACCTCCACCAAATCAGGGCCGAGTGCGACGGGATAATGGTCGGGGCAAATACTGTAAGGATTGACAACCCCAACCTTACAGTTCGCTGCGTTGAGGGGGAGAACCCGATTAGGGTAATTCCCACCTCTACTGGGGACATTCCCCTTGACTCAAATGTTCTCAATACCGAAGTTGCGCCTACGATTATTGCCGTCTCCGAGAGAGCTCCCGCCGAGAAAGTCAGGGAGTTTGAAGAGAGGGGCGCCAAGGTAGTTGTTGCCGGAAAGGAGAGAATTGACTTCCCTCTGTTGCTGGCGAGGTTGAAGGAGCTGGGAATAAACAAACTGATGGTTGAGGGCGGAAGTAAGGTTAACTGGGAGCTCCTAAGGAACGACTTGGTTGACGAAATCCGCCTAATCCACCTTCCGGTAGTTGTCGGTGGAGACGACGTTCCCTCTTTAACCAGCGGAGAGGGCTTCGGGAGCCTTGAAAAGGTTAAGCGCTTTAAGATTAAGAGAGTTTTTCGATGCGGTAATCAAGTAATAACCGAGTACGTTCGCTTTTAAAGATGTTTAAATACCTTTTAAGGCGCCTCCTTCAAATGGTTCCCATCGTTGTAGGAATGACCTTTGTCTCCTTTCTGATTATTAAGCTTGCTCCTGGTGATTACTTTACCCAGCTTGAGCTTAACCCCTCAATCTCAAAGGAGACTATAGAGGAGCTTAAAAGACTTTACGGTTTAGACCAGAACCTGTTTGTTCAGTACTTTAAGTGGCTCGTTAACGCCCTTCAGTTTAACCTCGGCTACTCCTTCGCCTACCACAAGCCCGTTCTGGATTTAATCGGAGAAAGGCTCTTAAACACGCTGGAGTTAACCCTTACCTCCTTTTTTCTCTCCTGGCTGATAGCTGTTCCCTTAGGAATAGTTGCGGGAGTTTACAGGGGAAAGCTCCTTGACAGGGCTATTACCCTGTTTTCACTCTTTGGAATCTCCGTTCCCAACTTTTTCCTTGCCTTTCTCTTTATGTACTTTGCTGCCAAGACCGGCCTCTTTCCGATAGGAGGCGTTGTCTCTCAGAACTACGACTACCTTCCCTGGTGGGCTAAAATCCTTGATAGGCTCTGGCACATGGCCGTTCCCCTTTCGGTTCTCGTTATCGGCAGTATTGCAGGCCTTCTGAGGCTGGTCAGGAGCACCATAATTGATGAGCTGAACAAGGATTACGTTAAGGTCGCTATTGCTAAGGGCTTGCCCTACAGAGCTGTTGTGATGAAGCACGCCTTCAGGAATGCCCTTAACCCCTTTTTAACCCTAATCGGCTTTGACATTGCAGGTCTTCTCTCCGGTGCGGCTTTAGTTGAAATAATTACCGCCTGGCCTGGAATGGGAAGGCTGATGTTTGAGGCCGTTATGTCTCAGGATTTATTTTTAGTTATGGGCTCCCTCTACATAGGCGGAATTATGCTCGTAATCGGGAACCTTATTGCTGACCTCCTTATAGCCCTCAACGACCCGAGAATAAGGGAGAAAGAGGTGGAGGGGAGAGTTGTTTAAGGCCTTCTCCTTCTTCCTTGAAGGGCTCTACAGGAAGAGCCCCTCTGCCGCTTACTCTTTGGTTTTTCTCCTATTCCTCTACTTTGTAGCCTTCTTTGCTGACTTTATAGCTCCCTACCCTTACGACGTTCAGTTCCGCCACTACCCCTACTGCCCTCCCACTCCGATTCACTTCTTTGACGAGAAGGGAAATTTCCACCTTCGCCCCTTCGTTTACGGCCACAAGCTCGTTGACCCCGTTGAGAAGAGGTACGCCGTTGACTACTCAAAGAAGTACCCGGTTTACCTCTTCGTTAGGGGAGAGCCCCACTACCTCTTCGGCTTTATAAAGACCGACGTTCACCTCTTCGGAACCAAAGGGGGGCACCTCTTCCTCTTCGGAACCGACAGGCTGGGAAGGGACATCTTCTCAAGGCTTGTTTACGGAACGAGGATTTCCCTTACAATCGGCCTAATCGGAGTCTTTATCTCCTTCTCAATAGGCCTTTTGGTCGGCTCTATTGCCGGCTACTTCGGAGGAATTGTTGACTCTGTAATAATGAGGCTGATAGAGATTTTAATGGCCTTTCCGGCCTTTTACCTTATGTTGGCCCTGCGCTCAATGTTCCCAATTGATATGCCCAGCGTTCTGGTCTTCCTCGTTATCGTTGTCATTCTCTCCCTAATCGGCTGGGCGGGCCTTTCAAGGGTGATAAGGGGAATGGTTCTCTCAATAAGGGAGAACGACTTTGTTAAGGCCGCAAGGGTCTTAGGAGGAAGCCACCTCTACGTGATTTTGAGGCACGTTATACCCAATACCCTCTCTTACGTTATAATTGCTGCTACTTTAAGCGTTCCCGGCTACATTCTCGGTGAGGCCGCCCTCAGCCTTATAGGTCTGGGAATTCAGGAGCCCTTCCCCTCTTGGGGAAACATGCTCTCTGAGGCCGAGAACGTCCACGTTCTTTCGGCCCACCCGTGGGTTCTTGTCTCCGGCGTTGCAATTTCGCTGGTTATCATCGCCTTTAACCTCTTGGGAGACGGTTTGAGGGACTACTTTGACGTAAAGCTGGAGAGGTGAGATGCTCTACATTCTCCTCTATCAGGTTCTCGGAATCGTTCTCTTTAAGTACATCACCTTCAGGAGCATCTACGCCGCCCTAACTGCAATGTTTGTCGGCTTCCTCCTCTACCCTTACTTTGAAAGGAAGCTGAAGGATTTACAGTTTAAGCAGACGATTAAGGAGTACCTTCCCGAGAGCCATAAGAAGAAGAACGTTCCGACTATGGGAGGGCTGTTAATTCTTACCGCCCTCTTGATTGCCATTTTCCTGTGGAATAACCTACTGAACCCCTTTGTTTGGGTTGTGATTTTCGTCTTGGTAGGTTTCGGAGCTCTGGGCTTCGTTGACGACTACATTAAAGCCCGGCTTAAAAATCCCGAAGGGCTCTCCGAGAGGGTAAAGTTTACGGTTCAGCTCTTTCTGGCCTTTGGAGTTGCGCTTTTCCTCTATGAGAGCGGTTTCTCAACGGAGCTCTACTTCCCGGTCTTTAAGGAGCTCCACTTTGACCTCGGCCTTTTCTTTATCCCCTGGGCGGTTTTCGTTATAGTAGGAACCTCAAACGCCGTTAACCTTACCGACGGTCTTGACGGCCTTGCGATAGGGCCGGTTATAACCACCAGCTTTGTCTTTATGGTCTTTTCCTACGTTGCCGGAAACGTAAAACTTGCAAAGTACCTCCACGTTCCCTACGTTCCCGGAGCGGGGGAGCTTGCGATTGTGTGTGCCGCCCTGATAGGGGCTTCCCTTGCCTTCCTCTGGTTTAACGCTTACCCCGCCGACGTATTCATGGGAGACGTAGGCTCACTTTCGCTGGGAGCTCTCTTAGGAACGGTTGCGGTGTTAACCAAGCAGGAGTTTGTCCTTGCAATTGCCGGAGGTATATTTGTCCTGGAGACTCTCTCAGTAATAATTCAGCGCTACTACTTTAAGTACACAAAGAAGAAGTACGGAGAGGGCAGGCGGATTTTTAAGATGGCGCCCCTTCACCACCACTTTGAGAAGAAGGGGTGGGAGGAGCCGAAGATAACCGTCAGGTTCTGGATTATCTCAATAATTCTTGCACTGATTGCCCTTAGTATGTTAAAGATTCGCTAATCAATCTTGAGGCCGGCTGCCTTCAGGATTTCAAGGACTCTTTCGTCTTTAAGGCGGCAGGGGGACTTGACGTTAAACTTATCCACCTTCTCTATTATTCCCATCTCCCTTAAGATTGTGGCGTGCTGGGAAAGGAGCGGCTGGGGAACTCCGAGCTCCTCCCTGATTTCCTTGGGCTTTTTGGGCCCTTTTGCTAAGGAGACTATTATTCCTATTCTTATGGGGTTGGAGAGGAGCTCAAAGAGCTTTGCGTAGTCTTCGTATTTTTTATACTTTTTCTCGCAGGATTCGGGCATTTAGAACCTCCCCACGTTTTCCATGTGGCTATTTTAACACAAGGAGAGGCAATGCTTAAAAGGATAAAGGAGGATATAGAGACCGTCTTTGAGAGGGACCCGGCGGCCAGAAGCATCTTAGAAGTTCTCCTGTGCTACCCCGGCCTTCACGCAATCTGGCTCCACAGGATTGCCCACTGGTTCTGGATTCACAACCTGAAGCTCCTTGCCAGACTGGTCTCCCACTTCTCAAGGTGGCTCACGGGAATTGAAATCCACCCGGGGGCTAAAATCGGAAGGCGCTTCTTCATTGACCACGGAATGGGCGTAGTAATCGGCGAGACTACGGAAATCGGAAACGACGTAACCCTCTACCATCAGGTAACCCTCGGAGGAACCAGCACTAAGAAGGGTAAGAGGCACCCGACAATCGGGAATAACGTGGTTATAGGTGCCGGAGCAAAAGTCCTGGGGCCCGTTAAGGTGGGGGATAACTGCAAAATCGGTGCCAACTCGGTGGTTATAAAGGACGTTCCCCCTAACTCAACGGTTGTGGGGATTCCCGGCAAAGTTGTCAGGCGCGAGGGGATAAAGCCTACGAGGGTTGACCTTGAGCACGGTAAGCTCCCCGACCCGGTTATGGAGTCGTTAAAGCAGATGCTTGACATAATCCACGACCTTGAGCTTGAGGTTAAGACTTTAAAGAAAGAACTGAGGAGGAAGAGGGAGTGAGGGGGAAGGTTTTGATTGTCTTGGGAGCTCTTTTTCTGCTTTTTGTTTCCTCTTTGGGAGCTCCTCCTCCCGCGGGCACGAAGATTTACACCGTTCAGGTGGCCTCCTTTACCGACAGGAGGGAGGCAGAGAGGGTTTTAAGTAAGCTCTCCTCTTTCCCCGATGCCCGAATCTCCTACAGGAATGGCCGCTACAAGGTCAGGGTGGGTTTTTTTAAGAGTTTTAAGGATGCACAGGAGTTTGTTAAGAGTTCGGGTTTGCTGAAGGTCGTCTCCGACTACTACATTACGAGGATAACCTTTAGCCCCGAAGGCGTTTACTTCCTAAAAAAACCCGAAGCTCAAAAAGAGAAGCCCCCAGCTCTTGAGTCTAAGAGTGCTCTCTCCGAGTTCCCTCAGGAGAAGGCCGAGAGAAAAACTCCTGAGAAAGAAGCCCAAGGGGTAGAGCTCCCCCCTCCCCAATCCCTGGTTGAGAAGGTCTCTTACGAGGAAGCGGAGGAGAAAGAGACCGAACCTAAACCCGAATGTGCAGATGTCTCTCGGGTTGAAAAGGAGACAGAGAGTGAGAGTAAAAAGGTTTCGGAGGTTAAAAAAGAGGAAAAGAGAGAGGTTTTTTCCTACAAAGAGGAGCTCCCGAAGAAAGGGGTAAAAAAGGAGCCGGGCCGTTGGCCTTATGTTTTAGGAGCTCTCGCCCTTCTTTTTCTCTTACTCCTATTTAAGCGCGGTGGAAGGAATGAGGAGTACTTTGAGAACTATATCGCGAAACTCCTTGATGAGGGGAAGTACGAAGAGATTGTTGACATTGCCGTCCCTTACCTGTCAAGGAAACCGGAGGATACCTTTGTAAGGAAAGCCCTTGCCGAGAGCTACGAGAAGCTGGGCAGGTACCTTGAGGCGGCGGAGCTCTATTCCGAGATTGCTTCCGAGCTTGAGAGGAAAGGGTTGGGTATACTGGCAGAGGGTTTTAAGAAGAAGGCCGAGGAGCTCTACGGGAAGGAGTTTAAGAAGTGAAATGGGGGGAGGGGAACTCCCCCGAGAGTTTACTTGAGCTCCTTCTTCTGCTCTTTGAGGAAGGGCATCATCTCCCTTAACTTCTTACCGACTTTTTCAATCGGGTGCTCTGCCTCAATTCTCCTGTGGGCGTTGAGGACGGGGTAGTTTGCCTGGGCCTCAAGGACGAACTCCCTTGCAAACTCTCCCGTCTGGATTTCCTTAAGGATTTTCTTCATGCTCTCCTTAACCCTCTCGTCAATTACCCTCGGGCCTCTGGTGTAGTCTCCGTACTCGGCAGTATCGGAGATTGAGTACCTCATTCCCGCAAGTCCGTGCTGGTAAATCAGGTCAACAATGAGCTTTAACTCGTGAAGGCACTCAAAGTATGCAACTTCCGGCTGGTAGCCCGCCTCTGTCAGGGTCTCAAAGCCCGCCTTAATGAGGGCAGAAACTCCGCCGCAGAGAACAGCCTGCTCTCCGAAGAGGTCGGTCTCTGTCTCCTCCTTGAAGGTCGTTTCAATTACTCCGGCCCTTGTAGAGCCGATTCCTTTTGCGTATGCAAGGGCAATTTCCTTTGCCTTTCCGGTTGCGTCCTGATAGACGGCCACGAGTGCGGGAACTCCAGCACCCTCAAGGTATGTCCAGCGAACCAGGTGTCCGGGCCCTTTGGGAGCTACCATAAAGACGTCAACGTCCTCGGGGGGAACAATCTGGTTAAAGTGGATGTTGAAGCCGTGGGCGAAGGCGAGAGCCTTTCCGGGCTCTAAGTTGGGCTTTACGGCCTCCTCGTAAACTTTCTTCTGAACGGGGTCGGGAAGGAGGAACATAATAACGTCGGCCCTCTTTGCGGCCTCCTCGGGAGTTAGAACCTCAAAGCCGTCCTTTTTCGCCTTCTCTGCGGACTTTCCGGGCCTGAGGCCGATGATTACGTTGATTCCGCTGTCCCTCAGGTTGAGGGCGTGGGCGTGTCCCTGACTTCCGTATCCGAGTATTGCTACGGTCTTGTCCTTCAGGTACTCAAGGCTTGCGTCTTCGTCGTAGTATACCTTTGCCATCTGGCTACCTCCGTTATGTCAATTTTTACTGTTTTTCGTCTCCAAAGGTTTCTCCCTGAAGGGCTCTGACCATTGCGACCCTTCCGGTTCTTGCCATTTCCCTTATTCCAAAGGGCTTTATGAGCTCTAAGAAGGCGTCAACCTGCTCCTCGTCTCCAGTCAGCTCTACGGTGTAGGTGTCGTGGGAGACGTCAACTATCTGGGCTCCGAAGATGTCCGCAAGCCTCTTTACTTCCTCTTTTTTCTGAGGAGTGTCAACCAGGAGGCGGACTATGAGGAGCTCCCTATCCAGCTTCTTCTTATCGGTTAAGTCCCTTACCTTAAAGACGTCTATTATTCGCCTGAGCTGCTTAACTATCTGCTCAATCGTGTGCTCGTCGCCCTTTGCAACCATCGTAATCCTTGAAATCGTAGGGTCTTCAGTGTGGCCGACGTTTAGGCTCTCTATGTTATATCCCCGGGAGCTGAAGAGCTCTATTATCCTTGCGAGGGCTCCCGGCTGGTTCTCAACCAAGACGCTGATTATGTGTTTCCTGTGCTCTTTCCTCTCCATCTCTTTCCTCTTTAAACGGCTTTGCGCTCCTTCTTCTTACCGTAGCTGGGGAGTATCATCTCGTGGAGAGCTCCCCCCGGCGGAACCATCGGGAAGACGTCCTCCTCCCTGTCAACTATGAAGTCAATTACTACGGGCCTGTCGTTAATTGCCATTGCTTCTTTTAGAACCTCTTCAACCTCTGAAGGTCTTTCGGCTCTTAAACCAACTCCTCCCATTGCTTCAACCAGCTTCACGAAGTCCGGCTGGACGTCAAGGTGAACCTGGGAGTAGTTCTTGTCGTAGAAGATTCCCTGCCACTGGCGAACCATTCCCAGGAAGTTGTTGTTGAGGATTGCAACCTTTATGGGAATGTTGTAGTGAACTGCCGTAACTATCTCCTGCATGTTCATCTGGAAGGAGCCGTCTCCGGAGATGCAGAAGACGGTTTTATCTGGCCTTCCGACCTTTGCCCCTATTGCAGCGGGCACTCCGAAGCCCATTGTTCCGAGCCCTCCTGAGGTAATAAGCTGGCGGGGGAACTTAAACTTGTAGTACTGGGCGGTCCACATCTGGTGCTGGCCAACGTCGGTTGTGATTATGGCCTCTCCCTTTGTTACCTGCCAGATTTTCTCTATTACGAACTGGGGTTTTATCACCCTGTCGCTTGGCTCGTACCAGAGGGGGTAGCGCTCTGCCCAGCTTCTTACCTTAACGAGCCACTTCTCCCTTACTGCGTAGAACTCCCTGTTTTTTGCAACCTGCTTTTCAACTTCGGGCAGAAGCTCCTCCATAACGAGCTTCGCATCGCCGACTATCGGTATGTCAACGGGTTTATTCTTTCCGATTTCTGCGCTGTCAATGTCTATGTGGATTACCTTGGCATTTGGGGCAAACTCTGAGAGCTTGCCGGTGACTCTGTCGTCAAACCTTGCGCCGATTGCAATCAGGAGGTCTGCCTCCTGAACGGCCATGTTTGCCGCGTAGGTTCCGTGCATTCCGAGCATTCCGAGGAAGAAGGGGTGGTTGCCGGGAACGGCCGTGAGCCCCATGAGAGTTGCGACCATCGGAATGTTGGCAACTTCGGCCATCTTGACTACTAAATCTGAAGCCCCTGAGGAGACAACTCCTCCTCCTATGTAGAGAACGGGCCTTTCGGCCGTTGCTATTGCCTTTGCAGCCCTCTTTATCTGCCCCGGGTGTCCCTTTAAGACGGGCTTGTAGCTCCTTATCTGAACGGGAGTTTTGTACTCCTCCTCAAAGAAGTCGGTCAGCTCTCTGGTAACGTCCTTTGGAAGGTCAACTAAGACTGCGCCGGGCCTACCCGTTTTTGCTATGTGGAAGGCCTTTTTTACCGTGTCTGCAAGGTCTTTAACGTCCTTAACGAGGAAGTTGTGCTTTGTAATCGGGCGGGTTATCCCGACCGTGTCAACTTCCTGAAAGGCGTCGTTTCCAATCATGAAAGTTGGGACGTTTCCGGTAAAGGCCACGATTGGTGAGGAGTCTATCTGTGCAGTTGCAAGGCCGGTAACGAGGTTTGTGGCGCCGGGGCCGGAAGTTGCAAAGCAGACCCCTACTTTACCTGTAGCCCTTGCGTAGCCGTCTGCTGCATGGGCTGCACCCTGCTCGTGCCTGGTTAAGTAGTGTTTTAGAGGGGAGAAGGGAAGCCTGTCGTAGATGTCAAGGACCGCTCCGCCGGGATATCCGAAAATCTTCTCAACTCCTTCAAGCTCAAGAGCTCTTAAGAGGATTTCTGCTCCAGAGAGCTTCATACCGGTATTCCTCCTTGGGCGTGTAAATGGGAATAATATCAAAATAGTTTCGCTTCTCCTATATTTATTCTCCTACTTCTTATTGGGAGGGATTCTTGATAGTAGAGAAGCTGCCCTACAGAGAGCCGGCAGAGGTTTTCTTTACCCTTGAGGCTCTCGGCTACCCGGTTAAGCTTTTCCTTGACTCGGCCGCCGTTAATGGTAAGACCGGAAGGTACTCCTTTATAGCGGTCGGCTCTGAGGAGGAGTTTGCCTTCGGCCGGGAAGAGGGGGCCTTTGAAAGCCTTGAAGGTAGGTTTTACCGCTTAAAGAGGAGGTTTTCCATCCCCGAAGTTCCCTACGGCCTTATGGGGTATGTCTCCTACGATGCGAACGTCTTAATTGAGGATGTTCCCTCGCCTGAGGTTGACGACATCGGAATGCCCCTACTCCACTTCTTTCTCCCCCACACTTTACTCTTCTTTGACAACTTAAAGAGGGAGCTCTGGCTCGTCTCCCACGAGCCCTTTCCTCTGCCTGAAAAGAGGGAGTACTGGGGCGGCTACAGGGGGGAGCTCCTTGGCTCAAATATGGAGAGGGAGTACTTTGAGTGGGCTGTTAAGAGGATTAAGGAGTATATAGCCGCCGGTGATACCTTTCAGGTTAACTTCTCCCAGAAGTTGAACATCGGCTTTTACGGTGACAGCGTAGCCCTATATAAGAGGTTAAGGGAGATTAACCCCTCCCCTTTCTCCTTCTACATGGACTTGGGGGAGTTTAAGGCGGTCTCGTGCTCCCCCGAGAGGCTTTTAAAGGTTGAGGGGAGGGTTGCCCAAACCCGTCCGATAGCAGGAACGAGGAGGAGGGGAAGGAACAGGAAAGAGGACGAGGAGTTAAAGAGGGAGCTCCTTCTTTCAGAAAAGGAGAGGGCGGAACACGTGATGCTCGTTGACCTTGAGAGGAACGATTTAGGAAGGGTTTGCAAGTACGGAACTGTTGAGGTTGACGAGCTTATGGTTTTGGAGGAGTACTCCCACGTCGTTCACATAGTCTCAAACGTTAGGGGGATTTTGAGGGAGGGTATAAGCCCTGTAAGAGCTCTTAAGGCCCTCTTTCCCGGGGGGACGATTACGGGAGCTCCCAAAATCAGAACGATGGAGATAATTGCGGAACTTGAGCCGACGAGGAGAGCTCTCTACACCGGCTCGGTCGGCTACTTGGGCTTTAACGAAGTTTCGGACTTTAACATAGTTATAAGGACTCTTCTTCTAAAGGAAGACAGAGGTTATCTTCAGGTCGGCGCCGGTATAGTCTGGGATTCCCGCCCCGACAGGGAGTTTCAGGAAACCCTTCACAAGGCGAGAGCTCTCCTCTCCTCCCTCAACCTCTCTTAGCCTACTCCTTCTCCTCCTCTTTCTCCTCCTTTTCCCTCTTCTGGCCCTCAAGGAGCTGGGTTAACTCTGCTACCGTTGAGGAGTTTAGCTTCTCCTCAAGGATTAGCCTGATAAGCCTGTTGAGCTTCTGCTCGTTGTTTCCGGCCACTCCGTAGAGGATGTAGTAGAGTTTCTTTGGGATTGAGAGCCTTACCGTCTTGTTTGCCCTCTTTCCTGCTTTTCTGCCTCTTGCCATCCCATTCCTCCTTCTAAATTCTGAATTTTATTCTATCAGAAATCTAAAGTATTCTCCTACCGAGTATATCGTGTAGGTGAATAATCCCTTTTAACCTACCTTCTCCGTCAACTACGGGCAGAACGGTTATTTTGTACTTCTCCATTTCCCTTAGAGCTTCCTCTCCGTAGGCTTCCTCTGATATTTTCTTAGGGTTTTTCGTCATAATGTCCTTAACTTTAGTCTCTAAAGTGGCGCCTTTTTCAAGAGCCCTCCTTAAATCTCCATCTGTAATTATTCCCACAAGCCTGTTTCCGTCAACTACCAGTGTGGCACCTAATTTTTTACTGGAGATTTCTAAAATTGCATCCTTTAGTAAGGTCTCCGGTGTAACTTTTGGTATCTCCTCCCCCTTTCTCATTATCTCCTTTACCTTTGAAAGCCTGATTCCGAGCTTACCGCCGGGGTGGAGCTTTGCAAACTCCTTTGCTGAAAATCCTTTTAACTTCATAAGGGCTGCGGCTAAGGCGTCTCCTAAGGCGAGGGTTGCCGTTGTTGACGTTGTGGGAGCCAGGTTAAGGGGGCAGGCCTCCTTCTCTATTCCTATGTTTAGGACGATGTCTGAGAGCCTTGCAAGGGAAGACTTTAGGTTGCTTGTTATTGCTATTACCGGTATTCCGAAGCTCTTTATCAGAGGAATTATAGATAGGAGCTCCGCCGTCTCCCCGCTGTTTGAAACGGCTATCACCGTATCTTCTCCCTTTACCATTCCTAAGTCTCCGTGGGCTGCGTCGGTCGGGTGGAGGAAGAAGGCGGGAGTTCCGGTACTTGAGAGGGTTGCGGCAATCTTCTTACAGATTAACCCCGACTTCCCCACTCCGGTTAAAACTACCCTTCCTTTAGTTCTGTATAGGAGCTCTACAGCCGCCGTGAAGCTCTCGTCAAGCCTCTCTGCCAGCCTTTCTATGGCTTTAGCTTCCTCTATTAAAACTCTCTTTCCCTCTTTTACTATCTCGTCCATTTAGCCTCCTTAAAACCTTCTCCCTGTACCTCTCCTCGTTAAAGGGGTTCTTGAGCCACTCTTTTGGGAAAGTCCTAATCCAGTAGTTGAGGTTTTCAATCCTCTTTTTGTTTGTCGGGTGGTCCATGAAGAGCTCTGTAATCCCGCTGGGCTTAAACTTTATTAGGGAGTCAAGGATTTCAATGGTCTCAATTGAGGCAACCGGGTTCCAGCCGGCCTTTCCCGCATAGTAGGCTCCCATTGAGTCTGCCTCAAACTCCTCTTTCCTTGAGTAGCCGGCCACAACTATCTGGTAGAGGACTTTTAGAACTTCGCTCTCTGCAGGGGAGAGCTCTTTTCCCCCGAGGGTCAGTGAGAGGATAAAGTTTATCCCGTAAATGAGCTGGAGCCTCCTTATTGCGTGCCTTCCTACTATGTGTCCGGTCTCGTGCCCTAAGACGAAGGCAAGGTCTGCCTCGTTCTTAAGGTGTTTTAATAGGCCGGTGTAGATGTAGACCCACCCTCCGGGTAAAGCGAAGGCGTTGAGCTCGTCGCTCTCTATCACTTTGTAGTGGTAAGTGATGTCGTGCCTGTCGCAGACGGCAGCAATCCTCTGACCTACCCAATTAACGTACTCGTTTACTACCGGGTCTTTGCAGAGCTTGGCCTTTGCTTCAACCTGCCTTGCGGCCGCCCTGCCTATTGCAACTTCCTGAGAGGTGGGGATTAAGATAAAGGACTTTTCCCCAAAGGGAGAGGTTCTTACCACTCCGCAGGCTAAGGTAAAGAAGCTTAATATTATTAAAAGTGAAAAGGCGTATATTCTCCTCATGGTCTAAAAATTCTACAACAGGATTGGATGGTAAAGTATGGAAAATAAATTGGTTTTCTCCCTTACCCTCTCTCAGCAGCTAAAACTCACCCCAAACCTCGTTCTCGGCCTTGAGCTCCTTCAGGTTCCCCTGCTGCAGCTTGAAGAGATTTTAAAAAACGAGGTTGAGGAAAACCCCCTGATAGAGCCCCTTGACTTTATCTACGAGAGCTCGGCAACCTACTACGAGCCCTCCGAGAGTGAGGAGAGCTCCCCCGCACCCTCTCCCGTCTCGGTAAGGCAGGAGCTCTTAAAACAGGTTAACCTTGAGTTTGAGGGAGTTGATAGGGAGATAGCTGCCTTTATCGTTGATAACCTTGATAGGCGGGGCCTCCTGACCTTGTCTCCCGAGGAGATTGCCCGAAAGTTCGCAGTTCCTGTTGAGGTTGTTGAGGAGGTAAGGGAGAGGTTGAAGACTCTTGAGCCAGCCGGCTGCGGCTCTTTAACTCTAAAAGAGCTCCTTGAGGCTCAGCTGAGAGAGCTGGGTGCCCCCGACAGGCTGGTGGCATCCCTTGAAAAGCTGGAGCTCTTAACGGATAGGGAGAAGTTCCTCTCTGAGACCGGTTTAACAGAAGAGGAGTATAGAGAGCTCCTATCCTACCTGCGCCACGTTGATCTCTCCCCCTTTGAGGACGGTTTCGGCGCCGTAAAGGTTAAACCCGACATAAGAGTTTGGCTTGAGGGTGGTGAAGTCAAAGTTGAGGTTCTGACCCCTCCCTGGTTCAACTTTAAGGTAAACAGCCACTACCTCAAGCACGCCGATAGAGAAGAGCTCAGGAAGTTTATAAACGAAAAGTACCAGAGGGCCCTCTACCTTAAAAAAGCCATAGAGAACAGGAACGAAACTCTCAGAAAACTCGCTAAAGCCCTCTTTGAGAGGCAGAGGGAGTTCTTAAAAGACGGCAGAACAGTTAACCCCCTTACAATATCCGAGCTTGCCTCTCAAATCTCCCTTCACGAGTCAACCGTCAGCAGGGCGGTAAAGGATAAGTTCGTTGAAACCCCCTTCGGGATTTACCCTTTGAGGTATTTCTTTAAGAAAGGGGTTTCGGGAACTTCAGTTGATGAGGTAAAGAGGCTCATAAGGGAGCTGATAGAGGACGAAGATAAGAGGAAGCCTTTGAGCGACAGTAAGATAGCTTCCCTTTTAAAGGGGAAGGGAATAAAGATTGCCAGAAGGACGGTTGCAAAGTACCGGGAGGAGATGGGAATTCCCGGAGCTTACGAGAGGAGGAAGAGGTGAGGTTCCTATTAGAGGGTTTAAAGAGTAAGTTGAGAGAGGAGTGGCAGGAGGGAATTGATTTTGTTGAGAGGGAAAGGCTTCCCAATAAGAGGAGAGCTCTCATCTACCTTGAAAAGCTCGCCCTATCCTTAGGGGAAAGGCCCGACTGGCTTGACTCGGAGTACCTATCACACCTTTTAACCCTCTTTTCCTACTCAAACTACCTTGCGGACTTTCTAACCAAAAACCCAGAAAAGTTGAAAGAGTTAAAGGAAATCTACAGAAAGCGTTTTAAACCCGAAGACTTCCGCTTTGAAGTAAAAGAAAAGGATAAAAGGAAGGTTAAGGGGGAGCTCCTTTCCTACAAAAACCTCCAGATGGCCAGAGTAGTTCTGAGGGATATCCTCTCCCTTGCCCCCTTTACAGAGCTCGTTAGGGACACTACCCTGATTCACGACTCAATAACTTCAGCCGCCCTGAAGTACCTTAAGGATGAGTTTGAGAAAAAGTACGGTAAACCCTCCTGCGGTTTTGTCGTAATTGACATGGGTAAGGCCGCCGCCTTTGAGCTCAACTACTCCTCAGACCTTGACCTGATGTTCGTTTACGAGAGCCGTTTCGGTGAAACAGAGGGTGGGAGTGTAGGAAAACTTCAAAATCACGATTACTTTACCCTCCTTGCCCAAGAGCTCGTAAGCCTTTTAGAGGGCGTTTTTGTAGTTGATACCCGCCTTCGCCCCAACGGTACGATGGGGCCTTTGGTAAACGACATTCTTGCCCTTGAGGAATACTACACGGCAGTTGCGAGGCCGTGGGAGAGATTTGCCCTCTTAAAAGCGAGGCCTTCCGTAGGGGACGTTAGGGCAGCGGGCCTTGAGTTCTTAAAGCTGGCCAAGGCCTTCGTTTACAGGAAGTACGTAGACCTCACTCTTATTGAGGAGGTCTTGAGGTTAAAGGAGCTCATAAGGAATAAAGTCTTAAAGAAGAAAGACAAAATTGACCTTAAGCTGGGTAGGGGAGGCATAAGGGAGGTTGAGTTCATAGTTCAAGCCTTTCAGCTGATTTACGGCGGTAAGCACAGGGAAATCCGCTCTCCCCACACCCTTACGGCCTTGAGGAAGCTCCACAGGTGGGGCTACTTAACCGACAAGGAGTACTCGGAGCTCCAAGAGGCCTACCTCTTCTTAAGGAGAGCCGAGCACATGCTCCAGATTACAAACTTCAGGCAGACCCAGACCTTCCACCCCGAAAGCGAGGAAGCCGAAGAGCTTGCGAAGAAGATGGGATTTGACGGTAGGGAGGAGTTCTTAAAGGAGCTCCGCCGCCACGCCGAGAGGGTCAACTACTACTTCAATAAGTTCTTCCCCACGGGAGACAGGAAGCCCCTCTCAACCTATACAGAGGAAGAGCTGGCTAAGATGGGCTTCGTTGAGCCTGCTGAAGTTAAGAGGTTCATTGACGTTCTCCTTTCAATGAAGAGCTTAACCCCGGAGGAGGTTAACAGGATTGACGTAATGGGGGAGCTCTTTCTGAGGCTTCTTTTTGACGCGCCCAGCTCAAAGAACGCAATGAAGAACCTCGTAAACTTCCTTGAGAGGGAAGAGGGAAGAGTCTTCTTCTTCTCAATCCTTAACCAGCTTAACGCCCTCAACCTCCTCTTCTACCTCCTCTCAACCAAGGATTTCTTTATAACCCGCTTCCGCCAGACCCCTGAGCTCGTTGACTACATCTTCCATCCCCGTCTCATTGAAGAGGGGGTTAAAGAAGAGCAGTTAAGGGAGCTTATGGAGAGCCTCGGGAACCTGCAGCTCGTTAAGAACATCTTTGAGGTGGTTGCCCTCTTGAGGTACAGGTTGGGGAGGGTTGAGATTGTTGACTTTTTCGGCGAGCTTACGGCGGTTTGCGACTTCGTTTTAGGGGAGCTCTACGGCGAGCTCTCCCCCTCTTTCTGCCTCTCCTCCCTCGGCAAGCACGGCAGCAGGGAGATGAACGTGGGCTCAGACCTTGACCTCCTCTTTTTCAGGGAGGGAGGAGAGCCGGAGGAGGATAAGGCCGTAAAACTCATAAAAGAGCTTGAGGAGCTCGGCTACGAGGTTGATACCCGCCTTCGTCCCTTCGGTGAGAAGGGGGAGCTCGTTTTCACCCTTAACTACTTTAAGGAGTACCTTCGCGAAAGTGCAAGGGTTTGGGAGAGGCTTGCCTTCACCCGCTTCAGGTTTCTCTTAGGTGGCTGCAGGGATGAGGTTGAAGAGATTGTAAGGGAGTTCCTTTTTGGAGAGCCCCTTAACGAGCGTACCCTTACAGAGATTGAGAGGATGAGGGAGAGGCTTGAGAGGGAGCTCGGTAAGGGTAAAAAGGACATTAAGTACGCCGCCGGAGGCGTTGTTGACCTTGAGTTTATAGCCTACACCTACCAGCTCTTGAGGGGGAAGTGGTTGAGGAATACCTACCTCGCTTTAAAGGAGCTCTCCCTTGAGGCCGAGCCCTTTTCAACTCTGCCCGAGCTCTACCTTGAGCTCAGGAGGGCAGAGACGGAGAAGAGGCTCTTCGGTGACTTTATCTTCTACGGTGCTAAAATTGAGCCCCTCAAAAGGAGGGTTAGGGAAGGATATCTGGAGTTTATGAAATGGTGCAGGAGAGAAATTTCCCCGAGTACTTGAGGGCTCTGAAGGAGCTCCTTTCAGACCACTTTGAGGAGAAGTTCTACTTCTCCTCCGGCAGCGATATTCCGGCGGCGAGGGAGCTCTTTAAGCTCAACGTCCCTCCTGAAGAGGTTCTCTCCTGCCTTGTCAACTACGGCGGCGAGCTGATTTCCCGCAGGTTTAACCTCTTTCAGGTTAAAGAGCTCGTAAAAGAGAAGCTTCCAAAGGAGAAGAGTTCCTCCCTTCCCCAACCGCCTTCCCTAAACAGGGTTGAGCTTCTCCTTGACTTTGTCGGCTCCCTCCTAAAGAAGTTGGGGCTTAGCGGAAGGGAGCTCATCGGGGAGTTAAAGGAGCTCCTTGAGGAGGAGGACTCCCTTAAAGTTGAGAGGGAGCTCTACAGGCTTGAGGGGGAGCTCTTTAAACTCCTTGAGAGCACTCCTGCAGCCCTTGAGTGTAAAAGGGAAGCCCGCAAAAAGCTTGAAAAGTACTCCTTTTACTGGAATAAGAGAGTTTTAGAGCTCACAGAGAGAGCCCTTATAAGGGAGTGTTTGAGGAAGAGGTATGGAGTGCCGGAATTTACCTCTCTTGACTCTCCTTGATTACCCCCGCGGGAGCAGAGAAAGGGGCGAAAGGATTTTGAGAGAGCTTATTGAGAGAGGCGTAGGGGAGCTCTCTTTTGTTTCTAAAGGCTATAGGGGCGTTGTTTTTAAGGGGCTGCTAAAGGGCAGGCCGGTTGCCGTAAAGGTCAAGCGCTCAGATACCCCGAAGGAGGTCTCCCTTAAAGAGTTCAATTTCCTATCCCACCTGTATAGGCTCTACCGGGAAGAGACTCCCGCTCCCGTTCCTTGCTTTGCAACGGAAGACTTTATAGTTATGGAGTGGGTTAGCGGGAAGACTTTCCCCGTTGCCTTTAGGAAAGAGCCCCGCAGAGTCGTAAAGGAGGCCCTTAAAGCCTGCTATAAGCTGGATAGGGCTGGCGTTGAGCACTCAGAAATCAAAGGGGAGAAGCACTTAATCTTTACGGGCGACAGGGTTAAGGTAATAGACTTTGAGAGTGCGAAGTTCAAGGAAGAGCCGAGAAACCTTTTGCAGTTTGTCGGCTACCACCTGATAGGGAAGAGGCTTTGCGGTGAGCTGGGGCTAAAGGAGGAGGAGCTGAGGGAACTCTTATCCTTTTATAAGAAAAACCCGGAAGAGGGCTTTAAAACCTTTCTCTCACTCTTTTAACTTTGACAAGCCAAACTCTTTGCCTATAATACCACCACATCAAGTTCACTCTCGGAGGTGGCAAGGTGTCAACCAAGAGGACATATCAGCCCAGCAGGCTTCACGGTAAGAGAGTCCACGGCTTCAGGGCCAGGATGAAGAGTAAGAGCGGAAGGGAAATCCTCAGGAGGAGAAGGAAGAAAGGCCGCTGGAAGTTAACGGTTAGCGACGAGTGGAAGAGAAGGTAAGGTACACCTTCCGTAAAGAGGAGAGATTACGGAAGGACAATGAGTTCAGAAGGGTGTTTGACCACGGGAAGAGCCTCGGCGGTTCTACCGTGGCCTTTTACTTTTTGCCCAACGATTTAAACTTCCCCAGAGCCGGCTTTATAGTGAGCAAGAAGGTATCCAAGAAGGCCGTAGAGAGGAACAGGGCTAAACGCTTGATGAGAGAAGTCTTCCGCCTCAATAAACACAGGCTTAAACCTTACGACTTAATTTTTATAGCGAGGAAGGGAATTCTCGGTAAGAAGTACCGGGACGTTGAGGAGGACTTCTTAAGGCTTGCCCGTAAGGCCGGCATTTTGAAGGAGAGCAGTTGAAAGAGTCGGTAATTTTCCTGATAAAGCTTTATCAGAAGTTTATCTCTCCGTTAACTCCGGGGAAGTGCCGCTACTACCCCTCCTGCTCCTCCTACGCCGTTATGGCCATAGAGAAGTACGGCCTTTTAAGGGGAGGTTTAAAAGCCCTTTACAGGGTTTTAAGGTGTAATCCCTTCTCTAAAGGAGGAGTTGATTACCCGTAGCTATAATAAGCTTTTTAAAACTACAAAGCAGGAGTAGGCAATGGCCCAGCAGCAGCCCAGCAGGTTTTCCATATGGCTCCAGTCCTTTATCCTTGCCCTTCTCGTTGTTATCGGTTTTCAGTTCTTCTTCGGCCACAAATCTCAGGAGACCGGAGAGGTTAAGAAGGAAAGCAAGGTAAATCAGAGCTCCAACCTCTCCGGCGAGCTTCCTTTGGTTAAGGAGATGGGAAGGATAGTAAAAGTTGAAACTCCCCTCTATACGGCGGAGCTCTCAACCGTTAACGGAAGGTTAATCTCCCTCTACGTTAAAAAGTACGACTACCAGCTCGTCTCTCCCTACTCAAAGGTTATCGGGATTTACCCCCTGACTACGCTCTCTTTGGATAAGGAGCTCTCGGAGAAGCTTGCCCGACTTGAGCTTACCTCCAGTGCCGATAGCCTTAAGGTAGAGAGCTCTCCCAAGAAGCTGACCTTTACAGGTGAAGTTGACGGGAAAAGGTTCGTTAAGGAGCTCATTTTCTACCCCGACTCCTACAGGATTGACGTTAAGACCGAGCTAAAAGGGGCGGAGCTCTACACGGTTTTGGGCCCCGATATAAACCTGAGCGGAGATGAAAGTAGGGGCCACGTAGGTCCCGTAATTGAGACAAAGGACAAAATCTACAGGTTAAAGCCCGAAGAGATCAAGGGCTTTCTCTCCTTTAACAGGGCTATCTGGGCAGGTGAAGAGGAGAAGTACTTTCTTATGGCTGCCAAGGATAAGGACTTTACGGTCTTCGTTAGAAAGGTTGGCGGCGAGCACACTTTAGTTAAGGCGCTTTTGGGCTCCTTTACCTTCTACGGCGGACCTAAGGAGCTGAAGCAGCTTGAAGCCCTTGGAATGGAGAGCGCAATAGACTTCGGAATTCTCGGCTTCTTGGCAAAGCCCCTCCTAAAGTTCTTCCTCTTCCTCCACCAGTTTGTTCCCAACTGGGGAGTGGCGATAATCGTCTTTACCCTGATTATCAAAATCCTCCTCCACCCCCTCACCCACAAGAGCTTCGTCTCTATGAAGAAGATGCAGGAGCTTGCCCCGAGGCTTGAGGAAATCAAGAGGAAGTACGGCAACGACCCCCAGAAACTTCAGGAAGAGACTATGAAGCTCTACAGGGAAACGGGGGTTAACCCTGCAAGCGGTTGTCTGCCGATGCTCCTTCAGATACCGATTTTCATAGCCCTCTACGAGCTCTTCTTAAATGCAGTTGAGCTTAAAGGGGCTTCATTCCTCTGGATTAAGGACCTCTCACAGCCCGACCCGACCTACATTCTCCCGATTCTTATGGGCGTTTCAATGATTGTTCAGCAGTTCCTTACCCCTACTACTAATAAACAGCAGCAGTACATCTTCTACGCGATGGCTGTCCTCTTCACCTTCCTCTTTGCCAGCTTCCCGGCGGGTCTGGTTCTCTACTGGTTTACGAACAACGTTATTACTGCCGTTCAGAACCTAATCATCATGAAACTTATGGGAAGTAAGGAAGGGGCTTAATGGAGGAGGGAGGCAGTTTAACGGGCTACTACTTTGCCTTGGGCTTTTTGATTCTCCTTTCCGGTCTCTTCTCTGCCTCCGAGACCGCTTTCTTCTCCCTTAATACTCTGAGGCTTGAGAGGCTTGCAAAGGAGGGCAACCGTAAGGCTGCGGAGGTCTTAAAGCTCCTCCAGAGCCCCGCCGACCTGATTGCAACTATCCTGGTTGGCAACGAGATGGTAAACGTGGGGATTGCCGCAACTTCGGCACTCCTCTTTGTGAAGCTCTTAGGGGACGAGCTCGGAGCTGCTCTGGCCGTTCCCATAACCGTTTTAACTCTTCTCATTTTCGGAGAGGTTACCCCCAAAACCCTCGCAATTAAGTACGCAGAGAAGTACGCCTTCTTTATCCTTCCCTTTATAAAGCTCGTTTACTACTTAACCTACCCGATTAGAACGGTTCTTGTCGGTTTTGCCTCTATTCTCTTAAAGCCCTTCGGAGTTGAGCTCTTCAGCTCCCCTAAAGCGATAACCGACGAGGAGTTTATGCTCCTTGTTTCTGAAGGGGCAAAGGAGGGGACGATTGAGGAGGAGGAGAAGGAGCTCATAGACAGGACTTTAGACCTTGGGGAGATTCTCGTTAAGGAGATAATGGTTCCGAAGCACAGAATATTTGCCCTTAAGGAGGATATGCCGGTAGGGGAAGCTCTGGAGCTCCTTAAAGAGGTTAAGTTCTCAAGAATCCCGGTTTATAAAGACTCCCTTGACCACATTACTGGAATCCTCTACACGAGGAAAATCCTTCCCCTGACCCTCAGGCCGGATGACTTTAACAGGCCTATTAAGGACTTTGCCGCAGAGCCTTACTTAGTTCCCGAGTTTTTAACTATAGACAAGCTTCTTGAGGAGATGCAGAGGACCAAACGCCACATGGCGGTAGTCGTTGACGAGTACGGGAATACTGCGGGGATAGTGACCCTTGACGACATCTTGAGGGAGATTGTCGGGGAGCTCCCCGACGAAAAGGAGGGCTCCTGTACCCCGGAGTTTGAGGAGCTCCGAAAGGGGTGCTTCAGGTTCTCCGGCCAGACGCCGATTGACGAGCTGAAGGAGGTCTTAAACCTTGAGGAAGACGAGCTCCTTGAAGAGGTTGATACGGTTTCAGGCCTCGTTATGGCGATTTTAAAGAGGATTCCGAAAGAAGGAGACACATTTACCTACAAGGGCTACAGGTTCACCGTTGAATCAATGGAGGGCAACCGGGTCGGCTCGGTTGTTGTTGAGAGGGTAAGCTGATGGAGGTCTTCCTTCTCATACTCCTGTGTGTCTTTTTTGAGGGGTTCTTCTCCGGGAGTGAGATTGCAATAGTTTCACTTCCCCGCCTTGAGCTTAATAAGAGGCTCCAGAAGGGAGATAAGGCCGCAAAGCTCCTTGCAAAGCTCCTTGAGGAGCCAGAAAAACTCCTTGCAACTACTTTAATCGGGACAAACCTCTCAACCGTCATGGGCTCAACCCTCTTTGCAACCTATCTTCTTGACTCAATTACCGAGAAGTTTCCCTTTCTTATCCACTACCCAGAGCTTGCAACCGTAATGTTCTTTACCCCCATTACCCTTACCTTCGGAGAGCTGATTCCCAAGAGCCTCTTTCAGAAGTACTCCCACGTGATTGCCTTTAAAATCGTTTACCCGATTTACTTCTTCTACATACTCTTTAAGCCGGTCTCCTTCCTCGTTATGGGGGTTGCAAGGCTGATTGCTCACCTATTAAAGGCAGACAGTGAAAAAAGTCCCTTCGTTACTAAAGAGGAGCTCCGCCTCTTGGTTGAGAGCTCCGGCCGCTTTCAGGTTGAAAAGACCGAGAGGAACATTCTTAAAAACATCCTCTCCCTAAGGGAAAAGAGCGTCGGGGACATTTATACCCCCCTTTCAAAAATTATTGCAGTTAGCGAAAACAGTACCGTTAAGGAGGCTTTGGAACTCTTCCTAAAGAGCGGCTTCTCAAAGCTCCCCGTTTATAGAGAGAGGTTTGACAACGTAGTCGGCTACCTTCTCATTTCAGACTTAATAAACGTAAAAGAGTCGGAGCTCCCGGTTAAATTCCTCATAAGGCCTGTAGTAGTTTTACCCGAGTACATGAACATCTTTGATGCCTTAAAAGAGTTCAGGAGGAAGAACGAGCAGCTGGGGATTGTTGTTGATGAGTTTGGCTCAACCCTCGGGATAGTTACGATTGAGGACATTTTAGAGGAAGTGGTGGGCAAAATTGAGGACGAGTTTGACAGAGAGGAGCTCCAGATTGTTAAACAGGGAGACGAGATAACTGTTGACGCTCAGGTTGAGATAGACGAGTTAAATAAACTCCTTAAAACTCCTCTTCCCAAAAGCCCCGACTACGTGAGCCTCGGCGGTCTAATCCTCTCCCGGTTAGGCAGGTTCCCGAGGGAGGGGGAGGTTGTGGAGCTCCCCTCTCACACCTTAAAAGTCTTAGAAGTCAAAGAGCGCCGAATAGGAAAAGTTAAGGTAAAGGAGAAAAAGGGGGAGAGGAAAACGGCTTAAACGTTCCGCGTTAAGATGTAGCCGACGTTTGTTAGGGTTTTAAGGTGCTTACCCTTTTCTCCGAGTTTGCGCCTTAAACGGTAAATATAAACGTCAAGAATTCTGGAATTCTTTTTCTTGTCCTTCCAAATCTTCCTTATTATAAAGTCCTTAGATAGAACTTCCTCTTGATACTTCATCAAAAGTTCCAGAATCTCAAGTTCTATTTTCGTTAAGTCAACACTTTTATCGCCAATTATTACTCTTCCTTCTTTTTTCTTGAGTATTATTCCTTCAAACTCAAGAACGTTACGAAGTTTTTCCCTGTACCTTCTCAAAATTGCTTTTGAACGAGCAAGGAGCTCCTTTGTGCTGAAGGGTTTTACTAAGAAGTCATCAGCTCCCATCTCAAACCACTTGACTTTAACGTCTGTGTTGCAGACTGAGCTTAGGACTACTATTGGGATATCCTTCTTTTCCTTTACCCTCTTACATATTTCAAGCCCTTTAGTTCCAAGAAGTGCAAGGTCAAGAATTAAAAAGGAGTATCCGTTTCTCTTCAATATGTCCTCTTGGGACGTTCCTATCTCTACTTCAAATCCGTTGTCTGTAAATACTTCGTAAATCTCGTTCGCCAAACTCTTGTCGTCTTCTATCAGTAGCACCTTTGCCATTTTTACACCTTTTTGTTAAAATTTTAACAAGATTTTAAGAAGGAAGGTTACTTCCCTTAATTTTACAAACTTAATTTAAAAATTTTGTTAAAATACTGCAACAACAGGAGGACGTGCTATGAGGAGAGCTCTGCTGTCGGTATTAACGATGTCTATGCTCTCTGCTCCTGCACTGGCCCAGGATGAAGTTGAGCTCCTTAAGGCTCAAATCAAGGCACTTCAGGAGCAGATGGCAAAGCTTCAGGCAAAGCTGAACAGGCTTGAGGCCGCAAGGGGTGGAAAGGCAGTGGTCGGCGTTAAAAGCCCCATCAAAATCTACGGAAAAATCAAGATGGACGCCATCTACGACACCCACAACATGGGTGCCGACGCCTTCATCACAAAACTCCCTCGGGGGGATAGAGCAGACAGGGCTACCTTCAACATGAAGGATACGCGCCTTGGCTTTATCGTTGACGGCCCTGAGGTTGACGGCTGGAAAGTTACCGGTAGAGTTGAGGGGGACTTTTACGGATTGGGCGGTAGCGGTAAGGATAATGGAGCTTTCAGGATTAGGCTCTCTTACATTAACTTAAACGACGGTCAGGGAACCAACATCAGAATCGGTCAGGACTACATCCCGATTGCCTCTCAGATGGCCTCAACCCTTGACTTCTTGAGCATGGGAGCCTCCGGTAACCTATGGGACAGGGTAGCTCAGATAACAATTACTCAAAATCTCGGCGGAGGTTTCGGAGTTCTTGCAACTGCCTGGAAGAGCTCTGCCACTACCGACGGTGTCGGTATGAGAATGCCCTGGCTCGGAGCTAAAGCCTTCTACAAGGGAGACCTTCTCGGTACCGGTAAGCCCCTATACTTAGCCCTCGGTGGAGCTTATAGACAGGGAAGTGATGAGATAGGAGTTGATACGAACGACGATAAGAAGTTAGATAAGTGGTATAAGGATGATGTTAATGATTACCTTGTAGCCGTTGAATGGAATATCCCATTTAATCTCTTTATCCCTATGGGAATAAAAGGTGAGGCTTATGTTGGTCAAGGACTTACGTCACGAGATTTCCTCGTATTTACTCCTGCCCATTATCTTGATGGGGAAGATGTTGAAGAACTACAAACGAAAGGTGGTTTTATCCAGCTTTCAATGAAACCCTTTGAAAAAATTTCCTTCAACTTTGGTGCCGGTATGAACGACCCTGATAACGACGATGCAGATAAAGCAGGCACTTACGAGAAGAACTGGAGGGCTTTCGGAAACGTCCTTTACAAGTTTGCTCCTGGAGTTACCTTTGGTCTTGAGATTGACCACCAGGAAACCCTTTACGATAATGGCGTTGAGCACGGAAATAGACTGATGGCTTCAGCAATCTACGTATGGTAAATAAATCTTATAGTAAGGAGGGAGTCATGGAATTGAAGATTGCTAACCCTGCACCGCTGGGACTTTTCGGCTTTGGTATTACAACGGTTCTTTTAAACCTACACAACGCCGGTATTATTAACCTCGGAACTATGATTTTAGCTATGGGAATCTTCTACGGCGGACTTGCTCAGATAATTGCCGGAATTATGGATTTTAAGAAGAACAATACTTTTGGAGCCCTTGCCTTTACGTCTTACGGCCTTTTTTGGGAGAGCTTGGTTTTCCTCTTGTTAATGAGTAAGTGGGGATGGTGGGCTCCTCAGGATAAGCTTGGAATTGTCTTCTACCTCCTAATGTGGGGAATCTTTACGTTTCTCCTCTGGATTGTCCTTTATAAAACAAAGCACGGGGCTGATATTCAGTTTGTCTTTATAACGCTTTGGATTCTCTTCTTCCTCCTTGCACTTGGAGACTTTACCGGAAGTACCGCTATAAAAACAGTTGCAGGCTGGGAAGGAATACTCTGTGGTGCTTCTGCAATGTACGTTGCCTTTAAAACTCTTTTAACTGAGTCTATGGCTCAGGCTTAAATAACCTTGAGATAGGGAGGTAAAGATGGCAGAGGAGAAGCTTGACCACCTTCTGCAGAAGGAAACGGTTATCTACCCACCTAAGGAGTTTGTTGAGAGGGCAAACGTTAAGGACTACGAGGCCGAGTACAAGCGCTTCCTTGAAGACCCCGAGAAGTTCTGGGCGAGCGTTGCCGAGGAGCTCTTCTGGTACGAGAAGTGGGAAAAGGTTTTAGAGTGGAACCACCCTTACGCTAAGTGGTTTGTCGGCGGGAAGACAAACATCACTGTAAACGCCCTTGACCGCCACGTTAAGAACGGCAAGCGCAACAAGGTTGCCTTCTTCTGGGAGGATGAGCTCGGAAACGAGAGAGTTGTAACCTACGGGGAGCTCTACCGCCTTGTTAACAGGTTTGCAAACGCCCTAAAAGCTGCGGGCATCAAGAAGGGAGATAGGGTAGTCATCTACATGCCTCTCGTTATTGAGCAGGTTGTTGCAATGCTTGCCTGCGCCCGTATAGGTGCAGTTCACTCAGTAGTTTACGCAGGCTTCAGCGTCCCTGCTTTAAGGCACAGAATTGAGGACGCCGAGGCCAAGATGGTAATCACCGCAGACGTCACAATCAGGCGCGGAAGGGCAATTCCCCTTAAGAGAATTGTTGACGAGGCTATCTTAGACCTGCCATTCGTTGAGCAAGTTGTAGTTCTGAGGAGGCTTGAGCCTAAAGTTGACCTTATTGGCGAAAAAGAGGTTGACTTCTACGAGTTTATGGACGGCCACCTTGACTACTGCGAGCCCGAAGTTATGGACTCAGAAGACCCCCTCTTTATCCTCTACACTTCAGGTTCAACCGGTAAGCCAAAGGGTGTTCTCCACACGACCGGTGGTTATATGGTTGGAACTTACTACTCAATGAAGACTGTATTTGACCTGAAAGAGGACGACGTTTACTGGTGTACTGCAGACCCGGGTTGGATTACCGGCCACAGCTACATCGTTTACGGTCCGCTCGTTGCAGGTGCTACCCAGGTTATTGCCGAGGGAGCTCCCAACTACCCCGACTTCGGCCGCTGGTGGAGAATTGTTGAGAAGTACGGCGTAAACATCTTCTACACAGCCCCGACTGCAATCAGGATGTTTATGAGGGCAGGTGAGGAGTGGCCCAACAAGTACGACCTCTCTTCCTTAAGGCTTCTCGGCTCAGTCGGAGAGCCCATCAACCCCGAAGCTTGGCTTTGGTACTACAGGGTAATTGGTAAAGAAAAGTGCCCGATTGTGGACACTTGGTGGCAAACAGAGACCGGTGCTGTAATGATTACTACAATTGACGGCCTTCCGATGAAACCCGGTAAAGCCGGAAAGCCCGTTCCCGGCGTTATTGCAGACGTAGTTGATAAGGAGGGTAATCCAGTTGAGCCAAACAAAGGAGGTTTCCTCGTAATCAAGCATCCGTGGCCTTCAATGATGAGGACAATTTGGAAGAACCCTGAGCGCTATGAGCAGTACTGGAACACGATTCCAAACTGCTACACTGCCGGCGACGTTGCGGTTAAGGATAAAGACGGCTACATAATGATTCTCGGCCGTGCAGACGACGTTATTAACGTTTCAGGTCACAGGATTGGAACGATGGAGGTTGAGTCTGCGCTTGTTTCCCACCCGGCAGTTGCCGAAGCAGCAGTTATCGGTAAGCCGGACCCGGTTAAGGGTGAAACCATTAAGGCTTTCGTAGTTCTTAAAGAGGGTTACTCAGCTTCTGATAAGCTTGTTGAGGACCTTAGGTACCACGTAAGGATGGAGCTCGGAGCTCTCGCCGTTCCCTCTGAAATTGAGTTCGTTGACAAGCTACCAAAGACCAGAAGCGGAAAGATTATGAGAAGGGTCCTTAAGGCTAAAGAGCTCGGTATGGATCCGGGAGACCTTTCTACCCTTGAAGATTAATTTTCCGATTTTTAAGGGAGGGGAGCTCCCCTCCCTTTTCTTGAAAAAAGCGGCATTCTGCTATAAAATAATAAAAAGGTCTTTAACAGTAGAATAGGAAATTAGGATATTCTAACAATTGTTTACTTCGGGACTATTGCCCTGTAAGGGCTTGAACTATTTATTACGATTTGATTCAAAAGTAATACCCTTGATTTACAAGGGTTTCAGAAAAGGTGCGGTTGAAAGGCCCGAAAAAATGAGCGGGATTGCAACGAATTCCAATAAAAATTTATGTGGGAAAATTCTGTCAAAGTTGAAAGGCCCGAAAAAATGAGCGGGATTGCAACCCTCCCTATAGTTTAGTTCTCCCTCCTCAACCCTCTCGCGTTGAAAGGCCCGAAAAAATGAGCGGGATTGCAACCAAACGTTGCGATCTTAGCGAGCTTCATCTTACACGTTGAAAGGCCCGAAAAAATGAGCGGGATTGCAACTGAAGAGTCCTTTTATAGGCCTTTCCTCAAGCAACTCCGTTGAAAGGCCCGAAAAAATGAGCGGGATTGCGGTTGAATGGAGTTTTAGGGTTATGGTGGGAGTTCAGGCGTTAGCTTAAGAGTCTCAGCAGAGTTGTCTTTATATCCTCAACTGAAAATACGCCGCTCCACCTTTTAAGCTCCTTTCCCTCCTCCTCTAAAACTACTGTCGGTGCAGAGAAAATTAGTTTCTGAGCGGCTTCCTGGGGGTTTTCCTCAATTTTTACCTCTTTTAGCTCTATCTCAAGCTCTTCGGCTACTTTCTTTAGTTTTTCCTTTAAGGGCAGGCAGACGGCACACCTATCAGAAGTAAAGAGAACCAGTTTCATTCTATCCTCCTTCCGTCATCCTCTCTTTTCTCTTTAACAACAAAGTAAACGGGGTGGTCGTGGTCAAGGTTCAGCTCACCCTTTATCCTCTCAACTTCCCTTTCTACCTCTTCGGGGTTCGAGTGGACTATTACAACCCTTAAGGTTCCGGTTTTTTCTTTCCCTTTTAGTGCATTTCCAGTAAGGTAAACTTCCACCTTTTCAAAGCGCTCTCTCAGCCTCTTTGCTATCTCCCTGAGTTTCTTAAAACTCTCCTCCTTTAGTTTTTCGCTGAGCTCTAACCTCCAGTCTATGTACTCTGCAATCTCTCTCTTTGTTATCGCCCTGTAAACTGACTCAAAGATAAGGGTTCCTGCTAATACTACCGCTACCGATTTTAGTGAGTCGGGATTTGTCTTCAGGTTGTAGCCTAAGAGGACTGCTCCCGAAATGACGCACAGGATGAAGCCCAAAAGGGAGAGCCACCTGTTTGAGCCGGTGTACTCAGCAAGTTTAAAGTTTGCAAGGTTAACTGCCGCAAAGATTGATAGGAATCCGAAGCTTCCTGCAACCGAGATGTTCTCAAGGTTAAAGCTTACGGCAAAGAAGATTGTAAGAAGCGCAAGGATTAAAAGACCTTCCGTCCCCTCCTTCCAGACCTTTTTACTGAATGAGCGGGGGAGAGCTCCAAGCTTTGCAACCAGGTAGCTTACCCTTGCGCTTCCGTAGAGGGTTGCGTTTATTGCGCTTGCAGTTGATAGAAGGGCGGCAATTCCGATTAAGATAAACCCGAATTTACCCAAAAAGGGCTTTGCCGCAACTGCTAAGGCGTAGTCTTTGTACTTTATGACCTCCTGATAGGTAAGGTTAGCAACCGCAACAGCGCTTACTAAACAGTAAACGGCAATAACCGTTAGAACGCTTGCGTAGTAGGCCTTCGGTAGGGTCTTTTCCGGGTCTTTAACGTCCCTTGCCGTGTTTGCAATAAGTTCAAACCCCTCGTATGCGAGGAAGATTATCAGTCCTCCTACCATAATCTTTAAGAAACTCTCCCAGTGCTCTGGAGAGAGTTTTGAGAAGTCGCCGGTCAAAAAGCCCAGAGCCGAGAAGAAGAGGAGGATTCCGAGCTTCAGAAAGACCATAACGTCTTCAGCTTTACCGCTTACGTAGGCTCCGAGGAAGTTTATAAAGGCAAAGAAGGAGATAACTCCGGCGATGAGGAGCTTTTTAACCAGAGTAATCTCGTGGCCGAAGAGGAGGGCCGAGCCGTAGCTCCCGAAGGCGTAGGAGTAGAGTGAGAGCATTATTACGTAGCTTGCTAAGAGCAGCGTGTTGAGGTAGGCAGTAAAGAAGTTGTTTCCGAAGCCCCTTACTAAAAACTCTACTGTTCCCCCTTCACTTGGGTAGCGAACAGAGAGTTTTGCGTAGGAGTACGAGGTTATGAGGGCTATTATGCCTGCCAAGAGGAAGGCTACTGGAGCTGCACCTTTTGAAAGGAGAATTGTTAAACCGAGGACGGCAAAGATTCCGCCGCCAATCATTCCGCCTACCCCGATGGAATAGGCCTCCCAGAAACCTATCTTTTTTCCCATCTCTCTCTTTTCTTTAGAAGGAGCTTTACCGTTCCGTAAACGCACCTGTTGTAGGGAACGGGAATGCCCTTTCTTTCGGCCTTCCTTATGAGAGCTCCGGTTATCCCCTCAATCTCTATCGGCTTACCTCTCTCAAAATCAAGGAGCATGCTGGTTTTGTAGTTCATCAAGTCGGGCGAGGATTTTAGGTATCCCTCCATCGTCTTCTCTTTCAGGTTCACCCCGTAGGCCTTTGCAACCTCCATACACTCTTTCATTAAATTTTTGACTATCTCGTAGGTTTCGGGCTGGGAGAGGATTTCCCCTACCGTTGCCCCTGTTATAACCGAGTAGGGGTTGAAGGCCACGTTCCACATGAGCTTCTTCCAGAGAGTATAGTTTATGTCCCTTGAAACCCTTGCCTCAATTCCGCACTTTTTGAGCTTCTCAACAAGCCTCTCTACCCTCTCTGAGGGCTTCCCTGAGAGCTCCCCTATCTCAAGGAGCCCCGCCGCCTCGTGAACGACGACTCCCGGCTCTTTTACGTAAGTTCCCACAAAGGCCGTCGCCCCTAAAACCCTCTCCTTTCCTACGTACTCGGCGAGGATTTCCTCATTTTCTATTCCGTTTTGAACCGAGATTACCACGGTATTCTCTTTTAAAAGGAGCTCTATTTTGGGAGCTACCTTCTCCGTATCGTAAGACTTTACGCAGACTAAAACTGCGTCAACTTTGCCGACCTCTTCGGGGTTCTCGGTAAAGATTACCCTCGGGGGCTCTTCCTTAACTGTAAACTCGCCGTATTTATAGCTTTTAACAGTTAAGCCCCTTTCCTTCATTGCCTTGAGGTGCTCTCCCCTTGCAATGAAGCCCACCCTGTGGCCGCACCTTGCAAGTAGACCGCCGTACAGACTCCCGACCCCGCCTGCTCCGAATACCGCAAAATCCATCTTCCCTCCGCAGGTGGAAGGAGCCCCCGGAAGGGCTCCGAAGTTAAACTTCTTGAATTGCCCCCTTAGAGGCGGAAGTAACGAATTTGGCGTACTTTCGGAGGAGCTTTGACTTAATCTCCTTCTGCTTTGGCTTGAAGTTCCTGAGCCTTTCAGCCAGCTCCTCCTCGCTTATAAGGAGCTCTAACCTCCTTTCAGGAACGTTTATGTGAATTTTGTCTCCGTCCTTAACAACTCCTATGGGGCCTCCCTCGGCGGCCTCGGGTGAGATGTGGCCTATGCAGGGGCCGTGGGTTCCCCCTGAGAACCTTCCGTCTGTGATGAGGGCAACGCTCTCTCCGAGCCCCATTCCCATTACTGCGGCCGTTACCGCGAGCATCTCCCTCATTCCGGGGCCCCCTTTAGGACCTTCGTACCTGATAACTATCACGTCGCCGGGCTTAATTTCCCCGTTCATTACGGCCTTCATTGCGTCCTCTTCGCAGTCAAAGACCCTGGCCGTTCCGGTAAAGACCCTCATCTTCTCACTGAGGGCTCCCTGCTTTATTACGGCTCCTTCGGGGGCGAGGTTGCCGTAGAGGATTGCAATTCCGCCCTCTTTGCTGTATGGGTTGTCAACGGGGCGGATGACGTCTTCGTCCCAGATTCTTCCCCTTGCAGCAATTTCCTTTACATCAACCCCTAAAACTGTGGGGGAGCTCTCAAGTTTCTCAAAGAGCCTGTTTAGAACTCCCGGAATTCCCCCGGCGTAGTGGAGGTCCTCCATCAGGTACTTACCGCCGGGCCTCATTGAGCAGATTTTGGGGGTCTCCCTGCTGAGCTCGTCAAAGAGCTTTATCTCAAAGGGAATTCCGGCTTCATAAGCTATTGCAGGAAGGTGTAAAACGGTGTTGGTTGAGCCTCCGAGGGCAAGGTCAACCCTTATTGCGTTCCTGAAGGCCGCCGGGGTCATTATGTCCCTTGCCCTGATTCCTTTTTTAACGAGCTCAACGATTTTCTCGCCGCTTGCCTCGGCGATTCTTTTCTTCTCTGCCAGCGGTGCGGGTGAGGTTCCGCAGTAGGGAAGGCTCATTCCAAGGGCTTCAGTTAAACAGGCCATCGTGTTTGCGGTGAACATTCCCTGACAGGCTCCTGAAGAGGGGCAGGCCGCTCCCTCAAGCTCAAGGAGCTCTTCAAGAGTTATCTCTCCCGCTTTATACCTTCCGATTGCCTCAAAGGTGTGGGTTACTAAGTCCAGTCTCTCCTTACCCCTCCTTCCGGCAAGCATGGGGCCTGCCGTTACCACTATCGCAGGAAGGTTTAGCCTTGCGGCGGCCATTAACATTCCCGGGGTAATCTTGTCGCAGGCGGTTAAAAGTACCAGACCGTCAAGCTGGTGGGCCGTTGCAACGTCCTCAATGGCGTCTGCGATGAGCTCCCTTAAGGGGAGTGAGAACCTCATTCCCTCGTGTCCCATCGCAATTCCGTCGCAGACTGCCGGTACCCTGAAGATGAAGGGGGTTCCTCCGGCCGCCGCAACTCCCCTCTCAATGAACCTCTCAAGAGCTCCCATGTCTGCGTGGCCGGGAACGAGGTCTGTCCAGCTTGAGACTATTCCGATTAAGGGCTTCTCAATGTCCTTCCTCTGGAGGCCCGTTGCCATCATCAGGGCCCTTGCAGGGAGTTTCTCAAATTCCCTAAGAGTGTCGCTCCTCATTTCTCGGCTTCCTCCTTTGCTTTCTTCATTAAAAGGAGCATTTCGTCCCTCAGGCGAAGCCTCTCCTTCTTTAACTTCTCAAGCTCAAGCTCCTCCTGAGGTGTTAGTACCCTCTTCTTCTCCATCTTGTCAATTATGTCGTCAAGCTCCTGATGTTTCTTCTCAAGAGTTTTGAAGTGGTGGAACTTTTCCCTTGCAAAGGCTTTCAGGTTCTCGTCCCGGAGCATCTTTCCCTCCTAAAAGATTAAGTTTAAAGACGATTGCGTCTTCGTCTGAATAGTAGTTTTCTCTGCGGCCTACCTCTTTAAAGCCGAAATATTTGTACAGGTTTATTGCAGGAAAGTTTGACTCCCTGACCTCTAAAAAGAGCTCCTCAACTCCCTCTGCCCTGAGCCTCTCTACGAAGGCCTTCAGCAGAGCTCTCCCTATTCCCCTTCCCCTGCTCTTTCTCCTCACCGCTATCCTGTTGAGCTCTGCCGTCGGGCCGACGACCCAGCCGAAGATGTAGCCTGAGAGCTCTTTACCTTCCCGGGCAACGAGGATTCTGGTTATGGGCAGAGCTACCTCCCTGAGTAGGAGCTCCCTTGAGTAGGGCTCTTTAAAACACTCTCTCTCTAACTTAAGTATATCCGATAGGTCTTTATCCTTAAAGGGCTCTATTTTGAGGTTTTGCATCGTGCTCTCTGACGTAGTGGAAGGTTAGGGGTGAGAGCTCTCCCCTCGGAACGGCAAGGAGCTTTACCGCAAGGGGAGTTTTCTCCTTAACGGCCTTTACCCCTTCGGGGAGCTCCACCTCTCCCTTATAGACAATCAGGGGGTTTGGGAGTTTCTTTAACCTTTCAATAATGAAAGGGAGCTCGGCGTCAAGGAGCTCTCTGCCTATTTGAGCGTAAATCCTTCCCCTCCTTGCTGGAATTAAAGGAACCGGCGTAAAGCCCAGCTCCTCGTAGCCCTGAGCCAGTGCCCCGAGGGTTGTTGCACAGAGGACTGTAAAGCCGGCCGCCTTAAAGGCCTTACCCAGCGTTACCGAGAGCCTCACTCCGGTAAAGGAGCCCGGACCTGAGGAGACGACCACCTCCTCAATCTCTCTTTTGTTTACTCCGGCAAGGTTTAAAGCCCTCTCAATCTGGGAGTAGACGACCTCGGCGTGGAGCTTTGGCCTTAGCCACGATACCTGAGAGACAACCTCTCCGTCCCTCTCAACCGCTACGCTCCCCTCGGGCAGTGAGAGCTCAACCGCAAGCCTAATCATGCCGTCTTAATCACCCTTACGAGAATTGGCTTACCCTTCTCGTCAACGTCCAAAATCTCAATCTTGACGTTTGCAATGTCTATCGTCTTCCTCTTCTTTATAATAATCCCCCTCTCCCTCGCGACCCTCTCAATAAGGTCAATCAGGTACTTATCCTCCTCAAAGGGAATGTGGACGTCAAGCATCTCGTTCAGCGACTCAATCGTTATGTAGGGGTCTATGATTACTGCCGTTCCCGGAGGAACGCTTTTCAAGGTAAGGAACTTCCTTATGAAGAAGAGGATTAATAGGGAGATTGTCCCCAGAAGAACGCTCTTAAAGTCGTGGCCGGCAATGATTATCTCCCTTGCAATTGCAATTAATAGAACGTCAAAGACAATTCGGGGCTGGTGTTTTATGAGCATGATAATCAGCTCAACTACGATAACGAACATCAGGAGCGGGGAAATTAGCTGCTTCAGGCTCTCGGTTGCGTCCTTCTCGTGGCCTGAGAGGATAACCTCCTCAAGGTGAATCAGCTTCGGGATTGCGAAGAGGAACTCAATAAAGAGGATTACAGAAATAACGAGAAGGGTTATCGTTATCGCAAGAAGGAAGCCCTCCGAAGCCCTCGTCAGGAAGTGTTCAACTCTCTTTATGAAAGTCGTCATGGAGTAAGTCCTCCCAAGTACCAGTTAATTATCCCGTCTCCGAAAAGGAGGGAAATTATAGCTCCCAGGGAGAGAAAGGGGCCGAAGGGAATTTGGGCCTCCCGCTTCTTTTTGAGGATTAAGCCGATAACTGCCCCTAAAACAGAGGCTAAAAAGAGGGTAAGGAGAACTTTCTCCCAGCCTAAGAAGGCACCGATAACGGCCATTATGTTTGCGTCCCCGTAGCCCATTCCCTCCTTTCCCGTAAAGACGAAGTAGCTCTCAATTATGAAGAGAATTACTCCGCCTCCAAAAGAGGCTCCGAAAACGGCCTCTTTGAACGAGTGAGTATTGGTAAAGAAAGACAGGAGCAGTCCGGCAACGAGGGTAAAGTAGCTCAGCTTAACCGGAACTTCCATCGTTTTAAGGTCTATAAAGGAGACAACAATCAGGTAGTAGGTTAAAAGGAGGTAGTAGAGGGTGTCAAAGGAGAGGCCGAACTTACAGGCAACGGCTAAGGTTAAAAGGCCGGTTAGGAGCTCCACAGCCGGGTAGATAGGAGAAATCCTCTCTCCGCAGCTCCTGCACCTGCCTCTTAGAATCAGGTAGCTTATTACGGGAATGTTGTCGTACCACTTTATACTCTCTCCGCACTCGGGGCAGGATGAGGGAGGATAGAGGAGGGACTTACCTTCGGGAATTCTGTATATGCAGACGTTGAGGAAGCTGCCGAAGATAAGTCCTAAGAGGAAGGCGAAGGCGCAGAATACCATCAGTGGGTCTCCTTGGGAGCGGATTTAACGAACTTCACAAGCCCCTTTAAGAAGTCCCGCCACTTTAAGACCGCCGGCTTTAGCTTCTCCTTCAGGACTTTTAAGGCCTCCTCCTCTTTCCCTTCGTAAAGAAGGTCGTCAAGCTCAAAGACGGCGTCTTCTAACTTTGCAATCTCCTCCTCTATCCCCTCGTAAATCGGCAGAATTCTCGCCCCAGAGTCAACAAGCTTTACGGTCCAGTCAAGGGAGTCAAGGAGGTTGTGGAGCATCACTTTTGCAAGCTCGGGGCGAGTGTTCCAGTCTTCGTAAATCTGCTCTATTGCGTTTGCCATTCCGTCAAGGGCCAAGAGGGCAAGCTCTATCTGTTTGTTTACCATGTTCGTTGAGGGCTCGGTTATTATGTTGAGCTCTTCAAGGTTCTTTACCTCGTCAACCTTTACTGGATGGAGCTTTTCCCCTTTTACCTCAACGTGCTTTATTGAGCGCTCAGGAAAGAGGTAGCGGTACTCTATGAGCCTTAAGAGGCTTGAGGTAGGGAGCTTCGTAAGTTTCCCATTAACCTCAAACTCCAAAGGCTTTCCGTCAACCTTAACTTTAATTTTTCTCTTCTCCTGTGACATTTTCCCTTAAAACCTCCAGGGCTTCCTCTTTCGTCAGTTTTAGCGCCTCTCTCCTTCCTACAAAGAGGGAGGAGAGGAACTTGAGCAGCCTCTCGTTTCCGAGGGGAAATTTAACCTTTGAGAGGCTCTTAACAATGGTGGTAGTCTCCCTTTCAACTGCCTTTACCGAGGCGTGTCTGTAAGAGAGGGCCTCTTTCAGCGCCTCAAGGTACTCGGGTACTCCCTCCCTGATTGCGTTTATAAGGGCAACCTCGTTGGGGGCTCTTAGGAGCTCCCCGGCCGTTGCAAGGGCGTTTCCCCTCATGTAGCCGAGCCCCTCTACCGCCCCTAAAAGGGAGAATTTGAAGGGAACACCTCCCCTAACCATCATTATAACTCTGTGAAGGGTGTCAAAGTCAAAGAGGTTTAATCGGCATAAAAGCTGTCCTAAAAGGGAGCTCTCGGCCGAGAGGTTTGAGAGCTCCCCCGGAGGCCTTGCAACGTTCCTGTAGGGGAAGAAGCCTCCCTTTGCGTAAAAGATGAGAACCTCCGAGTTGTCCCTAACCGTCAGTGAGGTCTCCTCCTCAATCCTCTTTACTATCTTCTCGGCCTCCTTTATAAACCCCTCTCCCGTAAAGAGCGCCACCGTTTTAGGGTTGAACTCCCTCCTTATGAAGGGCCTTACCGTAAAGAGGTAGCCCTCGGTGGGGCTCTCTTCCCTTAAACTCTCTGTGGCCTTCAGCCTTCCGGCAAACTCAACGAAGCAGTAGGGTGAGACGAAAGAGGAGACCAGTAGCTTTGTCAGGGCCGTCGGCTTCATCTCCTCAAGGAAGCCGAGGGCGTGGAGCTCCTCAACAATCTCCTCAACCTCCCTTACCAGGAGCGGGTTCCTCCTGAGGGAGAAGAGCTCCCTTACGGCCTCCTGCCACCTGCTTCCGTACCTGATTAGGGGCCCCAAAACCATCAGGCTCAGAACCGACTTCCTCCTGTTGGGACAGGCGGCTCCCTCCCTCGTTAAACCTCCCGAGAGGGCGGTCTCAAAGGGCTTCTCCATCTCCTCTTTCAGGGCTTTCTCAAGGGAGCTCTCCTTTGCGCCCGTCACTATCAGGTAGGAGTGGCCTTTGGGGGAGAGTCCGAACCTTCCCGCCCTTCCCTCCATCTGGAGGATTGTTAAGGGGTCGGGGAAGAAGCGGTAGGTGTACGTGAACCTGTCAAAACTCCCCCTTACGAAAATCACAACGTTGTCCGCCGGCAGGTTCACCCCGTAGGCAAGGGTCTGGGTTGCGTAAAGGCGGTTTAACTCCTCTTCCCTAAACTCCTTCTCAATCTCCTCCCTCTCCTCCTGAGGGACGTCGGCGTTGTGGAAGGCCACCTTCTCCCCTTCTCTCTCAATGGGAGTAAAGGGGAGGGTCTCGTTTACCACTCTTTTCCCGAACTTTGTATTCTCAACCAGTAAGGCCTGCCACCCTAAATCTTTCCTCGGAACGAAGACGAGGGTTTTCCCTTTCAGCTCTAAGCTCTCAACGGCAGAGACGATTTTCTCCTCGGGAGTGTCTGAAGGAAGTTTGCTCTTTTTAAGGAGCTTCCTCAGGTTAAAGACCTTCCTCTCTAAGGGAACCGGCCTCCACTTGCTCTCAATAAAGAGCTCCGCCCCTACCCACTTTGCAAGCTCCTCCGCTCCGGGAATTGTTGCAGAGAGGAGAAGGAGGGGAATCTCCTCGCTGAGGGCGTAGGAGACCAGCTCCTCAATTATTGCTCCCCTTCCCTCGTCCCTTATAACGTGAACCTCGTCTATAACGAGAGCTCCCGCCTCCTCAAACCACTTTGCCCTGTTCCTTGCAGCCGAGATTAGACTCTCGTAGGTGCAGACAACCGCCGGCTGGGTGATTTCGCTGAGCTCCTCAATCAGGTCGCCCGTCCTTACCCCTACCCTCTTAAAGAAGGGCTTAAACTCCCTAAACTTCTCCCAGATGAGGGAGCGGGTCGGGGCTGTGTAAATGAAGCGCCCTCCCCTGTTTCTCAGGTGGAAGAGGAGGGCTATGAGGCTTTTGCCAGAGCTCGTCGGTGAGGATATCAGGGCGTTTCCTCCTGCGTAGTGGCGGTAGAAGACGCTCTGAATCGGGTTTAAGCTCTCGTAGGGGAAGGGGAGCTCTTCCTCCTTCACTTTTACCAGCGGCTCGGATATCCTCTTTCCGTCAAGGAGGTACTCAACTTTTCCGCTTTTACCGTTAAACTCCGAAGATTCTAAAACTTGAATGGTTCTCATTTTCTCAAAAACTCCTAAATTTCAGATTATCAGATGTTCAAGGAGGTGTAGATGCAAATATACGTATTTGAATGTAATAAGTGCGGCACCGAGTTTGAGGAGGTAATCTACTCCCCCCTTCAGCTTATGGAGATTAAGTGTCCCAACTGTGGCTCTGATGAGGTTGAGGTAATAGACATCGCTAACTTCTGCTCACCCTTTGGCTGAGGTTAATTAAAAGGGGCGGTTCGCTCCTTCCTGTATAATCCTTCTTTAAATCACCTTCGGAGAGCAAGGTTGCTCGTTAAGATACTAATCCTGTTAATAGTTGTAGGCGTAATCTTCGGCTGGGACAAAATCCTCAACCTCTTTAAAGCCTTCTTCCGGGCTAAAGAGGAGTTTAAGAAGGGACTTGAGGGCAAGGAAGAGGAGGAGAAGAAGCCGGAAATTAAGGTGGTGAAGAAGTAGAGCTCTCCGGCCCTCCTTTTATTATGATTAAACATCTCTTAAGTTCGGAGGAGCTATGAGGAGGGTTCTGGGAGCTCTCGTTCTCTCTCCTTTCAACCCCCGCCCTTGCAGGAAACGTTGACACCTTAGGAATCGGCTCAAAGGCAACCGCCCTGGGATGGGCTTACTCGGCCTACGCAGACGACCCATTTGCCGTCTACTACAACCCGGCAGGACTAACCCAGATTGAGAGGCCGGCGATTTCAGTCGGAGCTCTCTACCTTAACCTTTACCTGAAAGTCCACACCTATGAGGCAGTTGACGGAGACGGAAATAGGGTTGAGCCCTACGGAGTCTCCTTCTCCGATACCTCCGACAACTTGGTCGTCCCTCACCTGGGCTTTGCAACCCACCTCTTCTCCAACCTCTACTTCGGTATTGCCGCCTATATTCCCTATGGCCTCCACATAAAGTGGGAATCTAACCCATCGAAGAACCCGGGAGCTTACAACGGCTTTGAGTCCTACTATGTAAGGGGAGTTATCACCCCGACCCTGGCCGTTAAGCTTACCGATAAGCTCTCTGCAGGCCTTGGAATCTCCTTCGGCCGCTCGGATGCCGGAACCCAGAGGAGAATTTACGCTCCCAGCGTTCCTTCCCTTCACAACAGGGTAATTAAAGGTGAGCTCAGCGACGACTTTAACGTCTCCTTCAACTTTGGACTTCTCTATAAGCCCTACGACAACCTCTCACTCGGTATTACCTACCGCTCAAGGACGAATACCGACTTTGAGGGAACCGTGGAGGTTGTGGGAGTTGACAAAGTCCACGCCGAGATCTCAATAGACCACCCTGAGCAGCTCCAGTTCGGCGTTAAGTATCAGCCCAACGAGAGGATGACCCTGACGGCCGACGTTGTATGGACAAACTGGAGCGTCGTAAGGAGCTACACGGTCAAGTTTGATAGACCCCTCTTGGGGAAAACCCAGGAGCACTTCCCGAGGGACTGGAAAGACACTAAGCAAATCAGGTTCGGTATAGAGTATAAGCTCAACGAGGTAATCACTTTAAGGGGAGGCTACTTCTACGACCCCTCTCCGATTCCCGACCACACCTTTGACATGCTCTGGCCCGACGCGGACAAGAAGACCTACTCTCTCGGTGCGGGCTTCAACTTATTCGGAGGGAGGTTAACCGTAGATACGGTCGTCCAGTACATAGTGGCTGAGCAGAAGAGGGAAATCGGCGGTGAGAGTGAAAACCTGAACGCCAGCTACCCGGGAGTAAGCGGCCGGCCGGGAACGGTCTCAATGTCTGCCGACGGCCACCTGTGGGGCTACGGCTTAACCCTAACCTACCACTTTTAGGGGGAACGTGATGTGCAGGCTCCTTTCATTTGCCCTTATATCAGGCCTATTTTTCTCCTGTGGAGGGAGTCTTCAGGATACCTCCTCAACCTTTGCTACCGTAAACTATAACCCGATTGATAGGAGCTACCTCGTGTTTGACCCCTTCTCAAAGGAGGCAGACTCTCCGGTAGGAGTTCCCTTCCCCAACGACCTTCTCTGGGCCGATAGCGGAGGTTTTGTAAAGGTAAAGACCGACGGCGTAGAAGACCCGGCAAAGAGGGCTTTTTACGAAGCAGTAAACTCATTGAACATTAAGGGACTTTCCCCGAACACTCCCATATTTATCCCCCTTTCAAGGAATAACCCCATAGACCTCTCCTCCCTTGCGGGGAAGTTTTTCCTCGTTGACTTAACCAACCTGCAGGCCCTCTCCGGAAGGAGTTTGCCGGTTTCACTTGCCGAGCTGATACTTCACACCTCAAGGCTTGAAGTTGCTCAGGACGGCCGCTACCTCAAGTTCTACCCGGTAAGGCCCCTTGAGGCCGGCCACAAGTACCTCTTTATCCTCCTTTCCGGTTTTAAGGACGCAGAGGGAAATGAGGTTCTACCCGCGCAAATCTACAATCAGCTTGAGTCAAAGGAGCCCCTTTCTGATCCCAAACTTGGGGAGCTGAGGGAGGTTTACAGGCAGGAGCTCTACGATAAACTCTTCCCCCTCCTTTCACAGCTCTTGGGAGTTGAGCTTAACGAAGAGACCGTTGCAGAGGCATTTACCTTCACTACTGCCGATAAGACCCTCTCAATCGCTGATTTCGGGGCGATTGAGGCCTACTTAAAGGGAGAGTCTCCCTCTCTTGAGATATCGGGTCTTCCCTACTCTTCTTTAAACCTTGATTTCGGAGCTCTCCTCCAGCCCCTTTCTGATGAGGACTTTGTAGGTTTCCTTAAAAACCTTGCCCTTCAATACAGTCAGGCTTTCGGTAAGCCCGTTTTCCCTGCAGTTAGCATAAAGAAGCTTCAAGAGTTGGGGGCACTTCTTAAACAGATTGCCGAAGGGGAGGTTGACCCGGCGGATATTAACTGGGATGAGTACATAAAGTTTATTCCTGTATTTATGGGTAATAAGGAGCTCTACGACGGGAAGGTCTACATCTTCCAGCACGGCCTCGGAAGTACAAAGGAGAGGGCTCAGAACCTCATTGACGGGATTAAACTCCCCGTCGTTGCTATAGACCTACCCCTCCATGGTGACTACACCACACTTACCGGCTCTCAAGATGTTAACCCCCAGTGCGTTGCGGAGATTGACGGCAAAGAGGTGGCAACGGGCAAGTGCTTCCTTACCTCAGACGTTATCTCCAACAGGTTAAACATCTATCAGGCGGCCTTTAACCTACTCCTCCTTGAGAAGCTTCTTAGAGCAGGAGCCTACGACCTTAACGGAGACGGAAATCCCGACGTTCCGGCCGAGGTTGACTTTATCGGGGTTTCAATGGGGGCGATAACCGGAGAGCTTGCTTACGCAAACTCCGATTTAATCAACAGAGCCGTCTTCAGCGTAGGGGGAGGCAACTACGTCTCAATAATTGACAGCGCGAAGAACGAGCTCATAGAGGGGCTCCTCTCGGCCACCGGTTTAAAGAAAAATACAAACGCCTACGCCGTTACCCTCGGCCTCTTCCAGCTTATTCTTGACCCTGCCGACCCCTCCTACTTTCCCTTGAGCTCCGATAAGGCCGAAAAGAACCTCTTCCAGAGTGCCTGCTGCGATACTGTAGTTCCCCCGGTTTCAAACCGCTCCTTTGCAATCTCCCTTTTCGGCGGGACGACCTCACCGGTTCAGCTTAAAACCCTTGAGGACTTTGAAAACCCCCCTGTAGAGTCCGGCTGGTACGTTTACGGGGACGAGGAGCACTGGGTAATTCACAGCTTTCTCCTCCACTGGAACCTTGAGAGCTACCCGGAAGTTGCTCCCCACACCAGCCCCGATTACCTTGAGGCTGCAACAAAGGGAGCTCAAAAGCAGGCCTACCTCTTTTTAACCTCCGAGTAGACTTCCCGGCCGCCTTTCGGGCGCCCTTTTAACCTTCGGGGAAGAAGCAGCGGAAGGTTCTGCTCCCTTCCTTAACTATCGGCGGGACTTCTTTCCGGCAGACCTCTTTAGCCTTGGAGCACCTGGGGTGGAAGGGGCAGCCCTCTACCCTCTCTGAGGGCTCCGGGACGCTTCCGGGAATTGCCCTTAGTCTCCTCTTTACTCCGCCGTTTAGTTTCGGTGAGCACTCGATCAGCCCTTTGGTGTAGGGGTGCATAGGCCTTCTCAGGATATCCTCCGTCTTCCCGGACTCAACGGTGTAGCCGGCGTAGAGGACGAAAACCCTGTCGGAAACCTCCTCAACGACTCCTATATCGTGGGTTATCAAAAGGGTACCGAGGTTTTCGTTTTTTGAAAGCCCCTTTAAGAGCTCCAAAATCCTCTTCTGAACCGTAACGTCAAGGGCGGTTGTCGGCTCGTCTGCAAGGAGGTAGGAGGGGTTGCAGGCAAGGGCCATCGCTATTGCACACCTCTGCTTTAGCCCTCCCGAGAGCTGGTGGGGGTAGGCGTCAAAGCGCTCTTCGGCCTTGGGAACTTGACACATCTTTAGGAGCTCTACCGCTCTTTCTCTCCCCTCCTCCCTGCTCTTGACTTTTCCGTGGTAGAGCATCGGCTCAACTATCTGCTCCCCTACGGTTAGTAGGGGATTTAAAGAGGAGGAGGGGTCTTGAAATACCATTGCCACCCTCTCCCACCGGAAAGAGAGGAGCTCCTTACCCTTCAGCTCCAGAGGGTTTACTCCGTCGGCCTCTACCTCTCCGGATACCTTTAAGCTCTCGGGCAGCAGTCTCAAGACCGTAAGGGCGGAGATTGACTTACCGCTTCCGCTCTCTCCCACTAAGGCCGTTATTTCTCCCCTCTCAACATCCCAGAAGACCTCTTTTAAGATGGGGAAGGAGGCGGCTTCAACTTTGAGGTTTTTTACTTTTAAAGGCACTTTATCTCCACCCAGTAGGAGTTTTCGGTGAAGACGTCGGGCTCAAAGTAGAGCTCCCTAACTGCCAGCTTCTTTCCGCTCCTCTCTTTGGCTGCAAGGTAGTGGGATATGACTTTGGGCAGGTGCCCCAAAAGTTTCCCCTCTTCCGTCTGGATTACGTAGGTAACGGGAGAGTTGGGGTTGAGGGGCTCGGCCTTCAGGGAGAACCCCTCCTTTCTCTTTATCACCCTCTCCCAGTCCGGCCTTAAGCTCCTCTTCGTAATTACGGGGCTCCAGTAGGTTGAGCTCTCGGCAAGGAGCTGGTGGGGGCTTGAAAATCCTTTTAGGTTCATCAAAAACCTGCACAGCTCTTTCGGTAGGGCGTCGGTTCCGGCACACAGGTAGCCTATTAAAGGCCACAGTTCCTTTTCTTCAATGAGCTCCTTTAACTTATTCCTCTTTAACTCAAAGAGCTTATTGTTTTTAGCCCAAAGGGAGGAGAGCTTAGACTTTAAAGTCAATAGGTTCTCAAGGTTAAACTCAAACTCCCTTAGGAACTTAAGAAGCTCAAGGAGCTCCCCTTTTACCCTCTTCCTCGCAAGGAGCCTGCTTACCAGCCACTCCTTGTTTATCCTTCTGTAGAGCTTTAAGGCCATCTCCCTGTCAAGGAACCAAGAGAGGTAGAGGGTGAACCTTCCCAGCTCCTTATCTGCAGTCCACTCAAACTGGGGCTTAAAGGCTCCTTTGAGGAGGGAGCTCTCAACCTCCCTTAGGGCTTTCTTTACCGTAAGGAATAGCTTTTCAAAGTCCTTTTCTTTTTTACTCTTCAGGCTGAACTCAACTAAGAGGTCTGCTCCGCTGAGCTCCTCTTTTACTTTCGGGATTATCAGAACCCCGTCCTTTTCAACGATTTCGTAGTTTGAGTAGGCCAAGGTGGTAGGGAAGTGGTACTCAAGGCTTTGGGCTACAAACTCAAGGAGTGAAGTTATCGCAGAGCTAAGGGTCTTATCCTCAACCTGGAAGAGCTTTTCCGGCTTAAAGCCGATTTCCTCCTCCTCTTTTGGGAGCTCTGGAGGGGTCAAAACTCCCTTCTCAAACCTCTCCCAGAGGGCGAGCTCCACGTCCGAGTCAACAATCTTTAACCTCGTTAGCTCTTCCTCCTTCAGGTACCTCTTTGCAGAGTCCCTTATCCTCTTTGCCCTGAGGAGGTTTTTTGCCTCCAGTTTTGCAAGTTCCCACAGCTCCTGGCTTATGTGGTTTACCTCACCCTTAACCGGCCAGAAGAAGTTTCTCCTTGCCTCCCTCAAGAACCTGTAGGAGTAGAGCCTCCCTAAGGGGGCTTTGAGGAGCTGGAAGTCAACCCCTCCCTCTAATTTGGGTGAGGCTACTAAGAGCGAGGGGGAGAAAGGGTACTCCTCCCTGAAGAGCTTTACCCTGTCGTAGATAAACCGGGGTGAAATTTCCTCAAAGGGGCAGAAAGAGAAGAGGAGCAGGACCCTCTCCTCTTCCTTTAAAAAGCTCTCCCCCTTTATGGGAACTGAGAGCCTGTCGGAGAGGAGCATTGCTAAGGGGAGGGCAAAGGGCTCCGCCGGGAAAATTGCGTCAACCCTGAGCTTGAGCCTCTTTACCCTCTCTGCGAAGAAGAAGAGGGCGTCAACTACGCTCTCGTGTTTTAGCTGAGAGCTCTCAAAAAAGAGAGAAGGTTTAACCTCTATCTTCATAGCTCTTTCAGAATTCCCCTTAGAATTTCAATACCTTTCTCAATCTCCTCCTCCGTAATTACTAACGGAGGAGTAAACCTGAGAACTTTACCTGCCGTACAGTTAATAATAAGCCCCCTTTCAAGGGCTCTTTCAACCACCTTCTGGCACTCAACCTTCATAACCGCGCCTACCATTAACCCCAAGCCCCTTACCTCTTCAATGAGGTCGGGGAATTCCCTTTGGAGCTCCCTTAGCTTGCTCTTTAAAAACTCCCCCTTCTCCTTCACCCTTTCAAGGAAGCCCGGCTTCGTTATCTCCCTTATTACCTCTACTCCTGCCCTCGTTGCCAGGAAGTTTCCTCCGAAGGTTGAGGCGTGAAGCCCCGGCTTTAAGACCTCCGCCGCCTTGCCCTTTGCAACGATTGCTCCGATTGGAACGCCGTTTCCGAGGGCTTTTGCAAGGGTCATAACATCGGGTTCAACCCCGTAGTTCTGGTAGGCGAAGAGAGCTCCCGTCCTTCCTATTCCCGTCTGGACTTCGTCAAGTATTAAGAGGGCGTTAACCCTGTCGGCTATCTCCCTCAGGGCTTTCAGGAACTCCACTTTTGCCGGAACGACTCCTCCCTCTCCCTGAACCGGCTCAACGATTATTGCCGCCGTCCTTTCAGAAACGGCCTTCTCAACCGAGCCTACGTCGTTAAACTTTGCGAACTTTACGCCCGTCAGCATCGGGCCGAAGCCCTTGCTGTACTTGCCCTGTCCCGTTATTGAGACAGAGGCCATAGTCCTGCCGTGGAATGAATTCTCAAAGGCAACTATCTCAAACTTTTCCGGGTCAATTTCCGTTCCGTAGCGCCTTGCTAATTTGATTGCCCCCTCGTTTGCCTCTGCCCCGCTGTTGCAGAAGAAGACCTTTTCGCCGAAGGAGTTTTTACACAGGAGCTCCGCCAGCTCCGCCTGAGGTTTTATGTGGAAGAGGTTGGAGGTGTGAATTAGAGTTTTTGCCTGCTCACAGATTGCATCCGAAACCTTCGGGTGGCAGTGCCCAAGGTTGCAGACTGCAATTCCCGCAAGCATGTCAAGGTACTTCTTTCCCTCCTCGTCGTAGAGCCAGCACCCCTCTCCCTTAACGAAGGAAACTGGGTAGCGGTTGTAGGTCTTCATTACAAACTTCTCGGTCTTCTCAAGTGTCTCCATCTTCCTTACCTCACGCCGGTATTAGTAGTTTTCTCAGCTCCTTTATTCTATCTCTGAGCTCTGCGGCCCTTTCAAACTCCCAGTTCTTTGCAGCCTCTTTCATCTCTTTTGTGAGCCTCTCTATTTCGGCAAGGAGCTCCTCCTCGCTCTTCGGAACTTTCTCAATTCCCTTTTTCTTGAGCCTGAAGAGGGCCGAAAGGCCTGCGTCCTCAATAATTGAGCTTTCAATCTCCCTCTTAACCGTCTTTGGAGTGATTCCGTGCTTCCTGTTAAACTCCTCCTGAATTTTCCTCCTCCTTTCGGTCTCCTCAATTGCCTCCTTCATTGCTTTGGTCATTCTGTCTGCAAAGAGGATAACTTTGCCGTTAACGTTCCTTGCGGCCCTTCCCATAGTTTGGATTAGTGCAGTTTTTGAGCGCAGGAAACCTTCCTTATCTGCGTCAAGGATTGCCACAAGCGAAACTTCCGGCAGGTCTAAGCCTTCCCTTAAGAGGTTAACTCCTACTAAGACGTCAAACTCGCCGCTCCTTAAACCCCTTATAATTTCCACCCTCTCAACCGAGTCAATCTCCGAGTGCATGTACTTTGCCTTTACCCCCTTCTCAATGAGGTAGTTTGTCAGCTCCTCGGCGCTTTTTTTGGTCAGGGTGGTTATTAAAACCCTCTCATTTCTCTTGACTCTTTCTCTAATTTCTGAGAGGAGGTAGTCTATCTGACCTTCCGTCGGCCTGACCTCAACTACAGGGTCTAAGAGGCCCGTGGGCCTTATTATCTGCTCAACGACCTTTTCCGAAACCGAGAGCTCAAATTCCCCGGGGGTTGCAGAGACGAAGATGGCCTGGGGGACTCTCTCAAGGAACTCCTCAAAGTTTAAGGGGCGGTTGTCGTAGGCTGAAGGAAGTCTGAAGCCGTGCTCAATAAGGTTAAACTTCCTTGCCCTATCCCCCCTCCACATTGCCTTAATCTGGGGGATTGTTACGTGGGATTCGTCTATTATCACTAAAAAGTCGTCGGGGAAGTAGTCAAGGAGGGTGTAGGGGGGCTGGCCGGGTTTCCTTCCGTCAAGGTGGCGGGAGTAGTTCTCAATTCCCTTACAGTGGCCTATTTCAAGCAGGAGCTCTATATCGTAGCGGGTTCTCTGCTCAATTCTCCTTGCCTCAAGCTTCTTTCCCTGACTTAGGAAGTACTCAATTCTTTCTTCCAGCTCTTTTTCAATTCCCTCAACGGCCCTTAAAATCTGCTGGTGGGGGGTTGCGTAGTGGGAGGCCGGATAGACTGTATAGGAGTCAAACTCCTTTAAAACCTTCTGGTTGAAGTAGTCGTGCATCGTTATTCTCTCAACCTCGTCCCCGAAGAGCTCCACCCTAATAAAGTGGTCCTCCTGGTCGGCAGGGTAGATGTCTATGGTGTCGCCCCTTACCTTGAAGATTCCCGGCCTTACCTCGTAAGAGCTCCTTTCGTATCCTAAAGTTATCAACTTCCTTAAAACCTCGTCCCTGTCAATCTCCTCGCCGACTGTAAACCTTAGGGAGAGCTCCCTGTAGTGCTCGGGTGAACCCAGGCCGTAGATGCACGAGACCGAGGCAACTATTATGGTGTCCGGCCGGGTTAAAAGGGAAACCGTTGCGCTGTGGCGCATTCTATCTATTACCGGGTTTATTGAGCAGTCCTTCTCAATGTAGAGGTCGCGGCTTGGCAGGTAGGCCTCGGGCTGGTAGTAGTCGTAGTAGGAGATAAAGTACTCAACGGCGTTATTTGGGAAGAAATTCTTAAGCTCGTGGTAGAGCTGTGCCGCTAAAACCTTGTTGTGGGAGATAACGAGCGTGGGCTTTTGAACCTCCTCAATAACCTTCGCAATTGTGTAGGTTTTACCGCTTCCCGTTATTCCCAAGAGGGTCTGGTACCTTAAGCCCCTCTTAACTCCTTCGCTCAGCTCCTTAATTGCCTTGGGCTGGTCCCCTTTGGGAGAAAAGGGCGAAATTACTTTAAACCTTTTTGCCATTTTTTCCCTTAAAATAGAGTTTCTGCGCTTCATAATTTAGTGAGGGAGAAGTTTAATGAGGAGAGCTCTCTTAACAACGGCCGTTCTCTTTGCCCTCTCTTCGGCAGTTTTTGCCTCAGACCTTAAACTGGGGGTAAAGCTATACTCTGACGGCCTCTACTCTTTAGCTGCAAAGACCTTTAAGGAGAACTTTAATGAGCTTACCGGTAAGAACTTTAAGGAGTACTACCGGTACGCCTACCTCTCCTTCTTAAAGAGCGGAGACTACTCCTCACTTGAGAAGCTCGTTAAGCTCTGGAGGGAGAAGTACCCCGACTTTAGCAGGGGAGAGCTCCTTGCCCTTGAGACCCTCATTGCCCTCCACAGGGGAATCCCGATAGAGGAGGCCTTCCCGAAGAAGGAGCTCCTCGCCCTCCCCATATCAGGGAAGATTGCCTTCTTTAAAACCCTCTCTCAGGCCGAGCTCAAGCCCGAGGAGAGCCTCTTCGTTCTGAGCGTTTCGGCAAAGAGTACCGAGCTTAAAGGTGCCGTTAAGGATAGCGGTTTCCTCAAAAGGGCCCTTGAGAGGGCAATTAAGGAGGGTGATTACGCCCTTATAGACTTCATTTTTGACAACTACGGAAGGTGGTTTAAGGGTAAAGAGGAGGGACTTCAGTTCGTTAAGTACCTTGAGAGGAAAAAGAGGTTTGCCGACGCTCTCGTTGAGGCAGAAAAGCTCTTTAAGAAGTACCCTTGTGAAGAGACCCGCTTTGAGCTTGCGAGAGCTTACTACCTTAACGGTAAGTACGATAAGGTTTTAGAGCTAATAAAGAGTCCCTCTACCGACAGAGAAAAGTACCTCCTTACCTGGACTTACTTCAGGTTGGGTAAGCCCGAAAAGATTGCTCCTCTGGTGGGGTTGAACGTTGAGAAGCCCTCCCTTCCCGAAAAGCTGAGGGTTTTGCTTGACTTCTACTCCTGCAGGTTTGACCTTCCCCTTTTAAAAAAGTACTACCCGGAGCTTTACCCTAAAGCCTTGATTTTCTCCTTTTCCGAGTCCCTCCCCGAGGAAGAGGCGGGGCTTCCACACGACCTTGCCTACGTCTACTGGGAGAGGGGCTACTTTAACAGGGCAAAAGAGGAGCTTGAGAAGGCCGTTCAGAGCCCCCGGGATAGGAACCTTACCGGCAGGTCTCTCTACCTGTTGGGTAAGTTGGGCTCGGTTAATACTCAGGTGGGAGCCGTTGTATACAACCAGCTTTTAGCCAATTACCAGAACACTCCCTACTATACCGAGTCTCTAATTCCTGCGGCGAGGGTTTACCTCTACTCGGGAAGCCCCGGGGTAGCCCTTAAGCTCCTCTCCTACGCCTATTCGCGTCTTGGTGAGAAAGGGGAGGAGGTGAAGGAGCTCCTTGGCAGGCTCTACCAGATAAGGGGAGACTACAAAAAGGCCGCTTCATTCCTATCTGAAGTGGAGAAGGGAGAGGGGAAAACTCTTCTTGCCTACTCCCTCTACCAGCTCGGAGAGGGGGATAAGGCCTACCGGGTTTTAAGGGAGCTCTTTAAGGGAGAGCCCCTCTTTCCCGAAGTTAACGGAGGAAGGCTCGTCTTCCTCTCAAAGGAGCTGGGGAGAGAGAAAGACTTGAGGAAAGTAAAGAACCTTCCTTACCTTCCGGAAGTGATGGCTGCGGTCGTCGGTAAGGATTACGAAAAGGCCGAGAAGCTCTTTAGCTCTGTTCCGCCCCGTGAAAAGGTCGTCCTTGCCCTCTTCTTGGTTAACCGCTACGAGAGTAAAGAGCCGAAGAAGGCCTTTGAATATTTAACCCGTCTGGTGGACTTCTCTTCCGACTCGGTAATTTCCGCCTACGCCCGCTCCTTCCTCAACTACTTAGCCTTTAAGACGGGCAATTACGCTCCCGTTCTCTTCAGCGACCCCTACTTTATCGCCTACAACCCCGAGAACGAGATTACCTCAACCTCAACCCTCATCTCAAAGGCCGAGGACTACGCTTCACAGGGACAGTTAGGTAAGGCTTACGGCCTTTTAAGGCTTGCCTTTGAAAGGACATCGTCTCCGGAGCTCAGGAAGAGGATAGTCAGGAAGCTGGTTGAGATTGACCTTAAGCAGAAGAACTACTCCCGGGCTCTTCAGGACATCTCCCTCATTCCCGAAGGAGACCTCAAGCACTTCCTCCTCTTTAAGACTTACCTTGCAATGGGAAGACTCGTTGACGCTTACGATGAGGCCAAGAGGGTCTCCTCCGCTAAGAGCCTTCCGAAAGAGGAGAGAGCTCCCTTCATTGCAAAGCTTGCCCGCTACTACAAGCTGACGGGGAATAAGGATAAGGCCCTTGAGCTTATTAAGGAGCTCTTTAAGGAGGGAGGTCTTGAAAAGGTGGACTACGACGACCTCGTTAGCCTTGCCCTTCTTGCTCAGGAAAAAGGGGAGCTCTCCCTTGCAGAGAAGTTGATAGGCGAGGCGATGAAGAAGGCCAAAACTAAGGAGCAGAAGGCCGAGAGCCTTTTCTGGAAAGCCTCAGTTGAAGCTCAGGCGGGCAGGACGGACGACGCCATAATTGACTACATGAAGATAGCCTACGACTTTAAGGGAGTTGAGCCCTGGTCTTCTACCGCCCTCTACAGGGCTGCACAGCTTTTTGAAGAGAAGGGAGATTACAGGCAGGCCCTCAAGCTTTACAGGAAGGTGGCAAAGCTTAAAAGGGGAACGAAGGAGGGAGAGGTTGCCGCCGAAAAGGTAAAATCTCTCCTGAAAAAGTTGAAGGAGGAGTAGTTAATGGCCAAGAAAAACCGCTTCTTAAAGCTCCTTGCAGACAGGATTGTTGATAACCTCCTTGAAAAGGAGCTGGTTATAGCTGACGACCCCGACTCTTTCAAGGAGAAGGTTTACGAGATTCTCTATACAGACTACAAGACTGAAAAGGAGCTTGAGGAGGAGGCAGAGAGGATAATTCAGGAGAACAGTGAGGAGGTTCTCTACAGAGGTGTCTCTCTTCACAAGGCGAGGAAGCTGATTAAGGAGAAGCTTGCAAAGGAGAGGGGAATTCCCGTAATCGGGAGCATCTTCAGCAGAGAAAAGGCTAACTACTTGGCCGGAAAGATTTTGAGGCTGATTTTAACCGACGAAGAGCTTGACTATACAGAAGAGAGGGGCGTAATAAGAACTGCGATAGTCAAGAGCTTTGAGGAAGTTGCACAGCTCAGGCGGGAGATTGACCAGAAGGTTAGGGAAAAGATTGCCTCCCACTCAAGGCCTATTTACGAGGGGACTCCCGAGTGGTACGCCCTCTACAGGCGCTACTACAACGAAGAGCTTATAGAGAGGGGATTAATTGGGCCCGAAACCGAGATGTAGGCTAAGGTGGCTCATCCTCTTCTGGGCCCTCTTCGGGCCCTGGGCCTTCCACAGCTACTTCTTCGGCGAAAACTCCCTATCTACCCTTAAAGAGCTTAAGAAAACTTACTCTCAGCTTGAAAAGGAGAGGAACTACTGGAAAACGAGGAATGAGGTTCTCAGGGAGAGGATTTCGGCCTTAAAGGACAATCAGGATTACTTCTACCACAAGCTTGGGCGGGAGATGTTCGTAAGGGGAAAGGAGGGTGAAGAGATTATCCTATTCGTTAAGTAGGCTTAGGCGGTTTTTTCAGAGGTACGGAGTTTGGGAGGAGCCCTTCCGAGATTACCTCTTCTTCGGAAAGGTTAAGTTCACCACAGTCCACACAACCTTCTTTATGAGAGATTACGAGATTGAGCACTTCCTCTACTTATTCGGAGTTAAAGAGCTTGATAGGGAGCCTGAAGAGCTCCTTTCAGAGCTCCGAGTGCTGAGCAGAGAGCTCCTTACCCTTACCCCCGACCACTACCTCTCCTCGTTCTGCCTTCTCGTCCTTGAGGAAAGAGTGCCTCTCCTTTACTCCTCAAAGAGCCTTCTTCTGGGTTTTAGGGGCAGGGTTGAGTGGGGTATTCTCGGCCTCGGAGAGAGGAAAGTAGAAGCCCCACCTCAAATGGAGGGGGTGGGGCGCTTTTTAACTTCCCTCTGTTTTGTATAACATCTCAATCTGTGAAATCATCGCGTTTCCCTCCTTCAAGAAAGTGAAGTTCTTCTGGCTGTTCTGAGCTGTTAGATTTGCCGTACTGGTAGCGATAATCTTCCTTAAACCGCTCCTTCAGAACTATGCCTTCTCCTGCGTTTTTTCTACTTAACAGCTCCGAAAGAAAATCTTTAATTAAAGCCGCCACAAGAGGCACTCTTTAAACTTTTCTCTATCGTAAATTCCCTTTACGTCAACTATTATCGGTTTAGAAATTGAAATTCCTTTAAAGAAGTCCGGTTCTAAGTTGAGGAATTCCCGGTGTTTTACCGCAACGATTACCGCATCGTAGGGGGCTTTTTCCTTCGGGCTCTTAAGGAGCTCCACTCCGTACTCCTTCTTAACATCCTCCGGCTCTGCGTGTGGGTCGTAGATGTAGGGTTTTACTCCGAAAGATTGGAGCTCCCTGTAGATGTCTATCACCCTGCTGTTCCTTATGTCCTTAATGTTCTCCTTAAAGGTGATTCCCATAATGAGAACTTTTGAGTTTAGGATTTGCTTACCCTCCTTAATCATCAGCTTAACTGTGCTTTCGGCCACGAACTTGCCCATGTAGTCGTTTATTCTCCTTCCGGCCAAAATTACTTCCGGGTGGTAGCCGATTTCCTGAGCTTTGAAGGTAAGGTAGTAGGGGTCAACCCCTATACAGTGGCCTCCCACGAGCCCCGGCTCAAACTTAAGGAAGTTCCACTTTGTTCCGGCCGCCTCCAAAACGTCCCTCGTATCTATTCCCAGCCTGTGGAAAATCAGGGCAAGCTCATTTATGAGGGCGATGTTTAAGTCCCTCTGAGTGTTCTCTATAACCTTTGCGGCCTCGGCCGTCTTTATGTCGGGAGCTCTGTGGACTCCGGCCTCTATTACCGAGCCGTAGATTCGGGAAAGGAGCTCTAAGGTCTCCTCGTCGCACCCTGCCACCACCTTAACTATCTTCTCTATCGTGTGGTTTTTATCCCCCGGGTTGACCCTTTCGGGGGAGTAGCCCACTTTGAACTCCTTCATGTACCTTAGGCCGCTCTCTTCCTCAAGAATCGGTACGCAAATCTCCTCGGTTACTCCCGGGTAGACCGTTGACTCATAAACGACCGTTGAGCCGGCGCTTAAGTTCCTTCCTACGGTTCTCGTTGCCGCCTTTAAGGGGCGCAGGTCGGGTATCTTGTGTTCGTCTATGGGAGTCGGAACGGTGACTATTATCAGTTTCGCTTCCCTTAACTTCTCCGGCTGTGTCGTAAACTCAATCTCTGCCTCCTCTATCCTCTCCCTCTCAACCTCTTCCGTTCTGTCGTATCCCCTCTTTAGCTCACTGACCCTCGCAGGGTCAATGTCAAAACCTATTACGCTGAACTTTCTGCCCAGTAGTACTGCTAAGGGAAGCCCTACATATCCCAGCCCTACTACGGCAATCTTCTCTCTCTTTTCCTTGAACTCTTCAAATTCGGGAAACTTTGCCTCCATTTAAGAGCTCCTCGTAAAACTGAAGGGTTTTTTCTGCAACTCTCTTTATATCAAACTCCTGTGCCGTCTTCCTTGCCTCCCTCTTCATCTTCTCGTTCTTAAGCTCCTTAATTCCCCTCTCAATTCCCTCAACTAAACTCTCAACGTTTGCCGGCTCTATTCCTATACCGTTTACGCCGTCTTTTAGGTAGCTTCTTATACCGCCTACGAGAGAAGCAACGACAATTTTCTCCATAGCCATCGCCTGCAGAAGTGAGCCGGCTATCCCTTCGTTGAGGGAGGGGAACACAAAGAGGTCGGCCCCTTTAAGGAGTTGTGGGACGTCCTTTCTGAACCCTAAGGGTATTACTCTACCCCTTAACGCCAACCTCTCTATCTCCTTCTGCGCTTTAGATGATGTTGTATCTCTCCCTACAAGGAGGAGGTAGGCGTTGAGCCCGGGGTTTCTCCTTAGGAGCTCCTTAAAGGCCGGCAGGAGTATGTGGTGCCCCTTTACCTCCGAATAGTTAGCAACGTTTAGGAGTATTAGAGCTCCCTCCTCAATCTTCAGCTCTTTCCTGATTTCGGAGCTGACTTTTTTGGGGTTAAACCTTTCAAGTTCAACTCCTGAAGGGATGTACCTCACTTTCTTCCCTAAAAGGGGCGTCTCCTTTAGATAGCTGTAGATTTGGGGGGAAACCGCTATCAGCCCGTCGGTTCCGAAGTTGTACTTTGTTAACCGGGAGATGAGGGAGATTTTAAAGGGAACTCTTCGGGTATAAACAACTTTCGGTCTTTTCCGTGAAAAAAATGAGGCCGACCAGACCCACCAGTGGGCTTTTGAGATGTGTGTGTTTACCACGTCGTAGTTTGAGAGAATCTCTCCGAGCTTCCGGGCCTCCCTCAGGCTGAACCTTTTCCTGTTAGGAAAGTTGACGACTTTGATTCCCAGCTCCGAAACCCTCTTCTCAAGCTCGGTTCCCTTTATTGTTAAGACGTGGGCTTCAACCCCCATTTGGTTCATGTATTTGGCCAGCAGGAGGCACTGCTCTGTCCCTCCGCTCCAGCCCCTTGCCGTTGTCGCCTGAAGTATCCTCATGCCTCTCCTTAACGCAGTATTTACCGAGTTTTGCTACCGCTTTTCCTCTGCAGTTATCTGAAATCAAGAATTTAGGATTTTTGCTCCAGCCATCAAAGTAGAAAAGAAGGGCGTACTTTGTGAGTTTCGGGAGCCCGGGGTCTATCCCCAAGGGGGTGAAGCTTTCCGCGGCTACTTTTGTAAGGGGCCTCAGCTCTTTCATTTTGTCCTTGTGGAACTTACAGGGACAGGCGGCTGCGGTCAGTCCGTAGATTACCGTGAGGGCTATAACCCCCTTAAGCACTTTCTCCTCAATCCCCACTCTGCGGGCTCCGCTTGCCGCCAGGAAAGAGAGAAAGGGATAGAGGTAATAAGAGTATCTGGTGAACTTAAGGGAGATTAGGTGTAGGGGAATAAAGGTTATCAGGAAGAAGCTCAGGAAGAGGAAAAAGGGTCTTTTCTGAGGAATTTCTATCTTCCCTTTTATTAAGTAATAGAGGGCAGGAAGGAGTAGGAAGTTCCACGGCCAAAAGTGTTTAAGGATTAACCTCTCGTAGAAGAAGAAACTTCGGGGAGTTCCTTCTTTAAGCTCTCCCGTTATCCTGCCGAAAATCTGGTTTTCAAAGAACTCCTTTATGAACTGGGGTTGATGGCTGTAGGCATAGAGGAAGTAGATTGCCGGTATCAAGAGAGCTAACCCCAACGAGAGAGCTACGCCTTTTAGCTTCTCCTTCTCTGTAAGGGCGTAGTAGACTGCGGCTGCGCTTATTCCCAAAAGGCCGAAAGGCCCTTTGATTAGAGCTCCCAGTCCCGACAGAACTCCTGCCGCGAGGCTTCTTTTAAAGTTCACCTCTGTTAACAGGAGGATGCTGGAGAGGTTGATGAAGAGAAGAGAGCTCTCAAACCTTACCACGGTTGTTACTCTGATTATTTCAAAGTTCAGGGTAAAAATTGCGGCTGTCAGGAAAGAGACCGTTTTGTTCTTCGTTATCTTAAAAATCAGTAAAAAGAGAACCAGTGAGCTGAGGATTCCGAATAAGGCAGAGGGGAGCCTTGCGGCAAATTCGTTAAATCCGAAAATTTTGAAAGAGAGTGCTATAAGCCAGAAGAAAAAAGGAGGCTTTTTGTAGTAGGGCTCCTCCCCCAAGTGGGGAAAAAGGTAGTTTCCCTCTTTCAGCATGGTCTTTGCGATGAGGGCGTACTTTGCCGCGTCTCCGCTGAGAGAGGGCTCGTAGAGCCTTGACAAGAAAACTATAGAGGAGATAAGTAGTGTTGCAATAATCCATTTCCATCTTAGAGCCCTAAACATTTGAAAAGTTCCGAATTTTAAAATTCTAATCTAATGACTATTATTTTACTTCATTTTACCTTTAGTCTAACGGATAATGTGTGATACTATTGTTAACAATGCTAATTAGTGGGGGTAATGTTGAGTGTTCTTGTGGAGAAACTGTATGTTGGAAAGAAAACTTCAGGGTTTAAGGTTGTTCTTAATGAAGAAAGGGTCTACTTTCTAAAAGTTTTTCACCATCCTCTTAGATTTAGGAAAATTTTTCCCGGTCTTTTCTTTCTTACTCGTCCACAACGTGAGTTTGAATTTTCGCGTATTTTGGAAAGTAAGGGATTTCTGGTTCCTAAGGTTGTTAGTTTTCGTTTTAGAAAACTTTGGGGGTTCCTACCGGTTAACATAGGATGTACTAAATCTGTTTATCTTGAGGGAATAATTCCCCTTGACAAGATTATCAAGACTAAAGATTTTGATTTTTATTTTGAAAAGTCTTTAACTATTTTGGCTCGTCTTCATCGTATGGGGTTTATCCATAGGGATGCTTCTCTTACCAATTTTGCTATTTACGATGGACAGCTTTACTTAATAGATTTAGAAGCGATAACAAAAGTTTTTCCTCTTTTTCCTTTTTCCAGATTTAGAAATTTTGTTAACTTTATTAACGATGCTCTCAAGCGAGGAGTAGTAGTTGACCCGGAAAAGGTTCTTGAAATTTATCTGCGGGAGTTTAACTTTCCTTTTGGTCGTAGTTATTTAACTTCAAAGCTGTATGCTTTGCTTAGGAGAAGAGAGATTGAAAATTCTCATAATTCAGCTTAGACAGTTGGGAGATATTCTTCTTTCTTCTCCTCTTGCACAAGCAATTAAGGCGGAGTTTGACGCAGAAGTTCATTTTTTAACTTCTCATATCGGAAGTAATTTGCTTAAAGGGAATCCCTATATTGATAAAATATTGACTCTTCATCAAGGAATTGTTTCGGAATTGAAGACTTTGTTTACTGTTAGAAGGGAAGAGTATTATGCTGTTATAGACGCTCAAAGAACCGGACGCTCAAAGAGGATTACGCTCTTTTCGGGAGCTCCCCTGAGAATTGCTTTCAGAAAGAGGGGTGAGAACTTCTACTACAACCGCCTCGTTGACTGGAAAAACAGGGGGTATACCGTTTGGGAGAGGCTGGAGCTCCTCAAACCTCTCGGAATTAAAAATCCTCCCCTTCTCCTTCCTAAGTTCTTTCTCCTTCCGGAGGAGGTTGAAAGGGGACGGGAGCTCCTAAGAGAGTTTAACCTGAGAGAGGGTGAATTTTTTGTAGTCGTTCCTACATCAAGGAGGATGGAGAGGAGCTGGGAGCCGGAGAAGTTCGGCAGACTGGCCGCCAAAATTTCCTCTTTAACCTCTTTAATTCCACTCTTTGCTTACGCTCCCGGAGAGGAGGAGTTTGCCCGTTTAAGCTTTGAGGCCTGCGGTAAGGGAGTGCTCCTTCCCTCTCCTCTGCCCGTTAGGTTGTTCGGAGCTCTGCTCTCCCTCTCTGCCTTCTCCGTCGGGAATGACTCTTTCTCCTCTCACCTCTCCTTTGCCCTTGGTAGAAAGACCTTCGTCATCCTCGGACCCAACGAGGGCTGGTTTCCCGAACACCCTCTGGTAGTAAAGGTAAAGAAGGGGCTTGAGTGTCAGCCCTGCGGAAACTGGAAAGGGTGTGATAGGGGGCTTGAGTGCTATAGGGCCCTTTCTCCGGAAGAGGCCTTTTCTCAGCTACAGGGAGAACTGTAGGTCAACGAGCCTCCTGTACTCGGGGAGCTCCCTGTAGAGCTCCTCGTGGCTGCCTTTACCCGCTACCCTTCCGTCTTTCATAAAGATTATCTCGTCACTGTTTAGAACCGTTGAGAGCCTGTGGGCTACTGTAATTAAAATCCTGTCTTTAAACTTTTCGTCTATTGCCTTCTGGATTGCCTTTTCGGTTTCGCTGTCAAGGGCGCTCGTTGCTTCGTCTAAAATCAGAAGGTCGGGGTCTTTCAGAACTGCTCTTGCTATTGCGATTCTCTGCCTCTGGCCTCCAGAAAGCTGAATTCCCCCCTCTCCGATTAACGTATCGTAGCCCTGAGGCAGGGATACTATAAAGTTGTGAATGTTTGCAATTTTCGCCGCTTCAACTATCTCCTCAAAGGTAGCGTCGGGTTTCCCTATTGCGATGTTTTCCCTGATGGTTCCCCTGAAGAGGATTATCTCCTGTGAGACCATTCCTATCCTTTTCCTTAAGTAAAGGAGTTTATAGTTTTTGTAGTTCTTCCCGTTAACCTCTATGCTCCCTTCGGTCGGATCGTAAAACCTGGGAATTAGGTTGACGAGAGTGCTCTTCCCGCTACCGCTCTTTCCGACTAAAGCATACTTTTTTCCCTTTAAAAACTTTAGGTTTACCCCTCTTAGGGCCTTTCTTTCGGAATTAGGGTACGAGAAGGAGACGTTTTTAAACTCAACCTTTTCTACCTTTCCTTTAAGCTTCTCTTCACCGTCTTTAAGCTGGTATTCGTCAGGGATAGAGAGGATTTTCTTTATTCTCTCGGCAACTGCACTTGACTGCTGAATTTTGTTGTAGTTCTGCCCTAACTTTCTTATGGGTTCGTAGGCCATTATGAGGGCTATTATGAATGAGAAAAAGGCTCCTGGAGTGGTGTTCCCCAAAAGAACCTCCCTTCCTCCGTAGAAAATCAGGAAGCCTATTAAGAGGGCTCCCGTTATTTCAACAACCGGCGGGTAGATTCCCTCAACGAGCTTTATCTTCATAACCTCCTTCAGATACTTTTCGTTGTCCTTTCTGAAGAGCTCCGAAAATCTCCTTTCAAGGCCAAAGAGCTTTATCTCTCTTACGTTTTTAACCCCCTCAAAAAGGTGGTTTGTTATCAGGGCAAGTCTGTTCTGCATCCTGTCTGTGTAGCGCTTTATCCTCTTTCCGATTTTTGAGATTATGTACCCTACGAGTGGCAGGCCTATGAATCCTATTAAAGCGAGCTTAAAGTCTTGATAGAAAACTACTCCAATTAAACCTGCGGCCGTCAACAGATTCCTGATGAAAGTTGCAATCTGCCTTGAGGTAAAGTCCTGAAGTAGGGAAGTATCGTTTATGACCCTTGAGACAAAGCTTCCCGGGGGCTCCTTCAAAAAGTGCTCAATGGGAAGCCTTATTACCTTCTCGTAGAGCTCCTGCCTTAAAGTTGCAATTACCCTTTGGCCTATGTAGGCCATTGAGTAGTAGTTTATAAAGAAAACGATTCCCTTAAAGGCCACCAGCCCAATTAAGATGAGGGGAATGAGCTTAATCATTTGGGGGTCTTTGTTTACAAAGACCGAGTTGACCACTACCTTAACGAAGTAGGCAAGGTAGGAGGTTATTGCGGCGTTTAAAATCAGGGTTATTAGGGAAACGGCTACTAAGAACTTTAGCTCTTTTAAATATCTGAAGAGCCACCAGGGGAAGCTTTTCATAGAGACCTCCTAAGGGGCGTAGAGGAGGCTTCTTATTTTAAACCACCTGAGGCTCTTTTTCTCCCCTACTGCCAGCCTCTTTACCCTGCAGGAGAGTCTTCTGTTCCAGCCCCTTTCGGTTGTGAAACAGTAGCGGTAGCCGAGCTTTTTTGCCGTTTCAAGGAGTTCCCCGTTGTAAATTCCCCAAGGGAAGGCTATTGAGTTAACTTCCTCTCCCAGCCTCTCTTCAATAATCTCCTTTGAGGTTAAGAGCTCCCTCTCTGCCTCTTCCCTTTCCCTTACCAAAATACTTGTTAGGGGAGTTCCGGGTTTTACCCTTTCCCTCTCCTCTTCCGGCAGGGAGAAGAGCCTCCAATCCCTCCCCTCTCCCTTGAAGGGCTTTCCTCCTTTTCCTACTGCCGCTCTGTGGGTTAGAGCGTGGGATTGAACGGAGAAAACGTCTCCCATTCTTTTCAGTTCACCCCAGCTTAGAAAAGCCGAGTTATCCCCTTTCAAAAAGGAGTTTTTAAAGGCCTCGTAAGTTGAAGCGTTTGAGGGTTCCGGAGTTTCTCTTACCTCCTGAGAGTCAAGAAGCCTCTCTGGGGAGACGAAGATAACCGCCGGAAGGGAAAGCTCCCTCAAAATAGGATAAGCGTAGTAGAAAACATCATAAAAACCGTCGTCAAAGGTTATTAGAACCAAGGGAAAGGATGAATTTCCCTTTGCGGCCTCTTTGAGGGAGAGGACGTTAAAGTGCCTTTTTAAAAACTCCATCTGCTTTTTGAACTCTTCGGGGCGGACGCCAAACTTTGGATGTACCCTGTGGTAGAGGAGAACTAACATTAACCTACCTTAACAAGGTCTGAGAGAATTCTCTTAACCACCTCTCTCCAGTGGAACTGTTTACCGTACACTTTTGATTTTACCATCAGCTCCTTTGTTCTTTCGGGGTTTTCCGTTACCCTCCTGAAGGCTTCAATGAAGGACTTTTCATCTTCCGGTTTATAGTAGAAGAAGTAATCCTTTGCCACTATTCTTACCGGCCTTATGTCAGAAGCAATCGTGGGTATTCCCATTGCTAAGTACTCGTAGACCTTTAAGGGAATGGTCTTCTGCCTTGTGGTAAAGGGGGCTACCATAATGTCAATATCAGCAAGCTCAAGGGGAATCAGGTCTTGAGGAATGAAGCCGGTAAACTTTACCCTCTTATGGACTCCGTACCTCCTTGCAAGCTCAAAAGCCTTTTCAACCCTTTCGGCCTTTCCTCCTATAACTTTCAGCTTTACCGGAAGGTTCCTTATGGCCCTGAGGAGGAAGTCTATTCCTTTTTCTGGGTTGAGACTTCCTACGTAGCCTAAGGTGTACTCCTCTTTCTGTTTAAAATCGTGAGAAAGGTTTATAAACTCGTCCCTTACAGGGTAGTGGTAAGTCCAGAGTTTAACTTTGGACATTTCTTTAAGCTCATCGTAAACCTTCGGGGAGACAACGTAGGTTAAGTCTGCCCTCTTTACCGCTTCAAGGAAGGGCTTATCTTGATGGTTCTCAAAAACGATTTTAAAGTTTAGTAGCCCCTTTAACCTTGAGAGTTTCACCACGTGGTCGGCCTTCGTTAAGAAGACCCAGTTGTTTGAGTATTGATTTGACCTTAGGTCTTTTACGAGCTTAATGAAATTCTTTAAAGAGGCCAACCCTTTGTGGCTGGAGGATAGGAAAAGGTGAAGGTGGTGGTTAAATTCAATTCCTACGAAGGCACTCAGCTCATCCCTTCCCTTCCCCGGCTCAAGGTTTCTCATGTAGAGGTAAGCGTCAACTCCGTATTTTGCAAAGTAGGCCGAAATGAGTATCTGACGAATTGAATGGGCGCTTGAATCAAAGGCAGCTATGGGTCCGAGCCTGTAAACCTTGAAGTCGGTCTTTATCAACTCTAAAATACCTCCCTATGAAGAAAGTAGCTCTATTCTACAAAACCTTTAGTACTTACGGCGGTCAGGAGAAGGTCGTCTATAACTTTGCCCACTTTCTTGCCGAAAAAGGTTATAGGGTGGAAGTTTACGCCTATAAGGTGAAGGCCTCCCCTGAACTCCCCGGTGTAGTTGTAAAGAAAGTTTTTATTCCTAATCTCGGGCGGGCCTTCAGGAATCTCTCTTTTGCCCTCCGCTCCTATTTTATCGCAAGAAGGTTAAAAGAGGAAGGGTACATTATTGTGGGCTTCGGTAAGACCTTCTACCAAGACCTCTTTCGGGCTGGTGGAGGCGTCCATAAGTACTACGTTGAGAGGGCAAAGTATAAATATGTGTCGGAGGTGGGTAGAAGACTCTACTCCTTAAGGAAAAAGCTCCTCCCTTCCTACTGGATTACTTCGTTTATTGAGAAGTTGACCTTTGAGAGCTCCCACCTGAAGGCCGTTATTGTCCCTACCGACTTCGTTAAAGGGCAGATTTTGAAGTTCTACTCCCCTAAAGCCCGGCTTGTTGTTATAAGGAACGGCGTTGACCTTGAGAGGTTTTCTCCTACAAAGAGGTATTTAGGAAAGGAGCTCCGTAAAGAGCTTGGAATACCCGAAGGTGTTTTTGTCTTCTCTTACGTTTCAACAAACTTTGAGCTTAAAGGTTTTCAATACCTCCTCAAGGCATGCGAGATTCTGAGGAGGAAGGGGCTTAACTTTAAGCTGATTGCCGCCGGTGAGGAAGGAAATAGGTGGAGAAGAGAGGTAGAGAGGAGGGGGCTCAAAGATACGGTTTACCTGTTGGGAAGGATAAAAGAGGTTGAGAGGGTTTACCTCGCCGGAGACTTTTTTGTCTATCCTACCCTTTTTGACGCCTCTTCAAATGCGGTTCTTGAAGCAATGGCCTGCGGGATTCCGGTTATAGCCAGCAGGTACTCCGGAACCGGTGAGCTTGTTGTTAATGGAGTTTCGGGATTTTTGGTAGACTCTCCCGAAAATCCTCAAGAGATTGCCCGAAAGATGGAGCTTGCCTTAAAAAGCCCCTTTAGAGAGATGGGGAGCTCTGCAAGGAGGGAGGTTGAAAAGTACCCCCAGGAGAGGGTCTTTGAAGAGTACGAAAAACTTCTACGAAGCCTTTATTAACGGAAAACTCTTTGCTTACTTTCTTCTCTTTTCAATTCCCGTTTCTATCCCCTTAACGAGACTTTCGGTTAAGTTCCTATTCGTTTGGTTTATTTTGAGTCTCCTCTTCTTAAGGGCAAAACCTAAAATCGTTAAAAAGGACTTAATTGCCCTTCTCTTTCCCCTTTATCAGCTTTCTCTCTCGGCTTTTAAAGGTACTCTTACGGCCTTTTTCAGAGCTCCCAACGGTCTTACTCCGGTACTCTCTTACTGGGTTAGGTTTTCGGAGGCTGATGTCGTCGGGGGGTTAAATCTTTTTCTCCTCGGAGCGGCTTTTCTCTCTATCGGCTCTTGCGTTCAGTCCCTCTTCTCCGTTCCCGATTACAGGCTCTTCTTTTCGGGAAATTTCCACCTCCACCTATCAGTTCATCGCCCTAACCACACTTTCGTGGGACACCCTCTAACGGCCGGAGCTCTCGTCTCTGCCGCCTTTATTCTCTCCCTTCTGCTCTACCTGAGGCACAGGAGAGCTCTCTACCTTCTTTCGGCCCTTTTGAACCTCTCTGCCGTTATTCTTCTCTTTAACAGGACTTACTGGGTGGCGGTTTTATCTTTTTCCTTCGTTATCTTCTTTTTTATCCTGAGGAATTTGAAACTTTTTGCTATTCTCACTCTGGCCTTTGCCGTTTCCATCTTCTCCGTTCCTCAGCTAAAGGAAAGGTTTGTTTCAATCTTTGACGTTAAACACAACGGCAGCAACAGGTACAGAATTGCCATGTGGGTCGGCGCCCTGGAATTCTTTTCACAGGCGCCTCTTTCGGAGAAGCTTTTTGGGGTCGGAAGGGATGGGTATAGGAAGGAAGTGAAGCCCTTTGTTGAGAGGGCTCAGAAGAGGTTTTCCCTTCATCCTCATTTCTTTTCTCACCTTCATAGCGACTACATAACCGTTCTCATCTGGTATGGAATTTTGGGGCTCTTTATTTTTCTCTTTACTTTCTTCTACTTTATGTGGGTAAACTTAAAGGCTTTTAGGGGGACGGGAGATTACCTCTACCTTTTCTTTTTCTCTTTCTACCTTCTAATTCTCGTAGGGGGAGTTTTTGAGTATAACTTAGAAGACGAGGCGGTTAAGTATATGATTTACGCTTTTATGGGGCTTAACGTTAAGCTTTTAGCCGAAAAAGGAGCTCCTTGACGTTCTCATAAGGGTCCCCTTTCTCAAAGGCCGCCCTCACTACGGCTATACCTGCAGGCTTACAGGCGGCAACCTCTTTTATGTTCTCTTTGAAGATTCCCCCGATTGCAACTACTGGGAGCTCCGCGATTTTTACCGCTTCACAGAGTTTCTCAACTCCTACTACCGGGTCGGGGTTCTCTTTGGTTGTAGTAGGGAAAACGGGGCCGAAACCAATGTAGTCAATAAACTCCCTCTTCCTGTTTGCCTCTTTTACTTGCTCAAGGTTGTGGGTAGAGAGGCCTACTATAAAATCCTCTCCTGCAATCTCCTTGGCGTACTCAACGGGTAAGTCGTCCTGCCCAAGGTGAACTCCGTTTGCTTCTGCGGCAAGGGCAAGGTCAAGCCTGTCGTTAACTATGAAGAGGGCGTCGTGGTGTTTTGTCGCTTCCCTTACTAAGAGGGCCTCTTCAAGCATTTCTTTTGTCGTTTTTTTCTTTGCCCTGTACTGAACTACTTTTGCTCCGCCGAAAATTGCCCTCTCAACGGCTTCATAGATATTAAAGACGTTTAAGAAACGCTCGTCGGTTATTACGTAGAGGAACGGCCTTTCGGCGGGGAGCTCTCTCATAGGCGGGTTTTCTCCCGGAGGGGATTTTTATTAATGGTAGGGCCGAGGGGTTTCGAACCCCTGACCTCCACCGCGTCAAGGTGGCGCTCTCCCACTGAGCTACGGCCCTACTTCAGGCTAACCAGAAATATAGGCCTACTGCTGCTGTTCGGCAAGCTCCTTTTCAAGCTGAGCGACTGCAGAGGCTACCCTTGACTGCCTCCTTGCGGCCTCGTTCTTGTGGATAGCTCCCCTTGCGGCAGCCCTCTCAATCCACTTCATTGCAACCTTGAGCTGCTCCTTAGCCCTTTCAAGGTCTTTCTGGGCTACTGCCTCAAGAACCTTCTTGGCCTCGGTCTTCATTCTCCTTACGTAGTACCTGTTCCTCTCCCTTCTCTTTATGTTCTGGCGGAGCCTTTTCTTAGCAGACTTGGTGTTGGGCATTACCTTCCTCCGGCACAAGGTTAAATTTGCAGGGTGAAGTTTATAGCAAACTTTTCTGGAAGGCAAGGAGTCAAGGGGCTATAATAAGGGGCAAAAAGGAGGTTTCTATGCACGTTTACTTCTACCCCAAGGATAACACCCCTGGCTGCACCAAGGAGGCCGAGGGTTTTAATCAGCTTCTACCCGAGTTTGAGAAGCTCGGTGCCGTTGTTATTGGCGTGAGTCTCGACTCGGTTGAGAGCCACAGAAAATTTAAAGAGAAAAAGGGCTTAAAGGTTAAGCTTTTGAGTGATGAAAGTAAAGAGGTTGTAAAGGCTTACGGCGTCTGGCAGAAGAAGAGCTTCGGCAAGGGGTACTTCGGGGTTGTCAGGACCACCTACTTGATAGACCCTGAAGGGAGGGTTGCAAACCTTTGGAAGAGTATAAAAGTTAAAGGCCGTTCGGAGGCCGTTCTTGAGAAACTAAAAGAACTCAGGAGGAAATCATGAAAAGACTGTTAACTGCTTTAACTCTCTTTGTTGCGGCCACTTCAACGGCCGGTGCCATAACAATCTCGGGCGGTGCAGGTGCCTGGAGGGAGAAACCATCAGGTTGGATTGAGTATACGGAGAACGGTGCGGTTGGTTCGGCTACTACAGAGGTTGATGTTAAGGATGATCTTCACGTTGGAGATGAAACAAAGGCCTTTGGCTGGTTTAAAATTTCAGACATCCCGATTCCCCTCTTCCCCGACGTTAAGGTAAGGTACACTCCCATGAGGTTTACCGGCAGCGGCTACGCAACTACTACTTTTACTTTTGGTGATATTACTGTTCCGACCGGAAGAAAGGTTGACAGTAAGCTTGAGGCCAATCAGTTTGACGTAATTTTGACTTACAACTTCCCCGTAATCGGGAAAATTGGCGATAAGTTTAACCTACAGTGGGGCGTTAACGTTAAGGTTATTGACGGCTACGCCAAGGTAAAGTACCTTGACCCGACCTCCGGCTGGAAGGAAGACAGCAAGAGCGCAACGATTCCCGTTCCTATGGCTCACCTTGAAGGCGAAATTAGGCCAATTAACCTCTTCGGCCTTTCTTTTGAGGGCAACTGGATTGGATACTCGGGAAGTCAGTTTTACGACCTCGTCGGGGAGTTTAAGGTTTACCCGGTTAAACACCTCTTTGTCGGAGTCGGCTACAGGTACCAGAGGTTGAAAATTGACGACATCAGCGACGTCTCCTCCGACCTTAAGGTTAAGGGAGCCTTTGCTGAAGCAGGATTTGTCTTTTAGGGAGAGCTATGAACAGGAAAGTAAGAGAGCTTAAAGCCTACCCTATGGACAGGCTGGTCAGGGCCAAGGAGGAGCTCCGCCGTAAAGGGGTAAAGATTTACGACTTCGGAACCGGCGACCCGAAGGAGCCTACCGCTCCCTTTATAAGGGAAGCTTTAAAGAAGGCCGTTCCGGAGGTCAGTCAGTACCCTACCGTTAAGGGGAAACCCGAGCTCCGAAAGGCCATTTCTGAGTGGTTCTTTAACCGTTTCGGCGTTGAGCTTGACCCCGAAAGTGAGATTATTCCCAGCGCCGGCTCTAAAGAGGCAATTTTCCACTTCCCCCTCGTCTTCGTTGATACCGATGGCCCAAAAACCAAAGTAGTTTTTGGTACTCCCGGCTACCCGGTTTACGAGAGGGGAGCTCTCTTTGCCGGCGGCGAGGCGGTTCCCGTTGAGCTTAAAGAGGAAGACGCCTTCCTCTTAAGGCTTGATAAACTCCCCAAGTCCCTCCTTGAGGAGACGGCAATTGTCTGGATTAACTACCCCCACAACCCCACCGGGGCGGTAGCTCCCCTCTCTTACCTTGAGGAGATTTACGGAATCTGCCGGGAGAACGGGATAATCCTGTGCTCGGACGAGTGCTATACCGAAATCTACTTTAACGAGCCTCCCCACTCGGCCCTTGAGGTCGGAAGGGAGGGAGTTGTCGTCTTTCACTCCCTATCAAAGAGAAGCGGTTTAACGGGATACCGCTCCGGCTTCGTTGCGGGAGATAGGGAGATTATAAAGACCTACCTCCGGTACCGCTCCTCCTTCGGCGTTGCCTCCCCCGATTTTATTCAAGAGGCGGCAAGGGTGGCTTGGCTTGACGAGGGCCACGTTGCCGAGAGGAGGGAAATCTTCAGACAGAAGAAGGAAATCTTTGAGGAGTTCTTTAAAAAAATAGGGTTAAAGCACCTTCCGGTAGAGGCCACATTCTACTTCTGGGTTAAACTTCCCGAGGGAGTTAGCGGCGAGGAGTACGCCCTTCACCTGCTAAACTACGGAATAGTAATCTCTCCCGGCGAGTTTTTCGGTAAGGGAGGTGAGGGCTACTTCAGAATTGCCCTCGTTCCCACCCCCGCCCAGTGCAGGGAGGCGGTTGAAATTTGGGAAGAAGCTCACCGGGAGTTTATGGAGAGGCTAAGTTGAAGCTGAGGGAGAAGAAGAGCCTGATTTCTGACGTTAACCTCTCGCCGATTCTTGACCTCTCTCTTATGCTCGTGATTTTCCTTGCCGTCACAACCGAGTTTATAAACGGCGGTGAGATAAAGGTGCAGGTTCCCAAGGGAGGGGCGGCAATTGAGGCGAGCTCTCAGGTTGTTAAGGTTGTAGTTGATAAGTGGGGGAAAATTTACTATCAAGGGAAGGAGTTTAAAGACCCCCTTGAGCTTGTGAAGGCCCTTCCCAAGGATAGGAGAATCTACATAAAGGCCGACAGGGAAACTCCTTACCGGTTCGTCTTTAACCTCCTTGATACTTTAAGGAAGGCCGGAATAAAGAAGGTCTCCTTGGTGGGGCGGAAAGTTGATTAGAAAGTGCTCCTTTTTTACCAAGACAGAGGAGGAAACTCTTACTCTCGGAAGGCTTCTGGGCTCCTTGCTTCCTAAGGGGGCTTTCTTGATTTTAAAGGGGGACTTGGGCTGCGGGAAGACAGTTCTTACCAGAGGAGTAGCCTCGGCTTTGGGGATATCGGAGGAAGAGGTCTCCTCGCCCTCTTTCAACGTAGTTCACGACTACGGGAGCCTCGTTCACATTGACTTTTACAGGCTCTCTTCACCTGAAGAAGTTTACGACCTCGGCTTTGAGGAGATTTTGGAAGATGAGAGAGTAAAAGTAGCAGAGTGGGGAGAGCTGGTCAGGGATTTTGTTGAAAACCCCATAACTGTAGAGTGTAGGGAGGTTGAAGGGGGCAGGGAGTTTACCCTCTACGACCCTACGGGTAAAATCTGCCAGCAATTAACCAAACTCTGGAGGGAGCATGTCAAGGATAGTTGACGTTAGGGCAAGGGAGATTTTGGACTCAAGGGGAAACCCTACAGTTGAAGTTGAGGTAACCCTTGAGAGCGGAGCCGTAGGAAGGGCTGCCGTTCCCAGTGGAGCCTCAACGGGAGAGAAGGAGGCCCTTGAGCTGAGGGACAAAGACCCCAAGAGGTACATGGGTAAGGGAGTCCTTAAGGCCGTTAAGAACGTTAACGAGGTTATTGCCCCGGCTCTTGTGGGCGTTGAGGCTACCGAGCAGGTGAACGTTGACAGGTTGATGCTTGAGCTTGACGGGACTCCCAACAAGAGCAACCTCGGTGCAAACGCAATCCTCGGCGTCTCAATGGCCGTCTGCAGGGCTGCTGCTCAGGAGCTCGGCCTTCCCCTCTTCAAGTACCTCGGTGGGGCAAACGCCAAGGAGCTCCCCGTTCCCATGATGAACATCTTAAACGGCGGAGTCCACGCAGACAACAACGTTGACCTTCAGGAGTTTATGATTATGCCCGTAGGGGGTGAGAGCTACAGCGAAGCCCTTAGAATGGGTGTTGAGGTTTACCACACCCTTAAAAAGGTCTTAAAGAGGATGGGACACTCGACGAACGTAGGAGATGAGGGAGGGTTTGCTCCTAACCTTTCCTCAAACGAGGAGGCCCTTCAGGTAATCATGAGGGCGATTGAGGAGGCCGGCTACACCCCGGGAGAGGATATAGTCCTCGCCCTTGATGCAGCTTCATCCGAGTTTTACAAGGGAGACGGAGTTTACGAGCTTGCCGGAGAGGGCAAGAGGCTCGGCAGGGAGGAGCTGGTTGACTTCTACAGGAAGTTAGTGGAGAAGTACCCCATTATCTCAATTGAGGACGGAATGGCCGAGGACGATTACGAGGGCTGGAAGTTATTGACCGCTGCTTTGGGAGATAAGGTTCAGCTCGTCGGAGACGACGTCTTCTGCACCAATACGGAGCTCCTTCGCATCGGAATTAAGGAGGGCTTTGCAAACTCAATCCTCATAAAGCTCAATCAAATCGGAACTGTCAGCGAGACCCTTGACACGATAGAGATGGCAAAGAGGGCAAACTACACTGCCGTTGTCTCCCACCGCTCCGGCGAGACCGAAGACCCCTTCATTGCCGACCTTGCAGTTGCGGTAAACAGCGGCCAGATTAAGACGGGAGCTCCTGCCCGCAGCGAGAGGAACGCTAAGTACAACCAGCTTTTGAGGATTGAGGAGCTCCTTAACGGCTCTGCAGTCTTTAGGGGAATGGAAGTCTTCTACAACCTTGAGTTTTAACCTCCGGGGGCTCCTGCCCCCTTAAACTTACTTCGGAGTTTACTTGGCTGAGGAGATTGAGAAACTCGTTCACTACCTGAAGGGAGACCCGAACATTATATTCGCATACCTTTTCGGCTCTTACGCTCTGGGTTTAAACGGTAGGGATAGTGATATAGATATTGCCGTTTACTTCAAAGAGCCTCCCGAAGGCGATTTGTACCTTGAGCTCCTCGTAAAGCTTTCAGAGGTTGCGGGTAGAGATGTTGACCTTCTGGTCCTAAATAGAGCTTCTCCCTTTATGCGCTATCACGTTTTAAAGAGCGGTAAGCTCCTCTTTTCAAAGAGCCTTGAGGTTTTGGCCGACTTTAAGGAGAAGACCCTAAAGGATTATGACGAGTACTTGTGGCTGAGGAAGGCTTATGGGGATTGATAGGGAAGTGGTTGAAAGGAAGTTGAGGAAGATTGAGGAATTCCTGAGAGAGCTCCGGGAGATTAAAAATATCGGCTTTTCTGATTACAGGAGGGACGTAGTTGTTAAGAGGTTCATTGAGAGGAATCTGGAGCTGTCTGTTGAGCAGATGGTAGATGTGTGTCGTCATATAGTTTCAAGGCTCTTTAGGGAAGTTCCCGAGAGCTACTCCCACTGTTTTGAACTCCTTGCAGGTAGAGGAGTTATACCCGTTGAGCACCTTGAGATTTACAAGAAGATGGTTAAGTTCAGGAACCTTCTGATTCACCTTTACGAGGGAGTTGACGATTCCATCGTTTACGGTATTTATAAAAATCACCTTAAAGACTTTGAGCTCTTTATTTCAGACATTCGTAAATTCCTTAAAACCCTTCCAAATTAGCCCTTCCCACCTAAATTTCTATCTCCGAATTTCAGCAGGAGGTAGCTCTATGGAAATTGCTCAAATTGTTGAAAATATGGAGTTTATAAGGGAGAGCTTCAGAGAGTGTGAGCTTAAGGAGTTTAGCTTAAAGAGGATAGGGGAGCTCTCATTTAAGTACTACTGGGACTACAACTGCGAGTACGGGGTTATAACGGCCTTTAAAAGAGAGGCCGGCCTCTGCGTTGACTACCCTCAGGTTAAGGCCTTCTCACCGACCCTTCCCAACAGGTGGAACAGGGTTTGCGGTGCCATAACCGGTGCCTTCTGGGTTTTTGCCCTTACCTTAGAGCCCTCGGAATTTGAGGAGGCCGTAGAGAAGCTCGTTAGGTTTCATAACGAAACTCCCCTACCCGTCTTTAGAGCTCCCAAAACTCCTTTCCTTCCTAAAGCTCCTGCCCTTTCAATAGTTTGCAGGGATTCAGTCCTCAACTGGTGCAGGGCTACCGGCGTTCACCCTAAAAGTACGGAGAGGAGCTACAGGTGTGCAGCCATAACGGCCGACGTTGCCGTTAAGTGCGGACAAATCGTAAGGGAGCTCAGCCCGGTAGGTTAGTATGAGCTTTACCGAGCTCTACCTCTTTATAGTGGCGGCCGTCTTCTTCGGCTACGTTCTGGCCGCCCTTTTGGTTGAAACCGGTTTTGTCAACTGGCTGGGGCTTAAGACCCTTCCCCTTGCCCGCTTCGGAATTCACCCCCTCTTAACGCAGGTTCCCGTTATCTACCTCGTCTCCCCCCGGGCTGCCCACGTTGTTGCTTCAGAGCTCCTTAAGGAGGGAAAAGTAAAGCCTGCCGACCTCTACCTTACAATCCTTGCAACCAACTTCCCCATGAGACTAATGTTCCTCTACCGCTACTACCTTCCCGTTCTCCTTCCCCTAATCGGAGTTATAGCCGTTTACTACGCCCTTCTGAGGCTTGCCTTTGACTTTATTCTGCTCTTTGTAGTATCCGTAATCGGGAGGCTCCGTTATAGAAACCTCTCCCTTCCCCGTTATTCCTTCGGGAGTTCCAGAATCAACCTCTCCTTTCCTGCTCTCCTTGAGGGGTTAAAGAAGGGGGCGAAGGAGGGCTTTCTCTTTACCCTAAAGTTCACCCCCCTCTTTTTCTTTGTCGTCTTCCTCATAAAGGCAGGGGCTATGGAGTGGCTTACGGTGAAGCTAAAGCCCTACCTCGGAAGGCTCGGCTTTAACTCCCTTGAGATAACCTACATAACCACCGCCGCAATCAGCCCTCCGGTTGCCTACGGTTTAATAAAGGTGATGCTCAAGGAGGGGATAAAGACTGCACACATTCTCGGGACTATGGCCGTGGGGAACGCCATGTTCTCACTTTTGAGGAGCTGGTGGGCTTACCTCCTTCCCTACTACCTCGGCCTCTACCCGTTGCGGATTACGGCCGTTCTCCTTCTACTTCAGGCAGGCCTTCCGATTTTATATAACTTTACAGTCGGGATAGCCCTCGTAAAGTTCTTTTAGGCGGGAAGATGGACGGAGAGCTTAAGAACTTCCTCTACAGGTTAAAGAGGTTTATGGCCTCTAAGGAGGGGTGGGTTGTACTTGTTGAGGGTAAGAGGGATAAGAGGGCCCTTGAGAAGTTTGACATAGGGCCGGTCTATACGATGAGGGGGAGGAAGTTTCACGATATCGGGGAGGAGCTCTCTAAGAAGTTTAAAGGAGTTGTCATCTTAACCGACCTTGATAGAACCGGAGAGGAGATTTACAGGAAGCTGACGAGGATTCTTGAGGGGTACGGACTTAAAGTTGACGGCTCCTTCAGGGAGGATTTGAGAAGGAGCGGGGTTAAATTTGTTGAGAAAATACCACAAATAGTGCTGGAGGAGAGATGGAGTTAGAGGGAATTGAAAAGGAGTTTGAGAGAGAGAAGGAGCTTGAGAGGGGGATATTTGAAGCCCTAAACAGGTTTAATAAGCCTTTAAGGGCGAGGGAGATAGCGAAGTACCTGAAAATCCCCCCCGAGGAGAGGGAAGCCCTGAGGGCGAAGTTGAAAGAGCTTGCCAAGAGCGGAAAACTGGTAAAGCTAAGGGGCTCAAAGTATGCCCTGCCCGAAAAGCTTGGGCTTGTTATAGGGAAGCTCTGCGTTTACAGGGAGGGTTTCGGCTTTGTTGATCCGTTAGAGGGCGGTAAGGGCGTTTTCGTTCCCGGCAGGAGCATGGCCGGGGCAATGAACGGGGATATTGTCGCCGTTGAGATAGTTAAAGAGGGAAGGGAAGGAAGGAGAGAGGGAAAAATTGTCTCGGTTATTGAAAGGGCGGTTAAGAAGGTTGTCGGAAGGGTTGAGAAGAGCAAGGGACAGTGTTTTGTCGTTCCCGAGGATAAGAGAATCCGATACGACATAATCCTAACCCACGCAGACTGCAAGAAGGTTGAGGACGGAGACTACGTTGTTGTTGAAATTGTCTCCTACCCTTCCGAAACAAGGGGCCCGGTAGGGAAGCTGGTTGAAAACCTCGGAAAGAGCGGCCCCAAGTTTGACATTGAGCTCATAATCAGGAAGTACGACCTTCCCACAGAGTTTCCCCCTGAGGTTTTAGAAGAGGCCGAGAAAATCCCCGACGAGGTCAGACCCGAAGACCTTGAAGGGAGGGTTGACTTAAGGGAGCAGCTCTGCTTCACGATAGACGGTGAGAACGCGAGGGACTTTGACGACGCCGTTGCGATTGAGGAGCTCCCTAATGGCCACTACAAACTCTACGTCCACATTGCCGACGTCTCCCACTACGTTAAGCCCGGCAGTGCCCTTGATAGGGAAGCCTACAAGAGGGGAACAAGCGTCTACTTCCCCGACCGCTGTATTCCCATGTTTCCTGAAAAACTCTCAAACGGCATCTGCTCCCTCAACCCTCACGTTGACAGGCTCACTTTCACCTGCGAAATGGAGATAAACAAGAAGGGAATAGTGGTTGACTACAAAATCTACGAGAGCGTAATTCACAGCAAGGCGAGGCTCACCTACACGATTGCCCAGAAAATCATTGACGGGGACAGTGAGGCCATAGAGAAGTTCCCCCACGTTGTTGACTCCCTCAGGAAGATGTACGAGCTTGCAAAAATCCTCCACAAGAAGCGCTACAAGAGGGGCTCCCTTGACTTTGACCTTCCCGAGCCGGTTGTTGTCTTAAACGCCGAGGGCGAGCCGATAGACATCTACAAGGCCGAGAGGCTCTGGAGCCATAGGTTAATTGAGGAGTTTATGATTGTTGCCAACGAGACCGTTGCCGAGTTTATGTTCTGGACCGACTACCCCAGCGTTTACAGGGTTCACGAATCTCCCGACAGGGATAAACTTCAGGAGTTCCTCAACTTCGTCCGCTCCCTCGGGATAAGAGTTCCTACTGTTAAGAACGACATTCAGCCCAAAATCCTCCAGAGGATTTTGGAGCAGGTTGAGGGTAAGCCGGAGGAGAAGTTAATTAACTACCTAATGCTGAGAACTATGGCCCGTGCCAAGTACTCCCCCGACAACATCGGCCATTTCGGTCTTGCCTCAACCTACTACACCCACTTTACCTCCCCCATAAGGCGCTACGCAGACTTAACCCTCCACAGGCTCGTCAAGATGGCCCAGAAGGGGCTCTTTAAGCCCGAGAGCATTCCGGCTTGGGAAGAGAAGTTAGAAGTAATCTGTAAGCACATTACAGAGCGTTCAATATTGGCCGACGAGGCTGAGAGGGACGTAATAGAGCTCAAGAAACTCCAGTTTGCCGCCAACCACGTGGGCGAAGTATTTGAGGCGGTAATTACGGGGGTAAGCGAGCAGGGGCTTTACGTTGAAACGATTGAGCAGGTTATTCCGGGCTTTGTTCACGTTGCAAGCTTAAAGAACGACTACTACATCTGCGTTCCCAAGCAGTACTGCCTCGTAGGTGAGAGGACCGGAAAGGTCTTTAGAATCGGTGATAGGGTTCTTGTAAGACTCCTCTCGGTTGATATTGAGAACAGGAGAGCCGAGTTTGAGATTGTGAGGAAGTTAAAGTGAGGACGGCGGTAATCTACGACGGCGTCTATCTGAAGCACGATTTACCGACCCACCCTGAGAACGCCATGAGGCTAAAGTACTTTATGGAGCCGGTTTTTGAGGAGTTTTCGGGAGCTCTCCCTATTTTAAAGCCCCGTCAGGTCTCCTATGAGCTCCTGACGGCCGTCCACAGCGAAAACTACGTTCAGGACGTAATAATCTCCTGCCGGGAGAGAGCTCCCGGCTTCTTTGACCCCGACACCTACTTTAACTCCTTTACCTGCGATGCCGCCCTTATGGCCGCTGGAGCGAACGAGGTGGGGGTGGAGCTCCTACTTAGCGGCGAGTTTGAAGCCTTTTTCTGTGCAGTCCGTCCTCCCGGCCACCACGCCGAGAGGGATAGGGCTATGGGCTTCTGCATCTTCAATAACGTTGCCGTTGCCGCCGTTAAAGCCCTCTTGATGGGTGCCGAGAGGGTCTTTATAGTTGACTTTGACGCCCATCACGGCAACGGAACCCAGCACACCTTCTACGAAAATGAAAGGGTTTTCTGCTTCTCAACCCACCAGTACCCCTTCTACCCCGGAACGGGCTCTACGGCCGAGAACAACTCCCACGTTTTAAACGTTCCCATGAAAGAGGGAAGCGGAGACAGGGAGTTTTTAGGGGTTTATTCCACCCTATACAGAAAGGCCGTTAAGGAGTTCTCTCCCGACATTATCCTCGTTTCTGCCGGCTACGACCTCCATGCCGACGACCCCCTGACAGGTCTTGAAGTTTCAGATGAAGGGGTAAGGGGGATAGTTGAGGAGATAGTTGACTCCGCCCTCTCCCTGAAAGTTCCCCTTCTCTTTACCCTGGAGGGTGGCTACAACCTTAATGCTCTAAAGAGGTGTAGCAGGACTACTTTTGATGTGTTATCATTTTAGCATAACGTAGACTATATGCTTTTTGAAAAATTTGTGGGTTAATTTTGGGAGGGGAAATGTCAAGTGTTTTGCTTTTAGGCAATGGGTTTAATAATTCTTTGCAGAACTTTATAGAAGATGAACGGTTACGTGAGGATATCCAACAAGTGATTGAATTGTGGCATGCGTTAGATGAGCGTTTGGGAGAGAACTTTAGTGAATCAGATTTAGAGAGGGTGTATGAAGCTTTTGATGTTTTAAGAATGCTTAAGTTCTTTGAAAAAAATGAGGTATACAAGTCGTGTTTTAATGAGTTACAGAATGCTGTTGATTCGGAACTTGCTAATACAATTTGGGATATTGTTGAAGGTTTTGTTAATTTGGAAACGAATGGATTTTATATTAGATTAGCTGACTACTTAAATAGGAGTCTTTTTAGGATTTTTCTTCCTTTTCAGGCTGTAAATAATAATAAAGTTTGCATATATACTACTAATTATGATGGTATTGCTGAAATAGTACTGGCGTACGATCCTAATGAAGAGGATGAAAGAAGAAGGATTAAATTACCGGATATGTTTGGATGGTGCCATGAAAAGTATAATTGTTTTTCCCAATCTAACTTTATAAGGGATTATGAAGAACCGAAACTTTTACATCTGCATGGTTCTTATAAATTCTACTACTATAATAGGCTATCTATTAAACTAAAACGGTCTTATATAAATGAATTTAAACAATTTGAGGAACCTATTATAATTCTGAATGCACCAAGACTTAAGGAAAGACAGATAATGCGTTATCCTGTTCTTGACGCTTATTTCTCTTCTTTTCAGTTTGATTTAAAACGTTATAATAAGCTAGTTATTTGGGGGCAATCTTTGAGGTCAGATCCTCATATACTTGAAACAATTAAAAAGTCTTTAGGCGAAAAGAAAAAAGAAGTAGAAAAAAAGAAAGATAGGTTTGAGTTTGAAATTGTTATTATAAATTTAGAAGATGAGCTTGAGAACATAGTTCGGTCAATTAAGCAGAAACTTGGTAATGGTTTAAGTAGGAAAATCAAATTTAATCAGATTAGTGCCAACGAAAGAACTTTTATAAACTTATTAAGAGAGGCGTTAAATCCTTAAGTGTGGCTCTGGCTTTCCCAAGTAGTAGCCCTGACCGTAGTGGACTCCGAGCTCCTTCACCTTCACATAGAGCTCCCTGCTTGAGACAAACTCCGCAATCGTCTTTATCTCAAGGTCTTTGCAGAACATAACTATGTGTTTAACCAACCTTTCAACATCTTTTGACCTGATGGTTTTTGATATCAGACTTCCGTCAATCTTTACGAAGTCGGGTTTAATAGTTGCAAGGTACTCGTAGTTTGAGTAGCCGCTTCCGAAGTCGTCAATTGCAAGGTAGGCTCCCAGCTCTTTAATCTTGTAGTAGAAGTTCTCAAGGATTTTCATGTCGCTGAAGGCCTCCGTCTCAACTACCTCAAAACAAACTTTGTCTGCTATGTCGTAGTGTTTGAGGGCGGCCGTAATCCAGTTAACCATACTCTTTGAGGCAAGGTCTTCTGTAGAGAGGTTTACGGAAATATTGATTCTGTGTTCAGCACACATTTTAAAGGCCTCCTCAAGGAGGGCCTTTGAGAGCTTCCTGTAGATTGCAATCTTCTTTGCAACGGCCAAAAACTGGCCGGGATTGAGGATTCCTTCGGGAGTTTTTATCCTCATTAAAGCTTCGTACTCAAAAACTTTCATACTCTCAAGCTCAACAATCGGCTGGAAGAAGGGAATCACCTTTTTCTTCTCAACGGCCTCTTTGAGCATCATTGCGATTTTTAAGTTCTTCTCAAGGCTTTCGTAAGTCCTTTCAAGCTCTTTGTCAAAAACGTAAATGTTGAGGTTCCTCCTCTTTGCCTCCTCCTCCGCTATTTCGGCCTCTATCAGCAGGTTATCCCTGTTTTTGGAAATTCCCGAAACGACGTCAAGTTTGAACTTTATGTTGTTCACCTCAAACTCCTTTGACTCAAGGTTTCTTATAAGCCTGCTCATAAGTTCTATAAACTGAGCATCGTTAAGGTCGCAGGCCAGAACTCCGAACTTGTCTCCCCTTATCCTGTAGACGAGACAGTTCTTACACTTCCTCTTAACCTCTTTTTTGAGGTTCTGGCCGAATGCCCTTAAAATCCTGTTTCCGTCCTCAAAGCCGAAGAGCTCGTTTAGGTCTCTAAAGTTCCTTATGTTTACGAGGGCGAAGTGAATGTTCCTTGAGAGCCCTATCTTTGAGAGGTCGTCAAAGAGCTTCTTCCTGTTGGGTAGACCTGTTATGTCGTCTTTATAGGCTATAAGTTTCAGGTTTCTCGTCAGCTTAAGGAGCTCCCTCCTTTTCTTCTTCAATTCTTTAATCATTTCGCTCAGCTTTCTGTTGTAGTTTAGGAGGGTTATTGAAGAGATTGCAATAATTGCCAAGATGACCGTTGAGGTTGAGGCGATTATCTTGTTCGCCCTCGTTAAAAACTGGCTCTGTAAGTAATACACGTTCCTCAGGAGCTCGTTATTTGTAGCGTAGGCCCCTATTACCCAGTTCCAATCGGGGTAGTACTTGAAGAAATAGAAGCGCTCCTCGGTCTTTACGAAAACTCCCCTTTTTAGCTTGTCAATGTCTACACCTTTGAGAGGAGAAGGTACCTCTTTAGAGTGGCTCAGGTCAAAGATGAAGGCGTCAAAGGCCTTCCCTACCGAGAGTATGTGCTCTTTAACCTTTTCCTTAATCTGAGAGGCGTAAACTCCTCCCCCTATTATCCAGTTGTAGGGCTTAAAGAGCTTTACGTAGGAGATTTTTAAGTCAACCTCCTTCGTGTGGGGCTTGTACCAGTGGTAGGAGACAAAACCCTCCCCTTCGGGAGAGTAGAGGACGACCCTTTCAAAGCTCCTGTGAACGAACTTTCCGTAGGTGTCTTTCCAGTTCCAGAGGCTCCTTCCCTCAATCTCGGGGAAGGCCGGGTTTAAAACTACTTTTCCCTTTACCGTATCTATAAAGACGTACCCCATTCCGTCAAAGAACCTGTAGCTTTTAAGGGCGTTCTTTATGAGGAGCTTTATCGTTTCGTCCCTGCACCTTCTCTTTTTGCAGAAGTTGTAGATTGAGTTTGCAACCGCCCAGGCATTCCTTACCTCTTCTTTTATCTCGTTTTTGTGTCTTTCCTCGCTAAGCTCTTTTTCTTTCTCAAGCATTTTTATGTAGGAGGAGACTGTATTCTGGAGTTTGCTTTTTGTTTCGCTTAAGACGGAGGTGTATATGGCGTCGTTAAGCTCGGTTTTGTAAAAGAGGTAAAAGAAGACGACCAGTATAAAGAGCCCTACGAGTGTGAAGAGGGTTAGGACGACGGGATTTATTGATGAGCTTTCTTTACCTCTCTTCACCTTTACCGCCTAACTGGTACAATTTCTCAAACCCTTCGGGAGGTCTCCCTTGAAGAAGCCCCCATATAAAGTTTACAAACGGAAGGAGAAGGAGAAAACCCCCGTTCACATCCCTGAGAGGATAGATACTCCTCAGGCCGAACAGCTCGTCTCCGACTTCTACAAGCTCCTTGACTTTATCTCCAAGCACAGGGCAAAGCTCCTGGGAATTTTGGCCTTTCTTTTTATTATCGGAGGCTCTTATTTGGGTTATAGCTTTTACGAAAGGAGCGTTGAGCTTAAGGCCGCAGAGCTGGTAGACAAGGGGCTCTACTACCTTGATAATGGTAATGAGAAGGAAGCCGTAAGCTACTTTGGGAAGGCAGTTAAGGAGTATAGGGGAGCTCCCTCAGCCCGCCTTGCCCAGTTTTTGCTGGGTAAGATTGAGAAGAAAGAGGATGAGCTCAAGCCCCTTGCCTCTTCAAATAGCTACCTCCTCGCCCCCCCTTCAAAGACGGCCCTCATAACCTGGGGAATTGATAAGGGGAAGGTTCCGCCCTATCAGGTTAAAAGGAATGAGTGGACTCACCCCGAGTACCTCTACGACAGGCTCCTTTTTGCGTTAAAGGAGGGGAAGGTTAAGGAGGCGGAGGACATCTACAACGCCTTAAGCGGAGACTACGGCTCCCTTCCGATTTCTTCCCTTGCCGGGAGGTTAGTGGAGTGAGGTTAAGGGTAGTTGAGGGAGCTTTAAAGGATGAGCTACTTACCACTTTAAGGAGCAGGGAAACTCCCCACTGGCTCTTCAGAGAAGCCCTTGAGAGGCTCGGTCTAATTTTGATTGCCGAGGCCTTAAAAGAGCTTAAGGTTGAGAGGGTAAAGGTAAAGACTCCGGTTGCCGAAGGCCTTTCGGGTAAGGTGGTTCAGGAGGTTGTTTTTATAGCCGTTTTAAGGGCGGGTCTCTCTCTGATTCCCCCTGCCCTAAACCTCTACCCTAAAGGGCGGATAGGTTTTATGGGAATTTACAGAAACGAGGAGACCTTAGAGCCTGTTGCCTACTATAAGAAATATCCCCTCGTTAAAGGGGCCAAGTACCTCCTCCTTGACCCGATGCTTGCAACGGGCGGAACTGCCCGTTACTGTATAGGGGAGCTCCTTAAAAGGGGCGTTCCTCCACAGGATATTGTCTTTGTCTCCGTCGTCTCCGCCCCTGAGGGGATAGAGAGGCTAAAGGAGTTTGAGAGGTTAACTCTCATTACGGCCTCTGTTGACGAGAGGTTAAACGACAGGGGCTACATAGTTCCCGGCCTCGGAGATGCCGGAGACAGGTTCTGCGGAACAGACGATGCGGAGGTGATAGAGGGCTATGGAGTACAGAGCTCTTAGGGGAGTTGAAGACTTAATTCCCCCCGAAAGTTTAAGGTTTGAAAGGGTCGTTGATGCCTTCAAGAGGGTAGTTGAGAGGGCCGGCTTTAAGGAGGTAATCCTCCCCGTCTTTGAGGAGGCGAGGCTCTTTACAAGGAGCGTCGGTGAGAGCTCCGACATCGTGAAGAAAGAGATGTATGTCTTTGAGGATAAGGGAGGAAGGGTTATAGCCCTTAGGCCCGAGGGAACCGCCTCTGCCGTTAGGGCTTACGTTGAGCACGGAGTTTACGCCAAAGAGCCCTTTACGAAGTGGTTTTACGTTGGCCCCATGTTCAGGTTTGAAAGGCCTCAGGCCGGCAGGAAGAGGCAGTTCTTTCAGGCCGGTGTGGAGCTCTTCGGCTTTTCACAGCCGGGAGCAGATGCGGAGCTCATAAAGGTTGCCGACGATATTCTCAAAGAGCTCTCTGTTGAGGCAACCCTTGAGATAAACTCAATCGGCTGTAAGGAGTGTAGGCCTAAGTACAGGGAGGCCCTGATTGAGTTCCTGAAGGAGAGGGTGGGACAGCTCTGCCCCGACTGTGTTGAGAGGTTTGAGAGGAACCCCTTAAGGGTTCTTGACTGTAAGAATGAGGGGTGCAGGCAGGTCGTCTCCGGCGCTCCTAAAATTACCGACTACCTCTGTGATGGGTGTAGGGAGCACTACGAGAAGGTTAAGGAGTACTTAAACCTGCTGGGGGTAGAGTTTAGGGAGAACCCCTTTCTCGTTAGAGGCCTTGACTACTACACCAGAACGGTCTTTGAGTTTAAGAGCTCCGGGCTGGGAGCCCAGAGTACCGTCCTTGCCGGTGGAAGGTACGACTACCTGATAGGGGAAATCGGAGGGCCCGAAACCCCCGCCCTCGGCTTTGCAATGGGAATAGACAGGGTGATGCTCCTCCTTCCCGAGCTTGAGGAGAAGAGGGAGGGAGTCTTCGTTATAACGAGGGGAGAGGAGGCCTACAGGGAAGGCCTTGAGCTCGTTAACTTTTTAAGGAGTAAGGGGATAAAGGCCGAAATTGACCACAGGCAGGGGAGCTTTAAAGCCCAGATGAAGGCCGCCGACAGGGTAAAGGCCGAGTTTGCCGTGATAATCGGCGAGGAGGAGGTTAAGGAGGGCTTTTACTCCCTTAAAGAGCTCTCAACCGGTAAGCAGGAGAAGGTAGAGACGAGGGAGGAGCTCTTAGCGAGGCTATGAAGAGGGTTCTAATTCTCGGCTCAACAGGTTCAATAGGGCAGAATACCCTGAAGGTTATTGAGGCCTTCCCCGAAAGGTTTAAGGTTGTGGGCCTGGTTGCCGGGACGAGAAAGGAGGAGCTCTTAGCTCAGGCCGAAAAGTTTAAGCCCGAGGCCGTTGCCCTTTACGGAGGGGAGCTCCCCGATAACCTTCCCTTTAAAACTTACTCCGGCCTTTCCGGTATAAGGAAGCTCATAGAAAAGGTTGATTTTGATATCTGCGTTGCGGCAATCTCTGGCTCTGCGGGAATTCTCCCTACCTACTGGGCGGCTAAAAAGGGGGGAAGGCTCGCCCTTGCAAACAAGGAGGCCTTAGTCTGTGCGGGGAAGTTCGTAAAGGAGGTTGCCCGGGAGATTATCCCCGTTGACAGCGAGCACTCTGCAATCTTCCAGTGTTTGAAAGGAGAGGAGCTCAAGGATGTTAAGGAGATTATCCTCACGGCCTCCGGAGGTCCTTTCAGGGAGAGGGAGGAGCTTGATAGCGTAAAGCCCGAGGAGGCCCTGAAGCACCCCAACTGGGAGATGGGTAAGAAGGTTACCGTTGACTCTGCAACTTTGATGAATAAGGGTCTTGAGGTTATAGAGGCCTACTGGCTCTTCGGTCTGCCCTTAGAGAGGATAAAGGTCGTTATCCACCCCCAGAGCATAGTCCACTCAATGGTTAAGTTCCGCGACGGCTCGGTAATCTCCCAGATGGGAGCTCCCGACATGAAAATCCCCATAGCCTACGCCCTCTCCCACCCCGAAAGGCTCCCCCTCCTTGATAGCTTCCCCTCCTGTGAGATTGACTTCTTCGGCCTTGAGCTTACATTCTACGAGCCCGATACCCAAAGGTTCCCCTGCCTTAAGCTCGCCTACGAGAGTTTAAAGAGGGGCTACCCCTACCCGATAGTCCTCAACGCCGCAGACGAGGTTGCCGTAGAGCTCTTCTTAGAGGGTAAGATTAAGTTTACCCAGATACCCCTCCTAATTGAGGAGGTCTTAAACTCCTCAGACTTTCCCCCTCCGGGGAGCGTTGAGGAGGTCGTTGAGATAGATAGAAGGGCGAGGGAGCTTGCCCGGAAGGTGGCACAGAGGTGGCTTTAGATAGGGGAATGGTTCACGTCTATACGGGAAACGGCAAGGGAAAGACCTCCGCCGCCCTCGGCCTCTGCTTAAGGGCTGTTGGCAGGGGGCTGAAGTGCTGTTTCATTCAGTTTATTAAGGGCGTTCCTACAGGAGAGATGGAGGCAGTAAAGCACCTTCCCGGCTTTGAGTTCTACCAGACCGGAAGGCCCGGCTACGATTTTAGGATTACAGATGAGGACTTTAAGAGAGCCCGGGAAGGCTTTGAGCTTGCCCTTAAAAAGAGCTCCGAGGTTGACGTCCTCGTCCTTGATGAGGTGAACGTTGCCGTTCACCTGGGGCTTTTGGAGGTTTCTCGGCTGGTTGACTTTATAAGGGGAAAGCCCCCTTACCTTGAGCTTGTTTTAACCGGAAGGCACGCAAGGGCGGAGGTTATAGAGCTTGCCGACTACGTTACCTACTTTCAGCTTGTTAAACACCCCTATTACCTGGGCCGGAAGGCCAGAAAGGGAATTGACTATTAGGAGGTAGAGGTGAGGCTCTTGGCCTTTTTGCTGGCTATTCCTCTCTTAACCGGCTGTGCTCCCGTTCTGGTTGCGGCGGGAGCCGGAGCTGCCGGAGGTTATGCCGTAGGTAAGCACTACGACATTAAGGTTAAGTCCCCCGTTGAGGTTGAAAGGAAGAGATGAGGGTCTGCGAGCTCTTTGAGTCCCTTCAGGGAGAGGGTCTAACAATCGGTACCCCCTCCTTCTTTATCAGAACCGGAAGGTGCTCCCTCAGGTGTCTCTTCTGCGACACGAAGTACTCGTGGGATAGCGGCAGGGAGTACTCGCTTACCGAGCTCCGCCTTCTTGTTGAGGCCTCCGGCCTGCCCGACGTGGTCATAACCGGAGGGGAGCCCTTTGAAGAGGAGGAGCTCCCCCTTCTGGTTGAGCTCCTTGCCGGCCTTCCTTCGGTCAGGAGAATTACCGTAGAGACCTGCGGCCACATATACAGGGAAATTCGGGCAGAGAAGCTCCACCTCGTCCTCTCCCCGAAACCTCCCACGATGGGGGTTAACTTCCCTGGGGAGACTCTCTTAAAGTTCTTCAAAACTTACGATGAGCTTGAACTGAAGTACACCCTCTACAGCCGTGAAGACCTTGAGTTGATTGAGGACTTCCTTTTTAAAAACCGCTCCTTAATTCCCCGGCCGGTAGTTCTTCAGCCCCTCCACCACCCCGAAGAGCCCTACCCCGAAACCTGCAGGAGGGTCTGGGAGATGGTTAGAGGCAGGCGGGAGCTCCTAAGTAGCTTTGAAATCCGTATTATCCCTCAGGTTCACAAACTAATCGGGATTAAGTAGATGTTCTGGCTCTATAATCTCATTCTCCTTTTCTCAATTCCCCTCTTCCCGGCGGTAAAGTTTGCCGTTAAGAAGAGGGGTGAGGTTTCGCTCCTTCCCAGGCTCAGAACCTCCTTCCCGGGAGGAGAAGGGAAAGTCCTTCTCCACGCTTCAAGCGTCGGGGAGGTTAACGCCGTTAAGCCTCTGGTTGAGAAGCTAACGGGAAGGGTAGCCCTCACAACCTTCACCGACTACGGCTTAAAGAGGGCGGGAAAACTCTACCCCGATATTCCCAAAAGAGTAATACCCCTTGACCTCTACCCCCTTATTCTTTCATTCCTCAAAGAGGTTAAGCCCGAGAAAATCCTGATTTACGAGACAGAAATCTGGCCTTCTTTTTTGAGAGCCTCGGCCGAGCTCAATATCCCCCTCTACTTCGTTAGCGGCAAATTGGGGGATAAAAGCTACAGGAGGTTAAAGAGGTTTTCCTTCTTAAAGCCCTACCTTGAGAGGTGTCCCTTCCTTGCAAGGAGCTCTGAAGACGCAGAGAGGGCAAGGGAGCTGGGGTTTAAAGAAGTCTCTGTTGTCGGAGACCTGAAGCTTGACTACACCCCTCCGGAGAAATTCCCTCCCTTAGAAATTGAAGGGAAGAGGAGAGTAGTTCTGTGGGGGAGTACCCATCCCGGGGAGGAGGAAATTGCCGTACGGCTCCACTTTAAGCTGAAGGAGAGGTTCCCCGACCTCCTTACCGTTATAGCCCCCAGACACGTTGGAAGGAAAGTGGAACTCCCGGGAAGGGTCTTAAGGAGGAGCGAGAGCCCCAGAGTTCCCCGGGAAGTTGACTTCTACCTCGTTGACACAATCGGGGAGCTCTCGGGCCTTTACCACTACGCCGACGTGTCTCTAATAGGCGGGAGCTTCGTTCCCGGAATCGGAGGCCACAACCCTGTTGAGAGCGTTGCTCTGAAAAAACCTACCCTTATGGGAGAGCACGCAACCGCCTTTAAAGAGCTTGCCCTCCAGCTTAAAGTTCCCCTTTTAAAGAGGCGGGAGCTCCTACCCTTCCTCACTTCTCTTTTATCACGGCAGGAGCTATCTTCAAACTTGGCCGAAACTTCGTTTAAACTTTGGACTGAAAAGAGGGGCGTTTCGGAGAGAATCCTCTCTTACATCGGAGAGTAGGTTGAGTTTAAACGACTTCAGACTGAAAGTTTTAAACAGGGAGGGCCTCTACTCACTTCTCTACCTGCCCTTTTGGTTTCTCTCAAAGCTCTACTGTAGCCTTTCGGCCTTGAGGAACTACCTCTACGACGCCGGCTTTTTTGACTCAAAGACCTTCGGCTTTCCCGTAATAAGCGTCGGGAACTTAGTTGCAGGAGGCAGCGGTAAAACTCCGCTGGTTGAGAGCGTTTACCTCTACCTTGAGGAGGCGGGCCTGACGCCGGCAATAGTCACAAGAGGATATGGGGGAAAGGAGAAAGGGCCTGCATTTGCCCTCCCCGAGCCCGAGAGGTTCGGCGACGAGGCCTCTGTTTACGCCCTTAAAGGCTACCGAGCGGTAGTCTCAAAGAATAAGCTCAAAGGGATAGAGTTTGCCTTTAAAGAGGGAGCAAACGCTGCTGTCCTTGACGACGGCTTTCAGTACAGGAAGGTAAGGCCTACCGTTAACCTTGTTGCGATAGACCCCTTCAACCCCTTCGGAGACGGCCACTGCCTTCCCTTGGGGCTTTTAAGGGAGCCCGTCGGAGGCCTTGAGAGGGCAGACGCCTTTGTCATAACCAGGGCGAACCTTGTAAGCCCTGAAAGGCTTGATAGTTTGGAGCTCTACCTTAAAACCTTTAAAAAGCCGATTTTCCGGGCGGAGCAGCAGTTTAAGTTCTGGGTGAACGAGGAGTTTAAGAGGGTTGAGCCTCCACAGGAGAGGGAAGTTGACCTCTTCTGCGGAATTGGAAATCCCCAACAGTTTTTAAAGATGATAATTGACATGGGCTACAGTGTACGCAACTACATCGTCTTTGACGACCACCACAACTACACAGGGGAGGACATAAAGAGGCTTTCTCAGCTCAAAAACCCCGTCACCACCGAGAAGGACCTGATAAAGCTGCGGGGGAGGCTGAAGGGAGTAAGAGCTCCCGTCCTGAAACTTGACGCCTACGGCCTTAAAGAGTTTGTTCTCGGGAACATAAAGAACCTTGAAGAGAGTAAAGAGGAGGAGCTTGAAGGAGAGCTTGCACCTTCTGGAGTATCTAATTTTAAGGCTTAGCCTGAAAGGGATAAGGTCTTTAAGCCGTGAGAGAGCTCTCTCCCTTGCAAGGGGGCTCGGGGAGGTTTTCTACAACTACCCCCGTGTTAAGAGGGTCTGTGAGGAGAACCTCAGGTTTACCGGCTTTCCCCCTAAAGTCGGGAAGGAGAGCTTTAAGAACTTCCTTGCCTGCGCGGTTGACTTTTTAAGGCTTCCTACCTACTCCTTCTCCTTCCTAAAGTCTCTCTTTCACCCCGTTGACCCTTCGGTAGTTCCCGAAGAGGGGGGAATTCTCTTAACCGCCCACATAGGGAACTGGGAGCTTATGGGAGCTCTCTTTTCGGAGCTCTCGGGTGGAAAGCTCTCCGTTGTCGCAAAGCCGATGAAGAATAAGAGAGTTGACAGGCTAATAAACTCAATCAGGGAGAGTCGGGGAATTAAGGTTATTCCTACTGGCAGGGGAGTTGAGATTTTAAAGGACTTAAAGAGAAGAAGGTTTGTCGGAATTCTCCTTGACCAGAGGCCGAAGGTGAAGGAGGGGGTTTTAACCACATTTTTGGGAAGGAAAACCTACACCAATAAGGGGGCCGCCCTCCTCTCAGTAAAGAGCGGTAAGCCCGTAATTCCCGCCTTCTGTTTTATTGAGGAGGGCAAGTACAGAATAGAGGTAGGCCGGCCTATTTACCCCGAGGGAAGGAGCGTTGAGGAGCTAACTCAGATTTACACCTCTGAAATTGAAAGGGCCGTAAGGAAACACCCCGAGCAGTGGTTCTGGTTCCACCGACGCTGGAAGAACTCCCCCGAGTTTAAGGAGTGGAAAGGTGAGAAGGTTTCTTAATAGCCTTGGGCTCTTCTTTGTCGGTGCCCTCGGAACCGAGAACGCAACCGATAAACTTTTAAAAAAGGCCCGCTACCTTGACTTTGACCTCTTAACCCTGATTTTGAGCGACGAAATCGGAATTCCCAACCCCCTCTACTACCATACGGTGGAGCTCCTTCCCTACCTCTCCGGCGAGCTTGAGGCCTGGAGGGAGAGTGAGAAGGCCTCAATCCTGTGGAGGGTTTTAAGTGAAACCGGTGAGCCTTAGAAATTACAGGATATTTTTCCTCTCCGGCAAGGGAGGGGTGGGGAAGTCAACCCTCTCAACGGCTCTGGCCCTTGCCCTTTCTAAAAGGGGCTTTAAGACTCTCCTTGTCTCCCTTGACCCGGCCCACTCCCTCTCAATTCTCCTTAAAAAAGGGCTGGGGGGAGCTCCCCGAGAAGTTGCCCCGAGCCTCTCTGCCTTTGAAGTTGACCTTGAAAGGGAGATGAGGGATTACCTGAAGAAGGTTGAGAGGGATGCGGAGAAAATAATCAGCCCCGCCTTAATAGAAAAGGTAAAGAACCAGATAGAGCTTGCCTATAACTCCCCCGGAGCCCTTGAGCTTGCAACGGTTGACTCTGTTTACAGGATAGTTAAAAACTACGGTAGGGGATTTGACAAAATCGTCTTTGACACCGCCCCCTCCGGGTATACCGTTCGCCTTATGGCCTCTCCTGATAAGCTCTTAAACTGGGTTGACTCTTTAATAGAGATGAGAGAGGAGGCCCTAAACTACAGGAAGATGGCAGGTGAGGAGGTTAAGGAGGACCCGGTTCTCTCCATTTTAAGAAAGAGGCGGGAGGAGTACCGCTTTTTGGGGGAGCTCTTTAGGAGCGATAAAACCCTCTTCGGTGTGGTTGTTAACCCGGGGGAGCTCCCCTTAAAAATCGGAGAGAGAACCCTAAAGGAAATTGAAGAAGCCGGCGTTCCCGTAAGGCTAATCCTTGCCAATAAGTTCAGAGAAAAAGGGGGAGAGCTCTTTAAGAAGCCGACCCTTTACTTCCCACCCTTAGAAAAAGAGCCCTTAGGCTTAACGTCTCTTGAGCCGCTTGTCAGTGTCTTTGAGAAGTATATAGGATAAATTCTATGCCAAAAACCCCCTGAGCCTTTCTAAGGCCTCCTCTATCTTCTCTACCGAGGTGCAGAAAGAGAAGCGGACAAACTTTTCGGTTTGGTTTTCCCCGAAATCCCTTCCCGGAGTTATTGCAACGGCGGTTTTCTCTAAAACCTCAAAGGCGAACTTAAAGGAGTCATCGGTAAACCTTGAGGCGTCGGCGTAGATGTAGAAGGCTCCCTTAGGCTCGGCGGGAATTTTAAAGCCCAGCTCCTTTAGGCCTTTAAGCAGGACATCTCTCCTCTTCCTGAAAATCTCAGCGTTTGAGCTCAGCTCCTCTAAAACCTCCTCCTCAAAGCAGGCAAGGGCGGCGTACTGGGAGAGGGTGGGCGGAGAGATTACTGTGTTCTGAAGAATTGCGGTAATGTCCGGTAGGAGCTCCTTAGGAACAACCATCCACCCTAATCTCCAGCCGGTCATGAGGAAGAACTTTGAAAAGCCGTTAACCACTGCACAGTTGTTGCTTACCTCAAGGGCGCTGGGAGCTCTCTCGTCGTAAACGAGTCCGTGGTAGATTTCATCACTTATCAGGAAAGCCTTTTCCGAGAGTGCTTTCAGCTCTTCTTTAGAGTAGATAATCCCCGTAGGGTTTGAGGGGGAGTTCACTATCAGCGCATGGGTTTCAACCCTCTCGGCTTTAACCTTGAACTCCTCCTCCGGATAAATGGGAACTCCTCTCCCTTTAAGGTTTAGGAACTTCAGCACGTTCTTGTAGCACGGGTATCCGGGGTCTGGGTATGAAATCTCCCCGACCCTTTCTCTTACCACTTTTAAAAGGGCTAAGAGGCCGGGGGAGCTCCCGGGGGTTATAACTACCCTCTCGGGCTCTACCTTTACGCCGTAGGTCTTTTCGTAGTAGTGGGCTATAGCCTCTTTAAGGGGGTAAATCCCGGTGCTCTCGGTGTACTTCTGCTCAAACTTACTCAGAAACTCCTTTGCCCTTTCCTTTACCCTCTCGGGAACGGGTAGGTCGGGCTCTCCGATTTCAAGGTGGATTACCTCTTTTCCTTCCTTCTCAAGCTCTTTTGCCCTTTCTAAGACCTTCATAACGAAGAAGGGCTCAACCAACAACTTCTCCATAGTTCTCCTCTCTCTTCTCTTTAACTTCGGTCAGCCTTACCTTTACCGTCTCTCCCGGCTCCAATTTCCTATCTAAGATTACCCTTATGTAGTTGTCTGTAAGTGCCGTGCTCCTTCCCCCTTCGGTTTCGGAGAGGACTACTGCGGGGAGCTCCCTCCCCAAAAACCTCCTTCTGTACTCTAAGCTCTTCTTACTGCCGATTTCCCTCAAGACCCTTGCCCTCTCCTTTTTAACCTCCGGAGGAACCGAGTCCTTTAGCCTTGCTGCAACCGTCCCATCCCTTTTTGAGTAGGGAAAGACGTGGAGGTAGCCGAAGGGAATTGACTCAACGAGCTTTAGGGTCTCCTCAAACTCCTCCTCACTCTCTCCGGGGAAGCCGACCATAACGTCCGTTCCTATGCAGGCCTCAGGCCTTTTCTTCAGAATTTCATCAACCACTCTTTTGTAATCTTCCGGTGAGTACCTCCGTCCCATTCTTTCTAAGACCGTTTTGCTTCCGCTCTGAAGGGGAATATGGAAGTGGGGAGCTACTTTCTCTGATGAGGTTATTACCTCTATCAGCTCGGGCGTGAACTCTAAGGGCTCAACCGAAGAAATTCTTACTCTGTATAAGTTGGGGATTTTTATAATCTCCTCAACGAGCCTTGCCAAACTCCACCCCTCAAACTCCTTACCGTAGGCTCCCAGGTGGGTTCCGGTTAAAACGATTTCCTTGTAGCCGGCGTTAACCAGCTCCTTAACCTGCTTTAAGGCCTCTTGGGGTTCAAGGCTCAGCATCTTTCCCCTTGCCTTCGGAATTACGCAGTAGGTGCAGAAGAGCTCACACCCCTGCTGAACTTTTAAAAAGGCCCTGCTCTTTCCCTCGTAGTGGCGCAAGGTTAAGGGGTAAAAGCGCCTGTCCTTCCAAACTCCCTTGACGAAGAGCCTCGGGATTTCTCCCCTCAGCCTCTTCTCAACCAGCTCAACCATGTTGAATTTCTCTACGTTTCCCGTTATAAAGTCGGCCTCTTTAACTTTTTCTACCTCTTCCGGGTAAACCTCACTATAACAGCCGGTTGCAACTACTAAGGCTTTCGGGTTTAACTGCTTTGCCTTTCTTATCGCCTTTCTTGACTTTGCGTCGGCCGTTGAGGTTACCGTACAAGTATTTATTATGTAGATGTCGGCCTCCTGATTGAAGGGAACAACTTGGTAGCCGGCATCCTTAAACTTCTCCTCCATGTAGGCTGTCTCGTGGGCGTTCATTTTACAGCCCAATGTGTAAAAGGCAACTCTCTTCAAGCTCTCTCCTTATTAAAGAGTTATCGTTATCATTAAGGGTAGTCTTATGAGGTCGGAGTTGCAACGGGTTATAATATTATCCACCTCTTAAGGAAGGTTGGGAGTGGGAAAGAGAAAAGAGATAGAGAAGGTTATTCCCCGCCAGTACAGCCAGGAGAAAGTCCTTGAAATCTTAATGAAGTTTAGAGCTCCCCTTATAGTCGGCCTCATAACCATAATGGCCTCAACTATCGGCTACATGGTTATCTCCGGCGTTGACCTCCTTAAAGCCTTCTACATGACAATCCTTACCGTTACGACAATCGGCTACGGCGAGATGTGGGACATGACGGCCAGGGACAGGATTTTCAACTTGGCCGTTATGACCGTAGGGGTCGGCGCCGTTATGGGCTACTCGATTGCCGTTTTAATTAACATAGTCACAAGCGGTGAGGTGAAAAAAATTCTGAGGTTCAGGAAAATGGTTTCGGACATCTCTGTTTTGAAGGGCCACTACATAATTTTCGGGTTTAACGACTACGTGGTTCACCTTTTAAGGGAGCTCCGCCACTACAAAATCCCCGTAGTTATAGTTGACCCCTCAGAGGGCCTTGAGGAGTTTGCGAAGGAGCACTCAATTAAGTACTACCTTAAACTTGACCCGACCGACGAGAACACCCTTCTCCTTGCAAACATTGAGGCCGCCGTTGGAGCTGTAGTCGCAACCGGCGACGACTACCGGAACCTTGCCATAACTCTTACTGTAAAGAACGTGATAACCAAGCACAACATCTACCCTTTCTTCATAATCGGCCTTGTTAAGAAGGAGGAGTTTAAGGAGAAGTTGAAGCTGGTAGGTGCCGATTACGTTGAGACGATTCCGGCAATAATCTCAAAAAGGGTTGCAATCCTCGCCCGCAAGCCTCCAATCTTCGGCGAAAAATCCCTCCTTGAGGAGATTTTCTTCGGGGAGCATACCTTCATAGACATTGAGGAGCTCGTAGTTCAGCCCGACTCTCCGGTAGTCGGCAAGAGCCTTAAGGAACTTGACCTTCGCAGGAGGTTCGGTATAACCGTAATAGCAATAAAGAAGAGGGACGGGAAGATAATCTACACTCCCGGTGGAGATGTTGTTATAGAACCCCTTGATATTTTGGTAATAGTTGCCCCGAGAAAGAAGATTGAGGAGGCTGTAAAGGCCCTCTTTAAGGGCAGAATCGTCTCCCGCAGTACAATGCTCAAGAAGAAACTGAAGGAGAGGTTGGGATAGATGGACTGGAGCAAAGTAGGAACGGCCTTTTTCGTGATGATGTCCTTAACTACGACGGTCGGTTTTGTTTACGACGGAGACCCCTACGAGCTGCTTGCCTCGGTAGTCTTTAACCTGATTGCCACCCTCTTGAAGCTGGGGAGCAAAAAAACTTTAAGTGCAGAGCTCCTTTCCACCAGCTTGGCCGCAGACCTCCACCTCATTCCTGCCTTGATTTTCTACGAGATGGGTTCAAGGGCTACCCTCGTTGAGGCATTGGCGTGGGGGGCTCTGGTTGCAAACGTCTTTTCCGTCGTAATCTTAATAATTGAAACTGTTCTTGAATCTAAGGAGGAGGAGTGGTGGTAGGGCTAAGTCCCTACCGCCTTTATCTCTACGACAACTTCCCTTTCAGCCCTTACGAGCCTTCCCGTTAAGAGAATTCCTTCGTCAATAATCGGGGCAAACTTTTTTGCCAAGCTCCTCCTCAGGTACCCCAGTTTTCTGCCGTCTTTGTATAGAACTTTTACCGCATTGGGGTCGGCTCTGTTGTCGTGCTCCCTAACAACGAAAACCGGAGCTCCCTCCTCAATCCCTTCCTTTCCGACCTCTCCGAAGTAGATTCCCACTACCCTTGCAAGGTAGCCCTCTCTTAGGAGCTCCCCCAAAGTCTCCTCCTCCCTGCCCTTTAAGAGCTCTTTAAAGTGGGGATTCCTCTCCCCCTCAAAGGTGCTCAAGAGCCCTTCAAGGGTAAAGTTTAATAGCGCCCTTTCCCCTAAGAGCTCCCTCAAGACCTCCCCGATTAAAAGGAGCTCCCTCCTACCTGTCTCTTTTACCTCTAAAGCTCCTTCAATCGGAGCTCCTGCGGCGGTTAGGGCTACAACCTGAGCCGCCTTAACAATTAGAGGGTAGTTTCTGCTGCTCTCACCGAAGGGCTCTCTCGGAGTTCCTCCGATTTCAACTTTTTGACCGTAAACCTCCAAGACTCCCAGCTCTTCAACGGGCTCTTCCCGGCCGAAAGTCAGAGCTCCGAGGGGTTTGGCTTCCTTCAGGTAAACTTCCCTTTTCCCAAACTTCAGCCTGTAAATCACGGCTGAACTCCTTCTGATAGAATCTTAACCGGACAATTTAAGGGAAAACTCGGAGGGTGCAAATGTTAACCGGAAACTTTCCTCACCTCAGGTTGAGAAGGCTAAGGAAGAACGAGAACATAAGGCGAATGGTAAGGGAGACCGTCTTAACTCCCGACGACTTTATCTACCCAATCTTCGTAGTTGACGGGGAGAACGTAAAAGAGGAAATACCCTCAATGCCCGGCCAGTTCAGGTACTCAATAGACAGGCTTCCTGAAATTCTCTCTCAAGTTGAGGAGCTCCAAATCCCTGCAGTAATCCTCTTCGGAATCCCCTCCCACAAGGACGAGCTCGGAAGCGACTCCTACTCCGAGCACGGAATAATCCAGAGGGCGATAAGGAAGATTAAGAAAGAAGCGCCGAACCTCTACGTTATAACCGACGTCTGCTTCTGCGAGTACACCAACCACGGCCACTGCGGGTACTTGACCTGCTCGGGAGAGGTCTGCGACGTTGACAACGACAAGACTTTAGAGCTCCTAAAGAAGCAGGTCGTCTCCCACGCTCAGGCAGGTGCGGACATGGTTGCTCCTTCGGGAATGATGGACGGAATGATAAAGGCAATAAGGGAAGCCCTTGATGGGGCAGGCTTTAGCGAGATTCCGATAATGTCCTACGCCGCCAAGTACGCCTCGGCCTACTACGGCCCTTTTAGGGACGCAGCCGAGTCAACTCCGGCCTTCGGGGACAGGCGCTCCTACCAGATGGACCCGGCAAACTCCGATGAGGCCTTAAGGGAAGTTGCCCTTGACATTAAAGAGGGTGCAGACATCGTGATGGTAAAGCCGGCCCTTGCCTACCTTGACATAATCAGAAGGGTTAAGGAGACCTTCAAGTACCCGACGGCAGCCTACAACGTCAGCGGCGAGTACGCAATGGTTAAGGCTGCCGCCTTAAAGGGCTGGATAGACGAAAAGAGGGTAGTCCTTGAAACCCTGACTGCAATAAAGAGGGCAGGAGCAGACTTAATTCTTACCTACCACGCCCTTGACGCCGCAAGGTGGCTCAGAGAGGGCTGATTCTGTGTCAGGTTCTCTTGGATCTTTCCGTTTAAAGATGAAGGAAATGGATTGAGGAGGGAGGTATGGGAAAAAGGCTCTGGGATGTTTGGGAGGTTGAGGGGGAGCTCCTTTTAAAAACCGGCCTCCACATAGGGATAGGCAGAGAGTCTTTGAAAATCGGCGGGGTTGAAAATCAAATCGTAAGAGACCCTTTAACCGGTATGCCCTACATTCCGGGCTCCTCTCTCAAGGGAAGGCTTAGAGCCCTTTTGGAGCTCTACTTCGGCCTCTTTTCTGAAAAGGGTGATGTTCTCTCTTATAAATCTCTGTCTCAACTAAAGCTTAAGGGTCTGGAAAAGAGTAAGTTTGAGACGGGCCTATATATTTTAAAGCTCTTTGGAACTTCTGCTGATGAGGCTGGCCTGGACGAAGAGGAAATTAACGAAGTTTTTCCCAGCCGTCTGGTTGTCCCCGACCTCTTTTTAAAGGAGGCTTCTGCCTCGGAACTCAGAGAGAGAGTTGGGAGCTTAATGGCCGAAGAAAAAACGGAAGTCAAGATAAACAGGATAACCGGAACTACCTACTCTGCGGCCCTCAATCAATCTGAAAGGATTCCTGCCGGGGCGGTTTTTAAGTTTAACCTCAGGTTTAAGACCTTTAAAGACGAAGAAGCCGGTTGGGAAGATTCTCCCCAACTCTTCTTAAATCTTCTGGCAACGGCCTTTTACCTGCTTGAGCTTAACGGCCTCGGGGGTCGCTCCTCAAGGGGTTATGGAATGGTTGAAGTCTTTTCAAAAGAGGCAGATAAGAGACTCATTGCCCGCCCCAGGCTTTCAAAGAGAAAGACTGTGGAGGCTGAGGTTAAGAACCACTTTGCTGAGGAGGATTAATGGTTGAGCCAATAGTATTGAGGTTTAACCTTAAAATTGTTTCTCCCGTAGCAATTTTGACCGGAGAGGAGCTCTCTCTCTCTTTGAGTATTATTTTGACGAGAAAGAGAGGAAATTGTTTAGGTTGGATTTTCAACTTTTAATAGAACGGCTGAAGAGAGAAGGTAAGTTGGGGGATTTTCTGGAGTTTTTGAAAGAGCGTTTTGACGGCACTCGGGAAAGTTTAGAGGAGCTCTACTCCTACTATAGGGAGTTTTCCCCTTTTTCCGATTCTCTTTCTTTTGCAGTTGACTTAGAGCATCTTCCTTCAAAAATCAAAGAGATAGTCAAAAATCCGCTTAATGGCCTTCCCTACATACCTGGCTCTTCAATAAAGGGGGTTATCAGAACTGCTATCCTTGAAGCAGTTATAACTTCCTGCTGTTCGGATTTTTACGCTTCAAAAGTTGAAAAGGTCAGGGCTATGCTTAAGCCTTTTAAAGGTCCGGTTGAGAAGTGGGAAGTTGATAAAAGGGAGGTAAAGAGGTTAAAGGGAGAGCTGATAAAGAGTGCTCAGAAAGAACTCTCTAAGGTTTTTTATGATATGGAAAAAGTGCTCCTCTGCCGACCCGTTGAGGGAGTTGATAAAAAACTCTTTAAGAAACCTCCGACCAAAAAGGAACTTTTCCGTTTTATAAAGGTCTCTGATTTCCTTCCCGAAAACGGAGATGTGGAAGTTAGGGTAGGCCTTTTACAGAGGAGGTACAGAGACGGTCGTAAACCTGAAAGAAATCTGAATGCTCATTTGGAGTACATAAACAGAGGAGTTTTTAGAGGGGAGATTCGTCTCTACCCGGAGTACTTAGAAAAGTTTCTCTCCTGTAGAGTGAAAATCTCAAAGGAAAAAATCCTCAGCGAGCTTAAAAGGAGAGGGGAGAAGCTTTTAGAAAAGGAAAGGAGTGTTTTCACGTCTATCTATTCCTACTTTCCCTTTAAAATTCCCGAAGGAGCAGTTCCTGTAAAGCTCGGCTTCGGAGGTGGTGCCCTGTCAAAGACCTACCTTGATGACCGCTTAAGGCTTGTGGGCAACAGGAAAACCGGTTTTAGGGTTGTTCCCCATACTATTTCCCTTATAAACTCTAAACCTGCCGGCTGGTGCCTTTTAACCTTAGAGGTGTAGTATGCCCTTAAAGGTTCTTTTGAGCTTCAGGACAGATAAAGAGATGGAGCTCTCGGAGCTTAAACCGAGAGTTGCCCACGGAATACTCTTTTCACTCTTTAAGGGAGCTCCCGAAGTCGGCCGTCTCCTCCACGAAGGGGTAGCTAAACCCTTTTCAATTTCAATAAACTCCCACTTCCGCTACCCGAACCGTCGGACGAGCCGTTTTGCTATAGTCTTTAACCTCCTTGACAACGCCCTCTACCCTGAGATTTCCCGCTACCTCTTTTTCCCTGAGGAAAACTTTTTTGAAGTCGGGAGTATAAAGGCAGAGCTTGTCAGGGTAAAGCCTTTAGAAGTAATAACTTATGAGGAAATCTTAGAAGCTTCGCCCGAGAGTAGAGATGTAGTTCTTGACTTCCTCAGCCCTACGGCCTTTAAAAGAGGAAGTTTTGACTACCCCGTTCCCGAGCCCCGGCTCGTTTTCGGAGGTCTTTTGAGGAAGTGGAACAGGTTTTCTCCGGTTAAGATAGAGAGGGGACTCGTTAAGAACATTTCAAAAACCCTTACGGTCTCGGGCTGCTGGATTAGGACGAAGAAGGTTGAAATTATGGACGGGGCAAAGTTTACCGGCTTTACAGGGAGAGTCTTTTTCTATGCCGACGGAAAGAGCGAGGAGCTTAGAGCTCTAAACGCCCTTGCCCGTTTTGCCTCTTTTGCGGGAGTCGGGCGAAAAACGACGATGGGCTTCGGAAGCGTAAGGCTCTTGGAGGGGAGTATTGAAGACTGACACTCTTGTTTCTCCCGTTTCAACTCAGGTAGCTCCGGTGATAATTACTGCTCTTACTTTGAAACCCAAGAGGATAGTCCTTCTTTCTACTCCGAAGGTGGAGAAGTTTACCCGTCAAATAGAGAGAGTTCTTGGGTACAAAGGTCTTAAGGTGGAAGTTAGAGAAATAGAGCCTTACAATTCCAGCTCTATAGAGCGGGCTGTTTCCGACTTAAAGGGAGCTCTCTACCTGCTTAACTGTGGTACGAAATACACGGCAATTAACCTTTTTAAGCTTTTCCCCGAAAACTCTTTTTACTACCTGCCCGACGGTAAGATAGTTAAGTTTGACGGTACTCTGGTGGCACAGGCTCCCGAAAACCTTCTCAGCGTTGAACTGCACGCTGCGGCTTACGGTTTTAAGATAATCGGACAGAGAGACAACCTTGGGGAGGTTGAGAGCAGAGCCCGGCTCACTTTTAAAATAGCTAAAAACAGAACCTATCAGCGGATACTTTCCCGTCTCTACCACGAAGCTAAGATAACCTTCTTCCCGCCGGAGCTCTCTTCCCTTTTTAAGAAAGTTAAAGGCGGCTATGAGCCGGTTGATAGGGAGTACATAGGGGGAAAGTGGCTTGAGGAGTTTGTTTTCCTCAGCTTAAAAAATAAGGGTTTTCACGACCTTCGTCTGGGAGTAAAGGTAGAGTGGTTTGATACCGGAGTCCAGAACGAAATTGACGTTGTTGGAGTAAAAAATAACAGGTTCTACCTATTTTCCTGTAAGACCGAGAAAAACATTGCCAACCTGACAGAACACCTCTACGAAATTGAGGAGCTTACCGAGCGGATAGGAGGTGATTTTGGTAAGGGGCATCTTGTTCTTTTGAGTCAATTTATTTCTAAAGAGCCTCCTTCAAGAGAGGATTTTCCCAATGCTCCTAAAGGTGGCTACTACCAGTGTAGAAAAGAGTGGGAGAAGTATAGAAGAACCGAAGAGGGAAGAAAGTACTCGGAGGAAGAGGCTAAGTACCGCAGGTACAGGGCCTTGAAGAAGAGGGCAGAGCTCTTGGGAATAAAGATTCTAACTGAAAGAGACTTTTTAGAGGGAGGGCTTAGTGTTTGGTAAAGTTGGAGCTGAGGTAAGAAGGGGGTTTGCCAAGGTTCTCGTTTCTCAGTTCGGAACCCTATTTTCAAGCAAGACGGCGCTATTGATAGTGTTTTTTACTGTTCTCTGTCTTTCTTTAATAGCCGGCTGGATACCTGACGGTTTAAACTGTCTTTTTCTTGACAATGATTGTAATAAACTCAACGGCTTAATAATGCTCGTTGTCGCTGTTTTGGTTTTATTTGCACTTTTATTTATTGGATACATTGTTGTAAGCCCTTACAAGTATGCCGTAGTTTCTACGTTTCCGGGTAAGAAGAGAGTTCTCATTTTGTTTTTAAGCAACATCAATTTTAGGATTGAGAAAGAAGGAGAGCTCCGAAAAAAACTTAATGAACTGGTTAATACACTATCAAGAATTAACACACTTGAAGGGAGGCTTGAGGCTTTAAATCAAACAATTTTTAGGAGTTGGAGAATGCCTCTTGAAGCCGTTAGCTACCACCTGCCAGTTCTTGAAAGGGTGGTCGTTATTACCTCAAAGGAGAGCTCTCCCCAGTTTTCCCTATTTTTGGAGCTCTTAAAGGCCGTTATTCCTGAAGCTCGCCGTATAAAAGTAGATGAAATAAAGGTTAAAGACTTTGAAAACTTTGAAGAAATTCAAAAGGCTATTGAGAGGGCTTATGAGAAGCTTCTAAAAGAGGGTTATAAAAAGAAAGAGATAATTCTTGACGTAACGGGCGGTAAGAAGATTGTCTCAATAGTAGGAGCGATTTTATCCCTCAACCCCGGCAGGGAGTTTCAATACGTTTCAACTACCGACTATAAAGTTAAATCCTACGATGTGGAGGTAGTGAGAGATGATTAAGTTTAAGGAAAAGAATATTTCTAACCTTGAGGCTGTTTTGATTGAATTTGAGATAGAGGGAGGGATTACAACTCCCGAGGAGGCTTTCTCGGTTCCTTTGCCTAAAGTTCCTTCGGCTAAAGGTGTTATTATAAGCGGCAGGGGGCCTATCTGGTTTTACGGGAGGCTCATCCACCACTTCCACCCTGCAAGGTGGGTTGCCATCTTTGACCCGCGACTCGGTGGGGCAGTAGTAGTTGCCTCTCACTGGCCCCAAGTAAAACCTGGACAGGTGATTAGTCTTGACGATTTAGATTAAAAGTACTAAATTAGAAATAAAGGTCTTTAACAGGAGAATAGGAAATTAGGAGATTCTAACAATTGTCTACTTCCGGGCTATTGTCTCATAAGGCCTTGAGTCGTTTATTACGATTTAGTCTAAAAGTAATACCCTTGATTTACAAGGGTTTCAGAAAAGGTGCGGTTGAAAGGCCCGAAAAAATGAGCGGGATTGCGACCATTCCCCAGTGACCCGACCACCTCTTCTTTCTGGGTTGAAAGGCCCGAAAAAATGAGCGGGATTGCGACCATTCCCCAGTGACCCGACCACCTCTTCTTTCTGGGTTGAAAGGCCCGAAAAAATGAGCGGGATTGCGACCAACGAGCATCACTCCTGGCCCTTAATTTCGAAATTAGTTGAAAGGCCCGAAAAAATGAGCGGGATTGCGACACGGGGGCACAAGGGGTGTCGACATAAGTAACATCACAGGTTGAAAGGCCCGAAAAAATGAGCGGGATTGCGACCAGGATGACCTCGCCCTGCTCACCCAGCACCCTGATCGGGTTGAAAGGCCCGAAAAAATGAGCGGGATTGCGACTCGCTCCAAAGCTCCATAACATTTTCTTTGTACTCATCTTGTTGAAAGGCCCGAAAAAATGAGCGGGATTGCGACCCTTTGTAGTTTGCTATCTAACTGCTCTTTCAAAGTTGAAAGGCCCGAAAAAATGAGCGGGATTGCGACTCCAACTTCTCTTTGATTTCTCCAGCAGAAAGACTGGGGAAAGTTGAAAGGCCCGAAAAAATGAGCGGGATTGCGACGAGGGAAGAGGGAGCTCTATTTCCCTTGCTATTGGCTTTCCGAGAGCATATAATTGCCACCAGCAAATCCTTAAAAAAGGAGGCGGTGTTTTATGGCAACGGTTTATGTCCGCGACGGTGAGCCCTTTGAGAAGGCACTTAAGAGGTTTAAGAAGCTCTGTGAGAAGGAGGGCATTTTAACTGAGATTAAGAGAAGAGAATACTACGAGAAGCCCTCTGAAAAGAGGAAGAGAAAGGCAATGGCTGCCAGAAAGAGGCTGATTAAGGCCCTCAAGAAGCGCGGACTTCTACCCCCCAAGGGTAAAAAGAAGAAAAAGTAAGGAGAGATTATGAGCCTTAAAGAAAGGCTGAAAGAGGACATGAAGGCGGCCTTAAAGGCCAAGGATAAGGAGAAGCTCTCTGTAATCAGAATGCTTCAGGCCCTTATAAAGAACGCAGAAATTGATAAGAGGGGCGAGCTTACCGACGAGGAAATCGTCTCCCTCTTAATGAAGTACGCAAAGCAGAGGAGGGAGTCAATAGAGCTCTACGAGAAGGGCGGTAGGCAGGATTTGGTTGAGAAGGAAAAGAGGGAGCTCCAGATTGTTGAGAGCTACCTTCCCAAGCAGATGAGTGAAGAGGAGATAAGGGAACTGGTTAAGAAGGTTATTGAAGAGGTAGGAGCTACCTCTCTCAAGGATATGGGCAAGGTTATGCAGGCCGTTATGCCCAAGGTTAAGGGTAGGGCCGATGGTTCGCTCGTTAACAAAATCGTTAGGGAGCTCCTTGCCCAGGGTTAACATTTGCTATACTATTTTTAGTGGTAGGTTTAGTTATGGCGCCTTCACTCCTTTGGTGATTGGAGGGGGGTCTTTATACTGATGTTCAAAGGAGTGGGGCGCCAACTTGAATACGATAAACTCCTCGCCGAGACTTCCCGCCTTGCAAAGAGCTCTCCGGGAAAGGAGAGGGTTCTCTCCTTAACTCCGTCGGTGAACTTTCCCGAGGTTGAGAGGAGCTTAGAGCTAACCGACTCTTTCGTTAAACTCCTTAAAGAGAGAGCCCTTCCCCTTGAAACCTTCCCCGACGCTACTCCCTTAATTGAGAAGTTAAAAGTTGAGGGCTCTGTCCTCTCCGTTGAGGAGCTCCTAAACCTCTTAAAACTCCTTGAGCAGTCAAAAATCCTTAAAAACTTCTTTAAGAACCTTCCCCAGCACCTTTCAAGGATATCCTTCTACGCCGATAGGTTAACGGCAGGAGGGGAGCTCCTTAAGAGGTTGAGAGAGAGCGTGGACGAGAGCGGGGAGATTCTGGACTCGGCCTCTCCGGCCTTAAGGGGCATAAGGCGGAACATCTCAACCGTTTCGGCAAGGATTAAGGAGAGGCTTACCTCAATAGTAAACAGGCACGAGGACATCTGCCCCGACAGGATTATTACCGAGAGGGAGGGGCGGTACGTAATTCTCGTTAAGCCCCACTTTAAGAAGAGGTTTCAGGGAATCGTCCACGACCGCTCTTCAAGCGGCCAGACCCTCTACGTTGAGCCCTTGAGCGTTGTTGAGCTTAACAACCGTTTGAGGGAGCTCAAAAGGGAGGAGGCCGAGGAGATAAGGAGGATTTTGAGGGAGCTCTCAAACCTTGCCCGCTCCTATTTAACCGAGATTGAGAGCTCCTTCCGTGCCCTTGTAGAGATTGACTTCCGCTATGCCGTTGCCTACATGAGTTTAAAGCTCTCGGGAACCTACCCTCTCTTTGGAAGGGAGTTTAACCTCAAAGGGGCAAAGCACCCCCTCTTAATCCTTACAGGCAAAGAAGTTGTTCAAGTTGACCTGAAGCTTAAGAGGGGGCTTGTCATAACGGGCCCCAATACGGGGGGTAAGACCGTCTCCCTCAAAACTCTCGGCCTTCTCTCAATGATGGCCCAGAGCGGCTTTCTGATTCCGGCACAGGAGGGGAGCTCTCTAATCTTTACAAAGAAGTGGTTTGCAGACATAGGCGATGAGCAGAGTATAGAGCAGTCCCTCTCAACCTTCAGCTCCCACGTTAAGAGAATCGGAGAAATCCTGAAAGAAGTTGACGACAACTCCCTCGTTCTCCTTGACGAGCTGGGGGCCGGAACCGACCCTGTTGAGGGCTCGGCGCTGGCTGTTGCGATTTTGAAGTACCTGAGGGATAGGGGGGCTAAGGTTGTTGCCACTACCCACTTTACTCCTGTAAAGCTCTACGCCTATAAAGATGACTACTACGACGTTGCCTCGGTTCTCTTTGACGAGGAGAGTTTAAAGCCCCTCTACAGGTTGGCCTACGGGGTTGTGGGAAAGAGTTATGCTCTTGTGGTTGCAAAGAGGTACGGAATTCCCGACGAGGTAATAGAGACGGCAAAGTCCCTAATGGGTGCCGAGGACCGAATGGCCGAGGAGATTATTGAGGCCCTTGAGAGGGAGTATAAGAAGCTCGTTGAGGAGAGGGATGAGGTTGAGAGGTTAAAGAGGGAGCTCTCAAAGAGGGAGGAGGAGTTAAGAGAGAAGGAGAGGAAGTTAAGGGAGGAGCACTCAAGGAGGTTAGAGGAGTTTATTGAGGAGCTCCGAAGGAAGACCGAAGAAATTTTAAAGGAGAGAGAGGCCTCAAAGGCCAAGGAGAGGTTCAGGAAACTCGTAGTAAGCGTAAAGAACAGGACGAAGTTAGAGGAGGAGGTTAAGCCAAGGGGAGAGGTAAAGGTCGGGGATGTTGTTAAGGTTCTTCCCTCAGGAAGGAAGGGTAAGGTTATAGAGATAGCCGGCAAGAAGGCCAAGGTCTTAATCGGTCAGATGAAGGTTGATGTTAAGCTCTCCAACCTCGTTAAGGTAGAGGAAGCGCCGAAGGAGGAAGAGTCGGTCGGCGTAAGCGCCCCCAAGCCTGAGAAGTTCTTCCCCGAGCTGAAGCTCCTCGGGATGAGGGGAGACGAGGCCTTGAGGAGGCTTGAGGAGTTCCTTGACGATGCCGCAATAGTGGGGGTTAAGGAGGTCAAAATCGTCCACGGCTACGGGGAGGGGATTTTAAAGAGGCTTGTCAGGGAGTACCTGAAAGAGTCCCCCTACGTAAAATCCTTCCGTCCCGGAGGCCCTCAGGAAGGGGGCGACGGAGTAACTATAGCTCAGCTCAGGTAGTCTCCTACACTTTCCTGCCTAAAGAGATAAATTTTCAACTGCAAATTCCCTCTGGAGGATTTATGAGGAAGCCTGAAGTTCTTGCTCCGGCCGGAAACCTTGAGAAGTTGAAGTTTGCAGTTGATTTCGGTGCAGATGCCGTTTACTTGGGAGGAAAGCTCTTTAACTTAAGGGCAAAGGCGGGAAACTTTACCATAGAGGAGATGGCCGAGGGGATTAACTACGCTCACAGCAGGGGCGTTAAGGTTTACATCACCCTCAACGCCTTTGCGAGAAATTCCGACTTTAAGGCAATTGAGGAGTTTGCCCGCGAGGTTAAAGAGCTCTCCCCCGACGCCTTCATAGTCTCAGACTTAGGAGTCCTTTCAACCGTTAAGGAGATAGCTCCTGAGATTGACGTTCACATAAGTACTCAGGCGAACGCTACAAATTATAGGGCTGTAAAGGTTTATAAGGAACTTGGAGCTTCAAGGGTCGTTCTGGCAAGGGAGCTCTCAATTGACGAAATCAAGGAGATTAAGGGGAGAGTTCCCGAAATGGAGGTTGAGGTCTTCGTTCACGGGGCGATGTGTATGGCCTACTCCGGGAGGTGTCTCCTCTCAAACTACCTCTCCTACAGGGAGAGCAATAAGGGGGTCTGCTCCCAGAGTTGCCGCTGGAAGTTCTATTTAGTTGAGGAGACCCGTCCGGGTGAGTACATTCCGGTAGAAGAGGATGAAAGCGGTACTTACATCTTTAACTCTAAAGACCTCTGTGCCCTTCCCCTCTTACCGGAGCTGATTGAGGCCGGCGTTGACTCACTGAAGATAGAGGGGAGGGTAAAGAGCTCCTACTACACGGCAATTACGACGAGCGTTTACAGGCGGGCTGTTGAGCTCTTAACCGGTGAGGGCAGGGAGGCCTTTGAGAGGGAGCTCCCGGTACTAATGAAGGAACTGACCAAGGTAAGCCACAGGCCCTACACCACCGGCTTTTTGGACGGGAAAGATAAAATCCTCCAGCACTACGAGACCAGCTCCTACATAAGGAATTACAAGTTTTTGGGGATTTTTGACGGGGAGCTCTGGGAGGTAAGGAACAAGGTTGAGGTAGGATACGAGGTTGAAGTTTTCCTCCCTTCTGTTAAGAGTTTTAAGGCAAGGGTTAAGGGAATTGAAGTTTTAAAGAAGGGAGAGCTCCGCCGAACCGAAAAGGCAAACCCCAACCAGAGGGCTTTAATTGAGTTTGACCGTGAGCTCCCCCTTAAGGAAAAGGCAATTTTGAGGAAAAGGGTCGGGGTTTAACCCCTCCAGCCGAACCTGAAGCCCCAGCCTCTACCTCTTCCTCTGCCCCAACCTCTACCTCTGCCGCCTCCGAATCCAAAGCCTCTTCCTCTGCAGTAGCCCCTTCCCCAGCCTTGGGGAGCGTCAACCCTTACGACGTTCTCACTTCCGCATTTGGGGCACTTAACCATCCAGCGGGGCTTTCCGAAGGGCTCTTCAAACTCGTAGCCACAGTCAAGACACTGAAACTTCCTTTTTGGGATTACTTCCATTGTTAGCACCTCCTAATTGAGTTTCCGATTTTAATCTAATATTTAGATTCCCTCTTTTCAAGTCTTACCTGATGCGGTAGGTTATTAGGGCGGCGGCTGAGGAGAGGACTGCCAAGAAGATTAAAGCCGTGCTCTGGTAGAGCTCCCACGCCCACCCTATTAAGAGGTTTCCCGTTAGTATGGCGCTCCCGCTGAGGAAGTGAAATAGGCCGTAGTAGGTTCCCCTCTTACTCCTTCCCGTTAAGAGGCCGACCGCCGCCCTCTGCCCCGGGTCAGTTATCCCCGAGGAGAAGCCGAAGAGAAAGGCTGAAAAGACTAAAAGGGGAATTGAGTTTGAAAGGCCTAAGGAGAGGAGATAGAGTGAGAAAGTAAGGTAGCCTAAGGAGAGAGCTTTGAAGGGGGAGAGTTCCTCTGAGAGCTTTTTAAAGAAAAGTGAGGTTGTTGCGTAGACCAGGTTGTAGAGGCCGTATAGGAGAAGTGCCGTTTCGGTACTGCCGCCGACCTCCTTGCCTTTCAGAATAAAGAACATAAAGGAAACCGAGGAGAGGGAGAAGAGGGTTGAGGCGAGGAGGAACTTCTTAAACTCCGCTTTGACTGTTTTCTTTTCTCTTTTTCTTCCTTTACTTTCCCCTCTGGGCTCCTTAAGGAAGAGCAGGAGGGGTAGTGAGAGGAAGGAGATGAGAGCCCCTATGAGGAGCGATTCCCTTACCGGCAGTGCCGAAGTCAGGAGGAGGGCGAGAATGACACCCGTTAGAGCTCCGAAAGTATCAAGGGCCCGGTGGATTGAGAAGCTCCTCTCAACTTCCCCCGAGAGGGAGAGGATTGCGTCCCTCGGTGCAGTTCTGATGCCCTTCCCCAACCTCTCAAGGGAGGAGACGGCAATTACCTGAAACGGGGTTTTTGAGAAGGGGATTGCAAGCTTGAATAGGGCAGAAATTCCGTAGCCGGCTATAACGAATACCTTTTTCCTTCCCACTCTGTCTGAAAGGTACCCCGAGAGAATTTTCAGGAAGTTTGATAGGGCCTCCCTCAGCCCTCCCAATAGACCTACCGAGAGGGCCCCTCCCCCGAGCTGAGTTATGAAAAGGGGCAGGAGAGCCCCGATGAGCTCCGAGGAGGCGTCGTTGAGGAAAGAGACCGCCCCCAAGATAAGGACGTTTCTACTTAAGGAGTTCTTTAATGTCATCAAAGAATCCTGGGTATGAGGTTGAGATGCAAGCGGTATCGTCTATCTCAACCGGGTTTTCCGTTATTAGGGAGGCGACCGTAAAGGTCATTGCGATTCTGTGGTCGCCGAAGGAGGAGACTTTACCCCCTTTTAGGGGGGTTTTGCCTCTGATTACCATTCCGTCGGGGAGCTCTTCAGCCTGTGCTCCTATGTTCTTAAGGTTCTCAACCGTGCTCTTAATCCTGTCGCTCTCCTTGACCCTCAGCTCTGCGGCGTCCTTGATTACCGTCTCCCCCTCGGCCTGAGTTGCCAGTAGCGCTATTACCGGAATCTCGTCTATAAGGGTCGGGATTTCCTCTCCCTCAATTACCGTTGCCCTGAGCTCCGGGGTGTACCTTACGAGAATGTCTCCCACCTCCTCTCCCGAGCTCTCCCTCCTGTTAAGAACCTCAAATTCCGCCCCCATTCTCTCCATAACCCTCAGGATTCCCGTTCTCGTCGGGTTGAGGATAACCTCTTTAAGGAGAACTTCTGAGCCGGGAGTTATGAGGGCTCCGACCATAAAGAAGGCCGCAGAGGAGATGTCTGCGGGAACGGAGATTTCAAGGTCGGCATTTAATTCCCTTTTCTTGCCGAGCTTAACGGTCAGCCCCTCCTCAATTACTTCAACCCCGAAAGCTCTGAGCATTCTTTCTGTGTGGTCTCTGCTCTTTGCGGGCTCGGTTATCTTAACCTCTTCACTTGTATAGAGGCCTGCAAGGAGGATTGCAGACTTAACCTGGGCCGAAGCCTTTGGGCTTTTGTACTTTATTCCCTTTAACTCATCCTTTCCTATAACCGTAAGGGGTGGGTACTTCCCCTCTTCCCTTCCGTAAATCTCCGCTCCCATCATTCTCAGGGGAATTGCAATTCTGTCCATAGGCCGCCTTCTTAAGTACTTGTCTCCCGTAAGAACCGAGTAGAAGGGCTGGCCCGAGAGGATTCCGGAGATTAGCCTTATAGAGGTTCCCGAGTTCCCGAGGTTTAAGACGTCAAAGGGCTCTTTAAGTGAGCGCTTTCCCCTTCCCTTTATAACTATCTCCTTTTCCCTTTTCTCAATTGGAGCTCCCAGCTCAACGAAGGCTTTAAGGGTATTGAGGCAGTCTTCGGAGGGAAGGAAGTTCCTGACAACCACCTCTCCCCTGTTTATTGAAGAGAGCATTATGCTCCTGTGGGAGACGGACTTATCGGAGGGGACGCGGAGCTCCCCTTTCAGTCTTTTTCCCTTAAAGTGGAATACGGCCATCTTCACCTCGCGTAGGCTACTTTGTTGAGTGAGGTTAAGTACCTCTCTATTCCCTGAGCTATTCCCTTGGCAATTTCTTCCTGATACCACTCCTTAACGAGCCTCCGTCTGTCTATCGGGTTTGTTAAGAAGCCGCACTCAATTAAGACCGCCGGCCTTCCCGGGGTCTTAAGGACTACAATGTTCCTGTGCATGTCCTTTATTCCGTTGATGAGCTCATCGTTGACGTGGGCTTTAAGGCTCTCAACTATAGCCTGGGCAAGGCGGGAGCTCTCGGCAAAAGTTACGGTTGTGGCCATGTTTATTAAAAGGGGGCTTATGCTCCAGCACATAACGTCGCTACAGAGTTTAACCCTCTTTGCAACCTCCTTGGCCGTTTTCTGGGCCTTTGCAAAGAGCCTTGGGGAGGCCTTAAAGACAGTGACTCCGCTCCAGTCGGGGTAGTTGGGCATAGAGTCGGCGTGAATGCTCACAAAGGCGTCTGCACAGGCCTTCGCCGCAATCTCCGCCCTCTTTAAAAGGGGAACGTAAACGTCCCTCATTCTCGTCATTACGACCTTAATGTCGGGGTGTTTCTTAAGGTACTTCCTTACTTTAAGGGCAATAGAGAGGGTGATGTCCTTCTCCCTTATTCTCGGGTGTCTTGAGCGGGGAGGCCAAACTGCCCCCGGGTCTCTCCCTCCGTGTCCCGGGTCTATTACTACGACCCTCGTAGGGGCCTTCCTGACCTCACAGGAAATCGGAACGAACTCGGGGAAGACGTCAATCACTATCCTGAAGGGCTTACCTGCGCACGAGCGCAGGCCGAAGACTTTGAACCTGTGGCTCTCTTTAAAGACTACCTTTACTTTTGTTCTCCTGTGGTTTATTGGTATTACCTTAACTTCCGACACTAAGGGGCTTTTAATCCTCCTTACGAGCTTCCTTACGGCCCCGGCGTTTTTTACGTCAAGCCAAAGAACTTTTCCCGAGAAGTGGTCTTTGATGTCCTGTCTCCTTACTTCTGCCGTACAGTCAAGGACGACTCTCGTTCTCTCTGGAGTGTTTGAGTACCTGATTCTGTATATAACGGCCCTTTTTCTTCCTAAGGCTTCCAACGGAAAGTTCGCTAAAAACAGTGAGCCTAAGAGGGCTTTTAGGAACTCTCTCTTTTCACCCATTTTTCCTTCTTCTCTCAACTTTGTAGGCTCCATTCTATCAACTTGTGAATAATATAATTAGTGAAGTTGCTTAAAAAACTTTTTAAGGAGGGAGACGATGGTTATTGAAGTAAAGCCCCAAGAAGTTGACTATGACGCCCTTGCCCTGAGAGTTTTCCTGAAGGCCCTTGAGCTTATAGGCGGACCCAGAATGCTCTTTGAGTACAGGAACTTAACTTGGGTTCCCAGCCTGATGGAGGCCGCTTACGCAGTAGTTTTAAAGAATGAGGCAATGAAGACCGACGACGAAATTGCCGAATTTATAGGAATTACGAAGCAGACCGTTAGGAACATGCTCTCTGCCGACCCCGAGCTCGTTATGATGAAGTTAAAAGGTGAGCTTGAGAGCAAGGAGGTAAAAGTTCACACCGCCGGAGGCCTTGCAAAGCTTGCTTACGAAGAGGTTAAGAAAGGGAATGACTACATCTCCTTCGTTGCCTCGGTTTGTGAGGATTACGTCAAGAAGCATATGGAGACCGCCGAAACCTGCCCTGACGTAGGTCTGGTCTGGCCGGTTTACGTCCTTAAAGCCATTAAGGGGTTTGACTTCCCCGTTGACGAGAGCAAGAAGGAGGAGCTCAAAAAGCGCCTTGAGGGTATAAAAGTTAAGGAGGTTCCCGCTACAGAGCTCCTTGAAGAGATTTCTTTCCCGATTAAGAGTCCGGCAGACCTCCTCCACAAGCTGGCCGAGGCAGTAAAGAGTAGGAGTTAAGAGTATGGTTAGAGCTGATGAGGTAAAGCTTCAGCGATTTGTGGCCGACAGGCTCGGCATACCTATGCAGCTCCTTAAGAAGGATAACTGGGAGGAGGAGCTCATAAAGAAAAAAATTGTCTCTGAAGAGAAGCTCCTCTCCCTCCTTTCCGAGTTCTTTGGAGTTCCCTACGTTGACCTGAGAAACGTTGAAATCCCCTCCGACGTTGTAAAAATCGTTCCCCGGAGTACTGCTGAGAAGGCGCTCCTTGTTGCCTTTGAGAAGAAAGGACCTACTCTCAAGCTCGCCATGGCAGACCCAACAGACGTTCAAACGAGGGAGAGAATAAGGTTTACGACCGGCTTTAAGATTCAGCCCTACGTTGCCCTTCCTTTTAGAATTAAGGAGAAGTTAGAGGAGGTTTACGGCAAGGTTGAGGAGGAGTTCTTCTCCCGTCTGAAGAGCGAGATTATGAAGGAGAGTAAAGCAAAGGAGGAGGAAGAAGAGGCGGGAGAGCTAAGTATCAGCACTCAGGTAATCTCCCTTGACGACCTTAAGAGCCTTGCCTCTCAGGCGCCGATTGTAAAGCTTGTTAACGCCCTCATTATTGAGGCTTTAAAAAAGGGGGCTTCCGACATTCACATTGAGCCCTTTGAGAAGGAGCTGAGAATCCGCTACAGGATAGACGGCGTCCTTCACGTTGTTTCAAAGTACCAGCCTGATATTAAAGATGCCGTCGTTGCAAGAATTAAAGTCCTAAGCGGCCTTGACATAGCAGAGAAGCGGCTCCCCCAGGACGGGAGAATGAAGGCAAAGTATCAGGGTAGGGACATTGACTTCAGGGTCTCTACCGTCCCTACCGTTTACGGCGAGAAGGTGGTTTTGAGGATTTTGGATAAGGGAGCTCTAAGGCTTGACCTCTCCGAGCTGGGCTTGGAGGAGAGGGAGTACGAGCTTTTAAAGAGAGGGATATTCTCACCCTACGGAATGGTTCTCGTAACCGGTCCAACGGGCTCAGGTAAGACCACTACTCTTTACTCATCCCTTTTAACGGTTAACAAGCCCGAAGTTAACATAATGACAGTAGAAGACCCGGTTGAGTACAACCTTTACGGGATAAATCAGGTTCAGGTAAACCCAGAGATAGGTTTAACTTTCGCGAGGGCTTTAAGGGCTTTCCTGAGGCAGGACCCCGACATCATAATGGTCGGAGAAATCAGGGATACCGAAACTGCCGAGATTGCAGTTGAGGCGGCCCTTACCGGACACCTCGTTCTCTCAACCCTCCACACGAACGACGCCCCAAGCACCGTGACGAGGCTCGTTGAGATGGGGATAGAGCCATTCCTCGTTTCATCGTCAGTAATCCTCGTTATAGCTCAGAGGCTTGCAAGGAGAGTCTGCCCCTACTGTAAGGAGCCCTATCAGTACCCGAAGGAGGTTCTCTTAGAGGTGGGTTTTAAGCCCGAGGAGATTGAGAACCTTCAGACCTTTAAGGGTAAGGGCTGTGAGAAGTGCGACTTTACCGGATATAAGGGAAGGGTAGCCCTTTACGAGGTTATGGAGGTTGTCCCCGAAATCAGGGACGCAATAGTTAAAGGGAAAAACGCCGACGAAATCAGGGAGATTGCAAGGAAGCACGGAATGAGAACCCTCAGGGAAATCGGAAGGATAAAGATTGCCAAGGGGATTACGACTCCTGAGGAAGTTCTTAGGGTTACCAGGAGCTATTAAAGATGAGAGGGCTCGTCGGTAAGAGGAAACTCTTAAGGGTTTTTATAAGCCTTGAGGACAGGTTTAACGGTAAGCCCCTGTGGGAGTACATACTTGAGCTTGTCAAAAAGGAGGGGCTGGCCGGAGCTACCGTCTTTAAGGCCGCCGCAGGAATAGGAGCCCACTCGGAGCTCAAGACCTTTACGGTCTGGAGGCTCTCTCAGGATTTGCCGGTTGTTATTGAGATTATTGACAGGGAAGAGAAGATAAAAGAGTTTTTAAAACTCCTTGACTCGGTTATTGAGGAGGGTTTGGTAGTTCTTGAAGACGTGGAGGTTATTACTTACCGCCACAGGGGGAGGAAGTGAGATTCGGAACCGTTGAGCTCGGTAGAAGGCCTGCGGTAATCTTGGTTCCCGACTGGAGCAGGTTGAAGGAGGAGCTTGAAAGGGCGAGGGAGCTTAGGATAGACCTGATTGAGGCAAGAGTTGACCTTATGGAGCCCTCCTGTGTAAGGGAAAACCTTGACCTTATTGCCGATTACGGCTTTTACTCTGTTTTGACCGTTCGCCCTAAATGGGAAGGGGGAGGTTTTAGGGGAGACGAGGATGAGAGGTTAAGGCTTTTTGAAAGTTTTGTCTCTCACCCGGCCGTCGGCGCAGTTGACGTTGAGCTGAGGGCCGAGATTCTCCCTCAGATTAGGGGTTTGGTTAGGGAAGAGGGGAAGAAGCTTGTAGTCTCCTACCACGATTTTGAGAAAACCCCTGATAAGGGAGAAATAGAGGAGCTCTTTAAGAAGGCCGTTAGTAAAGGAGCAGACGTCGTTAAGCTGGCCTTTATGGGGCAGAGCCAGTCTGACGCGGCGAGGGTCTGCTCGGTTATGGCCTCCCTCTCACACCCCAAAATCTTCATGGTTATGGGTGAAGGGGGCAAGTTTACGAGAGTTGTCGGCTTCTCCTTCGGCTCGCTTCTGACCTACACATTTTTCGGAAAGGCCGTTGCGCCGGGACAGATAGAGGCGGAGAAGCTGATAGAGCTCCTATCCGAGTTCTACCCCGAATATAGGCGCGAGAGGGAGAAGTTCTTGAAGGGAGCTCTCCTTTAGTATAATCTCAAACCATGGAGCCGAAAGTCTTTATCTACACTTCAGCCGTCCTCTACGCCGTTTCAACCCTCCACTACCTCCTCTACCTCATTTTCAGGAAAAATAAGCTGGCCGTAGTGGGGCTTTACTCTGCCCGCTTCGGCTTTTTAACAAACCTGATAGGTGCCCTCCTGCTCCTGTTTAAAGGGGGAGCCCAGACCCTCTTTACCCCGAAGGGAGCCTTCCTCATATTTGCCCTTACGCTCGTAAGCGTTTTCCTCTACTTCTCCACAAAGCACAGGCTCTCCCTCACGGGGGCTTTCCTGATGCCGTGGGCAACCCTCTTCTCAGTCCTTGCTTCAGTCTCCTCGGGCGTTCCGAAGGTGGAGCTCCCGGTAGGTTTTGTCGGGGTTATCCACATCGTCTCGGCGTTCCTCGGCTACAGCGCCTTTATGTTCTCTGCCCTCCTCTCGGTTATTTACCTCATATTTGAGAGGCACCTAAAGAAAAAGAAGTTCTCCGTTTTCTTCTTTAAACTTCCGTCTCTAACGAAGCTTGAGAGCGTTATTTACCACTCAATAACCGTCGGCTTTGTCTTCATAACCTTCTCAATGTTCGTAGGGGCCGTCTGGAGCGAGGAGCTCTTTGGAACTTACTGGAGTTGGCACCCCAAACAAGTTGCAACTCTGATTTCGTGGTTTACCTACGCCGGGATTATCCACCTCTACCTTTACGGCAACTGGAAAGGAAAAAGAATTTGTTATTTAAGCATTTTAGGTTTTTCTATAATATTGCTAAACTTTCTCGGGGTGAACCTCCTTTCAAAGAAGGACGTTCACTCATTTAAGGGGTAGTGATGGGAGAGCTAAAACTCTGTTGTTTAGGGCTCAGCCACAAGACGGCTCCGGTCTCGGTAAGGGAAAAGTTTGCCTTTAAGGGGGAAGAGCTTGAGAGAGCTCTCTTAAAGCTCAACTCAATGGAGGGAATTGACGAGTGTATGGTTCTCTCAACCTGCAATAGGGTTGAGGTTTACTTTACCACAAGGAACTCCAGCCCCTTTAAAGACCCCATTTCCTTCCTTCAGGAGTTTAAGGGAGCTACCTTAGACGAGATTAACTCCTTCTTCTACAGGAAGGTTGACAGGGACGCCGTCCGCCACGGCTTTTACGTAGCCTCAAGCCTTGACTCGCTGGTTGTGGGGGAGCCCCAGATAGTAGGACAGTTTAAAGACGCCTTCCAGACTGCCAAAGAACTTGGAACAGTAGGAACTGTCCTGTGCCGTTTCTGTGAGACTGCCCTTAAAGTTTCAAAGAGGGTTAGGACTGAAACGGGAATCTCAAAGAACGCCGTTTCAATAAGCTTTGCGGCCGTTGAGCTTGCAAGGAAAATCTTCGGCGACCTGAGAGGGACGAAGGTGGCCATAATAGGCGCCGGAGAGATGGCCGAGCTTGCAGTAAAACACCTTATAACGAACGGCGCGAGCGAAGTTTTCGTAGTTAACAGAACCCTTGAAAGGGCACAGGCCCTTGCCCGGGAGTTCGGAGGAAAGCCCTTCCCGTTAACGGAGCTGGCAAATGTCTTAAAACTTGCAGATATAGTAATCAGCTCAACGGGAGCTCCCGGCTACGTCATAACTAAGGAGGTGGTAGAGCCCGCCGTTAACTCAAGGGGCGGAAAACCCCTATTCCTCATAGACATTGCCGTTCCGAGGGACATAGACCCCGAAGTTGACTCCCTTGACGCCGTTTACCTCTACGATATAGACGACCTTCAGCAGGTTGTAGAGGCCAACATAAGGGAGAGGTTAAGGGAGGCGGAAGTAGCCAAGGAGATAATAGAGGGGTACGTTGAGCGGTTCTTAAAGTGGCTCAGGGAGCTTGAAGTAGCCCCGTTAATTGCTGAGCTAAAGAAGAAGGCAGAGGAAATCAGGAAAGAGGTTCTTGAAAAGCGCCTTCCCAAGCTCGGCTTAACCCCCGAGCAGGAGGCCGAAGTTGACAACATCACCAGGATAATAATCAACAAGCTCCTCCACCAGCCGATTACCAGCGTTAAGAGGAAGGCGGTAGAGGAGGAGAGCAGAAGCCAGGTAGTTCAGATATTCAGGGAGATTTTTGGACTCGGAAAGGAGTAGAGGAATGAGAATAAGAATCGGAACGAGGAAGAGTAAGCTTGCCCTGTGGCAGTCTGAGTGGGTAAAGGCTCAGATAGAGAAGAAGTTCCCCGAAGTTGAGGTTGAGCTTGTAAAGATAACTACAAAGGGAGACAAGATTTTAGACGTGCCTTTAGCGAAAATCGGGGATAAGGGCCTCTTTACGAAGGAGATTGAAGAGGCGATGCTCAGAGGAGAGGTTGACATAGCAGTCCATAGCCTAAAGGACGTTCCCAGTAAACTCCCGGAGGGTTTAAAGCTCATAGCCTTCTCAGATAGGGAAGACCCCAGAGACGCCTTCCTCTCAAATGGCAGGTACACCCTTGAGACCCTTCCCGAAGGGGCGGTTGTAGGAACGAGCTCTCTGAGGAGAAAGGCCCAGCTGAGGATTTTGAGGTCCGACCTTCAGATTAAAGACTTGAGGGGAAACGTTGATACCAGAATCAGGAAGTTGAAGGAGGGGCAGTACGACGCAATAATCCTTGCCGCCGCCGGAGTTAAGAGGCTCGGCTGGGAGGAGGAGATAGACGAAATCCTTTCACCCGATAAGTTTATTCCTTCGGTTTCTCAGGGAATCCTCGGAATTGAGGGAAGAGAGGGAGACGAGGAGATTGAGAGAATAGTGAGGGAGGCAGTAAACTCCTACGAGAGCGAAGTGGCTGCCGCCTTAGAGAGGGCTTTCTTGAGAACCCTTGAGGGGGGCTGTCAGGTTCCTATGGGCTGCTATGCGGTGGTAAGCGAAGAGAGGGTTCACGTAAGGGCCTTTATCTCCGACCTCAACGGCAAGTTCTTCCACAGGGAGGAGGGGGTCTTCAGGTTTAAGGACTTAAATGACGCCGAGAAAATCGGAATCTCCGTGGCCGAGAGGCTCTTAAGTGCGGGGGGAAGGGAGATTTTGCAAGAGCTCCTGAGATGCCAGTAAGGTTTTTCATATCAAAGGAGTTAAATCGGCAGCAGAAGGAGAGGTTGAGGGAGGTCGGAGTTGACTTCCTCGGCCTTCCCCTTATAAAGACCATTCCGGTTGAGTTTGACCCCTCTGCCGTTCTCTCCTTTAAACCCGACTCCGTGGTCTTTTCAAGCAAAAATGGGGTAAGGTTCTTCTTTGAGCGCTTCCCCTGTGAAGGGCTGGGAGGGGCTGAGGTTATTGCCGTAGGCTCCGCAACGGCTAAGGAGCTTGAAAAGCGGGGCTTTTTACCTGTTTACCCGGAGAACTTCAGCGCAGAGGGTCTGATTGAGCTCTTAAAGGACAGGGAGCTTAAGGGGAAGAGGTTTTTAATTGTCAGGCCGAAGAAGGCAAGGCGCCTCCTTCCCGACTTCCTCAGGGAGAGGGGTGCCGAGGTCTTGGAGCTGGTGGTTTACGAGACGGTTCCCGACAGCGGTGCTGCACAGGAGCTCTCACGGTTCTTCGGTAGTAATGTTGACTATGCCGCGTTTACGAGCCCTTCAAACTTTAAGTCCTTCCTTAAGGTTTTCCCTTCCGGAAGGGAGCTCCTAAAGGGGGTAAGAATAATTCCCATAGGCCACGTAACGGCTGAGGCCGTAAAGAAAGAGGGCTTTTCACCCCTTCCCCCTCCGAAGGAGTACACCGTTGACGGCATCATTAACGAGCTTCTAAAGCTTGAAAACTTTTTTTAAAGGGCTATCTTCCCTCAAAGTTTTCCTTTTTCTGCCGATAATTTACTGCAGAACCGCAGGAGGGGAGAGCGTTGAAAATTAACGGTTTTTCTTCGGAAATTCTCAGGCTCCTCTACGGAGAGAGGTCTTCCGTTGAGAAGGGAAGGAAGAGGAAGGAAGGAGGGGAGCTCTACCGGGCTGTTTCGGTAGAAATTTCTGAAGAGGTTGTTAGCGTTTCTCCCCAAGAGGTCTCAAGGGAAAAGGTTGAGAGGATAAAAGAGGCCATAAAGAGCGGTACCTATCAGGTAAACCCCCACAGGATTTCCGAGGCCATTATCAGGGAGATTTTGGGAGACGACCTGTGAGCCTGCAGATGTAGGCCAGGATTTTGGCCACCGCCCTGTAGAGCTTCGGGGGTATCTCCCTTCCCACCTTTACTTTAACCAGGAGCTCTACAAGCTCTCTGTCCTCCAAAATCGGAACTCCGCTCTCCCTTGCAAGCTCAACAATTCTCTCTGCGATTTTGCCTTCGCCTTTGGCCACTACTTTGGGAGCTCCCTCTCCCCTTTCGTACCTTAAGGCTGCGGCCTTCTTCCTCTCCATACTGATAGTTTAACAAGTTAAAATAGAGGCCACAAAGAGTTTGGAGGTAAAGAATGAGCGTAAGGGTAAGGTTTGCCCCGAGCCCGACGGGATTTATGCACGTTGGAAACGCAAGAACGGCACTCTTTAACTACCTCTTTGCAAGGCACCACGGAGGGGACTTCGTACTTAGGATAGAGGATACGGACACCGAGCGCCACAGCGAGGAGGCGGTAAAGGTAATCTACGAGGCCTTAAGGTGGATGGGGCTTGACTGGGACGAGGGTCCCGACAAAGGAGGGCCTTACGGCCCCTACAGGCAGTCTGAAAGGCTTGACATCTACAGGGAGTTTATTGAAAAGCTAAAGGAAAAGGGGCTGGTTTACGAGTGCTACTGTACTCAGCAAGAGCTTGACCAGATGAGAAAGGAGCAGCTTGAGAGGGGCGAGCCTCCCCGCTATACCGGAAAGTGCAGGCACTTAACCGAAGAGGAGAAGGCAAGGCTAAGGGCAGAGGGGAGGAAGCCCGTCTTAAGGTTTAAAGTTCCCGAGGACAGGGTAATAAGGTTCAAAGACCTTGTAAAGGGCGAGATTGAGATAAACTCCCGCCAGCTCGGGGGAGACTTTGTAATCGTCCGCTCAAACGGAATGCCCGTTTACAACTTCGTCGTGGTCGTTGACGACGCGTTAATGAAAATCACCCACGTAATAAGGGGAGAAGACCACATCTCAAACACTCCGAAGCAAATTCTCCTCTACGAGGCCCTCGGCTTTGAGACTCCTCAGTTTGCCCACCTTCCGATGATTTTGGGGCCCGATAGGAGCAAGCTCTCAAAACGCCACGGCTCAACTTCGGTTAAGGAGTTCAGGGAAAAGGGCTACCTGCCTGAAGCCTTTACAAACTTCCTTGCACTTTTAGGCTGGTACCCTAAAGACGGTAAGGAGATACTCTCTCTTGAGGAGCTGATTGAGAGGTTTGACATTAAGGACGTTAACAGCGCTCCGGCCGTTTTTGACACTACGAAGCTTAACTGGATGAATCAGGTTTACATAAGGAGCTACCCGATAGACAAACTTACAGAGCTCGTTATCCCTTACCTTGAGAAGGCCGGATTTGACCTTTCGGCCTTTGACAGGAAGTGGCTTGAGAGAGTAGTTGAAGTAAGCAGGGAGTACTTTACGGTTCTATCCGACGCTCCCCATTACATGGAGGTCTTCCTCAAGGACGACTTTGAGGTTGAGGAGGATGCAAAGGGGTTTATCTCCGAAAACCCCGACAGGTTAAGGGTTATTGAGCTCTTCTACGGGAAGTTGAAGGCCTTTGAAGGGGAGCTAACGGAAGAGGCCTTTAAGAAGCTGGTTAAAGAGGTTGGCAAGGAGCTGGGAGTTAAGGGTAAGAACCTCTTTATGCCCATAAGGATTGGTTTAACCGGTAAGATGAGCGGCGTGGAGCTCCCCGTTCTGGCAGAGCTCTTAGGGAAAGAAAGGGTTTTAAGGAGGCTTGAGAACAGCCTCTCTAAGCTTAGGGGATAGAGAAGAGAGGGGGTGTCGTGTACAGGGAGTACTACACCTACGAGGACTACAAGAACTGGAAGGGGGGCTGGGAGCTGATAGACGGCATGCCCTTTCCCCTCCCTCCCCTCTCCTCAATAAAGGAGCAGGTTTTAATCTTCAGGCTGATTCACCTTTTAAGGGAGAGGGTTAAGGGCTTTTCCGTCCTCTCGGAAACAGAGTGGCTTGTCGGCTTCAATACCGTTTTAGTTCCTGCCCTTATGGTGGTGGAGGGAGCTTCCGAACCTCCCATAACCTCCCCTCCGGAGCTTATCTTTGAGCTGGTCTCCCCCGCCCTCCACAGGAGGGTTGAGAGTCTGAAGTTTGAGCTCTACAGACGGGAAGGGGTGGGGCTATACGGTCTGGTTTACCCCCTCTTAAAGAGGGTAAAGCTCTACGACTTTAGGGGTGCTCATCCCCGCCTCCTCTTTGACGGAACTTCGGGCGAGTTTAACTTTTCCATTAAGGGGCAGGAGCTCTCCCTAAGCGTAGAGGAGATTTTTGAGGAGCTATGAGTGAGAAACCTTTAATAGTTATAACCGGTCCTACTGCAACTGGTAAGACCGACTTCTCAATAAAGCTTGCAAGGGAGATAGGGGGAGAGGTAATATCGGCCGACTCAATGCAGGTCTATAGGGGGCTTGATATAGGTACCGATAAAGTCTCTCCCGAAATCAGGAGAGAGATTCCCCACTACCTCATAGACGTCGTTGAGCCGACGGAGAAGTTCTCCGTTGCGGACTTTGTGAGGGAGGCCGACAGGGCTATTGAGGAAATCAGAAAAAAGGGAAAGTACCCCATAGTTGTAGGGGGAACGGGCTTTTACATAAAGGCACTCCTCTACGGCCTTCCCCAGACCCCGCCCTCGGACGAAAAGCTCAGGGAGGGGCTTAAAGAGCTCTCAAATGAGGAGCTCTACAGGGAGGTAAAGAAGATTTCTCCCGAGTACGCCGAAAAAGTGGGAATTAGTGATAGGAAGAGGTTAATCAGAGCTCTTGAGGTCTACCGTTTAACCGGAAAGCCCATAACCGAATTTAAGGTTTGGAGAGAGGAGCCGAGGTACCCTTTTCTCGGCTACTTCCTCTACAGGAACCGCTCCGAGCTCTACAGACGAATAGAGGACAGGGTTGAGAGTCAGGTAAGGCGGGGACTGGTTGAGGAGGCAAGGAGGATTTTGGCCTTGGGGGGCGACCTAACCGCACTTCAAGCCCTGGGCTACAAGGAGATGGCCGGCTACCTCAGGGGAGAGGTGGGCCTTGAGGAGGCAAAGAAGCTCCTAAAGAGGAGAACAAAGGAGTTTGCAAAGCGCCAGTTTACCTGGTTCAGAAAGGAGCCCCGCTTTAAGTGGGTTAACCTATCAGAGGTTAGCCAGGAAGAGCTCCTTCGGATGATAAAAGAGGAGCTAAAGAAATTTGAGTAGCATATATTAAATTCTAAAGAATAGACCAAAGCAACCGGGAGGAGCCATGAACCTTCAAGATGCCTACCTCAACAGGCTCAGGAAAGAGAGGGTGCCGGTGAGCATCTTCCTTACCAAAGGAACTCGCCTTCAGGGGGTGATAACCTTCTTTGACCAGTTTACGATTCTCCTTGAAAACGGCGGTACCCAGCAGTTAATCTACAAGCACTCTGTAGCTACCGTTGTTCCCTCAAGACCTGTAAAGAACATCTTCCCCGAGCAGAGAGAGGAGAGTGCTGCTAATGAGTAAAACCATTCTCTTCGGTGGCCTTACCCCTCTCCACGAGCTCCTGATAAAGGGGGCTGTGGAGAGCTTCGGCTATAGGGCACAGTTCCTTCCCACCCCCGATAACTCCTCTTTGAGGGTAGGGAGGGAGTACTGCAATAGGGGAATGTGCAACCCCACCTACTACACTGTAGGCAACCTCATTAAGTTCCTCCAGGAGAAGGCCGCACAGGGGATTCCCGTAGAGGAGGAGTTCCTCTTCGTTACCGTCGGTGCCTGCGGCCCGTGTAGGTTCGGAATGTACGAAACAGAGTACAGGCACGCCCTAAAAGAGGCCGGCTTTAAGAACTTTAAGGTTTCAATTCTCAACCAGAGCGAATTCTCAAGTGAGGGAGAGTTTGAGCTTACTCCCTCACTCCTTTGGGCTTTGGTTAAGGCCGTTTGGCTTGCCGACGTTTTGCGGGACTTGGGCTACCAGCTGAGGCCTTACGAAGTTGAAGAGGGAAGCGTAGACAGGGAAATAGGAAACTTCAGCAGGGAGCTCTACTTAGCTTTAAAGGGTGGAGCGGGAGTTTTAGAGCTCTACTCCCTCTTAAAGAACCTTAGGGAGAGGCTTGAGGAGCTCCCCTTTGACTACACCAGAGTAAAACCTGTTGTAAGCGTCATAGGTGAGTTCTGGGCCCACACCACCGAAGGAGACGGTAACTACAGGCTCCACAGGTGGCTTGAGGAGGAGGGAGCCGAAGTCCGTCCCGAGCCCGTTGCCGGCTGGATAGACTATCAGCTCTTTATTGAGGCGGAGAAGGTTAAGAGGGAGATTAAGGTAAAGGGAGTTTCGGTTAACAGGCTCAAGAGACTTGCCGCCGTTAAGCTGATGGCCTTTGTTTTTCGCTCTCTCTATAACCTCTTTAGAGCTCCCTTCTCCTTTCGTCCCAAACCCCTGCCCTCACAGAAACTCCTTGCGGAGCTTGCAAAACCCTACTTTGACTACATGGTGGTGGGCGGAGAGGGCCACCTTGAGGTTGCAAAGCACGTCTACAGCGTAAAGTACAAGAAGGCCCACATGGTTGTCTCAGTTAAGCCCTTCGGCTGTATGCCCTCAACCCAGAGCGACGGGGCTCAGGTTAAGGTCTTGGCCGACTACCCCCACTCAATCTTTATATCCGTTGAGACCTCCGGAGACGGGGAAGTGAACGTAAAAAGCAGGGTTCAGATGAAGCTTTACGAGGCCAAAAGAGCTGCCAAAGAAGAGTTTGATTCCCTTCTGAGGGAGCTTAACATGACCTACTCCGGGTTTGAGAGGGTCTTCTCCTGTGAGGAGTTCCGCGAGCCCTTTGTTAAGCTCTCTGATAGGTTTATTGGAACCGGAGCAAGGGCCCTGTGGGCAAACAGGTTGAGGGTAAAGTCCCTTCTTGAGCCCTCCGTAGAGGTCGTTTAATGGACTACCTCTACATAGAGAAGACCTCTTTTGAAATAGATAGAGCTCTTGAAAAAAAGAGGATATCTTCCGTTTACCTTTCCGAAAAAAAGCTTTCAATAGGTTTCGGAAAACTCTACCTTAACTGCTATTTCGGAACTCCCAACGCCCTCTTCCTCTCCGAAAAGCCCGTTGCTACCGAGGAGTTTCCCCACCTTAACCCGATAAAGGGAGCTTACCTGAAAGAAGTTTCAATGCCATACCCCGACAGGGTAGTTGAGCTCTCCCTCGTGAAGATTCTCTCCCCTACCCAGTTTGAGAAGTACTACCTGATTTTTGAGCTTACCGGTAAGAACGCCAACCTCTTCCTCCTTGACAGTAATAGGAGAGTAAAGTTCCTCTTAAGGCCGGTTTTGAGCTCTGTTAGGGAGATTTCTCTTAAAGAGGAGTACCGCCCTCCTCCCCTTGACAAGAAGCCCTTTGAGGAACTCTCCTTCGGTCGTATTACCCCGGAAGGAATTGAGAGGAGCCTCCACAAGTACGCCCTCTACATCTCCCCACTAAACGCTAAGGAGATTGCCGAGATTTACAGAAAGGTAGGCGATTTGAAGGAGGCCTATAGGCTCTTTATGGAGAGACACAGGAAATCCGACTCTGCCTATCTCTACTACAGGGAGGGTAAGCCGGCCTACCTTACGACTTTCCCCTACTTAAGCCTTCAGGGGCTTGAGTTTAAGGAGTTTAGCGGGGAGTTCCCCTTTAGCCGTGCCTGGGAGGAGTTTTTTAGAGAAAGGGTCTTAAAGGAGGAAATTGAAGCTGTAAGGGAGAAAATCTTAAGGCGTTTAAGGAAGAGGAAGGAAGCCCTTTTAAAGGAGCTCTCACAGCTAAAGGATGAGAAGGAGCTCTTAAAGGAGGCCGAGGAGAAGAGGAGGTTAGGGGAGCTCCTTAAAGTTAGCCTTCAGAAGGTAAAGCCGGGGGCGACAGAGGTGGAGCTCTACGACTACGGCTCTGGAGAGAAAATATCCGTTCCCCTTGACCCTTCCCTCTCCCCCCAGAAGAACATGGATGCCTACTTTAAGGCTTACAGGAAATTGAAGAGAAAGGCTCAGGTGGCGGCCGGCAGGAGAGAGGAGATTAGGGAGGAGTTGGTCTCGTTAGATGCCCTTTTTGAGCTTATCTCTTCCGCTGAGGAGATAGAGAAATTAAAGGGACTTTCGGGAGAGCTAAAGAAGGGCGAAAGAGGGGGAAAGGGGCTCTCCCTAAGGAGCTTTACTCTCCCTTCCGGCAGGAAGATTGTTGTAGGCAGGAGCTCAAGGGAGAACGAGCTTATATCCTTAAGGCTTTCAAACCCTTGGGACTTGTGGTTTCACGCTAAAGGTATTCCCGGCTCCCACGTCATCTTGAAGCTAAAGAAGGGAGAGGAACCTACCGAGGAGGATATTCTTCTATCGGCCTCGGCTGCGGCCTACTACAGTAAGGGAAGGTACTCGGGAAAAGTGCCCGTTGACTACACCTTCGTTAAGAACTTGAGGAAGCCTCCTAAGAGTCCGGTCGGTTTTGTTACTTACTCTGGGGAAAGGACTGTTTGGGTGAAGCCTGAGGTCTTTGAGGAAGTTTTAAAGCCCCCAAAAGAGGGGGGCTGAGGAAGTTCTTATTAGGAAGAAACGATAACGAAGGACGTTATTAAAACTATAAGGACATATATTCCAAAAACTCCGTAGAGAAAAAGTGTTTTAAGTGTACCGTTTTCCATTGTCCCCTCCTTCAATAGATGCTTTTAGAGTTCTTAGCTCAGCTTCAAACCTATCTCTGTTTATAAAGACAACAACGTAGTGGCCTACAATTCCCTTAAGGGCAAACATTGCGCTCAGCATAAACAAGAGCCTTGCAATAAAGTGGGCGGTAGTTCCCGGCTTAAAGTAAACCTTCCACAGGAAAAGGAGCGGCAGTATTAGGGCCCCTCCGCAGAGCATGAAGTAGGTAAAGAGGTTTGGCTTAAAGAAAGAGAGCTCCCTCTCAAACTCCTTCCTTACCGCCTCTTCAATCTCCTTCCAGCTCTTTCCTTGAGCCTTGAACCTGCGGGCCTTTTCAAGGAGCTCTCTCTTGCCCTTTAAAAACTCTTCCTTTAAGCCTATGATTCCAGTCATCTACCGCCCCTGCTTAAAAAGATTATGGAGAGGCCCTTAGGCCTCCCCTTCTAATTTAGACTTTGCAAGGGTGTAAGTCAGCCATGCAACCAGCACCCACCAGATAAAGGATATGATAAGCCACATTGCTCTCTACCTCCCCTTTAGTGTTCTGCCGCCTCTTCAAGCTCCCTCTTGATTGACTCGGGGGAAATCTTGAAGAGGAACATCTTGTAAACCCATGCCTGGTAAGCAATAACAATCGGTGTGAAGATGATTGCCGCTACAAGCATAACGGTGAGCGTAAGCTGGCTTGAAGCACCGTTGTAAATCGTAATTGAGTGCTCAAGTCCGAGGCTTGAGGGAACTGCAAGGGGGTAAGCTCCGAACATTACCGCAAATCCGGCAAAAAGGAAGGTAAGGGT
>JAMOTD010000017.1 GCA_027068415.1 Desulfurobacteriaceae bacterium | reverse complement strand
GGCCGGCCTGTGCAAGGGTGAGGGCCGCAAAGAGGCCTGCCGGCCCGCTCCCAACAACGAGAACCCTCTTTTTAACCGGAACTTTCGGAATCTGGAGCTCCTCAACCTCCCTGTACTCCCTCGCAACCCCCTTCTCTATGAGCTCCCTTGCCTTTTCATCGGGGAGCTCCGCCACAACCTTATAGACGAAAATCGGCTTCTTCCGGGCGTCAATAGACTCCCTCACTACCTCAAACTCGGCTATCCCGAGCTCTGCCAACTTCTCCTCTAAAGAGCTTTCTAAGGGAACTTTTACCTCTACCTCTACCTTCATCTCCTCTCTCCCGCCCTTTACTTAACCAATTTTCAACTTACAAGCCCTCTATCCTACCCTTTTTCAGGGAGCTCCATCTTCATCTTCTTTAAAAACTCGTAAAACTCGGGGGGAAATGCAGGCTTTCCCCTTTCAAGCTCAAGCCTTACCTCTTCCGGAATTACCTCAATGTCTATCTCAACAATTTCGTCAAATCCCTTTATCCCCAACCTCTTCTCAACCTTCTCTTTCTGGTAAATCAGAGAGTCTCTCTTTAAGACTTCCCCCTTTTCTAAGATGTCTCCCACGAACTTCTCGGCGTTGTCAATGTCCCTCTGCTTCACCCTTCCCGAAAGGTAAAAGGTAAGGGAGACCTTCACCGGCTCGGTTATCGGGAAGTTCTCAAGGCCGTAGGCAAGCTTCTGAACGTGGAGCTGGTAGAGGGCCTCCCTCTGAGAGGAGAGAACCTGAGGATTATTCATGATAAAGGGCTTAAGCTCCCCGTTAACCCTCCTGTGGGAAATCTTTTTGTAATTGGCTTTACTGGGGATTTTACCGACGAAAAAGAACTTGAACTTCACCCTAAACTCCTGTAAAAATCAATGTGGAGAGGAAAAATGGTAGCCTACGGAACAACAGTCAAACGGTTTGTCTTTATTCTAACAATTCTCATCCTTTTAGTTCTGATTTCAACCGTCGGAATAAAGCTGATTGAGGGCTGGAGCTGGCTTGACTCCCTCTGGCACACAATTATAACAATCTCAACTGTAGGCTACGGGGAGGTTCATCCTTTAACAACCCCGGGCAAGATTTTCACGATGTTAATCATCGTGGTGGCCTTTGCGGTCTTCGCCTACGGAGCTTCAAGCGTGGCTTCAATGATTTTTGAGGGGGAGCTCCAGAAAATCTTTACTACCAAGAGGATGGAGAAAATGGTGGCGAAACTGAAAAACCACACGATAGTCTGCGGCCTGGGAAGAACGGGGCAAGCGGCAGTTAAAGAGCTTGCAAAGGAGAAAGTTCCGTTCGTCGTAATTGAGAAGAGCGAGGAGAAGATTGAGGAGGCCAGAGAGAAGTACCCCAACCTGATTTACATTCACGGAGACGCAACCCAGGACGAAACCCTCATAAAGGCGGGAGTGAAGTCTGCAGCAAACCTCATAGTTGCAACGGCCGACGACGCAGACAACCTCTTTATAACCCTCTCGGCAAAGAACCTCAACCCGAGGCTCAGGATAGTCACGAGGGCAAACAGAGAGGAGAACGTGATAAAGCTAAAAAGGGCGGGAGCAACAGAGGTAATCCTCCCAAACGTTATAGGGGGGCTGAGAATGGCCTCCTTAGCAATAAGGCCCAGCGTAGTCTCATTTCTTGACATAGTAACCCACCACGGGGAGATTGATTTAAGGCTTGAGGAGGTTGAGGTTCCGAAAGGTAGCCCCTTCCACGGGAAACTCCTCAGAGAGCTTAATATACCCAAAAAGACTGGAGTTATCGTAATAGGAATAAGGAGAGAGGACGGCTCATTTATTCTGAACCCTACTTCCTCAACGATGGTCTTAGAAGGGGATAAGCTGATTATTATCGGGACGAAGGAACAGGCTGAAAAGTTGAAGAGACTTGTAAGGGGGGAAGAGGATTAAAGTGGTGCGGGAGGCGGGATTTGAACCCGCACGCCCGTAAGGGCACCGCCCCCTCAAGACGGCGCGTCTGCCGATTCCGCCACTCCCGCTTAAGCGCTGGTAGGAAATATAGGCCTCATCTTTAGAAGTGTCAAGAAGTACAGGAGGGTTTAACACACTGATTACCACAAAAGCTGTATTAATTCTCTTTCTTTAAGATTTCTAAAACATCCCTCAGCGTTCCCGTAATTCCGATTGCTACATCTATACCCAGCTGTTTAAAGAAAACTCTCGCCTTTTCTCCCATCCTTGTAGCTATAACTTTATTCACGCCACGCTCTGCAAGCATTTGAGGAATTGCTCCTGCAGCGTGCTCAACTACGGGATTTTCAAATATATTAACGTCAACTTCCCCGTCTTTAAGAGTAACCAAAGCAAAGTAGGGAGCTCTACCAAAGTGCTCACATATAGGAGAATCAAGTCCGGAATCGCTCTTTAAAGGAACTGCAACTTTCATTTTCACCTCCCAAGCCATAGACTATTGTGACCTCTATAATATACTCCTCTTTAATTGCAGTTTCTCAAAACTTTTGAAGCCAACCGGAAATTTCCTAATTTTATGGAAAATGACATAGGGAGATTCTATGAGGAAGAAAATTAAATGCCCCCACTGTGGAAAGGAAGCTTTTTGGGAAGGAAATCCCTTCAGGCCCTTTTGCTGTGAAGAGTGTAAACTGGCAGACCTCCACAAGTGGCTGAGCGAGGAATACCTGGTTTGCGAGGAAATTGAGTCAGGAGGAGAGGTTGTCAAAGAAGATAACGCCGGCCCTTAAGCAGTACCTTGAGTTTAAAAAGAGGTATAAGGACGCAATCTTAATGTTCAGAATGGGCGACTTTTACGAAATGTTCTTTGAGGACGCAGAAATAGCCTCAAGGGAGCTTGAGATTGCCCTTACCTCCCGCTCCTTCGGTAAGGGCGGGGAGAGAGCTCCCATGTGCGGAATTCCATACCACGCCCTTGAGAGCTACCTCCCCAAGCTGGTCAGGAAGGGCTACAAGGTTGCAATATGCGAGCAACTTGAGGAGCCCAAGCCCGGAAAGAAGGTTGTTGAAAGGGGAGTAGTAAGGGTAGTAACGCCCGGAACATACTTTGAAGACGAGAGCGAAGACCGCTTCCTGATGGCAATTAAGCCAGAAGGTAAAAGCTATCAGGTAGCCTGGGCGGAAATATCGTCGGGAGACCTCTACCACGCAAAAGCAAGCTGGGAAGAGCTAAAGAGCCTCCTATCAAAATTTAAACCTAAAGAAATCCTCGTTCCAGAAAAGTTTGACGAGAGGAAGTTAAAGACTATCCTACCTGAGGCCGTTATTGAAAAGAGGGAGGAGCTCTTTAAAGAGGGTGCCCTTGAGGCCTTAAGGGAGTTTGTAAGGGAGACCCAGAAGGAGTTCGTTCCCAAGTTAAAAGAGCCCAAGGAGTATAGGGGCTGGGATTACGCCTACGTTGACCCTCAGACCCAGAGGAATTTAGAACTCCTTGAGCCCATAAACGAGAAAATGGCCGGAGCAACTCTCTTTAACGTCTTAAACAGGACGAAAACGGGAATGGGGCGCAGGCTCTTAAAGTTCTGGCTCCTCCACCCACTTAAAAATGTAAAGGAGATTGAAAAGAGGCTTTCGGCAGTTGAGGAGCTCTCAGAGAGCTTTCTGATTGCAGACGAGTTGAGGGAAACCCTCTCAAGAGTTTACGACGTAGAGAGGCTCTTAACGAAAATAACTTCCGGAATGGCCAACCCGAAAGAGATTGCCTCACTGAGGAGCTCTCTCAAAAACCTTCCCAAAATAAAGGAGCTCTTAAGCGAGTTCTCATCACCCCTTCTAAGGGAGCTCTCAGAAGGCTTTGATGCCCTTGAGGACGTTTACTGCGAAATTGAAAGGGTATTGGTTGAAAACCCGCCCTTCTCCCCAAAAGAGGGAGGATTGATTAAAGAGGGCGTCCATCCCGAACTTGACAAGCTGAGAAGGGTAAAGAACGAGGCAGAGAAAATCATAAAGGAAATTGAAGAGAGAGAAAGAAAAAGAACGGGAATAGCAAGCCTGAAAGTGGGATACAACAACGTCTTCGGCTACTACATAGAGGTCTCAAAGCCGAACCTCCACCTCGTTCCCGAAAATTACATAAGGAAGCAGACCCTCGTAAACGCCGAGCGCTTCATAACCCCGGAGCTCAAGGAGTTTGAGGAGAAAGTCCTCTCTGCAAAGGAGAGAATTGAGAAGATTGAGTACCAGCTTTTCTGTCAGCTCAGGAGCTTCATCTCAAGCCACGCAGGGAGGATTTCAAAGACGGCCGAGAGGATAGCCCAACTTGACGTCCTTCAGTCCCTTGCAAAGGTTGCAGTTGAAAGGAGATACACCAGACCTCAGGTCCACGAGGGCTACGAGACGGTAATAGAGGAGGGAAGACACCCCGTCCTTGAGAAAATCCTTGAGGAGGATTTCATTCCCAACGACACAAGACTGACTCCTGAGGAATTTATCCTCATAATCACAGGCCCAAACATGGGAGGTAAATCGGTTTACTTAAGGCAGACCGCCCTGATTACCCTCATGGCCCAAATGGGCTCATTCGTTCCGGCAAGGAGGGCGAAAATCTCCGTTGCAGACAGGATTTTCACGAGGGTAGGAGCGGCAGACAACCTGAGCAGAGGCCTTTCAACCTTTATGATGGAGATGGTTGAAACTGCCAATATCCTTAAAAACGCCACCCCCAAGAGCCTTGTAATCCTTGACGAAATCGGAAGGGGAACGAGCACCTACGACGGAATGAGCATAGCAAGGGCGGTTGTTGAGTTCATCAGCGGGAAAATCGGGGCAAAGACTCTCTTTGCTACCCACTACCACGAGTTAACCGAGCTTGAGGGGAAGGTAAGGGGAGTTAAGAACTACCACGCCGAAGTCAAGGAGGTTGACGGCCACGTCGTCTTTACCCACAGGATTGTTCCGGGAGCCTCGGAGAAGTCCTACGGAGTCCACGTCGCAGAGCTTGCAGGCCTTCCTAAGGAGGTTGTTGAGAGGGCAAAGGAGATTTTGGCCGAGCTTGAGGGAAGGAAAGAGCGGGAGCTCCCCCTCTTTTCGGCCGCAGAGAGGGAAGTTGAGTACAGGGTAGAGAGAGTTGAGGTTATCCCTCCCGAAGTTGAAAGAGTCCTGAGCGAGATTGAGAAGATAGAGATTTCAACCACCACACCCTTAGAGGCCTTAATGCTCCTTGCAAGGCTAAAGGAGAGCTTAAAGGGAGTAGAATGGAAAAAGTAGTCGTTGAAAAAGAACACTCAAAGAAGAGGCTTGACCAGTTCATAAGCGAGGTAAGTGAGCTCTCCCGCTCTCAGGCAAAGGGGATAATTGAAGAGGGACTTGTTAAAGTTGACGGAAAGGTAGTTAAAAAACCATCCCAGAAAGTAAAGGAAGGACAGGTTGTAGAGTTTGAAATCCCTGAACCTGAGCCTATAGAGGTTAAGCCGGAGAACATTCCCTTAGACGTAGTTTACGAAGATAGGGACGTTATTGTCATAAATAAACCTGCAGGAATGGTAGTTCACCCGGCACCCGGCCACTACTCCGGAACTTTGGTTAATGCCCTCCTCTACCACTGTAAGGACTTGGGAGGAATCGGAGGGGCACTGCGGCCTGGAATAGTCCACAGAATAGACAAGGATACTGCAGGCCTTTTAGTAGTTGCAAAGAACGACCTTGCCCAGCAGTCTTTGATTGAGCAGTTTAAGAACAGAACAGTTGGTAGATTTTACAGAGCTCTAATCTACGGAATCCCGAAGAAAGACTACGACAGAATAGTTCTTCCAATAGGAAGGGACAGGTTTGACAGGAAGAAGTTCTCCCCAAACACTACAAGCCCTAAGGAGGCCATAACAAACTACTGGGTTATTGAGAAGTTCCCCGAGCACAACGTGGCAGAGATAAAGTGTAAACTTGAAACCGGCAGAACCCACCAGATAAGGGTTCACATGTCAAACCTCGGCCACCCGCTACTCGGAGACAGAACCTACGGCTACAAACCAAGCAGGATAGAGGACGAAACTTTAAGGAAGCTGATAGACGAGATGGGAATGCACGCCCTTTGCGCCTACTACCTCGCCTTTAACCACCCGAGAACCGGCAAGAGGATGGAGTTTGAGGTGGAGCTCCCTACAGGCTACAAAAGGGTTCTGGAATACTTAAATTGTAGTTAACGAGGGAAAAACCATATCTTCCCCCATTTCAATAGCTCTGGTTACTAATTCTGATGCTTTTTGTAGCAGAAGCTTACTTTCCTTTCTAAGTTTAAAAACTTCTTCTAAGAGTAGCTCTAAAGCCTCTCGCTTATCCTTATTTATTTTAGGAATTAAAACTTTACCTACATCTTCTATACGCCAATGTTGTATTAGACTTCCCCCAGTATCTCTCTCTGCCTGAAGCTGACCCACAAGAGAATTTAAAACAAACGCTATATATTCAGGAGTATATTCTTTCTCTTTTGATTGTTTAATTTTCAAGTGAAGTATGGCATTGGAAGTTATTACTTGCTCTTCCTCTGGATACTTAACTACATAAGCTATGCCCACTGTTCCATCTTTAGATAAAAGAATTGTTCCTTTCTTTGGTTTAAGCTTCTCAATCTCTTCCTCTGTTAGGAAATCTTCAGGTAAATATACCTTTGGAGTATCTATTCCGTATTTGGAAAAATCCGCTACACGGATAAAAGGTATTCCCGAGTCTTGATAATATTTAGAACCAGGTTCTATAGATTTTTTAACAACAACTATCTCCTTCAAAGGCTCCAATTCAAATTTTTGTAAATGCTTAATAAGTTGTTCGTACTTAGGCAAATAATATTCCGCATCAAGGCGACCGTTTAAAAAGGCACTTTTAGAGGAAACAATGTTATAGTTCCTGTTTGTGGGTCTAAAATTCTTTAAATCCAGCTCTTGAAGTAATATTTCTTCTGCTTCCTTGTAAAGTTTCTTGCTTTTTTCTAACTTTTGATGAGCTGTTTTTACCACTTCCTCTATAAAATTTTGGAATTTAGGGGATAAAAGAGGAATAGGAAAAATATCAAAATTTTTAGGATATATTTCTATTTGTCCTGAACTTCCACTATAATATCTATTGATTAAGTCCTGACCGTACTGCGATTGTAGAAAACTCATTAAATAGTAGGGATTTAATTCCCTTTTTGTAGTAATCACTGTAATATGACTATCTACAGTAAAAGGAAATTCTGCATAATTCAAATGAACTCTTCCCAAAGTTCCTACACCCGTAGAATTAATTAAAATAGCTTTATAAGGAACGATTTCCTCACTAAATCCCTTTCTTGTTGATTCAAAGTCTATAAAGTGATTCCTTAAGTGTTGACTATTTACTATTCTTAAGTTTCCGCCTTCATCATAAATTGGTTGTTTGAACCGTTTATTAGTTTTTCTTAAATCCTTTAACCTTTTGTGTGGTAAAGAAGTAAGGAGAAATAAATTTCGCAAGTATTTCTTTCTAAAAAACTCAGAATTTATCCTAAAATCCGGATTATCCTCTCTAATTTCACTAAGTTTAAGTTCTACCGCTTCCAATCTATCCATTAAACGCTTATATTTCCCTTTATTAAAAGGAGTTAAGTTTTTTTTTACAAAACTTAAACCTTCCTTTTTGGCAAATTCCAAAAAGGCCTCTGCTATACCTTCGGGAGTTTTAACTTCGGGATGCCAAGTCTGAACGGAGAATAGGTCATGCTTAACTATCAAATGGCCGTGATTATCTAAAACCTTTTCTTCGGGGTTTTTCTTAGCAATTTCTTTGAAATCCTCAGGTAGAGGTGGTATTTTCCCTTCTTCCTCCCACTTTAGGAAATCTTTATATTTGACATAAATCTTTTCTCCGCTACTGTCTTTACTCGGTTCTTGCATTGTGGCGAAAAATATCGGATAGTCTTCCTTATAGGGACAAAGTTTATCATCCCACTTTTGGAGTATTAAAACGCTTGTTTTAGTTCCCGTATGGGGTTTAAAAACATTCTGATGAAGTCCAATAACCGCTATAATCCTTGCGTGTTTAGAAATCCATTCTCTTAAACATCTATCGGAAGCGTTATTTAATCTCCCTTGAGGAAGAACTATAGCTAACCTTCCGCCTGGTTTTAGGAATTGTAAAGCTCTCTCAATGAAAAGAATGTCTCTGCTTATTTTTTTAGGGTATTTCCCTGTCGGTTCGCATTTTTTATTAAATTTTTGCGCCAATTCATATTTATGGATTATCCGTGATTCTTTTATATCTCCTGCAAAAGGAGGATTTGTCATAACAATATCAAAGTTAAAGTCCCTATAAAATCTTTTATCCTTTAAAAGTTTCTTTAATTTTTTCCAACCTTCGTAGTATTTATCTCTCCAATCCTCATCGTCTATCCATTCCTTCCATTGTTCATAATCTAAACTGTTAAGCCTTATGACATTGGAGTGTCCATCTCCCGCAATAAGATTTAGAAGTTTGGCTACTCTCACAACTTTTTCGTCAAAATCTATACCGAAAACCTTTTCTCTTACGTAGTCTATAGCTTCAGGTATTTTCTCCTCTGCAGTTAATAAATCTTTAGAGTCTAAACCATTTTTCTCGTAAATATCCTTCCAAACTTTGAAAACTACATGGATTGGAAATCCAAAGCTTCCACAAGCAGGGTCTATTATGTATTCATTCTCAGTAGGATTAAGCATTTTCACAACCATATCAATCACATAACGGGGAGTGAAATACTGTCCCTTTTCTCCCTTACTCGTTTTATTTACCAAATATTCAAAAGCATCATCTATTACATCCAAATTAGTATTGAAAATTTTTACATCTTGAAGAGAGCCAACGCATACTGCTAAATGAGAAGGGGATAATTCTATTTTTGCATCATCGGGAAAAATACCTTCCCACTTCCTTTTAGCTTCGTCAAAAAGTCTTTGTATCTTTTCCTTTAGTTCTGGATCGCTTTCACCGTAATTTCTAAACTCCAAAGGTCTCCTTGGATTTCTAAAGCTTTGAAGTTCATCATAAAGTTTTGCAAAGATAAGTTTCAAAACCTCTTCAAAAACATCAACACCAGCATTGGCCAGAACCTCATCTTCTAAATCAAGGATTATTTCTTTTAATGAAATCTTTTCATTAGTTAGCTTATCAACTCTTTTAAGGTCTTCTATTGTGAACTTCTCCTGTAGAAGCTCTCTTAAACTTTGTCCGTATTTAGGTAAGTCTGGTATGTTCTCAAAATAATTAGGGTCTTTCCTGTGAAAAACTTCTATCCGTTCACCATTAGTCCATACTGCTATAGGTGCCCCTGTTGCGTTGGTATAACTCTTAAGTTGTTCTTTACCTTCCTTTAGCGTGGGTTTTTTAGTTTCTACAATTATGTAAGCATAAGTAGGATTTTTAGGATTTTCAACCACAATATCAGCTTTTTTAATCTCTCTTCCAAAGTGAACAGGATACTCTACTTTTATTAGTTCCTTAGGATATCCATAGTCCCACACAAGTTTTCTCAAGAATAACTGTCTAATAACTTCTTCAGGTTTTAATTGGATTTCTCTACCTCTAATAAAGCATTTCTAATAAAGCATTTAGTATAAAATCTTTTTCCTTTTTTAGTTTCCTTCTCATATATAGAACCTTCCAAGTCTTCTATAACTTCCTGTGCAAATATGCCCTTATTTAAAAATTTAATACCCCTAGAGTTAAGTATTTTCTTTATCTTTTCCATCATACCTCCCTTCATGGAATAGGCACAGACTTTTTCTGAAGAACTCCGCAGTTTCCCGGTCTATTGCGGTAAAGTGGATTTCTTTCAGGGAAGTACTCGGGTTCTCCTTTAAGTACCTGACAACTTCGTCAACTATTACCCTTACCCCTTTTCTCTTCGGGTAGCCGAAAATTCCGGTGCTGATTGCAGGAAGGGCAACGGATTTAAGCCCCAGCTCGTCGGCAAGCTTCACGGCCGAGCGGACGGCATTCCTTAACTTTCTCTCCTCGTCTCCCTCGCCCCAGATTGGACCTACTGCGTGGATTACGTACTTTGCCTTTAAATTCCCCGCCGTCGTATAGACTGCACCTCCGACCGGAACGGGGCCTCTCTCTTCAACTATTCTGTCGCTCTCATCCTGAATAATCCAGCCGCCCTTTTTAACTATCGCTCCTGCAACACCCCCGCCGTGTTTTAAGAGGGAGTTTGCGGCGTTAACTATTGCATCGGTTTCCTCTTCGGTAATGTCGCCGTGGACGGCCTTTAAAACCACACCGTTAATAACTCTTTCGGCCAGAACTTCCATTACCCCAAATCTCCCCAGATAAACTGGATTAAGGTCATACCGGCAATTGCGGCTGTTTCGGCCCTCAGAATTCTCTTTCCGAGGTAAATCGGTTTAAAGCCCTTATCCTTCAAAATCTCAATCTCCTCTTTTTCAAGGCCTCCTTCGGGGCCTACTAAGAAGGAAACGGAAGAGGCAGAATAACCCTGATAGTCTTTAAAGGACTTTCCGCCCTTTTCCCAGAGGACGAATGAGAGCTCCGAGCTATCCTCAATCTCCTCAATCCTTACCGGCTCTGCTATCTCGGGTATAACCGTTCTGCCGCACTGTTTTGAGGCATTTACCGCAATCTCCCGCCACCTTCTTAACTTCCCCTCCCAGTTCCTAACCAGCTGGGCCGTTGAGGAGCGGCGGCAGACTACGGGAACAATTCTGGTTACGCCGAGTTCCGTCGTTTTCTGAATTGCAAGCTCAAGTTTTTGGATTTTGTTGGTTATCCCCATGTAGAGGGTTGAGTTTAAGGGGCTATCCCTGTTTACGTTAGTCTCCTCAAGGATTTTGAGCTTAACGGAGGTCGGAGAGGCGGCGGAAATCACCGCCAGGTACTCCTTCCCCTCTCCGTCAAAGACGATTATTTCATCTCCCTTTTTTAGCCTCAGAACTTTAAGGGCGTGGCGGGCCTCCTGCCCCCGCAGGTAAGCCTCGCCGTTCTTGACCCTATCTATCTTGAACCTTCTCATCTACACCCCGGTTGTTTCCTTCTCTTTCTTCCTCTTCTTCTTCTCCCTTACAGAAATCCTCCCCTTGGGGGTGACGTCAAAGACGACCTCGCCCCCTTCGGTGAACCTTCCCATAAGGATTTCGTCTGTAAGCCTATCCTCTATGAGACTCTGGAGAGCCCTCCTAATTGTCCTTGCACCGTACTCCTTCTTAAACTCCTTATCAACAACGTACTCAACGAACCTGTTTGTAACGTGAACCTTGAGGCCTTTCTCTTTGAGCTCCTCGTTGAGCCTTTCAACCTGTTTGCGGACAATCTCTTTGACGTCTTCTTTAGTTAGCGGGTGGAAGACGATTATTCCGTCAAGCCTGTTGATGAACTCGGGCTTAAAGAACCTCTTAACCTCTTCCATAACAAACTCTTTCATACGCTCAAAGGAGCGCTCCTCTTCCCTGCCGTCGGCAACCTCAAAGCCGAGCCCCTTCTGGCTTGAAATAAGGTGCTTTGCACCGAGGTTGCTGGTCATTATGAGGATTGTATTTGTAAAGGAGACCGTCCTTCCGAGGCCGTCGGTTAACCTTCCGTCCTCCATTATCTGGAGGAGAATGTTGAGGACGTCGGGGTGAGCCTTCTCAATCTCGTCAAGGAGAATTACGGAGTAGGGCTTGCGCCTTACTGCCTCGGTAAGCTGTCCGCCCTCCTCGTAGCCGACGTACCCCGGAGGTGCACCTATTAGCCTTGAAACCGTGTGCTTTTCCATGTACTCGGACATGTCTATCCTGATTAGGGCTTTCTCATCGCCGAAGAGGTACTCTGCAAGGGCTTTGGCAAGCTCGGTTTTACCTACGCCGGTAGGCCCGAGGAAGAGGAAGCTACCTATAGGCCTGTTGGCGCTTGCGCGAATTCCGAGCCTTGAGCGCTTAATCGCTCTCGCAACGGCTCTGACGGCCTCCTCTTGGCCGACAACTCTCCTGTGGAGTTCCTCTTCAAGCCTCTTTAACTTCTCGGCCTCTTTCTCGTGGAGCTGCTGGACGGGAATTCCGGTCCAGATGGCAACGATTTCCTCAACCTTCTTCTCGTCAATTACGATTTTCTCTTCCTTGGCCTTCAGCGAGAGCTCCCTCTTAACCTCCTCAAGCTCTGTCATGAGGCGGAGCTCCTGCTGCTTGTACTGGTGAGCCCTTTCGTACTCAGCCATGGCCAGGGCCTCCTCTTTCATAGCCCTGACCTCTTCAATTTTCCTCTCAAGCTCCCTTACTCTGTCGTCCTTCTTCGTGGCCTGAAGCTGGGCCTTTGCTCCGGCTTCGTCAATTATGTCTATGGCCTTATCGGGGAGCTTCCTGTCGTTTATGTAGCGGACGGAGAGCTTTACTGCCCTCTCAATTGCCTCGTCTGTAATAACGACGTTGTGAAACTCCTCAAACTTACTCTTTAGCCCCTTCAAAATCTCAATTGCGTCCTCAACCGAAGGCTCCTCAACCATTACAGGTTGGAACCTCCTCTCAAGGGCTCCGTCCTTCTCAATGTACTTCCTGTACTCGTCTATCGTGGTGGCGCCGATTACCTGAATTTCGCCCCTTGAGAGTGAGGGTTTTAAAATGTTTGAAGCGTCCATACTGCCCTCGGCCGCACCTGCACCGACGAGGGTGTGGATTTCGTCAATAAAGAGGATTACGTCCTTGTTGTTCTCAAGCTCCTTAACTATCGCCTTTAACCTCTCCTCAAACTGTCCCCTGTACTTGGTTCCCGCAATAAGTGAGGCCATATCAAGAGAGACAATCCTCTTATCCTTTAACTTTTCAGGAACCTCGCCCTTGGCAATCCTTATTGCGAGGCCCTCAACTATTGCAGTCTTACCTACTCCCGGCTCTCCGATTAAAACGGGGTTGTTCTTCCTGCGCCTTGCGAGGATGTGGGTAACTCTCTCAATCTCCTTCTCCCTTCCGATTACCGGGTCAAGTTTACCCTCCTGAGCAAGGGCAGTTAAGTCTCTTCCGAACTTGTCAAGGTTGGGAGTTGAGGAGCGCTTGGAGCTCTTTCTCTCCTTGCTTATTCCCTTAAGGAGGTTGGAGACCTCGCGCCTTAAAGTGTAGTGGTCAAGGCCGTAGCTCCTCAAAATTCTCCCGGCAAGCCCCAGCTTTTCCTTTGCAAGGGCAATAAAGAGGTGCTCGGGGCCGACGTAGGCGTGGCCGAGGATTTTTGACTCCTCAAGGGCGTGCTCAAGAACCCGCCTTGCCTCAGTTGAGAAGTTGATTGTGTTTATGTCAACTTCAAAGGGAACGGGCTGGATCTGATTTACAATTATGTCCTGAATTCTGGTCTTTGAGATGTTGTACTTGGCCAGTATCTGATTTGTAATCTCATCTTCCCTTAAGAGGGCAAGGAGAATGTGCTCGGTTCCCAATTTCTCACACCTTAAATTTACGGCCTGTTCCTTGGCCTTGATGATGATTTGCCTTGCTTTGCTTGTAAACCTTTCAAACATACACGCTCCTTCAATTGGGTTTAAGCATTTACTACAACGCCGTCTCTAATAAAGTATATGCGAGCGGCGTAAGTTTCCAACTCTCTGTTGTGGGTGGCTATCAGGAAGGCCGTACCGAGCTCGGCGTTGAGCTCCTTCATCAGGGAGACGACCGAGTGGGCAGTCTGGGAGTCAAGGTTTCCGGTGGGTTCGTCTGCTAAGACAACTTCAGGGGAGTTTATGAGAGCTCTGGCAACTGCCGCCCGTTGCTTCTCTCCTCCTGAAACCTCAAACGGTTTGTGAGATAATCTATGCCCCAGCCCTACCCTTTTCAACAGTTCTCCAGCCCTCTTTTCGGCCTCCTCGTAAGGAGCTCCCCCGATTAAAGCCGGAGCCATAACGTTTTCAAGAAGAGTAAGCTCGTTTATAAGGTAGTGAAACTGAAAGACAAAGCCGACCTTTTTGTTTCTGAAAAGGGCAAGCTCCTTGGGGGAAAATGTGTTTAAGTCCCTTCCCTTGTAGAGAACTCTCCCTCTGGTGGGTTTGTCAAGGCCTCCGAGAAGGTGAAGGAGAGTTGACTTTCCCGAGCCCGAGGCCCCCATCAGAAGGGAGAACTCCCCTTTAGAAAGCTCAAGGTTAACTCCCTTAAGGGCAACGACCTCTTCGCTTTCGGTTCTGTAAACCTTGACCAAATTCTCAGCCTTTATAATAGCTTCCAACTTGCCTCCACTTTCACAGGTTTCAGGGAGAAAATTATGGAAAAGAGAGTCCACAAGCTCACCTTTTACCACCCGAAAGTTGAAAAGGCGGCAGAGTGCCTTGAGGAAGAGGCCTACTTAGTAGGGGGCTTCGTAAGGGACAGGCTCCTGAGGGTAAAGAAGGACTACCTTGACGTTGACTTTGTGGTAAGGAAGCTGGCTGACGAGGAAATCTCCTGCCTTGAAAAGGTTTTCGGAAGCAGGGGCTTTAAGATAAAGAAGACAAAGGAGGTCCTCTCTTTCGTCTCCGGAGGAAGCCGATTTGACTTTTCAACTATGGAGGGGGAGAGGATAGAGGAGGACCTTAAGAAGAGGGACTTTACGATTAACGCAATTGCCGTTAACCTGAGGGAGTTAATTCTTCCCTTTAACGACGACGTCCTCCTCATTGACCCTACGGGAGGGTACGAAGACCTGATAAGGGGAGTTATAAGGCCGGTAAGCGGGAGCTCCCTCAAAGACGACCCCTTGAGGGTTTTAAGGGGAATAAGGCTGAAAAACCTGCTTGACTTTGAATATTCGGAGAAATTCCTTGAGCTTGCTCCCCTTTCTGCTCCGCTCCTTCAAGAAATTCCCGAGGAGAGGATAAAGGAGGAACTCCTGAAACTCTTAAAGGCCGACAGGTTCTCTCCGGCCTTAAGGGAGATGGTTCAGTTAAAGGCCTTCTTCCCTGTTTTTAAAGAGCTAAAGGGTATTGAGGAGATACCTCCAGGAGGCCTCCACCAGTTTGACCTCCTTGAGCACACTTTAAGAACCGTTGAGTTTGCCGAAAAGTTTGCAATTCCCGAAAGCCCCTCTTACCTAAAGGAGTTTTCAGAGGCGGTTTTAAGGGACGCTCAGGCCTTAAAGCTGACTGCCCTCTACCACGACGTTGGAAAGCCCCTAACGGCAAAGGAGAGAGAGGGGAGGTTAACCTTCTACGGCCACGATAAGGTAGGGGCTCCCATAGCCCGAGACGCCCTGATTAGACTGGGCTTTGGCAGGGAGTGGGGGAAAATCGCCTACTACGTTGTAAGGAACCACCTTCGTCCCTTTTTCCTCTACGAGCTCTTTAAGGAAAAGAAGCTGAGCGAAAAGGCCGTTTACCGCTTCTTCAGGGACTGTAAGGGCTACGGCTTCCACACCCTTACCGTTAGCGTTGCAGACTACATGGCAACCTCTGAAGAGATGGAGAGGAGCATCGGCGATTACCTTGACTTTATCGTTTACCTCGTCTCCTTCTACAGGGAGAGGCTAAAGGACTTAAAACCCCTCTTAACAGGAGAGGAAATTATGGAGATTAAAGGCTTTGAGAGGCCCAACAGGTGGGTGGGAAGGATAAAGGAGAAGATGTTGGAACTCCAGGCAATCGGGAAGATTAAAACCAGAGAGGAGGCGGTGGCCTTCGTAAAGGGCTTTACCGTTAAGGAGGAGGAGTGAGGCTCTTAATCGGGGCAGACTGGGTAGTTGAACCGGTAAACCTTGAGCCGATTAAGAAGGGCTGGGTCGTAGTAGAGAAGGGGAAAGTAAGAGAAATTTCAAGGAAAAAGCCGGAAGGGGAATTCGGCAGAACCCTGCAGCTTAAGGGAATTCTCTACCCGCCCTTCGTTAACGCCCACACCCACTTAGAGCTCTCAAACCTCCCCTTTGCTCCCGAGAGCTTTAAGGACTTCTTCCAGTGGCTCCTCTTTGTAATCGGCAAAAGGGCATCCTTTTCGCTGGAGGAGGTTAAAGGGGCGGTAGAGAAGGGGCTTAAACTCTCAAGGGGAGCAGGGGTTTACTACATTGGTGATATCTCCTCCTTCGGGGTTTCGCCCGACTTTAAAACAGATTTAAAAGTAATCGCCTTCAGGGAGTTTATAGGGAAAGAGTTTAACCCGCAGGAGTTTAACTTCCCCGTCTCGGCCCACGCCCCTTACTCGGTCTCCTTTGAGGCCTTAAAGGCAATTGCCCGGGAGAGCACAAAAAGGGAAAAACCCTTTCAAATTCACTTAGGGGAGACTGCAGAGGAGAGGAAGTTAATCGCCTGCCAGAAAAATCGGTTTGAGGAGGAGGTTTATCCCTTAATCGGAAGGAAGAGATATCCCGCCCCCTGCACCGAAAGCCTAACCGAGTACCTCAAAAGGGCGGGAGCTCTGAGCGAGCTCCTTATAGCAGTCCACTGTACAAACCTAACAAAAAGAGAGCTTGAGGAGTTAACGAAGACAAATGCCGGGATTGTCCTCTGCCCCCGGAGTAATGCCCACCTGAAGGTCGGGAAGCCCCCTTTAAAGGAGCTCCTTGGCTACGAAAAACTTGCCATCGGAACCGACGGCCTCAGCACAAATACCTCTCTCTCTGTGGTAGAGGAGCTAAAGGCCATCTACTACGGGCACGGAGGGGAGGTCTCTGTCAGGGAGCTCCTACCTTTAATCACGAGCAGCGGGGCTAAAGTACTGAGGATTGAGGAGTACGGAAAGAGGGCAGTTTTTACTTTTCTAAGATGCGAAATAGTTTATCCTGAGCCCTTCTCGCCCCTGCTCTCAGAAGGGTTAGAGTTTGAAATACTTGACTTCTCACAGCCCCTTTGATTAAATAGCCCAAAGAGTGCGAAAACACAGACAGCAAGGAGCTGCTAATGTTCAAGAAACTGTACGACTTCTTTAGCTCTGTAAAACTTGCAATCTTCCTCCTCCTGACCCTGGCCATCACTTCAATAGTTGGAACGATAATTGAGCAGCAGCAGGACCCCGAAAAGTATCTAATGGAGTACGGCCAGACCACCTACAAAATCCTCAAGTTCTTAGGGTTTACCGACGTCTACCACTCCTGGTGGTACATAGCACTCCTAACTCTTTTGGGAGTAAACCTGATTGTCTGTTCTATAAAGAGGCTTCCGAAAATCTGGAAAGTTGCAATGGAGCCCCGAAAAACCTTCTCACCGGGGCAGGAGAAGAGCCTCAGGATATCCTCATCAATTACCCTTCAGGCAAAGCTGCAGGAAGTTAAAGAGAAGTTGATAGAGGCTTTAAAGGCCAAAAGGTACAAAGTAGAAGTCTCAAAAGAAGAGGAGAGCGAAGTCCACATTTTTGCGGATAAAAACGTTTACGCCCGCTTCGGAGTTTACATAGTCCACCTCGGAGTTTTAATAGTTTTAATAGGGGGGCTGATAACGGCAATTTTCGGTTATAGGGGCTACATGAACCTTGCAGAAGGGACTATGAGCAACTTGGTAAGCTTCTTCTCGGGCCCCAAGGTAATAGAACTCCCCTTCTACGTTAAGTGCAACAAGTTCACAATTGACTTCTACCCCTCGGGAATGCCAAAGGCCTACATATCAGACCTGTCAATAATTGAAAACGGAAAAGAGGTTTTAAGGAGAGAAATAAAGGTTAACGACCCCCTAAAGTACAAGGGAGTCTACTTCTACCAGGCGAGCTACGGTCGGGGGGAGGCATTCCTCAAAATAAAGGATAAAAGCAGTGAAAGAATTGTAGGAGTTGCCTTCGGCCAGCCCATAAAACTGGCTCCTAAAACCTATCTCAGAATCGTGAGCCTTGATGGAAGAACCATGAACATCGGAATTGAGTTTATAAAGGACGGAGAAATTAGAGAAGGAGTAATAAAACCCTTCATCTTTTATCAAGTTCCCGGAACAGATAAGGTATTTGCAATGGTTGACTTTAAACCGGTCTTCTACACCGGGCTTCAAGTTGCAAAAGACCCGGGAACTTGGGTCGTTTGGGTAGGAAGTACGATAATGATAATCGGTCTGGTAGTTGCCTTCTTCATTCCCCACAGAAGAGTGTGGGCCAGAATTGAGAAGAAAGGCGAGGACAAGGTTCGCCTCGTTATAGGAGGGCTTTCAAGTAAGGGCTCTGAGGGGCTGGCTCAGGAGCTTGAGGAGGTCTTAGGGGTTTTAAAGTCTTCATACTGCAAGAATACCCCTAAGGAGGAAGAGCTATGATTACGTCAGTAGAGCTCTTTAACGGAGGAATGGTTGCCTACTTTCTGGCGTTCCTCTTCTACACGATTTACACATTCAGTAAGAGCTCCTGGGCTTCAAAACTTGCAACCGGCTTTGCCTGGCTGGGAGTGGTTATTCAGGGAGCCGGTTTTATTGTAAGGGGAATGGAAAAGGCCAAGGTTAACATGGTTTCTGACTGGACGGCCTTCTACAAGTACGCCCCCTTCACCAACATGTACGAGTCCCTCATGCTCTTCGGCTGGACGGCGGTTCTCATTTACCTCCTCTTTGAGTGGAAGTACAAGAACAAAGCCTTTGGAATGTTCGTAATGCCCCTTGCCCTAATCGGGGAGCTCTCAACCCAAATCCTCGGCTTCAACTCCGAAGCTCAACCCCTCGTTCCGGCGCTTCAGAGCAACTGGCTCCTCTTCCACGTCGTTACGACCTTCATAGGCTACGCGGCAGCGGCGGTAAGCGCGGGAATAGCCTACGCCTACTTCGTAAAAAGGGACGACACAACTGCCAAGGACTGGGCCGTTATCTTCATAACAACGTGGTTTATCTTCTTCTTCATCATCTACTCGGCCTACAGGGAAAACTTTGTCTACTACCTCGGGATATCGGCCGTAGTTGCGGCCCTCTTCTGCGGATTCCTCTACCTGATTAAGAAGGTAGGAATCGCAAAGCTCTTCCCCTCCGTTGAAACGATGGAACAAATTATGTACCAGTCTGTTGCCGTGGGATTTGTCTTCTTGACAATCGGAATTATCCTCGGGGCCGTTTGGGCTAAGTACGCCTGGGGCGGATACTGGTCTTGGGACCCGAAGGAAACCTGGTCTCTAATTACCTGGCTCGTTTACGCCGCCTACCTCCACGCCCGCTACATTAAGGGCTTAAGGGGTAAACCCCTTGCCTACTTTACGATTGTAGGTTTCCTAAGCGTTATCTTTACCTACTACGGAGTTAACCTGATTATCCCCGGACTCCACAGCTACGCCCAGTAAAAGATAAAGCCCCGCAGGAAGGCGGGGCTTTTAATTACTCAACGTTAATTAGCAGGGGGAAGGGAGTTCCTATTCCGCAGACAACTCCCATTCCTGTTTGAAGGGACGGAAGAAGGGAGACAACGTCCTCACCTGCATACTCAACAAAAGAGGAGATAACGTCAAGGTCCGAAGAGTTAATTGTTCGGAACATTACTTGAGTGTTGGTCTGGGAGAGAACGTACTTACTTACCTGAGCCGGCCTCTGCGTTATAACGCCGAGCCCCAAGTTAAACTTCCTCCCCTCGGAGGCTATTTTCCTGGCCATAGTCAAGGCCAAGTTATCCCTTCCGGCAGAGGTATCTCCGAATCCCCTTTCGGGGGCAAAGCTGTGGGCCTCCTCAAGAACGAGGAAGGTCTTTCCGATATCTCCCCTCTTGGCCCTCTCAAAGAGCTCCCTCATCACAAGGCCGGCAACGTTAACCCTCGTAGAGGGCTCACTAACCCTTTTAAAGTTAAAAATCACAACTCTGCTCGCCGAGTTGAGAGCTCTCTCAAGAGCTCTGACAAGGTTCGGCTGACCGTCATATACATCAGAAAGGGAAGAGAGGAGAGCCTCCTTCTCGTTGTTTCTATCTGAAAACTCCCTTATCAATTCCCTTAAGCTCTTCTCCCTAAAAGCGGTAAGGCCGAGGGAAGGCCTAACGGCCTTTGAGATTAAAGACCTGTTCTTAGAAGCCTCCTTTGAGTTCCCGGAAATCAGGGAGGACCCTCCCTCCTGCTTTATTAGCTCCTCAACCTCTTCTGGAAAAACCGGCAGAAGCAGGTCTTCAACGGTGAGCTCCTCAATAGCGGAAGAACCAAGCCCTTCCCTGTACTCACCGTGGGGGTCAAGGATAAAAACTTTCACCTCAGGGTCGGCCTCCAACAGCCTCTTGAGGAAGAGTTTCGTAAAGTAGCTCTTACCCGAGCCGGTGGTTCCTAAAACCAACAGGTGTTTAGAAAGAACCTCCGAGGCATCAATAAAGGCCTCGGCGGAGCTCCCCACCAACTTCCCAACTTTCACCGGTCTAACCATATCTGCGCCCGAGAAGTTTTTCCTCAAAAGGGAAGAAATATCATCCTCAGAAAGTTTAAAAACGGGCGAGCCCACCGAAACGGGAGAGAGAGAGGTCTCAAGTTTATCCTCTTTTAATTCACCTACAACACTTGCAACCGCAAGCTTAAGTTTAGCTCCGTTGTCGTTAAGGTAGGCCCAAACAGCAGCCTTTTTCCAGTCGGAATTCTCACCTTTAGCAAAGAGGAGCTTAAAAGTATCCAAAGAGCCGAAAACGGGAGACTCCCCGGCGGTGAAGGGATTTGCAAAAAAGTCCATATCGTAGGAGTAGAGCTCCAGAACTCTCCCTATTAGTTTTCTATCACCGTCTCTGATTTCTACATAATCCTGCTCTTTAACCTCCTCAAGGGCAACAAACTCAAAGGAGCGGGACTTTACCGGATTCATTGCAAAGCCGACCAGAGAGCCGTCAACCCTGAAAGTCTCTTTACTCTCTACTATATCTATGAAATAGTTTTTAAGCTTCTCAACCTCTTCCGGGTCATCGGTTTCATCGTAGTAAACGGCCGCCTCAACGTTCCCCTTTGAGAACTCTGAAAGCCCCGAATAGGTAAAGTTGGCAGAGCCGACAACGGCGTACCTGCCGTCTACAAGGATAAACTTCGCGTGAAGGCGGGGATGGAGGTAGATTTCCCACTTTCTTAAAATCTCAAAAACCTTCTCGTCGGTAATGAGCAAATCCTGAAGCTCTGAAGCCCTTAAAACAACTTTTAAGTCTTTAGTATTTTCCGGAACCTGAGCAAAAAGCCTCTCAAGAACGCTACTTTTAAGCCAAGCTGAAGAGAGCCAGATAGAAACTTCAGCCCTTTTTACGAGCTCCTCTATCTTACCGTAAATTTGGTCGCTGGTTAAAATCTCCATCAGCAGACCTCCAGAAGACACCAGCCCATCGGCCTGCCTCTCATTACCGAAATTTCGGTAGGTTCCGGCCTGATTCCCGTGTGCCTGTTTCCTATTACCCTAAGCTCGGGAGCGTCTGAGAAGGTTTTAGAGAGAGCTCCGGCTCCAAAACCGAGTTTAATCGGGGCAAGCGGAGAGTTCTCCCTCTGGTAGAGCTTTACCTCCTCTTTAGTAAAGGGCAGAGGAGATTTCCCCAGAAAATCCCTTTCCCAACGGAGAACCTTTGAGTACTCACTTCTAAGGGCCTTAACCACCAGCTGGGGGTTAACCTTTAAGGGACACTCTGCGTACTTCTCAATAAATTCAGGGTAGAAAGTAATGGTTCCCTCAAAGAGAGCTCCCGGTTCAACGAACTCAACAAAACCAAAGGCATTTTCCTTACCCTTTCTGCTTACTCTTCTGAGCCTTCCGACTGAAGTGGAAACTTCCCCTGTCGGAGAGAAATCGGAAACTTTTACAAACCTCATTAAGTCCCTTCCGAAGTCAGAGGAATCAACTGCCGTCAGGAAATCACAGAGGAGGTGGGAATCTATCTCGTTAAAAATCCTCTTCAGCGCTTTCTCAAGCTCTCCGAAGTTTGTTGGGAGCTCTTCCCTGGAGTAAACTCCCGGCCAGTGAAGGCCAACCTGATTAAAAGCCCTTTGGAGTTCCCCTATAAATTTTTCCTTGTCTATCTTGCCCTTCTTAATCAAGTAGTTGAGTAGCGAGGTTCTTATGGCCCCCTTAAGGCTTGAACCGGGAATGTAAGCTTTCCCGGTTAGCGGATTCTTAAAAGCCTCTCTTACTTCAGCGGCCCCAAGCTCCTCAAAATACTCTTTGAAGTTCCTTCCCCTTAAAAGCTCGGCTAACCTCGCAAACTTCCCCTTAAAGTACTCTGCAACTTCTGGCTCAAGCTTTAAAACTGCTATTGCCTCGTCCCGACCTACTACCCGAGAGTAGAAGTTTTGAAGTTTGACGACGTCAAAGGGCGTAAACCTTTTAAGGAGCTCCTTAAACTCGCCCAACCTCCCTGTGGACTTTAACTTCTCTATCAGCTTTTTAAAGTTGATTACTAAAAGCTCTCTCTCCTTTACAGCGTAGCTGAAGAGAGTATAGCTCTCTCCGGTGCCAATTGCCGTTGGCGTTTTAACTTTCAGGCGAACTTTAATTGAAACGGGTTCACTTCTCATCTCCCTACCCCACAAATAGAGGAACTACGACTCTTGAGTGTTTGTGGCCTTTAAGGGCCGGCGCAGATATCTCAACCAAGGAGCCGTAGAACTCCTTCTTCTCTCTTGCCTTAAAGGTTGAGCCGGACCTTGAGAGAATCAAAGGCTCCTTAAAGATTTCCGGCCGGGCGACTTCCCTTCCGTGTTTCGGGAACTTTGTAAAGAAGTCGGCGTAGAACTCTTCAACCTCTCCACCTTCGGGAAGGCCCGTTGAGAGAGAGACAAACCAGTTCTCTCCTCTTTCCGGGAGCTCCCATTCCTCCTTAAACTCAACTATCTCAAATTTGCCTGCTCCGGAGCTCTTTTTGGCCCCAAAACCGCTTAAACCTAAAAACTCAAGGGTGGCTTTAACTTCGTCGGCACTTATTAGCTCCGGCTCAAAGAGGCCGTAGAGGGTGAAAAACTTTACTTTCGGAAAGAGTTCCTCAACCTGAAAGAGCTTCCCCTCGTAGGCCGTTCCGGTAAGGCGGTTTATCGCTACTCTAACTCTGGAGCTCTGCTTGAAAAAGCTCTCATCCTTTTCCTGCTCTGCTAAAGAGTAGAGTTCCTTACAGAATTCTTCAAAAGTAGAACTCTTCTCAAGAGCCTCTTTAAAGGTCTCCACTCCTACAAACCTTTTCTTCTTCAGCTCCTTAAACTTCTTATAACTCTCTATTGAATCAAACCCTCCCTTTACGGGGAACTTGGGCATAGGGAGCCGGCCTTCGGGAAATATGTCTGAAAAGACCACAAACGCCCCCTTACTCAGGAGCTCCTTCAGCCTGTCAGAACCGTAAAGGAAGCTAAAGTGCCAACAGAACTCCCCAAAGAGCGTGTCTGACTGAAAGGTAGTTGCAAGGGGCGTAATTATTCTGAGCTTAGCCTGAAACTTCCTCACCGCTCTTCTCCTTTCCAAGTTCTAAAGGGTTAATCTCTCTGAAAGAGAGTTCTCTTACTTTTACTTTTCCGTAGCCCCTTGAACCGCTTCCCCCTAAGGAGTCAAACTCCAGGAGCTTTAAGCCCCTCTTTACCATCTCAAGGAGAGCTTTTTCATCATCGCAATCAAAGATTTTTAAAATCAGCCTGAATCCAAACTCCATACCGGCAGGGATCCTCTCTTTGGTGTTGAGAGCTCCTCCGTAAGCGGTTCCCGTAATCCTGTTTATCTTCACCTCCGTCTTTTCTTCAAGGCGCTTTTCAAGAATTTCGTTGTACTTCTCCCTACTTTCCTTGGTCAGAAACAAGTCGTAAAAGGAGAGCCTGGTAATTGCAAGCTCCTTTGCTTCTTCGTCTATTTCTTTATAGTCTGAGCCGGAAGTTCCAAAAAGCTTTAAGATGTTCTTCGCCGCCTCTGGGTCTGGGAGTCTCTCCTTATCGTTCTTGTGTGCTTTGTAGTAGGAATAGGTTAGAACGTCGCCGGCATCTTTGCCGTCAAACTGGTAGGAGCCTGTCGCAAGCTCAAGGAGCATTCTCATCTTTCCCTTAAGGCTTGAGCCGGGAATGTAGGGTTCTCCGGTAAGGGGGTTTTTAATAACCGGGCTATCAACCCCTCCAATCTTTACCTCGTCTTTTCCGGCTCCAACGTGAAGGCCTGTTAAGAGCTCTAAAGTTCCAGTTATCTCCACAATCTTCTTCAGTCTCTTCATTTTCTCCTCCTTCCTTTTTAGCTTCCAAGGTAGAGCTTAGCGTAGCCTACGAAGGCTTCAAAAAGGCGCTTTGCCTTTTCAAGCTCGTCGTAAGTGTTGATTTTTAAAATTAGTGAGTTAACAAACTCCTTAAAGTTCTCAAACTTTTGTGCTTTTGGGTTCTTAAACTTATCCTCTCTAACTTTCCCTCCTTCCCTTGCCTGGTCGTAAACCACGTGGCTCTTAAGGAGATAGAGTTTCACAAGAATTTCCTCAGGAAGCGAATCCTGTTTTAAGGCTTTACCCTCAAGAACTCTGCCAAGGGCCTCCTCATAGATGTTTAGGAACTGCTCGTAGTACTTTCTAACTTTAGTAAAAGAGAGCTTCTCTCTCTCCCTTTTCCCTCCTAAACTCTTTGCAAACTTCTCAAGGAGGCTCTCTCCGTCAACGCCAACCAGAACTTTCAGGAGCTCCTCCCGCTTCCCCGAAAAGAACTTTTCAACAATCTCTGCCGGTTTAACCGTTAAAGGGTTACTGTGCTGAGCTCTCATATCTCCTCCTCCTGTAAATTGCTATTGCAAGTGGTATGTAAAAGAGGTTGTCTTTACCCTTCTTTTCTTCCTCTGAAATGTTCTCTGAGTACTTCCTAATCCACTTCTCAAACTCCTTAAAGAACTCCTCAGCATCCTCTTTCTTAAAGTTTCTTGAGGTTAAGTACCTGAGGTAGGCCCTCCATAGAAGATTTTTAACGCTCTTACCTTCGTTATTCGCCATTTCTGACAGTGTTAAAAGCTTGTAGAGGAAGGAGTTGGAAATCTTCCTTGCGTCTGCACAGTCTCCGGCACGCTTAACTATTTCGTCGGCAACCTCTAGGAGCTCTTTAAGGGTGAATTCCCTGTAGTCAACTCTCCTGTCAAAGAGTGTGGTGGAGTTTTTCCCTTCCCTCTTTGAGCGCTCAAGGGCCTCCTCGGCTTCTTCTGCAAAGGCGTAGATTGGAAGGTTGGGCTTAACGACGGCTATTCCTACAGAAAGGGTGAAGCTATCGTTCCTGCAGGTGAACTCTTTAAACTCCTCTCTCAGAGCTCCCTCAAATTTAAGAACATCCTCCCAGGGCCCTATGAAAAAGAGGTCGTCGCCCCCGGAAAAAACGCTGTAAATGTTCTCAAACTTCTCTTTCACAATCTTCTCCCTTACAACCTCGGAGAAGAAAAAGTCTAAGAACCAGCTAAGTTGCAGAAGCCTTGAGAGAGAGTGGATTGAGCCCCTACACTCCTCGTCTCCGTCGCTTTCAGGTGCCCTTACAAAGCCCTTGGCGAAGATGTACCCCAAGTTGTCAACGTCGGCTTTCAAAACCCCAAGAAAGGGTCTTCCACAAAAGGAGCCTTCAGACTTTTTGAGAGCATAGAGGCCTATGTGGCAGAAGTTTTTGGGCTTCCCGACGAACTCCTGCGCCTTTTCCCCTTCGTAGCACTTTTCTACCAGCTCCTTAAGCTCGTCCCTCTCCTTTTCCTTGTCGTAAATAGGAACGGCGTTTTCAAGGGGTTTAAGGGGTAGAGGACGGGAAGTTTTTGTCGTAAAGGAGTAAATCTTTTCGCCCTCCTTTAGCTCCTTCAGCTTTTCTTCTAAATCACACTTAAAAAGCTCCACCTCCGGAAGGGGAAAGTAGGAGGAACTTTTAAATGAAACCTTTGCGTAGTCGCTCTTTGGCAGTTTCTCCCCTAGTTCAATCAGGTACTTACAGAGGGAGCAGACCTTTTCACCGTAGAGCTCCTCACTTGCCGGAGCCTTTCCGCAAACCGGGCAGAGCTTTTTGCTCTCGTCCCCCTCAGAAACCCTTCCACAGTAGCCACTTATTATCAATTTGGAAAAGTCCTCAGGCTTAAAGAGCCTAAACTTAGCCTCGGCCTCCTTCTGGGTAAGCTCCTCAACTATCTTTCCAAAGTTTTTCAGGTGGAGCCGTCTGGGAGGGAGCTCCAAGTAGGCAATCTTTAACTTCACCTCCCCAAAGAAGTTCTTTTCGCTGCTTAAAAGAGCCTCAACGACCTCTTTTCTAACCTCTTCTATCCTATCCTCAGCATCAGACAGGTTTGGAAGAAGAAGCCAAGCCTTTCCTCCGGCGTTCATTAAGAGACTTGAGGCGTTTACTCCAAACGCCTCCAAAAGCCTGTTTACAACCGTTTCCAGTGCCAAGGAGACAATGAAAGAGCGGGCCCTGAGAATTTTCGCCGCCCACTTTTTTGTATCCTTCGGAGGGCTGAAGATGAAGCTCTGAATTCCCGAAAAGTCAACGCTGAGAAAGATAAACTTCTCCACATCCTTACTCTTTAGGCTTTTAGGGTCAAAACCTTTACTTTCTTCGTACTTCCACAGAGCAGTTGCAATTGCAGCAGAAGTTAAAAGGTGGTGGGCAAGGGAGACGTCGGGTAGCGCAATTCTCTTCTTTGCGTAGGTGTAGGATGGAACGCACCACATGTACTTGAGAAAGAGAGCTCTGAGGGTCTCAAACCTAAAGTTAAAGTCTCCGCTTTCAGGGAGCTCATCAAACTCTCTTAAAAACTTCTTCCAGAGCTCCTTGTAGTCTCTTTTCCTCTCCTCAATTGGGTACTCCCCCTCCTTTACGGGAAAGAGATTTTCGGAGGTGAGCTCCTTAAACTTGTATCCCCAAGTTCTCTCCTCTTTAAGGTGGGTGATGCAGGGGTGGTAGGCCTTATCCTTCTGCTTTATCTTAATCAGGGCAAAGGGAGAGACTAAGAGCTTGTAAATCCCTTTGTCGTCTTCCGGGTTTTTTCCTTCAACAAAGGCCTCTTCGTCTATTGAAACCCTGTCAAGACCCGAGCTAAGCCAGTCGGCAGATTGAACTATAAAAGGTAGAGGCTCAGAGGGAGTTAACCTTCCATGGTGTCTCTCTACCGCCTTCTTTAGGGCCTCAAACTCTTCGTCGGTTAAGTTAAACAGCCTCTTTATCTTTTCCCTTTTTTCCTTTAAAAAGTCGGCAGAAAACTGGTAGTGCTTTCTTTTCCTGGGGTTATCCTGAGTCCTCTGGTAGAACTTACCTATATCGTGAAAGAGGGCTGTAAGGGTAGCCAGGTGGAGTTTCTCTCTTTCCATTCTCCCTCCGCCTTTTACTTCTGTTTTACCTTCCTTTATACTAAAACGGAGAAAAGCTGTAAAGGCTGACGCCGGAGGGGAAAATTGGAGCAACTTGTTGAAGCCCTTTGTCTAAAAGAGAGAAAAACTCCCTGCCTGTGGTACTTTCTAAGGGCAAGGGAGCTCTCAAAAGAAATCAAAGCCGACTTAAAAAAAGAGCGCCGACCGGGAATAGTACTTGAGTTTTTGGAAGCTGAAGGTGAAAAGCTTGAGGTAGCTAAAGTTGTTTTCTTATCAACCAAAAAGCTCTTCCCGAGACAGCCTAAGGTAGAGATAGGAAGAGAGTGTACGGTCGGACGTTATAAAGAGGTTAAGAAAATAACCTCCTTTGTTTTCGTTGACTTAAACAGCGGTAATTGCCTATTTACAATACCAGTGAGGTTTCTGAAAGATAGGCTTGCAAGCCTACCCTGCGGAACGTGTAAAGAAGAAATAAAGAAGAGGTTGCTTGATGAGTGCGGAGAGGATTAAGGAGAAACTCTGTAAAGGGAAGGGAGAGGAGATTGAAGAGCTCTCCCGAAAGATTGCCGGAATAATTCAAAAGGAGTTCAGCACCAAACTGGAGTTTGATGATTTGGTCTCGGAGATAGCCCTAATTCTCTTTGAAAAGCGAAAGGAGTTCTGCAGCCGCAAAGAGCTTAACCTCTCATTCCTCATTATATCCGTAAGGAACAGACTTATAGACAGGTATCTTAGGAGAAAGAGCTTTGAAACGGTCAGTATTTCCGAGAAACGGGAAGAGGAAGAAAAACCGCTTGAAGAGCGCTTAGAAGCGAGCCCATTCAATGTAATTGCCCTCTTAAACGCCCGGGAAGCAGTGGAGCTCCTAAAGAAAGAGCTAACGGAGAAAGAGTTTGAAATCCTCTGCTACAGAGTCCACTCGGCCCTATACAAAAAGGAAGAGAACCTGTACTTAAAGGATAAATCAAGAAATGCAAGGGATAAAGCGTGGAGCAGACTTCGGCCGAAGGTAGAAAAGCTCTTAAAGGAGTTTGACTTTGACGGGGAAGAGGCCGGAATCTTCGGTCAGCTTCTACTGTCAGAATGTCAGAAGAGATTCCGTTAAAGAAGTTGTCAGGAGGAAAAATGAGGCTTGAGGATATCCTGGAGGATTACATAAAAATGGTTGAGATGTACGAGAAAACTCCTACCGCCTCTTGCGGGGAAGTTATTGAAGGGGGCGTTTACAGGCTGCCGGCCGACGAGCCCCTTTTTGTTGCAGTAATCAATAAAGAGGGAAGCTTCGTTGAAGTGGCTCCTCTTTCCTTCTGCTGGCCTTTAGCCACCAGACACGACCTTATCGTTGAGCTCCCTCATCCATTTTCCGATATCTGGATAGTCCAGACAGACCTTGCCGCAAGCACCCCTAAAAAGCTTTTAAAGGAAGCAGAGCTCATAGGAAAGCTAAAAGATGAAGATTTAAGAATTTTAAAGAAAACATTAAAGGGAGAAGCTCCCTTGCCTAAAGAGAAAAGAGGAAGGGGATATGATGATGTAATCCACGAAAAATTCAAAGACTTTGAGTACAAACGCTACAAGTTTTTAGTTGAAGAGCTCCTATCGTCAATTGACGAAGCCGAGAAAAGCTCAAAGAGTATTGCCCAAGAGGTTAAAATCCCGAAATTTATCAGGAGCCTCCTTGAAGAAACTGCAGCCCTTGAAGTTGCCGCTGCTTCCGATAGAAGAGTAATAGAAGGAAAAGGAGCAGTTGCAGTCTTCACTCCGGAAACCGTAGAGATTGTAATTGACGAGAACTTAAGGGGAAAAGAGGGTGAGGTAAAAATAGAAACCCCAGAGGGAGAAGTTCCTATTTTCTGGGGAGTCCTTCCCAAAGTTTTAACTGTAAGGGGAATCAGCAAAAAAGCTTTCGGAGCTCTCTCAAGACTAAAAGTTGAGGTAAAGGAGTAATGGTTCTAAAGAGCCTTATAGAAGAGGGAAAAATTACAGCGGCACTTGCAGCTTTAAAGGATTGGGTAGAGGATAAAGTTGAGCTTAAAAGGGAAGAGCTCCTTTATGCCGCAAACTCGGGAAACCCCGAAATCCTCTACTGGATTGTGAAGGGAGCTCTTGAGAGGGATAGGGAGTTTTTAGAAAAAGTTATCGGTGCAGAGCTCCTATCAGAGCCCGTTGAGTTTGAGTTCCCCGTAGTGGGCTCTAAAAATAAAATGGTGAAGGCAATAGCCTTTAAGAGCTCCAAAGAGGTAAAAAACAAAAAAGACGCCTCCCTTGAGCCGGTTAAAGAGTTTTTAAACAGCGAAGTGGCGGTCTTCTTTGAAGAAACAAACTTTAGCGGGAGCTCATTCCAGGCTCCTCTGGCTTACGCCCTACTTGCCGGAGGAATTCCCGAGAAAGTGGCAATAAGCGGAAAACTTGAAAGCTCAGGAGACTTCATCGCCGACAGAGTTAAAGAGAAGAGGAAGCTTGCAAGAAAGCTCAGAAAGTTCCTAATCTGGAAGGGGAATGTAAAGGAGCTCCACACTCTCCTCAGCCAAAAAGAGATTGAGCTACCCTTCTTAATAGCAACTATACCTTACGAGGAGGTAAAAGCAACATTTAAACTTCTACAAGAGACAGCGGGAGTTAAAACCGTTAAAGGATTAGACGGAGAAAGGTTAAGCGTAGTTTTACCTCCGAAGCTCCCTGCCGGTAGATGGGAAGAGTTCGTTAAAAGAGTAGTAGAGAGCTTGAGAGAAGTAAGAGAGTTGACCTACTCTCCCATAAAGGCCAAAATCCACTTGGGAATCAGAGCTCCATCGGCCCTGGCATTTGCAATAGGAGCAACCTTAGGAGCGGGAAAGATTCCTTTAGCTATATATCACTTTGAGAACCAGAACTACTATAAGCTAATAGACCTTATAGACTCCCCAAGGAAGATAAAGAGAAGAATCCGCACACTCTCAAGGTTCACTATGAAATCGGAGTTAAAAGGGAAAAAGAAAGCCGTAGTAGCGCTTCAAATAGCCTCACACGAAACCGAAAAGAGGGCAAGAGCTCTGGCAGAGGAGCTTGATGCCGACTTTTTCTACGCCGAGCACAAAAACAAAGGAGCTCTCCCCAAAGAGCCTTCAGAGTGGGAGGAGACCGTTGCCGAAGCCTACGAGGTGATGAACAGAGTCTACAACTCCTCAGAATACGAAGAGATAAACCTCTTAATGAGCGTTCCGGTTGCGATTGCCTTTGCCCTCGGTATGGCGGTGGATAACTACTGGCCAATAAAGGTGTGGCAGTATTTTAAGGAGAAGAGAGACTACTTACCGGTTTTGGAGCTCCCGAAATTAGAGAAAGTAGACAGCCCTTAGTTGCTTTTTAAAGAATAACTGCATAAATTAGATAAAGAGGTCTTTAACAGTAGAATAGGAAATTAGGGAATTCTAACAATTGTCTACTTCGGGACTATTGCCCTGTAAGGGCTTGGGCCATTTATTACGATTTAAGTTAAAAGTAATACCCTTGATTTACAAGAGCTTCAGAAAAGGTGCGGTTGAAAGGCCCGAAAAAATGAGCGGGATTGCGACAATTTTCTCGTTCATCATTTCACACCTCCTTTAGAGTTTTTGTTGAAAGGCCCGAAAAAATGAGCGGGATTGCGACTTGTGCAGTCCAAGCTTAAAGTCCACCCGTCTCCTGTTGAAAGGCCCGAAAAAATGAGCGGGATTGCGACTTGAGACTTTTTTGATTCTTACTTCAGCCATCTTCGTTGAAAGGCCCGAAAAAATGAGCGGGATTGCGACATTTATTTAGTTTTAAAGATTGATGATGTAAACTACGTTGAAAGGCCCGAAAAAATGAGCGGGATTGCGACTGTTTGCTCAACGGGTGTAATTCAATTTCAGAAAAATGGTTGAAATGCCCGAAAATTTGAGCGGGATTTAGAGGGGTATAATTCCACCTATGAAGAGGTTTTCAGACTTTCTGTGGTTGTGGGTTCTTTTAGCAGTTCCTGTTGCCCTTAAACTCCCATCCCTCTTTCTCCCACTGAAACCCTTAATTAAGCCCCTCCTTGCAAGCGTTATCTTAGCGATGGGGCTGACGCTAAAGGGAAGGGAACTCCTCTCTATCTTTAAAAAACCCAAACTCCTAATCGTCGGCCTCTTTACCCAGTACTCCGCAATGCCCCTCTTAGGGCTGGTTTTCGGCCTTATTTTCCTCAAAAATATTAACCCTGAGCTGGTTGCCGGGCAGGTTTTAACTGGAAGCTGCCCTACGGGAGTTGTTTCAAACGTCTATAACTTTTTAACCGGAGCAAACGTTGCCCTCTCAATAGCCCTCTCGGGGGTAAATACTTTAGTTTCTCCCCTTTTAACCCCCGTTTTAACAAAGGTTCTGGTCGGTAAACTGGTCGCCGTCAACGGTTTAAAACTCTTCCTTGATATGGTTCAGATTACCCTAATTCCCGTCTTGGTCGGAATCGGCCTTAACTCCATAATGCCGGAAAAGATTGAAAAAGTAAAACCGTACCTGCCGGCCTACTCAACCTTTGCAGTAGTTTTAATAGTCGGCTTTGTAGTTGCGGCAGGGAGCTCCAAAATCCTCTCACTTCCCCCGAAGGCCTTCATCTACCTCTTCTTAGCTTCCCTTTTTCACCTGCTCTTTGGCTTCTGGCTGGGCTACCTAATTCCGAGGTTTTTAGGCTTAGAGCCAAAAGAGAGAATAACGATTTCAATTGAGACCGCAATGCAGAACTCCGGCCTTGCTACCGTCCTGGCCGTTTCGCAGTGGGGAGCTCTGGCCGCCCTCCCTGCAGTCTTCTACAGCGTTGTCCAGAACTTGGTAGGGCCTTTTGTAATTAAGCTCTTCAGACTGATTCACGGCAAGCACCTTAACGCCCGATAATTTTTTGTAGTATAAATTTTCTCTGAACCCAATCTTAGGAAGTAGATGCCCCGTTTAAGAAAGGTGCTTGAAACCGAAGAAATAGTAAGCCTGCTGCTGGAATATAAAAAGAAACTGCAAAAAGAGTACGGCGTTAAACATCTAAAGATTTTCGGTTCCTACGCCAGAAACGAACAAAATAAAAAGAGCGACCTTGACTTAATCGTCTCTTTAGACGGAAAGGTAGACTTGCTGGGGGTTTGTAGGTCTAAAACTCTACCTTGAGGAAATTACGGGCCTGCGTGTTAACCTTGTATCAGATAGGGGAATAAGCCCCTTTTTAAGTCCTTACATAAAAGAAAATACAGTAGAGGTTTTTTAGTGAAACCAAAAGAGTCCAAAGTTTATTTGAGTTTACTTGAAACACATCATTCAGGAGTGCGACTTTTCAAACTTGAGCAAAGAGGCTTTGAGGCTTTCGTAAACGACTCCATTCTCCAAAGAAGCTTAGAGGCAATAGGGGAAGCCGTCAAAAACCTTCCAAAAGAGTTTAGGGACAAACACCCGCAAATTCCGTGGAAACGCATTGCAGGAATGAGGGACGTACTTATCCACGAATAATTTGGAGTTGATTACGAATTAGTGTGGAAGGTAGTTAACGAATCAATACCCACTTTAAAAAGGGAAGTGGAAAGCCTTTTAAAGGAAGAACAGGAAAAAGCCCCCGGGGAGGGGGCGGGAAGAGACTAAGTTGTGGAGCTCTCGGCGTCGTTGTAGATGTCGCCGACTATCGGCTCGTTGAAGCCCTTAAATCCTCTAACCGTTTCAACCCTGAACTGGGTTGACTTGTACCAGATGTCCTTAGGAGGAACCTTAACGGGGGTAAGCTGCCAGCCCCTCATCTCCTGGTAGTAGTCCCAGTTGACGTACTCGTTAAAGTTGTGAAGGAGGTCGGTTATCACGAGCCCCATGTTGAGGAGCTCCACCTGAATTCTCCTCCACTTGTCAAGGGAAGACTCTCTCCTCGTTACTCCGAAGTAGCCGGCACACCTGGGGCCTTTAAGGGTTGCAACTCCCCTGCCTACGAAGGCCTTAATTGCCTCAACGGTTTCGGGCGGGTCTGTAAAGAAAGTGTCGTAAGCCCCGACAACGTCCTCGGGAAGGGGCTGGCGAAGGTCGTGAACCCTTGCGTCAATATTGAGGCCGTACTCGTCCGAAACCTCTTTAATGAAGTTTACGAGCCTCTCGTCAATTTCTAAGATGGTTACCTTAGCGGGAAGTCCCGTTAAAGCAAGGGCAATGCTCATAAGGTCGTCGTCCCCGAGAACGCAGACCTTTTTGCCCCTTAAGTCTCCCCTATCGTCTGCAAGGGCTACCCTTGCAAAGGTGTTCTCAGGAGTAACGTAGCCCTGGTCGTACTGGTGAATTGCAGGGGGCCTGTTCTCCTGGATTTTGAGGAATTTCTCAAAGGCGGGCTTTAGGCTCTCGTCAATAATTACTCCCCTTCCCTTACAGGTGGGGCACCTGTGGGAGACGAAGGGCTCTATTCCCAACCTCTTAACGAGCTCTGCTCCCGCCTCGGTCAAAAGAATCTGCTCGCCCTCAAATACAACGAGGTCGTGCTTGTTGAGGAGTTTGAGGATTTCGGCAACCAAGGGAAGGGGCTCGTCGGAAAGGTCAACAATTTTCCAGAAGTTCGGAGTTGACATTACCGCAGCAAGAACCTTCTCAACGCTCCTGCTGTAGGCCGGAACCTGAGTGTTCTTTTCGGCCTCCTGTGCAATCCTCTCAAGTATTTCCATTTTGCTCCTCCCTGTAAACGAAGTTTGGTATTGCAAAAGCTCCGTAGTGGATTTCGGGGTTGTAGTAGCGGAGCTCCCCCTCTTTCTCTACAAACTCTTTGTAAAGTTTCCCCAAAGCCGAAGGGGCAACTCCGAGGGGGTCAAGTCTCTTTGAAGCAATCGTAAAGCTCCACATCCCGCTTGGGTAGGTCGGAATAAAGGCAAGGTAAGGGCGGACGATTGGGAAGACTTTTGAGAGCTCCCTTACCACCTGCCTGTGAACCCTGTTCTGGGCAAAGGGGGATTCCGACTGAGTAATAAAGATTCCGTCTTCTTTTAAAGCTTTAAAGCAGTCCCTGTAAAACTCTTCCTGGTAGAGGACTTTAGAGGGGCCGATAGGGTCGGAGCAGTCAACTATTATCGCGTCAAACTCCGCCTCTTTTCCTCTAACAAACTCTCTTCCGTCTTCAAAGAGGAGTTTTACCCTTTTGTCTTTTAAGCCTTTTGAAATTGAGGGGAGCTCCTTAATGGCGGTTTCAACCACTTCCCTATCTATCTCAACCATAACAACTTCTTCGGGCCGGTGCTTGAGAACCTCCCTAACCGTTCCCCCGTCTCCGCCCCCTATTACCAAAACCCTCTCAATCGGGCGGGTAAAGGTAAAAAAGGCCGGGTGAACAATCATCTCGTGGTAGATAAACTCGTCCCTCTCTGTGGTCTGAATCGCCCCGTCAAGGACTAAAACTTTCCCCCAGTCTTCACTTTCAAGTAGGAGGAGCTCCTGAAAGGGGGTCTTTTTATAGCGGGCACTTTTGGCCTTAACGGTAAGCCCGGTGGCGCTGAGCTCCATTCCCTCGCCGCCGTAGTACTCGGTAAACCAGAGCATTCTCTACCCCCAGAACTTTAGTAAAAACTCCCTTACGAGCTTTGCAGCCAACGCCTGAGTAATCCCGCTCGGGTCGTAAGGGGGGCTTACCTCCACAACGTCAAACCCCACGACTTCTGCGGCGGGTAATTTATAGATAGCTTTAAAGAAGTCAACAGGTGAAGCCCCGCAGTGCTCGGGAGTCCCCGTCCCCGGAGCAAAAGAGGGGTCAAAGAAGTCTATGTCAACCGTAAAGTAGAGGGGAGTTTTAACGCCGGAAAGGAGCTCGGCGAGCTCCGAAACCTCTCTTACGAAAGTTATCCTGTCGCTCTCCCTCATCAGCTCAAACTCTTCTTCTGTCCCGCTCCTTATTCCGACCTGAATTAAGCGGGTGTTGGGGATTTCCAAAACCCTCCTCATAACGCAGGCGTGGGAGTAGGGAGTTCCCGAGTACTCCTCTCTCAAGTCTGCGTGGGCGTCAAACTGGATAACCGTTAGCTCGGTAAACCTTTCACTCAAAGCCTTAACAACCGGGTAGGTTACCGAGTGCTCACCGCCGAGCATTACCGGTACTTTTACCCCTTTTACAAAAGAGTAAATCTCCTCAACCATCCTTTCGGGCTGAGCGGGGAGCTCCAAGTTCCCCGCGTCGGTAAACTCCAAGTCCTCAAGGCTCTTATCAAGCTCGGGGCTGTATTCCTCAAGGTTTTCGGAGAAAAGCCTTATTCCGTCGGGGCCGAAGCGGGCTCCGGGGCGAAAGCAGGTTGTAGAGTCGTAGGGAGCTCCGAAAATTACCACGTCTCCCCTATCTTTAGCAGAGATAAACTTCAATTTTCCTCTCCCGGGTGTAGAATTTCGTAGAACAACGTTTTAAGGGGAATTTTAGCCGATGGAATTTAAACTGAGGGGAACAAACGTAATAGGGATAGAGCTCCTTACAAACAGGGACAACTTCAGCGTAGAGGGGATTAAGCAGTTTGTCTCTGAAAAGAGGCAGCTCCTAAAAGGGGCAAGGTTCCTGATTTTGGTTGAGGACTATCCCCTAAAGAGGGAAGAGGTTGAGGAGCTCGTTAACTTCTTCTCAAAGGAGGAGGGTATAACTTTCTGCGGGTTTAAGACGAACCTGAAGGAGAACAGGGAGCTCTGCGTTTCACTGGGCGTTCCCTGTGATATCTCAACCTTGGAGCTTGAAAAGAGCAAAGAGCGCTCCCCCACCGAAGAGGTAAAGTTAGTTAAAAAAACCCTTCGCTCAGGCGATAAAATAACATCAACGGGAGATTTGGTTATAATGGGCGACGTAAACCCGGGAGCCGAAGTAGAAGCGGGAGGAGACGTCTTCGTCTTGGGGAGTTTGAGGGGTTTTGTTAGGGCAGGAATAGGAAAAAGCGAAGGGGAGGTAAGAGCTCTCTACTTTGAGGCTCCGAGGTTGGAGCTGTGCGGCAAAGAGATGGAATTTGAAAGGAAAGAGAGGTTTATCAACTTTAGAGCTAAAGTAAAAAGTGGCAAAATTAAGTTAGAACATCTTAAAAGGGGAATTTAATGGCGGACAAGGTAATCTGCATTACTTCCGGAAAGGGAGGAGTAGGAAAGAGCACCATAACGGCAAACGTGGCAACGGCCCTTGCAATGAAGGGCTACAGGGTATGTGCAATTGACGCCGACATAGGCCTAAGGAACCTTGACTTGGTCTTAGGCCTTGAGAATAGAATAGTTTACGACCTTGTTCACGTCGTTGAGGGAGTAGTTCCCCCTGAAAAAGCCCTGGTAAAGGATAAGAGAACCAAAAACCTCTTCCTCCTTCCAGCAGCTCAGACGAAGGATAAAAGCGCAGTTAAACCTGAAGACCTCGTAAGGGTAGTTGAGGAGCTGAGGGACAAGTTTGACTTCATCTTCATTGACTCTCCGGCCGGAATTGAGGAGGGCTTTAAGACGGCAGTTGCCCCCGCAGATACGGTTATAGTCGTTGCAAACCCCGAGATGGCCTCAATAAGGGACGCTGACAGGGTAATAGGCCTGTGTGAGGCCATGCAGAAATCGGAGCCCAAACTGGTAATTAACAAAATTGACCCCAAGAAGGTTGCAAGAGGAGATATGCTTGACGTTGACGATGTAGTCCAGATTTTAAGCCTTGAGCTTATAGGAGTAGTTCCCGAAGATAAGAACATGGTCGCCTACATTAATAGAGGAGAGCCGGCAGTCCTCTTCCCCGAATCTCCGGCAGGGAAGGCCATGAGAAACATAGCCGAAAGACTCTTGGGGAAAGAGGTACCCTTTATGGAGCTCAAAGTTCAGGAAGGGTTCCTTGATAAGCTTAAAAAACTTTTCGGGAGTGAATAAAAATGGGGTTTATGGATAAAATAAGGGGAGCTTTCGGGAGGCCGCCCGCAAAGGAGGTAGCCAAAAAGAGGCTTCAGCTGATTTTAAAGTACGACAGAGCAGGTCTACCTCCCAACGCAATAGAGGCGGTAAAGGAGGCAATTCTTAACGCCCTAAAGGAGTTTCCATTCATAGACGTTGACGGAGTGAACATTCACATTCCCGAGAGCGACACCGACGGCAAAATTGAGATTGAAGTTCCCGTAAAGAACAATTAGGGATGTAGGAGACGGGGAGAGCCCCCGCCTCGATTTGCTTTAATGCCTGAAGTGTCTTACTCCCGTAAAGACCATCGCAATGTTGTGCTCGTTCGCAGCCTCTATTACCTCTTTATCCCTTATTGAACCGCCGGGCTGAATAATTGCGGTAATTCCAACTTTAGCGGCCTCGTCAACGCTGTCCCTGAAGGGGAAGAAGGCCTCAGAGGCCATTACTGCCCCCGAAAGGTCAATTCCGACCATCTGTGCCTTCTCTATCGCACAGCGGGCAGAGTCAACCCTTGAGGTCTGTCCGACTCCGATGCCTACAGCAACCTTGTCTTTGGCGTAAACGACCGAGTTTGACTTAACCCACTTAACAACCTTAAAGGCAAAGAGAAGGTCTTCCCACTCCTTCTCGGTCGGCTCCCTGTCGCTTACAACCTTCAGCTTTTCGGGGATAACGGTTATAAGGTCTCTATCCTGAACTAAAAGCCCCCCTACAACCCGCCTGTAGTCAAAGGGGGAGCTCTCTCCCCTCTTCTCAATTCCCTTAAGACCGTTAGTAGTCAGAACCCTTAAGTTCTTCTTGCTCTTTAAAACTTCTAAGGCTTCGGGCTCGTAGTCGGGGGCTATTACGCACTCGTAGAACCTCTGGGTTATGAGCTCAGCAACCTTCCTGTTTACTTTAGAGTTAAAGGCGATTATTCCGCCGAAGGCGGAAATCGGATCAACCTTTAAGGCCTTCTCGTAGGCCTCTTGAGGGGTTTTACCGAGGGCCACTCCGCAGGGGTTTGCGTGCTTAATGATTGCGCAGACAACCCCTTCGGTTTCGGGGTCAAACTCAAGAACGAGGTTGAGAGCTCCGTCTAAGTCGTAGATGTTGTTAAAGGAGAGCTCCTTCTCTCCGTGAAGCTTCTCAGAGAGGGCTACGCAGGGCTCCTCTACGAAGACCTCCCTGTAGAAAGCTCCCCTCTGGTGGGGGTTTTCGCCGTAGCGAAGGTCTTGAACCTTTTCAAAGGTGATTGTCAGGGGGTTGGGGAGCTCCCTGCACTCAAGTTTTTTACCCTCCTCGTCAATTGAGTGGAGGAACTCTGAGATAAGAGCATCGTAGTGGGCGGTTAAGTTAAAGGCTTTCCTTGCAAGGTAAAAGCGGGTCTTAAGGGAGATTTCCCCGCTCTCCTTAAGCTCCTTTAAAACCTTCTCGTAATCGGCAGGGTCTACAACAACCGCAACGTGCTTAAAGTTTTTTGCCGCAGCCCTAACCATAGTGGGACCGCCGATGTCTATGTTCTCAATAATCTCATCTAAGTCGGCTCCCCTCTTCACGGTCTCCTTAAATGGGTAGAGGTTTACAACGACCATATCTATCGGCTCAATCTGGAGCTCGGCCATAGCCCTCAAGTGCTCGTCCTTACCCCTGTCGGCCAGAATTCCACCGTGAACTTTCGGGTGGAGGGTCTTTACCCTTCCCTCCATAATTTCGGGGAAGCCCGTAAGCTCGGAAATCTCCCTTACGGGAATGCCGGCCTCCTTAAGGAGTTTCGCCGTTCCGCCGGTTGAGACGATTTCAACTCCAAGCTTTGACAGTTCCTTAGCAAACTCAACAACTCCCCTCTTATCGGAAACGGAGATTAGAGCTCTAACCGGTCTCATCTTTTCCTCCCGTTCATCTTTAGCTGGCTGAATTTTAACTTACCCAGGCGTATAATTGGGAAAATTGATTCCGGAGGAAAAATGGAAGGCCTCTTTCCATTTATTCTGATTCTATTTGTAGTGGCCGTAATCTTTATACTTCAGGCGGTAAAAATCGTTCCCCAGAAGCAGGCCTGGATAGTTGAAAGGCTCGGAAAGTACCACAGGACCCTCCACGCAGGGCTCCACTTTATCGTCCCCTTCATAGACTCAATAAGGGCAAAGGTAAGCCTCAAGGAACAAGTCCTTGACATTCCCAAACAGGAGGTAATAACAAAGGACAACGTCGTAGTGAAAATTGACGCCGTCTGCTATTTTACGGTCGTTAAGCCCGAAGACGCCGTTTACAACATTGAAAACCTTGAGTACGCAATAATCCAGACGATTCAGACCAACCTGAGGGACATAATCGGGGGAATGGAGCTTGACGAAATCCTCTCCTCAAGGGAAAAAATCAACGCAAAGATTAAGGAGGTTTTACAGGGAGCCGCCTCTACTTGGGGAATCTTAATTAACAGGGTTGAAGTTAAGGAGATAGAGCCCCCTGCAAACATCGTTCAGGCGATGAGCATGCTCATTGAGGCCGACAGGAAGAAGAGGGCGATGATTACAGAGGCCGAAGGTAAAAAGAGGGCTCAGGTCTTAGAGGCGGAAGGGTACAAACTTGCAAAGTGGCAGGAGGCCGAGGCAATAGAGAGAATCGGTCAGGCTCAAGCAAACGCCGTAAACAGCGTTAAAGAGGCCATAGGAGACGGGGAGCTTGCAGGAAAGCTGATTTTGGGAGATGCCCTCGTTAAATCCTTTGAAAAGGTAGCCTCATCAAACAGCTCAAAAGTTGTAGTCCTTCCCCCTTCGGTTGACTCTTTAATTGAAATTCTGAGGAAGAGAGATGAAAGTTAACTTAGGGCTACTCTTCTTTACCGTAGGCGTGGCTTTGGTTCTGCTGGAGCTCCTCTCCCCCACCCTCTACTTCTTCCCGGCGGGAGTGGGCTTTATCGCCTCGGGGCTCTTCTACTACTTTACGGAGAACTTTACCCTCTCGGCACTTACCTTCTTTATCCTGACCGCTGCAGGCTACTACATTTCCTTTAAGCACATAAAGAGGGTGAAGGGGCTTAAGAGCGTGCTTGAGGAGCTCCAGAGGCAGGATGGGGTAGTAATAGGGAAACTTGACCGGTTCACCTACGAAGTTCGCTTCCCCCTCGGAGCGGCAGGTGAGGAGGTGTGGAACGCCTACAGCGAGGAGGAATTGGAATACGGAGACAGGGTTAGGGTTATCGGAATAAAGGGGAATAAGCTGGTGGTGGAGAAGGTCTCCTGATGCTTCGGTGGGCTGAAGTTCACCTTGACAGGCTCTTAAGCAACTACACAGAGGTAGAGAAGTTAGCAAGGGGTAAGAAGATATTTGCCGTAGTTAAGGCAAACGCCTACGGCCACGGAAGCTTAAAGGTAGCAAAGTTCTTAGAGGAAAAGACCGGCGTTTACGGCTTTGCCGTTGCGACCTACGGCGAGGGAGCGGAGCTGTGCGAAGGAGGAGTTAAAAGGCCGATTCTCGTAATGTCCTCAACCGTTGAAGAGGGAAAAAAGTACTTAAAGGAGCTCCCCCTCACTCCGGTAGTTTACGACTTTGAAGAGCTTAAGCTGGTTAAGGAGCTTAAAGTCCCCTTCCACCTTAAAGTTGACACGGGAATGGGAAGACTCGGCTTCTTAAAAAATGAGTGGGGAGAGCTCCTAAAAGAGGTAAAAGGGCTCAAGGTTGAGGGAGTAATGACCCACTTCTGCTGTGCCGACGAGGAGAACGGGTTTACCTTCAAGCAGCTTGAGGAGTTTAAAAAGTTCTTAAAGGAGCTCCGAAAAAGGCTCTCCCGCCCCCTTATAGTCCACGCCGAGAACAGCGCCGCCCTATCAAAGGGGCTAAACGAAGTCCTGACCCACTCAAGGGTAGGCCTCGCCCTTTACGGCTCAAAACCCTTCCCATCCTACCCGGTAGACCTAAAGCAGGTTATGGAAGTAAAAGCCAAAATCCTAACTGTTAAGGAGCTCCCCCCCGGCCACCCGATTTCCTACTCAGCAACCTACAGAACCCCTAAGAGGGAAAGGGTTGCGGTTGTTGCCTTCGGCTACGCAGACGGATATCCGAGAGAGCTATCAAATAAGGGAAGGGTCCTGATTAACGGAAGAGTGTGCCCCGTAAGGGGAAGGGTCTGCATGGATATGGTTGTAGTCTCTGTGCCGAAAGGGGTAAAAAAGGGGGCTGTTGCCACGCTCTTCGGCGAAGGGTTAACTTTTGACGAGGTAGCAAAGGAGTGCGGAACGATACCCTACGAACTGATGTGCCGAATAAGTCAAAGGGTTGAGAGGGTTTACCGTGGAGTATAAGGAGCTGGTCTTTAAGGTACCTTCTGAAAAGTTTGAAGAGGTTGTAGCGGAGCTCTTTGAAATCGGGTGCTTGGGAACGGAAGTTTTAAAAGAGGGCAAAGAGGTTGAGTTTAAGGCCTACTTCAGGGAAAAGCCGCAACTTCCGGGGAAGCTTAAAGGACTGCTAAAGGGAGAGAGCTCCCTCCCCGAAAGGGACTGGAACGAGGAGTGGAAAAAGTACTACAAACCGGTAAAGGTCTCCCAAAGGGTCTGGGTGGTTCCCTCCTGGCTCAAGGGGGAGTTCAAGGAACCCCCGGAGGCCGTCATAATCTACATCTACCCCGGAAGGGGCTTCGGAACGGGAACCCACGAGACCACCAAGCTCTCAATGAGGCTGATTGAAGAGAGCCTGAAGGAGGGAGAATCCTTCCTTGACGTGGGAACGGGAAGCGGAATCCTCTCAATCCTTGCAAGGAAGCTGGGAGCGGGCAAGGTGGTTGCCTGCGACGTACAGAGAGGGATAGGGGAGGAGGTGGAGAGAAACGCCCGGCTCAGCGGAGTCTCGGGGATAAAGTTCATTGAGGGCAGCGTAGATAGAATTAAGGGGGAGTTTGACTTAGTAGCGGCAAACATTGAAAAGCACCTCCTTGAGCCGCTTCTCCCCGAAATCGTTGAAAGGGCAAGGGGTAAGGTAGTTTTATCTGGAATTCTGAAGGAGCAGGGGGAGGAGTTCCTGAACAGGTGCAAAGAGCTCGGGCTTAAGCTTATAAAAGAGGTTGAGGAAGGAAGATGGAAGGGATATCTCTTTACAAAGTAGAGCTCCACTGCCACTCTACCGCCTCAGACGGAAGTTTAAGGCCGAAAGAGCTGGTAAATCTTGCCTACAAAAATCGGATAAAGCACTTGTCTTTAACCGACCACGACACGGTAGCCGGGCTAAAGGAGGCCGGAGAGGAGGCCGAAAGGCTCGGGATAAACTTTATAACCGGAATTGAGGTAACTGCCGATACCTCCTTCTTAGGGGAGGGGAAGAGGCAGTTTCACATTCTCGGCTACCACTTTAACCCCGACTCACCTGCAATGAGGGAGCTTACTGACTTCTTCCAGAGCTCAAGGAAGAAAAGGAACAGGGAGCTCCTGGCCCGCCTTGAGGAGCTGAGCTACCCGATTACCTACGAGGAAATGGTCAAGAGACACGGAGAGAACTTCGGGAAGCCCAACATAGCCAAAAGATTAATAGAGCTCGGCTACTTTAAAGAGAGGGAGGAGGCCATTGACTTCCTCTCCTCCTTGGGAGTAAAGAGGGAGAAGATGGACTACAGGGAGGTCTTCAGGTTAATCAGGGAGGCCGGGGGAATCCCCGTAATAGCCCACCCGATTACACTAAAGCTCCCCGTAAGAGAGCTCTACTGCTTCGTTAAAAGGGCAAAGGAGGAAGGGCTGGAAGGCCTTGAGTACCTCCACTACCGCCACTGTGCCCCCTACTCAAGGGAGATCAGGGAAATCTGCAGGGAACTTTCCCTCTACTACACCGCCGGCTCCGACTTCCACGGAGACAACAAGCCCTGCATAAAACTGGGCTTCTTAAACGCCACGGAGAAGGATGTCAACTTCCCCCTAACAGCAACCCGGCTCTCTTAAAAACCTCTCTACCTTTTCAAGTACAGAGTCAAGGGCGGTGAGTATCCCCCTGACGCCGTGGGCGTTCAGTGCCCTAAACACTGTTTTGGGATAGCCCTTCTTTGCAATAACCTCAAATCTTCCCTTGTGGGAAGTACAGACGATTTTTAGCTCTTCTCCCTCCTCCTCAAAGTAAAACCTGTAGCCGGGCAAAAGGGCAGAAGCTCTGTTTAGAAGACCATGTAAGAGCTCCCTTCCGAACTCCTCAGAAACCTCCTCACACTTAAAAAAGTTCTCTTTCTCTTCACCGTACTTCTCAAACAGTTTAGAGGCAACCTCTTCCACCTGAACAGCCTCAGAGAGCTTAATCTTGCGGCCTCCGTCCCACCTAACCTGAACCTCAAGCTCTCCCGTAAGCATACTACCTCCTTCAAATCTTTTTCTCTCAATATGTGGGGAGAGCTTGAGGAACAAAAGCTTCGCCTTTCCTTCTTTCCATTAAATGTATATTAAGGTTAGTTTTATTTATTAAAAGAAAAACTAAAAGCCGGCCCTTCAAAGGGTTAACGGCCACAGTTGTAAAATAGATTACGAAATCTATTTTATTTAAAGAGGCGCAAATGCTCGGATATAAAATTCCCTTCTCAAAGACCTACTTCCTTAACATTTTTTGGAGCTCCGGAAGGGAAAGGCCCGAAAGGATAGAGAGGGGAGCTCTAACAAAGAAATTTAAGTACAGAAGGCTAACCGTAGAGCCGGGACTACTCTGGAGCGACGGCAAAGTTTACTGCCTCCTCTTAGCCCTCTCACTAATTGAAGGTAAAGAAGAAGTAGAAATCCCCGCCGGGAGGTTTCTCAGGTGGCTCGGTAGGGGGAGCTCGGGGAGCTCCTACAGCTCCCTCCTTACATCCCTCTCTTTTCTAAAGAGGGCAACCCTTGAAATACCAAATCTTCAAAACGGTAAAGAAACTACCACAAAACTTAAGCTGATAGAGGACTTTAAATATTCCCTCGGAACCCTGAGGGTAAAGGTGAGCTCAGGAGCTCTAAAAGAATTCCTCGCAAACAGGGGTAAAGGCTACGAAATTCCCCTAATTCACCTGTTGAGCGAACAGGCTAAAGGTATGGCCTACAGCCTCTTAACTGTAAGTTATTACTTCTACTTTAGCCGGAAGAAGTGGATAAACTTAGGGGAAGACCCGTGGGAGTTCGGGAAAAAGTGGCTGGGAGTCTATACGAGAAAAGGTAGCTTTATAACGAGGTTAGAAAGGGCAGTAGAGAGAGTAAACGGAATTGTCGGTCTGCCTTTTTCATTAAGGCTGTATAAAGATAAGGGAAAAGCAGTGCTGAAAATTGATTTTTAATTTGGTGGAGGTGGCGGGATTCGAACCCGCGTCCGGAGATGCGACCCAGGTAGCTTCTACAGGCTTAGCCCGTGTTTTAACCTCTCGCCTCAGGGTTAGCCCACGGGCAGGCGCCCCGAGGCCAGCCCTCTAAAGTGTCGTAGCCCCTCCGAGGGCGAGAGGGAGCTACCGAGCCCGCCTCTCTGTCGCCCTTGCCGGAGCCGACGGGCGGAGCTCCGGGGGGCGTCGCCGCGTTTAGTTAGGCGGCGAGAGCGAGAGTTTCGTCGGCAACTATTTTGGGTGCCTTTTTTACGAGGTTGGCTCCTCGGCCTGCCACTACCTGAGCCTCTGCATCCCCGTCGAAACCGTTCACCCCCGTATTCAACTTTCCAGATAATAAATATAGGAGGAATTTGTTATGATTCAACCCCCGAAAATCCACTTCTTCCAGTCGCTTCCGATTTTCCCCTTCCTCCTGTACCTCTCCATCAGCCTTCCGCAGGGACATTCCCGTGAAAGGGTGTTCAAACGGCTCAAAACCTCCTTTACTATTAACGGGAAAGTCTTAACAGCCCTGTCAACCCTCTCTTTCTGCTCCTCTAAAAGCATTCCCTCAAAGAGAACCCCCTCTTTAAAAGCGTAATCCTTAACTCCTTCGGCGTAGTTGGTAACGTAGCAGAGAGCTCCGTAGCAGATTTCAAGCTCCTTAGCCAAGAAGACCTCAGGTATCAGAGTCATTCCCACAAGGTCTGCTCCCAACTTCTTAAAGGCCTTAATCTCGGCCGGAGTCTCAAGGCGGGGTCCTTCGGTACAGGCGTAGGTTGCTCCGTAGTGATGGGGCAGAGAGAGCTCTGCCAGAGTCTCCTTTAGAACCTGCGAAATCTCGGGACAGAAAACGGGATTCTGTCTTACAAACCCTAAGCCCCCGTTTTCAAAGAAGGTGCTCTTCCTTCCCTTAGTAAAGTCAAGGAGGTCGGTAGGAACTACGAAGTCTCCCGGCTTAAACTCCTCTCTTAGTGAGCCCGGCCCCGTCCAGGCCAAAATCCTCTCAACCCCGAGCTCCTTGGCCGCGTAAACATTCGCTCTGTAGTTAACGAATGGGGCGGTGGTGTCGTAGTCCTCTTCACCGTGGCGGGAGAGGAAAAAAAAGTCAAAGCCCTCGGGGTGGGTAATTAGGTAAACGGGGTTGGAGAGGCCGAAAGGAGTTTCAAGCCTTTTAACCTCCTTAACCTCCCCGAAATCGCCCTTAGAAAGAGTGTAAGCTCCGCTCCCCCCTATTACCATCAGCTTAGCCACGGTTCCTCCTGATTTCCGGAGGAGTTATCCTGTGGAGCTTAAACCTTTCCCTTGCAAGCTCTTCCACCCAGTCAACTCCTCTCCTGTACCTCTGAACGAAGGGGTCTATTGAGATTCCTCCCCGAGGGTTAAACTCACCGTAAACCTCAAGGTAGTAAGGCTCAAGGAGGTTAAAGAGGTCGTCGGCTACGGTATTTACGGTATCCTCGTGAAAGCCCCGGGCATTCCTAAAAGAGAATAGATAGAGCTTTAAAGATTTACTCTCAACCAGCCACTTATCGGGAATGTACTGAATGTAAATAGTTGCAAAGTCGGGCTGGCCTGTTATGGGACAGAGGGTCGTAAACTCCGGACAGTTAAAGGAGACCCAGTAGATTCTATCGGGGAAGCGGTTTTCAAACTTTTCAAGGAGGTTAGGGGAGTAGTCAAAGGTGTAGTCAACCTTTTTCCCCAGCTTTGTTATGCCGGAAGGCTTCTTTCCCATGGAGCTCTCCGAAAATTCCGAGTTAAACAAATTTACATTATAAAACCAAAAAATTATGATATTTGAAAATTAGAATCACAGTTCAGAAAGAGGGGGCGACCGAAGTCGCCCCTTTCTCCATTAAGGGGAGGGAGGGGGAAAAGGGGGGATTATGAAGACGAACCTTCAACATCCACCCTTCCGAATATTAGAAATATCTGAATTCCTTTTATATAAAGTGGCGTCCCCAGGGGGATTCGAACCCCCGTCGCCGGCGTGAAAGGCCGGTGTCCTAGGCCTGGCTAGACGATGGGGACGCTCTAAATGCCTGGGAATAATATACGACCTTTAAAGGAGTTGTCAACCTCCCAAAATAAAAAGGAGGCACTAAGCCCCTACCAACCTTAAAATGGAGTCTAAGACTCTTTCAAGGTCTTCACCTTCAACTTCTTCCAGTTTTTTAAGGAAGGCGTCAAGAGTTTCCTTCTTCAGCTTGTACCTGTACTTGAGCTCCTTCTTCAAAACTTTAAGCTTCTCAAGCTCAACTTCAACTTCTCTCCTTGCAGTCTCTTGACGCTCCTTTTCCTTCATGTAGTCAACAAACTCAACCAGAAACTCTACTGGCAGCGGAGTTGGAAGGGGTGTTTTGGGCAACCTTGAAACTACTTTAATAACAGGTTTTAGTGCTGTCATAGAAAACCTCCCGTTAAAGAATTTCTGCTTTCAACAGCTTCCTTGAGTTATAGAGCCTCGGAAAGAGCTTAAGTTTCAAAAGCTCAAGCTTTACTCTTGAGACAGAGCCACCACTGGCAAGGAGCTCCTCAAGCTCCTTTTTAGAGTCCCTTAACTTCTTGGCCATAATCCTGCAGGTCTCAGCAGCTCCTTCTACCTTAAGAGCCTTCTCCTTCAGTTTGTAGCCGAACTTTGTAAGCTTTTCCACCTCCTTTAGAACCTTCTTCTCAAACTCGTGGGCTTGCGTAAGCCTCTTCTCTCCCTCCTTTGCTAAGCTAATACCAAAGATAAGTACGGCCGGACCCACAGTAGCCCCTCCAAGAACAGCACTCCCTAAGGCCATTCCTCCGCCACCTGCGCTGAGAGCTCCCCCACCAAGCCACGCAAGGGCAGCATTTTCAGCGGCAACTCCCGCAAGGCAGGCTATAGGGGTTCCCGTTGAAGCGGTTCCAAAGGCAAAGGCAAGCCCCAGAGTAGAAGCATAACTGCTCAGACCCGCTGCAACTGCCTTGAGACTTCCCTTAAAAAAGGCCTCAGCAATCTCTGAAGTCGGCTCTTTCAGGCTTACTCCCCCAGGAACCTCCGGAATCAAAAACCTCATAACCGCACTTCCTTCCTTCAGTCCCAAGAGAGAGAGAATTTCTACGTAAAGCTTTGCAAGCTCAGCCCTTTCTCGGGCAAAACGCTCAAGGCTCCTCTGAAGCCCTCTCCTTTCTTTCTCAAGCTCTTTTTCTGCCTTTTTGAGCCTCCTCTTGGCCCTCTCAACAACCCTCTCGGCCTCTCTTGACTTCTCAACTCCGTCCATGGCAGCTCCACAACCTACTAAGGAAGCACCAGCCGCAAGACCGAGGAAAATAAAAGGAAGCATCTTCTTTCCTCCTCTCAAAATCTGTCCACCTGTTATTAACGGAGCTCCCTCAAAATTTCTGACGCCAGAGCAACTATAATTGAGAAACAAAACTTCACCGGAGACAGAGATGAAAGCCCTTATAACAGGCCCTTTAAAAGGAAACGTTGAGAGGTTAAAAGGCCTTATAGAGGTGGCCCAGCCCGAGCTTATAGCCGTAATCGGCCCCCTTGAGCTAAAAGAGCCTTTAAAGCTGGGCAAAAGCTGGTTCTTCGTAAGGGGCGCCACAGACTCTCTTGAAGTCCTCTCAAAGAGCGACGGAATAGACATTCTCTCAAGGATTTTCAGAACAAAAGAGGGAATAACCTTCAGCGGTTTAAGCGGCGTTTACCACCCCTCAACCGAGAAGTTTACCCGGCAGGAGTGGATTAGGGCAAAGGGAAAAATAGAGAGAAAAAAGAGAAACTACCTATTCAAGGAAGACTACGACGGCCTCTTAATACCTTTTAAGAACTCTCCCATTGAGAGGCTTGACTTTTTGGCCCTTGCAGACTCTCCGGAGAAACCGCCCATAAAGAGGATTGTTGAGGAGACAAAGCCCAAGTTCGTCTTCTACCCCGCCCGAGAGTACAAGAAGGAGAAGGTGGGAGAAACAACCTTCATAGGCCTTGAAGAGGTCTCCTCACCGAAAGGGAAGTACATCCTCCACCTCTGATAGAATTAATTCTCATTAAAACCGAGAAGGAGCTACAAATGGCGAGGTTTAAGGATAGCTGTGGAGTGGGTTTCATCGCCTCTTTTAAAGGGGAAAAGAGCTATGAAATCCTTGATAAAGCCCTCAAGGCCGTTTCAAACCTTACCCACAGGGGAGCTACTTTAGCCGACGGAAGGACCGGAGACGGCTCCGGGGTAATGTTCCAGCTCCCTCAGGAGTTCTTCAGGAAAGAGGCAAAGAAAATAGGCGGGAAGGAGTTTAAAGAGGTAGCCGTAGGTTTCTTCTTCCTGAAGGGAAAAGTTGACGAAGCCCTAAAGGTAATAACCGACGAAACTATAAAAGCCCTTGGAGACGCAGTAATAAGGGAAGTTCCCGTTAACGATAAGGAGTGTGGGGAGATTGCAAGGCGCTCAATGCCAGAATTCTTTCAGGTAATAGCCCCGGCCGAGAGCTCCCTTGAGGTTTACCTCTTAAGGAGGAGGCTTGAGAAGAGGTTAAAAGCAATTAACCCCGAAAACTACGCCGTCTCCTTTTCCAAAGAGCTCATAACCTACAAGGGAATGCTCCTTGCTCCCGACCTTAAGAAGTTCTTCTTAGACCTTCAGAACGAGGAGTTTAAAACCTCTTTGGCAATCTTCCACCAGAGGTACTCAACAAATACAAACCCCGAGTGGAGGCTGGCCCAACCATTAAGGCTTATAGCCCACAACGGTGAAATCAATACTATTACTGCAAACAGGAACTTTATAAGGGTTGTTGAGCCGATTCTCTCCCACCCGAAGTTAGGAGAGAGAATTAAGGAAGTCCTTCCGCTGGTTGAGTTTGACGAGAGCGACTCGGCCTCCCTTGACAGGGTCTTTGAGCTTATGGTCGCCTGCGGAACAGAGCCTGAAGTTGCAATGACCCTCTTAATTCCCCCTGCTTACGAGCTCTTAGACGACCTTCCGGAGGAGCTCAAGGCCTTCTTTGAGTACTCCTCACTCCTCATGAAGCCCTGGGACGGCCCCGCCGCAATAGCCTTCACCGACGGCAAAAAAGTCGGGGGAAAGCTTGACAGGAACGGTTTAAGACCTGCAAGGCTCGTTATAACCGAGAGCGGTTTGGTGGTATTCGGAAGTGAAGTAGGAATGGTTGAAATTCCCGAAAGTGAAGTTGCAGAGTTCGGAAGGTTAATGCCCGGCGAGATTTTCACCGTTGACACAGAAACCGGAGAGATTGAAAAGAACGACGAGATTTTAAACAGAATCGCCTCGGACTTTCAGGTAGAGAGGGAGGTCAGAAGGAAACTCTACAGGCTCAAAAGGTTAAAAGAGGTTGAGCCCAAACCTTCGGAAAACCTTGAAAAGGAGCTGGTTAAGTACTGCTACTCTAAAGAAGAGCTCTCAGAGGTAGTTGAGTACATGGCAGAGATGGGCAAGGAGCCCGTCTTCTCAATGGGGGACGACACTCCGATTCCCAACCTCTTAAACAGGCCTTACCTCCTCTTCAAACACTTTAAGCAGAGGTTTGCTCAGGTTACCAACCCCCCGATTGACCCAATCAGGGAAAAGGCCGTAATGAGCCTTAAGTTAAGGCTGGGAGCAAAGGTTAACTTCTTAGAGCTCTCAGGGAAGTTAAGGCGAAGAATTGAGGTAGACTCCCCCCTTTTAACCCCCTCAGAAATTGAGGAAATCAGAAACACCTCCTTCGTTAATGTCAAAACCTTTAAGATGGAGTTTAAAAACTCACTGAGAGAGGGGTTAGAGGAGCTCTTCAAAGCCGTTAAACGCTCAATTCTTGAGGAGAATACGGAGATAGTAATCCTCTCAGACAGGGGAGTTGACTACCCGATTCCCTCACTCCTTGCAGTTTCGGGGCTCTGTGCGTTTTTGGAGAGGGAAGGGCTCCTACACAGGGTTTCAATAATTGCCGAAACGGCCGAAGTTAGGGACACCCACCAGACCGCAGCCCTGATAGCCTTCGGAGCTTCCGGCGTTTACCCCTACCTGGTTTTTGAATACCTGAAGGCCAAAGAGATTGAGCTAAACAAACCCTATAAAGAGCTTGAGGCCAACTACAAGGAGGCCATAAACGCGGGAATTCTAAAGATTATGTCCAAGATGGGAATCTCCGTCCTCTCCTCTTACCACCGCTCTCACCTCTTTGACATCTTGGGAATCGGGAAGGAAGTAGTTGACGAGTTCTTCCCCCACACTGCCACACCAGTTGACGGAATCGGCCTTGAGGAGATTGAGCAGGTAGTAAGGGAGAGAGTAAAACAGGCCGAAGAGGTTAAAGAACCCCAGTTTACCGGGGAGCTCCGCTTCAGGCCCGGCGGAATTTACCACTCCTGGAGTCCTAAGGTAGTAAGGGGAATCTTTAAGGCCGCTAAAAGCGGGAGCTACGAGGAGTTTAGGGAGGTAGTTAAGGAGGTTGAGGAAAACCCGGTATTCTTGAGGGACTTACTCAAGATTGAGTCCGACAGGGAGCCCATTCCGGTAAGCGAGGTTGAGCCCGTTGAATCAATAGTTAAGAGGCTTATGGTTCCGGGAATGTCAATCGGAGCTCTCTCCAAAGTTGCCCACGAAGTAATAGCCGAGGCAATGAACATCTTAGGAAGTAAAAGCTGCTCAGGAGAGGGGGGCGAAGACCCCGAGAGATACGGAACAATTAAAAACAGCAAAATAAAGCAGGTAGCCTCAGGCCGCTTCGGGGTAACCCCCGCCTACCTTGCTTCAGCCGAAGAGATTGAGATAAAAATTGCCCAAGGAGCAAAGCCCGGAGAGGGTGGCCACCTCCCCGGCCACAAGGTCACTCCCTACATTGCCTCACTGAGGTTTTCAGTTCCCGGAGTTGCCCTCATTTCTCCGCCTCCCCACCACGACATCTACTCAATTGAGGACTTAGCCCAACTGATTTACGACCTAAAGCTTGCAAACCCGAAGGCAAGGATAGCGGTCAAGCTTGTTTCCGAAGTTGGCGTCGGAACGGTAGCCTGTGGAGTTGCAAAGGCAAAGGCCGACACGGTTCAGGTCAGCGGAGCCTGCGGCGGAACGGGAGCTTCCCCTCTCTCCTCAATTAAAGGGGCGGGGCTTCCGTGGGAAATCGGCCTTTCGGAAACCCAGAAGGAGCTGGTTGAGAACGGACTCAGGGAAAGCGTTGCCCTGAGGGTTGACGGAGGCTTTAAGGTCGGAAGGGACGTGGTTATTTCGGCGCTGATGGGTGCCGAAGAGTTCGGTTTCGGAACGGCGGCCATGATTGCCGAAGGTTGCGTGATGGATAGGGACTGCCACACAAACCGCTGCCCGGTCGGAATTGCAACTCAGGATGAAAGGAGAATTAAGAAGTTTAGGGGAGCCGTTGAGACGGTGGTCAACTACTTCAAGCTGGTTGCCGAGGACGTCAGGCACATCCTCGCCCGAATGGGCTACAGGAGCTTAGATGAGATAATCGGAAGGGTTGATTTACTAAAAGAGAGCAAAGAACTTAAAGAGAAATTCCCTCTGGCAAGGAAGTTAAACCTTGAAAACCTTATAAAGATTCCTGTTTACAGGCTCAGGAGAAAGGAGCTCCCCTACAATCCCATCTCCTCACCCCTTAACGAGAAAATCGTTGAGGAGGTTCTCCCCTACATCAAACGGGGAGAGAAGGTCGTAAAAGAGTACGAGATTAAGAACACCGACAGGAGCATAGGTGTCCCCCTTGCCTACTACGTAGTTAAGCTCTTCGGAAACGAAGGGCTGCCGACAAACCTCGTCCATCTCAAGTTTAGGGGAGTTGCGGGCCAGAGCTTCGGTGCCTTTATACCCCCCGGAATTACCCTTGAGCTAATAGGAGAGGCCAACGACTACGTCGCAAAAGGGCTCGGAGGAGGAACGATAGTCCTGCGCTTCCCCGACGAGTTCAGCGGAGAGCCCACAGAAAACGTCATAGCCGGGAATACAATTCTCTACGGAGCCACAGGTGGAGCTCTCTTTGCCGGCGGAGTGGTCGGAGAGAGATTTGCAGTAAGGAACAGCGGAGCGGTTGCCGTAGTTGAAGGTGCAGGCCAGCACGCCTGCGAGTACATGGTTAGGGGAATAGTCCTAATTTTGGGGAAAGTAGGAAAGAACTTCGGAGCCGGAATGACAGGCGGAACGGCCTTCGTCCTTGACGGGGAGATTGAGGAGAAGATAAACAGGGACTACGTTGAAGTCAGAAGGCTAAACAGACAGGATATTGACGTGATTACCTCACTCCTCATGAAGCACTACAAGTTTACAAGGAGCTCCACCGCCGCGCGGATTTTAGAAAACAGAGCTCTCCTTGAGTCTATTAAAAAAGTAGTACCGATTGGCGTAAAAGAGCTTGAGCTTAAAGTCTCAGGAATGGACAAGCTCCCAGATTAGGTAGCCGCTGTGGAGAGGATTTTAAACATCGTCGGAATGGTAAGACTTCCTTGGAAACCCTCGGGAAGCGTTAAGGACAGAAACTTTCTACGCAAACTCGTCTTAACAATCTTCTCCGAGGAAGAACCCGGTACGGGAGGCGGCAAGAAGGCCTCCCGCTATAAATACGTAGCAGAGGAAACTCCCGTAGGAAGAGTTGTTCTCGTAAGGCCGGCCCACCTTAAAAAAGGTTTTGACTTTGTAATTCACCTTGAAGGGTGGGAGTTTGAAAGCGGCAAGAGCAACCCTAAGCACGAAGACATTGCCGCAGAGCTTAAGAAAAAGCTAAATAAACTTAAAAAGGAAGAGCTCATTTAGGCCGTTGAGTGGGTATTTAAAGGAGGAGAGCCTGAGGAAATAGTCAATAAACTGAGCATTCATGACGCTCCAGCCGAAGGGGAGCTTCCCCTAATCTCTATTCTAAAAGTTTTAAAGTGGATGTTTATTGAGCAGGACATAAGGGACTGGAACTACTCGGGGAGAAGGATGTTAATGGAATGGAATACCTAAAAGAGGAAATCAGTAATTCATAATAAGGAGCTCTCCGCTGCTCCCTTTTCTCTTGCTCCCCTTACAGTTTATTGCCCTGTTTGTAGTAATCTCAATCAACTTGAAGTCTCTGTAGAGCTCCCTTATTAAGGGGTGGTCGGCGTTAGAGAGCATTACGAAACAGCCCTTCTCTGAGAGTTCCCTAAAAACCTCAGCCAGCTTCCTGTGGTCTTCCTCACCAAAGCCGCCGCCTGTGTAAGTAGTAAAGCCCGCCGTTTTGCTAACGGGAATGTAAGGGGGGTCAAGGTAAATAAAGTCTCCGGCTTCAGCTCGCTTACAGACCTCTCCGTAGTCGGCGTTTAAAATCTCAACCTCTACTGAGTTTAAAAACTCTGAAACGGCTCTCAAATTCTCCTCGTCGCAGATTTTCGGCCTCTTATACCTGCCAAAGGGAACGTTAAACTCCCCCTTAGAATTTTCCCTGTAAAGGCCGTTAAAACAGGTTTTATTAAGGTAGATAAAGCGGCTTGCCCTCTCTACGGGGGAGAGTTCCGCAGGCTTAAGGGAGCGAATTCCGTAGTAGTACTCCTCGTTGTTTTTGTGCTTTTTTAAACTCTCAATTAACTCCTCTACCTGCTCTTTTATAACCCTGTAAGCGTTAATTAGCTCGGCGTTTAGGTCGGAAATTACAGCCCTCTTAGGAGACAGCTCAAAGAAGAGAGCTCCGCCCCCAACAAAAGGCTCAAAGTAGCGGTTAAACTCCTTCGGAGCGTAAAAGAGAAGGTGCTTTAAAATCTGCCTCTTCCCCCCGGCCCACTTAACAAAAGGCCTCGGCTTAACGCCGGCTCTTAATAACTCCAAAATTACCTCCCAACAAAGAGCCTCTACAAAAATTATAGGGAAAATAAAAAAGCCCCCTTTGCGGGGGCTCTCTAAGTCTTTTTTAAATTAAAAAAATTATTCCTCAGACTCCTTGGCTTCCTCTTTTAGCTCTTCGCCAGCCTCAACGAGCATAACTATTGCGGTCGGGGCGGCGTCGCCCTTCCTGAAGTGGTAGTGGAGGAGCCTCGTGTAGCCGCCGTTTCTGTCTTTGTACTTGGGAGCGATTTCGTTAACAACTTTGTAGGCAATGTCCTTCTTTGTAACTATCTGAAGAACTTCCCTTATGGCCTTAACCTTGTCTTCCTGCTTGGCCTTTGTAATTACCTTGTCTGCAAGTCTCCTGAGCTCCTTAGCCCTTGCAACTGTAGTAACAACCTTACCGTGCTCCATAAGGTCTGTAACAAGGTTTCTCAGCATCAGCATCCTATGCTCGGTAGGCCTACCGAGCTTCTTTCCCTTTACCCTATGCCTCATTACTCACCACCTCCTAACTCAAGTCCGAGCTGAGAGAGGAACTTCTCAATCTCGGCTATTGACTTCTTACCGAGACCTTTAAGGGACTCAAGCTCCTTCTTTGAGAGCTTTACGAGGTCTCCGACGGTCTCAATTCCGTGCTCTTTGAGGATTTTGAGAGCTCTCCCGCCAAGACCTGCCTCTTCAAGGGTTTGAGAGAATAGCTCGGGAGTTTCCTCTTTAACCTCCTCTACAGCCTCAACTGCAAAGAGGGCCTCAACGAGCCTATCCCTGATGAGGGCGAAGTGGTCAATCAAGATGTTTGCCGCTTTGACAACGGCATCTTTGGGGGAGATGCTCCCGTCGGTCCAGATTTCAAAAATCAGCCTGTTGTAGTCGGTTCTGCGGCCGACCCTCGTATCCTCAACTTTGTAGGCAACCTTCTTTATGGGGGAGAAGTCTGCATCAAGGGGAATCCAGCCGATTGTTGTAATGTCAAAGACCTCCTGAATGTCCTCGGAGAGGACAAAGCCCTTACCCTTGTCAATCCTGAGGTGGATTTCTATCTCGGAGTTCTCGTTGTCAAGGGTGGCAATTTCCTGGTCGGGAGTCAGGAGCTCCACCTGTGGGGGAAGCTCAAAGTCCTTAGCGTAAACTTTACCCTCACCCTTCTTTTTAAGCTCAACGAAAACGGGGCCTTCACCGTGAAGGACGAACCTCAACTTCTTTATGTTAAGGATAATCTCAGTAACGTCCTCAACCACTCCCGGCAGAGTCGTAAACTCGTGGTAAGCCCCCTCAAACTTTACAGCGGTCGGAGCTGCTCCCTCAATAGAGGAGAGGAGAACCCTCCTTAAAGCGTTCCCGACGGTAATTCCGTAGCCCTTCTCAAGGGGCTCAACAACGAAACGGCCGTAAGTATCGGTATGCTCCTCCCACTGAAACTTCTCGGGAGTTATAAATTCAACCATTACCTTCCTCCAATTCAGGTTAGCGATTACTTGGAGTAGAGCTCTACAATCAGGTGCTCCTCAATCGGAATCTCAATCTCTTCCCTTGTAGGCTCAGCCTTCACAACTCCCTTAAAGTTCTCAGCGTCAAGCTCGAGCCAGGAAGGAATTCCTCTCCTCTGAGCAAGCTCCATACCCTCTTTAATCTGAGGAATGTCCCTGCTCTTCTCCTTAACCTCAATAACGTCCCCCGGCTTAACAAGGTAAGAGGGTCTGTCAACCTTCTTACCGTTAACGAGGATGTGGCCGTGAACTACGAGCTGCCTTGCGTGCCTGTGGGACTTACCGAAACCGAGCCTGTAAACGACGTTGTCAAGCCTGCTCTCAAGGAGCTTTAAGAGGTTCTCACCGGTCTGGCCTCTCATCCTCTCGGCCATCTCGTAGAAGCGCCTGAACTGCTCTTCCCTTACTCCGTAGTAGTACTTAACCTTCTGCTTCTCCATTAACTGACGGCCGTAGTAGGAAATCTTCCTCCTTGAGCGGCCGTGCTGTCCCGGCGGGTAAGGACGCCTGTCAAGAATGGACTTACCCTTTTGAGACTTCTCTTCACCAACGTATATGTTAACGCCGAGCCTTCTGGCAATACGCCACTTAGGACCTGTATACCTACCCATCTACTACCTCCGTTAAACCCTTCTTCTCTTTGGTGGTCTGCAACCGTCGTGGGGAATGGGAGTAACGTCCCTGATTACCTTAACGTTGAGGCCTGCAGCGGCAATTGCCTTAATTGCAGTCTCCCTTCCGCCGCCGTTGCCCTTAATCCTGATTTCAACGTCCTTAACTCCGAACTCCTTCATAGCCCTCTGGGCTGCCTTTGTAGCTGCAAGCTGGGCGGCGTAGGGAGTACTCTTCCTCGTTCCCTTAAAGCCGACAGTTCCGCCGCTCTCCCAGCAGAGGGTATTTCCCTCTTTATCTGTGAAAGTGATAATGGTGTTGTTGAAAGTTGTCTGAATGTGGGCTATTGCAAAACCGACTGTCCTCTTCTGCTTTTTCTTTCCGCCCTTCTTAGGCCTTGCCATCAATTACCTCCTTCAATTACTTCTTGGGAGCCTTCTTCTTACCGGCAACGGTCTTCCTCGGCCCCTTCCTGGTTCTTGCGTTTGTCCTCGTCCTCTGGCCTCTAACGGGAAGGCCGAGCCTGTGGCGAACGCCGCGGTAGCACCCGATTTCAATCAGGCGCTTGATGTTCATTGCAATCTCTTTTCTTAAATCACCCTCAACCTTGTACTCGGTCTCAATGATTTTCCTGATTTTTGCAATCTCCTCTTCGGTTAAGTCCTTAACCCTCTTCTCGGGGTCAACTCCGGCCTTTTCGCAAATCTTAAAGCCGCTCTTAATCCCTATTCCGTAGATGTAGGCAAGGGAGTAGGGAACTTTTTTGTTGTCAGGAATGTCAACTCCTGCTATCCTGGCCACAGCTTTCCTCCTTACTTACCTTGTCTTTGCTTGTGCTTAGGGTTCTCACAGATAACCCTGACAACGCCCTTTCTCTTGATGATTTTACACTTGGGACAGATTTTCTTGACCGACGGTCTTACCTTCATCTGCTACCTCTCCTCTTTGTTTTCGTGCCATTAGCCGCGGTATAGAAAGGGACGGTTAGCCTTTCCTGTAAACGATTCTTCCCCTCGTTAAGTCGTAAGGGCTGAGCTCAACGACCACACGGTCGCCTGGCAGAATCCTAATAAAGTGAACCCTCATCTTTCCCGAAGCGTGGGCAAGAACCTGATGCCCGTTGTCAAGCTCAACCTTAAAGTAGGCATTGGGAAGTGCCTCTACTACCTTTCCCTCTACCTGAATGCCTTTCTCCTTCGCCATGCCTTATCTCCCTTAAATTGCGGACATAATTATAGTCCCATCTTCAGTAATAGCAATATCGTGCTCAAAGTGGGCAGAGAGTTTACCGTCTTTGGTTACGACTGTCCAGCCGTCCCTCTTCACCTTCACCTTTCCCGTTCCCTCGTTCACCATCGGTTCAATGGCGAAGGTCATTCCCGGCTCTAAGGTGATGTCGGGATATCCCCTGTAAACGTAGTTTGTAATCTGAGGCTCCTCATGAAGGGAGCGGCCGATTCCGTGGCCGGCGTATCCTCTCGTTACGTTAAAGCCATGTTTCTCAACGAACTTCTGAATAGTCCTTGAGATGTCTATCAGCTTTCCGCCGACCTTGGCCGCCTCAATTCCCCTGTAGAGGGCTTCCCTCGTAACGTCTATCAGCTTCTGAGCTCTTTCAGAAACCTTCCCGACCGGAACAGTCAGGGCAACGTCGCCTATCCAGCCGTCAACAATTGCGCCAAAATCAAGGGAGACAATGTCTCCCTCTTTGAAAACTTTGTTCTTGGTAGGCAGGCCGTGAACTACTTCCTCGTTTACAGAGACGCATATCGCCCCAGGAAACCCTCCGTAGCCGAGGAAAGCGGGCTTGACGCCGTACTCTTTACAGTAGCTCCGGGCAAGCCTGTCTATGTCAAGGGCCGTAATTCCGGGAGCCACATCCTCGGCTACCTTCATGAGGATTTCCATCGTGGTGGCAGCTGCCGTCCTCAGCTTCGCTATCTCATCGGGGCTTTTAAGGATTATTCCGTGTTTGGTTCTCTTCAAATTACTCCCCTAAGCCTAAAGCTTCCTCTATTTTCTTAGTAATCTCCTCTACCTCTCCTACGCCGTAGATTTCAGCAAGGAGACACTTCTCGGAGTAGTAGTCTATAAGGGGAGCGGTCTGCTCTCTGTAAACCTTGAGCCTGTTCCTTATTACCTCTTCAGTGTCGTCGGCGCGGCCGCGGGCAAGGAGCCTCTTAACGATTTCCTCGTCATCAACGTTAAGGTAGATAACCTTGTCAAGGGGCATGTTGAGCTCGGCAAGCATCTGGTCAAGGGCTTCGGCCTGCTTTAAGGTTCTGGGAAAGCCGTCAAGGATAAAGCCCCTTTCCCTGACGTCGGGCTGGGAGAGCCTCTCCCTGATTATCCCGATAATTACCTCATCGGGAACGAGCTCACCCCTGTCCATGTAGCTCTTTGCAAGCTTTCCGAGCTCTGTTCCTTCCTTAACTGCCGCCCTAAGAATATCTCCGGTTGAGATGTGGGGAACGCCGTACTTCTCGGCTATTCTAACGGCCTGAGTTCCCTTACCTGCACCGGGAGGCCCTAAGAAGACTACCTTTATCACTTTGCACCTCCAGCAAGACGGAATTTCCTCTGCTTCCTTCCGAGAAGTCCCTCGTAAGAGAGCATCAGGGCAAAGGCTTCCATTCTTTTAATCGTGTCAAGGGCAACTCCAACAACAATCAGAATTGCCGTTCCGCCGAAGTAGAAGGGGAGTTTCATCTGCTGGGTTATGAGGAGGGGAATTATCGCAACGAGCGTTAAGAAAACGGCACCTGCAAAGGTTAAGCGGGAAACGATCCTGTCAAGGTATTTGGCCGTTTCGGCTCCGGCCCTTACTCCCGGAATGAAGCCGCCGGCTTTGTTAAGGTTTTCGGCAATCTCTTCGGGGTTAAAGACTATTGCAGTATAGAAGTAGGTGAAGAAGAAGATTAGAGCTCCGTAAACCACTATGTAGAGAGCAGAGCCCGGCTGAAGTGCGTCGTAGATTGCCTGAGCTATCGGGTGGTGGATAAACCTGACGATTGTTGCCGGAAACATTAAAACAGAAGCTGCAAAGATAATCGGAATAACCCCGGCAGGGTTGAGCTTTATGGGAAGGTAGCTGGCGTACCTTCCTACAGAGCGGCTTCCGACGGCTCTCCTTGCGTACTGGAGGGGAACTCTCCGCTCGGCCTCCTGAATGTAGACGATTGCCGCAATCATTACGAGAATTATTACAACAACGGCAATTGCCTTAAAGAGAGACATATCGCCGTTTTTAAGCATTGTTAACATTGTGATAACCGCACTGGGAACTCTTGAAACAATACCCGCAAAGATTAAGAGGGACATTCCGTTACCGATTCCCCTCTCCGTTATCTTCTCACCCAGCCACATTAGGAAAGTGGCACCTGCAGTCAGGGTGGTAACGGTGACGAAGAGGAAAGTAAAGCCGGGGTTGGGAACTACGGGAACCCCAGAGGGGCTCGTCATCTTCTCAAGGCCGATAGCAATTCCGAGGGCCTGAATGAAGGCAAGGAGAACCGCACCGTAGCGGGTATACTGGTTGATTTTCCTCCTACCGTACTCCCCTTCCTCTTTTGCCAACTTCTCAATTGAGGGAATTGCAACGGTTAAAAGCTGCATTATGATTGCAGCACTGATGTAGGGCATTACGCCCAGGGCAAAGACCGTAAGTTTACTGAGAGCCCCACCTGAGAAGACGTCCATCATTCCGAAGACTGTCCCCTGCGCCTTCTGGAAGAACTCCATCAAGGCGTTAACATTTATTCCGGGAACGGGAATGTGAGCTCCAAGCCTATAAACTGCAAGAATTATCAGGGTAAAAAGAAAACGGCGCCGGAGCTCCGGCACCTCGGTAACGTTTGCAACTATCTTTGCAAGGTTCATTAACTACTCCCCTTATTTTTCAATCACTTCACATGAACCACCGGCTGCCTCAATCTTTTCCTTAGCAGAAGCCGAAAACTTGTGAGCCTTAACGGTGAACTTCTTTGTAAGCTCACCGTCGCCGAGAACCTTAACGGGAAGGTTCTTCTTTACAAGGCCGGCTTCCCTTAAAACTTCGGGGGTAATTTCGGCCCCCTCCTCAAACCTCTCATTTAAGAGGCCGACGTTAACTATAGCATACTCTTTTTTAAAGGGAGCGTTGGAGAAGCCCCTCTTGGGGAACCTCATGTAGAGGGGAGTCTGTCCACCCTCAAATCCAGGCCTTGTTCCGCCCTTCCAACCGGAGCGGGCTTTCTGTCCTTTCTGACCTCTACCGGAAGTTTTTCCGTGGCCTGAGCCGTGGCCTCTACCTACCCTCTTCTTCTCCCTTACTGCTCCGGGATTTGGAGCTAAGTTATGTAATTCAAGTCCCATCTTACTCCTCCACAGGTTCTACTTTTACGAGTTCTTTAACCTTCTCAATCATTCCCTCAATTGCGGGATTCAGCTCCTTAACGGTAGTAGCCCCCCTCTTGTGGAGGCCGAGAGCGGCCAAAGTGGCCTTCTTCCTCTTACTCTTACCGGCAAGGCCGCGAACGAGAGTTATCTTAACCTTTGCCATCATTACCTCCTGACGATTTCACCCTCTTTGGTAACTTTCCTGCCGGGGAGCTTCCAGCGCTTCCTGAGCTCCTCAACGGGAACTCCCCTCAGCTTTGCAAACTCCTCGGGAGTTTTGAGCTGCTCAAGCCCCTTAAGAACCGCCCTAACAACGGTGTGGGGGTTCGTTGAGCCGATAACCTTGGTAAGAACGTCCGTAACCCCTGCAGACTCAAGAACCGCACGGACTGGAGCAGAAGCGATAACTCCGGTACCGGGAGCGGCAGGCCTCATTATAACCTTTGAAGCGCCGAACTTAGCCTCAACCTCAAAGGGAATAGTTCCGTCAACTACGGGAACCTTAATGAGGTTCTTCTTTGCGTCCTCGGTGGCCTTCCTGATTGCGTCCGGAACCTCAGCAGCCTTACCCCTTCCGAATCCGACAACTCCTTTACCGTCTCCGACTACGACGAAAGCGGTAAAGCTGAATTTACGGCCACCGGTAACGACTTTTGCGTTCCTGTTGATGTGAACGAGCCTTTCCTTTAGCTCTAAACCTTCAGGTCTAACCCTCTTAGCCATTTATTACCTCCCTAAAATTCAAGTCCGCCTTCCCTTGCACCTTCAGCAAGGGCTTTGATACGGCCGTGGTAAATAAAACCTCCACGGTCAAAAACCACCTTCTTGATACCCTTCTCAAGGGCCCTCTGGGCAATCAGCTTACCTACTTCGTAAGCTTCCTCGGTCTTTGTAAGCTCGGGCATACGAGGTCTGATTTCCTTATCAAGGGTTGAAGCGGAAACGAGAGTGATGCCCTTGGTATCGTCAATTATCTGAGCGTATATGTGCTTTAAGCTCTTGTAAACGGCGAGTCTGGGTCTTTCGGGAGTTCCGAAAATCTTCTTCCTGACTCTCCTGTGCTTCTTGGCTATCCTTTCACGTCTGGTTAACTTTGCCATCTTCTCTCCCCTTTTAAGGATTACTTCTTAGCAGACTTACCGGGCTTGAGAATAATCTTCTCGCCTCTGTACCTGATACCTTTACCCTTGTAAGGCTCAGGCGGCCTGAAGGAGCGGATTTCTGCCGCAACCTGACCGACTTTCTGCTTGTCAATTCCGCGAACGTAGATGTTGTTATCCCTGTCAACCTCTATCTGAATCCCCTCGGGAATTTTGTAGAGAACCGGGTGTGAGAAACCGAGGTGGAGCTCAAGGGTATCTCCCTTAACGAAAGCCCTATATCCGAGACCTTTAACCTCAAGGACCTTCTCAAAGCCCTTTGAGACGCCGATTACCATGTTGTTGATGAGAGCTCTCGTCGTTCCGTGAAGAGCCCTCATCTGCTTCTCGTCGTTGGGCCTTTCAACTATAACCTTGTTGTCCTCAACCTTAATTGTTAGCTTGGGGTTGAAGGTAAACTCAAGTTGCCCCTTAGGACCCTTAACGACAACGTGGTTTCCGGGCTTAACCTCAACAGTTACGCCCTGAGGTATCTCAACGGGAAGCCTTCCTATCCTTGACATCTTTCCACTCCTTCTGTGTTGGTTTTACCAGACGTAGCAGAGAACCTCTCCGCCTACGCCGAGCCTCCTGGCCTTGTAGCCGGGGATAATCCCCTTGTTCGTTGAGAGAATCGCCACTCCAAGGCCGGCCTTAACAAGTGGAATCTCGTCCTTACCGACGTAAATCCTCCTACCGGGCTTTGAAACCCTCTTAATCTCGTTAATAACCCTCTCCTTGTTGGGGCCGTACTTAAGGTGAACCCTGATTAACTTCTTCTTGTTCTCGGGGTTCTTGGCCCTCTTAAAGGGCTCTTCAATAATCTCGTAGTCCTTTATAAAACCCTCTTCCTTGAGGATTTTTGCAATAGCCTCGTTAACCTTAGAGTATGGAGCGTCGGTGTACTCCTTGTAAACGAGGTTTGCGTTCCTAATCCTCGTGAGGAAATCGGAAACAGTATCCATCATCATGGCTTCTCTACCCCTCTTACCGTTTTTTACCAGCTGGCCTTCTTAAGGCCGGGAATTTTACCCTGAAGTGCAAGGGTCCTGAAACAGAGCCTGCACATTCCGAACTCCCTTATGTACCCCCTCGGACGACCGCAGAGGGGACACCTGTTGTACTTCCTTACCTTGTACTTGGGCTCCTTCTGAGCTTTAACAATCAGAGCTTTCCTTGCCATAAACTCCTCCTGATTAATTACTTCCTAAATGGGAAACCGAGAGCTTCAAGGAGGGCCTTGGCCTCCTCGTCGGTCTCCGCGGTTGTAACGATTGTAATGTTCATTCCCCTGATTTTGTCAACTTTATCGTAGTCAATCTCGGGGAAGACGGTCTGCTCCTCAAGACCGAAGTTGTAGTTGCCCCTTCCGTCAAAGGACTTGGGGGAAAGACCTTTAAAGTCCCTCGTCCTGGGAAGGGCAATTGAAATCAGCCTGTCAAGGAATTCCCACATTCTGTCGCGCCTTAAGGTAACCTTGGCGCCGATGGGCATTCCCTTACGGAGCTTAAACCCCGCCTCTGAGCGCTTGGCCCTCCTAACGGAAGGCTTCTGACCGGTGATGAGAGCAAGGTCGTTCATTGCGTTCTCAAGCTCCTTAATGTTCTGAACGGCCTCGCCCACACCCATGTTAACCACGATTTTCTCAATCTTGGGAACTTCCATTACGTTCTTGTAGCCGAACTTCTTCATAAGGGCGGGAATTACTTCCTCTTTGTACTTCTGCTTTAACCTCGGAACGTACTTCTCCTCTGCCATAACTCCTCCTTAAAGGGCGGATTACCGACCCGCCTTCTGGGGTTTGCTGATTTCATCAATTACTTCGCCGGACTTCTTTGCGTAGCGAACCTTCTTGCCGTCAACAAACTTTATGCCGACCCTCGTAGGCTGGCCAGTCTTGGGGTCAACGAGCATTACGTTGCTGATGTGAATGGGAGCCTCCCTCTCAATAATTCCCCCTTCGGGGTACTTCTGGCTGGGGCGAAGGTGCTTCTTAACAATCCTTACGCCCTCAACTATAACCCTCTCTTCCTCGGGAAGGACCTTAAGGACCTTACCGACCTTTCCCTTGTCCTTCCCGGCTATGACCATAACCTTATCGCCGGCCTTTATCTTGAACTTTTTCTTCGCCATAGTCTGCTTCCTCCTTAAATAACTTCAGGGGCAAGGGTTGTAATCTTTGTGAACCCTTTCTGCCTTGCCTCCCTCGCAACGGGCCCGAGAATACGGGTTCCGAGGGGCTCTCCCTGCTTGTTGAGGAGAACGCAGGCATTGTCGTCAAATTTTATGTAGGTTCCGTCGGGACGCCTAACCTCTTTCTTCGTCCTGACAACTACGGCCCTGTAAACCTCTCCCTTCTTGGCCGTAGCGTTGGGAATGGCGTCCTTAACGGTAACCACTATCTGGTCACCGAGGGAGGCGTACTTCCTGTTTGAGCCTCCGAGGACCCTTATACACTGAACCCTCTTTGCTCCCGTGTTATCGGTAACATTAAGGTAGGTTTGAACCTGAATCATCTCCTCACTCCTTTACAAAAGGATTTACTCCTCTGGAGTCTCGGCTTCGCCGAGCTTCTTGGCCTTCTCAATAATTTCAACGACCCTCCACCTCTTGTGCCTTGAGAGGGGACGGGTCTCCATGATTTTTACGACGTCGCCGACCTGACACTGGTTAAGCTCGTCGTGGGCCATGTACTTCTTGGACTTCTTAACCCTCTTACCGTAGAGGGGATGACGGAACTCCCTGGTAACCCTTACGACGACGGTCTTGTCCATCTTATCGCTAACTACGACGCCGACCCTAACCTTTCTTCTGTTGAGCCTTTCTGCCATATCTTCCTCCGTTAAGCCTTAACGCCGCGCTCTCTAAGTATGGTTAAGATGCGGGCAATTTGACGCCTGGTCTTACGGATTTCCATGGGGTTTTCAAGCTGACCAAAGGCGTTCTTAAAGCGAAGTTTGAGGAGCTTCTCTTTGAGCTCAACTACCATCTTCTGGAGCTCCTCAGTTGACTTCTTCCTGAGCTCTTCAGTGTACTTTTTCATCGTTTACTCCTCACCAGCTGGAGTTTCTTCCCTCTTAACGATTCTGCACTTCATAGGGAGCTTATGGATAGCAAGCCTTAAGGCTTCCATTGCAACGTCTTCGGGAACTCCGGCAACCTCAAACATAATCCTGCCGGGAAGGACCTTTGCCACCCAGGTCTCAACGTTACCCTTACCTTTACCCATACGGGTTTCAAGGGGCTTCTTGGTGTAGGGCTTGTCGGGGAAAATCCTAATCCAGACCTTACCGCCCCTCTTCATCGTCCTGGTTATGGCAACCCTTGCAGCCTCAATCTGGTTGGTGGTAACGTAGTGAGGCTCAAGGGCCTGAATTCCGTAGTCGCCGAAGGCAAGCCTGTTTCCGCGGTAGGCCTTACCCTTCAGCCTACCCCTCTGCTGCTTCCTGTACTTAGTCCTCCTTGGCATTAACATGACTACTCACCTCTCGCCATCTCTTGTTTTACTTCCTTCTCAATCTTCTTAAGGAGCTCCTCGGTCTCGTCCTTGTAAACGTCACCCTTGTAAATCCAGACCTTTACGCCGATTACACCGTACTTAGTCTTGGCTATTGCAGTGCCATAATCTATGTCGGCGCGGATTGTCTGCAAAGGTACCCTTCCTTCCCTGTACCACTCTTTACGGGCCATGTCGGCACCGCCGAGCCTCCCGGCACACATTACCTTAATTCCCTTTGCGCCGGCCTTCATGGCGTCTGCAATAACCCTCTTCATGGCGCGCCTGAACGCCACACGGCGCTCTAGCTGCTGGGCAACGTTCTCTGCAACGAGCTGAGCGTTAAGCTGAGGGTACTTAACTTCCTCAATGTTAATCCGGACGCTCTTTCCAGTAAGCTCCTCAAGGAACCTTCTGAGAGCTTTTACCTCGGCTCCCTTCCTCGCAATGAGGAGACCGGGACGGGCAGCCCAAATCCTGATGTCAATCTTGTCAAGGGTTCTCTCAATGTCTATACGGGCGATTCCGGCGTGGTAGTACTTTTTCTTGATAAGGTCGCGGATTTTAAGGTCCTCGTGGAGGAAGTTAACGAACTTCCCCTTCTCCTTAACTACCCACTTAGACTCCCAATCCTTAGTAATTCCGAGTCTAAATCCGATAGGATGTACTTTCTGTCCCAAGGTTTACCCCCAAATTACTTTTTTGCTTCAGGTTTTCCTACCACTACGGTGATGTGGCAGGTTCTGCGCCTAATGATGTTGGCCCTACCCATAGCCCTGGGCTTTACCCTCTTCATGGTCGGGCCTTCATCAACGTAAGCCCTCTTAACGATGAGCTCTTCAGGGTCAAGCCCTTTCTGCTCGGCGTTTGCAATGGCGCTCTTTAAAACTTTCTCAACCATTCTTGCAGCTTTCTTAGGTGAGTTCTGGAGAATCGCAAGGGCCTGCTCTACGTGCTTGCCCCTTATGAGGTCAACTACGAGCCTAACCTTAGAGGCAGACATACGAGCCCTTCTCCAGATAGCCCTTGCCTCGGCCGGGGTCTCAAAGCCCCTTTCTCCCTGCTGGTAGTACTCTCTCTGCTCAACAGCCATCTTCTACCTCTCCTTACTTCTTCTTGGCAACTTTCTGTCCGGCGTGGCCGCGGAAAGTTCTGGTAAGGGAGAACTCTCCGAGCCTGTGGCCGACCATCTGCTCGGTTACGTAAACGGGAATGAACTTCTGGCCGTTGTAAACGGCAAAGGTGTGGCCAATAAACTCGGGCACTATTGTACATGCCCTATCCCACACCTTAATAACCTTCTTCTCGCCGGTCTCGTTCATCTTACGGACTTTCTTGAGTATCTTAGGGTTCACGTAGGGACCCTTTTTCAGTGAACGGCCCATTTAAACCTCCTACTTCTGATTACGGCGTTTAATGATGAACTTATCGGAGTACTTCTTGGAGCGCCTCGTCTTGTAGCCTTTGGTAGGCTGACCCCAAGGAGTAACGGGGTGCTTACCGAAAGTCCTACCCTCACCACCACCGTGGGGGTGGTCAACGGGGTTCATTGCAGTACCGCGAACTGTCGGCCTGATGCCGAGCCACCTTGAACGGCCGGCCTTACCGAGAACGATGTTCTCGTGGTCAAGGTTTCCTACCTGACCGATTGTAGCCATACAGTCAAGGTGAACGAGGCGGAGCTCTCCGGAGGGGAGCCTGAGCTGTGCGTAGTCTCCGACCTTACCCATAATCTGGGCAAAGGAGCCGGCTGCACGGGCAAGCTGTCCGCCCTTACCGGGTTTAAGCTCAACGTTGTGAACGATTGTACCTACGGGAATGTTCCTGAGGGGAAGGGCGTTTCCGACCTTAATCTCGGCGTCGGGGCCTGCAACTACGGTATCGCCGACCTTAAGCCCCTCGGGCCAGATGATGTAGCGCTTCTCACCGTCGGCGTAAACTAAGAGAGCAATCCTCGCAGAGCGGTTGGGGTCGTACTCAATTGCGGCCACTTTAGCAGGAACGCCGATTTTATCGCGCCTAAAGTCAATAATCCTGTAGCGGCGCTTGTGTCCGCCACCCTTGTGGCGGCAGGTAATCCTACCCTGGTTGTTCCTGCCGGTTCCCCTTACAAAGCCGACGGTAAGGGACTTCTCGGGCTCGGTCTTTGTAATCTCCGCAAAGTCTGAAACCGTCATAAAACGCCTTGAAGGCGTGTATGGTTTAAACCTCTTAATTCCCATTTCTAACTCCTCTTACCTTAGAGTTTCTCAAGGTCAATCTCGTAGCCGGGCTTTAAGGTAACTACGGCCTTCTTCCAGTCCTTCTTCCTACCGCGGAAGAGCCTGATACCCTTCCTCTTACCCTTAACTATCATGGTGTTAACTTTCTCAACCTTAACGCCGAAAATCCTCTCAACTGCCTCTTTGATTTCCGGCTTGGTGGCGTCCATTGCAACTTCAAAGGTTACCTTTGTAATCTTCTTGGGCTCCTTGGTTTTGGAGCTCTTTACCTCAAGGTTCGCAAGCCTTACGCTCTTCTCGGTAATCACAGGGCGCAGGATTATATCATAGGGAGTTTTCATGACAGCCTCTCCTCTATTTTGGGTAGGATTGACTTAAATACTACGCACTTGTCGTAGCAGAGAACGTCGTAAACGTTGAGTCCCTCAACGGGAAGAACCTTAACGTTGGGAAGGTTCCTGAATGAGAGATAAGTGTTCTCGTCAAGCTCGGCAGGAACTACTAAGAGAACTTTGGCGTTCTCAAGGCCGAGGTTCTTGAGGAACTCAACTGCCTGCTTAGTCTTGGGCTTCTCAAAGGAGAAGTCCTCAACTACGATGAAGTTGCCCTCCTGAATCCTTCCGGCAATAACGCTCTTAAGGGCAACCTTCCTTACCTTCTTGGGGAGGTTGTAGGAGTAGTCCCTGGGCTTGGGGCCGTGGACTACGCCGCCGCCGACCCACTGGGGAGCTCTGATTGAACCCTGCCTTGCCCTACCGGTGTGCTTCTGGGGCCAGGGCTTCCTTCCGCCTCCCCTTACTTCGCCGCGGGTCTTGGTGGAGTGGGTTCCCCTTCTCCTCTTGGCAAGCTGCCACTTAACGGTCTCCCAAACTGCGTGCTTCTTTATGGGAGCGTTTGCAATCTCATCCTTTATCTCTACAGTACCGGCTTCCTGGTTCTGCAGGTTTACTACCTTAATCTCCATTTCTCACCCCTTACTTTCCTTTAACTATTACGAGGCCTCCCTTGTGTCCGGGAACGGCACCCTTTACAAGGAGGAGGTTCCTCTCAGGGATAACGTCAACAATCTCAAGGTTCTTGACCGTCACGGTCTCGTTTCCGTAGTGACCGGCCATCCTCTTACCTTTGTGAACCCTTCCGGGGTCTGCACAGGCCCCTATTGAACCGGGTCCCTCGTGGAAGTCTGAACCGTGGGAGCGCCTACCACCACCGAAGCCGTGCCTCTTGTGGTAGCCGGCAAATCCCCTACCCTTTGAGGTACCGGTTACATCAACCTTCTCACCGGGCTTAAAGATATCTACGGTTATCTTGTCTCCGATTGAGTACTGCTCAATGTTGTCAAACTTAACTTCCCTGAGCCACCTCGTGGGCTTAATACCGGCCTTCTTAAAGTGGCCGAGGAGAGGCTTGGGAAACTTGCTCTCGGCCTTATTCTTCTCCATAAAGCCGAGCTGAAGGGCGCTGTAGCCGTCCCTCTCGGGAGTCCTTTTCATAACAACGGTACAGGGTCCGGCCTCTATAACGGTAACGGCTATAGCCTTTCCGTCTTCGGTAAAGACTTGAGTCATACCGACTTTTCTACCGAGGATACCTTTCATCACTTCACCTCTTAATCAAGCTTTATCTCTACATCAACACCGGCGGGAAGCTTGAGGTCCATAAGAGCTTCCACGGTTTGAGGTTTGGGGTTTTTAATGTCAAGAAGTCTTCTGTGCTTCCTGATTTCAAACTGCTCCTGAGAGTACTTGTATTTGTGGGGAGAGCGGATAACGCTCCACCAGGAGCGCTTTGTGGGAAGAGGTATAGGGCCGGCGACGATTGCGCCGGTCCTCTTAACCGTATCAATAATCTCCTGAACAGACCTGTCAAGGAGCCTGTGGTCGTAAGCTGTTAGCTTTATCCTAATGCGGTCCTGAGCCATAACTACCCCTCTCTAATTAGTCAAGAATTTCGGTAACAACGCCTGCACCGACAGTCCTACCACCCTCACGGATAGCAAACCTGAGTCCTTCCTCAATAGCTACAGGCTTTAAAAGCTCTACCTCAAAGGTAACGTTATCTCCGGGCATTACCATCTCTACGCCTTCAGGTAGCTTAACCTTCCCTGTTACGTCTGTAGTCCTGAAGTAGAACTGGGGCTGGTAGCCGTTAAAGAACGGCGTGTGCCTTCCTCCTTCCTCCTTGGACAGAATGTAAACTTCAGCCTTGAACTTCTTGTGGGGCTTAATGCTGCCAGGCTTAGCAAGTACCATTCCACGCTCTACTTCGTCCTTTGCCACTCCCCTAAGAAGCACTCCGATGTTGTCTCCCGGGAGAGCTTCGTCAAGTACTTTCCTGAACATCTCTATTCCGGTCGCTACTGTCTTGAGGGGCTCTTCCCTCAGTCCTACGATTTCTACTTCGTCTCCTACTTTCAGGGTTCCACGCTCTACCCTTCCGGTTACAACTGTTCCGCGTCCGGAGATTGTGAAGACGTCCTCTATCGGCATGAGGAAGGGCTTGTCTACTTCCCTTACAGGCTCAGGTACGTACTCGTCAAGGGCCTTTACAAGCTCGTAAATAGGCTGGCACCACTCACAGTCGGGTGAAGTGCACTCAAGGGCCTTAAGAGCAGAGCCTTTGATTACGGGTACTTCGTCTCCGGGGTAGCCGTACTCAGAGAGAAGTTCCCTAACTTCAAGCTCAACGAGCTCAAGAAGCTCTTCGTCGTCTACCATGTCTACTTTGTTGAGGAATACTACAATTGCGGGAACGTTAACTTGCCTTGCAAGGAGTACGTGCTCCCTCGTCTGGGGCATCGGGCCGTCTGCTGCGGAGACTACGAGAATCGCTCCGTCCATCTGAGCCGCACCGGTAATCATGTTCTTGATGTAGTCTGCGTGGCCGGGGCAGTCTACGTGGGCGTAGTGGTACTTGTCAGATTCGTACTCTACGTGGGCTGTTGCGATTGTAATTCCCCTTTCCCTCTCTTCGGGGGCTTTGTCAATCTGGTCGTAGGAGACTTCCTGGGCCTTACCCTGAAGTGCAAGGCAGTGGGTGATTGCTGCTGTTAGGGTTGTTTTTCCGTGGTCAACGTGGCCGATTGTTCCCACGTTCTTGTGGGGCTTCGTCCTTTCAAACTTCTGCTTTGCCATCTCTATCCTCCTGAATAGCCGTATTGGTTTTTAAAAGACCTACTCTTGCAGGCTGGAATTATATGCAAAGAGCTCAAAATGTAAAGAGTATAAAAAGCCCCCCGAAGGGGGCTCAAGTTATTACTTGTTCCTTTCGCCGATTATCTGCTCGGCAACATTTGGAGGAACTTCCTCGTAGTGGCTGAACTTCATTATGTAGGTCGCACGGCCCTGAGTCATTGAGCGAAGGTCGGTTGCGTATCCGAACATCTCTGCAAGGGGAACGAGAGCTCTAATAACCTGAGCGTTTCCGCGGGCCTCCATTCCCTGAACCCTACCGCGCCTCTTGTTGAGGTCGCCGATTACGTCTCCCATGAACTCCTCGGGAGTTGTAACCTCAACCTCCATTATGGGCTCAAGGAGAACGGGGTTGGCCTTCTTGGCGCCTTCTTTAAAGGCGATTGAGCCGGCAATCTTGAAGGCGAGCTCCGAAGAGTCAACCTCGTGGTACGAACCGTCAAAGAGGGTAACCTTGATGTCGGTCATCGGGTAGCCGGCAACTACTCCGGTCTCCATAGCCTCCCTTACGCCGGCCTCAACTGCGGGGATGTACTCCTTCGGAACAACACCGCCCTTAATTGTCTCATGGAACTCAAAGCCCTTACCCCTCTCAAGGGGCTCAATCTTGAGCCAGACGTGTCCGTACTGACCGCGACCACCTGTCTGCTTGATGAACTTACCTTCCTGGGTAACTTCGCTCTTGATTGTCTCCCTGTAGGCAACCTGAGGCTTACCTACGTTAACCTCAACGCCGAACTCACGCTTTAAACGGTCAACGATAATCTCAAGGTGGAGCTCTCCCATACCGGAGATGATTGTTTGCCCTGTTTCGTGGTCGGTAGAGACCCTAAATGAGGGGTCTTCCTTAGCAAGCTTCTGAAGGGCAATTGATAGCTTTTCCTGGTCGGCCTTCGTCTTGGGTTCAACGGCAATAGAGATAACGGGCTCTGGGAACTCCATGGCCTCAAGGAGAATCGGGTGCTCAGGGTCACAGAGGGTATCACCGGTGTAGGTCTCCCTGAGACCGACGGCCGCGGCGATGTCTCCGGCACCGAGAACCGGAATCTCCTCACGCTTGTTCGCGTGCATACGGAGAATCCTTGCAAGCCTCTCCTTCTTATCCCTCGTAGCGTTGTAGACGTAGGAGCCGGACTCCATTAAACCTGAGTAGACCCTGATGAAGGTAAGCTGACCTACGTAAGGGTCGGTAAGAATCTTAAAGGCAAGTGCCGCAAAGGGTGCATCGTAGGAAGCAGGCCTCTCCTCTTCCTCTCCGGTCTTGGGGTTGACTCCCTTAACAGGAGGAATGTCAAGGGGAGAGGGGAGGTAGTCAACGATTGCGTCAAGGAGGGGCTGAACACCTTTGTTCTTAAAGGCAGAACCGCAGAGCATCGGGAAGAACTTGAGCTCAATTGTACCCTTCCTGAGGGCGGCCTTAATCTCGTCTTCGGTAATCTCCTCGCCCTCAAGGTACTTCATCATTATCTCTTCATCAATATCGGCAATGGCCTCAAGCATCTTCTCACGCCACTCTTCGGCCAAGTCCTTGAGCTCCTCGGGAATCTCCTCGTAGTGGTACTTGGCACCGAGGGTCTCCTCTTCCCAGATGATTGCCTTCATGGTAATAAGGTCAACTACTCCTTTAAACTCGTCCTCGGCACCAATCGGGATTTGAACGGGAACCGGCTTTGCTCCGAGCTTCTCCTCAACGTCCGCAACTACCTTAAAGAAGTCGGCACCGATTCTGTCCATCTTGTTGACGAATATGATACGGGGAACCCTGTACTTGTCAGCCTGACGCCAGACAGTCTCTGTCTGTGGCTGAACGCCGCCGACGGAGCACAGGATTGTTACTGCACCGTCAAGAACCCTTAGAGAACGCTCAACTTCAATGGTAAAGTCAACGTGTCCGGGAGTGTCAACGATGTTAATCCGGTGGTCTCTCCAGAAGCAGGTGGTCGTAGCGGAGGTAATTGTAATACCCCTCTCCTTCTCCTGCTCCATCCAGTCCATCTCGGCCGCACCCTCGTGAACTTCACCGATTTTGTGGATACGGCCGGTGTAGTAAAGAATACGCTCGGTAGTTGTAGTTTTACCGGCGTCAATGTGGGCGATGATTCCTATGTTCCTAACCTTTTCAAGGGGAACTTTAATCTTCTTTATAAGTGCCTGCTGCTTGCTCAAGGCGTCCTCCTGAATTGCTGTTAATTACCACCTGTAGTGGGCAAAGGCCTTGTTGGCCTCGGCCATCTTGTGGGTGTCCTCCTTCTTCTTGAAGGCACCACCCCTCTCGTTGTAGGCGTCAATAATTTCGTTTGCAAGCTTATTTACCATTCCGCGCTCAGAACGAGCACGTGCAGCGTCCACGAGCCACTTAAGGGCAAGGTGCATCTGCCTTCTCTCATTAACTTCCATGGGAACCTGGTAGGTTGCACCACCAACACGGCGTGGACGTACTTCCATTAAGGGCTTTACGTTCTCTACTGCCTTGTGGAAGACCTTAAGGGGGTCTTCTCCTAACTTCTCCCTGATGATGTCAAAGGCCCCGTAAACGATTTTCTCGGCTTTGCTCTTCTTGCCGTCCTTCATAACCTTGTTTATGAGCTTTGCTACGAGCTTGTCGCCGTAAACGGGGTCTGGGAGAATTTCCCTCGGTGGAACCGGTCCTTTCCTGGGCATCGCTTTCCTCTCCTAATTATTTTTTCTCCTTAGGTCTCTTTGTTCCGTACTTAGAACGGGACTGTCTTCTTCCCTCAACTCCGGCAGCGTCAAGGGCTCCACGGATTATCTTGTACCTAACACCCGGAAGGTCCTTAACCCTTCCGCCCCTTACAAGAACAACCGAGTGCTCCTGAAGGTTGTGGCCGATACCGGGAATGTAGGCGGTAACTGAGATTCCGTTTGAGAGCCTTACCCTTGCAACCTTACGCAGAGCAGAGTTAGGCTTCTTAGGTGTAGTCGTGAAAACCCTTACGCAGACTCCCCTCTTCTGAGGGTTGCCCTGTAGAGCAGGGGCTTTTGAGCGCTTGACCTTCTTCTCGCGCCCCTTCCTAACCAGTTGGTTAATCGTGGGCATACTACTCCTCCTGATATAGTTTGACGGGCTGAATATAAGCAAAGGGAGAAGAGTTTGTCAAGGAAAATAATAGGGAGAAAAGGAGGGAGGGCAAGGGAGGGAGCTCCCCCCTAATCACACACCACTTCTCTTAGACTTCCTTCTCTCAAGCCTGTTCAAGGCCTCAATAAAGGCAAGGGCAGAGGCCCTGACAATGTCGGGGTCAACTCCCCTTCCGCTGACCCTGAAGCCGTTTCCCTCAATCGTGACGAACACCTCTGCAAGGGCGTCAGTTCCAGCAGTTAAAGCCCTAATCTTAAAGTCCCTCAGCTGAACTTCATCTCCGATTGAGAGGGCATTCTTTATTGCTTTATAAGTTGCGTCAACGGGTCCGTTTCCGACGGCAAGTCCCAACTTCTCCCCTTGGGGAGTCGCTATTTTAACGGTGGCAGAGGGGATTATTCCCTCCCCGCTTACCGCCTGATTGTAGAGGAGCCGATAGGTCTTCTCCTTAGCTCCCTCAAGGCCCTCAACTATAAGCTCAACGTCAACATCGTAAATCTCCTTCTTCCTTGAGGCAAGCTCCTTAAACTTCCTGAAGGCCTCCTCAAACTTTTCGGGAGAGAGCTCCACCCCCATCTCCTCAAGCTTCTTCTTAAAGGCGTGCCTTCCCGAGTGCTTACCGAGAACTATCTTGCTCTCGGTTAAGCCGATGTCCGAAGGCCTCATAATCTCGTAGGTTTCGGGGCACTCAAGGACGCCGTGCTGGTGAATTCCAGACTCGTGGGCAAAGGCGTTATCGCCGACAATGGGCTTGGTTTTGGAAATCAGAACTCCGGTTAACCTGCTGACAAGCTGTGAGGTCTTGTAAATCTGCTTGGTGTCAATATCGGTGTAGACGGGAAACTGGTCGGGGCGAACTTTAATTGCCATAACTACTTCCTCAAGGGCGGCGTTCCCGGCCCTCTCGCCGATTCCGTTTATAGTGCACTCAACCTGACGGGCTCCGGCCTTAACGGCCATGAGGGAGTTTGCAGTTGCAAGGCCGAGGTCGTTGTGGCAGTGGACGCTTATAATTGCCCTGTCTATGTTGGGGACATTCTCCCTGATGTAGAGGATTTTCTCGTACCACTCGTCGGGAACGGCGTATCCAACCGTGTCGGGAATGTTTACGACCTGAGCTCCGGCCTCTATAACGGCCTCAATAACCTCACACAGGTACTTAAGGTCTGTCCTTCCGGCATCTTCGGCCGAAAACTCAACTTCCGCCCTTCCCTCACTTACCTCTCTAATCAGCTTAACCGCCTCAACGGCCCTCCTTAAGGCCTCCTCACGGCTCATCTTCAGTTTGTACTTAAGGTGAATGTCGGAAGTGGCTATAAAGGTGTGAATCCTTACCTTGTGCCCCTCTTTTAGGGCCTCCCAGGCGGTCTTTATGTCAAGCTCAACAGCCCTTGCAAGGGAGCAGACGGTTGAGTTCTTAACCTCTTTAGCAATCCTCCTAACCGCCTCAAAGTCTGCCGGAGAGCTAACTGCAAAACCGGCCTCTATAACGTCAACGCCGAGCCTTTCAAGCTGCTTGGCTATCTGAACCTTTTCGTCAACGGTTAGGTTAACACCCGGGGTCTGCTCACCGTCCCTCAGGGTCGTATCAAAGATGTACAGCTTTTCCCTTTCCAAGGCGGCCTCCAACTGCAAACTATTTGCAATTAAACTTATGGCGGGGAGCTCCCAAATTCAACCCACTAATTCTACTTAAAAAGGCTCCCTTAAAGGTCAGAAAAAGTCCCTTTATCCCGTTAGTATAAGTCAGGAAGCTCAGAAGGAGGCAGAGAAGTTGAACCAATTTATGAGGAAGTGTACCGACAAAAGCCAGGAGCTCCTTCTCAAGGAGAGGTTCTGGAGGAGGAAGTTCTGGCTCAGAGAGCTCCCGGAAAAGAAGCTAAGAGAGCTCCTTGGCGAGCTTAAAGGTAAGTTTAACCTCTTTATCAGCTCCCAGTCAACAAGGGAGAAGGAGAGGGTAGATAAGGTCTTAATTACCGATAAAGAGGGAAAGAGAGTAGGCCTTATCTCGGTTAACAGGGAGTGCTCTCTCCTGAGCGACAGGTTCTTTCTAGTAGTCCTGACAATGGCGCCGGTAGAGGCGGCAAGGGAGGTTGAGGAGCTCCTTAAGGAGCGGCTAAAAGAGTTCCTCATGAGCGAGTTCTCGGTAAGGCTCTCATTCTACAACCAGTGGGGACAGAACCCGGAGTACTCCCTCCTGCCGGAAGAGTTCAGAAGGGGAATTGAGCCCGATTTCTTCTACGGAATTGAGCCCCGCTCGTTGGCCGAGAGCTTCTTTACATCGCCCCAGAGCCTCTTAATCCTCTTCGGCAGGCCGGGAACGGGAAAGAGCAAGTTAATCCAGTACCTCCTCTCAAGAGCTCCGGAAGTTTACGAAAGGGGAGTTGAGGTTCTCGTGCTGAAAGGGGTTGAGGCCCTGAGGGAGGCAGCCTCAGACCTTCACACCTTTCTCTACTACGACGTAGTCGTGATGGACGACATTGAGCTGACGAGCCTAAAAAGGGGTGAAGACGAGGACGTTACCGGCTTTATCTCAACCCTCCTGTCGGCAACCGACGGCTTTATACCCAAAAGGGTAAAGGTAATAATCAGCACAAACCAGCCCTTTAAAGAGATTGACCCGGCCCTCTTAAGACCGAGCAGGCTCTTTGACATCTTGGAGCTGAAGGAGATAGACAGGGAGTACTTTGAGGAGCTCCTAAAGAAACAACCGGAGCTTGAGAGGGTTAAGCACCTCTTTAAAGAGAGGGAAACCATTCCGATAGCCCAGCTCCTTGAGGAGCTCAAGGGGAGGGATAGGAGAACCTACCTTAAGGGAAAGGGGATTTCAAAGAGGGAGGAGAGCTACAGCCGAAATCTCGGCTTTTAAGGAGCTCTCCCCCTCACTCCCAAAAGCTTTATAAGAATTACTCCCGTAACAAATCCGCCGATGTGGGCAAACCAGGCAACCCCTCCCATTGAGAGGTGGGTGGCGGAAACCATGGCGCTGATAAACTGCATCATAAACCAAGCAGCAATCCAGACCAGAGCCGGAACGGCAACTACGTCAACGAGGAAGAAGATAAAAATTAGGGTTATTATCTGAGCCCTCGGGAAAAGAACCGCGTAGGCTCCCAAAACTCCGCTTATTGCCCCGGAAGCCCCGATTAGCGGAATTAAAGAGTTAGGGTAAACGAGGGCCTGGATAAGGGCGGCAACGATACCGCAAAGGGTATAGAAGATAAAGTACTTCAACTTGCCCAGCCTGTCCTCAACGTTATCGCCGAAAACCCACAAAAAGAGCATATTCCCGAGAATGTGCATCCATCCTCCGTGGAGGTACTGGTAGGAAACGAGGTTGCCGTAGGGGGTCAGGGGGTCGGGAGGGGGAACGTCAACCCCGTGGGTAATCTCGTAGGGGATAACGGCGAACATTGAGATAAATACTTCCCTTAACTCCGGGGGAAGGATAACCTCGTATAGGAAGACGGAAAAGCAGGCAACAATGATTAAAATCGTTACTACCGGAGTCGTCCTGCTGGGATTAATGTCCTTTAAGGGTATCAACTCCTACTCCTCAGCCGGTACTTCCGAAGCCCCCTTCTCCCCTGAGGGTAGGGTCTAAACTTTCAACCTGCCTGCCCTCAAGGGGGAAGAAGCGTCGGGGAATTAACTGAACGGCCCTCCAGGGGAGCTCCGGCTCCCGTGCATCGGGATTAACCTTTATGAGGGGAACCTTTATAGTCCCCCTGTAGGTCATGTCTATTATTCCTACCGAGTTGGCAAGGATAAAACCGCTCTTAAAGATTGATGAGCGGGGAACGAGGTCAAAGTAGTAACCCGGAGGGGGAGAAACCCTAACTCCCGTATCAAAGAAGTAGAGGTTCCCCTCTTTTTTAATGAGCTTTACAAGGTGGAGGTCAAAGCCGCTGTCCGAGACTCTCTTTTTAAAGGGAGGGAGAGCTCTCTCCTCTAAAGAGTACTCAAAGAAGGTCCTCTCCCAGTCGCTTCCGGCTATGAACTTTAGGAACTTCTCAAAGAAGAGCTCCGAGCGCTCCTCACCTCCCTCATCGTAAAGGGCGTGGAGGAGGAGGTTAGCCCCCTCTCCGGTAAAGTAGAAACCATCCTGCGTTTCGCTGGGGTTAAAGGGCGCCAGGAGTTCGGCCAACTCCTTCTCAAAACCCTTTAACTTCGGAACGTAGAGAGCTCCCTCCCCCAAGACTCCGCCGGCCTCAAGAAGGCCTCTTACGAAATCAAGGTTAACTTCATCAACCTGAGGAAGGGATGGGAGGGTGAGGGTAAAGGAGCTCCCTTTCCTCTTTAAGTGCCCTCCCAAAAGGGACTGGAGCTTAACGGCAACGTCAAGGAACCTCTCGTCAAACTCAATAACCTTTCCCCTATAAAGAACCCAGGCAGCCGCCCAGCTACTCATTTCCCTTCTCCGGCTCGGAGTAGAAGCCTCCCTGCTCCCTTAGTCTCTTCTCCTCCTCAGGTGTAACGTCTATACGGCTGAGCTTGGGTCTGCCAAGCTGGTCAAACTCAACGATTTTAACGGGTATAACGTCAGAGACCTTAATGTGCTCAAAGATGTTCTCCCTTACCTCCGGCGGGAGTTTGGAGATGTGAATAAGGCCGACCTTACCCGGAGCAAGCTCAACGAAGGCCCCGTAGTTCTCAACCCTCGTCACCTTTCCGAGGTAAGTGTTCCCTACTGCAAGGTCTTTAGTAACGTCCTCAATCATCTTAAGGGCCTGAGCGGCAGCATCCTCAGACGGAGCCGAGACGAGAACCGTTCCGTCCTCCTTAATTGTTATTTTAACGCCGGCCTTATCTATTATGGCCTTAATTGTCTTACCGGAAGGACCGATAAGGTCCCTGGTCTTCTCAGGCTCAATCTTAGTAGTAACAATTCTCGGAGCGTACTGGGAAATCTCCTTCCTGGGCTGGCTTATAACCTCGTCCATCTTGTCAAGTATGTAGAGCCTTCCCTTTCTTGCCTGCTCAAGGGCCGTTGAGAGGACTTCTCTGCTTATTCCCTTAACCTTCAAGTCCATCTGAATTGCGGTAACGCCCTTCCTCGTTCCGGCTACCTTAAAGTCCATGTCTCCGAGGTGGTCTTCGTCTCCGAGAATGTCAGACAGGACGACAAACTTATCTCCCTCCATAATCAGCCCCATGGCTATACCGGCAACCTGGGCTTTTATAGGAACGCCGGCGTCCATGAGGGAGAGTGAGCCGCCGCAGACGGTAGCCATAGAAGAGGAGCCGTTTGACTCCAAGATGTCTGAAACAACCCTGATAACATAGGGGAACTCCTCTTCGGGAGGAATAACAGGCGCAAGTGCCCTCTCTGCCAGAGCTCCGTGTCCGATTTCCCTCCTTCCGGGTCCCCTGAGGGGTGAAATCTCGCCGACGGAGAAGGGAGGGAAGTTGTAGTGGAGCATAAACCTCTTCTGCTCTTCGGGTAAAAGCCCTTCAACTACCTGATACTCCTCGGGAGTTCCGAGGGTGGTCGTAACGAGGGCCTGAGTCTGACCCCTCGTAAAGAGGGCCGAGCCGTGAGCCCTGGGAAGGAGACCTACTTCAATTGAAATAGGCCTTATTTCGTCGGGCTTCCTTCCGTCAATCCTTACGCCCCTTTCAAGAACCATCTTCCTTACAAACTCTTTCTCGGCCTCGTTAAAGGCTTCTTTGGCAAGGTGGTGCTCCTCTTCGGGAATGTTAAGCTCTATGAGCATGAGCTCCTTGAGCTCTCTTAACTTCTCACGGCGCTCGTGCTTGTCGGGAATTGTGACAATGGGCTCAATCCTCTCAAAGACCCACTTCTTGATTTTCTCTTTCGTCTCCTCGTCAAGTGAGGGAGCAACAAACTCGTACTTGGGCTTTCCTGCAAGCTGGCGAAGCTCTTCTTGAGCCTTAACTATCTTCTTTATCTCCTCGTGGGCAAGCATGATTGCGTCAAGGACTTCCTCCTCGGGAACCTCTTTAGCTCCCCCCTCAACCATAACTACAGCGTCCTCGGTTCCCGAGACTACAAGGTTGATGTCTGCACTCTGGAGCTCCTCGTAAGAGGGGTTAATCTTCCACTGGCCGTCAACCCTTGCAACCCTTACGGCTCCGACGGGCTTCTCAAAGGGAATTCTTGAAATGTGGAGGGCAGCGGAGGCTCCGTTAATTGCTAAAACAGCCGGGTCGTTCTCCTGGTCGGCTGAGATTACAAAGGCAATTACCTGAACGTCATTCCTGAAACCCTTGGGGAAAATCGGCCTGATTGAGCGGTCTGTAACCCTTGCCTTTAAAACTTCCTCGTCGCTCGGTTTGCCCTCCCTCTTTATGAAACCTCCGGGAATCTTACCTGCGGCGTAGGCCCTCTCCCTGTATTCAACTAAGAGGGGGAAGAAGTCTATGTCCTCCCTCGGTTCTTCACTCATAACGGCCGTAACGAGAACCATAGTATCGCCCTGTGAAACGAGAACGGCGCCGTCGGCCTGTTTGGCCAGCTTTCCCGTCTGAAAGCGCATAGGCCGTCCGCCAACTTCAACTGCAACTTCGGATATCGGCATAGAAAACCTCCGGTAATTGTGTTTTTATTAAAGAATTTAATACAGAACAGAGGAATAATATCACAGGGAGGGGATAAGGAGGGAAGGAAGAGAAAGGGGCGGAGCGCCCCGAAATTTACTTCCTGAGACCGAGTTTAAGGACGATATTCCTGTACCTGTTGAAGTCCTTCTCCTTGAGGTACTTGAGGAGCTTCTTCCTGCGTCCTACGAGCCTCTGAAGGGCCCTTTTGTTGTAGTTGTCGTGCTTGTGCTCCTTAAAGTGCTCGGTAAGGTTCTTAATCCTCTCTGTAAGGATTGCAATCTGAACTTCCGGAGAGCCGGTGTCCTTCTCGTGGAAGCCGTACTTCTTAACGATTTCCTGCACTACGTCCTTATCCAGTGGCATCTAAGACCTCCCATTACTGTTTCACCGGTGGCAAAAGGCAAGTGGAAATTTATCAAAGGGAGAGTGGTTTGTAAAGTGGTCAGGGGGAGAATTCCTCTTTAATCCTCAGGAGACTCTCAATGAGCTCTGCGCAGGTTTTACTCCTCATAACGGCGTCGTTAAGCCTTGCTTTACCTCTTATTCCCTTAAAGAGCTGAGTTACGTGGGCCTTAATTACCCGGCACGCCCTCTCCCTATCAAAGAACTCCCACATCAGAGAGATCTCCTTCAGAATAAAGTCAACCCTCTCGGACAGGGGAACCTCAATGTCCCTCTTTTCCCTATACTCTTTAAATATCCACGGGTTTGAAACCGCAGCCCTTCCCACCATAACCCCGTCGCAGCCGCTCTCCTCAAACTTCTCGTTAATCTCTCTCCAGCTCCTGATGTCTCCGCTGCCTATCACGGGGACGCTCCCTGCCATCTCTTTCAAATCTTTAACCCTTTTCCAGTCGGCCACTCCGGTAAAGCCCTGATTTGCGGTTCTTGCGTGGAGAGCAATTGCAGAGACTCCGGCAGAGAGGAGGTTTTCGGCTATCTCCTCTAAGTTATCCTCGTAAAAGCCCAGCCTTATCTTAGCAGTAACGGGAACGCCGTAGGGTTTAAGGGTTTTAACCGTCTCCTCAACTATCTTTCCCATCTCCTTCGGGAACTGGAGGAGGTAGCCCGCGGCCTTCGCCTTTAAGACCTTCTTAACCGAGCAGCCGAAGTTTATGTCTATCGCATCGGGGCGGTACTTTTTAACGAGGATTTCAGAGGCCCGAGCGATTTCCTCGGGGTTCCTTCCGTAAACCTGAAGGTGAATCGGGCGCTCCAAATCGGTAAAGTAGGAGAGCTCCCTCTCGTCTCCTCTATAGATAATCCCGGTTGCGTTCATGAGCTCCGAGTAGGTTCTGTCGGCACCGAGCTCCCTTGCAAGGCGTCTGAAGGCCGAGTGGGTGTAGCCCGCCATCGGAGCTAAGATTACCTCCTTTTCTATCCTCAACACCTATCCCCCTAAACCGCAAGCCTTAATCCGAGCCTCTTTGCATAGGAGTAAACTTCTTCAAACTCCTCAGGGGTAATTCTCCTGCAGATTTCGGGGTAGTCGCAGGCCTTGTAGTAGGGGTAGTACTGCTCCATAACGTTGGTGTAGGTATTCCTCCCGAGGTTCTCTGCTATCCACTTTAAAACTCTTTTACTGTCTTCAGTCCAGCTCGGCATTACGAGGTGCCTTACTATCAATCCCTTAGTCGCTATCCCGTACTCGTTTACCTCAAGGTCGCCGACTTGACGGTGCATCTCAAGGAGGGCATCCTGAACAACCTCGGGGTAGTCGGGGGCTTTGAGGTATTTTGCGGCAAACTCAGGGCTTAAGGTTTTAAAGTCGGGCATGTATATCTGGACAAGGCCTCGGAGCTCCCTTAAAACCTCTACACTCTCGTAGCCTCCGCAGTTGTAGACTATCGGCAGTTTTAAGCCTCTCCTCCTTGCCTCTTCAACCGCCGCAAAAATCTGGGGAACCTGATGGGTAGGGGTAACGACGTTAACGTTGTGGCAGCCCCTCTCCTGAAGGTGGAGCATTATGTCGGCAAGGTCTGAAACCGAGATGTACTCCCCCTCCATAAGGTGAGAAATCTGGTAGTTCTGACAGAAGACGCAGCCGAGGTTACAGCCGGTAAAGAAAATCGTTCCGCTTCCACCGAAACCGACTAAGACCGGCTCCTCGCCGAAGTGGGGTCCGAAGGAGGAAACCATTGGTTTATCAGAGACTTTACAAAAGCCAACTTCTCCCTCTCTCCTCTTTGAGAGGCACTCCCTCGGGCAGAGCCTACAGGGGGAGATGTAGGAGTAGAGCTCTTTAATTTTCCCTTCCATAACTAAACCGCCTGAATGTGTTTTAAGAACATTGTGGCGAAGGAGCCCTTGGGCAGGAAGAAGTGGCCGTATTTTCCTATAACTTTGAAATCTCTCACCAGAACGTAGCTCATTCTGTAGTCTCCCTTTATGCCAAGGGCCCTCAGCCCCTCCAAAACATCCTTCAGGGTAAAACCCTCACCCTTTAAAACCTCTTCGTAATAGGCTTCAGAGTCAAGAAGCTTCTTTTTGTAGCCGAGAATAGTCCAGAACTTGGGGAGCTCTGAGAACTCCTCCTCCAACCCCTCGGGAATAAAGAACTTCTCTCCTCCGTCAACCAAGTAGTAGCCTCCGAACCTCTCCTTTAGGTAGAGTTCCAAACTCCTGTTCCACAGGTAGGAGAGGTAGGAATCAAGGAGGAAGTTTTCAATCCACTTAAGCCTTCTCCTCGGCCTTTTAAGGAGTTTCCTTAGGAGCTCCCTTCCCCTCTCCCTGTTTCCCGAAACCCTCTGAACGTCGTAGTAATTGATAAACACTCCTCTCTCCTTAACGGGAAAGCCGGAAAGGTTAACGACAAACCTGTTCCCTTTAAGCTGGCCGATTTTCACCTTCCTGCGGATTCTCTTTAAAAACTTGAGGGCAAACCACTTCTCACCGTCGGAGTTTGAAATAAAGTCTCCGAGAAAATCGGAGGAGGAGACCTTCTGAAAGGTAAGGGCGAACCTGTCCTTCATTCCGGCGTAGGAGAGGTTGAAGGCCTTCGCCAGCTCCTTCGTCGTGTAGTTTCTCTTGGCAAGGAGGTAGAGGTAGTACTCTCCTCTCTCGTCCTCCTCAAAGTCGCTAACCTCTTTAACAATGAAGTCTTCGGGTCTTTTCCTCTTCCAAGAAAACTCAACTTCTCTCAACCTTACCTCCTAAGTAGAAGGAGCCGGTTAAAACCGCAGGCTCTCTAAACTCGTTCAGTTTAACAGTCTCAAGCTCTCCCCCTTTAATTCCTAACTTGCCGGCGGCCTTTAGGAGCTCCACCGCCGACAGACCCCGGGGAGGAGGAAGTGAAACGGCGTAGAACCTCCCCCCCGAGCTCTCAAGGTAAGCCTTAACCTCTTTAAGGTTTTCCATCAGCTCCTTATCTTTAAAGCCCCCGAAGATTACTGAAGCATTAACCCCCAACTCCCTCAAAGTGGTGAAAAGGGCCCTCAAGGCCTGAGGGTTGTGAGCTCCGTCAAAGATAAAGGGGGGCTCACTCTTTAAAACCTCAAACCGCCCGGGGAGGGTTGAGCTAAACTCCCCCGGAATCAGGAACTTCCTCCCCAAGAACCTCTCAGTTAAGAGCTGTGCCGCCCTTATTGCACCGCTTGCATTCTCGGCGTAGTGGCTCCCTACCATCTTTAACTTAACCGGCAGCTGCCCCATGTAGTAAAAGCGGGCTCCCTCAAGGCTTACTTTAACCTCTTCAGTCCAGAAATCACGGCCGTAGAGGTGGAGCTCCCCCTTAAAATCGGCCCTCAAAACTTCTAAAACCTCCGGAGGGTTATTAAGAGCCACCCCTACCATCCCCTCTTTGAAAACTGCAACTTTCTCCCGGGCAATCTCTTCAAGAGTCTCCCCGAGCCAATCCCTGTGGTCAAGAGAGACCTTCGTTAAAACTCCGACCTGATGGGTTAAGACGTTTGTAGCGTCAAGCCTTCCGCCGAGCCCCACTTCAAAAACGGCACAGTTAACCCTCTTCATCTTAAAAACCTCAAGGGCTAAAAGGAGAGAGGCCTCAAAGTAGGTTAGGTTAAACTCCTCAAAAAGGGGCTTAACACTCTCAAAAGCTTTATCAAGCTCTTCGGTCTCAACTTCTTTAAGGTTTACCCTAATCCTCTCGTTAAACCTGTAAACGTGGGGAGAGGTAAAGAGACCGACGGTAAAACCTTGCCTTACGAGGGCTTCTGCTGTCAGAACCGCCGTGCTACCCTTACCGTTGGTTCCTGAAACAATAACCGAGGGGTAATCCTTACCTCCGAACTCCTCTACGGCCCTTTTTACCCTCTCAAGCCCCGGCTTCCAGTTAAACTCCTTCCCTTCAAAGAACTCTTCAAACTTCGCCAAAATTACCCCACAAAATTAAAAATTTTTAAACCTAATTCGGCTAAATTAGGTATATTATTCCTAAGCAGGAAGATATTAAAAACTATTACCGGGGAGCCCACCTCCCCACAAACTATTCCGAGGGGGCTAACCCCTCACCACTATCTATTGCTACAAATATTACCGAACTATTGGGGGGAGGTTCCTCTCCCCTACTATTTATTGAGGGGGAATTGGCCATTATCTCAAGAGTAGCTGTATACGTGGATTTTGACAACATTTACGGGGCTTTTCTCTCAGCCCTTCAACTACCTGCTAATGAAGACTTAACTCTCTTCCAGTTTTCTCTTCTCAGAGAGACCCTTCTCAACTTTATCCGGGATATAAGAACAAATATGTCCTTTACAAATTCCGACTTTCACCTTCTATGCTTTAAAGTATTTGCAGAGTACGAAAACTTACCCCACGCCCAAAGGTTCTCTCCCGGCCTTCCTACCCAACTGCACCAAGTGGGAGCAACACCCTTTACACCGTTCATTCCCCACAAAAAAAGAAAAAAGCCAGAAATTCGGCAGACCTTGCGCTTGCACTATCGGCTATAGAAGACTTAACAATTAAGAAAATTCCAGCAGACAGAGTGGTAATAGCAACCTGCGACATAGATTTATATCCCCTTATAGTTTGGCTTAAAGAACACACAGGATTACCCATTATATTGGCAACATTTAGAGAAAGAGTTAATTCAATTTACCTTTCAACCTTAAGAAACAACGAAATACTCTATTTTGACTTCCAAATTGAAAAAGCTATAAAAAATTCCATACATTATCTGCTAAACGATAAGTTAGAAACAGTAAAACAAATCATCAAGTCCGAAGATTTAAATTATCTAAAACGATTTCACGACTCTAAAAACCCTTATGATAGCATCCTTTATAAATGGGAACTTGATGAGTTTCTGGAAAAATTAGGGACCAACTCTCCTCAGTCTCAAAATATAGAAGCGAACTATGAGAAGTTTAAAACTAAATTGCTTAAAGCGCTCCTTTCCTGGATAGATAGAGATAGAGAAGTAAAAACCGGCCTTATAATCGGAAGCTGGCTGCCGAGGTGGAATTTGAACATAAGCACTGAGGAAGCAAACGAATACTTGAAAAGGTTCATAGAGGAGGAGCTCCCCAACCACCCGGAAATCACATTTGAAAAACAGGAAGAGAGGGACGGGGTTATAATAGGAACGTTCAGACCGACATAGAGGAGGCTCCATGGGAGACATAAGAAAAGAGTTAATGAAACCCCGTCCGATTTTTAACCCCGAGGGGAACGACGACCCGGCAAAGAGGGGTATCCTCCACGGGGATACGACAAACATCTTCAACCTGAACGTAATTAAGTACGAGTGGGCACCGAAGCTCTACAGGGTAATGATGGCCAACTTCTGGATACCCGAGACCGTTGACCTTACTCAGGACGTTCAGGACTATAAAGAGTTAACCGACGACGAGAGACAGGCCTACGACGAAATCCTCTCATTCCTCGTTTTCCTTGACTCAATTCAGACAACAAACATTCCCAATATCGCCGCCTACGTTAAAGCTCCCGAAATTACGATTGACCTCTCAATCCACGCTTATCAGGAGGCAATCCACTCCCAGAGCTACGGCTACACAATTGAGAGCGTTGTTCCGGCAGAGAAGAGGGAGGAGGTTTACTACTGGTGGAAGAAAGACCCGATTCTCTTTGAGAGGAACAAGTACATTGCAGATATCTATCAGAAGTTCCTTGAAGAGCCCACTATGGAGAACTACGGGGAGGTTTTAATCGGAAACTACCTCCTTGAGGGACTCTACTTCTACAACGGCTTCATGTTCTTCTACAACCTCGCCTCAAGGAACTTGATGCAGGGGACTGCCGACATAATCAGGTACATCAACAGGGACGAGCTAACCCACGTCATCCTTTTTGAGCACTTTATGAAGGACCTAACCGACGAAGGATTTAAGAAGTACCTGACAAAAGACAAAATCTACAAGATGTTCAAAATCGCCGTTGACCAAGAGCAGAGGTTCAGCAAGAAGGTAATCGGCAACAAAATCTTGGGAATGAATGAACAATCAATTGAGGATTACACTTACTACATTGCAAATAAGAGGTTAAAAGCCCTCGGCCTTGAGCCAATCTTCCCCGATAGACCCAACCCCTACGAGCACCTTGAGAGGATTGCAGATACCGGCGGAGAAGGGAACGTTAAGGCAAACTTCTTTGAGGCTACGGTAACCAGCTACAACCAGGCAAGTGCCGTTGAAGGGTGGGATGAGATTTAGTCAGAAATCTCCTCGGGGGCCTCTTTAAGGCCCTCTACCCTCCCTCTTACCATCTTACGGGCTTTCTTGTTCCTGTACATTCTCTCATCGGCAATTCTAACGAGGAAGCTGGGCAGAAGAGCATCTTTAGGGGCTTCAGCAAGACCGAAACTCATTGATAAACCGAACTTTTTAAACTTGTTCTCTATTTTCTTCCTTAAGAACTCCAACCTTCTTGAAATTCTTTTGGGGTCGCAGTTTGTAAAGATTATTATGAACTCGTCTCCCCCTATTCTTGCAACGACATCGCCCTTTCTGAAGTGCTGCCGAAGGAGCTCCCCTATATCGCTCAAAACGTTATCTCCTACAGAGTGGCCAAGAAGGTCGTTTACGAGCTTAAAATTATCAAGGTCAATGTAGGCAACGCAGAGATTTTTAAGCTCACGCCTTTTTACCTTTTCAAGCTCCTGTGTAAGATATGAAAGGGCAAAAGCCCTGTTGTAAAGTCCGGTTAAAGGGTCGCGAACGGCAAGGGTCTTCATGCTGTTTACAAGCTCCGTGGAAAGCTTGGAGTAAAAGTAAGAGAGAATAAGAACGGAAAAGTAAACAACAATTGCCTGTCTAAGGGTAATCTCATCGTAAGGCAGTGAGATAATACCAAAATAGTCAGCAACACAGACCAGAAATATCAAAACAGTAAAAGAGATATTCCACCATAAAGCCTTAGAGGGTTCTTTAAGAAAAGTAGTTACAACCGGATAGAGGTAAAGCCAAAAAATTCCCGTCTTATGAATTCCCCCTGTAATTAAAAGAGCTATAAAAAGAGCAGTAATAACTAAAAGGAAAACTGTAGATGAGAAAGAGTAATTCTTAGAAAACACAAAGAAGACTAAATTAGTAGCAATAATTGAGGCACTAAAAAGTTCAAATATACCCAACTGTTTTAGCTCAAACGCGTAATTGTAATAACCAAAAGTACTTAAGAAGGCTACCGCCATAAAAGAGAAGAGAATAAGAGTCTTTTTTCTTATTTTAGACTCCTTATCGTTAATCATTTTTCAGCCTCAAAGGGTTTAAAGAGAGAATTTAAAAACCCTTGTTTCCTTAACCAATTTTTGAACGACTTCAGGCCTACAGAGTTTCGTCCCCTCTTCTACTACGGTGGCAGTCCCGCAGGCAACGGCAAACCTTAAAGCCTCTACAACCTCAGAGTTTAAGTATAACCTACAGGCAAACCCCCCAACAACAGAGTCTCCAGCTCCTACTGTATTCTTCACTTCAACCTTAGGAGGAATAATTCTGTAAGCCTCATCTTGATAGAGGGCGAGGGCTCCGTGCTCACCCAAAGAGACAATAACCACCTCAACACCATGACTCGCAACTTCTTTAGCCGCAGAGACTACGTCTTCAAAGCTCAATAAAGAATGCCCCACAAAACGCTCAAGCTCGTGCTTGTTGGGCTTTACGGCAAAAGGGCCGGCCTCTATGGCGTTTTTTAAGAGCTCCCCGTCTGCATCAACTATAACTTTTGTTTCCGTTCCCTTAAAGCTCTCAACAATCTCGGCGTAGTAGGTGGAGGGAAGGTCGGGGGGGACACTTCCCCCGAGGATTAAAACCCTCGGCGAGCACTCCTTACAGACTGCGTACTTTAACTTCTCAATCTCGCTCTCTTTAATGGGAGCTCCCCTTGAGGCTATGAGAATGTGGCTCCCCTTTGCCCTCTGCTCAAGGATTGTGTTTACTCTGGTTTCTTCCTGGGTCTCAACGACGATAAGGGAAAGTCCTTCTGCTTCAAGAAGTTCCTTTACACACCCCCCTATACATCCTCCCAAAGGTAAAGCCAGGAAAACGCCGGAGCAGAACCTTGAAGCAACCCTTGCGGCGTTAACCCCCTTTCCCCCGGGAGAGAGAAGAGGGTTCTCAACGCGGTTCGTGTCGTCCTCTTTTAAAACTCCTGTGTAGTAGTAAACGTCAAGGCAGGGGTTAGGACAAAGGGAAAGAAGCAATTTGCTATTCCCCCTTCAGCCTCTTAAGGAAGGCTTCAAACTTCGGCTTTAAGTACTCGTACTCCTCGTAGAGGGCCTCAATAAAGGAGAGAAGCGGGTCGGCTTCGGTAAGGTTCTCGGGTTTATAGGAGGAAAGGAGCTCCCTCAAAAACTCAGAGAGAGCTCCCTTGAAAGCCTCCTCCGAATGTCTCTCCTTTACTTCAGAAACTGCCCTCTTAAGGGCTTCGTCCGGCGAAAGCCCTTCGTTAACGTAGCGACTGTAGGTCTCCCTTAAATCCCTTTTGGCCTTCTCCATTAAACTTCTCTCTGAACCTTTTCAATAGTATAACACTCTATAACGTCACCAACTTTGATGTCGTTAAAGTTCTCAAGGCCAACTCCACACTCGTAGCCGGCCTGAACTTCTCTAACGTCTTCCTTAAAACGCTTGAGAGAGGCGATTTTGCCGTCGTAGATTACGACCCCGTCCCGCACCAACCTTACGTTTGCGTTCCTCCTGATTACGCCGTCCCTAACGTAGCAGCCGGCAACCGTTCCGACCTTCGGAACCTTGAAGGTAGCCCTTACTTCGGCTGAGCCCAAGTAGACCTCCTTCTCCTCAGGCTCAAGAAGGCCGGCCATAGCCTTTTTAACCTCATCTACGATATCGTAAATCACCCTGTAGGTTCTGACATCAACCTTCTCCCTTTCCGCAGCCTGCCTTGCGGCACTGTCGGGGCGGACGTTAAAGCCGATAACGATGGCGTTTGAAGCAGCCGCAAGCATAATGTCGTTCTCGGTAATCGGACCAACGCCTGCGTGAATTACGTTTACCTTAACCTCGTCGGTTGAGAGCTCCTCTAAGGACTTCCTTATGGCTTCAATTGAGCCCTGAGCGTCGGCCTTAAGGACGATGTTGAGCTCCTTAACTTCACCTGCCTGCATCTTGGCAAAGAGCTCCTCAAGGGATACCCTCTTCTCCTTCTCAAGGGCAGACTCCCTTGCAAGCTCCTGTCTCTTTTCGGCAATCTTCCTTGCCTTTTCCAAGCTCTCAACAACGTAGAACTTATCACCGGCCATGGGAACGCCTTCAAGACCGAGAACCTCTACCGGCATAGAGGGACCGGCCTCCTTAACCTGCCTGCCCTTATCGTCAAACATCGCCCTTACCTTACCGGCGTAGAGACCTGCAACTACGGCATCTCCGACCTTAAGGGTTCCGCTCTGGACGAGGAAGGTTGCAACGGGCCCCCTCTTCTTGTCAAGCTTGGCCTCAAGAACTACTCCGCGGGCTGGCTTGTTGGGGTTGGCCTTGAGTTCCATGAGCTCGGCCTGAAGGGCAATCATCTCAAGGAGCTCGTCAACTCCCTGACCGGTCTTTGCAGAGACGGGAACCATTACGGTATCGCCGCCCCAGTCTTCGGGAATAAGGCCGTGCTGAGTTAACTCCTGCTTGACCCTGTCGGGGTTTGCACCGGGTTTGTCTATCTTATTTATTGCAACGATTATGGGAACTCCTGCGGCCTTTGCGTGGTTTATGGCCTCAATTGTCTGGGGCATCACGCCGTCGTCGGCAGCAACGACGAGAACGACTATATCGGTTGCCTGAGCACCCCTTGCCCTCATCGCCGTAAAGGCCTCGTGGCCCGGGGTATCAAGGAAGACCAAGGTCTTCTTCCCCTCGCTCGTCTCGGTCTCAACTACGGAAGCACCGATGTGCTGGGTAATTCCTCCTGCCTCCCTCTCGGCAACTTTCGTGTTCCTTATGTAGTCAAGGAGAGTTGTTTTACCGTGGTCAACGTGTCCCATAACGGTAATTACAGGAGGACGGGGCTTAAGGTCCTCTTCCCTATCGGGGGTCTCCTCAAGCTCGGCCTCAAGGAGAGCTTCCTCCTCTTCCTCTGCCCCCTCAAGCTTAACCACCTTATCGTACTTCTCAGCAACTTTCTTGGCAGTTTCAAAGTCTATGGGCTGGTTGATTGCAACGAACTTACCAAGAGCAATTAAGTCCTGAAGGAGCTGGTTGGGCTCAACACCGAGCTTTTCGGCAAACTCCCTAACCGAGATAACTTCGGGAATTACTACAGTCCTTGCCCTCTCCTCTTCCTCAATTAACTTCTGGAGCTGCTCCTCTTCACTGAGCTCCTCAAACGGGACTTCCTCTTTTACTTCCTCTTTTTTCTTTTTCTTCTTCCTCTTCTTCTTCGCCCTGTTCTTCTCCTCAATCTTCCTCATTAACTCTTCAAAGCGCTTCTGGTCCTCAAGCTCCTTCTGCTCCCTCTTCTTCTGGGCAAGGATTTCCTCTTCGGTTCTGGGCTTTTCCTTCTCCTTCTGGGAGCTCTCCTTAGTTGAGGCTACTAACCTCTCAAGCTGCTCGCGGGTAACCTTCTCCTCCTCTTTCTTAAAGCGCTCCCTCCTGACGGGAGGTTTGCCACGCCTTTCTCTCCTCTCTCCTCTCGGAGCTCCCTCTCTCTCATCCCTCCTGCGGGGAGGCCTTCTTCTCCTTCTCCTCCTTGCAAGCTCTTCGGGTGAGAGGATTCTAACGTCCGAGCGCTTCCTTCTCTCCTCCCTCTTTTCCTCTGCTCTCTTCTCCTGAACTTTCCCTTTCTTTACCTCTTCCTCTACAGGAGCAGGCTTCTCTTGAGGAGCTACTTCAGGTTGAGTCTCAACAGCCTCAACCTTCTCCTGAGCCTTAACCTCTTCTTTCTCCTTTACCTCTACCTTCTCCCCTTTAACGGGAGGCTTCTCCTCCTTAACCTCTATGGGCTTAATAAACTCTTTAACGAGCATTACCTGCTTTTCGTCAAGGGAGGAGTGGACGCTCTTAACGTTCATATCAAGCTCATTCCTTAACTTCTCAAGGAGCTCCTTACCGGAAATTCCCAGCTCTTTTGCAAGCTGGTGGACTCTTACTTTTGCCAAAACGAAACCTCCTTACTACGGTTAAGCCTGCTCTTAATATAGACGGCTGGCAAATTATATCAATGATTAAAAAGCGTTAACTAAGTGGAGAACTTTACTTTCGGTGATAGCAACAACGTCAAACCTGACGCTCTCGTACTCAACTGACGTTTCCCGAAGAAAGGAAAGGGCAGTTCTCCTTATCCTTTCAACCTTCTTATTGTCAATTGTCTCAAGGGGGTGACCGAAGGCGGAACTCTTCCTCAGCCTAACCTCAACGAAGACGAGGGTTTTACTTTCAGGCTCAAAAGCGATTACGTCAACCTCTCCGAAGGAGCTGGCGTAATTTCTGGCGATAATACGATAGCCTTTCCTCCTTAGTAGCCGGGAAGCAATCTCCTCCCCTTCTCTCCCTCTCTCCCTTGACCTTCCCAAAACTCCTCCTGTGAATAGGGGTTATTCCGAGCTCTCTAATGGCCCGGCAGTGGGCTTTGGTGGGATAGCCCTTATGCTTTTCAAAGCCGTAGCCGGGGAAGAGGGCTGAGAGCTCCTCCATAATAAAATCCCTCACAACCTTTGCAATAACGCTTGCACAGGCACAGGAAAAGCTCCTCTCGTCTCCCTTGGGTATGGGAAGGATTCTATCCGCAAAGGAGGGAATCTTCAGGTAGTCGGTTATGAGGAAGTGGGGAGTGAAGGGGAGCTCCGAAATCGCCCTCTCGGCCGCTAAAATCGTAGCTCTGTATATGTTAATTTCGTCTATTTCCAAAGGGTCGGCAAAGCCTACGCCTACGGCAAGGGCTTCGGAGTAGATTCTCTTAAAGAGCTCCAGCCTCTGAGAGGGAGTGAGCTTCTTTGAGTCCTTAAATAAAAAAGGATTGACGCTTTCGGGGAAGACCACCGCCGCGGCCACAACCGGCCCGGCCAGGGGCCCTCTCCCGGCCTCGTCAATCCCCGCAACGAGAAAGTAGCCCTTCTTCCAGAGGCTCTTTTCTATCTCAAGGATTACTTCTTTGTCATCCACTCCTTCTTCTCTTTAATACGGGCAGCCTTACCTTTACGCTCCCTGAGGTAGTAGAGCCTTGCCCTTCTTACGATACCGCGCTTGAGGACTTCAATTTTCTCAACAACGGGAGCGTAGAGGGGGAAAGTCCTCTCAATTCCGATTCCGTAGGAGACCTTCCTTACGGTAAAGGTGGCGTCCGTTCCGCTTCCCCTCTTCCTGATTACGACACCTTCAAAGGCCTGAATCCTCTCCTTATCGCCCTCTTTTACTTTAACGTGAACTCTAACGGTGTCTCCAACCCTGAATTCGGGGATTTCTTTTTCAGTGTACTTCTCCTGAACAGCCCTCATGAGCTCGTCAAGGCTTGCCATGATGAACCTCCCAAGTCGTGAAAGTGCAGGGGGAATTGTATGGGTTTTTCCTCTTTTGTCAAGGAATAAAAAAAATGGTGCGCCCGGCAGGATTCGAACCTGCGACCTCGAGATTAGGAATCTCGCGCTCTATCCTACTGAGCTACGGGCGCACTGCGATAGGTAAGATAGGACTTTTTATTTGAAGTGTCAACAATAAACGGCTAAAATTTGCCAAAAATTCTGGAGGAGCTTGATGCTTAGGTTCTACACGGCAGGAGAGAGCCACGGTAAGGGAATCTTTGCCTACCTTGAGGGAGTACCTGCAAACTTTGAGATAGACTTTGACTTCATTAACTCTGAGCTCGCCCGCCGCCAGAGGGGATACGGCAGGGGCGGAAGAATGAAGATTGAGAAGGATAGGGTTGAGTTTTTAAGCGGGGTTAGATTAGGAAAGACCCTTGGCTCTCCGATTTTAATGGCCGTGTGGAACAGGGACTACAAGAACTGGGAAGAGATTATGAAGCCTGAACCGGGCCGGCTCCCGCCGGAGAAGATGGTTACAAGGCCCCGCCCCGGCCACGCAGACCTGCCGGGAGTTTTAAAGTACGGCTTCAACGACGTCAGGAACGTCTTAGAGCGCTCTTCGGCAAGGGAGACCGCAGGAAGGGTTGCGGCGGGAGCTCTGTGTAAGGACATCTTAAGGAGACTCGGAATTGAGATAGGGAGCTTCGTTATCTCTATAGGCTCGGCTGAAGTTCCGAGGGAGCTGATTGAAGGGAGGAGTTTTAGGGAGCTCTTTGAGGCGGCAGAAAAGTCCGAAGTCAGAATCCCCGTTTTGGACGAAGAGGTAGAAAAGAGATTTAAAAGGGAGATAGACGAGGCAAAGGCCAAAGGAGAGAGCTTAGGAGGTGTTTTCGTAGTTTACGCTACGGGCGTACCCGTGGGGCTGGGAAGCCATACCCAGTGGGATAAGCGCTTAGACGGCAGGATTGCTCAGGCAATTATGTCAATTCAGGCAATTAAAGGAGTTGAGATAGGCCTCGGCTTTGAGGCGGCAAGGCTACCCGGCTCTAAAGTCCACGACGAAATCTTCTACAGCGAGGAAAAAGGCTTTTACAGGCTAACAAACAGGGCAGGAGGAATTGAGGGTGGAATAACCAACGGAGAGCCGATAGTGGTAAAGGCGGCAATGAAGCCGATTCCAACCCTCTATAAGCCCTTAAGGAGCGTTGACCTGAGGACGAAAGAGCCCTTTGAAGCCTTAATTGAGCGCTCGGACGTCTGCGCCGTTCCGGCAGCGGCGGTTGTAGGAGAGGCAATGCTGTCTATAACGATTTTGGGAGCTCTCCTTGAAAAGTTCCCTTCAGATAATTTCAATGATTTAGTAAAATTAATTAGATTACTTGGGAATCAGGGTTGAATAATTATGAGAAAATTTCTTCTCTATAAAATGACATCAGACTCAGGTTTTGCCCCCAACCCTTTTGAAAACTATCTTACCTTAGCTTCATGTACTCCAAACCACCAAAGAGCAAACATAGGGAAAGGAGATTGGATTATTGGAGTTGAAGGTGAAACTCTATCTGAAGAGAGAATAAAGGCTGGTTATCATCCAGAAATTGAACGGTGTTTAATTTATGCTGGGAAAGTATGTGAAGTTTTAGACTTAAATTCATACTTTTACGACCCAAGATTTGAGAACAAAAAGTATTCACCTTCAAACCCTCAAGGAGACAATGTTTACTATATAGAAAATAATAACTGGAAGTGGATAAGAGGACACGAACATGACAGTAAATCAATCCCAGATGAAGAAGCATACATCCCGGTCTCTAAAGTAGATGAATTTTTCAGAAATGAAAAATTAAAAGAAAAATACGGAGCCATAATCCAAGATATTTGGGGAAATAGGGTTTTTATTTGCAAAGAATTTCTCTATTTTGGAGATAAATGCATTGAATTTGCTAAGAAGTTCCTATGTTGCCTTAATAACCGTGGCATCCGTTATTGTACTCGGGAGAATTTCTCAGTGTTATTTTCGGAATTAGAAAGCTACATTTCTTCTCTTATAAAAGAGTACGGACTTGGAAAGCACGGAAATCCCATAAACAGCCGTCTTAAAGAGCAAAATACATGCAGTAAGGTTAAACTTCCTTGTAGCTCAAAGCCTCGGCTATATGGTAGGAAGAGATAAGGTCGGAAGCCTCAAGGTCTGCAATAGTCCTTGCAACCTTTAAAATCCTATCGTAAGCTCTGGCTGAAAGGCCGAGGGAGGAGACGGCGCGATTTAAGAGCTCCTCGGCCTCAAGCTCCAGCTTACAGAACCTCTTTATCTCTCTCCTTCCCATCTGGCCGTTAAAGGAGATTTTGAGCCCCTTAAACCTCCTCTGCTGGATTTCGTAGGCCTTAATAACCCTCTCCCTTATCCTCTCAGAGGGCTCAGACTCCGAATTCTTAAACTCCTCGGGCTTAACGGCCGGAACGTTTACCTTTAAATCAAGCCTGTCCATTATGGGGCCCGAAAGTTTTGACCGGTAGCGCTTTATCTGAACCGGGGAGCAGCGGCAGTAGTTTTTGCCGTCTGAGAAGCCGTAAAAGCCGCAGGGACAGGGGTTGCTTGCCGCAACCAGTATAAAGTCGGCAGGGAAAGTATAAGAGCCCGAAGCCCTTGAAACGGTTACTCTTCTATCTTCAAGGGGCTGCCTCAGAGCCTCAAGGACGCTCCGCTTAAACTCCGGGAACTCGTCCATGAAGAGAACTCCGTTATGGGCGAGGGAGACCTCTCCCGGCTTAACACTATTCCCCCCTCCGATAACCGCCGCATCTGAAGAGGTTGAGTGAGGAGCCCTAAAAGGCCTCTGAACAACGGGAACTTCCGACGTTAAGCCTGCAACGGAGTAGATGCGGCTGGTCTCTATAATTTCCTCAAGGCTCATAGGGGGCATTATGGTAGGAAGGCGCCTTGCGAGCATCGTCTTTCCCGAGCCGGGAGGCCCTACCATAAAAACGTTGTGTCTGCCTGCGGCGGCTATTTCAAGGGCTCTCTTAGCGTGGAACTGGCCCACAACGTCGGCCATATCAACGGGGTAGGAAGAATTTTCGGGGAGGGAGCTCCCCTCGGCCGGCTCTATCTCAACCTCACCGTTTAAAAAGCTTACACACTCAGAGAGGCTCTTTACGGGAATTATCTCAATTCCCTCAATTAAGAGGGCCTCCTCAACGTTGGCCTCGGGAACGATAAGCCCCTTAATTCCCAACTCCTTAGCCAAAATAGCAGCGGGAAGAACTCCTTTTACCGGGTGGAGCTCTCCTCCCAAACCCAGCTCACCGGCAATCAAGTAATCGCCGAGCCTCTCTCCCTTTAAAATCCCCGAAGAGGCAAGTATCCCCAAAGCTATCGGAAGGTCGTAAACCGTCCCCTCCTTCCTTATATCTGCAGGGGCAAGGTTCACAACAACCTTCTTTAAAGGAAAGGGAAAGCCGGAGTTAACGATTGCAGCCCTTACCCTCTCTTTACTCTCCTTAACGGCACTGTCGGGCAGGCCGACTATTACGACCGAGGGCAACCCTCTTGAGGAGTCAACTTCAACGAAAACCTCAAGGGCGTCTATTCCGGAAGTTGCGTAGCTCCTAACCTTTGAAACCATTACCAAACGACTCCTGTCTCAATAAGTGAAGGGGCAGAGCCGGTAAGCTGAAGAACTATGTATCTCAATGGCTCCTTAGAGGGGAACCTCTTTCCCGGAAAAACTTTACAAACTTTTCTGTTTAAATAACGCTTTCTGCACTTACCCCTATAAACCCTTCCCTCAGGAGTTATAAAGAGAACGAGCTTTCCCTTAGGGGAACTGACGAGAACGAAAGGTTTATAGTAGGAGTTTTTCTCTATCCAGCCTGTTTTCTGGGAAGCGAGTGAGGGAATTGAGGTAAGAAGGAGAAGGGAAAAAATAAAAAAAGAGGTTTTCCTCAAGCTCCCTTATCCCCTCTATTTTTAATTAAGTGGTCGGGGCGACCCGACTTGAACGGGCGACCTCTGGCCCCCCATGCCAGCGCGCTACCAGGCTACGCCACGCCCCGACGCACGGAATAATATAGGATGAAATCTGAAAAAATCAACCTATTCGGGCTCAATTGTCATGATTGCTTCGTCAGGGTTAACGTTATCACCGGGTTGAACGTAAATGGCCTTAACAACTCCGCTAATAGGAGCGTGAACTTCGTTCTGCATCTTCATCGCCTCAACAATTGCAACTACGTCACCCTCGTTAACCCTATCACCCTCTTTAACCTTAATCTCAACAACTTTAGCAGGCATCGGAGAGGTAACGTCTCCCTCCTTAGTAGCCCTCGGCCTTTTAGAAGCTGCAGTCAGCTCGCCCCTGATTTCAACCTCTTCGCCGGTGGGAACTACCTCAACGAGGGGCTCAACAACAACCTCCTCAAGTCTTCCGTCAATCTTGATGAAGTAGGGCTTCTTACCTTCCTTCTTGTGGCCGACACCGGCAATCTTAACGTGGTAGCTCTCGCCGTGGACGTTAACGATAAACTCCGTAGGAGCAAGGGGCTGAGGACACTTCCTCTCCTCTTCCTCCATGTCGTGGAGGTCCTCCTCCGAAATTGCAGGGATTTCTCCCCTCTCAACCTTCTCTCTCCACTCAAAGAACTCCTTGGCAACCTTGGGAAAGAGGCAATAGGAGAGAACGTCCTCCTCGCTCCTTGCAAAGTCTTTAATCTCCTCCCTGCACTTATCAAGCTCGGGCTGAAGGAGGTCTGCCGGACGGCAGGTAATCGGCTCTTCGTCTCCGAGAACCTTTTTGATAATTTCCTCCTTAATCGGGGCAGGAGGCCTTCCGTAAAGCCCCTTGACGTAGTTCTTGGTCTCCTGAGTAATCATCTTGTAGCGCTCACCGGCCAGAACGTTAAGAACGGCCTGGGTTCCGACTATCTGGCTGGTCGGAGTGACGAGGGGTGGATAGCCAAAGTCTTCCCTGACCCTCGGGACTTCCTCTAAAACATCCTCAAGCTTATCAAGAGCTCCCTGCTCCTTTAACTGGTTTATGAGGTTTGAAATCATTCCGCCGGGTATCTGGTGTTCAAGGACGGCCGCGTCAATTCCCTTAAAGTCTATGTCGTACTTCTTGTACTTCTTCCTAACCTCTTTCAAGTGCTGAGCCATCTTCTTTAAGGCCTTCTTATCAAGGCCGATTTCAAAGCCGAACTCCCCGAGGGCGTAGGCCATGGTCTCAACCGCCGGGTGGGAGGTGTCCGAGGCCACCGGGGAGATAGCAACGTCAAAGATGTCTGCACCTGCCTCGGCGGCCTTGAGCTGTGCCATCTCGGCCATTCCGCTGGTACAGTGGGTATGGACGTGAACGGGGAGACCAACCTCTTCCTTTAGAGCTTTAACTAAAGAATAAGCCCTTTCGGGTGAAAGAAGCCCTGCCATATCCTTAATTGCGATTATGTCGGCCCCCATCTCCTTAAACTGGAGGGCCAGCTCTATGTAGAGGTCTTCTGTATGAACGGGGCTTATGGTGTAGGAGAGAGCTCCCTCAACTATCTTGCCCATCTCCTTTGCAGTTTCAACTGCAACCTCAACGTTTCTTAGGTCGTTCAAAGCGTCAAAAATCCTGAAGACGTCTATTCCGTTCTCCGCAGCCTTTCTCACAAAAGCCCTTACAACGTCATCGGGGTAGTGGCGGTAGCCTACAAGGTTCTGACCCCTTAGGAGCATCTGAAGGCGGGAGTTGGGCATCAACTTCCTTAAAATCTTTAACCTCTCCCAGGGGTCTTCTCTTAAAAAGCGAAGGCAAACGTCAAAAGTTGCCCCTCCCCACATCTCAACAGACCAAAAACCCGCCCTGTCTATAATCGGGGCTATGTCAACCATGTCTCTGGTCTTCATTCTGGTGGCAAATAGAGACTGGTGGGCGTCCCTTAAGGTTACGTCTGTAAACTGTAGCTTTTTTCCCATCTGCTACTCCTCCAGATATTACAGTCCGTGATGGGCGGCAATTGCCGCAGATATTGCAAGGGCAAGGACTTCCGGGTCTGTCTCTTCAATAAAGGTAAAGTCCTTAATTTTCCTATCTATGAACGAAGTATCAAACTGCCCCTTAACGAACTCGGGGTCGTTGAGGATTTTCTTAAAGAAGGGAATCGTAGTCGGAACGCCTCTGATTACGAACTCCCCGAGAGCCCTGCGGGAGCGCCTTATAACTTCGTCCCAGCTCCTTCCCCTGACGATTAACTTCGCAACCATTGAGTCGTAGTAGGGCGGAATCGTGTAACCCTTGTAAACTACGCCGTCTATCCTCACTCCGATTCCGCCGGGGGAGTAGTAGGCGGTAATCGTTCCGGGAACGGGGATAAAGTCCCTCTTGGGGTCTTCTGCGTTTATTCTAAACTGCATTGCAAAGCCGTTAATCTGGACGCTTTTCTGGGAGAAGGAGAGGCCCATTCCGGCGGCTATTCTGATTTGCTCCTGAACTATGTCTATTCCTGTAACCTCTTCGGTAATCGTGTGCTCAACCTGAAGGCGGGGATTAACCTCCATAAAGTAGAAGTTCCCGTACTTGTCCATTAAGAATTCCCAGGTTCCGACCCCGTAGTAGCCGATTTTCTTTGCAGCCTCAACGCAAATTCTTCCGAGCTTCTCCCTCTGCCTTCTGGTTAGAACCGGCGAGGGCGCTATCTCAAGAACTTTCTGGTGCCTCCTCTGAAGGGAACAGTCCCTCTCTCCTAAGTGAACGACGTTTCCGTGCTTGTCGGCAACTATTTGAATCTCAATGTGGCGAGGATTCTCTATGAATTTTTCAATAAAAACTTCACCCTTACCAAAGGATGCTTCAGCTTCTTTTACAGCTATCTGAAACTGGGAGATAAGCTCCTTTTCGTCCCTTGCAACTCTTAACCCCCTACCACCACCACCGTGAGCTGCTTTAATCATTACAGGATAGCCGATTTCCTCTGCTATCTTCTTTGCCTCTTCAAGGTCTGAAACGGGCTCATCGCTTCCTTCAGCAACAGGAACTCCGAGCTCTTTCATTAACCTTTTAGCCTCAATCTTGCTGCCGAAGACCTTTAGGTGTTCAACCGAGGGACCGATAAACTCTATTCCCTGCTTTCTGGCGTACTCGGCAAAGTCCGCCCTCTCTGAGAGGAAGCCGTAGCCGGGGTGAATCGCCTCAGCCCCCGCCCTTTTGGCTATGTCAACTATTTTGTAGTAGTTGAGGTAGGCCTTTACGGGGTCGCCGTGAATGAGGTAGGCCTCGTCGGCCTTCTTAACGTGGAGGGAGTTGACGTCGGCCTCTGAGTAGATTGCAACGGTTTGAATTCCGAGCTCCTTACAGGCCCTTATAACCCTTGTTGCTACCTCACCCCTATTGGCTATCAAGACCTTCTTAAACATTAAAGAAACCCTCCGAGAATTCTAAGGAGAATGTTGGCCATTATCCCGGCCACTGCGTCGTCTACGGTAATTCCCCAGCCGCCGGGAAGTCTCTCAAAAAGGCGAATAGGAAACGGTTTCATTATATCAATAATCCTAAAGAGAACGAGTCCGGCCAAGGCTAACTTCCAGTTCCCGTGGGGATTGAGGAGGAAAAAGGTTAGCTCTATCCCCAAAATCTCGTCTATTACAACCTCGTCGGGGTCTTTGTTCCCCGACTCTTTTGCCACAAAGTCGGCCGAAACCACGCTGAGGGCGAAAGTTATTCCAATTATCAATAGCTGAAGGGCAACATTATTGGACCAGAAGAGGTAAACAAGAAAGGCAGCTAAAATAGAGCCCCAAGTACCGGGCATTTTCGGAAGCTTCCCTGAAAAAAAGCCCGTAGCTATAAATTCTATCAAAAACTTCACTTTCACCTCTCAAAGTTTAGAGCTTAAATTATAATTAACTACAAATCAAACGAAAGGAAGGAACAGATGAGCTTTTTGAACTGGGAAAAGAATAAAGAACTCTTAATTTTCGCAGCCATAGTCTTAATAGCATTCGCTATTGGTCTCTTAGGAGACTTTTTCCGCTTTAAGAGCTTTACTAAACTTTGGGAACTTTTCTCGGTACTGGATACTGCTTCAGCAGTAGCATTGGCAGTCTTGGCCTTTTTGGCCTATAGAGAGTACAGCAAGGGTATGGACGAAATTCCAATAAAGTTGAAGGTTGAAGAGAAAGAATTGGTTGATACTAAATTAAAGCTTTTAAGAAAGGATATTAGCAGAAGTGAGATAATGGGTATATTGGGGCAGGTTCAAAACAACCCTGAAAACAGGTTTAACAACTCAAAACTGAAAGAGAGAAAAACCCTTTTAAGATTCCTTGAAGACATCAGAAAAGTTCAAAAAGGAGAAATTAATGAAATAATAATACCTATTTCTAAAGAAGACTTTGAAAGACATTTCTCAAACTTAAAACCTAAAAATGGAAAAAGCGGTTTACATAATTTTAGTCAAAATCGGAATGCAAAAACAGAATGAAAGAGTTCAACTTGAAAACCAAGATGCTAAATTTAAACACTTCTAAATAATTAATAGGTCTTTAGGGAAAAGAGGTGTTCCTACAACCTTCTTCCTGTCTCTGACCTTCTTTTCTATTAGATAGATAAAGACCTTATCACCTTCAATGGTTAATTTTCTTAAGTTTTCAACAAATCTTCTCTTTTCTTTCTTGTTTAAATAAACCTCGTAAACGCTCCTCTGAACCCTTACGCCGAACCTTAGGAGCTCCCTCGCAACTCTGCCTCTCCTGTAGTAATCACATGAGAACCAGGCTCCTCTCTGAGGGTCTTTGGAGAAGATGTCGTAGATTACAACGAAGAACTCCACCCTCTCTCTCCCCTAATTACTATTTCCTGCTTTAAGGAGTTTGCCGTTAAAGGATAGAGAATGACCGAGTCGCAGGAAGGCTCAATAAGCTCCTCCGCCTTCTTTACTATCCTTTTAACATCCTCCTCGCCACACTCAACTTCAAAACAACTCAGCTGAACTCTAATCCCGAACTTTTCCAAGAACTTGGAAAACTTCGCTCTGGCCTTGTCATCCCCTATGTCGTAAACTACTAAGTACCTCATCTCATCTACTTTCCCTCAGGTAGAGAATTACGGGCATAAGGGTTTGAGTTGAAAAGAAACCCTCAATAAAGGCCTTAACAGCAACTGAAACTGCTGAGCTCTTTAAAAAGAGTTTACCTCCCCTTTTCCTAAAATCTTCAGGAAGGAGAAGGGTTGAAAAGAGAGCGTCTGCGCTCTTAAAGGCTACGAAGGGCTCTAAAAGACTTCCAAGGAGCTCCTGGAGCTCCCTCTCAATCTTAATCCCCTCTTTAAGGAGTACGAATCCCAAAAGCCCCTTTACAACCTCCCTGTAGTAAAGAACGAGAGAAACAAAATAGGGTTCTTTATCCTTTGAGGGGAAAGGTGCATACTCCAGCTTCCTCAAAAGGTAACCGTAAAGGGCTTTATCAAGATAACCGTTTAGACTTTTTACCTCAAAAGAGCCTTTAATGCCCCCGACCTCTCTTAAAACCCTTAAGGCGTCGGATACGAAGGGTTTAACTTCAAGAGAAGAGCCGCTTAGAGTGCCGATTCCCTTTAAAGCCGAAGCTACCGCTTTGGCCTTAAGCTCAATAAAGAGGTAGGAGGAAAGGACGGAGAGGTTAAAAGGGGAAAGCTCGGGAAAAGAGAAGAGCTCCAACCCCTTTTCCGGAAGGACCGAAAAAGCGTAAATCCCTTTCTCCCTTAATTTCGGCAGAATAGAAGTCTTAAAACTCCTTAGGTTGACAAAAAGCCCTATTCCCTCAAGCTCTTTGAGGGGTATCCGACATTCCCCCCTTCCCTTTGCCTTCAAAATCCCCCGTGAAACGGAAAGGAAAGAGTTCTGGGTTATAAACAGCTTCACCCTCTCCCCGTTATTTAGTTTTTAAAAGGGGGCACAAGCCCCCGAAGGTTAGCTGGCGCAGGCGATACACTCCTCTTTCTTGAGAACTCCTTGACTATCTTTCTGAATAGTCCTGACGTAGTAAATGGTCTTAATCCCCTTCTCCCAAGCGTAGAGGACGGTTTCGTAGATGTCTTTAGCCCTTATTCCGAGGTTGAGGTTGAATAGGAGCTCCATTGAAATTCCGCTATCAACCCACTTCTGAATAGTTGAGATAACGTCTATAACTTCCTTCTGGTCCATAAACTTGCTTTCCCTGTAGAACCAGAACCTCTCCTTAATGTAGGGAGGGCAAATCGGGACGGCCTGCTTCTGGTTCTTGTCAATGTAGAACCTGCTGAAGGGCGGAAGAACTCCGGGGGTTGCACCCTGAAGGAGGCCGGAGCTGGTGTTTGGAGCAATTGCAAAGAGCTGGCCGTTCCTTATTCCGTACTTCTTGAGCTTGGCAAGGAGCTCCAACCACTTCTCTTTCAGGGTAGTCTTTTCGCTTAAATACTCGGCATCTTTACCTATTACTATTCCCTTGCTCCAGTCTGAGCCCTCGTAGGCAGGGAAGACTCCCCTTTCTTTAGCAAGGTTAATGCTCTCGTCAATTCCGTAGTAGGCAATTTTCTCGTAGAGCTCGTCAATAACTTTCAAAGACTGCCTTCCGTAGGGAATTTCCCTCTTTGCAAGATAGTCGGCAAGGCCCAGTGTCCCAATGCCTATTGTTCTGTAGCGGTCGTTGTGGAACTTACTCTCTAAAATCGGAGGAGAGGTTAGCTCTATGGTGTTATCAAGGATTCTTACTGCAGTCCTTACTGCCTCCTCAAGCTCAGCATCGTTTTCTATGTTCGCAAGGTTTATTGAGAGGAGGTTACATGTGTGGACGAGCCCCGGCTCTTCTATCTCGTTAATGATTTTACCGTCCTTCACGTAGGTCTTAAAGCCTTTAGAGGGCTTAAAGTTTGAGAAACTCTCCATACAGAGGTTTCCGTTGCCTATGTAGCCGTCGTGCTTTAAGGGGTTGAGGCGGTTGGCGGTGTCCTTGAAAAAGATGTAGGGCAGGCCGGTTGCAACTTGCGTTTTCAAAATCTCCTTAAGGAGCTCTCTGGCCCTAACCCTTTTCTTTAACTTCAGTTTTTCGGCCTCGGCCTCAATGTGGATGTAGGCCTTCTCAAACTCGTCTCCCCACAGCTCGTAGAGTTTGTAGCCGAACTTCCTCTCAACTTCGTAGGGGTCAACTAAGAGCCAATCCTGGTTGAACTTTACCCTCTCCATAAAGAGGTCAGGGATTACCACCTGAGGGAAGATGTCAAAGGCCTTGCGCCTTAGGTCTCCGTTTTCGGTCTTAAGTTCCAAGAAGTCGTAGATGTCAAGGTGCCAGACGTCAAGGGCCACGGTAACCGCACCTGCCCTTTTGCCCTCCTGGTTAACCGCAACTGCAACGTCGTTAAGGATTTTGGTCCAGGGAACTATTCCGCCGCTTGCCCCGAAAACCTTTTTAATCCAGGAGCCCTGAGCCCTGATTCTTGAGAGGTTAACCCCAACTCCTCCTGCTCTCTTTGAAATCTGGGCAACCTGGTTTGCCGTGTACATGATTGAGTCAAGGTTGTCGTCCATTGCCGTAATGAAGCAGGAGGAGAGGTTTCCGTTGGGACGGCGCAGGTTAATGAGAATCGGGGTGGCAAGTGAAAGCTTCTTCCCGGCTATCAGGTCGTAAAACTTCTTTGCAGTTTTGAGCCTCACTTCCTTCGGTTCGTTCTTTGCAAGCATCAGGGCAATTGTCATGTACATCTCTTGAGGGAGCTCTATGGGGAAATCCTCGTAGACGCAGAGGTACCTTTTTGCAAGAAGGTTTGCCCCTGCGTAGTCGTAGAGGAAGTCGTACCGGAGCTTCAGGTAGTCGCCGGCCTCAATAATCTCCTCTTCGGTGTAGGATTCAAGGAGCTCCGGAGTGTAGAGGCCTTTCTCTATTAAGTCTTTAACTACCTTGAGGTACTCCTCTCCGCCGCCGACGTAGGCCAGCTTGCTGGTTCCCCTCCTGATTGCAACCTCTTTGTAGAGGTTAAAGATGAAGAGCCTTCCGGCTAAGATTCTCCAGTCGGGCTCTTCTGGGGTAGTAAGATGGAGTGCCGTATTTACAACGGCCTCGTGAATCTGGCGGGTCGTAATCCCGTTAAAGAAGTGGAGTTTCAGCTTTGCCTCAAGCTTTAAGGGGTTTAAGTCCAGCCCTTCGGCAGCCCAGTTGATTACCTTCCTGATTTTCTCAATGTTGAGAGGCTCCCTTACCCCTTTCCTCTTCACTACGGTTATTCTGTTCATTCTTCCTCCCTATTGGGGATGGAAAGTTATTTAATCAACAGGAAGGGGTCTACCTCAAGGGAGGAGTTCGTCAAGTTCCCCTCTTCCATAAGAAATTAGATTTTCAAACTTTTATCAGAAATCTATTAAACCAAAGTTTAAAAAACCCCTTAGGCGAAGAGAGAATGAATTTTCTCTTCGGGAAGGGGAGCCCCAAAAGGGGAATACAAAATTTCTGCCCGATTATCAAGGAAGGGGACAGAGAGCCCCCGGAGCGTTAAATTAACTTTTTTATCGCCTCTACAACCTCGTCGTAGTTGGGCTCCTGAGTAATTTCGGGAACCAGCTGCTTGTAGGCAACTTTACCGTTCTTATCAACTACGAAAACAGCCCTTGCAAGGAGGCCTTTGAGTGCGCTTTCGGCGATTAAAACTCCGTACTTTTCCATGTCCCTGTACCTGAAGTCGGAGGCAACGTCAACGTTCCCGACGTTAAAGCTCTCACAGAACCTCTTCTCTGCAAAGGGTAAGTCCATTGAAACTACTGTTGCGTCAACGGGGAGCTCCTTAAGGATTTCGTTAAACTTCCTCGTTTCGGTTTCACAAACGGGGGTGTCAAGTGAAGGAACGGTAATAATTACCTGAACTTTCTCCTTCTTTCCGCCCACAGCCTTTTCGGAGAGGTCGCTCTTAACCACGCAGGCAACGGGAGCGTCGTCTCCCACGCTGAGCGTAGGTCCTGCAAGAACTACGGGATTTCCCTTAAGAGTTACGGTCTCTGCCATTCTACTCCTCCCACTGATTGAGTTTTTCTATCGTGATTTTAAGGAAAATAGTATTGAATTTCAAGGAAAATCTGCCTCTTAATGATTAAGATTCTCAATAAGTGAGCTATTTAACCTCTTTATACAAGTACTCAACCCTCGTTGAGGAGGGAAGGGAGGAGTAATCGGCAAGGTATGAGAAGAGCTCCTTCACTCCCCTGTTTACCTTTATTACAACCCTCTTCCTTGCAACCCTTTCGGCCTCTTTCAAAACCTCGGGAGAGACAAAGTCCTTGGGGGCAACCTCCCTGAAGGGCATCATAACTCCGTCTTTCCACTTGGGCTTAACGAACATGGGAGAGAAGTAGACTATGTCGTAGGACTTATCGGGCTGGCTCTTAAGGAATTGATAGTTATCGGCTAAAGTGGGCTTAACGAGTTTATAGGCGAACTCGGCAACCTTTAACTTCCCCTTGGGTTTAAAGGTTTCAAGCCCTCTCTTAACGATTTCGTAGATAACGGGCTCCTTCTCAAGGCCTACTACGGGCATCTTACTTACGAAGGCAGCCATAAGGGCGTCTTGGGCAAGACCGAGATTACAGTCCAAAACGGTCTCCCCCTCCTTAAGTGCCATGGCCTCCACCATAGACTCCCTTCCCGTTGAGAGGTAGTTAACGAGCCTTACTTTAAAGAGGCCGGGGTGAAAGAAGAGCTTTTGGTCCTTTAAGGTGTGAAGGGTAAAGTTGAGGTCTTTACCCACAACGAGAACGGGCCTTCCGAATTCCCTCATTATTGAGGCTATCGTCCTGTGGCGGCGCTTTACAAGGGGAGCTCCCAGCCTCTCAGAGAGCTCCCGGGCCTCCTTTATCATCTCGGGGGTAGGCCTTCTGTCTGTCGTTATCACCACCTCCATCGCCCTACTCCGCTAAAAGGTCGGGTCTCTTTCTCTGAAGGTACTTCTGAGTATAAGAGCACAGGGGATAAATCTTATATCCGTTCTCCTCGGCGTACTCTACGAGCTTTGCAGTAAGTTTGCCAGCTATCCCCTTACCCCTATGGCTCTCGGGAACGAAGGTGGTACTGACGACTATAACCCTTTTCTCCCGGTCAACTCCGAAAGTTATAAAAGCCTCCTCTCCTGAATCCAGTTTAAGGAAAACCCTTCCCGGCTCTACTTTAACCTCCAACTCTGCCTCCCGAATCTGATAGAATCGTAAATATATTATCCTAATTGAGCTAAGAAAAATTCGGGGGAATTATGGCTCTCGGAAGCCTATTTCTACTGATAATCATCTTTGCACTGGTGTGGTACCTTCTTGAGGAGCTCTACGACAGGCTTGACAACCTCCTCTAACCGAAAGCCCCGGGAAGGAGTTTCAGAACTAAATTTTCGTTTTGTATAATGAATCCATTAAACTCTAATTACGGGGGAACCATGCCGGACCTCTTTTTCCTGGGGGAAATAACAACAATAGCAGTCCTATTAGCCTTTTTCTGGTACCAGCTTGAAAAACTCCACAGAAAGCTCCCCTTCTCTTAGGAGAGAAAAATAACTAAAATTGCCCCGTCTCGGGTGAACGGGAAGTCCGGTGAAAGTCCGGCGCTGTCCTCGCAACCGTGAGCAGGCATTAAAAAGGCTGTAAACCACTGGAGCGGAGAGGTTAAGAGCCACCGCTCCGGGAAGGTTTACGGCACAAAAGAAGCCTGCGAGCCGGGAGACCGGCCCGAGATGGGCGGGCGAAAGCCTGCCCCTTCGCGTCCTGCGGGGGTTCGGGACGCGGGAAAGGAGAAGGGGCTACTTTTGTCTTTTTTGCCTCCTCTTTTTCCCGCCTCAAGAACCGCCTGCAGGCGTTTAAACAAAAACGCCGCAGGAGGTAAACCCATGAAAACCTACGCTTACGGCTTCCCGAGGCTCGGGAAGAACAGGGAGTTTAAGAGACTGGTAGAGGGCTACTGGTCGGGAAAGCTGACAGAAGGGGAGCTCCTTAAGGGAATTGAGGAGCTCAACAAAAAGAGGGAGGAGGCCTACGCCAGAGTCGGCGGCCACCCGAGTTCAGAGATGACCCTCTACGACCACATGGTTGACCAGGCAGTCCTCTTCGGCCTCTACAGGGCCGAAAGCCTCCCCGACTACTTTGAGCTCTGCAGGGGCAAAAACGCCCTCCAGATGAAGAAGTGGTTTAACACCAACTACCACTACCTCGTTCCCGACTTTTCCGGAAAAGAGCTCTCCCTCTCAAACCTCCCCTACCCCAAGTGGAAAAAGGGAGAGGAAAACGCCTACCTAATCGGCCCCTTCACCTTCGTAAAGCTCTCTAAAGAGGTTAAGGAAGAGGAGTTTAAGGAGAGGGTACTGGAGGTTGCCCGCCTAACGGTTCAGTTTGCAAAGGAGATGGAGTTTAAGAGCCTCCACATTGACGAGCCGGCACTGGCATTAGAGCTCTCAGACAAGGAGTGGGAGGTTTTAAAGGAGGTCTACCGGGAGCTCTCAAAAGCGGAAATCCCGATAAACCTCTTTACCTACTACGCGGGAGTGGACAGGCTGAGTGAAGTTTTTGAGCTCCCGGTAAGCGGAGTCGGAGTTGACCTCATCCACGACGGAGGGGGGAACCTTAAACAGTTAAAGGAGATTGAGAGCGACAAAACCCTCTTTGCGGGGGTTGTTGACGGAAGGAACGTCTGGAGAAACGACCTCTTTAAAACCGCCCGAGTTCTAAAAGAGCTCTCAGGCAGGTTTAAAACCGTAATAACCAACGCCGCTCCCCTCTTCCACCTTCCCGTAAGCCTCTCCGGAGCTACTCTGCCCCAGGAACTCTTAAAGAAGGTTGCCTTTGCACAGGAGAAGTTGGAGGAGCTGAGCCTTTTGGCAGAGCTCCTACAGGGCAAAGAGGAGAGGGCGAAAGAGTGGGTAGAAGGGCTTGAGAGCTCCTTCGGAGAGATTAAAAGGGTAAGGGAAAGGGTGGCCTCCTTAAAGGAGGAGGACTTCGTAAGGAGACCGGCCTACCCCGAGAGGGAAAAGATTCAGAAAGAGGTCTTAAACCTTCCCCTTTTCCCAACAACGACAATCGGCTCCTTCCCCCAGACGGAAGAGGTTAGAAGAGTTAGGCTCTTCTACAAGAAAGGGAAGCTCTCTCAGGAGGACTACGAGACATTCATAAGGGGCGAGATAGCAAAGGCGATAGAGATTCAGAAGGAGCTCGGCCTTGACGTTCTCGTTCACGGGGAGTTTGAGCGCAGCGACATGGTTGAGTTCTTTGCAGAGAAGATGAAGGGAATAGCAACAACCGGAAACGGCTGGGTAATCTCCTACGGAACAAGGTGCTACAGGCCTCCGATTATCTACGGAGACGTTGAAAGGGACGGCCAAATGACGGTTAAGGAGATTGCCTTTGCCCAGAGCCTTACAGAGAAGCCCGTAAAGGGAATGCTGACCGGACCCACAACGATAATAGCCTGGAGCTTTGTAAGGGAAGACATTCCTATAAGGGAAGTTGCATACCAGATTGCCCTTGCCCTGAAAGATGAAATTGCCGACTACGAGAAGGAGGGGATAAAAATCGTCCAGATAGACGAGCCGGCGATAAGGGAGAAGGCCCCCCTAAAGAAGAGGGAGTGGGACGAGTACTTTGACTGGGCGGTAAAGGCCTTCAGGCTCTGCCACAGCTGTGTAAAGCCCGAAACCCAAATCCACACCCACATGTGCTACTCCGAGTTCGGCGAGATTATGGAGTACATACTCCAGATGGATTTTGACGTTATCTCAATTGAGGCCACCCGCTCCAAGGGGGACATAATTGAAGCCTTTGAAAAGGTTAACTTTGACAGGCAGATAGGTCTGGGAGTCTGGGACATTCACACCCCTTACGTCCCCTCGGTTGAGGAGATGGCCGAGATTGTTGAGAGAGCTCTCAGGGTAATTCCAAAAGAGAAGTTCTGGGTTAACCCCGACTGCGGTTTGAAGACGAGGCGCTGGGAAGAGGTAATCCCCGCCTTAAGGAACCTGGTAAGACTTGCCCGAAAACTCAGGAAAGAAGAACAATAAAGAACCGACCCAACCCCGACGGAGGCCTTCGGGTCTCCCCTCTTTTAGAGTCATATATTATTCTCACAAACCGTTTAACAGGTGAACTATGGAGACCCCCTTCCTGAAAGTTGAGATTCCCACCACTTTTAACGACCACCCGGGAGTTTTCTCAGCACTCCTTTATACAAAAATCCACCAGTGCAACCTCAACTGCTATCAGTGTCATAACCGCCACGCCTTCAGGGGAAAGGAGGAGTTCTTTAAAGAGGAAGAGCTGAGGGAAAAACTCCAAATGCTTAAGCTCTTAGGAGTTGAGCTGATAATCGTTTCGGGAGGAGAACCCACCTTAGAGGAGAGGCTGGAGGAAGGGCTCAAACTGATAAAGGAGGAGGGCTTTCCAGTAAGGGTTGATACAAACGGAACCCTCCCCGAAAGGGTTGAAAAACTGGCCGAAAATGGATTAATAGACGGAGTAGCCCTTGACGTAAAAATTCCCCTCCTTGATGAGTACACCCCCGACCAGCTTGAACGCTTTAGGAGAATTCTATTTTCAAACAAAAGTTTAGACCCTTCAGCAGTTTATAACTATTCCAAAAGAGTAAAAATAACAATAGAGGTGATAAAGAGATATTCCCTGCCCTACACAATCCTCCGAACCGTTAAGTACCCCCTTCTGAAAGAGGAGGAAATCGCACTCATCAGGGAGTGTCTAAAATCTCTTCCACACCAGGTAAACCCGTTTTACCCCGTGGAGGAGGAATGAACAAGTACTTCAAGCTGATAGAACTCTTCATAGACAACGACGACATCTCAAGGAACAACGCAAACTTCGTCCGGGGAGTTCCCGTCCTTGAGCACGTTGTAGTAGGCGAAGTTATGAAAGACTACCTCTTTGACGTTATCTACAAGGGCCTCCCGGTCAGAATCCACCACGAGGAGGGCTGGGCCTACCACCATCAAACCTACCGCCTCAGCGCCTACTCCTACTCACCGGTTAACCAGCTAATAGTCAGGGAGGGAGACGAGGTCAAGCTCCTCTCCTTTGAGGAGCTCTACGAGAGCCTGCCGGAAGAGGAAATTTTAGTTGACGAGGAGAAGGAGGTTTACCAGAAGGAGCTTTCAAATAGGGAAATTTTCGTACTTGACAGGAAGGGCTGGACGAGGCTTTTGAGGATTACAAAGAAGAGAAGGGAGAAGGACATCGTAGTGGTTAAAACCCGAATGGGGGAGATGGTTGAGGTAACGGCCGACCATCCCTGTATAGTGGGAGAGGATAAGGATAGAGATGCAAAGCCCGCCCAAGAGCTCCTTCCTTTTGAGGACAAACAGTTTAGGGTTGAAGTTGCCCCCTTCTTAAAAGACTACCTATTTAAAGTAGAAGAGGTTGACGCGGCAGAGCTCATTGAGGAAGAGGGCCTCCTGATTACCGAAGACTTCGTAATCCTAAAGCCTTCAGAAAACTCAAACCTTAACGGAATGAAGAGGAGGGTAAAGCTCTCAGAGGAGCTCGGCTACTTTATCGGTTTCTTCCTCGCCGAAGGCTACGTAAAAACTTCCGGCGGAATCCCCTCCTCAATCTCAATAGTCCAGAAAGAGAAAAAAACCTTAGAAAAGCTCCAGAAAATCCTCTTTAAGGAGTGCGGCGTCTACTCCTCAATCGGAAAAGCCGAGAATGGCTACGCCCTCTCAGTTCCGAACAGGGCTTTCATAGCCTTTCTAAAAAACTTTGTATCCTACGGGAGAGCTCCCCAAAAGAGCCTCTCCCCCCGAATTCTCAGGTACTCAAAAGAGTTCTTAAAGGGAATCGTTGCAGGCCTACTTGACGGGGATGGAACCCTCAACGCCCACGGCCAAATTTCCCTCAGGCTCTCCTCCCCCAAGCTGACTTACCAGCTCTCCTACATCTTCCAGATTCTCGGCTACCCGCCCGCAATGAGGTTTGAAGAGTGCAAAAACACTACCAACAAGTACGGAATTACCCAAAGGCGCCCTCTTTACGGCGTAATGTTCACCTACAAACAGGGTTATGAGACGCTCCCCAGCGAAAAGTTCAAAAGGGCAGTAGAGTGGAAGAGGGAAAGAGGAATAGGAGACAACGAGTTCTACAGAGTAAACGACTGGGTCAGCGTCCAATCGGTAAGGAGAATCGAAAACGAGCTGACGCTCTCTGAGTACGAGTTTGTATACGACATTACCACCGAATCCCACACCTTCGTTCTCCACAACCTTTGGGTTCACAACTGCATAGGTCTTTCGGCTAAAGACATTGCCTTCTATGGGCTTCAGAGCAACGCAAAGAACGAAAGGAGGGCGGCTCCTCCCAAGAGGCTTGAAACCCTCTTTATGCAGTGTGCAAACCTGATTTGCCTCATTGCTCAGGAGGTTTCCGGGGCAACTTCCCTAAACGACCTCTCAACAGTTGCGGCAGGCTACCTCTACTACCTTGAAAAGGAGGGGAGGAAGAGCTACTCGGACTACGAGCTTGAGAACCTCTGGCAGGAGTTCCTCTACAACATCAACTTACCTTTCAGAAGCGGGAACTCCCCCTTCTCAAACATCACCCTTGACTTCGGAAAGCCCAACAGCCGCCTGAGGTACGAGCCGGTCGTTTATGCAGGAAAATTCCTTGACATAACCTACGAGAAAATCCCTCCCCACTACTTTGACAGGATTAATACCGCCTTTATAAAGGCAATGAGGCGGGGAGACGCCGACGGAAACCCCTTCACCTTCCCCCTGATTACGGTAAACATTACAGAGGACTTTGACAGGAATAACCCTGCCTGGAAACTCTTACTTAAAGAGAGCGAGTACTTCGGGGGCTTCTACGTTCAGAACTACCTTAAAGAGCCCTTCACAAAGCCCTCAAAGTACAAGGAGAAAAACCCCTTCATAAAGCCCTTTGACGAGGGAATGATTTACTCTAACTGCTGCTTAGACCCCGAAACGAAGCTATTTGTTTATACCGAAGGAAAGGAGCTCCCCGACTGGATAACTCTTCGGGAAATTAAGGAAAAGTTTACAGGCAGAGTCATTTCGCAGGGGAGCTCGGAGAAGTGGTGGGAAGTTAAAGGCCTTTCTGTTCCCTCCATCAACCCGAAAACGGGAAAGATTGAGAAGAAGAAAATAACCAAACTCCTACAAATCAGCTCAAAGAAGGAAGTAAAGATTAAATTCAGAAACGGCTTTGAGATGACCTGCGACCCGAGCCACAGGGTGGCCGTATTCTCCCCCGAGGAGAAGAGAATCACTTGGAAACCGGCCTGCGAAGTAAGGCCGGGAGACTTTGGTTTGAGCATTAAGAGAGCTCTCTCCGAGGCCGAGAACTACGAAAAACTTTCAGACGGAACTCCGTTAAACGAAGAGATTGCCTGGTTTTTCGGGTACTTCTACGCCGAAGGGTGTTTTATAAAGGACTCCCGAAACAGGGAAAAGGTTAACGGAATAGTCTTAACAGCCGGCTTAAAGGAGAGGGATAAGCTCAAAAAGGCCGGGGAGATAGCCCTTAAGTACTTCGGGGACAAAATTTCCTCAACAAACTACTACACCGAAAAGTGGCAGGGTAAGGAGAGCTCCGTCCAGCTCTGGATATACGGAAGGGCACTCGGAGAGTTCCTCCTCAAAAACGGGGTAGTTAAGTACGCTGAGATTCCGCCGGCCTTAAAGAGCTCTCCCAAGTCGGTTGTAGAATCCTTCTTAAAGGGATTTATTGACGGAGACGGCTACACCAGAGGCGGGCATACGGAGCTCCACGTAAACGACGAGTCCTTAATAAGAGAGCTCTCATCCCTGCTGTGGGCCCACGGAATAAGACACACACTCAGGGTAAGGGAGAACTCTCAGACCCTTAAACTATCCAAACCTACAAAGTCTTCCTGCTACAGCCTGGTTCCCTCTACGCTTATCAGAGAAAAGTCGGTAGTTACCCCTTCAGGAAACAGGAGCTACATAAAAACTCCTACGGTATCCGAGGAATTTATCAGGAAGTACCGGTTAGATAGCGGAGCCATTAAAGACTACCGGGAGTGGGACGTTGAAATTATCAAGGTAGAATCTGTTGAGGAGAGAACACTGAAAGAGCCGAAAACCTACCTTGACATAGAGGTTGAGGACAACGAGACATTCATCTTGGCCAACGGCATTGTGAGCTTTAACTGCCGAATGCTCTTTGACATCTCTCAGGTTGAGGCGGTAACCGGCTCAAACCCCTTCCACTCGGGCAGCGGAGTCGGGGGAATCGGCGTTTACGCAATCAACCTCAACAGGCTCCTCTTCTTGGCCAAAGACGACTTTGAATTCCTAAAGAGAATGATTGACTACACTATGGAGATAGGGGCAAAAGCTCTCCAGAGGAAGAGAGAGTGGCTCAGGAAACACTGGAAAGACCTCTTCCCCTACCTCTCCTTCTACCAGAAGGACGACCGCTCACTCTTTAACATCTTCTCGGTGGTAGGAGTCCACGAGGGAATGGTAAACGCCGGCTTTAAGGATGGCCTCTTTAACGACGAGGCCAAGGAGTACGCCCACCGGATTGCCCAGTACCTCTACAAGAAGCTCCACCAGTTTATGGAGAGGGATAAAGTCCTCTACTCCCTTGAGTACGCTCCCAGTGAAAACGCTGCCTGCAGAATGGCAGAGAAGGATATTGCCTTTGCAAACGCCCTTGCGGAGGTCTTAAACGGCCAAAGGAAGCCCGAAATCTCAAAAGACCCGTACCTAAACCTATTTATTAAGGAAGCGATAACCAAGTTTGGAGAGAACCTCTTTGAGAGGGTGGAGGTTAAAGATGAAAGCCGTTAGTGAGAAAAAGGTAAAGGCAAAAATCTTCGTCGGAGGAGACCCGAGCACCGGAAGGGTATTCCTTACCTCGGGCTTTCAGGCTCCCTTCCAGGAGGGAGACCTTCTGAAACAGATTGACGTCAACTCCCACTTCCAGAGCTACGCAACCGGCGGAAGCATAATGCACCTCTTTACTGCAGAGGAGATGAAGCCGGAGGAGCAGGAGAGGTTAATCTTCTCAATAATCAAGAACTTCCCCATTCAGTACCTAACAAAAACCCCCTTCCTTACAACGTGCAACTCCTGCGGCCACAAGATGGTGGGGAGGAAAACGGCCTGCGAGAAGTGTGGCTCAGAGGACGTAACCCTGTGGAGCAGGCCAATAGGGTACTTTAGGCCTGTCATGAGGGGCAAAGTAAGGAAGAACTTTAAGGAGGCTCAGTACCTCTTCTGGCTCTCGGGAAGGGTTGAAGACTTTGCAACGAGGAAGGAGGTAAGAAAGGAGGACGTTGAGGAGATTGTAAGGGAGCTCTCCTCAATCACTTAACCCTTTAGGCTTTAAGTAGCCCCTCTTTAGGAGCTCCGCTAACTTCTCAAACTCTACGGGCGGGGAGAAGAGAAATCCCTGCCCTTCATTACACCCAACCCTCCTTAAAATCGGAACCTGCTCGCTCCTTTCAACCACCTCGGCAACGGTCCTCATTGAATTGAAAGGAGAGAGGCTACGTCAAACCTCTGGTTCTCTCTCTGAGCAACTTCCACCTCTGAAAACTCCTGAATGTCAACCACCAAATTTGCAGGATTTTTTAAAATAGACATCCAGAAACTCAGAGGGAGACAAGATGAAAAAGGTTTTAAGCTCTCTGCTCTTAGTAATTTTCTCACTAAGCGGTGCTTACGGAGAAACCCTTAGTCAAATCCTCTCGGAAATAGGAGTGATACCTCCTAAAGAGCTGGCGAAGAGAATTAAGGAGCTCCCTCAGGAGGAGAAGATAAAGCTTGAAATCCTACTGCTAACCTACTCGGGAGAGAACGAAAAGGTAAAAAAGCTGGTAGAGAAGCTCTACAGCGGCAAGTTAATAACCAACATCTTGGAGCTCCCCGAGAACCTGCCTGCAATAGTCATAGATAAGACAAACGAAATCCTCTACGTAGTAAAGATGGTTAAGGGAGTTCCCTTCATAGTAAAAAAGTTCCCCTGTATAACGGGAAAGAGGCCGGGAGATAAGCTTGAGGAGGGAGACCTGAGAACTCCCGAGGGAATTTACTTCCCCCTCTACTGGAGGTCAAACCTTCCGCCCCTCTACGGTTTGGGAGCTTTCCCCCTCAACTACCCCAACCTACTTGACGGGAAAATACTAAAGAGGGACGGCCACGGCATCTGGATACACGGAACAAACAACCCCAACCGTCCGCCCCACAGTACAAACGGCTGCATTGTTCTGAAAAACGAGTACCTCAAGGAGCTCAAAAAACTCATAGTCCCCAAGAGAACGCCGGTAGTAATAGTCTCGGAGCTCTCCTTCGCTCCCAAGAAGGAGTTCCTCAACGAGCAGAAGTCCCTCTTAAACTTTATCCTCCACTGGAAGAAGGCGTGGGAGGAGACCCCAAAAAACATTGAGCCCTACTTAAACTGCTACTCTAAAAACTTCGTCTGGAAGAGGGGAGACTACGGGAGCTGGGAGAGGTATAAGAGGAGAATCACAAAGGCTAAGAGGTGGATTAAGATAAAGCTCTCCGACATCACTGCCGTAAAGGACGGAAGGATTTTAGAATTCGGGAACCTCTACGTAGTAAGGTTGAAAGTAGACTATTCTTCAAACAATTTTAATTCTATAAGCAACAAGCTCCTCTACATTATTAAAGAGGGAACCAGATGGAAAATTATCGGAGAAGAGAATTTATAAAACTGCTGGGGGCGGGAGGAGTCCTTTCGCTTCTGAAAACGGGGAAGGCCTCTGCAGGAGGAGTTAATGCAGTCATAGAGCTCCCTCCCCTTCCCTTCCAGGAGAGCCTAATTACCGGCAGGGAGAAGGGAGGAAGAGTCTTAATAGTCGGGGGAATTCACGGGAACGAGCCGGGAGCCTACAAGGCGGCGGAGATTTTAAGACACCTGAAGGTAAAGAAGGGGGAGCTCCTCATAGCCCCGAGAACGAACTTCGTCTCAATCCTAACAAACAGGCGGGGCTACAACGGGGACATGAACAGGAAGTTTGCACACATTTCAAAAAAAGACCCCGACTACCCTAAAGTCAAAAAGCTGAAAGAGTTAATAAAGAACTACAAACCCGATTTGCTTCTAACCCTTCACGACGGGTTCGGCTTCCACTCGGTAAACCCAAAGGCTTGGGGGCAGTGCATCGTAATAGACGAGGAAGTCTACAAAGGTATAGAGCTCGGGAAAGCTGCAAAAACGGTTTCAAAGAGGGTAAATGCCCTGATAGATAGAAAAAAATGGAAAATCCCCGTCTTTAACACCCATACCTTCAGAAAAAATACAAAACACCCGGAGCAGAGGAAATCCCTTACCTACTTCTGCCTGAAGGAGTGCTCGGTTCCTGCTATCTGCCTTGAGGTCTCAAAACAGCTCCCGGACCTCTACCACAAGGTAAAGTTCCACATCCTCATGATTAGGGAGTTCTTTAAGCTCCACGGGGTTGAGACCGAGCCCTCAATTGACACGGTGCTTAAAAACCTAAACGAGTTCCTTGAGCCGAGGGTTAGCTACAGTACCCAGCTCCTCATTAACGGCAGGAAAGTAGAGGTCTCCTCAGATAAGACTTTTAAACTCCCGAAGGGAAGTAGCGTAAAGTTCCTCTCATTCCGCGGAACAGAAGGAACAAACGCGATTACAGAAGACGTTAACGCAAACCTGCGAAAGGTGGGAATAAGAAAGAGAATTTCATTTGACGTTAAGGACGATTTCAAGAAGCTCTTTACCGTTAGGTTTGTGGTAGGTTAAGGGGGCAGAGCCCCCTCAAGTTAGTTGTTCTCCGTAGGAGGTTTCCCCTCTTCAACCCTTTTAACTATAAGCTTCTTTAACTTCTCGGAGATGTCCTCTTTCTTGCCCTCCTGAGGCTGCTCCTCCTGAGCCAGCTGTCCTTCCTTTATGAGCCCCTTTTCCTTAAGAATTTCAAAAATCTTCTTACCGTAGGAGACCGGACGCCCCTGAGGGTCAATGAAAATGTGCTGGGTAAAGCCTACCGCCAGAACGGCCTCGTCCCTCAAAACCCTGTAGTCAAACCTTATTCCCCTCGTTCCTACGTTTGTTATGGCAGTTTCAAGGGTTATAAGGTCGTCGTAAACAACCGGAGCCATGTAGCGGCAGGCGGCTTCAACTACGGGCATTAAAACCCCTTCCTGCTGTAAAACCTTCCTGTACTCTATTCCCAGAGCTCTGAAGAGCTCCGTCCTTCCCCTTTCAAAGAGCTCAAAGAACCTTGAGTAGTACATAACGCCGTAGGCGTCAACTTCGGCCATAGAGACCCTGTAAGGCATGCTTCCGACTATAACCTGAGGCTGCTGCTCTTTCTTCTCCTCGGCCATTACTTACCTCCGTAGTACTCCTGAAGTGGTTTAACCCTCAACCTCTCCCTCCTCATAGACTCAATTGCCATAACGGCAGCCTGAGCTCCCCTCACGGTAGTGTAGTAGGGAATTTTGTAGTTAACGGCCAAACGCCTTATGCTGTAAGCGTCCTTCTTAGACTTACTGCCGGTGGGAGTATTTATTATCAGGCAGATTTCACCGTTCTTAATAAGGTCGCCGATGTTGGGGCGCCTTCCCTCCTGAATCTTATAGACCAGCTCAACGGGAATTCCCCTCTCCTTCAGGAACCTGTAGGTACCCTCTGTGGAGACGATTTTAAAGCCCATGTCGGCAAGCTTCTTGGCAATTCCGAAAATCTTGGGCTTATCCCTATCCTTAACGCTTATGAAGACTTTTCCACAACCGGGGTCAAGGGGAAGCCTTGAGCCGGCAGCAAGCTGGGCCTTGTAGAAGGCAACTCCCAAATCCCTATCTATTCCCATTACCTCGCCCGTTGACTTCATCTCAGGGCCGAGAACCGGGTCAACTTCGGGGAAGCGGTCAAAGGGGAAAACTGCCTCCTTAACCGAGTAGTACTCAGGCTCAACCTCCTTAACCCCGAGCTCCTTAAGGGTTTTACCCATTGCAACTTTTGTTGCAATCTTTGCCAGCGGAACCCCGGTGGCTTTACTTACAAAGGGAACGGTCCTTGAGGCCCTCGGGTTAACCTCAATTATGTAGATTTCCCCGTCCTTAACGGCAAACTGAATGTTTATCAGCCCTTTTACCTTCAGCTCAAGGGCAATCCTTCTCGTTATCTCCTTAATCTCCTCAACAATCTTCTTGTCAACCGAGAAGGTCGGAAGGACGCAGGCGCTGTCTCCGGAGTGGATTCCGGCCTCCTCAATGTGCTCCATTACTCCGCCTATTATGACCTCCTTACCGTCGGCCACAGCGTCAACGTCAAACTCAACTGCGTCCTCAAGGAACTTGTCTATTAAGACGGGCTTTTCCTCGGAAACCTCAACGGCCTCGGCCATGTACTGGCGGAGCTCCCCTAAGGAGTAAACAATTCTCATTGCCCTTCCGCCGAGGACGTAGGAGGGCCTCATTAAAACGGGAAAGCCGATTTCCTGAGCAATCCTCTCGGCCTCCTCAAGGGAGCGGGCAATTCCAGAAGGGGGTTGCTTGAGGCCGAGGCGGTTTAGGAGCTCCCTGAACCTCTCCCTATCTTCGGCTATGTCAATGCTCTCTGAAGAAGTTCCGAGAATTCTTACCCCTTCCCTCTCAAGGGGAACCGAGAGCTTAAGGGGAGTCTGACCTCCGAACTGAACTATAACCCCAAGGGGCTTTTCCTTTTCAACTACGTTTAGAGCATCTTCAAGGGTTAGGGGCTCAAAGAAGAGCTTGTCTGAGGTGTCGTAGTCGGTTGAGACCGTTTCGGGGTTGCAGTTAACCATGTGAGCTTCATAACCGAGCTCCCTTAAAGCCCAAACTGAGTGGACGCAGCAGTAGTCAAACTCAACCCCCTGCCCGATTCTGTTGGGGCCGGAGCCAAAGACTATAACCTTCTCTTTACCTGTAGGGTTTGCCTCACACTCTCTTCCGTCGTAGGTTGAGTAGTAGTAGGGGGTGTAGGCCTCAAACTCCCCCGCACAGGTATCAACTGTTTTGTAAAGAGCAGGGCTGACCTCTTTCCTCTTTTCCCTTATCTCCTTTTCGGTTGCCCCGACCAAATCCGCAATTTCCCTATCAGAAAAGCCCCACTTCTTTGCCCACTTTAAGACTTCAGCAGGAAGGGTTTCAACCGTGTGCTTCTTTATCTCCTTTTCAACCTCAATCAGCTGCTTTATGTTGTGTAAGAACCACCTGTCTATTTTTGTAAGCTCGTAAACCCTGTTTAAGTCCCAGCCCCTTCTGAAGGCCTCCGCAATGAACCAGATCCTGTCGGCGTTGGGAACGGCCAACTTCGTTTCAAGCTCAGAATCACCTACTTCAGAAGCTCCTTTCATAGAAAGGCCGTACCTTCCGATTTCAAGGGAGCGGATAGCTTTATTGAGAGCCTCTTTGAATGTCCTTCCTATTGCCATTACCTCGCCCACCGACTTCATTCTGGTGGTGAGGGTAGAGTCTGCCTCAGGGAACTTCTCAAAGGCCCAGCGGGGGAACTTAACGACGCAGTAGTCTATTGCAGGCTCAAAGGAGGCGGGAGTTTTCTTCGTAATGTCGTTAGGAAGCTCGTCAAGGGTGTAGCCAACAGCCAACTTAGCGGCAATTTTTGCAATTGGGAAGCCGGTGGCCTTTGAGGCAAGGGCCGAGGAGCGGGAAACCCTCGGATTCATCTCAATTACGATGAACCTTCCGTTTTCAGGGTTAACGGCAAACTGGACGTTTGAGCCTCCGGTCTCTACGCCGATTTCCCTTATTATTGCAATTGCGGCGTCCCTTAAGAGCTGGTACTCCTTGTCTGTTAGCGTCTGGGCCGGAGCTACGGTGATTGAGTCTCCGGTGTGGACGCCCATCGGGTCAAAGTTCTCAATTGAGCAGATTATTACGACGTTATCGTTTAAGTCCCTCATTACCTCAAGCTCAAACTCCTTCCACCCGAGGACGCTCTCCTCAATCAGAACCTCACTTACCGGAGAGGCGGCAAGGCCTTTTCTGACAATCTCCTTAAACTCCTCAACGTTGTAGGCAACCCCTCCGCCCTCCCCTCCGAGGGTGAAGGCCGGGCGGATAATTGCGGGAAGTCCGACCTCCTCAAGGACCTCCATCGCCTCTTCTAAGGTGTGAGCAACTCCGCTCTTGGGAACCTCAAGGCCGATTTTGAGCATTGCCTCTTTAAAAAGCTCCCTGTCTTCAGCCTTCTTTATGGCCTCAACTTTCGCCCCAATTAGCTCAACGCCGTATTTTTCAAGAATTCCGGCTTCATGGAGCTTCACCGCAAGGTTTAGGGCAGTCTGGCCTCCGACGGTTGGCAGGAGTGCGTCTGGCCTTTCCTTTTCAATTATCTTTTCAAGAACTTCAACCGTAAGGGGCTCAATGTAGGTTCTGTCTGCAACGTCCGGGTCTGTCATAATGGTTGCCGGGTTTGAGTTAACTAAAACTACCTGATAGCCCTCTTCTTTAAGCGCCTTACAGGCCTGAGTTCCCGAGTAGTCAAACTCGGCGGCCTGACCGATTACTATGGGGCCTGAGCCGATTATGAGGATTTTCTTAAGGTCGGTTCTCTTGGGCAAGGGAGCCTCCTTAACCTCCTTGTTAACTGGAATATTACCAGAAGAGAGGCTAATTTTGTTATCTTTGAAAGGTGTTTAAGGAGGGAACTTGAGAGTAGGAATAACCGGAACGCCCGGAACGGGAAAGTCAACGGTTGCAGAGATTTTAGCAAGGAAGTTAAACCTACCCCTCTTTAACTTGAGCCGGCTCGTCAGAGAAGAGGGGCTCTACACCTCCTACGACGAGGAAAGAGAGGCCTACGAGGTTGAGCCGGAGAAGTTGAGGAAGTTCTTTGAGGGTAAGGAGGACTTTATCGCCGAAGGGCTCGTAGCCCACTACATTCCCGTTGACTACCTCGTAATTCTCAGGGCAAGCCCCGAAACGGTTAAGGAGAGGCTGAAGGAGAGGCCGTACAGCGAGGAGAAGATTAACGAGAACGCAGAGGCCGAGAGATTTGCAGTGATAGCGACCGAAGCCCTTGAGAACCCTCTTTTTAAAAAGGTTATCCACATTGACACTACAAACAGGAGTCCGGAGGAGGTTGCGAAGCTAATTGAGGAGGCAATAAGAAAGGGGGAGGAGCTCTTTGAAGAAATTGACTGGCTGGAGTGAGAGGGCAAAGGCAATAAAGGTTTTAACGGCCTTTGAGAAGGATAAGAGGTTAAAGGAGCACGTTGAGAGGAAGCTGCGCGGAGTAGAGCCCCAAAGCAGGGCCTTTGTTAGGGAGATAACTTCCGGAACTGTCCGCTACCTAAGGCTCCTTGACTTTTCGGTTGAGAGGGCAACGGGAAAGAGTTTAAAGAAGCAGCATCCGGTAGTTAGGAACGCCCTCAGGCTGATAGCCTACCAGCTCTTCTTTACCGGAGTTCCCCCCTACGCGGCAATAAACGAAACCGTAGAAGCGGTTAAGAGGCTCTTAAACAGAAAGGCGGCGGGATTTGTAAACGCAGTCTCCAAAAGGCTAATCGGCTTTAACTACAAGAAGGAGATTGAGAGGATAGAAGATTACTACGAGAGAGTTTCAACCCTCTACTCCTTTGAAACCTGGATGGTTAAGAGGTGGGAGGAGTTCTACGGCAAAGGGGAGCTCCTTCCCTTTTTAGAGGGGCTAAACAGGGTTGCCCCACTCTTTCTGAGGGTAAATAGGATTAAAACGACTCAGAAAGAGCTCCTCAAACTCCTGAAAGAGGCAGGAATTGAGGCCGAGCCCCACCCCTTTATCCCAGATATGGTTAGGGTTAAGGGAAGGGTCGTGATTGAGGAGCTCCCGGGCTACAGGGAGGGCTACTTCTACATTCAGGACCCCGCCTCATTCCTGGCCGCCTACCTCTTAGAGCCAAAGCCGGGAGAGCTCATTTTGGACGTAGGAGCGGCTCCCGGAGGAAAGACTACCGCAATAGCCTCTCTGACGAAAAACGGCGCAAAAATAGTTGCGGTTGACGTGAGCCCCAAGAGAATGGAGCTCCTAAGGAAAAATGCCCAAAAGCTGGGAGTAGAAAACCTTGAATCGGTAATAACAGACATCTCAAAGGACGAAGAGTTCATTAAACGCTACTACAGGAGCTTTGACAGAATCCTCATTGACGCCCCCTGCTCAGCCACCGGGGTAATAAGGCGCCACCCTGAGGGCAAGTGGAACAAATCCTTGGAGCTCATAAGGTACAACCAGAAAATCCAGAGAAGGTTAATAAGGTCCGCCAAGGATTTACTGAAAGAAGGGGGAGTACTCCTCTACAGCGTCTGCTCCTTAGAAAGGGAGGAGGGCGAAGAGAACGCCGAGTTTATCCTGAAAGAGGGATTCAAACTTTCTCAATTCAACAACCTGCCCGAGGAATTAAATTCCCAACTCGGGAAAAGGGGGTTGAGGCTCTTTCCCCACAAAAACGATACCGACGGTTTCTTTTACGCAAAACTTACACTTCAGGAGTAAAAGATGGAGGAGAGAGTTGAAAGGCACGTACTCCTGAGGTTAATTAAAGCCCTTAACGAAGAAGAGGAGCTCCAAACTATAGCTCAAATAATTTCCGCAGACCCGGTCTTAACTGCCAAAGTTTTAAAGTTCGTAAATTCGGCCTACTTTAATCTTAGAAGAACCATAAGCTCGGTAGAGGATGCAATAGCCTACTTAGGCTATAAAAAACTTAAGGAAGTAGCTTTTGCAGTTTTAGTTTCCTCACTTTTAACGGAAAAAAGTAAAGAGGAAATAGAAGGAGTACTAACCTTTGCCTATCTAATGAAGCTTACGGCAAAAAGGCATCTTCCTGAGCTCAGCGAAGAGGCCTTCATGGTCGGGGTACTTTACCCCGTTTACACAGAATCCCCGGAAGAGGTGGTGAAGATTTTAAAAGAGGCAGGGGTTTCCAAAACTGTAATAGAAGGGCTAACTGAGGAGAAAAGCCCTCTGGGAATACTGAGGAACTTTGCCCTAAAATTACTTCCCTACTGCATCAAGCTCAACAGGGGAGAAATTGAGGATATTCCCGTAAAAACAACCAAGTTTAAGAAGACTTTTCTAACAAAAGTCTGCCTTGACGCAACCTATGAGGCGGAAAAGATTGTAAAGCTGTTATAATGAATATGGAATCAGCAATCAGGGAGGAAGAATGTCAAGTATTGAGAACTTAGAGCTTAAAAGGGAAGTAATGCTGAAACTTATAAAAGCGCTCCTTGACGGAGAGGAGCTTGACGAGATAGCAAAAATAATAAGCATGGACCCAAACCTCTCTGCAAGGCTCTTAAAGTTTATAAATTCCCCCTTCTTCGGCCTTAAAAAGGAGATTAAGTCAATAGTTCAGGCAATAGCCTACCTCGGGTACAGAAACCTCAAGGATTACGTCTTCGTCCTTTTAACTTCATCGCTCCTTAAAAACGCAAACAGGGACGAGATAAAGAGAATCCTGAAGTTTGCATACCTGATGAGGGAGCTTGCAAAGAGGTTAATACCCGAGCACGAGGACGAGGCCTACATGGTGGGAATCCTTGAGCCGGTAAGGGAGGAAATCGGAGAGGAGATTAAGGAAATCCTTGATAAGGCCGGAGTCTCCGACTACGTAATTGCCGGACTCCTTGACCCCACGAGCAAACTTGGAGAGTTGAAGAAGGATGCAAAAGAGCTCATGGGAATCTGCGATGAGCTCGTTAGCGGTAAGGAGGTAGGGCTCCCTGCTGGTCTCTCCGAAGTGAAGAGGGATGAGCTTACCGAGAGCTGCATTTTAGCAGAGGACAGCGCCCAGTCGGTTCTCTCTACCCTTTAAGGAGAAACCTTAAGAGAACCGTTGCGTAGGAACCGGGCGGCAGGGTAAAGGTTAACTTCATGTGCCTCTTGCTTTTTTCCAAAATTTTAAACCCTTCGGGGAAGACTGCCGCCCTCCTTAAACCATCGGTCATAACAACCATTCCCCCGACTTCTTTGTCAAACCACTCCTCCTTTATTCTGTACCTCTTAAATACCCTTTCCATTGCCCTCTTTAAGACTTTATCCTCAACCTTAAACTCTCTTCCGGTGTAGGGGATTCGGAGCTCCTTCAAGTAGTCAATATCGTAAACTTCAAGGTAGTAGGAGAGCTTCCAGTTGTTTATAAAGGGAACCCTTACAAAGGGGTACTTGGCCTCTACGTACTCCCTCAAAACCTCGTTCCACAGAAAGCTCTGAAAGGCAAAGTTAAACATTAACCTTACGTTTTTGGGCAAAATCCTGAAGGCCTTTTCGGCAGTAAGCCCCCTCATTAAGCCCCTTATGAGGTCTTTCTCGTACTCCTCAAGGGCAGGGGAGAGGGTTTTGTAGAGCCTTCTCCAGTCTCCCCAGAAGTCTATTTGTGATTTGCCGAAGAAGTAGCTCCTGAGAGCTCCGTCAAAATCACCTCTTAAGAGATACCTCAAAACGAAGTCATCCCTGCTCTTTACGCTTCCGAACCTCTGCTCACCGAAGTAGTTGGGAAAGCCGTACCTTTTAACAACTTCGTAGTTCCTGTAAAACTTCTCCCTTAAGTTCTTCTCAAAGTTCCTAATTACTATCGTAAAGCGGTTTCCCTTTAAGTCCCCAAGGGTTAAGGGGCGGTTAACTCTTCCCACAGGCTCAATACAGAAACCTGCCTCCCTATCAAAGTCAAGACTTTCCGTTTTAACCCACCTGTTTTTAACTATTCTGTAGCAGGCCTTCTCTACGGGGTAATCCTCGGGAATCGTTAGGTACTGGGTGGTTATTGCGTAGCGGTCTTTCAGCCCGGCAAACCCGATTTTCTTAAGGGAAATCTTCTCAAGGCGGGAGAGAACCCTGAGCGCTTCTAAGGTAGAGACGTCCCTCTTTTTCAGCTTAACGAGGTAATACTTCCCCTCCTCTTTAGGCTCTAAAAGGGGAACCTCTTCAACCACAAAGTCTTCGGGTCTGGTCTTTATCCTTGAGTAGAGCTTCACCTTCCCTCCGCTATAAAACGGGCGGCTTTTACGAAGCTCTCAAAGGGAGGAGCTCCCACCTTAATTCCCCCCTTACACCCCGCCCTGAAGGCAAGCTCAACGTCAGAGTCTTTATCCCCTATAACAAAACTCTCACCGAGCTCTATACCCCACTTTTTTACCGCCTCCTCAACCATTCCCGTTGCCGGCTTCCTGCAACTGCAACCCTCGTCGGGCCTGTGGGGGCAGTAGAAGAAGTCGTCTATCTGAACTCCATAGGGCTTAAGGAGTTCCTGTAATCTTCTATTAACCTCTTGAAACTCTTTTACCGTGTAGTAACCCCTTCCTATTCCCGACTGGTTTGAGACCACAATAAGGAGGTAGCCGGCCTCTTTTAAGAGCCTCAGCCCCTCGCCGACTCCCTCAAGGAGGCGAACCTTCTCGGCCTCGTGAATGTAACCGGAGTCAAAAATCAGGGTATTGTCCCTGTCAAGGAAGACGGCCTTCAACTCTCCTCCTAAGCGCTGGCCTTCAGGGAGAGAACGCTGCAGGTCTTAACCGGCTCCTTTACGCCTTTAACAAAGATGGGAGCCTGAGGGCGTGCGTCAACTACCTCCTTAACCCTGTCGTAGGTCTCCTCAGTTATTAGGATATTGGTTCTGAACTCCCTGTTGAGGCTCTCAACCCGGGAGACAAGGTTTACCGTCTTCACCACAACGGTAGTCCATTCTTCCCGGGGAGCCCACACTTCCCGAAACCACTTTACCGGTACAAATCCCTATACTGACCTTTACCGGAGGTTTATCCTTCTTTACCCTCTCCCTGTTCCACTTCTCCTTCCAGACTTTTTAGGAGCTCCTTACCCAGCTTTACGACGGCCGAGGCGTTTCCCTTCTTTAGCGCCTCCCTGAACCGCTCTTCAACGGACTTTCTGCCGAAAACACCTCCCATCCCTCCTCCGAAAAAGGATTAAGCCTAAAAGGGGGCTCTCCCTAACTTCCATTTTAACGCCAAATTAACCTTACAGCCTCTCCTTCATAACCAGCATCGGGTCGGCCCTCTCTCCCTGAACGTAAATGCCGAAGTGGAGGTGGGGACCCGTACTCCTTCCCGTTGAGCCCACCTTACCTATAACCTGACCCGCTTTAACAAACTGACCCTCTTTAACCGTTATCTTTGATAGGTGGGCGTAGAGGGTGTGAATCCCGAGGCCGTGGTCAATAATTACAGTATTACCGGTAAAATAGAGATTCTTAGCCAGAACGACTCTTCCCGAAAGGGCGGCGTAAACGGGGGTGCCTTTAGGAGCTCTAAAGTCGGTTCCCCAGTGAATTGAGCGCCTCTTTCCGTTAATTATCCTCTTTGCGCCGAAAGGGGTTGAAATTGAAAGCCTCTTTAGGGGAGGGTGAAGCTTCCTCTCTTTAAACTTCTTAGGAGTAATCTCCGAAAGGAGCCTCCTCAAAAGCCTGCCCTCCCTCTTTACCCTCTCTAAGAGAGCTCCCCTTAAAGGCCTCTCCTTCACCCATATCCTTGAAATCCTGTATTTCTTTTTCCAGGCCTTAAAACTCCTGAAAAATAGGCGCCTTTTGCCCTGATAGAGGGTGAGAGAAAAATCCCCCCTAACCCCGTAAGGAATTACGAAAAAGAGCTCTCTACTGCCTTTAAGACTCCTGAAAACCCACTTCTTCCCCCTGTATCCCAAAACGGCCTTTGCTGGCCCAACCGAGTTAAGTCTAAAGTAGCCCAGAGAGCCGGGATACCTATAGGGCAGGTAGAGAGAAAGGGAAAAGGCCTTTATCGGGAAGAGCAAAACAAAAAGGAAGAGCAAAAACCTAACACCCATGGGTAAATTATAGGAAATGAGGGGGAGCTCCCCATCCAAAACTACTTTATAACCTTCCTTGCGTTAATCAGCTGAACCGGACGGTCGTTCTTAACCCCGAGGGTCTTCTCTCCTGTGAAATCTCAAGGGGCTCTTTAAAGACTATCCACCTAACCCCTTCGGTACAGGGAGAGCGTAGTTAAAGAGCCGCTATACCTGAGGTAATCCCCGGTTATCGGGGAGGAGAGGAGGTCATCAACGTTAACGGTGTACTTCAACTTCCTCTTCTGGCCTACATGAGAAGGCATTGCGTACCATACTTTTTCAATTTCGGGGTTGGGAGCTCCGATTTTAAAGAACCCCTCCAAAACGGTGATGTTCCCATCCTTATCAACGTTACCATTGGAAAGATTCCAATCTTATGCAGGGGAGTATGGTGTCGCAATCCCGCTATGCGGGCATTTCACCTTGCGAACCTGGCAAACGCTCTCCTTGACCTTTACGTCGCAATCCCGCTATGCGGGCATTTCACCTTGCGAACCTGGCAAACGCTCTCCTTGACCTTTACGTCGCAATCCCGCTATGCGGGCATTTCACTCTCCTTTCCTACACCAGAGAAAAGACCGTTTACGAGTCGCAATCCCGCTATGCGGGCATTTCACCAGACAAACAGATTTACGCGAGGCTGAAGTACAGTCGTCGCAATCCCGCTATGCGGGCATTTCACAAAACTCCTTTAAAGTCCATCGCATAGACTCCCTCTTGTCGCAATCCCGCTATGCGGGCATTTCACCCTCATTGGAAGAGTATTCGGAATAATAGAGGAAAACGTCGCAATCCCGCTATGCGGGCATTTCACCTTGCGAACCTGGCAAACGCTCTCCTTGACCTTTACGTCGCAATCCCGCTATGCGGGCATTTCACTCCCGTGGAAACCCATATGTCTCTTCCAGTGTCCTTAGTCGCAATCCCGCTATGCGGGCATTTCACCTGCTCCTACGCCTATGCCTGCGCCTATACCTCAAAAGTCGCAATCCCGCTATGCGGGCATTTCACCAAGAAATTACCATATTCGGATAGTTAAAGACCCTCTTTGCTTTCCTCAAAATTACCAAATCGCCAAAAAGGAGTCAAGTGCAGCAAACCTCAATTAAGGTTATTCTAATTTTTGGATGAATTAGGATTTAGAGCTTG
>JAMOTD010000016.1 GCA_027068415.1 Desulfurobacteriaceae bacterium | reverse complement strand
TCAACAACACCTTAGGCGAGGCCTTTGAAGACGCGAGGGAGCTCCTAAAGCTCCTCAGCTAAAGGAATAAAACCTCTCCTTCACCAAACCACAATCCCGCTCATTTTTTCGGGCATTTCAACAAGAGGAGGTGTAGCATGATGAAGAAGAAGTTAGAAAGGTCGCAATCCCGCTCATTTTTTCGGGCATTTCAACAAGAAACTCTTTATCGGGCAATCCCGCCCCTTCCAGGGCGAGTCGCAATCCCGCTCATTTTTTCGGGCATTTCAACCGCACCTTTTCTGAAACCCTTGTAAATCAAGGGTATTACTTTTAGGCTAAATCGTAATAAACAGCTTAAAGCTTTGTGGGGCAATAGCCCTGAGGTAGACAATTGTTAGAATAGCCTAATTTCCTATTCTACTGTTAAAGACCTTTCTATTAATTATAGCCAAAATAATCTATCAGTCAAGAAGAGCGGCAAGGAGAAAAATCAGGAAGGAGACGAGAGTAATCGTTGCTCCCGAGGGAGCGTCAAGGGCGAAGGAGACGAGAATCCCGATAAAACTTGAGAGGAAGCCGAAAAGGACTGTAAGGGCGAAGAAGTTAAAGTAGCCCTTTGCAAGGCGAAAGGCTGAGGCCGCGGGCATAACCAGAAGGGAAAAGACCAGGAGAGCTCCCACCGCCTTTAGGGAAAAGGTTATAACCAAAGCGATAAGAAGGCTCATCAAAAATGTAATAACCTCAACCTTGTAGCCCGAAGCCTTCGCTATCTCCTGACTGAATGTAATCAGGTAAATCTCCCTCCAGAAGAAGAGGTAGAAGAGGAAGACTACGGCGGCAGTAATCCCGAGAAGAATAATATCGGTGTTAGTAGCACTTAAAGGGCTGCCGAAGAGGTAGGCAAGCGCAGAAGAGCCGTAAGCCCCCGAAAGGCTTAAGAATACTACGGCCAAAGCAACGCTCGTTGCAAAGAGAGCTCCCATAGTTGCATCAAAGTGAAGCCCCCTTCTGAGCTGGAAGAACCAGATTAAGAGAGAAGCCAAAAGGGTAAAAAAGAGAGCGGTAAGAGTAGGGTTAACCCCCAGGAAGATTCCAAAGGCAACCCCTGCAAGGGCAACGTGGGCAAGGCCTGCTCCGGCAAAGCTCATCTTCCTGAGAACCACGTAAGAGCCAACAGCCGAGCAGGTTAAACCCGTTAAAACTGCCGAGATTAACGCCTTAACGCCGAAGCCGTAGGAGAGGTAGAGGAAGGGGTTGTGGAGCATCTACTCCCCTTTCTCCGTCTTCTCTTTCAGCTTCTTAAGGTATTCCTGAGCCTTCTTGTGCTTAACGACATCACCGGTTTTATAGTAGATTGCGTACTCGGCAACGTTGGTGGCGTGGTCGCCCACCCTCTCAAGGGACTTAACAACGAGAATCAGCCTGACGGCAACGTCAGCGGTTTCGGGGCTCTCTTTGGCCATCTCAATAAGCTCGTTAAAGAGCCTGTCGTAGAAGCTGTCAACTATGTCGTCTTTGTCTATGACCTCCTTTGCAAGCTCTACATCGCCCCTTAAAAGGGCCATTATTGAGTCCTTCAGCATCTCAGAAACAATCTTGAGCATTCTGGGAAGGTCAACGTAGGGCTTAATGGGAGGAACTTCCGCTAAGTAGAGGGCCGTCTCGCAGATATCCCTTGCAAGGTCGCCTACCCTCTCAAGGTCAACTATACTCTTGAGGATAGAAACAACAAACCTTAAGTCGGTGGCCTCGGGGGAGTAGAGGGCGAGGATTCTTATGCACCTCTCCTCAATCTCAATCTCCTTGAGGTCTATGAGCCTGTCAAACTCGTAGGTTGCCTTGGCCTTCTCCTTATCCCTCTCCATTAAGGCTTCCATTGCATCGTTTATGATTTTCCTGGCCATGTCGGCCATTTCAATAAAGCTCTTCTTTAGAGCGTCAAGGTCTTCAAGGTAGCGCTCAATCATCTTCTCCTCCGCACTGAAGTAGAGATATTATTCTGTTTATTGCATCGTAAGGGGTTTTAACCCTCAGATAGCCCGGAAGGGAGGCTATCTCTTTTATTTTAAAGGAGAGCTCCTCCTCTCCCAAGGGCTCGTTTGCCCTGTAGTAGATTAACCTCTCTAAGAGGGGAAAGAGGTAGTCCTCAAAGAGGAGGTGCCAGACCTTTAGCCTTTCACCCTCAAGCTCTTCCCTTTCCAGAAGGCCAATTAGGTAGTCTAAAAGGGGCTCTTCATCACTTCCCAAAAGGGCGTTTTTAAAGGAGTGAAGCCTCTTTCCTACCTCCTCTTTCCAGGAAGGGACTTTAAACTCCAAACTGTCCCAGCCGGGAAGTTTCCCCTTAAAAAACCTTAAGGCCTCCTCTTCAAAGGGAAAGTCTTCGTCCTCTCTTCCAAAGTTAAAGCAGCTCATAGGCTCTCCTCTTTTACCGGCCTTGATAGGAGCTCCTCCATAACCTTCCCCGGAGAGTAGCCCCTGTGAACTATCTTATAGACGGCCTCGGTTATGGGCATCTCAACCGAGTACTCCTTTGCAAGTTTAACGGCCGCCTTTACAGTATGAACCCCCTCTACGACAAAGTTCCCGTTTACTCCGCCCTCTCCCCTTCCCAAGGCAAGGCCGAACTGCCTGTTCCTTGAGAGCTCCCCCGTACAGGTCAAAACCAAATCCCCCAGCCCTGAAAGGCCGTAAAAGGTTTTCTCCTGAGCTCCCATTGCACAGCCCAGCCTCTTTATCTCGTGAAGCCCCCTCGTAATCAGGGCCGCCCGGGCGTTGTTCCCGAGCCCCATACCGTCGGCAATTCCGGTAGCAATGGCAATAACGTTTTTTAGAGCCCCTCCCAACTCTACGCCCAAAACGTCGTTACCCGCGTAAAACCTAAAGCTCTTAGAGCTCAAAACTTCGGCAACCTCTAAAGCCCTCTGTGATGAAAGGTTTGCAATAACTGCGGCCGCAGGAAGCCCCTTAGCAACCTCAAGGGCAAAAGTGGGCCCGGAGAGGACGAAGTACTCGCTCTTAGAGCCGAAAATCCCGGCGTAGGTTTCAGAGAGGGTTTTAAGGGTTTTAACATCTATTCCCTTGCTTGCACAGATTAAGGGTTTGCCGGAAAGGAGCTCCCTCTTCTCCTTCCAGAAGGGAGGGGTGTACTGGGTAGGAATAATCGAGATAACAAAGTCTGCACCTTCAGCAGCCTCGGCAACAGAAGTTGTAGCTCTAACCGACTCGGGGTAGGGAATCCCCGGAAGGAAAAGGGTGTTCTCCCTTTTGAGGTTAATCTCAGAGGCAACATCTTCTTCTCTGCACCACTGAAGAACCTCAAAGCCGAGCCTTCCGAAGTGAACTGCCAGTGCAGAGCCCCAGCTTCCGGAGCCTAAGACGGCCAGCCTCAACTCTTCCTCCCTACCTCAACAAACCTATCGCCCTCTCTCTTAAAAACGCCTGAAACGAGAACTCCCTTTTCCCTCAGGTGTTTCAGCAACCTTTCAAGCTCCTCTTCACCTTTTACGAGAACCCCTACCCCGCACCCCTCAAAAATCTCGTCGGGAATGGGGATTGAGACCGCCTTAAAACCCCTGAGCTCCTTCTCGGCCTTTAAACCTTCGGGGATTGAGGGAAAAGAGATGCAGTAGTCGTACTTCTTGAAAAGGCCAGTTAACCTGAGGAAGTACTCCTTTGCGTGGAGCCTTACACCGGTAGCTATGAAGAAAATCTTCTCGCCTAAGTTCTTAGCCTCTGCCATTTTCCTCCTCTTTTAACTTCTTTAAAGCTAAGAAACCCTCGTAGAATATCCAGAGGGCGAGAAAGACCTGAACGAGGGCCGCAATCCCGATAACGGTTAACTTCCACTTGAGAAAGAGCATAACGAGAGCCCACAGGGTTATAACTCCCATAAAGAGGGCGGGGATTCCGGGAACGAACCAGTATTTACCTTTACCGGTTTTAATCAGCCAAATCATAACAACGAAGAGGGCAAGGGCTGCAATGAGCTGGTTTGTTGCCCCGAAAACCGGCCAGAGAGCTTTCCAAACCGGAAGGAGTTTACCTGTTGAGGGGTCTTTGTACTTCAAAAAGACGAGGAAGGCCGGAATTACGAGGGAGACTCCGGTTGCCACAAACCTATTCTTAATTCCGGTAAGCTCGGTAAAAACGTAGCGGGCAAGCCTCGTTCCCGTATCGGTGCTCGTCAGAACGAAAGAGGAGAGGGCAAGCATTCCGAAGGCGACCCCGATGTAGTGGGGAATCCCGAGGAAGGACATAAACTTACCTATTCCTGCCCCGTATATGGCCGCAACGTTCTTCTTTAAAACCTCAAATTCGGTTGAGGTTAGGGTCATAACGAAGATTATGGACATAACGGCTACAACCCCTTCAAGGAGCATCGCTCCGTAGCCCACGGGAAGTGCGTCTGGCTCTTTGTCAAGCTGTTTTGAGGTCGTTCCAGAGCCCACGAGGGAGTGGAAGCCGGAGATTGAACCGCAGGCTATAACGACGAAGAGAAGGGGAATTATCGGACCTATGTCGCTGTTAAAACCGAAGAAGGCAGGCAGGTTTGGGTCAACATTTCCGAAGGAGAGGAGAATTCCCAAGCCAGCTCCTATGAGAGCTCCGTAGAGAAGAAAACTTGAAAGGTAATCCCTCGGCTGCAAAAGAAGCCAGACGGGAGTAACCGACGCAACGGCAACGTAAATCAGGAGAATAACATTCCAGACGGCAGGGGAGAGGTTAATGGGAAAGAGCTGGCCGACGTAAACGGCACCGTAAACGAGGATAACGAAGAGGGCCGTCGTCCACTTGAGTGAGAGCTTGAAGTTGTAAACGAGAAGCCCGAAAGTTAGAGCGAGGAAGATGTAGATAACGGCGCTCGTTGCAACTCCTCCGCCGATTGGAAGTTTAATAACCTCTCCGTTCTCAACAACGGGAACTACGGCGTTAAAGGTTATCTGAGCAACGTTTATGAAGACGGCAACAACGTAGAGGAGGGCAAGCCAGATAAAGAGTTTAAAGAGGAAGCCTGCCCTCTTTGAGAGGTACCTGCCGCCGATTTCGGCTATTGAGCGGGCTTTATTCCTTATTGAGGCCACGAGGGCACTCATATCGTGAACGCCGCCGATGAAGATGTTCCCGATTAAGACCCACAAGTAAGCTGGCAACCAGCCCCACGAGGAGGCTGCAGTTATAGGCCCGACAATAGGTCCGGCTCCGGCAATTGAGGAGAAGTGGTGCCCTAAAAGAACTGGAGCAGGTGCGGGGACGTAGTCAACACCGTCCCTCATGGTGTGGGCCGGGGTTTTATTCCTTTCGGAAAGGCCGAAGACCTTCTCTTTTAAAAAACCTCCGTAGAGCCTGTAAGCCAACAGAAAGACGAAGACGGCAAAGAGGAAGAGAAAAACCACCATAGCTCCAACCTCCTTAATTCGGGAGTATTATACTCCCTGCCTTTAAACGGCCTCTTTACCCTTCTCCTCAAGCTTCTCCAATCTTTCTTTTAAAAAGTAGTCAATTGTCTCAACCCTGATTTTTATTGAGCCGGCAGGACGGTTTTCGTCTATCTCGTGGAAGGTGAAGTAGGGAGCTCCCGCCCTTTCAACGATCTCCTCAATGACGGAGTAAATCGGGGCATCGTGGCCGCACCTGAAGGAGGAGAGGTCAAGGAGGGCAAGATTTGGGTGGTTGGCACCGTAGAGGGCTGCCCAGACTTTCCTGCTGCTGTTCTCACTGTAGGCCTTCTTCCAGACGTCCCTGATTTTAAAGGGCTCCCTCCCCTTAAAGACCTTCTTCAGGAACTCCTCTTTCAGCGGTAAACTCTCAATCGTCAAAATCGGGTAGCCCCTCTTCTGGAGCTCCTTGGCTATCCCGTGGTTAATTCCCGGGTCGTTGTGGTAGGGCCTTCCTAAAACGAGTATTCCCATCCTCCCCTCAGCCTCTATCTTCCTTAAAACCTTCTCCCCCAGCTCCCTCATCTCCCTAAGGTAGGCCTCAAGAGCTCTGAAGCCCTCCCTAACCGCCCTTCTGTTCTCCTCTTTTCGGAGCTCCAAAATCTCACTGAAAGCCTCAAAGAGCTCGGCCTCAAGGAGCTCCTCATCGTCAAAGTGGAGGAGGGGGTCTATAAACTTAACTCCCGACTTCTCAAAGATGTCCTCCTCACGGGTAAGAACGGCCCTTACGGTTATCGGGGTAGCCGTTACGGTAGGGCAGGCGTGGGAGCCCTCGGCATCGGTAAACATGCTCTTTAACGCGGCAACCTTGGGGAAGAGGATAAAGTCGGGCTTCTTCTTCAGGAGGTTCCTTATATGGGCGAGGGCTACCTTACTGGGGAAGCAAGGGTCTATCGCCCCTCCCTTCATCTCCTCCTGAATCAACTTCTCGCTGGTGTAGTCGGAGAAAACGAAGTTCTCAACTCCCAAAGACTCAAGGTAGCCCCTGAAGAAGGGGGCAAGGGAGTAGAAGTTGAGAACCCGGGGAATCCCCGCTTTTAACTTCCTCCTCCTCTCAATTACCCCCCTTCTCGGGATAATTCCGAAGAGCTTTTCGGAGTAAACCTTGTTAACCGGATAGCTCTCAAAAACCTTCTTAGCACTGATTTCCTGAAGGTTAGGGTTCTCTTTTTCAATTTCCTTTAGTCTCTTAATAACCTCCTTAACCTCGGAAGCCTCAAGAACCATACCCTTCTCGCACGGGGCGATTACGTAGAGCCTCTTCTCCCTCCCCGGAGGGGAGAGCTCAATAAAGGTTCTCTGGCAGCGGTTGGTACAGAAGTTGCACCTCGTCGTCTCGTCGCTCCTTACAGTAAAGGAGAGGTTGAGGAGGGCATCTACTCCTATAAAGGAGCTCCTACCGCGGTAATTCCTGGCGGCCAAAAGGGCGGCACCGAAGGCTCCCGCCTCACCGGTAATCGGGTGGACGAAGACCTCGGCGTCGGGGACTCTCTCCTTTATGAAGTCATACTGGGCTTTAACCGCCGCAAGGTTTCTCTGAGTCCCTCCCTGAAGGAGGAAGCGCCTACCCAACTTCCTCAGGTTGGGCTCTTTAACAACGTAAAGCCAGATGTTCTTAGGCAGAACCTTTGCAAGGCCGGCCATTATCTCGTGGGGCTCCCAGCCGAGCCTCTGGAAGTTGACTATATCCTGCTCTAAGAAGACGGCACAGCCGAAGTTGAAGCGGGGAGCGTACCGGGCTTTGAAGGCCACATCTGCATACTCCTCAACCCTGTAGCCGAACTTCTCGGCAGTTGACTGGAGGAAGTAGCCATTCCCGGCAGAGCACTGGGTATTGAGCTTAAAGTCCTTTACCTCCCCGTTCCTCAATATCATTACCTTTATGTCCTGCCCTCCAACGTCAACGATAACGTCAACATCTCTAAAGAAATGAAGGGCCGAAACCGTGTGGGCAACGGTCTCAACTATGCACACGTCCGCCCCGATTGTCTCCTTAAGCATCTCCTTTGCGTAGCCGGTTGCCCCTACCGAAAGGATTTCAAGGGTAGCTCCGCCACGCTCAACCTTCTCCTTCAGCTCCCTTACTATCACCTTCAGGTCTTCAAGGGGATTTCCCTTGGAGAGGGTGTAGGCGGTGGCAAGGAGCTCCCCGTTGCCGTCTATCAGAACCGCCTTTGTTGAGGTTGAGCCCCCGTCTATTCCCAAAAAGGCCTTAACTACCTCTCCATTTTTAAACTCCTTGGGTTTAAAGGGTTTAACCCCGAACTTCTCTTTGAACTCCTCTAAGCTCTCCCCCGGCTTTAAAAGGCCTACCTCCCCCGTCTTCCTCTTCAGGTATACAAGGGAGCGCTCCTTAAACTCAAAGAGCCCATCTTTTCCCCTGTAGGGGCTCTCCTCACTAAAACCGAAGAGCGCAGAGCCTATTGCTGCGTAGAACTGGGCATTTTCGGGAAGGAGAATTGAGCTCTCGTTAAACTCTATCCCCTTCTCCCTCCATACCTTCTCAAGGTGGTACCTCCAAGCCCCTCTCAAGGCCGGAAAGAAGGTGTTAGGCCCTCCTAAGAGGAGAACGACGGGACGAAGGGTATAACCTCTGGTTAGAACCGAGAGGTTCTGAATTACGATTGCGTTAAAGAGGGAGATTAGGAGCTCCTCCTCCGGAACCCCCGCCTTCTGGAGGGAGTTTACGTCGGTCTCTGCAAAAACACCGCACTTTGCGGCAACCGGATGGACTTTTGAGGGGTCAAACTCAAGGGAAGATGCAATTTCCGGGGGAATTTTCAGCTTTGAGACTATCCTATCAATCGTCGCCCCCGTTCCGCCGGCACACTTGTCGTTCATAGTTGTAATCTTCCTCTTAACCCCGCCTACCTCAAAGAAGAAAATCATCTTGGCGTCCTGACCGCCAAGCTCAACGACCGAGCTGACCTCCGGGTGGAGCTCCTCAACAGCCCTGCTTACGGCGTTAACCTCCTGAATGAACTTTACGCCGAGGGCTTTGGCTATATCCCCTCCTCCGCTTCCCGTCATAAAGAGGTGGAAATCCCTACCGGCAATCTCTTCAAACCGAGAGAGGAGCTCCAAAACCCTCTCGGCCTGCCTGGCCTCATGGCGCTTATAACTCTTAAAGAGAATCTCTCCCTTCTCGTTAACGAGAACCCCTTTAACGGTAGTAGAGCCTACGTCAATTCCCGCAATCATCTTCCCTCCAGAAGCCCCCTAAGGCCGAAGGATAGCAGCTCGTCAACGGCCTCCTCCGCTCCCCCGATCTCTCCATCCAAAATTCCCTTACCGACCTCAGTAAAAGCTCCCAAAATGGCCCTTGAGACAACGGAAACGTTACACTCCCTCACTATTCCCATCTCCATTCCCCTCAAAAGGGCCCTCTCAATCAGGTTGAGGACTTTGCCGTAAAAGTCCTCAAGGATAGAGTCAAACTCTGGGTTTAGCCGGTAAGGGTGGTAGAAGATGAGCCTGGCTGTCTCCCTGTCATTTTCAATCAGCTTCAGTATTGAGAGGAGGTTTTCCCGCAGCTGCTCCAACGGCCTATCAAGGGGAAGACGCTTTAGCCTCTTACTGATTTCCGAAACGGTCTCTTCAAGGACTCTTCTGTAAACGTCGTCTTTGTTCTTGAAGTAGAGGTAGAAAGTCCCCCGGGCGATTCCGAGGGAGTTAACGATATCCGAAACCGTTAAAGAGTGAAATCCTTTACTGGAGAAAAGAGCCTTAGCCCTGCTTAAAATCTCCTCTTCCCTCTTCTTCAACTCTCCCTCCTGAACTGACACGTCAGTTCAATAATTTATCAGGGGGAGCTCCCCCCTTCAAGGGAAAGTTGTGGTATCCTTAAAGAAATTCTTAAAGGGGCAGAGGAAGTGAAGAGAGCTCTTCTCCTGATACCCGCCTTAGCCCTGACCTCCTGCGTAACAACTCAGGAGAACCCTCAGATTAACCAACTAACGGCAAGGGTACAGGTACTTGAGGTAAAGAACAAAGAGCTTGAGAGGGAGGTAGGGAGGTTAAAGAGGGAGAACTCCTCTTTAAGGCAGGAAATTCCGAAGTTAAGGGTCTCCCTTGAAAACCTCAGCGGTAAGGTTGAAGAGCTAAAGAGCAGGATAGAGCCCCTAAAGAGAGAGCTCTCGGCAGAGGCAAAGAGGAGCTACAAAAGAGTTGAGCTGAAGGTTGAGAAGAGCAGAAAAGAGATTGAGAGGGAGATAGGGAGCCTAAAAGGGGAGATTGCCGCACTCAAGGAGTGTTGTAGCTCTGTTAAGGGAGAGAGCTCTGCTCTTAAAGGGCAAATATCAGAACTTGAGGAGAGGGTAAGAGCCCTTGAAGAGAAGCTCAACTCCCTCAGAATCCCCTCGGTAAAAATAGAGAAGGTAAAACCATCAAAGAATTAAAGAAAAGACTTAACGGCAACGAAAATCAGAGCAACTGCGGCAAAGAGAAGGATAGCCAAGGACATGTAGGAGCGTTTGTAGGAGGAGAGGATGGCGTCGTAGTTTTCGGAGACTTTGTCGGGAGCTCTTCTGCGGAGCTCCCTGGCAACCTCAACAAAATTCTCCGTTGAGTCGTCTATAACGGCCAGTTTACCCCCTTCGCCCTCTACGAAGATAAAATACTTCCTCCCCGGGGTCATTGAAATAGATCGGACTTCACTCCACTTTATCCTCTTCCTCCCGGTAAGGCCGAAAACCTCAATACCTTCATCGTCAATTTTTACCTGCTTCTTCATGAGGAAGACAAAGTAAGCAACAACAGGAAGGACAAAGAGGGCAAGAATTAAAAATGAGGAGTTAACCTCCCCGGCCTTCATAACGATAAGGCCCAGAAAGAGGGCGTAGGCAACTATTAAAAGCCCGTAGCTTAAGAAAGTGAGCTTGTCAGTTCTATAGACCTTTACCTCTCTATCCATTTAAACGCTCCTCTACAGCCCCTTTAAACCTTTTTAGGCCCTCTTCAATGTTCTCCATAGAGGTGGCGTAGGAGAGCCTCAAGTAGCCGGGATATCCGAAGGCAGAGCCGGGAACGACCGCAATCTTTGCCCTTTCAAGGAGGTAATCTGCAAGCTCCCAGTCGTCTTTAAAGCCGCCGAGTTTAAGGAGCTCCTTAACGTTGGGGAAGGCGTAGAAGGCTCCCTTGGGCATTAAACAGCTTATTCCTGGAATCTCGTTTAACTTCTCAACCATATAGCGGCGGCGCTGGTCAAAGGCCTCAAGCCACTCGTTTAAGAAATCCTTGGGCTTTGTTAAAGCCGCAACGGCCGCCTTCTGAGCTATTGAATTAACGTTTGAGATTGACTGGGAGTTTATCTTAATCATCGCGTCTATTATCTCCTTAGGCCCGGCCGCGTAGCCGACCCTCCAGCCCGTCATTGAAAAAGCCTTTGAGAGGGCGTTTATTGTTATCGTAACCTGTTTAATCTCAGGGGAGAGGGAGGCAATGCTGGTGTGCTTAAAACCGTCGTAGGTAAGGTACTCGTAGCACTCGTCCGAGGCTATGAGAATTCCCCTTTCGGCGCAGAACTCCCCAATCCTCTGGAGTTCCTCTTTCGGAATAACGCTCCCGGTAGGGTTGTGGGGAGTACAGAGGATTACCATCTTCGTTCTGGAGGTAACTGCAGGCTTTAGCTCCTCAAGTGTAAGGGCAAAACCCTTAACCTCTTTTGTTTCTACAAAAACCGGAGTTCCCCCTGCAAACTTCACCTGCTCGGGGTAGGTAACCCAGTAGGGAGAGGGAATTATGACTTCGTCTCCCTCGTCTATAACGCTCAGCATAAGGTTAAAGAGAGCCTGCTTTGCCCCGTCGGTTATAACAACCTGCTCGGGCCCGCAGTCAATTCCGTTCTCACTTTTAAGCTTATCTGCAACCGCCCGGCGGAGCTCCGGAATCCCCGCAGGAGGGGTGTACTTGGTAAATCCCATATCTATGGCCTCTTTTGCCGCCTCTTTAATGTGGTAGGGGGTATCAAAGTCAGGCTCTCCGGCACCGAAGCCTATAACGTCTATTCCCTTAGCCTTCAGCTCCTTGGCCTTGCTGGTAATCGCCATTGTAGGAGAGGGGGACATTCTTTTAACCCTTCTTGAGAGCTCCATAGCTTCCTCCATTAAAATATGTCGTTGACATTTTACACCCTTATCTATACCTTTCCCACCAACAAGGTAGGAGGTTTAGAATGAAGGGAAATAAGTGCCTCACCGCCGAGCAAATCCAGGAGCTTAAAAAAATCCTTGAGGAGAGGAGGAGAGAAGTCCTTGAGGACATAAAGAGGGGGCTTGAAGAAAATGCCCACGCCGAAAGGGAGGTAGGAGACCTCGTTGACATGTCAACGGACGAAATCCTGAGAACTTTTGAAATGAGAATAAGGGACAGAGAAGCCAAGTACCTCAAAAAGATAGAGAAAGCCCTCAGGAAAATAGAGGAGGGAACCTACGGAATCTGCGAAAAGTGCGGAGCGTGCATAAAGTACGAGAGGTTAAAGTTAAGGCCGGTGGCAGAGCTGTGTATAAAGTGTAAGCTTGAGCAGGAGAAGTTTGAGAGGAAGTTCGGGGAGGAGTAATCCTCCCCTTTTAGCGAACGTACCTTTTAAGGAACCACTCAAAGTAGTCAGGAATGTGGTCGTAAGGGTTGGCTCCCGAGCCGTCAGTAATAAAGAGATATTTACAGACCTTTTTAGCCTTTTGCACAGCTACTTTAACGTTATCTCTATCAACGCCGTAGACTATACAGCCGCTCTTCCTCTTAGGCCCCGCCTTTACCATGTCCGATAAGTTATTAAGGGAGTCCTCATAAACGATAACCAAGTTCGCCAGCTTAAAGTAAGCCCTGTCGGGCTTTGTTCCTGGATTGAAAACGACTTTAAACCTCGGGTTTTTGCTCTTTATGTAAGAGACAAGCTCCGAGTAATAGGGGAGTTCCTCCTTAGAAGTTGCGACCTCGTCAATAAAGAACCCCCTGATTTTGGGGTAGAGTTCCAGCCACCTGTCAACCTCTTCCTTAACCTCGGAAATATCCCTCTTACCCCATTCTGTATGAATGTAGCCTATGGGGATTTTGCGGTGACGGCGGAGCTCTCTGATAAACTTAACGTAGTTCTCGTCAACGAACTCACCCGGGCCGCTTGCGGGGTTAACTATTGCATAGAACTTGCCGCGAGTTTTAAGGGCGGCGAGGGAGCTCCAGGCATCGGGGTCGTAAAAGTAAACCGGAAAGACAGTTCCTTTAAAGTGAGGAGCAGAGAAAGCCTGTTGGGGAGCTCCGAAAAAGAAAGTAAGCAGAAGAACGAACGGTAGAAACAACCTCTTCATGACTTCCTCCTGATTATTGATTTTCAATTAAATAATAACACAAACTAACTTAAAAAATAAAAAGCCCCCTCGGAAGAGGGGGCTCCCTTACTCTCAGCCTACTACCGACTCAGCCCACGCTGGCGCAGAAGGTTACCTCTTCCTCCTCGTTAACAACGCCCCTAAAGTGGACGTCCTTCTCAACCCTTTCTGGCTTAAGCTTCTCAACGATATAGTCAAAAGCCTTAAAGGCATTCTCGTGCTCACCGCAGGTGTAAACGTCTATTGCAACATAACCGTGCTCAGGCCAGGTGTGGAATGAAAGGTGAGATTCAGAAATTACAACAACCCCCGTCGCCCCAAAGGGCTCAAACTGGTGGTAGTAGGCTGAGAGCTTGTTGAGGTTGGCGTGCTTCACCGCACCCTCAAAGACCTCCGCCATTTTCTGGGCAGACTTCAAAATCTCTGGGTCGCACCCGTAAAGGTCTGCCACAATGTGGACGCCGAGGGTCTTTGCCATTTCTCCATCCTCCCAAAACTGAATTTAGCAGGAGATAGTATATACCTAAGCCTAAGTAAAAACAATCTACATTAGCTTCTGCTATACCTATCCTCAAATCTTTCTATGTCATCCTCTTCAACGTACTCCCCAACTTGAACTTCTATTATCTCCAAATCTATTTTTCCCGGATTAATAAGCCTATGCTTTCTCGTTTTAGGCACGAAAATACTTTCATTTTCCTTTACAAAAAACTCTTGAAGATTACCATTCCCATCTTCAAGAATAACTTTAGCAGTGCCTTTCACAACAATCCAGTGTTCACTTCTGTGATAATGACGCTGAAGACTCAAAGCCTCTCCAGGTTTCACAGTTATTCTTTTAATTCTATATCTCTCCCCTCTCTCTAACTCAGTATAGCTCCCCCAAGGACGAAAAACAGTAGTATGAAACTCCACTAAATTCGCATAATCAGGGTTTTTCTTTAACTCTGACACCAATTTTTTAACATCTTGGCTTCTACCTTTCTTCGTTATTAAAACAACATCATCAGTTTCCACAATCAATAAATCATCAACCCCAATAGTAGAAACCAATCTTTTGGAGCTAAAAATTAAGGAATCTTTAGTATCTAAGGATACTACTTTCCCTCTCTTTACATTTCCATCTTCATCCTTATCAAGAACTTCATAAACACTATCCCAAGAACCGACATCAGACCAATTAACGTTTAAAGGAAGAACTACAGCTTTATCAGTTTTCTCCATAACTGCATAATCTATAGAGATATCCGGCATCTCTGAAAATTTGCTAACAAAATCTGCATAATTTTTGGTTGATGTAATAAAGTCATATATTTCTGGCGCATGTTTCCTAAACTCTTCAAGAATTGTCCTTAACGAGAAAGCAAACATTCCACTATTCCAATAGAAATTCCCCAATTCTAAATACAATTTAGCTGTATCCAAATCAGGTTTTTCATGAAATTTACTGACTTTAAATCCCTTTCCTATCCTTTCTCCAGCCTCAATATAACCATACCCCGTTTCTGGACGGCTCGGTACAACCCCAAACGTTATTATCCAACCTTTTCTTGCATAAGTTTCAGCAAGCTTAAAAGTATTTAATAATTTTTCCTCAGGAAAAACTATGTGGTCAGACGGAACAACAAATATCACTTCATCTTTTATTTCTTCCACATCTAACAGATATTTAACTCCCAAAGCAATAGCGGATGCAGTATTCCTTCTACACGGTTCAAACAAGAAATTTAACCTCTTCAATTCTTCTAAATCTAATAACTCCCTTAACTGTCCATACAAAAGGAACTTATAATCTGCATTTGTTATAAGATATACATCAGAAGTATCTCTAAAAAAGCTTTTCAATCTTAAAAATGTTTTTTGAAGTAAACTACATTCATCGGTTTCAAAAGAGAGAAACTGCTTCGGAAACTTATTCCTAGATAATGGGAATAATCTTGTTCCACTCCCCCCTACCAAGACAAAAGCTTTCATATTCACCCTCCTTAGGAATTAGTACTTCAATAAGCTCCTTTTCCGGTAATCATTATCCAAAGTGTCTTTAATATAATTTTCAAGTCAAGTAAAAAAGATTGATTTTTTACATACCACACATCCATATCTACACGCTTCCCATAATCCTTAATATCGCTCCTTCCTTCTACTTGCCAATACCCAGTTACTCCGGGTCTTACAGACAAATAATACTTTGCTTTATCTTTGTAAAACTTCTTAAGTTCCTCTCTAACCACAGGCCTAGGCCCTACAACACTCATATCACCTTTTAAAACATTAAAAAACTGAGGAAGCTCATCTAAACTTGTCTTTCTAAGAAATCTCCCAATAGGAGTAACTCTCGGATCATTCTTAAGTTTGAATGTTGTTTCCCACTCTCTTCTGGCTTTAGGGTCATTGTCTAAAATTTCTTTCAGTCTTCTTTCAGCATCCGGATACATACTTCTGAACTTTATTATCTCAAACTCTTTACCCCCACAACCGACCCGACGTTGTTTATAAAAAACAGGTCCTTTATCTGTAAGTTTTATTATTATAGCAATAATGAGATATACAGGTAAAAGAAGTAAAATCACAAATGACGAAAAAATAAAATCAAAAATCCTTTTCTGCAAAGAACCACATTTAGACATCTTTCCCCCTACACATTAACTATTTTAGAAATAAAACTCTCAAAACGTTTTTTAAATTTATCTTTTGAAAAAGTTTCAGCATGCCTTCTTATTTCTAACGGATCAAAAGAATTCTGCATACTTTCAAACTTAACAATAGCCTCCATAACATCTTCAGGTGTTTGACGATAAAAATATAACCCTGTCCTACCATCAACCACTGTTTCAAGAGCCCCCCCTCTCCCATAAGCAATAACTGGAGTACCACATGCCTGTGCTTCTACTGGTAAAATTCCAAAATCTTCCTCAGCAGCAAAAATAAAAGCCTTTGCTTTCTCCAAATAATCTCTTAATCTCTCAAAAGGTTGATAACCTAAAATTTCCACATTAGGCGAAGCTATCTTTTTTATTTTTTTCATATCTGGACCATCACCTATAACAATGAGTTTTCTATCCCTCAAGGAAGGCAAAGAAAATGCTTTTACTATAACATCTATCTTTTTATAAGGAACCAAACGCGAAGCAGTAAGGTAAAAATCTTCTTTTTTAGAAATCACGGAGAACCTATCAACATCAACAGGTGGGTAAATTACCTCAGCGTCCCGTCTATAAATCTTCCAAATTCTCCTTTTTACGTAGTTAGAATTAGCTATAAAGTAATCTACTCTGTTAACTGTACTAACATCCCAAATTCTTATGTAATGTAGTATAAATTTTGCTATTATACCCTTCAGCCCAGACTCAAGACCACTTTCTTTCATATAAGAAAAATACAAGTCCCAAGCATACCTGACAGGAGTATGACAATAACAAATATGAACCTGTCCTGGCCTTGTTAACACACCCTTAGCCACAGCATGAGATGAAGAAATAATTACATCATAATCAGATAAATCAAACTGTTCTATTGCCAAAGGAAAAAAAGGTAGATATAACCGATACTTTTTCTTTCCCATTGGGAAAGATTGTATAAAAGACGTATGTATATCAGCATCTTTAAAGACTGAGTTCTTTAACTTATCTTTATCTACAACCAAAGTATAAATTGGAGCCTTATAGAGCTCGTAAAAAGCTTCTAAAACTTTTTCTGCTCCCGCCAAAGTAACAAGCCAATCATGCACTAAAGCTATGTTTTTCATAACTAATCCTTCTTTTCTCCCCATAATAAATTAAGTAATTTTTCATTATCTTTGCAATTCCTTTAAATAACTTTCTGTCCCAACTACAATTGTTCCTCTATCACTTTCATAAGTCTTTCAACAGATCTATCCCAATCAAAAACTTTAACTCTTTTAATTCCCATCCTTATGAGCTCTTTCTGTAAAAGCTCATCTTGTATGACAGTATATATCCCATTAGCTATACTTTCAATATCATAAGGGTTAATATAATAAGCAGCATCTCCACAAACTTCTGGTAAACTTGCAACATTAGATACTACTACAGGTGTGCCACAAGCCATAGCTTCAAGAGGTGGCAAGCCAAAACCCTCATATATGGAAGGATAAACAAATAATTTAGCTTTCTGATATAGTTTGACTAACTCATTATCCGTTAAATAGCCCGTTAATTTAACGTTAGGAAGACTTTTTATCAAAGATTTAAGTTCGTAGTTACGAAATATTTTATTCTGTTGCCCTACTATAAAAAGGGTATAATCACGTAAGTTAAGCTGTTTAAAAGCAGTTACCAACCTAACCAGATTTTTTCTAGGATCTAAGGAACCTACGGCCAAAATAATGTTTTCCTTCTTCACAGCCGGATCATAGAAAAATTTCTCTGAAACAGCATTATAAATAACTACTATCTTTTTAGGAGGTATACCTAAAAACCTGATAATCTCCTTTTTAGAGAAATAACTGACGGTTAATATCTTAACAGAGTTTTCAACTACTCTTGGTATAAGAAAACTATACCACTTCACAAAAGAAGTACTAAAACATTCAGGATAGCGCAAAAATGCTAAATCGTGGATAGTAACAATTTGATATTTTTTTAATAAAGGTGCTGTATTAGCTAAATTAAGAAGGAGTTTACCACGCGAAGCTAAAGGTAGGTCTAATTGCTCCCAAAATTGTCCCTTTAGGAATCCCTTTTTAACTATATAACCCGCTTTCAATCCTACATAAGATACATTTAAAGGCGAGTTTGGAACAAATAATTTTATACTTTGATTTTTCACAACCAAACGTTTAGAAAGTTCAAAAGCGAACCTTTGAACGCCTGTTAGACGTTGAGTTAAAAATCTGCCGTTAACTGCTATATTCATTATTGACCTTTGCAATAGATACTTTCACCTCATAAATTAAATACAAAAATACTAATAGTACATAAGTATAATATACACGCGAAGAGAGAATGTATAATACCCTATAAGATTGAAACAAGAAAACTAAGAAAACTGGATAGAAAACAATTCCCAGAAATGTACCCTTTTTATAGGAATAGTATACAAGTTTAGATAACCAACCTAAAACAAAAGCTATAATTACACTAAATTCTCCCCAATCATAATACAAAACACCCCAGGCAGATTTATTATTATACTCAGGATTAGCAAAATTCCTAAGTAAATTATCATATTCAACAGATGATTGAACTTGAGCATGAAGAATCTTATATACAAACAACAACGAATGAGGAAACAAATCCATTAAAGGCATGAACTTATCGAAAATAAGAAAACCATTATTAACCGTAGTAACAAAGTACATAATAAATCTATAAAGCAAAAATTCCAAAGGAGTATAGCTAGAATTATATGCTGGTGATAAATATGACCTAAATAACTCAGTTGCCCAAAGAATCGAAAACAAAAGAATAGCTATTATTAGAAAATACTTAAATTTATATGGCCTATATCTCAAATATACAAAAATTATTGGAATAAAAACTTCTATAAATGCCAGTCTCTCACCAAAAAAAACTACTCGAGGGATAGCCAAAATTAACGGCAAAAGAGAAAAAAATAGGTATCTTCTTTTCTCCAAGAAAAGATATAAAATCATAAACAAAATAGAAGAGGCTATGCCAAATTGAGTCAAAGTTGTTACTCCAGTTATCATACTTCCCTTCAAGAGTTCACGAGTTTTATATGCTCCAAAGGTGACAAATAGTTGCAAAACCTCTGAAAAGTTTATTAGAAAATCTCTAAACCAAACTAAATATCCAAGTATACATAAAAGCAATGATAAATAAGATAAAACTATCCATTCGCGTTTTATTACTAACATAACCTTATCAACTGGAGATGATAATAAAAATCTAGGTGGTATAAAAACTCCTACAATAAAAGAAAGTGTCAAAATTAAATACCAAAATAATCCTTTAAGAGAAAGAATTTTAGATTCAGATGCAAAAACCTGAACTAACTTATCAGGCACAATAATAAAAAGTATTAAAGCCAAAAAATTCCAAATAAAAACTTGAAAAGCAGGATTTGTTAGTAGCAACAGTAACTTCAAACTTCTATAGTCCACATGAATTTCAATATTCCAAGGTCTTCCCTGCATACTTAAATCCTTGAATAGATCCTTTAAGTCTTAAATAGTACTTTTTAAATTTATAACCGTTGTATAGTACCATATATAGTAGCATACCAATAATGGCTCTACCCAGATAGTTAATAGCATAAGGTAATATACATAAATTCCTAGATTTTATATGTTTATTAAGCAAAGCCCCGAAACCAAGAGCATAAGAATAAACTTTATCAAGACTTGGATTTCTCTTATCAGGATGATAAAGAATAATATCAGCATTATAAAAAAGCTTATAACTGTTTGATAAAGCTCTTAAAACTAAATCACCACTTTCTTCTGAAGCAAAAAAAGTACCAACACCCAAATTCTCGTCAAATCCCCCTAAACGAAGTAGGATATCCCTTTTCCAAAAAATATTAAACTCTATAGTTCTTCTATAGAAGTTAAAACAACTAATTTCTCCCGACATATTAGGGAAATTCAACAAAGCTGGTTTCTTTTTAATAGGATCTAAAACCTTAACAGCCAAAGCATCATAACTTTGATTCACACTAAAAAAAGCTAACACTTTCTTTAAAGTATCTTTAGATAAAAAAGAATCATCGTCAGGAAAGTTTATATACCTTCCCGTAGCGAATTTAAGTCCATAGTTCCTAGCCCTTGCAGCACCTTTAAAATTAACTTTTAAATGTTTTATAAAAAATTGCTTACTATATTTAGAAACTATTGCATTAAGCCTTGAATCCTCATTTTGATCCACAATAATCACTTCTAAAGCATCAATAGGCATAGTTTGATATCTTATACTTTCCAACAACCTATCTAGTTCCTGAACCCTTCCAAGAGTAGGAATAACCAAAGAAAAAGTTTTCTTCAAGTCCCCTCCTTATCAAGATTTCCAGCGTTCTAAATTAACTCCAAGCAATTTTTCTACTTTCTCAATATCTTCTAAGTAAATGTCTAGTAATCTCTTTTTAACTTCACTGGGTATAACCTCCTTCTTTAGAAGGATTTTCCTGAACGGTGCTTTAATAACATATGGAATGTGAGGAATCAGTTTCTGTGACAAAGAGTTGGATAGAAGAAAACCTATCAGCCTATTCCTGGGTTCACCAGAGACATTTCTAACTTCGAAATTAGGTATAAAACTACTATCTACACCAAGGAATTCATAAAGTTCCTTAACAAAATCATGTGGTCGATGTTTCAAATCATCATAAAACATAACTTTAACCTTAGCAAATGAATTTAAATAAGCTCTTAAAGCATCAGAATAAAAGCCAAGCTCTATATGTGGTCTTTTAATCCCCCAGGAAGACTTTAGATATGCCAAGTCCTTAGAAAAAAAATCCTCCTGTTTAATCCAACCATATTTTTTTTGCATCATATAATGGGACCATGCTCTATCAACAGGATTTCTTAGAATAACTATTATTTTTGGATTGTCTAAACGCTTCTTTATAAGAGGAATAGCTTCTTTATAAAAGTAAAAGTAAGACGTACTAGCCTCCCCAACAGATAGGTGCTTAGTACTTGCACCAGAAAAAAGTTTAACGTAATTATCCCAACTATTTATATGGTCTTCATTCCCTATTTGAGAAAAGTAATGCGGTTCCTTAATCGGACTCATATAAACCTGCGGGTGTTGATTTAACCAATAATAAACAGACGTTGTTCCAGCCTTAGGAACTCCTACTATAAGAAAATTTGGCAGTTTCACCTACTACCTCCTTCTAAAATCCAAAAATCCATTTTCCAAAAATTTGCTTAACTTTCCAAGAGAAAATAACATTCCAAAATACCAAAGTTAATGTAGTGGAAAAGGCCGCTCCTAATATACCCAAGTATGGTATTAAAACAAAGTTCAAAGTTACATTAAGTAGTGCTCCTAACAGTATAACATTTCTATGAAAAGTTTGATATTGAGTCATTATTAGAATATAACCCACACTACCAGCCATAGCATTTATAAGTTGACCAAAGGATAAGACAATTAAAGACGATAAACCGTTTACATACTCATTACCAAAAAACATCAACACTTCTTTTCCAAAAAAAATTACTACAGAAAATAAAATAATAGAAATTACACTAATAAATTGGGTAACCTTCTTAGCAAAAAAGATCAACTCATCAGCTTTTCCTAGAGCCCAAAATCCCGCAAACTTAGGCGCGGCAACTGTGTTCACAGCTATTAATACAATACTTACTAACGTGGATATTCTTAAAGCTACACTGTAAATGCCTACATCGCTCGATGGTAAAAAAATACCTAACATAATTATATCTGTCCATGTCATTAACATACTTGCAATACCCGATATAAATAATGGCAGTGAAAGTCTTAAAATATACCTATACAGCTCCAAAGTTAAATCACTAAATATAAATAATTTAACTCTAGTTCTAGAAAAAACTAGCCAAGACGATACTGCTATAATTAAACAAAACAACACTGCTATAGCATATGAAATAAAAGGCAATAAACCACCTAAATCATATTTAACATGATAAAGTAAACCTAAGCTTAAAAACGCACACAAAAATAAACCAGCTTGTTGCGAGAGCATATGTAGTAAAATCTTACTTATAGCCCTCAAACCTTCAGAGTGTAATCCTAGAAGAGCAAAAAAAGGAATAAGAAACGAGATAAAACGAAAGTAAATCCCCAAATAAGGTTTATGAAAAACATAAATAGCCATATAGTTAGCCGAAAAATAAGTAATCAAGGAAATAATTAAAGAAAATAAGATAAGTAAAGTCAAAGAAGACACATACAATCTACTTAACAGAGAATACTTTTTCTTAACCCAAGTTTCCGAAGCCAACTTCAAGAAAGTAGTATCCAAACCAAACTTTGCTACTGAGCCCAATAACTGTAGTATTACTAAAAATATTGAAAAATCACCCCAAACCTTAGATCCAAAATTTCGAGAAACCACAAGCATAAATAAATAACCCCCTAAAATTCCAAGGAGCCTTAAAAGTAAGACAAGGCTTGACTTAGATAAAACTTGGCTCAGCCCTTCCATACTTTATTCACTTTGTATCCAAGCGATTAAAATATTCGCAACTTCTGGACGAGAGAACTCCTTAGGTGGTTTTTTGCCTTCTCTGAGCATCGCGCGGACTTTGGTCCCGCTGAGGTGGATGTGAGCATCCTTAGGGTGAGGACAGGTTTTTGAGGTTGCCATGTTCTCGCAAATTGTGCAGTAGAATGCGTGCTCAAACTTGAGAGGCTGAATTTCAAGCTCGTCAACAAACTGGTCTACAAATTCCTGGGCTTCGTAGGTTCCGTAGTAGTCGCCAACCCCTGCGTGGTCGCGGCCGATTATCATGTGGGTGCAACCGTAGTTTTTGCGCATGAGCATGTGATGAACTGCTTCCCTTGGGCCTGCGTAGTGCATCGGAGCCGGAAGAACACTAAGGTGAACGCGGTTTTTGTTGAAGTAGTTATTTATTAAAGCTTCATAACACTTCATCCTTACAGGAGCAGGTATGTCGTCTTTCTTTGTTTCCCCAACGAGTGGGTGGATTAGAGCTCCGTCCATTGTCTCAAGGGCACACTTTATTATATACTCGTGAGCCCTGTGAATGGGGTTCCTGGTCTGGAAAGCAACGATTCTTTTCCAGCCCTTTTCCTCTATTACTTTCCTCACCTGAACGGGGTCTTGATAGTAGGACTCGTCTATTCCATCTCTTATAGGACGGTTAACGAGGCGAAGGAGCTCCCCGCCAATAAAGTGGTTCCCGGCGCTCTTAACGAAGGCCACTCCGGGATGGTTTTCATCTGTAGTCTTAAAGACGTTCTCACAGTAGAAGTCAAGGTCAAGGGTATACTTGTCCTCAACAACAATTACTGCAATCGGACGGTTGTGCTTATCGTAAATAGCAACCTCATCGCCAATTTTCAAGCTCTTCCAGAGTTCCTCCTTAACCGGAAGAACTATAGGAATTGACCAGAGAAGCCCTGAGGGCAGATGAACGTCTTTTATAACAGCTTCTGCTTCTTCCTTGGTCATAAATCCCTTAAGGGGAGAGTAGCCTCCTATAGCTATCATCTCACAGTGGCCAACATACCTATCTCCGGCAAAAATCTTCGGGAGAGTTTCCATCTTCTTTATGAGCTCTTCTCTCTCCTCAGAAGTGGCAAGTCTGTTTACAAGCTTTCCGCCGTGGGGCTTAATCACAATTACCTCCTTCCTAAGCTTTTATGTAATTGTTCTTAACAAGGTAGTCAATTATCCTATCCACACACTGCTCTACGCTCATCTTATCGGTCTCAACAACAATCTCCGGGTTTTCGGGCTCCTCGTAGGGGTCATCTATTCCCGTAAAGTTCTTTATCTCTCCTGCCCTGGCCTTCTTGTAAAGACCTTTAGGGTCCCTCTGCTCACAAACTTCAAGGGGGCACTTAACGTAAACCTCTATAAAGTCTCCCTCGTCAACCAAGTTTCTAACAAACTCTCTATCTCTCCTGTAGGGAGAAATAAAGGCGGTTAAAACGGCAATACCAGCATCTACAAAGAGTTTGGCGACCTCCCCTATTCTTCTGATGTTTTCTTCTCTATCTCCTTTGGAAAAACCGAGGTCTTTGTTAAGACCCTGTCTTATGTTGTCGCCGTCAAGGACATAGGTGTGAACGCCCATCTCGTAAAGTTTCTCTTCCACTTTATGGGAAAGAGTTGACTTACCCGAGCCAGAAAAGCCAGTAAACCACAAAATAAAAGACTTATGGCCATTAAGCCTTTCCCTGTCTCTCCGGGTAATTCTCCCTTTATAAGAAACCAGAATTTTTTTCTCCACTTCCGCCCCCTTATGTTCTTAAAGAAAGTAGCAGAATTATAACAGACATAAATAAAAAGGAAAGAGGAACTCCCACCCTCAAAAAGTCTTTAAAACGGTAGTTACCGGGACCGTAAACCATAAGGTTAGTTTGATAGCCAATAGGAGTCATAAAACTGGCCGAGGCCGCGTAGGCCACAGTAAGTATAAAGAGTTCCGGCGGAGAAGAGGAGTAAAACTTTGAAACAGAAAGGGCAACCGGGAAAACCATAGTAGCCGCAGCAACGTTTGTAACAAACTCAGTCAAAAGATTTGTAATTATGTAGATAGAAAGAAGAGCTCCGACAACTCCCAGTTCACCGGCAACTGCAACCACTTTATGGGCAATAAAATCGGCAAGACCGGTTTTCGCTATTGCAATACCAATGGCAAAAGAGAAGGCTGCCATCATAACCATGTTAAGGTCTATGCTTCTCTTTATCTCTCCGTAGGTGGCCATCTTAAAAAGGACAATAACGGCAAGGAGAACCAAAAGGGACTTAAAAAGAGGGAAAAGGCCAAAAGCAGAAAGGGCAATCACAAGCAAAAATAGAAAGAGGAAAATCAGAGCTTTTTTACTGTCTACAGTAAGGGTTTCGTTTACCTTGTTTACTACAAACATATCGTCGCTATCCTTGACTCTGCTCCAGAAATCCTCTCCTGCCAATAGTAGCAAAAGGTCTCCGGGTTTTAAAACCATCTCCCCAATCTTTCCTCTTAACCTTTCTCCGTCCCTGTGGATTGCAATTATCGCTGCGTCAAACTTTGCTCTGAAACCAGTCTCCCTAACCTTTTTTCCCACCAGAGAAGAGTTTACAGGAATTAAAGCTTCAACTACCTCTATTTTCTGGCTAAGGGCAAAGTGACAATCTGAAGGAAGAGTAAGAGCTCTTTTCTCCTTTATAAGCTCAACTATACTGTCGGGGTCACCGGCAAAGATTAAAGCATCTCCCTCTCTTATAATGTCCTTAGGCGAAACGGGAGCAATTCTCTCTTCTTCCCTGACGATTTCCACCAGAAAAAGCCCCTTCAAGTTCCTGAGGCCGGCATCCAAGACCGTTTTTCCAATAATTGGAGAGAATCTGGGGACAACTGTCTCAATAAGGTACTCCCTCTTACCCTTCAGAAAAGAAGAGAGTATGTCTTCCCTCTCCGGAAGGAGGCGGTGACCAAAAAGAACCATATAAATGGTTCCCACAAGAACGGCAGGAAGACCTGCATAGAGAAAGTCAAAAAGTCCTAAAGGTTTTAGGCCGGATTCAACTGCAAGAGCATTCACTATAAGGTTGGTTGAGGTACCTATAAGGGTAGTAGTTCCGCCCAAAATGGCCGCATAAGAAAGGGGGATTAAAAGCTTTGAAGGAGATATACCTTTGTTTCTCCCCCACTGGTAAACGTAAGGCATAAATGTTGCAACTACTGGCGTATTATTTAAAAAGGCAGAGAGAAAAGATACAACTCCCATCATCTTTGCCAAAAAAAACGGGTAGCGTTCTTCTTTTCCAAGAAGCTTAGAGAATATCAAACCGGTTATCTCAAATTTTTTAATTATTGAGCTTATTACAAGGAGAAGGGCTATTACTACAATCTGCTCGTTTGAAAAACCCGTTAAGGCCTCTTCAGGGGTAAGAATTCCCAGAACAACGAGGGTTGCAACTACGAGAAAAAAGGAAACGACAGGGTGAAGCTTTTCCGTGTAAAGTAAGTAAATTAAAAGTCCGAGCAAAACAAGAAGAACTAACGCACTATAACTCATAACCTCTTCTTAAAGCAATAAAATAAGGATTAAGAAGATTTTCCTTGTTATAGACCAGCGGTTCCATAGTTTCTGCTTCAAGAACTTTCCCTCCGGAGGCCTCAACTATCGCCTGACCCGCAGCCGTGTCCCACTCCATAGTCGGGGCGTAACGGGGATAAACGTCAGCTTTACCCTCAGCAACATAGCAAAGTTTTAAAGAGCTCCCAACAGAAAGAAAGTCAACTCTTCCTTTCTTCCTTAACTTTTCAACAAACTCTTCTGTCTCCTTGGAGAGATGAGAGCGAGAAGCGACCACTCGGATTTTTCTTTCTTCGGGAGAAACGCAAGGAAGAACTCTCGCTTTTCCGAAAATCTCTTCAACGGAAAGCTCAGACAAGACCCCATCAACTTTATAAGCCTCGTTCGGAGTTGAGAAATAAAGAAGCCCAAGAGCCGGAGCATAAACCACCCCCATTACGGGCTTTCTATCCTCTACTAGAGCTATATTTACCGTAAATTCTCCATTCCTTTTTAAAAACTCTTTAGTCCCATCAAGAGGGTCTATTAGCCAAAACCTTCTCCAATTTTTCCTTTCTTGAAAAGAGATTTTTTTACCTTCCTCAGAAAGAACAGGGTAGCCAAAATCCGAGAGCTCCTTAACTATCAAGGAGTTAGCACGCATGTCAGCTTCTGTCAAAGGAGATTTATCATCCTTATTCCAGAAAACCAAATTCCCACTTGCGTAAACTTCTATAATTTCCCTTCCTGCCTTCAGAGCAACTTCAATAACAAACCTCAACTCTTCCTTCAAAATACCCTCCCGTGTTTTAATATAACGCTAAAACTTCAAAATTTACGAGGTGAAAGTTGCCTCCCAGAAGACACATAATTTTCATCTTTTTTCTGTGCTTCTTAGCGTTAACCTTAAAGTTAATCGGAACCCCTTATTTTATACTCCTGCTGAGCGCTACCATTATAACATTAATTAGCTACAAAATAAGGTTCAACTGGAAGGATTTACTCTCAGGGGCAATTCCTGTAGGAATTATCTTGCTTTTGCAATCCTTGGTTCTACACACAGAAACACTACCCCGAGTAATCTGGATAAAGGAGTACAGTGAAACCTATAAAGTTGCTGTAGTTGAGGGGTGGAAGTGGATTAGGATTAAGGAAGGAGAGAATGTGGAAGTAGGAGACATAATAAATGAAGATGGACGAGTTTTACTTAAAGGGAGCGGGCTCAGGGTTGCTCTTGAGAGGTTGAGGTATAGGCTATACAGGGAGCTTGAAGGGGCAGTTGACTACCCGATATCGGCGGTTGCGGGGGCGTGTACTTTCGGAATAAGGTTTGAGCTTCTCCCCTCTCTCAAGGGGTACTTTTCCCTCTCGGGGCTTTACCACTTCCTTGCGATTTCGGGGCTTCACGTGGGAATTGTTATAGGAGCTCTCGCCGGCATCCTAAAACTCCTCAGGCTTCCCAGACCTTTAACTGCCGCTTCTCTAATAATGCTCCCCCTGATGCCCCTGACAGGGCTACCTCCGTCTGCGCTGAGGGCTTACCTCTTTATGTTCCTCATAGCTTTGGGAATTGAAGAGTTCAGAAAGATTACTCCCCTTTACCTACTGGGAGTTGTCTTCCTCTTAACCGTTCTCTTCGGTAAGTTTAACCTCTCGGCGGCACTCTCTTTTGCGGCAGTAGGAGGAATACTCTTGAGCGTTGAGGGAGAAGGAAGTAAGGCAGAGAAGAGCTTTAAAGTCGCGGTCGCTCCCATGCTCTTTACTCTGCCGATTGTCCTTCACGTTTTCGGAACAGTCAATGTGATGTCTTGGCTCACAACAATTCTGGTAGGTTTTATCTTCACCCCTTTTCTCATAAGCGTTTTCCTGATGGAGATAACCCTCTACAAGGTAGAGATTATTAACAGAGCGGTTGAGCTTCTTGGGGAGCTCTTCATCAAAGCCACCCAGCTCTCATTCCACTATACGAAGTGGGCCGTAATCCACAGCGAGATTTCCCTACTTCTGGCCGGAATTACTTATATTGCCTGTTTGGTCCTCTACCTGTGGAGCAGGGTAAGGTTTATACTGATTCCGCCGGCGCTTCTGCTGGCTTACGCGATTTTCAACCAGACGGTAATTACGGGGAAGGAGCTCCACCTTAAGGGCTGGAAATTAAACTCATTCCGGTTTATCTCAACCGAAGGACAGAGGTACAGGGACTGTAAAATCTACGGCACGTACGTAATGCCGGCAACGAGGAAGCTACTATTCAGGAACCGACTGATAGATAAGAGGTTATTAAGACTTGAAGGTAAGGGCTTACACAAAAGAGGAGTACATTGAGCTGGTAGAAAGGGCAATTGAGAGAGCTCTCGGCGATAGGTGTTTGATAATCTTCTTCGGCTCGGTATTGACAGACAGGTTTTCAAGGACTTCGGATATTGAGGTCGGGGTCTTCTGCGGAAGGGAGCTCTCCCCCAAAGAGTACGTAAAAGCCCTTGATGAAATAGAGAAAGTTTCCATTCTGAGAGAGGTAGACTTCTTTGATTTGGCAAAGGTAAAAAACGGCGATTTCCTTGAAAGAGTGCTGAAGGAGGGCAGGGTTTGGAAAAGTTCAGAAGAGCTCTTAACAGGTTTGAAAAAGCGTTTACAAAGTTTAAAGAAGGATTAACCCTTGAAGAGGAACTGAAAATTCCGAGAGGAATAGCAGTAGAAGTCCTAAGTAAAAGGTTTGAGTATACATACGAGGATATGTGGAAGGCCGTTAAAGAGGCCCTAAGGGAGAGGGGAATTGAGTGTAACTCTCCGTGAAGCTGTTTCAGAGAGCTCCTAAAGGAAGGAATAGTTCCTTTTTCGTATGAGGGAATTTTATACAAAATGGTAGAACTGAAAGACACTCTCGTCCATATTTACGGTCAGGAGCAGGCGGAGGAGATTTACGGGAAAATTATGGAGCTCCTCTTTAAAGAGGCCTTTGAAGCAACCCTGAAAGGACTTAAAAATTTGGAGTAAAATTCCCCCAGCAAATTTGAAAGAGGAGAAGGAAGATGCTTGAGCACCTTGGCTCTTTTGAGAGAACCCACTACTGCGGTGAGATTTCTGAGAAGGACGTAGGTAAAGAAGTAAGAGTAGCCGGCTGGGTTGATACTACAAGAGACCACGGAGGAGTTGTATTTACAGACCTAAGGGACAGAACGGGAAAAGTACAGATTGTCTTCTCCCCCGAGATTTCTGAGGAGCTTGTTGAGAAGGCAAAAAAGCTAAGGCACGAGTTTGTAATAGCCGTTAAGGGAGAGGTCAGGAGAAGGCCCCCGGGAACAGAAAACCCAAAGCTCAAAACAGGGGAGTTTGAGATATACGCAAGGGAGCTCCAGATTTTAAACCGCTCACTACCCCTGCCTTTCCCGGTTGAGGACGAGGTTAAGGTAAGCGAAGAGGTCCGCCTCAAGTACCGCTTCCTTGACCTGAGAAGGCCCAAAATGGCCCAGAACATAATCTTCCGCCACAGAATGTATCAGGTTGTCAGGGAGGTCTTTAACAGGGAGGGCTTCATAGAGATAGAAACCCCTTACCTGACAAAGAGTACTCCCGAAGGGGCAAGGGACTTCCTCGTTCCCAGCAGGATTTACCCGGGCAAGTTCTACGCCCTTCCCCAGTCTCCGCAGCTCTTTAAACAAATCCTCATGGTTTCGGGATTTGATAAGTACTACCAAATTGCAAGGTGCTTTAGGGACGAAGACCTAAGAGCCGACAGACAGCCCGAGTTCACCCAGATAGACTTTGAGATGTCCTTTGTAAGGGAAAGGGACGTAATGGAGGTGGCCGAGAAGGTTTTAAGGGCCCTCTACAGGGAGCTCTTGGGGATTGAAATAGGGGAAATCCCGGTAATCTCCTACGACGAGGCAATGGAGAGGTTCGGAACAGACAGGCCCGACACCCGCTTCGGCCTTGAGCTGAAAAACATCACCGATATAGCTCAAAAGTGCAACTTTAAGGTTTTCAGGAGCGTTGCAGAGAAGGGAGGAATAGTTAAGGCGATAAACTTTGAGGGGGGAGCGGAGCTCTCAAGGAAAGAGATTGACGAGCTTACCAAGTTTGTAGGAATCTACGGGGCAAAAGGCCTTGCATGGATTAAGGTTCTGCCCGAAGGGAAGCTCCAGTCTCCGATAGTTAAGTTCTTTACCGAAGAGGAGATAAACGAGATTTTAAGAAGGCTCAACGCAAAGCCGGGAGACATTCTCTTCTTCGTTGCAGATAAGCCCGACGTTGTAAACGCCGCCCTCTCAAACCTGAGGCTGAGGCTCGGAAAGATGGCCGGCCTCATAGACGAGGGCAAGGTTAACGTCCTGTGGGTTGTTGACTTCCCCATGTTTGAGTGGAACGAGGAGGAGGAGAGGTGGGAGGCCCTCCACCACCCCTTTACAAGCCCGAGGGAAGAGGACGTTGATAAGCTCCTTGAGGCCCCCGGAGAGGTAAGAGCAAGGGCCTACGATATGGTCTTAAACGGGGTTGAAATAGGCGGAGGAAGTATCCGTATCCACAGGGAGGACGTTCAGGAGAAAGTGTTTAAGGTAATCGGCCTCTCCGACGAGGAGGCAAAGGAGAGGTTCGGCTTCCTGCTTGAGGCCTTAAAGTACGGAGCTCCCCCCCACGGCGGAATGGCCTTCGGACTTGACAGGCTCTGTGCGATTATGAGGGGAGAGGAGTCAATCAGAGACGTTATAGCCTTCCCCAAGACCCAGAGGGGACAGTGTCTACTTACGGGAGCTCCCGACACGGTGAGGAAAGAGCAGCTTGAGGAGCTCCACATAGAGGTAAAGGAGGGCGAGGAGGAGGCTTAGGCCTCTTCCCTCCTCTTAACTCCCTCAAGCCACTCAAAGAAGAAAGCAAGGAAAACTCCAAAGAAGAGACCGGAAATAGCCCCGACGGCCACTATTAATCCCCTCTTCGGTTTAACCGGTTCATCTGAGGAGTAAAAACTCACCCCTTTAAAAGGGGAGATTCTTAGCCTCTCAATTTCGGCCCTATACTTTGCTATAGCAGTATCAAACTCTATGGGGTTAAAGCCCACAACCTTAAAGCTTCCCCTCTCAATCTGCCCTTTAAGGGTGAAGGCAAGTCTCTCCACATCACCTATTCTCTCAGAAAAGTCTTCAAGTGAGCCTTTATAGTTCTTCTCTTCTCCTCCACCTGCTGGCTTATTGAGGGCAGAGAGGAGAGGTAGGCTTTGAATCAAACTCCTTCAGAACACCAAGGTTCTTTCCCCCCTCTATTAAAGTGAAGACGGCATTTGAGTTCTTTATTTTCGGAACTTCCACGGAGACAATCTTTTCCAGCTTCTCCTTATCAAGGCCAAGGAGGGCCGAGAGCTTACCGTAATCGCCGTCCCTCAGGTAGGGACGGAAGGTGAAAGCGGCTCGGAAAAGTAGTGTTTATCCTGATAAACGGGAGGGGATAAAAAAGCGTAAAGAAGGGCTACAAAGGTAAAGAGAAGGAGGGAGAGGGCAACTGCCCGCCACCTCTTTTTAAGAGTAAGCCAGATTTCATAAAGGTCTATTCCTCTTTCAACTTGAGCGACTCCCCGCAGGAAATTTGCGGGGTAATTTAATAACACAAACCTTATTTAAGGAACTTCATGTTCTCCAAATCCTCAAGGAGGGACTGTAAATCCTCCTCGTGCTCCATCTCGTCGGTCATAATCTGAACGGCCAGGTTGTAGGTTACGGGGTCAATGTCGCGGGTGTAAGAAGTAATCTGGTTGTAAACGTCTATTGCACAGCGCTCTCCCTTAATGTTCTGCTCAAGGATTCTCTTCACAAAGGGGTTTTCCGGCTCGCCGTAGCCGCAGTTCGTAAGCTCAAACCACCTCTTAGGTGTTAAAATCGGCGTTCCTCCCAGCTCCAAAATCCTCATAACGAGCATATCGGCGTGGCGGAGCTCATCGGCAGCGTGTTGAACAAGCTCGGCCTCAACCGCACTCTTCATCGGGCCTTTAACAACTTTGGAGCCAATCCAGTACTGGTAGTAGGCGAGCCATTCGTCTGCCAGAGCTCTATTTAGGAACTCCACAATCCTATCTGCGTGCTCCCCAACAAGCTCCCTTGCTTTCGTTCCCACGGTACCCTCCTTATCAAACGATATTACCCTTAAGTTAGTGTTGTTGCAAAAAATTTACAACTAAAAGGGACACTTTGCCCTCTTTACAAACTCCACAACCTTTTCGGGCTCCTTCACTCCGGGCTCCCTCTCAACGCCGCTGCAGACGTCAACGGCAAAGGGAGAAACCGTCTTAACCGCATCGGAGATATTCTCGGGGTTGAGGCCGCCGGAGAGAATTAGGGGGAGCTCGGGGAACCTCTCCTTAACCTTAAGGGCAATTTTCCAGTCAAAGGGCTTTCCGGTTCCCCCGTAAACTTTGGTGTCGTAAGTATCAAGGAGGATAGCCCTAACCTTCCGTACGTAAGGCTCTATTTTCTCAACCTCTTCCTCACTCCTTAAGCGAAAGACCTTAATAACCCTGTGGGCCCCAACGTACTCACAGTCCTCGGGACTCTCCTCTCCGTGGAGCTGGGCAAGGTCAAGGTGGGCGTAGCTTAAAATCTCAAGGACGTCTCTGGGGTCTTCGTTAACAAATACCCCTACCTTTGAGACGAAAGGAGGGAGGTTTGAGGTAATCTTCCTGACCTCCTTGGCCTTTATGAAGCGCTTGCTTCCCGGGTAGATTATAAAGCCCAAAGCATCTGCCCCGGCCTCAATTGAGAGAAGGGCGTCTTTCAGATTTGTTATTCCGCACACCTTTACCCTTACCATCTTCCTCTCCTTACCTCTTTTTCCGCCGATTTTATCACCGAAGGCATATATTTCCCAGTTAGCAAAACTAAAGAGAGAGGGAAGAATGTTTGAAACAAAAGTTCCGATGAGAAGGTGCTCATTCTGTAACCGCCCTCAGAACGAGGTAGAAGCCCTGATAACTGGGCCGGGAGGAGTGGCAATCTGCAACTTCTGTATAGACGATTGCTACAAGATGATACACGAGGGGGAGGAGAAGAAGGGAGCTCCCGTCAAAGTTGACAAGCTCCCCACCCCCAAGGAGATAAAGGAATTCCTTGACCAGTACGTAATCGGCCAGGAGGAGGCAAAGAAAGTTCTTTCGGTTGCAGTTTACAACCACTACAAGAGGATTATGTCAGGCGGAGCAATTGACGACGTTGAGCTTGAGAAGAGCAACATTCTCCTGATTGGACCGACCGGTTCGGGTAAGACCCTCCTTGCCCGCTCCCTTGCAAAGCTCCTTGACGTTCCCTTTGCAATAGCAGACGCGACCACCCTTACAGAGGCCGGCTACGTCGGTGAAGACGTTGAGAACATTCTCTTAAGGCTGATTCAGGCGGCCGACTACGACATAGAGAAGGCCCAGAGGGGAATAATCTACATTGACGAGATAGACAAAATTGCAAGGAAGAGCGAGAATCCCTCAATTACGAGGGACGTTTCGGGAGAGGGTGTTCAGCAGGCACTCCTTAAAATCCTTGAGGGGACGATTGCAAACGTTCCACCGCAGGGAGGAAGGAAGCATCCCCACCAGCAGTACATTCAGATAGATACCTCAAACATACTCTTTATCTGCGGCGGAGCCTTCGTCGGCCTTGAGGACATAATTGCAAAGAGGATAGGGAAGGGAGCTCTCGGCTTTACCGCCGACGTTGATAAGAAGAAGATGGAAAGGGACGAGCTCCTCAAACATGTTGAGCCCGACGACCTTGTCAAGTTCGGCCTTATTCCCGAGCTAATCGGAAGGCTCCCGGTAATTGCGACACTCAAAGAGCTGGGAGAGGATGACTTAGTAAGGGTCTTAACCGAGCCCAAAAACGCCCTCGTAAAGCAGTACAAGAAAATGCTTGAGCTTGAAGGGGTTGAGCTTGAGTTTACCGAGGAGGCTTTAAGGGAGATTGCAAGGGAGGCGATAAGGAGGAAGACCGGAGCAAGAGGCCTCAGAGCAATAATGGAGAAGCTAATGACAGACGTGATGTTTGAAGTCCCCACGAGGAAGGACGTCAAAAAGGTTATAATTGACGCCGAAGCGGTAAGAACCGGTAAGCCCAAGTACGAGTTAACAAAAGCCTCATAAGGGGGATAGGTTGAGAAGGCTTCTGATTGCCGGAAACTGGAAGATGAACAAGACCGTTCCCGAAGCCATTGAGTTGGTTAGGGAGCTCAAGGAGAGGTTAAAGGGAGTTGAGGACAGGGACATCCTCGTCTGCCCGCCGTTTACGGCCCTCTACCCGGTGGGCAGGGAGCTGGAGGGGAGCTCCATACTCATGGGCGCCCAGAACATGTTCTACGAGGAAAAAGGAGCCTTTACCGGGGAAATATCACCGGTTATGCTGAAAGACGTCGGGTGCTCCTACGTAATCCTCGGCCACTCTGAGAGGAGGCACATCTTCGGAGAGAGTGACGAACTCATTAACAGAAAGGTAATTTCCGCCGTTAACCACAACCTAATCCCTATTCTCTGTATTGGAGAAACTCTGGAGGAGAGAGAGAAGGGAGAAACCCGGCAGGTTGTAGAGAGGCAGGTAAGGGAAGGCCTGAAAGGTCTAAAGCCCGAAGATGAGTTTGTAATAGCCTACGAGCCGGTCTGGGCAATCGGAACGGGCAGAAGTGCAACCCCCGAGATGGCTCAGGAAGTCCACACCTTCATCAGGGATGTTCTTACCGAGCTCTTTGAGAAGGAGAAGGCCGAAGGGGTCAGAATCCTCTACGGCGGAAGCGTAAAACCCGAAAACGCAAAAGGACTCCTTGAGATGCCCGACATTGACGGAGCTCTCGTTGGAGGGGCAAGCCTCAAAGCCGAGAGCTTTTCGGCAATAGTTAAAACAACCTTATAAAACACCTCAAGGGAGGGGGAATGAAAATCCTCATAACAGGAGGAGCCGGTTATATAGGAAGTCATACGGTAGAGTTATTCGGAAAGCTCGGTCACGACATAATGGTAATTGACAACTTATCCAAAGGTCATAAGGAGGCAGTTCTTTACGGAAAACTGGTTGTAGCAGATACGGGCAACAAAGAGAAAATGAAAGAACTCTTATCATCCTTTAAACCAGACGCTGTAATCCACTTTGCAGCCTCAATTGAAGTTGGAGAATCGGTAAAAGACCCGGCTAAATTTTTTGAAAACAATACAGTGAATACTTTAAGACTACTTGAAGCAATGGTTGAAACAAAGGTAAATAACTTTATTTTCTCTTCAACTGCAGCAGTTTACGGAAACCCAATCAAAGTACCAATTCCGGAAACGCACCCCACAAATCCCATAAACCCGTACGGTAAATCAAAGCTTTTCATAGAAAAAATTCTGGAAGACTTCAATAAATCCTACGGTTTAAATTACATCTCACTCAGATACTTCAACGCTGCCGGAGCCGACCCTAAAGGCAGAATTGGGGAGAGCCACAACCCGGAAACTCACCTTATTCCATTGATTTTAAAAGCGGCAAAGGGAGAAAGAGAATCAATAAAGATATTCGGAACAGACTACCCTACCCCGGATGGAACTTGTATAAGGGACTTTATCCATGTATGTGACTTGGCAGACGCTCACCTCTTAGCTCTTGAGTACTTGTTAGAAAGCGGAGAGAGCGGAGTTTTTAACTGCGGATACGGTAAAGGCTTCTCGGTTAAAGAGGTAATCACAACTGCAAAAAAAGTCACGGGAAAAGACTTTAAAGTGGATGAGACCGAAAGGAGAGAAGGAGACCCTCCTATATTAGTAGCCGACTCAACAGAGCTAAAAGAAAAACTTAACTGGAAACCGAAGTATGAAGACTTAGAGTTTATAATTAGAACGGCCTGGAACTGGGAACTTAACAGGAGGTTTTAGATGTTTACGGCGCTTTTGATAATCCACGCGATTTTGGCGATTCTACTTATTCTCGTAATTATAATCCAGCCCGGTCAGAGTGAGGGCGGAGTTGCGATGATGGGGGGGAGCTCCACAGGCTCGGCA
>JAMOTD010000015.1 GCA_027068415.1 Desulfurobacteriaceae bacterium | reverse complement strand
AATTATACTCCAAAAACCCCAAATTTTCTTAAAATTTCCCATTACTTTTAGCTTTGTTAAAAAGTTCATTGAGAGGTGGTTATGGCTGAAGAGAGGATTTTGGAACAGAGGAAGGAGAAGGTTGAAAAGTTAAAGGAGCTTGGCTATGAACCTTACGCCTATAAGTACGAGGTAAACGCTAAGGCTGGGGAGCTCATAGGTAAGTTTGGAAAGGTTAAGGAAGGAGAGGAGAGGGAGAAGGAGGAGCTCCCGAAGGATGAGTTCTCCCTTGCCGGAAGAATTATGTCTATGAGGGTTATGGGTAAGGCTGCCTTCTTCCACATTCAGGATGAGAGCGGAAGGATCCAGTGCTACATAAGGAGGGACGTTGTAGGAGAGGAGTTCTACAACAAAGTGTTTAAGAAGCTAATTGATATTGGAGACATAGTCGGGGTTAAGGGAACCCTCTTTAGAACCCGCACGGGAGAGCTTACCTTAGAGGTTAAGGAGCTCACTCCCCTTACAAAGTCCTTAAGGCCTCTACCTGAGAAGTGGCACGGCTTAAAGGACACAGAGAAGCGCTACCGCCAGCGCTACCTTGACCTGATAGTTAACCCCGAAGTTAGGGAAGTTTTCAGGACGAGGACTAAAGTAATCAAGGCCGTAAGGGAATTCCTTGACAGCAGGGGCTTTTTAGAGGTTGAAACTCCGGTTCTTCAGCCCATCGCTTCAGGTGCTGCGGCTAAACCCTTCATAACCCACTACAACGCCCTTGACATTGACGTTTACCTGAGGATTGCACCGGAGCTCTATCTTAAGAGGTTAATTGTCGGCGGTTTTGAGAGGGTTTACGAGCTTGGCAAGAACTTCAGGAACGAGGGGATAAGTACCCGCCACAACCCCGAATTCACTATGGTTGAGTGGTACATGGCCTACGCCGACTACAACGACCTTATGGAGATGACCGAAGAGTTCTTTGAGTTCCTCCTTGAAAGGCTGTACGGGAAAGGCGTTAAAGAGATTGAGTACCAGGGAACAAAAATTTCCTTTGAGAGGCCCTTCAGGAGGATTTCATACCTCGGGGAACTCTCCAAGAAGACCGGTTTAACAGAGGAGGAGCTCCTTCACGATGAGGAGAAGGTTCTTGCAAAGGCCAAGGAGCTCGGAATAGAGAGAGCAGAGGAGCTCAGCCACTTTAAGAGAGTTCAGGAGCTCTTTGAGAAACTGGTTGAGCCTGAGCTAATTCAGCCCACCTTCGTCGTTGACTTCCCCAAGGCAATCTCTCCCCTTGCTAAAGAAAAGAGGGGCAACCCAGAGCTGGTTGAGAGGTTTGAGCTCTTCATCTACGGCAGGGAAGTTGCAAACGCCTATACCGAGCTCAACAACCCCAAAGAGCAGGAGGATAGGTTTAAACAGCAGCTTGAGGAGAGGGCCAAGGGAGACGAAGAGGCAATGGAGTACGACGCCGACTTCATCACTGCCCTTGAGTACGGGATGCCCCCCACTGCCGGTGAGGGGATAGGAATAGACAGACTGGTAATGCTCTTCACCAATAAGGACTCAATCAGGGAAGTCCTCCTCTTCCCGCAGCTCAGACCCGAGAGGAAGTGCGGAGAGGAAATTTGCGAGGTAGAGTAGGTTGATAAGCCCCCTACTGCGGTGGCTTGCCTTCAGAACGGTTAAGGCAAAGGGCTACTCGTCCTTTGCCTTCTTCATTGCCGTTGTCGGAGTCGTTGTCGGAGTTGCAGCCTTAATAGTCGTTAACTCAGTTATGACCGGCTTTCAGGACGCCATAAAGGAGAGGCTCCTCTCTGCAAATGCCGACATTATCGTTTTAAAGAAGGGGGGGAAGCCCTTTTACAGGTACGATTACGCCCTCAGGAAAATTGAAGAAATTCCTCACGTTGTCGGTGCAGAGCCCTTTATCTACGTTCCTGTAATGGCCGTTGGCTCTTCCTCTGCGGCCTCCTCAAGCGCCTCGGTAAGGGGATGCGACCCCTCCTTGGAGCCGAAAGTTACTGCAATTCCCGAGCATATGGTTTTGGGGGATTGGGAACTCTTTAAAAACGCCAAAAAAGGCGTCGTAATCGGGAGAATCCTTGCCGACAACCTGGGGATAACCCTCGGGGATACCCTTAAGCTAATCTCCCCCATGGGTAAAAAAACCCCCTTCGGAGTAATCCCCAGAACGGCAGAGTTCAGGGTTGTGGGAATTTTTGAGGTCGGAATGTACCAGTTTGACTCCTCCCTTATCCTCGCCCACATTGACGACGCAAGAAAGGCCTTCGGTTTGGGAGACTCTGTTACCGGAATAATGGTAAATGTTGACCGGCTTGAGAGCGTTCCTCTGGTAAAGAAGAGGATAGAGGCTGTTTTGGGTGATGAGTACTCGGTTCAGGACTGGATTTCCCTAAACAAGAGCCTCTTTTCCGCCCTAAAACTTGAGAAGCTGGCAATGTTTTTGATTTTAACCCTCGTAGTCCTCGTGGCATCCTTTAACATTTCAAGCCTCTTGATGATGAACGTTAACAACAGGGCGAGGGAGATAGCAATCCTCAAGGCCGTGGGCGCCCTTGATTCCTTTATTCTTAAAGTCTTCGTCCTTCAGGGGCTCTTTATAGGAGTTATCGGAACTTTAATCGGCGAGGTTTTAGGGATATCAATCGCCCTTTTGGGGGAGAAGTATAAGCTCATTCCCCTCCCTCCCGACGTTTACTACATAGACCATCTTCCCTTTAAGCTTCACCCCCTTGACTGCATCGTCGCTGCCGTTGCGGCTATATTAATAAGCGTCCTGGCAACAATTTACCCCTCTTTAAGGGCGGCCAGAACGGAGCCGGTTAAAGTTTTGAGAATGGGAGAGAGCTAATTGGAAGGAAAGGTAAGGAAGGCAAGAATTACCGATGCAGAGAGGATACAGTTTCTCATAAACGAGTACGCCAAGCTCGGCCTTATGCTCCCCCGCTCTATCCAGAGTATTTACGAGAACATAAGGGACTTCTGGGTTTACGAGGAGAAGGGAGAGGTTCTCGGGGTCTGTGCCCTTACGATTTTCTGGGGAGACTTGGCGGAAATCCGCTCCCTTGCAGTTGACTCAAAACACACCGGCAGGGGAATAGGAACCGCCCTCGTTAAGAGGGCCCTTGAGGAGGCCCGGGAGTTCGGAATTCCGAGGGTTTTTACCCTTACCTATCAGGTTAAGTTCTTTGAAAAGTTGGGTTTTAAGGTTATAGATAAGGAGAAGCTCCCTCACAAAATCTGGAGGGACTGTATAAACTGCGTTAAGTTTCCCAACTGCGACGAGACCGCAATGGAGATAAACCTTGAGGAGGAAGTGAAATGACGCCCGAGGAGCAGTTAAAGGTTATAAAGAGGGGAACGGCCGAGATAATCGGAGAGGAGGAGCTCCTTGAAAAGCTAAAGAGCGGAAAGAAGTTAAGAATAAAGGCCGGCTTTGACCCCACCGCTCCGGACCTCCACCTCGGCCATACAGTTCTGCTGTGGAAGTTAAGGGACTTTCAGGAGCTCGGCCATGAGGTTTACTTCCTCATAGGCGACTTTACGGCGATGATTGGCGACCCTACTGGAAAGAGCGAAACCCGTCCTCCCCTGACGAGGGAGGAAGTTTTAAAGAACGCCGAAACTTACGCCCAACAGGTCTTTAAAATTTTGGACCCGGAGAAAACCGTTGTGGTCTTTAACAGCGAGTGGCTCGGAAGCATGAGCGCTGCCGACTTGATAAAGCTCTCCTCAAAGTACACCGTCGCCAGAATGCTTGAGAGGGACGACTTTGAGAAGAGGTTTAAGGAGGGTCGCCCCATTCACATTCACGAGTTCATCTATCCCCTCCTTCAGGGCTACGACTCGGTAGTTTTAAAGGCCGATGTGGAGCTCGGGGGAACCGACCAGAAGTTCAACCTCCTGATGGGAAGGCACCTTCAGAGGGAGTACGGTCAGGAGGAACAGGTCTGCATAATGATGCCCATCTTGGAGGGGCTTGACGGCGTTCAGAAGATGAGTAAGAGCCTGGGGAACTACATCGGAATTCTTGAGCCCCCCGAGGAGCAGTTCGGCAAGGTGATGAGGATTTCTGACGAGCTTATGTGGCGCTACTACCGGCTCGTTACGAGGGTTCCCGAGGAGGAGATAGAGGAGATGGAGAGGGCCGTTAAGGAGGGGCGGCTCCACCCGATGGAGGTTAAAAAACGCCTTGCAGAGACAATAGTTAAGACTTTCCACGGCGTGGAGGCGGCAAAGAGGGCAAGGGAGCACTTTGAAAGGGTCTTCTCAAGGAGGGAGCTCCCCGAAGAAATCCCCGAGCCGGTAATAACCGTTCCCGAGAACCCCGTCTGGCTCCCGAGACTCTTAAAGGAGGCGGGTCTCGTTAAGTCAACCAGCGAAGGTAGGAGGAGCATAAAAGGAGGCGGAGTAAGGATTGACGGCCAAAAGGTTTTGGACGAAAACGCAAAAGTTGATGTCTTAAGCCGGGAGCTCGTCCTTCAGGTAGGTAAGAGGCGCTTTGCGAGAATAAAGCCGGAGAACGTGAGAGTTGAGCAGGGCTAACGGTGAGGTTGAAAAGGTTATAAACCGGGTAGCTGAGGTGTTAAAGAGGCACTTAAGCTCCCCTTTCCGTCTTATTCTCTTTGGCTCTTTTGCCCGGGGTGATGGAACTCCCTTTTCTGACGTTGACCTCGCCGTTGAGGTAGAAGGGGGAGTTGACCCAAAAGTGTGGAACAGGATTCTCTTTGAGCTTGAGGAGCTTCCTACTCTGCGGAAAATAGACTTGATTGATTTAAAGAGAGCTCCGGAGTCCCTTAAAAAAGTAATAGAAAAGGAAGGAGTACCGGTTTATGGCCCTTGAAGATAGGTTGGCTCAGCTTAGAAAGTGTCTTGAGAGGTTGAGAGAAGTTTTGGGTGAGGAGAAAAACCCTATAGTTCGGGATAGCGCCATAAAGAGGTTTGAGCTCTGTTTTGAGGTTCTGTGGAAGAGCCTGAAAGATTACTTAGAGAGGGAGGGAATACTCTGCCGCTCTCCGAGAGGCTGTTTAAAAGAGGCCTTCTCCTTGGGGCTTATAGACGACCAAGATGAGTGGCTTTCAATTCTAAATGATAGGAATTTAAGCGTTCACGTTTACCTTGAGGAGCTTGCAGAGGAAATATTTGAAAGACTTCCTTCTCACCTAAAGGCAATGGAGACTCTGCTTGCTAAACTTGAAAAGGAGCTCTTTTAAGGCTATCTTTTAGATGGCACGGGGCGTGGCGCAGCCTGGTCAGCGCGCTTGGTTCGGGACCAAGAGGCCGGGGGTTCAAATCCCCCCGCCCCGACCACTTCAGGTAATTCCTGTCGCTTTCCCTCCTGTAAACTTATTCTGTAATAACTCGCTATTTCCCTTCACGGAGCGAAAAATTGCAGAAAATCCTCATTTTTCAGACCGCTTTCCTCGGAGACCTTATCCTTACCTCTCCTCTCATAAAATCTGTAAAAAAGAGCTTTCCCGGTAGCAAGGTTCACCTCGTCGTCAGAAAAGGGCTTGAAGGGGTTTTTGAGGGCTTTGGCTACTTGGACAAGGTTATCCCATTTGACAAGAAAGGCCTTTTGGGTTTTGCAAAGAGGTTAAGGAAAGAGGGCTACTCCCTCGTCCTCTCCCCCCACCGCTCCCACAGAACAAGTCTAATCCTCTTCCTTGCGGGAATTCCCAGGAGAATCGGCTACGATAGGGCCGGTTTCTCTTTCTTCTATACCGATAAGGTTAGACACGAGTTCAGGGAAGGGCTTCACGAGGTTGAGAGGCTCTTGAGCCTGTTAAAGCCCCTTGAGGAGTACGGGATTGTTTACGATAGAGATGTAGAGCTCCCCCTTGAAGAGCCCTTCTACCGTAAAACCCTCTCCCGCTTCTCTCTCAAAGAGAGAGCCTATACGGTAATAGCTCCCGGCTCCGTATGGCCTACGAAAGCTTGGCTTCCGGAGTACTTTGCCGAGGTCGGGAAGTTCCTTACAGGCAGAGGGTTTAAAGTTGTGATAGTCGGCTCAAAGGCCGATAAGTCCTACTGTGATAAGGTTTACAGCTACATGGAAGGAAATGCCGTTAACCTTTGCGGGAAAACCTCTCTCAAAGAGTTCTTCTCTGTTATCAAAGGAGCAAGACTTCTGGTTTCAAACGATTCCTCCCCCGTTCACGTTGCCGCCGCCTTTAAGACTCCGGTTGTTGAGGTTTACGGGGCAACCGTCCCCCGATTCGGTTTCTTCCCCTACGGGCCCGGGAAATTCGTTGAGGTTGAGGGGCTCAAGTGTCGCCCTTGCGGCCTCCACGGAGGTAAAAAATGTCCCGAAGGCCACTTCAAGTGTATGGTTGAGCTCAAACCCGAAAGAGTGGTTGAAGTTGTTGAGGAGCTCCTAAATTGCTGATAATATTCAGGTGCACTAAACCCCGTTAGTAGAAGGAGGCCGGTAAATGAACATAAAGGTCACCCCCCTTGACACCACCCCCGTTTACAGGCAGGAGATTGAAATCGTTGAGAGAAAGGGTCTCGGTCACCCCGACACGATCTGCGACGCACTTGCCGAAAAGCTTTCGGCAGAGCTGTGTAAGTTCTACTACGAGAAGTTCGGCTTTGTCCTCCACCACAACGTTGACAAAAATCTCCTTGTAGGCGGAAGTGCCGTTCCCAAATTCGGCGGGGGAGAAGTCCTTGAGCCCATAGAAATCTTCCTCTCCGGCAGGGCAATTAAGGAGTACAAGGGAGTAAAAATCCCCGTTGACGAAATTGCCGTTGAGAGCGCGAAGGAGTGGCTCAGGGATAACATCCACGCGATAGACCCCGAAAAACACGTAAGGATTCATACATACATAAGGCCCGGCTCAGTTGACCTCGTTGACATCTACATGAGGCAGCTTAAAGAGGGAGTTCCCCTTTCAAACGATACCTCCTTCGGCGTAGGCTATGCCCCCTTTGACGACCTTGAGAACGTCGTTTATCACATTGAGAAGAGGTTAAACGACAAGGAGCTCAAGAAGGTCCACCCCGAAATCGGCGAAGACGTAAAAGTAATGGGCGTAAGGGTCGGGGAGAAGATAACCATAACGATAGCCTGTGCCTTTGTTGACAGGTTCGTTAAAGACGTTGACGACTACGCACAGAAAAGGGAGAACGTAAGGAAAATAGCCTACGAGGTGGCAAGGAAGTTTACAGATAGGGAAGTTGAGATAGAGATAAATACCGGCGACGACCTTGAGAGCGGAAACGTTTACATCACCGTTACCGGGACGAGCGCCGAAGCCGGAGACGACGGAGAGGTCGGAAGGGGCAACAGGGTTAACGGTCTGATTACTCCTTACAGGCCTATGAGCCTTGAGGCGGCTGCAGGAAAGAACCCGATTACCCACGTCGGAAAGCTCTACAACATCACCTCAAACGAGATTGCAAAGAGGGTTGTTAAAGAGATTCCGGAGGTTGAGGAGGCTTACGTTTACATGGTGAGCCAGATTGGTAAGCCGGTTAATCAGCCTTTGGCCGTTGACGTTAAGGTCAGAACTGACGAGAACCCTCAGGCCTTCCAGCCCAAAGTTGAGGTAGTCGTAAGGGAGTGCCTCGCCGACATGAAGAACACCTGGAAGAGGCTCGTCAGCGGAGAGATTACCGTTTATTAGTGGAGTTTTCGGGGAGGGGAGCTCCTTCCCCGTTTTTCCTATATTTAGTTTCAAAAGAGGGATAACACCTACCAACTTTTTAAGATTTTTCTCTCAAACCTCAGCTGAGTTAAGAGTTGGGGAAACAGGTTCATCGTAGTTCTAAAAAGAGATTCTCTTCTTGAGAAGATAACTCCTGAAAATCTGCATTCTGAAGTTGACCGGGGAAGGAGTGAAGGAAAAGAGGAGTGGTAGGTATGTTCCTGGTAGGGGAGAGCTTGTGTGGTTGAAATAGGAATTTTTCCTAATATATCCTACCTGTCGGCCATTGTGAAGGTCCTTCCGTCGTAGGACTCAAAGGTGTAGTACTCTCCCTCCTTTTTAAACCTCTGAGGTAGCATCGGAACTTTTCCGTAGCCTCCGGGGCCGTCAACTGCGTAGTAGGGAATTGCAAGGGGGGAAATCCTCCTAAAGAGCTCCCTGACAATCTCAAGTCCCTTTGTTATCGGCGTTGAGAAGTGCATCACCCCCCTAACCGGGTCGCAGTGAAAAAGGTAGTAGGGGCGAACCTTTATCTTCTGAAGGCTCCTGAAGAGCTCCTCTAAGGTTTCAACTGAGTCGTTTACCCCTTTCAGGAGAACCGTCTGGTTGTTTACGGGAGCTCCTGCTTTAAGTAGCGCCAAACAGGCCTCTCTCGCCTCGGCAGTTACCTCGTCGGGGTGATTGAAGTGGGTGTTTATCCAGACCTTCTCGGCCTTTTCAATAATCTCAAGGAGCTCCCTCCTTAAAACCTTCTGGGGCTCAACTACGGGAAGCCTCGTTCCTATTCTTACCACCTCAACGGTTTCAATTCTCTTTAAACCCGTTAAGAGCCTTTCAAGTTTTTCGAGCGGAAGGAATAGGGGCTCTCCTCCCGAGATTAAGACGTCTCTTATTCGGGGGTTATTCCTTATGTACGAGAGGGCGCTCTCTATCTCCTCGTCGGGTATAACGAAGGTCCCTTTCTTCCAGTTCCTCTTCCTCATACAGTAGCGGCACAGGACTGGGCAGTAGTTTGTCGTTACGATTAAGACCCTGTCGGGGTATCGGTGGGTAAGGAAGGGGGTTTTTTTATCCCCCTCTTCGTTCAGGGGGTCGTCAAGCCCACCTTTCTGAACCTCTCCGTCAATTTCTTTTAAGGAGGGGAGGAGCATCTTCCTGACTGGAGAGCTCCCCACGGCCAGCTTCAGGTAGTAGAGGGTTGAGGAGAAGGGATAGACGGGAACGACCTCTTTAAAGGCCTTCTCCTCCTCCGGAGTTAGGTGCAGGAGCTCCCTTACCCTCTCAAGCTCCCTTACAATCAACTGAAACTCCACCCGCAGGCATCAAGCTCTTGGTAAATGGAGTCTCTCTGGCCGAACCTTACGAACTTAACAGTATTTCCCTCAAGCTTGAGGTAGATTGCCCTGTACTCCCCGTAGGGAGAAGTTACCCTAATTCTGTAGACGTCGTGCTTTCCGTCCCTCTTAAGGAGCTTTGAGGTTGAGTCAATCCTCTCAAGAGCCGAGATAAAGCTGTTAAAGAGGAAGGGTCGGGTGGCTACCTCCTTAACCATATCCTTCCTGAACCTCTTTGAGAAGAGAACCTTTACCTTGCTCTTTCCCGCCGCAAGCTCAGAGACCGAGTTTAGGGCTACTTCAATGAAGAGCTCCACTTTGGCCTTGGGAACTTCCTGAGCTTTGAGGTTCTCTATCTGGGTCTCCTTCTCCTTGAGCTCCCCCTTTAGCCTTGCTACTTCGCTCTGAAGGTCTTTTATCCGCTCTTTAAACTGGTCAATCTGCTTTAGCTCTTCCTCTTTCCTTTTAATCTCCTTTTCCCTCTTTTTGTAGCCCTCCAACTTCTCCTGCAGAACGGCAATCTCCTTAAAGAGCTCCTTAATCTTTCTGTCCTTCCCCTTTAGCTTCTCAGAGAGGTTCTTTATCCTCGTTATCAGCTCCTCTCTGCTCTCACCCTTAGGGGCTCTCCTCTTTTTCGGGGGAAGGGAGGAACTCTTTCTTATCTCCTTTTCGGCCTGTAAGAAGTACTCTTCTATGTCCTTAAATCCCTTTTCCATTGTAATCTCCCCTTTAGTTGATAAATTGAATTCCATGACACTCCGAATAGAAAATTTAGGTCATTCAACTTTCTCGGTAAAGATTGGGAGTTTGGAAATCCTAACAGACCCTTTCCTTTCAAGTTCCGCCGGCGGGATAAAGAGGGTTATTCCCCCTGCTAAAAGGCCCGAGGAGCTCTCCCCTTCAATAGTCCTCATTTCCCACGGCCACTACGACCACCTTGACCTTAAAACCCTAAAGAGGCTGAAGGGGGACTTTCCCGTAATAACCCCAGAGAACTGTAAGAAGGTTATTAAGAGCGATAGAGTTGTTGAGCTCAGGGACTTTGAGACCTTTACCTATAAAGGGGTAAAAATCACGAAAATCCCGGTCTTCCACAACCGGGGAAGAAACCTCCTCTACCCCGATACCGGCGTAGGGGGCTTTGTCTTTGAAGTTGAGGGGCTAAAGTTCCTCTTTGCCGGTGATACTGCCTTTTCGGGGAGCCTCTACCACCTCTGGGCTGAAAAGTTCGGGAGAATAGACTTCGCCCTTCTTCCGATAGGGGGCTTTATGCCCTTTTTCAGGAAGCTTCACCAGACCCCCGAAGAGGCTTTAAAGGGCTTTAGGATTCTGAGAGCCCGCTACCTGATTCCGATTCACTACGGAACTTGGCACGTTATCCCCTACTACACTAAAGGCGAAAAGGCACTTGAAAGGTTGCTTGCCTACAGTTTCGTCTGCGGCGTGAGGGAGAGAATTAAGGAGATTAATCCCGGGAGCTCCGCCACCTTGAGGCTGTTTGAAAAATCCACCACAAACTTTCCCTCACCTTGATGTGAGGCTTAAAAGTTCCGGCAAAGGCTTATTCTGTAAGACCTTCAGGGCTGATTATCCTCTCTCCGGCCTTAACTTCTGAAGCATAACTATGCTGTGGAAAGGCAGTCAGGATAAACCTCACGGTAGTTTTTGGTCTTTCCCTTAGGGTAATAGAGCCTGTCCTCTCCGGTACATGTAGTTTTGTGTGAGTTTGAGTACTTGTTGGAAGTTTAGTCTTTTCACTTTCATACGGAGAGGATAGGCTTTTTTATGGAGTTAGCGACTTTTAAACCCTCTCTTTTAAAAGTTCCTTGAATTCCAATCTTTTTATCTATAATTTCCTCTTAAATCCCCCTTTTAGGAGTTTGCCCATGGCACAGGTAAAAAAAGAGGAGTTCCTCCCCAAATGGATAGCTTGGGAGATTACAAGGCGCTGCAACCTTGAGTGTATCCACTGCCGCTCGGCATCAACAATAGAGTCGGAGCAGGGAGACTTCTCAACGGAAGACGGAAAAAAGCTCCTTGACGACATAGCAAAGCTCTCAAAACCGACCGTAGTCCTAACCGGAGGGGAGCCCCTTTTAAGGGAGGACATCTGGGAGCTTGCCGAGTACGGGACAAAGCTCGGCTTCAGAATGTGTATAGCGACAAACGGAACGCTGGTTGACGACGAAGTGTGTAAGAAGATGAAAGAAGTGGGGATAAGGATGGTCTCCCTCTCCCTTGACGGCTCAACCCCCGAAATCCACGACGACTTCAGGAAGCAGCCGGGAGCCTACGAGGGGGTTATAAGGGCAGCGGAGCTCTTTAACAAGCACGGAATTCCCTTCCTTATAAACTCATCCTTTACTAAAAGGAACGCCCACGACATTCCGAACGTTTACAAAAAGGCGAGGGAGCTGGGGGCAAAGGCTTGGTACATGTTTATCGTTCTGCCGGTAGGAAGGGGAGAGGAGGCAAATGCGGAGCTCCTTGATGCAAAAGAGGCCGAGTACTGGCTAAACTGGCACTACGAGCTTGAGAAGGAGCTGATTTTAAAGGGAGACAACTCCATCCTTGTAAGGCCTACCTGCGCCCCCCACTACTACCGCATCTTCTACCAGAACGCCAAAAGAGACGGCCTTGATTTAAAGAGGAGAAACCTTGTCTTCGGAACCGGCGGCGGTAAGGGCTGTGTCGCAGGCCAGTCAATTGCCTACATAGACTGCCACGGGTGGCTAAGGCCGTGCAGCTACTTCCCGATTTCAGACGCAAACGTCTTTGAAATCCCCTTCCACAGGGCGTGGTTTGAGTCAAAAATCATGCAGGACATGAGGAAGATTGAGGAGTACAAGGGAAGGTGCGGCGTCTGTGAGTACGTCAAAATCTGCAACGGCTGTAGAGTTAGGGCCTACTGGGAGCACGGCGACTACATGCACGAAGATCCGATTTGCACCTATATCCCCGTCAAAATGAGAGTAGGGGTCAAGAATAGGAATCTCTTACCTGAAATAAAGAAAGACTAAAAGACTAAAGGAGAGGTAAAGAGAAAATGAACATCAAAGAGCACCCGATTTTGAAGGCGGCAAGGGGAGAGAAGACTCCCTACACCCCAATCTGGATTATGAGGCAGGCAGGAAGGTACTCCGAAAGGTACAGGAAAATAAGGGAAAAGGCCGGGAGCTTTATGGACCTGTGCAGAAATCCGGAGCTTGCGGCAGAGGTTACTTTGATTCCGATTGAGGAAATCGGAGTTGACGCAGCAATTCTCTTCTCGGACATCTTAGTTCCCGTTGAGAAGATGGGAATAGGGGTAAAGTTCGTTGAGGGTAAAGGTCCCGTTTTGGAGCCTAAGGTTGAAACGGTTGAGGACGCACAAAGGCTAAGGGTTCCGGAGCCGGAGGAGGACTTACCATACGTTCTTGAGACGATAAGGCTGATTAAGGAGAGGTTAACAGACAGGCCTCTAATCGGCTTTTCGGGAGCTCCCTTCACCCTGGCAAGCTACATCTTAGAGGGCGGGAGCTCCAAAAACTACATAGCCGCCAAGTCAACGATGTGGAATAGGCCAGAGCTTTGGGAAACCCTTATGGAAAAGCTCACCCAAACCGTTATTGAGTACCTCTCGGCTCAAATTAAGGCCGGAGCGGACTTAGTTCAGATTTTTGACTCCTGGATGGGGGTTCTGTCAAAAGAGGACTACGAAAGGTACGCCTTTCCCTACACCGAGAAAATCGTTAACGAGTTAAAGAGGAGACATCTCGAGACTCCGATAATCCACTTCGGAGTAAACGCCCAGCACCTTTTAGAGGTAAACAACCGCCTAAACGTTGACGTAATCGGCCTTGACTGGAAGACTGAAATCCCTCAAGCCCTTGCTAAAATTGACAAGTCAATTCAGGGAAACCTTGACCCCGTAGCCCTTTTTGCCGACGAAGAGACCATTGAGAGGAAGGTAAGGAAGATTTTGGAAGAGGGGATAAAAGCAAAGGGACACATCTTTAACTTGGGACACGGAATCTTACCTCCAACCGACCCGAAGAAGGCAAAGTTCTTGGTTGATACCGTCCACAGGATAAGCAGGGAGCTGAGAAGTTAAGGATGGGAACCAGAGGAAAAGCACTTCTGGCGGCTCTCCTCTTTGTGGGAGCCGTTATTTCAAGCTACTTTGCGGCGGAGGCTTACGCAAACCACGTCTTAAAAGAGAAGTTTGACAGGAGGCTCTCTAAACTCCCTTTCTCTACCGCCTACAAGAGCTTTCACTACAACCTCATTAAAAACGATATTGAAATTAAAGGGCTCACCTTTAAAAAGGGGGAGCTTTACCTGACAGTGGGAGAGCTCTACATAGACCTACCCTACACCCTCAGGAAGAAGGAATTCCCGCCTTACTTCTCGGTAAGGGCAACGGAGGTTGAAATTCCCAGCTACGCCCCCTTCTTAGGGGAGCTCTTAAAGTTCACCGGCTATAGAAAACCCTACATAACCGTTGATTTCTCCTCAAGCTACGCCTTTAAGGAGGGCGGCCTTGAGGTTTTCCTGACGGCAGTTGCAAGAGGATTGGGAGGGCTTAAGACAAAAGTTGAACTGGGAGAAATAGATAGAGAGCTTGCCCGGAAAATTTTTGAGGGTAGAGTTCCGGTAAGAGTTATTGAAAAAAGGGGTACGCTGAAGGAATTATTCTTAACCTACAAGGATTACGGCCTCTTCAAGATGTTCCTCAACTTCATAAGCTCTCAGGAGGGGGAGAACCCGGAAAAGGTAAGGGAGGAGTTGAAGAGAACGGTATATCAGGCAATGAAAGAGAGAAAAGAGGTTGCCAAAAGGCTTGCCCTACCTCTTCTTGAGTTTATTGACAACCCAAACTGCCTCAAGCTGACGGTTAAACCTCAACCGCCCCTAAAGATTTCACAGCTAATTAAGTGGGCCTCGGAAAAGCCCGACATAGAGGAGAGCCTGAGGATGTTAAACCTGCAGCTTAAAAACTGCCACTAACCCCTTGAAGCCTTATACTTCTTAACTCTTATCTTCATCTCTTCAAGGGGTATCGGCTTTGCAACTATGCTCTTTGCCGGGCATATATTCCCGCAGTGGCCGCAGCCGCTGCAGATTTCGGGAAATTCGGTGATAACCCTCCCTTCCTCGTCAACCCCCCGGGTTTCACAGAGGTTTAAACATCTCCCACAGTTCTCACACCTGCTGTGGTCTATAAACTCAAGGTAGGTTGGGGTGTAGAGTATTCCTCCGAGGGTGAGGTAAGCGTAGTTTCCGTTTTCGTCACTTAAGAGCTCCTCTTCGTTAATCTCAATTTCCTCCGAACTGGAGGAGCAGTTAATACCTCAGAGGAAGGCGTCCTCGGGACAGACGATTTTGCAGAAGCCGTCGCCTATGCAAAGCTCCGGTTTCGTTATTACTGCTACTTTTTTACCTTTAACCTCTTTCAGCTCTATACACTTCTGGGGGCAGATTTCAACACACTCACCGCAGCCGGTACACTTTTCAACGTTAATCCCCCCCGGGTACTGGGGAACGAAGGGCGAGCCGTCCTGACACAGGATAACTTGCTTCCTTAAACTCTTAAGTTCACCCATGATTAAACCTTAACAATAGATAGTGTATTCTATTTTATCGTATTTAAATAAATTCCAGAAGACCAATTTATGTTTGACTTTTATCAATCAGAGCTCTATCCCCAGCTCCCTTATCTTCCTTCTGAGAGTGTTCCTGTGAATCCCGAGGATTTTGGCGGCTTTAACCTGATTAAAGTTACACCTCTTCAAAACTTCTGTTATCAGAATCCTCTCGGCACTCCTAACGACGAGCTGGTAGAGGTTGTTCTCCTCCTTCTGCTCCACGGTAAAGACCTTCTGGATAAAGGAGCGAATGGCCTCCTCAAAGGTGGGAGCTCCTGGTGCGGAAGAGATGGAGGGCTTAAGGTCAGAGGCCGTAATGCAACCTGTAGAGGAAAGAACCATAGCCCTTAAAATCATGTTCTCAAGCTCCCTCACGTTGCCGGGAAAGGAGTAAGAAAGAAGGAAATTAACGGCATCTTCCGAGAGCTCCTTTAAGGGAAGCTTAAACTCCCTCGCAAACTTCCTTATAAAGTGGTGGGCAAGGGATATCACATCATCCCTCCTCTCCCTTAAAGGAGGGAGTTCTATCTTTACCACGTTCAGCCTGAAGTAGAGGTCTTCCCTGAAGCTACCCCTTTTAACCTCCTCCTCAAGGTTCCTGTTTGTGGCAGCAATTATCCTCACGTCAACTTTTCTGCTCTTTTCTGAGCCTATTCTCCTTACCTCTTTATCCTGAAGGACTCTGAGGAGTTTTGCCTGGAGCTCTAAGGGGAGCTCCCCAATTTCGTCAAGGAAAATCGTTCCCCCGTCGGCCTGCTCAAAAAGACCTCTCTTTGAGGAGACAGCCCCGGTAAAGGCTCCCTTCTCGTAGCCGAAGAGCTCGGCCTCAAGGAGGTTGGGCGGAAGGGCAGCACAGTTAACCGTTATAAAGGGTCTATCTTTCCTATCGGAATACTTGTGAATAGCCCTCGCAACAACTTCCTTTCCGGTTCCGCTCTCTCCGGTTATTAAAACGGTTATGGAGCTCCTTGCCACTTTCCCTATTAGCTTAAAGACCTCCTGCATCTTCTTGGAGCTCCCTATAACCTCACCTTCGGGAACGGCGGAGCTCTCATCCCCCTTTTCCTTCTTCAGGAACTTTTCAAGGAGGGAGGAAATCTCATCAAAGGAGAAGGGCTTAGTGATGTAGTCAACAGCGCCGCTCTCAATAGCCCTTACGGTGTAATCCATGGTACCGTAAGCGGTCAGAATAACTACGGGAACCCCTTCAACCCTCTCAAGGAGTTCAAGGCCCGAGAGCTTCGGCATCTTAATGTCAACAAAAGCAAGGTCAACATCCCCCTCCTTCAAGATAGAGAGGGCCTCCTCCCCGTTCTCGGCCTCAACAACCTGATGACCCTTACTCTGAAGGTACTTTTTTAAAACCAGCCTTATGCTCCTTTCGTCGTCAGCCACAAGGATTTTTGCCATCTCTCCTCTTCATCGGAATCAGTAGGGTTATCTCAGTTCCCTCTCCCGGCTTACTCTTAACCCTAATCTCCCCTCCGTGCCCCTTAACAATCTCCCTGACTATAAAGGAGCCTATTCCCGTCCCCTTCTCCTTGGTAGTGAAGAAGGGAAGGAAGAGGTTCTTAAGCTCCTCTTCGTCCATTCCGACGCCCGTATCCTTAAACTTAATAAAGACAAAGTCAGCAGGCCTTATGGCGTAGCCGGTCTCAACTGTAAGCTCCTTTAACTTAGCATCTTCCATAGCCTCAAGGGCGTTCTTAACGATGTTTACAAAGGCCTGAGTAAGCTTATCGGGGTCAACGGGAATTTCCGGAAGAGAAGGGTCAAAGAGGTAGTTTACCTTAACTCCCATCACAGAGATTTTGTGGGAAAAGAGGTTTACAGTCTTCTGGATAACTTTGTGAATGTTCTCACACCTAAAGGAGGGCTTAGAGAAATCGTAGCTACCGGTTACATCGTTCAATAACCTTTCAATCCTTTCTACCTCGGAGATAATAACTTCAACGAGCTCCTCGTCGTAAACTTTCAGCTCCTTAAAGAGCTTTGCCGCCCCTTTTATTCCGCCCAACGGGTTCCTGATTTCGTGGGAAAGACCTTTAAGGAAGAGGAGAAAGTCTCCGGTGAAGGGGTTTTCAGGGACAGGCTCAAAAATGACGAGAACCCCCTTCTTCACCGAGGAGACGAAGAAGGGGGAGAAGTGGACATAGCTCTCTCTGAAGCGGTAGCCTATTATCTCCATCTCCTCCCGGAAGGAGCGCTCAACCTGACCCTCAATCTCCCGGGAGGAGAGGAGAGAGCTCAACTTTTTACCCTTTAAGAACTTCTCCGAGCGGTTAAGGAAGAGCTCAAACTTCTGATTAACCTTTTCAATCTCACCCCTTTCGTTAACTATCACGAGGGGGAAGGGGTGGGAGAAGAGGAGGTCTTCAAGCTCCAAAACTCTCCCTCAATTAAGTTATAAGTCCGCCTCCCTTATTACCCCCCTTGGGGAACTCTTTGAGCTTTGAGACGTCTATTGCGCCGGTGGAGGGGAGCTCTATCCCTGCTGCCGCAGCCTTAAACTGCTGGTGAAACTCCTTTAACCTTGAGCGCTCTCCGACGGGAACAACTGCAACAATTTGGCTCTTCAGGATGTAGGCCTCAACCGGCTCGTTTGCGGTGGGGTCAAGAGGCATTATGGTTGCCTGAGCCCCTTTTGTGGTAGGAAGTAGGGCAAAAACTCCGGCCTCCTTGAGCTTTAGATGTTCGGGAGTTATCTCCTCAACTATACCGATAATTCCGGAAGTGGGAACGATTCCCTCTCCTCCTGCAGTCTGAACGAAGACCAGCTTTCCCTTTAGCTCTTCCATCTCTCTCCTCCGTTTAATCTAACTTTTGAGGATTTAATATATACCTCTCCTTAAAAAGGGAGTAGAGAGAAATTGCAACGGCGTTTGAGACGTTTAGGGAGTTAACGTGCCCTCCCATCTCTATCTCAACGAGCTGGTCAAGGAGCTTGAGGGTACTGCGCGAAAGCCCCCTCCCTTCAGAGCCGGCAACCAGCCCCAACGGAAATGGAAAGGAGACTTTTGAGAGGGATTTACCTCCGGCCTCAAGGCCGAAGAGCCAACCTCCGGCCTCCTTGAATTCCCTCAGGGCCGTTGAGAAGCTGTTAACAACGGCAAAGGGAACGTAGAAAACGGCCCCGGTAGAGGCCTTAACGACGGTTTCGGTTATGGTTGCACTTCTATCCTTCGGCAGAACTATACCGCTCACTTTAAAGGCGTCAGCAGAGCGGAAGATTGCCCCGAGGTTGTGGGGGTCCTCAATTCTGTCAAGAAAGAGAAGGTAGCCGTTCTCCTCAATAGTTTTAACCACGAGCTCACCGTAATCTACAGGCTCAACGGGAGAGACGAGGGCTACTATCCCTTGATGTTTTTGAGTTTTTGATATTTCGGCCAGCTTCTTCTTTGAGGCCTTAACCACCTTTACGCCCAGCTTTTTCGCAAGGGGTAATATTCTCTCCCTGTCCCTGAAGTTCTCCTCAACGTAAATCTTTAAAATCGGGTAGCCCGCCCTTAGTGCCTCGGCTACGGGATTTATGCCGTAGATAACCATTACTGGCTCACCTTTAAGTCGTCTTCGGTTCCCTCCTCTCCGTCGGGGCCGGGGGAGACGAGGGTAAAGTGTTTCCCGTCAGAAACATAAATGAAGTCGTTGCCCCAGGCATCTTTGGGGACTTTATCAAGGTAGGGACCCTTCCAGTTTTTGGGAACGGGCTCGGTCTCGGGCTTTTCAACGAGCGCCTTTAACCCTTGCTCTGTTGTAGGATAGAAAGAGTTGTGAAGTTTATAAAGCTTAAGTGCCTGCTCAATGTTTTTCATCTGGACTTTTGTAGTCGTTACCTTCGCCTCCTCACCGCTCTTTAAGAACTTGGGGGCAACAAGGGCCGCAAGGAGGCCGAGGATAACTATGACCACCATAAGCTCAATGAGGGTGAAACCTCTTCTCCTACTCTTTCCACCAGTCATCGCCTACCTCTCTAACAAATTCAAATTTACTGACAAACCCGCCTTCCTTCAGGTACTCAACGGCCTTCATGGCCTCCTCGTAAAAGTCGGGGGCCACCCAGAGCTCTATCAGCCCCTCTTTGGAGCTCCTGGTTCTGACCGTGGCAATCTCGTGGTACCACTCAAATACTGCGTTAATAAAAGCTATCTCTTTCGGGTTTACCCTGTAAAGCAGATTTCTCCCCTTTATGAGCTCTTTCATAGCTCCATACCCTCTATGTAAGCTCTTTCAAAATCCTTATTCATAGCAAGCTCAACAGCCTCGGTTTCCCCCTTTATCTCCCCTATTCTCTCCCTCTCACCTCTCTTACCGAGCATAAGGGAAGCTCCCCTTAGAGCGAGGTTCCCAACAGCTTTAGGCGGGGGAAAGCCTTCGGGAATGAGCTTTACTCCTTTAACGCTTCTGGGCTCAACGTGGCTGCCGAAGGCTCCCGAGAAGTAGAGCTCCCCGGGCTCCCTATCCCTTCCTAAAACTTTAAGAGCACCGTAAACGGCCCCCTTGGCAAGGAGGAACTTCCTTACGTCGCTCTGGGTCAGGGCAACAACCGTCTCACCGTCGTCGTAGAGGACGAAGGCCTTTTCTCCGTTAATCTCTTTAACGTAGCGGAGAATCAGGGGAGGAGGGCTATCGGTGAAAGTCCCCTCTCTGTTTAGTACCCTAAAGCTCTTTAGAAGGTAAATCAGGTCAAAGTAGGCACTTGCACACATCCCACGGGGCTTTTCTCCTCCGATTGTTAAAAACCTAAAAGCCCTGCCGTCAAAGAAGACCTTGTAGATTGCACCGGGGGAGGCAGCCATTCCCGAGAAGAGACCCACCCCCTCAAAGGCCGGACCTGCCGGCACCGAGGTAGCGACTTTCCTATCCCTGCCGTAATATCCGATTTCTGCGTTTGTCCCGAGGTCTGCAACTACAAAGTCTTCACTCTCCTTCTCAAGGACGAGGAGGTTTGAGAGGAAGTCTGAGCCCACAAAATTCTTCAGGGGAGGCGGGAAGTAGAAGAGGGTATCGGAGAAGGAGTCAAGGGAGAGTTCCCTGCCGGTGGCATAAACCTCTTCATCAACCTCAAGTTTAAAGGGGTAGCGCTCAAACCCTTTAACCGGCAGACCCAGAAAGAAGTGGTGAATTACCGGGTTTGAGACGGCAACAACCAAGGAGGGCTTCTCCTTAAACTGCTTTAAAAGGAGCTCAACGGTTTCAAGGAGGAGCTCCCTCAGCCTCCCGTAATTCTCCCGGGCCTGCTCAATCCTCGTAACCACGTCGGCGCCAAAGGAGGTCTGAAGGTTAACGGTTTTATAGCTCTCAACGAAGAGGCCCCTTGAGAGCTCAAAGAGGGCGGCCTCAACGCCGGTAGTCCCGACGTCAAGGGCTACGCCGAACCCTTTTAAGCCTTCATCTACCGGTATGGGGGGGAGCTCCTCACCTTTTCTAACAAGCTCCCTCTCAGGTAGCTCAACCTCCCCCTTAAAGGGGCCGAAGAGGAGGCAGGCCAGCTCCTCTTTCCCCTCCACCTTAACTACACACTTACCGCATATTCCCCTTCCGCCGCAGTAGGCAGAGCGGATTAAACCTCTATCCCTTAAAACCCGGTAGAGGCTCTCTCCCGAAGGAACTTCAACGAAAAGCCTCATCTATACCCTAATAGATTGGAGTAAGCCAGTGGGAGTACTTCTCGTTCTCACCCTTAACTACCTTAAAGTAGACCTGCTGGAGCTCTCTCGTAATCTCCCCAATCTCTCCGTTTCCGATTACAACGTGGTCAACCTGAACAACCGGAGCGACCTGAGCTGCAGTTCCGGTGTAGAAGACCTCGTCTGCAACGTAGAGCTCGCTCCTCAGAATCGGCCTCTCCTCAACGGTAAGGCCGAGCTCCTCCCTTGCGAGGGTTATTACGGCGTTCCTCGTTATTCCCTCAAGGATGTTTGCAGAGGGAGGCGTAGTAATGAGCTTACCGCCCCTTACTATAAAAACGTTCTCTCCGCTACCCTCTGCAACGGTTCCGTCGGGGTTGAGCATTATGGCCTCGTCGTAGCCGTTTAAGAGGGCTTCGGTCTTGGCAAAGGCGCTGTTAACGTAAGCCCCCGCAACCTTACAGCGGGCGGGTATCATTGTGTCGTTAATCCTGTGCCACGAGGAAGTTTTTGCCTTCAAGCCCCTTGAGAGGTCAAGGTAGTCTCCCAGGGGAACGGTGTAGATTGCAATCTCCGTCCTGTAGCCTATTAGCTTGGGGGAAATTTTCAAGTCTGCAAAGTAGGCTATGGGGCGGATATAGACGTCCTCCTTATGGCCGCACTTTTTGAGGAGCTCCACAGTAATCTCGGTAAGCTCCTCGGCGCTCTTATCCACCTTAAGGTTGAGAATCTTACAGTTTGCAAGCATTCTCTCGTAGTGCTCCTTAACGAAGAGGCCGAAGAGCTGCCCCTTCTCATCGTTCCAGTAAGCCCTTATCCCTTCAAAAACCGCCGTTCCGTAGTGGAAAGAGTTTGTCTGAACATTTATGTTCGCCTCCTCAATGGGAACGAACTTTCCCTCAAAGTAGGCATACCTCTTCATACTTCCTCCGACTCTTTTCTCTTTCTGTACCAGAGAATAGTTAAACCTGCCAGGAGCATTATAATACTAATAACTTGATTGTTGCTCAGGAAACCAAAAACCTCCTTAGGCGTAGCCCTAAGGAACTCAATAAAAAACCTGAAGAGGCCGTAGAGAACGAGGTAGAGGCCGAAGACCTGGCCGGGGAAACGTCTCCTGCGGTAAACGAGGTAGAGAATAGCGGCTATCAGAAAGTTTGCCGCAGAAGAGATTGGCTGGGTGGGGCAGAGGGGAACCCCGAGGGGAGCTGCAGAGTGGGGGTCTTTAAAGACAATCGCAAAGGGGGCGTGACAGACCTTCCCGTAGCAGCAGCCGGCCATCGTACACCCTATCCTTCCGAACCCCAATCCCACCGAGAGGGCTATTGAGGTAATGTCGGCAAACTTCCACATAGGGATTCGCCTCTTTCTTATAAAGTAGAGGACGGTAAGAGCTCCGAAGAGAACACCTCCGTACCAGACAAGCCCCCCTTCCCAGATAAAGAGAACCCTGTAAAGGGGCTTTGCGTACTGGGGGTTATAGAGGAAGAAAAAGAGCCTTGCCCCGACTAAACCGGCGATTACGCTCCAGAAGGCCGTATCAACTACGTCCTCCCTCCTTATTCCCTCCCTCTCTGCGAGCTTTACGAGGATTAAAGAGCCGAAGAAAATCCCCAACGCAACCATAACCCCGTATGTGTAAACCGTAAAAGGGCCGATTTTGAAGAGTATCGGGTGCATCTAAACCTCCTTATTTAAAAGGGCAGAAAGAACCCTATCTTTGGTAAGGTAAAGTGTAAAGAAGTAAACTGCTGCGGCCGAAAAAACGGTACCGACTAAGACGGTAAGTTTATAGATAAAAGAGGGGTAAAGGAAGTAGAGGGAGCTCCCCAGGGCAGCGACAACACCGACTGGAAGGGAGAGGAGTAGGTACTTAAAACCCAAACTCCAAATCGGCTTTAGGAGAGGGAACCGTAAACGCCTTGAGAGGAAAAGGGCAAGAAAGGAGAAGTTAAGAAGGGATGTAAGACTCGTCCCGAGGGCAAGTCCGGCAGCCCCGAGCCCTAAAGGGAAGCACAAAATCAGGTCGGCAATCAAGTTAAACAGGAGGGTTGAAGCGGAGACGATAACCGGCAGTTTAAACTCTTCAAAGGAGTAGAAGGCGTTAGTCAGGATTTTCTCAATGGCAAAGAAGAAAAGGCCGACCGAGTAGCCCACGAGAACCCAGTAAGTTCCCAGTAAGGCCTCGGTAGTAAACTTCCCGTGGTTAAAGACTGCGTCAATTATGGGCTTACCGAAGAAGAGAAGGCCTACTGCAGAAGGGACTATAACGGCAGAGCACAAGGTTATCCCGTCTAAGAGCTCCCCCTTCAAATCTCCCTTTTCCCTCCTTGAGAACCTCGGCAGTAAAACCTGAGAAAGCCCTACTGCAAACATTCCCAAGGGTAGCTGAACAAAGCGGTTTGCGTAGTAGAGGTAAGAGATTGCTCCGCTAACGAGGAAGGAGGCAATAACCGTGTCAATCAACATTGATACCTGCCTAACGGCAAAGCCGAAGACTCCAGGAACGGTATTCCTGAGGGTTCTGATAACTTCAGATGTTATTTTCAGAAGGGGCTTCAGGGGAAATGAGAGCCTCTCTAAGAAGTAGAGCTGCAGGAGAAGTTGAAGAAAACCTCCGATAAGGACTCCAATAGAAAGGCTCTCTATTGAAAGGTAGGGAGAGAGGAGAAGGGCGGAGAAAATGAGGGAAAGGTTAAAGAGGGTAGTTGAGAAAGCCGGGGCAAAGAAGTGGTTCAAGCTGTTTAATATCCCCCCCATAAAGGCGACGAGACTCACGAAGAAGATGTAGGGAAGGAGCTCCCTCAGAAGCTTAACGGCAAGGTTAAAGTCCTCCCCTTTAAAGCCGGGGGCTATGAGCTTTACCACAAAAGGGGCAAGGAGCTCCCCGACGAGGAGAACAGAAAGTAAAAGTACGAGAAGGAGGGTAAAGAAACTTCCGGCAAACTCAACGGCCTCCTTAAAGGAGCTCCTTAACTTCTTAGTAAAAGCAGGAACGAAGGCGGAGCTGAAAGCCCCCTCGGCAAAAATTCTCCTCAAAAGATTGGGAATCCTAAAGGCGACAAAGAAGATGTCGGTCAGAGAGCCTGCACCGAAAAGGGCGGCTATAACAACATCTCTTGCAAGGCCTAAAACCCTACTTGAGAAAATTGAAAGTGATACAATAGCTGCCGATTTCAATATAGCTTTCATAGTGGGGAATTATAAGTGAAAGTGTGCATTATAGGTGCAGGGGTCGTCGGAAGTTTCCTCGCCAAGAGATTGAGCCGGGAGGGATACGAGATAGCCGTAGTTGACACCGACCCCTCAAAACTTGAGCAACTCTCCCTAAGCGCCGACGTTTTAACGGTTAACTGCAACGCTCTTGAGGCAAACTGTTTAAAGAACTTAAGCGACTTTGAACTCTTCGTGGTAGTTACCGAGAGCGACGAGAAGAACGTTGCAGTAACGACCCTCCTAAAGGGGCTTTTTAAAAAGGAGAAAGTCCTCTTCAGAGTAAGCAACAATGCCTTCTCCTCCCCTCCGGTTAAGAAGTTTTTAAAGGCGGAGCCGGTAAACATCCTATCGGAGACGGTTCAGAAGGTACTCCTTGCCGTCAAGTACCCCTTTGCCAAGGAGGCCATAAGGCTTGAGGGTGAGAACTTAGTGATTCTGAAAATTGAAGTAAAGGTTGAAAGCCCCCTTGCGGGTAGGCAGGTTGCGGAGCTTTCCCCCTTCAGGAAGGAGCTCCCCTTTACTATAGTTGCAATTGAGAGGGAAGGGAGGGTAATAATCCCCAAGGGCGGAGACTTCATCTTTCAGGGAGACGTAATCTACGTTGCCGTTAAGGAGGAGAACGCCACAAAACTGGCAGAGGTCCTTAAAATCCCCTACAGCCCCGTCAAGCTCGTCTTTGTAATCGGCTACTCAAACTTTACCCAGGAGCTCCTTGCAAAACTCTCTGAGCTGAAAGGGGTAAAGGTTAAGTTTGTCTCAAGGAATAAAGAGAAGTGTGAGGAGATTTCGGGCAGGTACCCGGGAATAGATGTCTTCTTCGGAGAGCCGACAGATGCGGAGCTCCTAAAGGAAGAGGGAATAGAGAGGGCTGACTTGGTGGTCTCAATAACCGAGGACGAAGAGGCCAACATACTCTCGGCAATCCTCTCAAAGAGGTTGGGGGCCAAGAGGGCGTGTGCCCTGATAACCCACCCGGAGTACGAGGAAATCGTTGAGTCAATAGGAGTTGACATACCAATAGCACCGAGGAAAGTACTTGCGGCAAAGGTTTACAGACAGCTTAGTAAGAAGAGGTTCCTTGAAATCGTTGAGCTTGCAGAAAACCTTGACGTTGTTGAGACAGTAGTTGAAAGCCAAACTCTCGTTAAAGACTCAAACAAGTGCGGACTCATAATTGCAGTGAAAAGAGACGGGGAAACGGAAATTGCAACAGGCTCAACCCTTTTAAAGCCGGGAGACAGGCTAATCTGCGTAGTTGAAAGGAAGTAAGATGAGACTCTCCCTCGTCTTTAAGTACGTCGTAATAATCCTATTCCTCCTATCAACCTCCTTCCTGCTGCCGGCGGTTTACTCATTCTTTGTTAAAGACGGGCTTACCGAAGATTTTCTCTTCCCGCCAATTTTGATGGGAGCTCTTCTCCTGATAGCCCTTCAGGTAAAGGAGAAGGTCTCGGACATAAACGTTAAAGAGGCACTTTTGGTGGTTGTTCTGGTCTGGTTTCTCTTCCCGGCACTCTCGGCACTGTGCTACATGGAGACCGGAGCCATTCCCCGCTTTCCTGACGCTTACTTTGAGTCGGTCTCGGGCTTCACAACAACCGGAGCTTCAATACTAACCGACATAGAAATCCTTCCTAAAAGCGTTCTCCTGTGGCGCTCAACTACTCACTGGATTGGAGGAATCGGCTTTGTTGTCTTTTCCCTCTCGCTCCTTCCCCTCTTGGGAACGGGAGGAGCCCAGCTAATGAGGATAGAGGCGGCAAAGGCGGTAGAGGAAAGAGTTCTCCCCAGAGTGAAGGAGGTGGCAAAGGCAATCCTACTCGTTTACCTCGTCCTGACAGTTGTAGAAACTATTCTCCTGAAACTTGCGGGCCTCCCACTCTACGAGGCAGTAAACCACGCCTTTGCCACAATCGCAACGGGAGGTTTTTCAACCAAAAACAGTAGCGTTGCGGCCTTTCACTCCTTTGCCGTTGAGATGATAATAGCGGTTTTTATGGTGCTGGGAGCTCTCAACCTCTCCCTCTACTACAGAGCCTTCAAGGAGAGGAGCCTTAAAACCTTCTTTTCGTACTACGAGGTAAAAAGCTTTCTTCTGATAGTCCTTTTAACAACCCTTATAACTACAGCAATCCTCTACACCGAGCACTACTACCACGACCCCATTACGGCATTCAGGTACGCCTTCTTTCAAATCGCAACTGCGGCCTCAACAACCGGCTTTGCCTCAACCGACTACTCAAACTGGCCTCCCTTTATTCTGGCACTCCTCATGATATTGGCCCTAATAGGGGCCTCTTCCGGCTCAACGGCGGGAGGGATAAAACAGTTCAGGTTTTTAGTTATGCTCAAAACTGTCCTGAAGGAGCTCAAGAAGACCGCCCACCCGCGGCTGGTTTACCGCATCTCCTTAGGGAACAGAGCCCTTGACGTCTCCCTCCTCAATACAATCTGGGCTTTTATTTCAATTTACTTTTCAACGGCAGTCCTCTTCGGCCTGATAATAGCCCTCTCAGGCTACGACCTCATAACATCCTTCTCGGCATCAATAGCCTGTATAACCAGCTTGGGGCCCGGACTCGGAAAGGTAGGGCCTGCCGACAACTTCAGCTTCTTCTCAAGTTTTGATAAACTCCTCTTATCAGTTGAGATGCTCCTGGGAAGACTTGAAGTCTTCCCCATACTGGCACTTTTAGTACCCGAGTTCTGGAAAGAGATTTAAAAACAGTGTAGAATTAGAAACCATCAGCGAAACCTTCAGCCAATAACAAGAAAAGCGGGAAAAGCCGGAGGAAATTTGGAAAGAGAGAGAGAGTTTTCTACTCCTTATCAGGACGACGAGATAGACCTTTACGAGCTCTGGCTAACGCTCAAAAAGAGGAAAAAAACGGTAATACTTACTACACTTTTATTTTTGACAGCATCCTTAGCCTACGCATTTCTCTCAAAACCGGTCTACAAAACAGAGGCAACCCTCGTCCCCTTGGGAGGTAAGAGCGGCGGAATGAGCTCTCTCCTATCTGCACTGCCGATTCCTCTGCCCACACAGGAGGGTTTAAGCGTTAAAGCAGTCCTTGAAAGCAGAACTCTGAGAGAAAGGGTAATAAACGAACTCAACCTGATGCCGATTCTCTTTCCCGATAGGTGGAACAATACCGAAACCAAAAAGCCGACCCTACTTGACGGAGAAAAAGCATTGAAAAAGCTCATCTCTACTTCGGAAAACAAAAATACTGGGGTGATTACTTTCTCAGTTACGTTCCCCGAAAAACCGGAAGTTGCTTACAAAATAGCCCAAACATCCCTTAAAGTAGCTTCACAAATTCTAAACGAAAAGAGCGCAAAACTTGCCCACAGCTACACTCTATACGTAAAAAGCCAGCTTGATAAGGCAAAGGAGAAGTACAAGCTCCTTGAAAGGGTTTACCAGGACTTCCTGAAAGGAAAAATTAAGGAAGTTCCTTTCATCTTTGACGAAGAAGATGTCAAGCTGATAAAGAGGTTTAAGGGGAACACAAACCTTCCTTCAACCTTTGTAAACCTTCCCCAGTACAGGTTTAACATGGAGAAGCTAAAGCTACAGATGGAGATAGCCTCACAGCTCCTTGCGACCCTAACCCAGCAATACGAGTTAGCAAAAGCGCAGGAGCAGAAAGAGAAAGTTTCCTTTCAGGTTATAGACCCTCCCTACGTTCCTGACCCGGACAAGCCCTACAAACCCAAAAAGAAACTCATAGCGGCAGTAGGCCTTGTCTCAGGTCTGTTTATGGGTATCTTCCTTGCATTCTTCAGGGAGTGGCTTGAAAACGCAAAGAAAAGAGGAGAGGGGAATGGTAAAGAGCTCCAAGCTTAAAATAGCTCTCGTTTTATCACTTATCACTTCCGGAGCAAACGCTCAAACCCAGAGCGTGCCAGTTCAGGCCCAAAGTCAGACGGCGACCGGCACGGTAGTTCAACAACAAGCCGCACAACAAACCCAAGTTGAAGTTCAAACCGATACGTCCTCCCTTTTCGGTGAGGGAAGCTCCCAGACCCGGACGGAAGCTCAAAGTGAAAGCGGCAGCGAAAACCTCCTCAAAGAGGTTGAATCGGAGGTTGCAGTAGAAAAGGTTTTAAGTCAGAAGGGAGCCTTCTCCCAAACATCCTACATTGAAAAGAGCTTCAACATTAGATTAAAAGGAGTTAAAACGAAGCTCCGCCAGTTCGGGTACGACTTCTTCAGGGGTTATAAAAAGCTACCCTCAGCAATTCCGGTAGGAAAAGAGTACATACTCGGGCCGGGTGATGAGATTTTAATCTACATAATAGGGAGCTCTCCCGTTAAAACGCCCGGAGTGCTTAAACTCCCTGTAGATAGAGAGGGAAAAGTCTTCATACCCGGAGCCGGTGTAATTTACGTTTGGGGAATGAGCGTCGGCGAGGCAGAGAGGGTAGTTTCAAAGGCGGTCGGAGCCCCCGTAAAAATTACTGTGGGAAGGCTGAGAACTTTCCCCGTTTACGTTTCGGGAGAGGTTAAGAGGCCTGGAGCCATAGTAGTAACGGGAGTAAACACCCTTATAGACGCCCTTAACCTCGCAGGAGGGGTAAAGAAGACTGGAACTCTCAGAGACATAGTTATTACAAGGAAGACCCCGAAAGGTACAAAAGAAATTCACGTTGACCTATACCAGCTCCTCCTTTACGGGAAACCCGTTGACTTTAGGCTCCAAGACGGAGACGTAATATTCGTTAAACCCATTAGAAAGGTGGCCGGAATAGCAGGAAAGGTTAAAAGGCCGGCCATCTACGAATTAAAAGGAAACGAGACGGTCAAAGACTTAATTAACATAGCCGGAGGCCTGCTCCCCTCAAGCTACAAGTATAAGGCAGTAATTCAGCGGTACCACAAAAACCAATATCTTGAGCTCGTAGAGGGGAATCTTGACGATAAAAAGTTCGTAAACCAAAAGGTTCACGACGGAGACATACTCCTCATAAAACAGGTACTTTCTATACCTCTGAACGCTGTCCTCGTTGAGGGCTACACGGCATATCCGGGGCTCTATCAGTATAAGCCCGGAATGAAACTCTCAGAGCTCCTCAGCCCCGACCTCTTCTTCATAGACACGAGCATGGACTTTGCCCTGATAACCAGACAGTTCCCCCCGGGAACACCTCCCCAGTATATAACCTTTGCTCCCAGAGACGTCTTTAAGAATACTTACGACATTGAGCTCAAACCGGCAGATAAGATAACCTTCTTCAAGGTAGGAAACGTAAAGGCGGTTAACTTCAACAGCATAAAGGACGTGGTAGTCCTTGAAGGAAAAATTAAGTACCCGGGAGTTTACGCCTACAGGAAAGGGTTAAAGCTCTCCCAGATTTTAACATCCGACAGAATTACGGAGAACACGAACCTCTACTACGGAGAGATTGAGCGGAGAGACCCAGAAACCCTTGACATAGTGAAAATCATAAGGTTTGCTCCTATTGACATAGTGAAGGGCAAAAAGGACATAACTCTCCATAAACTTGATACCGTAAGGTTCTATCCCAAATACCTCTATAAACCGATTCTCGTTTCAGGAGAAGTTAAAAGGTCCTACTACGTACCTTACCATCCGGAAATAACCCTCGCGGAAGCCCTTACCTCAGCACAGTTTACTGATAGCATAAAGAACTTGAAGGTGATAGTTCTCAGGAAGGAGAAGGAAAGTTCTCAGCCTCTCTCTTCAAAGGAGAAAAAAGAGAAAACAAAAGCCAGCTTTTTCCTTTACGACATCTTGGTTAAGAAAACTCCCGAAACCCAGTTTACCCTCAAACCGGGGGACAGACTGGTAGTAGTAAAAGTTAAACCCGAAGAGGCCGTAGAGAAGGTTCAGATATCAGGCTATGTAAAACACCCGGGAGTTTACAAGATAGGAGACAAAACAACCCTTTACGATATCCTCAAACAAGCCGGTGGTTTCCTCCCCAATGCTTACCCTGAGGGAATTGTTATCCTGAGGAAGTCCGTTGAAGAGATGCAGAGAGAAAAGCTGGCCCAGGCAATCAACCTCATGAGGCAACAGCTTGAGAAGGAAGAGGCTGGAGTAATGCAGTCCGACCTTACAAGCGAAGAGCTCAGAGCCCGCCAGGCGGCCTACGAGGCCAAGAGAAAACTCCTTGAGGAGATTGAAAAGAGCCAAGTTACCGGAAGGATAGCCGGAGTTATAGTTCCTCACAACCTTGAAGAGCTCAAGAACTCTCCCTACAACATACTCCTTGAAGACGGCGACAGGATATACATTCCTAAGAAACCCCAAAGCATTCTCGTCTTCGGAGAGGTCTACAACCCCTCTGCCTTTGTCCATCAGAAAGGTCTAACGGTTAGGGAGGCCATAAGCCTCGCAGGAGGCCTTACAAGAGATGCCGACAAGGAGAACATATTTGTAATTAAAGCAAACGGAACAACCGTTTCCTCGGGAGAAGGTGGCCACCTGATAAAGTGGGATAGTAAAAAGAAGCGGTTTGTCTGGGGCAACTCCGAGAACTCCATACTTGACTACAAACTTCAACCGGGAGATGCGGTTATAGTCCCGACAGAGATAAAAGTACCGATAATGTGGAGACCGTTGATAAAGGACGTAGTACAGATAATCTACCAGTCGGCATTGACCATTTACACAATTTCAAATCTCTGATAATATATTTAAACGCGTAAAGCAATGGAGGAGGAGAGATGAAAAAGCTACTGGGAGCACTCATAGCTATGAGCCTCTGCCTTTCACCGGCAGCCTTTTCGGCAACAGAAGCAGCTGTAGGAGCGGGTGCTGCAGGAAGTAGTGCTGGTGCAGGTGCTGCTGCTGGAGCCGCAGGAGCCGGTGTAGGAGCAGGGGCGGCCGCAGCAGGAGCTGCAGTAGGAGCAGCCGCAGCAGGAGCCGCAACAACGGCAGCTCTTGTTGCAGCAGGAGCTGTAGTGGCAGCTTCGGTTGTGGCAGCAACGGCCACTTCTGATTCTGACAACGGTACTACGCCTGCCCACGCAACGCCTGCCCACCACTAACAAAGTACCTCCCCCTTCTGGGGGGGGTTTAACTGGAGACAGGATTGGGGGTAAAGAAAAAAGTTCTCGGTTTACTAACAGCGTCAATTTTAGCAACCCTTTTAATATCTGATAAGGCCTTCCCTGACGAAATTACTTCAAACTTCGGCAGAACCGGCCTGTTAATAAACCCGACTGCTTACACCGTCCAAGACGGCCACTTAAAGTTCGGTTCTTCATACAGTTACCCCTACTTAAGGGTTTACGGAAACGTCGGTTTCTTTCCCGGCCTTGAGCTGGGAGGAGTAATTACAGAAATAAGGAACATACACCTTTCAAAAGGAATCTGGTCCGGCTACGGCTCCTATAAGGACAAAGCCTTTTTTGCCAAATACCAAATTCTTCCGGAAAACGAAAAGTTTCCGGCAATAGCGGTCGGGTGGGACGACTTCCACGGAACGAAATTATTTGAAACAAAGTACCTCGTCATAACCAAGTACATAGACTCCCTGCTTCCCCAAAACGTCACAGTGGGCTACGCAGACGGAGTAATTGACGGCTTCTTCTTCGGAACCGAGGTGCTCCTACACCCGAAGCTTTCGTTTATAACCGAGTACTCACCGATAAAGCCGGAGAAGTTAAAGGGAATAGACAGCGTTAAAAGTAAATGGAACTTCGGATTAAAGTGGCAACCCCTCTCCTGGCTTCAACTGGTGGGCTCATTCCAGAGGGGTGAGGAGCTTTCCCTCAACGTTAACTTTAATATGCCCATGGGAAAGCTCTGGCTTCCCCACAAGCCCAGGTACTTTATACTCTCTAAAGAGGACTTAAAGTTAATACGTTCCAATAAACAGACCCTCTTTTTTGAAAAGGCCTTAAAAAGACTCGGTTTCAGTTATCCAGAGGTTTACCTGACGGGCTCTACCTTGGTGATAGAGTACTCTAACGATACCTACTTTTATGAATCAGTAGCTCTGAAGAAAATCCTGTCAATATTTAGGGTAGTCTACATTCCCGGCGTTTACAGAGTAAAGTTTATCCTTAAAAAGGATAACATTCCCGTAACTGAAATAACCGTTCCCGCCAAAGTTATAAATGACTACCTAAAAGGAGAGTTGACCTTTGAAGAGTTCCTTTCAAACGCCACATATAGAATAGCCCCTCCCTTTACTCCGAGAGAAGAAATAACGGTTGCCAAACCCAAATACTGGGGAGCAATCAAGCTCAGGACATTCCTTAACGACCCCTCAGGAGCCTTCAAATACAAGCTCAGCTACGACGTAGGAATCAAGGAATACCTCTTTAACAACTTCTACCTTTCGGCATCTGCAATACTCCCCATAAGGAATAACATCTCTTCGGTAATTCCGCCCCTAATGGAAAAGCCGGTCAGAAGTGACATAGACAAATACCTCAACAACAAACACCCGGACATATCAACCCTTGCAATTACCTACATCAGCCCCGTTGCAGATAGAACCTTCGTAGGTATATCGGCAGGCTACAACGAACTAATGTACGCCGGGGTAGGCGGAGACATTATCCACTTCTTGAGAGACGGAAGAACAGCACTCCTAATCGGAGGAGACTGGGTAAGAAAGAGGGACTCGGAAGACCCGTTTAAACTAAGAAACTACGGTTTTCACGACCTCTACGCCGGGATAAACTACGTAACAAAATATCCGGAAATGCACATCTCAGTAAAGGCAGGAAGGTTCTTAGCAGGCGATAAAGGAGTAAGGTTCCAAATCTCAAGAGTTGTTAAAGGGTTTGAAGTCGGCTTCTGGTACACTTACTCCGATACGTCAGACTTCTCTTCATTTAACAAAAACTACAGGGACAAAGGCGTCTTCGTAGCCGTTCCCCTGAGAATGTTCAGCACAAAGGATACTAAACAGGTAGGCTACTACTCTCTCTCTCCGTGGACGAGAGACGTAGGCCAGCTTGCTGGAAGACCTATTAACGCTTACAGATTCCTCCTTTCAAAAATGCCCTTCTACCTAAAAGACAAAGCAGAAGAAGAAGAATAAATTTCAGCTTAATCCCCTCTTATTAAGGAGGAGCAATGCTCAAAGCTGACAAAGTCTCAAAGTACCTATCCAAATTAATAGGAAAAGATAAAGTCAAAGATTCCACGGGCTGGAGGCTTTCTTACGCTTACGACGGAACGCCGACGGGGTATAAGGGAGTCCCCGACGTAGTAGTTTTCCCGGAAACGCCGGAAGACGTGTCAAAAATCCTCTCGTTCGCAAATGAAGAGAGGATACCGGTTTACCCCCGGGGAGCGGGCTCGGGGCTAACGGGAGGGGCTGCTCCGCTGGAAGGGGGAATTGTTATCTCTACCGAGAAGATGAACAGAATCATTGAAATTGACGAGGATAACCTTGCGGTTCTGACAGAGCCGGGAGTGGTAACTTACGAGCTTCAGAAGGAGGTAGAGAAGAGGGGGCTCTTCTACCCGCCCGACCCTTCAAGCTACAAGTACTCAACAATCGGGGGGAATATTGCCGAGAACGCCGGCGGGCCGAAATGTGTAAAGTACGGAGTAACAAAAGACTACGTAATGCAGCTTGAGGTGGTTTTCGCCGACGGAACAGTTACCAAGGTCGGCTCAAAGGCGGTTAAGTCGGTAGCAGGATACAACCTTAAAGACCTAATTGTCGGTTCTGAAGGGACACTGGCCTTTATAACAAAGGCATACCTGAAGCTGATACCCTCACCGGAAGCGGTAAGAACGGCAATGGCCGTCTTCCCCAAAGTAGAGCAGGCGGCCCAAGCCGTCGCCGACATGTTCAGGAACAAAGTTATCCCCACCGCTTGTGAGTTCCTTGACAAGAACTCAATAGTCGCAGTTGAGAACTTTGCAAAGATAGGGCTACCGACTTATGCCGAGGGATTACTCGTAATTGAGGTTGACGGCTATGAGGCCGTAGTTGACGAGCTGATAAACAGGGTAATTAAGGTGTGCAAAAAGGCCGGAGCAGAGGAGATAAGAAAAGCAACCACCCCCGAAGAAAGGGAAGCCATATGGCAGGCGAGGAGGGCGGTTTCACCGGCAATTGTTCAACTGAAGCCTAAAAAGATAAATGAGGACGTGGTAGTACCCAGAAACAGAATCCCGGAGCTGATTAAAAAGGTCTACGAAATAGCCGATAAGTATAACCTGATGGTAGTTAACTTTGGCCACGCCGGGGACGGCAACATACACGTTAACTTTATGTACGAGCCTAACGAAGAGGAGAAGGTGGAGAAAGCCGTAAGGGAAGTTTTTGAGCTTACCCTCTCCCTTGAGGGCTCAATTTCGGGTGAGCACGGGATAGGCTGGATGAAAAAGGAATTTCTACCGCTGGAGGTGGGAGAAGCCCTTGAGAAGATGAAGGCGGTTAAGAGGGCTCTTGACCCCAATAACATACTGAACCCGGGGAAGGTTTTTGACCTTTAGGGTCGTCCTTCCCCTCTATTTGAACAGTGAATCATTGATACAACAGCATAGGTGGTGAAGATATGGACATAGCCACCCTGATAGGTATAAGCGGTGCGTTCCTTCTCATTATTGCCTCTATAGTCATCGGAGGCAGCCCGGGAGCCTTTATTAACATTCCTTCTCTGCTTATTACGGTGGGAGGCGGAATTACCGCCGGAATGGCCGGCTTCCCGATGGGGGAGTTTATAAACGGCCTGAAGGCAGTTCTTAAAGCCCTAAACCCCGGACTTCCCAACCCAATTGAGGTAATTGACTTCCTGACAGACATAGCCAAAAAGGCAAGGAAGGAGGGGATTTTGGCCCTTGAGGCAGATATTGATAACTTTTACGCCAGGGACCCCTTCTTCGGCGGAATAATGAGAATGTTAATTGACGGCCTTGAGATTGAGGAAATTAAGAGTACGGCCGAAGCCTCAATGGCACAGATAGAGCAGAAGCTCTCAACAGAGGTTGCGGTTTGGGAGAGTTTGGGAGACCTCTTCCCGGCCTTCGGAATGATTGGAACGCTAATCGGTCTGATTCAGATGCTTCAGAACCTCTCCGACCCCTCGGCACTGGGTCCTGGAATGGCTGTAGCTATGATTACAACCCTCTACGGAGCAATACTGGCAAACGCTCTCTGCATACCCGTTTCAAAGAAACTCAAGTACTACAAAGATTTAAGAATGCTCTTCCTTGAGGCTTACCTCTTAACGGCAGAAGCGATAGAGAAAGGGGTAAACCCCAACATACTGAGGCAGAAACTTGCCGGTCTTTTCGGAGTGGAAGTGGAAGAGGGTTAAGTAAATGGCAAGGAAGAAGAAGGAGGAGTGTAAAGCTCCTCCGGCCTGGCTTACAAGTTTCGGCGACCTGATGTCCCTCCTCCTCACCTTCTTCATTCTCCTCTACTCAATGTCAACGATTTCCTTAGAGAAGTTCTATCAGGCGATTAAGGGAATAATTGAGGCCTTCGGAGGCCACTACGTCGTTTACGAGGAGAGGGTAATCAGGGGAAAAAATATTCCCGTTCAGATGCCCAACATGTACCCGAAGATGAGGAGCAGAAAGGCCATAGAGGAGAAGCTCCACGAGATTAGGGAGAGTTTGAGGAGAATGGGAGTTCCATCAGAGATAGCAAAGTACGGTCAGAGCATCAGACTCAGAATTAATACCGATAAACTCTTTCCTCCCGGAAGCGATAAACCTTACCCCGAGACAATTCCCCTGATTATGGAGCTGTGCAAGAAGTTAAAAGAGTTTGATTTACCGATAACCATTGAGGGACATACGGATAACACCCCCATAAGGAGCGGCCGTTTCCCCTCAAACTGGGAGCTCTCGGCCGCACGAGCAACGGCAGTTTTGAGGCTCTTTCTCCAGTGCGGCTACAACCCGAAGAAACTTTCGGCTGCAGGCTGCGGTCAGTACCACCCGATAGCTCCTAATACAACCCTGGAGGGAAGAGCAAAGAACAGACGGATTGAAATAGTAATTCACCTGCCCATGTAGGAGAGGTATGGCAAGGAGAAAGAAGGAAGAGTGTAAAACGGCACCGGCGTGGCTGACGAGCTTCAGCGACCTGATGTCCCTTCTCCTCACTTTCTTTATTCTCCTCTACTCAATGTCAACCCTTGACATAACAAAGGCTATAAAGTTCCTCTCCTATTTTCAAGGAGAGAAGGCGAAGAGTTTTGAGCAGATTTCAATCGTAAAGCCCATTCAAATCTACACTGAGGACATTGCAAAGAAGATTAAGAAGCTGATTAAGAGACTACTTCCGGTTTACGGATACCAGATAGTTGTCACCCAACAGTACGTTATGGTCAGGCTCTTTAACAAGGTTCTCTTCAAGAAGAACTCGGTAGAGCTTACGCCCGAGGCAAAGAGAGCTCTTGACCAAATTGCTCAAGTTATAAAAGAGTTAAAGGGGAACTACAGGGTTAGGATTGAGGGACACACCAGTAAGGACGAGCCGACCGTCCCTATTAAGGGGATAAACGACAGTTGGGACTTATCAATCCTAAGGGCGACTACGGTTGCAAAGTACCTGATTTCTAAAGGGGTTGACCCGAGAAAGGTTGTAGCCGTAGGGTATGATGCGGTAAGGCCTCTTTATACTTGGAATAACCCCATTCTTCAGGCAAGAAACAGAAGGGTTGAAATCTACCTTGAGGTTGCGGTTCCCAAAGAGGAAAAAGAGGAGAAGGTTTTAATAAAGAAGAGGGAGGAGCTCTCCTCCCGAAAGAAGGAAAGAGGGGAGGAGCAAAAAGGGGTTAGTTCAGAAAAACGTTAAGTTTCTTCCTCATGGCGTACTCTCTCATCTTCTTCTTGGCCCTCGTCTCAAGCTGGCGAACCCTCTCACGGCTTATGCCGAGCTTCTCGCCGATTTCCCTCAGGGTTTTCGGCTCGTTTCCGTCAAGGCCGAAACGCATAATGATTATTTTCTTCTCTTGAGGGGTTAACTGCTCAAGCATCTCCTGAATACTCTGCTTGAGTTCCTCCTGAACTACTTTCTCTTCAACTTCTGCCGTTCCCTCACCCTTTAAGAAGTCCTTAAAAGTAGTATCTTCTTCGTCTCCTATCGGAGTATCAAGGGAGAGAGGAACCTGGCAAATTGAGAGGAGCCTCTCAACCTCCTTGGGCTCCATTCCTACGTGCTCTGCAAGCTCCTCAATGGTCGGCTCCCTGCCGAGCTTTTTCAGGAGCTCCCCGTAGGAGCGGGTAATCTTATTTACTAAAACCGCCTGCTTTACCGGTATCTTTACGGCTCCCGTCTGCTGGGCAAGTGCCTGCATTATAGACTGTCTAATCCACCAAACGGCGTAGGAGATAAACTTAACCCCTTTATCCGGGTCAAACCTCCTTGCGGCCTCAATTAAGCCTAAAATCCCCTCCGCTATGAGGTCGTGAAGAGGAAGGCCGCAACCGAGGTACTTCTTCGCAACGCTTACGACAAACCTTAGGTTTGACTCAACAAGCTTCTTTAAAGCCTCCTTATCACCGGCCTTTGCCCTTTTGGCAAGCTCTATCTCCTCTTCCCTGGTGAGGAGAGGAATCTTGGAGATAGACTTTAAAAAGGCATCAAGGGAGTCCTTATCAGGAACAAAGGACTCAATTAAGGAAGGGTCTATCTCCTGCTCAAAGAGGGAGAGGGAAGACTCCTCCCCCTGAACGTCAATATTGTCAATGTCTATGTTCTCCTCATCTTCAAAGAGGAACTCTTTCTCTTCCATTCTACCTCTCCTACTCTTCAGGATTTAAAACTGCATAGAAGACTCCTTCACCCCTAACAACCTTTAAGAGAACTCCCGAGTCTCCGGCCTTTCTAACCACCTCAAGGAGGTCGTCAACATCTTTCACAGGTTTCAAATCCTTCGGAGTTATACCTGCATGGACGATAATGTCGCCCTCCCTGAGGCCGGCATCGTCGGCTACAGAGCCGGGCTTAACCTCGGTAACCACGAGGCCGTGTTTAATCCACTTGGGAGCTCCGAGCTTGCTCTTTAGCTCTGGGGTCAGGGGCTGAACGGAAAAACCAAATTTAGACATTAAATCAATAGAAGCAAGGTTTTCACTGCCGGGCATCTGACCGATTTTAACGGTTAAAGTCTTCCTCTCACCGTCCCTGATAACGGTAATCCTTACTTTCTCACCGGGCTTGGTGTTTATAACCTTAAGCTGAAGGTCTGCAACGTTCTTAATGGGTTCACCGTTAAACTCAACAATAATGTCTCCGCTCTTTAGTCCTCCTTTCTCGGCAGGGCTGCCGGGCATAACCTTAGTAATCAACACTCCCTCTTTAACTCCGAACTTCTTGGCCAAAGAGGGAGAGATATCCTCAATGTAAACTCCCAACCAGCCCCTTACGACCTTACCGTACTTGAGAAGGTCGTTCATAACCTTTTTGGCAATGTTTATGGGAACTGCAAAACCGAGACCCTGAGCATTCCTGACAATAGCCGTATTTATGCCGATAACCCTTCCGTAGATATCACACAGGGGACCGCCGCTGTTTCCGGGGTTGATTGCAGCATCGGTCTGGATAAAGTTCTCAATCGGATTGAGACCCAAACCGTGCCTGCCCTTGGCTGAGACAATCCCGTGAGTCACGGTCCAGTTAAGACCGTAAGGGTTCCCGATTGCTATAACGAACTCCCCTACTTTGATTTTGCTTGAATCTCCCAGCTCAACTGTAGGAACTTTTTTGTTCCCCACTTTAATCTTGATTAGAGCAACATCGGTCTTAGGGTCCTTTCCCACTACCTCGGCCCTGTAAACTGAGCCGTCGCTCAGTTTGACCTTTATTTTCTTGGCCTTCGCAACTACGTGGTTGTTGGTAAGGATGTAAGCCCAGCCGTCCTCAACTTTAACAATGAAACCCGAACCAAGGGAGCGGGTTTTAAACTCCCGGGGGAAATCAGGAAAAGGAAAGCCGAAGTCGTGGAAGAAGTCCTTAAACTGAGGAGGAATCGGAGGGTGGCTAAACTTAATCTCCGAAACGGTACTGATGTTGACAACGGCAGGTTTAACTTTCTCAGCAACGGCCTCAAATACCCTCTGAAGGGACTCTGCAACTCTGTAGTCCTGAGGAGTAGCCTCCTGAGAAAGGGCGGACTGAGAGGTAAAGAGCCCTGCAGTAAAAATTACAGCGGCTGCACTCCTTAGAAGCTGTCTGGTGTTCATCGCACTACCTCCGTTCTTATTCGGTCTTGCTACCCATTGCGTAGAGTATTTTCTTTACCCTCTTTTCGCTTAAGACCCTTTTTGCACCGATGAACCTTCTCCTGAAGTATTTGTCGCTCAAGGAGGAAATGGCGAGACCGTGGAACATTGAGGAGAAGTGGATAAACTTTCCGTTCCCTATGTAGATACCCACATGGGAGGGATAGCGGGCATAAGTCCTGAAGAAAACCAAATCTCCCACTTTCAGGTTCTTGATGTCAACGGGAACTCCTATGTTAAACTGAGCTCTTGCCGTTCTGGGAAGGTTAATTCCTAACTTCCTGTAGACGTACATGGTAAATGAAGAACAGTCAAGGCCGAAACGAGGGTTGTTCCCGCCGAAAACATAAGGGGTGTTCTTTAAGTTCTTAAAGATTTCTGCAAGGAGTTTGAAGAGAGCTCCCTTATACTCAGGGTCGTTGAGGATAGAGAGGCTCCAGTTGTCGTACTTAACGTTCAAAGGAGTTGAAAGAACCTGAGCAAGCTCCTCCGCCTCCCTATAGACAATCTCGGTTAAGGGGTTAATCTCGCTCTCAACAATCTGGGAGCTCAGAACCTGCTCCGACTTTCTCTCAAGGAAAGCAATCGTCTCACTACTCTTCCTCGGCTTAAACTTCCTGTACCAGGAGGGAGTGTGTCTCGTGCCGGGGATAATCAATTTCTGACCGACCCTTATCCTGTTGCTCCTTAAACCGTTTAACCTCTTTATTTTCGCAACGGTTGTGTGAAATTTCCTCGCAATCTTATAGAGGGAATCTCCGGGCCTTACCCGGTAAACGTCGGCCTGAGCGGGAAGAGCAAAAGCAAAGACGAGCGTAAGGGAAACCAGTAATCTCCTCAAGTTCTCCTCCTCCAGTACCCCCGTTAATTATACCTGATGGAGGGCAGAAGCCCCTTCCCTTTCAGCCTCAACTTGCTCTTTTACGTACCTGTAGTAGTTAAAGAGGGAGTCAACAACGCCGTTCTCTATGTTGGAAATCAGGTCTTCAAAGAGGAGGAAGGCCTCTTTCTTAAACTCAACAACCGGGTCTCTCTGGCCGTAGCCCCTCCAACCGATGCTCTCCTTGATGTGGTCAAGGGCCCTCAGGTGCTCCCGCCAGTAGTGGTCAAGGCGGTCAAGCATCACCATTCTCTCAATTTCCCTCAGCTGTCCCTCTCCTACTAACTTCTCAAGCTCTTGATACTTCTCAACGAGAGTATCGTAGATGAGTTTGGCAAGTTTCTCCCTGTCGTCAAAGGCACCCTCAACTTGAAGGCTCACAAGCTGGTTGTAGTTTTCTGGTATCGGGAACTCAAAACCGAAACGGGCTTCAAGGGTCTTTTTAAGGTCTCTCAGGTTCCACTCGTCGGGAAGGACGTTTTCGGGGGCAAAGAGGTCAACAAGCTCCCAGGCTATGTCTTCAAAAAAGCCTAAGATTTCCTCCCTAAAGTTCTCTCCCTCAAGGATCTTGTTCCTCTGCTCGTAGATAACCTTTCTCTGAACGTTGTAGACCTCGTCGTACTCAAGGAGCCTCTTCCTAATCTGGAAGTTCTGCTCCTCAACCCTCCTCTGGGCGTTCTCAAGGGCCTTGCTAACCATCTTATGGGTTATGGGCTCATCTTCGGGTACGTTCATTATCTCCATCATCTTCTTTATCCTGTCTGAGCCAAAGAGCCTTAAGAGGTTATCTTCTAACGAGAGGAAGAATCTTGATTCTCCGGGGTCTCCCTGTCTTCCTGCACGACCCCTGAGCTGGTTGTCAATCCTCCTTGACTCATTCCTCTCGGTTCCGATTATGTAAAGACCGCCGAGCTCCTTAACCTTCTCCTTCTCTTTTTCGGTAATCTCCTTGTACTTTTTTAAAGTCTCCCTGTAAATCTCCTCGTACTTTTCCTGTCCCACCTTTTCAGGGGTTATTCCTTTTTCCTTAAGCTCCCTTTTCGCAAGGAACTCCGGGTTTCCGCCCAGGAGAATATCGGTTCCCCTACCGGCCATGTTGGTAGCTATCGTAACTGCGCCGAGCCTTCCGGCCTGAGCAACTATTTCGGCCTCCTTCTCGTGGTACTTGGCGTTTAGAACTTGATGGGGAATTCCCCTCTTCTTTAAGAGCCTTGAGAGGTACTCCGAGTCCTCAATTGAGTTGGTTCCGACCAGAACGGGGCGGCCGATTTTGTAGTTCTTCTCAATCTCCCTTATTACGGCTTCAAACTTGGCCTTCTTGGTCTTAAAAATCAGGTCAGGATGGTCTTTCCTTATTACGGGCTTATTTGTCGGAATTACGACAACGTCAAGGCCGTAAATCTCTTTGAGCTCAGCAACTTCTGTCTCGGCAGTTCCTGTCATACCGGCAAGCTTTTTGTAGAGCCTGAAGTAGTTCTGGAGGGTTATCGTTGCAAGGGTCTGGTTCTCGGCCTCAATCTTTACCCCCTCTTTTGCCTCTACTGCCTGATGAAGACCGTCGCTCCAGCGCCTTCCCGGCATTATTCTTCCGGTAAACTCGTCAACGATTATTACTTTTCCGTCTTTAACTACGTAGTCAACGTCTCTCTTAAAGAGGTGGTGGGCCCGGAGGGACTGGATTATTGCATGGAGGAGATCGGAGAACTTGGGGTCGTAGAGGTTAAACTCCTTCATTCCCGTCATTTTTTTAACTATCTCTTCAACCCTCCTGATTCCCTCGTCAGTTAGAACGGCAGTCTTTGTCTTCTCCTCTACCTTAAAGTCCCTCTCCTTTTGGAGCTGGCGGACTATCGCGTCGGCAATGTAGTAGACGTCAACGCTCTCCTCAGATGGCCCCGAAATAATCAGAGGGGTTCTGGCCTCGTCAATGAGGATTGAGTCGGCCTCGTCAACTATTGCGTAGAAAAGCTCCCTCTGGACTTTATCCTCTTTAGAGAAAACCATGTTATCCCGCAGGTAGTCAAAGCCGAACTCGGAGTTTGTTCCGTAGGTGATGTCCCTTGAGTACATCTCCTTGCGCTCTTCCTTCTCCATCTGGTTCTGGAGATAGCCAACTGTAAGGCCGAGGTAGTTGTAAACGGGCCTCATCCACTCGGCGTCCCTCTTTGCAAGGTAGTCGTTAACGGTAACTACGTGGACGCCTTTACCTGCAAGAGCGTTAAGGTAAGAAGGAAGGGTTGCCACTAAGGTCTTACCCTCACCGGTCTTCATCTCGGCAATTTTCCCCTGATGGAGGACTATTCCGCCGATTAGCTGAACGTCGTAGTGGCGCATTCCGAGGGTTCTCTTTGCGGCTTCCCTTACAGCGGCAAAGGCCTCGGGGAGAATCTTGTCCATGTAGCTAAACTTCTCCTCGGCTGTTGGAAGTTTTTCAATCTCGGAGCGCCACTTTGCTGTTAGAGACTGGAGCTCTTCTTTGCTCTTCTTCTCAAACTCCTTCTCAAGGGAGTTAATCTTCTCAACTATGGGCTTTAATTTCTTTATTATCCTTTCGTTCCTGCTTCCAAAAATTTTGGTTAAAACGGCATTAATCATCTTTCTCCTCCAGCAGACAGTTTTAGTTAGGAAAAAGAACCGGGAGTAAAACCGGAGGAGTTTAGGGTGAAGCCCTCGGAGGGGATGAGTAGAAGCGGTGGTCAATCTTTACTAAAAATGAATAAATCAGGGGGGTTGAGCTCCCCTCACCTCTCCTCTCAAGCTCCTGCTCAGAAAGTGATTCTTCATGAACTTTCTTTAAAGTAATCTCAACCTTCGGGGAGCTCTCAAAGGAAAAGGAGTACCCCGCAGGCGTGTAGCCACAAGTAAAGACCGTTAAAAAAACAAGACCGACGATTAGCTTCTTAAACCTCATAGCCCATTAATAATATTGTATTCAGAAGGCTGTGTCAAAGGTAGCGGGAGGGTTCTCTCCGATCAACTTCCAACAAGTACTCAAACTCATACAAAACTACATACACCGGAGAAGACAAACTCTGTCACCAAAAGAAGACCCAAAAACTACCATATAAGGAAACCCTCTGTTAGTCCTGAGGAATCAAGAACTATTACCTACTCCTTCTGTCTGCCTGTAGGGAAGGATTAGTGCAAAGTTTATCTTAAAAATTGCCCAACAACTCTCATAGAGGAGCAGGAAGCGGCAAAAATCCTAAAGTAGGAGGGAATAGACTACCTTCAGGGCTACTTCATCTCAAAGCCGAAAACCACAGAGGAGATAATTAACAACCTATAACCCTGCTAACCCTGCTATAATTTCTTCAACTTTTAACCAGGAGCAGGGTTATGAAGATTGTTAACCTCAGGAAAGATGGATGGGAGAGGGAGCCGGAGCTCATCAGAATCAAAAACAGAGGTCAGGGCTTAGAGAGCAAGTTTGCCCAGTCAGTCCTTGAAATAATTGAAAACGTAAGGAAGTACGGAGACAGCGCAGTCTTCTCCTACGCAAAGAAGTTTGATAGAGTAGAGCTCACCCCCGAAAACGTTAAGATCTCGGAAGAGGAAATTAGCGAGGCCTTCAAAAAAGTCCCTCCAGAAGTTTTAGAAGCTTTAAAGTTTGCCGTAGAAAGGGTTAAGAAGTTTCACGAGCACCAGAAGGAGAACTCTTACTTTACTACCGAGCCGGGAATAATTCTCGGTCAGAAGGTAACTCCACTTGAAAAAGTTGGGGTTTACGTTCCCGGAGGTAAGGCCTCCTACCCATCGTCGGTGGTTATGAACGTCGTTCCGGCAAAGGTTGCCGGAGTTGAGAAAATCGTAATGATTACCCCGGCAGTTGGAACCCTTGAGATTAACCCCTACACCCTCGTTGCCGCAAAACTCTCAGGAGTTGACGAAATATACAGGGTAGGCGGAGCCCACGGAGTTGCAGCAATAGCCTTCGGAACCGAGAGCCTGCCCAAAGTTGACAAGATTGTGGGGCCGGGGAACATCTTCGTAGCTCTTGCAAAGAAGTTCCTCTTCGGAACCGTTGACATTGACATGGTTGCAGGCCCCAGCGAAATCCTCGTAATAGCAGACGAAACTGCAAACCCCGACTGGGTTGCAACAGACCTCCTCTCTCAGGCCGAGCACGACGAGCTTGCAGGGGCCTTCCTCGTAACCCACGACGACAAGATAGCTCAGGAAACGGTAGAGGCCGTAAAGGAAAAGCTCTCAAAACTCAAAAGGAGAGAGATTGCCGAAAAGTCCATTGAGAACTTCGGAACGGTCTTCCTCACGAGAGACATCTACCACTCCTGCCAGGTTGCAAACGAGATTGCTCCAGAGCACCTTGAAGTTGCGACGAAGGAGCCCTTTGCCCTCCTTGACCACATAAAGCACGCAGGGGCAATCTTTCTGGGCCACCATACCTGCGAGAGTTTGGGAGACTACGTTTTAGGCCCCAACCACGTTCTACCTACCGGAGGAAGTGCGAGGTTCTTCTCCCCCTTAGGGGTTTACGACTTTATAAAGCGCTCCTCAATCCTCTACGTAAGCCCCGAAGGGTTTAAGGGAGTTTCAAAGGCGGCAAGGGAGCTTGCAGAGTGTGAAGGCCTTGAAGCCCATAGGCTCGCAGTTGAAGTAAGGGAAGCAATAAAGCTGGTTGCAAAAACCCTTGAGAGGGCTTAGATGAAAAATCTCCTCTCGGCAGGGCAGATTACAAGGGAGCTCTTTAAAGAGATTTACTCCTCAGCACTCTCGGTAAGGAAAGCTCTCAGGGAGGGAAGGAAAAAGTTCTCAGCCCTGAGGGGTAAGTGCGTAGTAAACCTCTTCTTTGAGCCCTCAACGAGAACCCGCTCATCCTTTGAAAAGGCGGGGAAGTTCCTCTCTGCAGACGTAATAAACATCTCAACTTCCGTCAGCTCTGTAAAGAAGGGAGAGAGCTTAGTAGATACTGTAAAGAACCTTGACATGATGCACCCCGACGTAATAGTTCTGAGGCACCCCTGTGAGGGAGCTCCCCACTTTGCCCAGAAGTTCGTAAGGGCGGCAGTGGTTAACGCTGGAGACGGAAGGCACCAGCACCCCACTCAGGCACTCCTTGACTGTGCAACTTTAACCGAGCACTTCGGAAGTTTAGAGGGTAAGAGGATAACGATTTTAGGGGACATAGCAAACAGCAGGGTCGCCCGTTCGGACGCAATTCTCTTAAAGGAGCTGGGAGCTGAGGTCTTCATCTACGGCCCCTCACCGATGATGCCCAGAGTTCCGGAAGCCTTAGGCGTAAAGAAGCTAAACTCCTTTGAGGAGGTAAGGGAGGTTTCCGACGCCGTTATCCTCCTGAGAATTCAACTTGAAAGGCAAAACGCAAAGAAGACTTTCCCCTCAATAAGGGAGTATGCGGAGCTCTTCGGAATTAACAGGAAGAGGTTAAAGGAGCTCCGCCCCGAAACAGTAATTCTCCACCCAGGCCCCTTCAACAGAGGGGTTGAGATAACAGGGGAGGTGGCCTACGGGGATAGGTCTTTAATCTTCCCGCAGGTTGAGATGGGGCTTGCGGTTAGAATGGTAGTTCTCTCCCTCCTGTGCGGAAGGCTGGAAAAACTGAAGGAGGAGATACAATGAAAAGGGTAGCCCTTTTGGGGGCTCTGGCCACCGCCCTCCTTGTAGGCTGCTTTAAGGGAGGTGTTTTAAACAGGGACTTGGTCTTTAAGAATAAACAGGGAGACGTGGTCTTCAGCCACGTTTACCACGTAAAGGCAAAAAAGCAACACTGCTCCTACTGCCACCCCAAGCTCTTTAAGAAGCAGTTCGGAGCAGATAAGTTTACGATGAAGGATATCTGGGAAGGTAATTACTGCGGGGCGTGCCACAACGGAACCAAAGCATTCAGCGCAAAGGACCCCAAGAACTGTTCAAGGTGCCACAAACAAAAGAGCGGAGAGGCTAAATGAGGCTCTTAATAAGGGGAGCTCTTGTAGTTGACCCCTCTCAGAAAGTAGAGGGAAAGAGGGAAGTTCTGATTGAAAACGGCAGAGTAGTTAAGCTCGCCGAGAGGATAGACAAAACCGAAGCCTCTGAGGTAATTGACGCCGACGGCCTCGTCTTAACTCCCGGCTTCATAGACCTCCACTCTCACCTTAGGGAGCCCGGTCAGGAGTGGAAAGAGGACATTGAGAGCGGCTCAAACGCGGCGGTTGCAGGAGGGATAACCTCCGTCTGCTGTATGGCAAACACCGAGCCGGTAAACGATAACCCCTCAATAACCCGCTACATAATTGAGAGGGCGCAAGAGGTAGGGCTGTGTGATGTCTTTCCCGTCGGGGCAATTACAAAAGGCCTAAAAGGGGAAGAGCTCGCCGAGATAGGCTTAATGGTAAAGGCTGGGATAGTTGCAATCTCCGACGACGGAGAGACCCCCAAAGACAGCAAAGTCCTAAGAAATGCAATGGACTACGCAAGAAGCCTCGGGATTCCGGTCTTTACCCACTCGGAGGACAAAACCCTCTCGGCCGGCGGCCACATGAACGAGGGCTACCTCTCAAGCCTCTTGGGAATACCCGGAATGCCGAAAGAGGCCGAAGAAATCGGAACAATCAGGGATTTGGTAATCGCCAAGCTAACCGGAGCCCACATTCACGTCTGCCACGTCTCAACGAAGGGAGCTCTAAAGGCGATTGAGGAGGCCAAAAGGGCCGGAGTAAGAGCAACTTGCGAGATTACCCCCCACCACTTCACCCTCACAGAGGAGGCGGTAAGGGACTTTAACACGAATGCAAAGATGTGCCCTCCCCTGAGAGACGAGGAGGACCTGAAGGCCTGCAAAGAAGCTTTAAAAAGCGGCCTTGCCGACGCAATCGCAACAGACCACGCTCCCCACTCGGAGGATGAAAAGAGCGTTGAGTTCTGCGGAGCTCCCTTCGGAATAATAGGCTTCCAGACCCTCCTTCCCCTTTCCCTCAACTTAGTCAGGGATGGCTACTTAACCCTCTCCCAGATGGTAGAAAAGCTGAGCACCAACCCGGCGAGGATAATCGGAAAAAGAGATATTGGAACTCTAAAAGAGGGAGCAAGGGCAAACATAACCCTCTTTGACCCCGACGAGGAGTACACCCTAACTCCCGAGCTAATCCTCTCAAAGAGCAAGAACACCCCCTTTCTCGGCCGAAAACTCCAGGGGAGAGTGAAATTCACAATTTACAATGGTAAAATTGTTTATAAATCCTAACTGGAGCTGTATATGGCCCAACCTGCACCTGCACCGGGAATCAGCTTCTTTGACATCTTCTGGCTTCTCATAATCTTCTTCTCCCTCTGGCCCCTCTTCCAGCAGAAGAACCTTGAGTGGGCAAGACTAAGGTTAATCAGGGAGATTGAAAAGAAGAGGAAATCAAGAGTAATAACGATGATTCACCGGCAGGAGCGCCTTGCCTTCATGGGCTTCCCCTTAGTAAGGTTTATAACGATTGAGGACTCAGAAAGAGTTTTAAGAGCAATCAGAATGACCCCTGACAACATGCCCATCGACTTCATAATTCACACCCCTGGAGGGCTCGCCCTTGCGGCGACCCAGATAGCTTCGGCACTGGCAAAACACAAAGCCCCGGTAAGGGTAATAGTCCCCCACTACGCAATGAGCGGGGGAACGCTGATTGCCCTTGCGGCAGACGAGATAGTAATGGACGAAAACGCCGTTTTGGGACCCCTTGACCCTCAGCTGGGACAGTTCCCGGCACCCTCAATAATAAAGGCAGTTAAGGAGAAGTTTCAGGAGGATAAGGGTAGCGTAAAGGACGAAACCCTTATTCTGGCAGACGTTGCAGAGAAAGCCCTTGCACAGATGAAGAATACGATAGTCAAGATTCTTATCCAAAAAGGCCACGAGAGGGAAAAGGCCGAAAGGGTGGCCGAGCTCCTTACTTCAGGCTACTGGACCCACGACTACCCCCTCACGGTTGACATTATAAAGGAGCTGGGGTTAAAGGTCTCAACGGAAGTTCCCAAAGAGGTTTACGACCTGATGGAGCTCTACTACCAGCCCTCGGGTCAGACCTCTGTCCAGTACATTCCAATCCCCTACGGTGAGCCCAAGAAAGGGGAGGTGCCAGTCAGAAAACCCCATTAGGAGTTGTAATGTTCAAGATAGGAGATAAGGTAGCCTATCCGCCCCACGGAGTAGGAGTGATAGAGGGGAAGGAGGAGAGGGAAATAGGGGGAAAGAAGGTCGTTTACTACAGAATTAACCTAATCGGGAAGAACATGTCAATTCTCGTTCCCGAGATGGGAATTGAGGGCTCCGGAATAAGGCCCGTCCTCTCAGAGGAGGAGATTGAAGAAATCTTCAAGTATCTATCGGAAGTTCCCAAAAACATAAGTGAGAAGTGGACTGTAAGGCACAGGCTTAACGTTGACAGGCTAAAGACCGGAGACATTAAAGAGCTGGCAACGGTAGTGAGGAACCTCTCCTACCGCTCTAAGGATAAGGAGCTCTCATATTCAGAAAAGAGAATGTTAGAGGAGGCCTTCAACAAACTCTCTGAGGAGATTGCACTCTCCCTCGGGGAACCGGTAAAGAAAGTTAAGCAGAAAATCAGGAAAATCCTCAGAGAGGTTAAGAAGTCGTGAGTAAGCTCTTGGGGGGCTTTTTCCTCGCCCTCATAGTTATCTCCCTGATTATCTTCAAGAACTACGGCTTCACCCTAACCCAATCGCTGATTTTGGGAATCTTCATAACCGCTGCTGCCTTCCTTTTCTATCAGTTCATCCTCAGGAAAAAAATTACCGTTAAGTTGATACTTCTATTTTCAGCCGGCTTCTTCTTAGGGCTGTGGCTCGCAAAGGGAATTACCCTTTCATTCTACTCCCTCTTTACAAACTTTCCTTACCTTCAGGAAATCCTCTTCATAACGCTCCCCTACCTCTTCGGCTTCCTCGCCGTTGAGATAGGCAGGAAAAAGCCCTTAACCGAAATCTTAAAGGAGGAGAGCTCCCTCTACTGCACTTCCAAAGTAGTTGACACCAGCGCAATAATTGACGGAAGGATCTACGAGATTGCGAAGCTGGGCTTTATTGAGGGAAAAATCATAATTCCGAGGTTCGTCCTTGAGGAACTCCAGAACCTTGCCGACTCAACAGACCCCCTGACCAGAACGAAGGGAAAGAAAGGCCTTGAGATAGTTGCAAAAATCAGAACCCTTGAAAGGCCTCCGGTTGAGATATACGAAAGGGACTTCCCCTGGATTAAAGAGGTTGACGCAAAGTTGGTTGAGCTGTGCAGGAAGTTAAAGGCAAAGCTGATAACTACCGACTACAACCTCAACAGGGTTGCAACAATTAAGGGAGTTGAAATCCTCAACATAAACGACCTTGCAAACGCCCTTAAACCGGTAGTAGCAGTAGGGGAGGAGCTGGTAATCTTCTTGGTGAAAGAGGGTAAAGAGAAAAATCAGGCGGTAGGCTACCTTGACGACGGAACGATGGTGGTAGTTGACAACGCCAAACACCTCATAGGCCACAAGGTTAAGGTGGCGGTAAACAACATTCTCCAGACCTCGGCGGGGAAGATAATCTTCGGAAGGTTAAAAGAGGTAGTAAAGTGAGGGTTGCCGTAATTCCGGCCGCCGGAATAGGAAGGCGCTTCGGAGGAAAGAAGCAGTTTTTCAAGATAGGCGGAAGGGAAATTATTGAGTTCCCCTTAAGGGTTTTTAACAAGAGCGAGCTTATTGACGGGATAGTCCTCGTCCTGCCCGAAGAGGACTTAAGGAGGGGAGAGGAGTTAAAGGGGAAGTTCCCCAAGCTCTTGAAGGTAGTTCCCGGAGGAAAAGAGAGACAGAGCTCGGTTTATAAAGGGTTAACAGCGGCCAAAGAGCTCTCCCCAAAAGAGGTAATAGTCCACGACGGGGTAAGGCCGGTAGTAGAGCTGGCAACAGTCAACGACATGGTCATAGCCCTTTCCGACTACGGAGCAGACGGGGTAATCTTAGGGGTAAAGCCAAAGGAGACCGTTAAGGAGGTGGGAGCCCCCTTAGAGCCGGGGGACTTCTTCGTAGAGAGAACTCTCAACAGGGATAAGCTCATTCTCGTCCAGACTCCTCAGCTCTTCAAGTTTGAAGTCTTGCTTGAGTGCCACGAGAGAGCTTTAAGGGAGGAGCTCTTTGTAACCGACGACTCGGCACTTCTTGAAAGGTACGGCTACACCGTGGTCTCAATTCCGGGAGACTACAGGAACGTAAAGATAACTACCCCCGAAGACCTGAAAGTTGCGGAGCTCTTTCTAAAGGAAATCGGAACCCTCCCCGAGCCTTAAAAATTCCCTCAAAACCCCCGAGAATTGAAAGAAAAAGGAGGGAAAATGGAATTCCTAAGGGAAATTCCCCTATTCTCGGAGCTCAATCAGAAACAACTTGAGGAGATTGCTTTAATCTCGGTAGTAAAGAGGTACTCCAAAAACAACATAATCTTTACACCATCTCAAAAGGGAGAGTACTTCTTCATACTAAAACGGGGAAAAGTCAAAGTCTATAAAACCTCAAAAGGGAAAGAGCAGATAATAAGGATTTTTGATAAGCCTACCCTCTTCGGAGAGGCAGCAAGCTTCACCGGGAAGAACTTCCCCGCCTGGGCAGAGGCAATAGAGGAGTCGGAAATTGTCTTAATCCCGAGAAAAGGATTCATTGAACTTATGAAGAGAGACCCGGAAATTGGAATGAAGTTTATGTCTGTTATGGCACAGAGGTTAATGTACCTGACGAGCGTAATAGAGAGCCTCTCCTTAAAGAGCGCCCTTTCAAAGATTGCCTCCTACATCCTAAGGAAATTTGAGGAGGGAAGAGATGAGGTAGAGTTTAGCACAAACATTGCGGCCATGGAGCTGGGGCTTACGAAAGAGACAGTCTCAAGAATGCTCGGGAAGTTAAAGGAGCTGGGGATTATTGAGAAGAGCAGAAATAAGGTGAAGGTAAAGAACCCGCAAGCTCTAAGAGAGCTATCTTCTTAAGAAGGCGAGCTTATCTTTAAGCTCGTGGAAAAGCCAGCCAAAGGGGTCGTAGATTAAAAGGCGCGGGCCGCTGAACCTCATAACTTCCTTTACCTTTTCCCTCATTGAGGGGGCGTAGCAGTGAACGGGGCACTTCTTACAGGTCGGCTTCTCCTCACCGAAAGGGCACAGTTCAAGCCGTCTATAGGCGTAGTTTAAGAGGGATTGGCACTCGGAGCAGAGCTCCCCCTTTCTTCTGCCGTGCCTCTTCCAGCAGTAAATCTCAACCATTCTCCTTATCGTCTCTTTCTCCCTCTCTACGGCAGACACGCCACCTCCTGTTAGTTCAAATATAAAAAACCCCTCCCACCGGGGGAGGGGTACACTCACTGGGAGGGAGGAGATGAAGAAACGGGCTATATTCCGAGGAGTTCTCTCTTCTTCACTATGTGCTCTTCAATTCCGTCGGCGGCCTGAACGGGGTCGTCGCCTACTGCAATCTTTCCGCCTGTGAGCCCCTCAACCTCTTCGGTTAAAAGCTTAACTACCTTGTCTGAACCGGTGACCGGAGGAACGGGTGAGATGTGGGTGTAAAGACCCATTGCAACGGCGGAGAAACCGTCAATAACGGCCTTCTGCTCCATGTACTCGGGAGCAGTAACAGCAACGGGAAGCTGTGATGGGTCAACGCCGAGAGCGTTGGCTATTGCAACAACGGTCATAATAATCCTTCCGGTGTCGGTACAGGTACCGAAGGAGAGGACGGGAGGAATTCCGAGTGCCTTACAGACTCCCGCAAGCTTGGGACCTGCGTACTTGTCAACCGCCTCAAGGGTCTCAAGGCCCGCCTTCTGAAGACCTGCGTTTCCGCAACCTGCACCGATAACGAGGATATCCCTCTTAATGAGCTCCTTGGCAATCTGAACGGTCATGCTGTCCTGAGGACCGTTTCCGAGGGAGGTACAGTTAACGAGGGCAACAACTCCCTTAATGTCCCCGCTCTTAATTACCTCAAGGAGGGGGTCTAAACTTCCGCCGAGGGCGTTCACAATCGCCTCAGCAGAGAAGCCGACAATTGCCTTCTGCTTAAACCTGCTGACGTCCTCCTTCTGCTTGTTTCTCCTCTCTTTAAAGTTCTCAACGGCCAGCTTAATAATCTCCTCGGCAACCTTTGTTTCATTTCCGGGCTCGTACTCAAGCCTTATTGAGCCGGGGACTCCTATTATGTTTGAAACGGCAATGAGCTTAAAGGTGTACTTGTCTGCGTACTCCTTAAGGTTTGCAAGGGAGCAGTTCATGTCCATAACAAAAGCATCAACGGCACCGGTTGAGAGGAAGTACTCAATTGAAATCCAGTTTGAGGTAAGGCCGGCAAAGACCTCATCACAGTTGAGGCGTGCCATCATCTCCTGACCGGTCTCAATTGAGCCGACAATCCTTAAACCCTTCGCTCCGGCCTCCCTTGCCATCTGCTGGAACTTCTCGTCCTGAGCGAGCTTAACAAGTGCCATTCCGACGAAGGGCTCGTGGCCGTTAGGGAGAATGTTTACGTAGTCGGGGTCAAGAACTCCGAAGTCAACGGTACACTCGTGAGGAGTAGGAGTTCCGTAGAGGGCGTCCTGAATCGTCTCAAGGGGAACGAGAGCTCCGAAAGCAGAGGCAACGCCGTTCCTCAGTGCTGCAAGAGCAAGAGTAATGTAATCTCCGTCAATGTTGGTCATTGAACGGGCAACGGAATCAACAAGTTCATTCATAGGCCCCTTGGGCATTATTCCGAGCTTCCTGAAGACCTCTTTCCTGCTCTCGGGAGCAAGCTTTTCAACGAAGACGGAAGTGTTGTTCTCGGAGAGGCTCCTTAAAACTCCCTCTGCAACAGCCTCGGCCTTCTTGTCAAGGGGAAGGGAGGTGTCAACTCCGAGAACCTGAGCAAGGGCGTCTATCTTTGAAGGGTCTTTAATCTCGTAAACCGTGTTCCCCTTCGCAGTCTCAAGGAGGGTAAGGGCAGCTTCCCTACAGTGGTAGGTATAGGCCGCAAGTCCCATGTTGGCCTTTATGAGCATATTCCTCATCACGATTCCGTGGGCGTCAATTCCGCAGACCCCCCTGGGAGTCTTTGAGGTTATACGGCAGGGACCCATTGAACAGAGCTGACAGGAGACTCCCTCCTTACAGAACTTACACCTTACCTGCTCCATTGCCTTGTAGCGGTCTGCAACGTTTGAAAGGCCCGCCTCTTTAACTTTCTTATACATGTAGTTGACGCTCTCGTGGAATGAAGGCATTTTAATATCTACACCCTTTGAAAGGTCCAAGCTTTCGGGGTGTTTTTCGTTGCCCCCGCCCTTTTTGAAGAACCCAAACATTCTTACCTCCTTAAATTTTCTATTTGTACTTTTAGTTTAGCTAAAGGTAGCCAGAACATCCTTGACCTAAATCAAAGAAGGAGCAATATTTGAATAAGGACTAAATTGGAATTTAAGAATTAAATCAGGAGGTAAAGATGAGAGTAGCGGTACCCGTCCTTGAGACCGAAGTAAACGGCAGGAAACTGGTAAACGCCCACTTCGGAAAGTCAAACCTCTTCGCAATCGTTGACACCGAAACGGGGAAGGTTGAACTGGCTGAAAACCCGGCACTCCACCTTCAGAGGGGGAGAGGAATTTACATAGCTCAGATGTTTAAAGAGAAAGGAGTTGAAGCTGTTTTAGTTAAGGAGATGGGGCCGGGAGCCTTTGATAAGATAAGAAACGCTCTGGGAATTAAAGTTTACCTGATTCCGACAAGAGTTAAGTTCCTTGATGAGGCTGTAGAGCTCTTTAAAGAGGGGAAACTAACAGAGCTCCTTGAACCCAACGAGGATGAGCACGAACACCAATAAAAAAAGCCCCCACGCTCGGGGGCAGCCCAAGTTTAGAGGAGGGAGAGATGGAGCATCTGGGTAGGGAATAATATACCAGCAACCCTCAGGTGGCAAGTCTTTCATTAAAATTTTTTAAACTCTCACAGAGCTCTAAAGGAGATTTAATGAGGAGCTCCCCCCTCTCTAAATTAAGAGAAAGCCTGAAGCCGAAAAACTCTACCCCCTCAGAGAGGGCTCTCCTAAAAGTCCTTCCGAACTCCGGGTCTGTCTTAAAGTTGGGAAGAAAGCAGGAGCAGTCCCTAAAGGCCAAGAAGAGAACCCCGGCCCTGTAGCCCCTCTTATTAAGCTCAAGGAGCTCCTCAAGGTGCTTCCTGCCCCTTTCGGTCGGGGCGTCGGGGAAGAGGCAGGTACCGTTAACCGCCAAGTTGCACCCTTTCACTTCAAGGTAGAAGTTTCCGTCAATTAAGAAGTCTATCCTACTTCCCCCTACCTTCACTTCCCTTAAAACCGACTCAGGCCTAAAGCCCAAATACCCCTTTTCTATCAAACTCTGAGCAACCCTTGAGTGAACCTGAGTGTTTATAAGAACCCACTCGCTCCCCTTCTTAACGGCAACAACCTTGTAGTCAAGTTTCCCATGGGGATTGGGAGCAAGGAGAAGGGGAGAAGAGGGGGTTAGGAGCTCTTTTAACCTTCCGGTATCGGAAAGGTGGGCTCTCCTAATCTCCCCCTCAACCCGGGCAAGAACGACGAAGCGGTTTACCCTATCAATAAACTGAGCCGGTACGAGGCGGCCGAAGTACTCCTTCAGGTTAAAGAGACCTTTGAACTTCAAAATCTATCTCTTTTCCTAAGTGCCCCGTTGCGTTTGCAACGTGAACAATAACCTTCCCGCTCTCGGGCTCGTACTCAAGAACAGTAATTCCGCAGTTTGCCTGTTTGAATGCCCAGAACTTGTCAAGGTCTGTTCCGAGGAGGTGACACATTAGAACTTTATTTGTTGCGTCGTGGCCGACGATTACAATTAGGTCTTCGTCGGAGTGGCTTCTTACAACATCCTCAAAGGCCTTTACCGCCCTGTCGTAAACGTCCTTCAGGCTCTCACCCTCGGGCATCTTTACCTGACTGGGCTTCTCTCTCCAGAGCTTAAGGAGCTCCGGGTACTCCCTCTCAACCTCACTTGCAAGCATTCCTTCCCAGCGGCCGTGGTCAATCTCCTTAAAGCCCTCCTTAACCTGAACCTCTAAACCGTGATGCTTCGCAATTTCCTGAGCAGTATCCCTGCACCTTGAAAGGGGGCTTGAGTAAACCGCCTTAACGGGGAAACCCTTTAAAGCCTCTCCAACTTTCCTTGCCTGCTCTCTCCCCTCCTCGTTAAGGGGAATGTCCATCTTACCCTGATAGCGGCCTTCGGCGTTCCAGACTGTCTTACCGTGCCTTACGAGAATCACCTTGGGCATCTCACCTCTCCTTTAATTTTCTGGAGAGGGAATTATAGCCCCTGAGTAAGGTACTTGTGGATTGACTTGGCCGCCCTTCTACCGTCTCCCATTGCAACGATAACCGTTGAGCCTCCCCTTATTGCATCCCCTCCGGCAAATACGCCGGGAAGGTCGGTCATGAGGGTTTCGGGGTCAACAATAATCTCCCCCTTCTTGCCCCTCTTAATCTCCTTAACTCCGTCAACGACAACGGGATTGGGGCCCTGACCTATCGCAATAACAACAGAATCAACTTCAAGGATAAACTCGCTCCCGGGAATTGGAACCGGCCGTCCCCTTCCCGACTCGTCGGGCTCTGAGAGCTCCATCTTTATACACTCAATTCCCGTAATCCAGCCGTTTTCCCCGACAAACCTTACCGGAGAGGTAAGAGTTTTAAAGATTACCCCCTCCTCTTTAGCGTGGCGAACCTCCTCAACCCTTGCGGGCATCTCTTTCTCGCTTCTCCTGTAAACGACATAAACCTCTTCTGTATCCGGGAGCCTGAGGGCCGTTCTGGCAACGTCCATAGCCGTATTACCGCCGCCGATTACGGCAAGCCTCTTACCGGTAAAGACGGGAGTGTCGTACTCGGGGAACCGGTAAGCCCTCATAAGGTTTACTCTCGTAAGGAACTCGTTGGCCGAGTAAACCCCGTTAAGGTTAAGCCCTTCAATGTCTAAAAGGTAGGGAAGCCCCGCTCCGGAGCTTATAAAGACCGCGTCAAACTCCTCAAGGAGCTCGTAAATCGTGGCCGTCTTGCCCACCACAAAGTTTAGCCTGATTTCGGCACCCATCTCTTTTAAAAACTCAAGCTCCCTCTTAACAGTCTCGTTGGGAAGACGGAACTCCGGAATTCCGTAGATTAGAACGCCTCCCGGCTCGTGGAGGGCTTCAAAGATAACGACCTCGTGGCCGTACCTTAAAAGGTCTGCCGCACAGGAAATCCCAGCAGGGCCGGAGCCCACAATCGCAACTCTCTTACCGCTCTTCTCTTTAACCTCAAACTTCTCGTATCCCATGCTTGCCTCGTGGTCGCCGGCAAAGGCCTCAAGGGCGCCTATCGCAACGGGCTCGCCTACCTTACCGACGACACAAGCACCCTCACACTGAATCTCCTGAGGGCAGACCCTTCCGCACACCGAGGGCATTATGTTCTCTTCCTTAATCTTCCTCGCCGCCTCAACAAACTTACCCTCGGCTATGAGCTTTATAAACTGAGGTATCGGAACGCTCACCGGACAGGCATCAACGCAGGGAGAGTGGGGACACTGAAGGCACCTCTTTGCCTCCTCAACTGCAAGCTGAGGACTGTAGCCAAGCTTAACCTCCTTAAAGTCCCTTATCCTGACCGATGGCTCCCTCTCGGGAACGGGAACTCTCTCCTTCCTTATCTCCCTCTTTCCCATTACTCCCTCCTGCTACAACCGCAGTGCTTTTCCTGAAATCTCCTCATCGCAAGGCTCTCCTGCTCCTTAAACATCCTGAGCCTGTTCATAAGCTCGTCAAAGTCAACCTTATGGGCGTCAAACTCGGGCCCGTCAACGCAGGCAAACTTAACCTCACCCCCTACAGTAACCCTACAGGCACCGCACATTCCGGTTCCGTCAACCATTATGGGGTTTAAGGAGGCAACCGTGTAAATTCCGTAGGGTCTCGTAAGCTCTGCAACGGCCTTCATCATAGGAACCGGGCCGGCACAGATTACGGCGTTAACCTCATCCTCCTCAATAACTTCTTTGAGGGCGTCGGTAACGAGTCCCTTTTTGCCGTAGGAGCCGTCGTTTGTCGTTATAATCAGCCTGTCTGCAATTATCTTCATCCTGTCTTCCCAGAAGATTAAGTCTTTACTCCTAAAGCCCATTATTACCGTAAGCCGGTTGCCCGCCTCCTTTATCCCCTTACAGATGTGGTGAATCGGAGCAAGGCCGAGACCTCCTCCGACCGCAACAACGTGCCCCCACTTCTTTATCTCGGTAGGCTTTCCCAAGGGACCGACTAAATCCCTTATTGAATTTCCCTCCTCAAAGCAGGAAAGGTGATATGTACTCTTACCAACCCTTTGAACCATAAGAGTAATAGTTCCGGATTCGGGGTCGGCGTCTGCAACGGTAAGGGGTATTCTCTCCCCCCTGGCGACAACTCTGACGATTACGAACTGTCCCGGCTTTGCCCTCCTCGCTATCTCGGGGGCCTCAATAACGAACTCGTCCACTCCCTTTGCCAGCTCCCTCTTCTCAACTATCCTGTACATCTTTATAACCCCAGACATTTTTCAGTTATTTTAACATTCAATTGGTTTAATTCTAAAAATACGAGTTTTTAACGGGTTTTTTACAAGTTTTTAACAAATTTGTAAAATTTCACTAACAAACCCAAGGGAGGATGGTAATGAAGAAGAAGCTTGACAGGTGGATGGATAGAATGCCAATGCCGGTTCTCCCTCCGGACGTTAGGAAGAGGGTCTTTAACGAGTACGTCTTAGGTTACGGCCACACGGCGGCAAAGGATGAGTCTTTAAGGTGTCTGCTGTGTAAAACCCCCACCTGTATGGACTCCTGCCCGGTAAACAGCAGGATTCCCGACTGGATTGAGACGATTCAGAAGGAGGGGGTAAGGGAAGGTTACAAAATTCTCAGAGAGAGGAACCCCTTCAGCTCTGTTTGTGGAAGGGTCTGCCCACAGGAGAGGCTCTGCGAGAGCACCTGTATTCTTTTAAGGAGGAGAGACGGGGAGTCGGTTGCAATCGGAGGCCTTGAAAGGTTTATAGCCGACAACGTCAGGATGTGCGGAGTCCAGTGGGTTGACGAGAAGGAGAAGGAGGATACGGGGAAGAAGGTCGCAATTATCGGAGGAGGTCCTGCAGGCCTTTCGGCGGCCTACTTCCTCGCAAAGAAGGGGCACAGGGTAACGATTTTTGAAGCTCTGCCTTACCTGGGCGGAGTTATGAGGTACGGAATTCCCGAGCCGAGGCTCCCAAGGGAAGCCCTTGATTGGGACATAAATTTGATTCTTAACCTCGGAGTTGAAGTAAAGACGAATACTGTCGTTGGAGAGGACATCACCTCAGAGGAAATCAGAAAGGAGTTTGACGCGGTCTTCATAGCCGTAGGTTCGGGAAGGGGTAAGAAGATGAACATTCCCGGGGCCGACCTAAAAGGGTGCTACTCTGCAATCGGCTTTTTAATGAAGGTTAACACCGGAGAGATTCACCCGCTCCTTGCACCCGAAAGGGAGATAGAGCTCCCCCAGAACAAAAGGGTAGTCGTAGTAGGAGGAGGCTTTACCGCAGTTGACTGCGCCCTCGTTGCAGTAAGGCTCGGAAACGAAGTTGAGGTGGTCTACAGGAGAACAAAGGACTCCTCCTCTGCAAGGGAAGACGAGTGGGAAATGCTTGAAGAGGAAGGAGTTAAGATGAACTGGCTTACTCAACCCGTTGAGGTAATCGGAAACGAGGAGGGCAGGGTTAAGGCGATTAAGTGCATCAAGATGAAGTTAATTCCTCAGGAGGGCAAAAGACCAAAGGTTGAGCCCATTGAGGGAAGCGAGTTTGAAATCCTCTGTGACGTCGTAATCTTCGCCGTAGGTCAGGGCGACAACCCCGTTGCCTACAAAGACCTTGAAGGCCTCAAGATTGACAAGTGGAACAACCTCTCAACCGTTGACGAGGAGTTCAGGACAAATGTAGAGGGAGTCTGGGCAGGCGGAGACGTCGTTAACGGCGGAGACCTCGTCGTAACCGCGATTAAGCACGCCCAGATTGCTGCAAAGTCAATCCACAAGTACCTTACAACGGGAAAGTGGGAGTACAAGGGTAAAGAGGAGTAATCCTTTCGGGGTCTTTGCCCCCTTATCTTCCTAAGAGCCTATCAAGAATTATTGCAGCGGCCGAGCGTACAGAGAGGTGGTTGTAGTCGGTAGGTCCGAAAATCGGCTCCAAGACGTAGTCTGCACTCTCCATAAACTCCTCGGTCAATCCCCAGCCGGTTCCGAAGCAGATTATTAAATCCTCACCCTCTTCAATTTTACGGCGGAGCTCGTTGTAAGAGACCGCCCCTTCTCTCATCTTTGCCGAGGTTACGACAATTTTAGGCTTTACCCCGTCCCTCTCCTCAATGTCCTTTAGGACATCTTCAAAGTAGGGAACGGCCTTAACTATCCTTAAAGCCTCCCACCTTTTGGGGTTGTACTCCCTGCCGTGGCCTCCCTGCCAGAAGGAGAGGAGTTTGTTGGCAAGCCACAGGTGGTTCTCAATGGGCTGAACGATGTAGTAGCGCTTTACCCCGTAAGTCCGCGAAGCCCTTGCTATATCGTGAATGTCAAGGGTGGTAAGTGAGGTTGCAACTACTTTGCCGCTCTTGTTGTAAACCGGGTAGTGAAGAATTGCTGTGTAAACGGCCATTACTTTCTCTCCGAAGGTTTTGGGAAATTATATAGCTACCGGCGGGAAAGTCTTTCTGCAACCAGTACGGCGGGAAGGTAGAAGGGCATCAGTTTGGGGGCAAAAACGAGAACGACGGAAAAGCCCAAAAGGGCCATTCCCCAAAAGAGCTCCCTGTAGCTCTGCTTCTCGTACTTAACGGAGCTCCTTAAAAGGGAGGGAATCTCCTCAACCAGCTGGGCGTAGTCCATTGAAAGGGAGATTGTCTTCCTCTTTGCAAAGGAGAGGGCAAACTTCGGGGCCATTTTCCTCAGGTAGGGCTTTAGGAGGGGAGGGAGGCGGAAGTCTGGGTAAATCAGTCGGGCTATTGACTCGGTGTGGGCTATAGTCTTCATGAGAACCACGAGCTCTTCGGGGAGGACGATTTTAAACTTCCTCGCCGTTGAAAGTTCCTCGTAAAAGAGTTTCTCTGCATCTATCTGAGAGAGAGGCTTGTTGTAGTATTTGTCAAGGAAAATCAGGATTTCCCTCTTTAGGAGCTTCTCGTTTACCCCCTCCGGGAGAGCTCCTATTCTCCTCAAGGAGTCAACAATCAGCTCAACGTCCCTATTCATAACGCCGAGGGAGAAGAGAAAGAACTCGTGGAGGGTGTCGGGAGAGAGCCTTCCCACTATCCCGAAGTCAACGAAGGCAAAACGGCCGTCCTCAAGAAGGAAGATGTTTCCCGGATGAAGGTCGCCGTGGAAGACCCCGAGCTCAAAAATCGTCCTGTGGACTATGTGGACGAACCTCTCCGCAAGCTCCTTCCTCTTCTCAAGGGGAGCCCTCAGCTTACTTATCTTCTCTCCCCTGATAAACTCCGAGACGAGATAGCGGGTTGAGGTGAACTCCCAGAAGACCTCAGGAACGTAAAAGGAGGGCTCTTTCTCAGAGAACTTCCTGAAGAGCTCCATGTAGGCAGCCTCCCTGCTTAAGTCAAGCTCGTCAAGGAGCATTCTTTCAATCTCCTCAACGACCTGAGGGAGGCGAAAATCCTTTAATGGAGGGTATAAGAGAGAGGAGAGGGCAACGAGGAATTTCAGAATTGAAATATCCTGCCTTATCAACCTCTCTGCCTGAGGCCTTATAACCTTAAGGGCGACCTCCCTGCCGCTTTTAAGTATAGCCCTGTGAACCTGAGCAACCGAGCCCGAGCCAATAGGTTCGGGCTCTACGTAGGAGAAGAAATTTTTCAGCTGAGGGTAGCTCTTAAGGAGCTCCTCCAAAGGTTGGGGAGGAACTCTATCCTGAAGCTTCTCAAGCTCCCTGACAAAGTCGGAAGGGAGAATGTCAACCCTTGTTGAGAGAAGCTGGCCAATCTTGACGAAAGCCCCTCCGAGACTCTCAAGGGCAACCCTAAGCCTCACGGGCGGAGGGTAGGATAGGAGCTCCCTCCTACCCCAAAAAGGAATAGACAGGAGAAAGACAACCGGAGGGGTAAGGTAGCGGGAGAGCTCCTCGTAAAAGCAGAAGTAGAAGGAGGCTATAACCTCCCAGAGCCTTTTAAGGCCCTTCATCTTCGCCTTTGGACTTGATGAGAGCTCTGAGGGTTTCAATCTCGGCCCTTAAGCTCTCTACCTCCTTCTTGAGCTCCTCAAACTCCTCCCTCGTAACAAAGTTCATCTCCTTTAAAATCCGCTCAACCTCTTTCGCAACCTCCTCCTTTTTCCTCGTAAGGTTATCCTTGAGCTCCTCAAGGAACCTTCTCCCCTCTTCTTCAGAGAGCTTTCCTCTCTCCTCAAGCTCCCTTATGAGCTCCTCAACCTTCTCCGAAACCAGGGAGATAAACCCTATCTGGAGCAACGCTAACTTCTTCACGATTTCCGTCGGCCCTTTCATCTAAACTCTCCTCCAATTGGTTTTCCAGTTTAAAATTAATCTACAAAACTGAAAAGGGGTAAAGGAATTTGAGAAAACTCCTTCTTGCTCTGCTCCTCCTGAGTGCCCCGGTCTACGGAGGGAAAGTTCCCGTAGTCATTACGGCAAAAGTAGTTGAGGGAGACGTCAACTCGGTAGTAAAAGCCAGGGGAAGGGTTTTAATAAAGTACGAGAACGTGATAATTGAAGGGGACAACGGCCTCTACGACAGGGAAAGGGAAGTAATAAGGGTTTGGGGGAACGTTGTTATAAAGGAGGGAGAGGCAGAGCTCCACTGCCAAAACCTCATTTACAACTTAAACACAAAAAGGGCACTACTTGAAAAGGTTGAAGGTTGGCTCTCAAAAACCGACAGGATAAAGGCAGACAGAATTGAAAGAATCTCGGAAAAGGAGTGGATAGCCTACGACGGGGAGTATACCCCCTGCTCCCACACCTGCCCCGACTGGTCGGTTTCGGCAAAGAGGTTCAAAATCCTCTTGGGGGAATCTTTCTCCGGAAAGTGGGTAGCCTTCAGGGTGAAGGAGATTCCGGTTCTCGTTTCTCCCTACCTCTCCGGCCCCATTCAAAGGGAGAGAAAGAGCGGGCTTCTCTTTCCAAGGTTCGGCTACATAAGTGAGGACGGCCTCATCTACCGGCAGCCCCTCTACATAGTACTGGGAAGGAGCGCAGACCTAACCCTAACTTACGAAAAGAGGAGCATTAACGGAGAGGGCGGACAGGCTCAGCTGAGGTACGTTCTCGGAGAGAGGAACAGAGGGGAGCTCAACTACTACCAGCTAAACAAGAAAGAGAGGAAGGATTGGAAATTTAACTTTGAGCACACTTACGAGCCATCAGAGTACCTCTACGGAAAGGCAAAGGCCGAAATCGTAAGTAGCAGAGAATACTACAAAAGCTCCTCAAACCTTGATACCGTTGAGCAGTCTCAGGTCTATACTAAATCTGACATAACCGCAAGCAAACTGTGGGAGCACGCCGTTTTAAACGCAAACGCCGTTTACCTTAGGTACCTTGACGGAAGGGCAGATACGATTTACCAGAAGCTCCCCTCACTCTCGTTCTACCTCCTTGACACCCCCATTCCCCAAAGCCCTCTCACCTTTAACCTCTACTCAAAGGCCACCTACTTCTACAGGAAGGCTGGGGGGAGCTCCTACAGGGTTAACCTTGAGCCCTCGGTAAAGCTGAGCAGGTGGCTGGGGAGGGTTAAGAACACAAGCGAGCTTACCTACCTCTACACCTACTACCAAACGGCAGGGGCGAGGAAACTCTGGAGCTTCAAGAACTCAACGAAGGTAAACAAGTTCTACCCCTTAGGGAAGTACGGCCTCTCCGTTAACCCGGAGCTTACGTTCCGATACGTTGAGAGTAAGGAGCAGGAAGAGTACCCCTTCTACGACATAACCGACCGCGTGAAGGGGGAGAGGAGGCTGACTCCAGCGGTGGAGCTCTACCTCTACGGGAAGGAGGGCAGAGTTGCAAGGCTCTCGGCAGAGGCCGACTACCTCTTCGGCCGGGACGAGTGGAAAGAGGTAAAGGGAGACCTTGAGCTCACTCCTGCAGAGTGGATTACACTGAAGGAAACTGCCGACTTCTCTCCTCAAAAGGGAGGGCTCAACTTCCTAAACTCTTACGCTCAGGTAAGGCTGAAGGGAGTTGACCTGTGGCTAAATCACTACGACGGCAAAGAGATGGACATTGAGTACCTAAAGTGGGGCTTTACACTTCCCCTATCCCCCTTTCTATCCCTCAGGTACTTTCAGAGGTACGACCTTAAGAGCTCAACAGACAGGGAGAGAGGGTATACTTTGACGGCAAACAGGGGTTGCTGGAGCGGGGAGCTCTCCTACAGGTGGGTAAAGAACTACGACAACACGATAGACTACCAGATTATCCTGACGGTTAACCTCGTGAAGTTAGGGAGCTACGGCTACAAGCTCACCGGGAAGAAGTATTAACCGGCCTTAAATTGCTGGTAGTCCAGACTGTACAGCTCTTCTTATCAACGAAAAATTCCCCACCGTAGGGGTCTTGGGGAATTTCTGAGATAAAGCCCCTCTCAACGAGCTCCCTCAAGGAGGCCGGACACCTGCCGTAAACCTTCCTGTACCTTTCAAGGGCAAAGTTTAAATCCCTTAAAGCTATCAGCGCCTTTAACCTCTTCTCAAGCTGCTTCTTCAAGACCTCGTTCTTTGCCCTCTTTAGCTCCTGTGCCGTCTCAATAACCGCAAGCTGGTACTTACCCGACTGAGCGTAGAGGCGGGGGACGAGGAGTTTAAGGTAGTAAGGAGCTCCCTCCATGTCGGCGGCCTTCTTAAGATAGCGAGCTCCCTTCACCTTATCGTCCATAAAGTAGAAGTAGTTAAACCCTATGAAGAAGGGAAGCCTCCAGTCTTCAACGTAATTCATCCCGCTCTTTAAAACGTTGTTAATTTCCTCTAAGAACTCCCTGTCGTCCTTAACCTTCCAGGGAATGTAGGAACCAACAAAGTAGTAGGGGTCAAAGTAGTAGGGGTCAAGCCTCGTCATAACCTTAACGTTGTGGAGGATAGTCTTCCACTCTTTTCTGCTGAACTTCCTCTCCTTCCACCGGTTAAAGACGTCATTTCCGGTCAGGTAGCAGGTCTGCATGTAGAGGAGGTCGGAAATAAGAGGCTTGAGGGTAGGGAAGGTCAAAATCAACCGCTCGTAAGAGTAAGGATAGACCTCAGAGTTCCCTTCAGCCTTAGGTTTAAGGGAAGTTGCCTTTTCCATAACCGGGTAGGAAAGGGCTATAAGGAAAAGCGCCAAAATCAGCCTCTTCACTACAGCTCTCTCCTGTTAAAGAGCCAAGTGGAGATTAAAAGTACCGCACAGGAGTAGAGAAGTGTATAGAGGACAATCAGGGCGAAGTAGAGGGATGAAACGGAGAGCTGAAGGTGGACGGCATAGGCCTTGAGGTCGTAGAGGGAGAAGTTGGGGAAGAAGTAGTAGAGGACTTTTATTAAAAGCTTGTTAAAGGGACTTACGTAATCAGAAGAAAGGGCAAGCTCCTTAACAGAGGCAAGCTCAAGACCCGAGAGGAAGAGGAGAAAGCCGACAACGGTGGCGAGGGTCTGGCTCGTAAAGAGAATTGAGAAAAAGGTTGAAAAGGCCGACAGGAGAGCCCCCATAAGAAAGAGGGAGAGAGTTAGGAGAAAAATTCTCTCAACCACAATAACATGAGGAACGTACAACCTTGCAAAGTGGCTTATGCCTAAAACTCCCACAGAAACTATGAAGAAGGATGCAAAGAGGAAGAGGGCAAGGGCCATAAGGGAGCCGAAGTACTTGCCAGCAAGGTAGCTTTCCCTCTTAATGGGTTTGGAGAGTATCAGGTAAACGAACTTATCGGAGATATCACGAAATAGGGTTGAGACGGGAACCATAACGGCAAAGAGGGCTGTAAGGAAGAAGTAGAAGACAAGGGCAAAGTCCATGCCCACCTTCACGCTGTCTCCGGCGGCAAGCTCGGAGAGGTAGTAGCTGAGGAAGAGGAGGAGAACCTCAACAAGGAGCATCCCGATAAAGAAACGCTCTTTAACGCTCTCCTTAAAGGTGAGCTTTGCAACCGGCCAGAAACTCACACCGTCCCTCCGGAGCCTTTAATAAAGGAGACGAGAATGTCCTCAAGGGAGAGGCTCTTTGGCTCAACCTCCACTATTTCGTAGCCCTCTTTTCTCAACTTCTCAAGGAAAGGCCAGAGCTCCTGCCTGTTTACTTCCTTTGAGAGGAGGGAGCTCTCACCGACCTTCCTGTAAACCACCGTATAACCGGTGATGAACTTACTTATAAGAGAGGAGACCGAGTCAACCAGCTTTATCTCTCCGCCGACTATAATGGCAACCCTATCAGAAAGCCTCTCAACGTCCTGAATTATGTGGGAGCTGTAGAAGACGGCTTTACCCTCCTCCTTCAGCTTCCTTATAACAGAAGCGATTATGCTCCGCCCGACGGGGTCTAAACCGCTCATGGGCTCGTCAAGAATCAGGAGCTCGGGCTCATTTAAAAGGGTTGCCGCAAAGAGTAGGCGCTGAACCATACCTTTAGAGTAAGAGGAGAGCTTCCTCTCCTCAACGCCGACGAGCTCAACGAGCTCAAGGAGTTTTAAGTACTTCTTCCTCCTTTCGTAGTAGGGAATGCCGTAAACGTCGGCACAGAAGTCAAGGTACTCCTTTCCGGTTATTGAGAGGGGGACGTAAGGCCTTTCGGGAAGGAAACCTACTTTTCTCTTTACAGAAACGTCCGTATTTAACTTTCCGAAAACTCTAATCTCCCCATGGTCGGGGAAGATAAAGCCCATAATTGCTTTTATTGTGGTCGTCTTACCCGCACCATTGGGGCCTATAAACCCAAAAATTTCATTAAAAACGCTAAAAGAAACAGACTTTAGAATCTCTTTCTTTCTCTTTACTAAAAAACCTAAAGAATACGCCTTTCTTAGCTTTGATACTTCAAGTACCTTTCCCATTATAAGACTTAAATATCTCCTATACTTCCTTTAATTTTTGGATACCTCAAATCTGTAGTGCAAAAATAACCCAATCTTCCATCACCATCAAGGTCACCTTTCGCTATTACAGTTATATCAGCATTTTTAGTTACCGCAACTTCACCATGAGAGGGGTTTGCCCCAGCAGGATTAGAAGATTGGTCACCTGCAGCCACACCGTAGCTATAGTAAACCCGCCCAGAAGGTTGAAAACCAATTTCTTTAAAATTCCCTGAGTTATCAGGATTCCAGATTCGCGCAGATGTACCTGGACTACCATCAGGATAATATCTTTCTGTCAAATACTTATCTGCATCCGCAGCGTAGCTATCCTCACAGATAATTATTGCTCCTATATTCACTTTCGCCTCGGTAGTTCTGGCAGTGAGCATAAATCTCTTATAACCCGGAAGAGCAAGCGCAACTAAAATAGTAACTATCCCCAATACTATCAATAGCTCCAGTAAGGTAACCCCCTTTCTTCTTTTCACTCCTAACCTCTACACATCATCTTAATGAGTTATTTTAAACAAAAAGGGCGGCAATCGCCGCCCCTTTAAGAAGAGAAAATAAAGTTCTTCTTAGAAATGTCCCGGATTTTTATCAAGAATTTTGGGATTCTCATCTGTAGCCATAAAGGCACTATTATTGCCAAGGCTTGATGGGTCAGGAGAATCTCCTGCATCACCATCCCCATCAAGGTCTCCTACAGCCCAAATATGAATATCATCATTGGTAGAAACAGCAACCTGAACTCCGTCTAAACTGTCATTAGCATCTGTTGCATCAGCAGCTGTCTTTTCACTGGTGTCAGTAACTGCATAGCTAAAGTAAACCTTCCCTGCAGGCTCAAAGCCAAGATAGGAAAAACCATTTGTAGTGGTTGCGGAAAAATCTGCTGGAGAGGTACCCGGAATGGTAGAAGGTTCCCACTTAGTAAGCACATAATAATCGTTTTCGGCCGCATAGGCCTCTTCAGAAGTTCTGATTGCACCGATATTCATCTTCGCCTCGGCAGTTTTAGCCTTTAACTGGTAGTTTTTGTACTGAGGAATGGCGATTGCCGCAAGGATGGCGATAATCGCGACAACCACCATCAGCTCAATGAGAGTGAAACCTTTACGGAAGTCTGACAGCTTCCTCATGTTTACCTCCTGATAAAGTTTTTTGTTCACCCTTTTTATAAGCAGGTAAGATGCCAATCTTCAGAGGAAGAAAAAGAGGGGTTTTAAACTAAATATTGACAAATTTTGTCCGGAAGGGGTGACAATTTTTGTCAAAAGGAGAGGCTCTCGTAGAGTGAGGGCATAAAAGGAGTGATTGAGAGCTCCCTCTCAACCTCCTCCTTAAAAACCTCCTGAACCTTCCTCTCTCCGTGAACGAGAACCACTTTTGTGTTGTGGCCGACCGCCTCCTTGAGCCACGAAAGGAGCTGGGGCTTATCGGCGTGGGAGGAGAAGCCGTTAATCGTATAGACTTTAGCGTTTACCTTAACAATCTCGTTAAAGACCTTTACCTTCCTTGTCCCCTCAACAATCTTCCTTCCCAAAGTCCCCTCGGCCTGATAGCCCACAAAGATTATTGAGTTCCTCTCATCCCAAATCCTGTGCTTTATGTGGTGGAGGATTCTTCCGCCCGTACACATGCCGTTTCCGGCAATTATTATCGCCCTTCCCCTGTAGTCGTTAATCTTCTTTGACTCCTCAACGCTCCGAGTAAACCGGAGGTAGGGAAAGGAAAAGAGGTCTCCCCTCCTCCTTAGCTCCTCAAGAACCCTCTCCTCAAGGCACTCTGGGTGGCGGTTAAAGGTCTTCGTAATTGAGATTGCAAGGGGGGAGTCAAGGAAAACCTTGCAGGGAGGGAGCTCCCCCCTCTCGTACATCTCCTTAAGTATGTAGAGGATATCCTGAGCCCTCTCAAGGGCGAAGGTAGGGATTAAAACGACCCCGCCCCTCTTAAAGGTTGAGAGGACGGCCTCCTTAAACTCCTCAACCGACTCTTTAAAGCTCTTGTGCTTCCTGTTTCCGTAGGTCGTCTCTATTAAAACAAGGTCGGCCTTGGGAGGGAGCTCCGGGTCTCTGATTAAGGGTTTCCCGCTGTTTCCGATATCCCCGCTGAAAACCACCCTTCTCCCCTCAACCACAAGCTCAACAAACTCCGAGCAGAGGATGTGGCCCGCATCGTGGAACCGGAACTTAACTCCTCCCACCTGATACCACCTCTTAAAGTCGCAGGCCTTAAAGTGGCCGAAGGTGTCAAAAACGTCATCTATGGTGTAGAGGAGTTCTTTAGGCTTTTTACCCTCCCTCAGCCGCCGCCTGTTCTCGGTTTTAAGGTTCTCCTCCTGAACTTGGGCGGCGTCCATAAGGATTAGCCTTGATATGTCAATGGTTCCGGCAGTTGCGTAAATCTTCCCCCTGAATCCCCTTTTAATTAAGTAAGGAAGCCTTCCGCAGTGGTCAAGGTGGCCGTGGGAGAGGATTACGAAGTCAATCTCCGAAGGCTCAAAGGTAAACTTGGGGTTTAACTCCTCAAGCTCCTCGCTTCCCTGAAAGAGTCCGCAGTCAAGGAGGAACTTAACCCCTCCCGCCTCAAAGAGGTGGCAGCTGCCGGTTACAACGCCGGCCGCTCCGTTAAAGGTTATCCTCACTTCAGCTTCTCCCTTAAAGTACCCTCACTTACTGGGCCGAGCAGTACCTCCTTAATCCTACCACTCTCAACTACAACCATTGAAGGGGTTGCGAGAATTCCGATTTCCCTTGCAGCCTGAGGGTTTTCGGCAACGTTTACCTTTACAAAGTGAACTCCCTTAAGCTCCTTGGAGAGCTTTCTGTAAACCGGCTCAACCATCTGACAGGGACGGCAGTTGGGGGCGTAGAAGTAGATTAAGCCCTTACCCTTCTTTAACTTCGGAGTGAGAAGGCTTTCGGGAAGGGGCTTACCGCTGAGCCTCCTTGCCTTCCACCTCCAGTAAAGCCTGAGGCCGAAAATAAAGAGAAAAGAGAAGACAATCAAAACAAAGATGACGTCAAAGAAGACTGCCGCAACCTTTAAAAGGGGCTCGGGAATGGACATGGGAAAACCTCCCGGCTAAAATTGAGCCTAATTATATTATCCGTCTGAAGTACAAGGGCTACGGAGGAGAAGAGAGATGAAATTTTCGCCTAAAGAGATAGAGGAGAAGTGGCAGAAGAGGTGGGAAGAGGAGAAGGTCTTTGAGAGTAAACCCGACGGTAGGAAAAAGTACTACGTCCTTGAGATGTTCCCCTACCCTTCTGGAAAGATTCACATGGGACACGTAAGGAACTACTCAATAGGGGACGTTATAGCAAGGTTTAAGAGAATGGCCGGCTACAACGTACTTCACCCGATGGGTTGGGACGCTTTCGGCCTTCCTGCAGAGAACGCCGCAATTAAGAGCGGAGTCCACCCGAGGGAGTGGACCCTCTCAAACATCGCAAACATGAAGGAGGAGCTCAAAAAACTCGGCTTCTCCTACGACTGGAATAGGGAGATTGCCACCTGCCAGCCCGACTACTACAGGTGGAACCAGTGGATTTTCTTAAAGATGCTTGAGAAGGGAATCGCCTACCGCTCAAAAGCTCCGGTTAACTGGTGTCCCTCGTGTCAGACAGTTCTCGCAAACGAGCAGGTTGACGACGAGGGAAGGTGCTGGAGGTGCGGCACTATTGTTGAAACGAGGGAGATAGACAGCTGGTTTTTAAAGATTACCGACTACGCGGAGGAGCTCCTAAAAGACCTTGAGCTCCTCAAAGGCCACTGGCCCGAGCCAGTCATAACGATGCAGAAGAACTGGATAGGAAAGAGCGTAGGAGCAGAGGTTGAGTTTGAAGTACCGGAGAAGGGCGAGAAAATAAGGGTTTTCACGACCCGACCTGACACCCTCTTCGGGGTAACCTACGTGGTACTCGCCCCAGAGCACCCCTTAACCCTCAAGCTGGCAGAGGGAACTCCTCAGGAAGAAGAGGTAAAGGCCTTCGTTGAGAAGATGAGGAGAACTGAGAAGAGGAAGAGAAGCACGGGGGAGCTCCCCAAAGAGGGGGTCTTCACCGGAGTTTACGCCGTCCACCCCTTAACCGGTGAGAGGATTCCCGTCTACACCGCAAACTTCGTTTTAATGGACTACGGAACGGGAGCCGTAATGTCCGTTCCCGCCCACGACCAGCGGGATTTTGAGTTTGCAAAGAAGTACGGCCTGCCGGTTAAAGAAGTGATAACCCCCGAAGGGGAGGAGCTGAAGGCCGAGGAGATGGAGGAGGCCTACACCCAGCCGGGAGTTCTGGTAAACAGCGGAAAGTTCACCGGTCTAAAAAGTGAAAAGGCAAAAGAAGAAATCACGAAAGAGCTTGAGAGGTTGGGTAAGGGAAGAAAGAGCGTCCAGTACAGGCTGAGGGACTGGAACATCTCAAGGCAGCGCTACTGGGGAACTCCCATTCCGGTAATCCACTGCCCCAAGTGCGGGATAGTTCCGGTTCCCGAAGAGGAGCTCCCGGTTAAGCTCCCCGAAAACGCTCCCCTAACGGGAGAGGGACGCTCACCCCTTGCAAGGGTTCCCGAATTTGTAAACGTTAAGTGCCCCAAATGCGGAGGTGAAGCCGAGAGGGATACCGACACAATGGACACTTTCTTTGACTCCTCATGGTACTTCCTCCGATACTGCTCGCCGAAGGAAGAGAGCCTACCCTTTAAACCCGAAGAGGCCTCCTACTACATGGTGGTTGACCAGTACATCGGAGGAATTGAGCACGCAGTCCTCCACCTCCTATACTCAAGGTTCTTCACAAAGGTCTTGAGGGACTTGGGGCTCTTTAAAGAGCCCGAAGACGGCCACCAGAGGGAGTTCTTTAAGAGGGGAGAGCCCTTCCAGAACCTCTTAACTCAGGGGATGGTAAACAAGAGGTGGATTAGCGTTAAGAACTTGCTTAAAGCCCTCGGGCTAACTGAAGAGAGCACGGTAGGTGAGCTCATCAAAGCCCTTACAGGGAAAGAGGTTAAGGAAGAGGAGACTATCGGCTCCCTAATGAGGAAACACCACATAACCGTAGGTGATAACGCAATTCTCCTTATCTCAACAGAGGAGGTAAGGAAGTTTATTGAGGGAGCTCCCGAAGAGGTCTTAAAGCCCTATGAAGAGAAGTTCGGTGAAGTCTCAAAGATGAGTAAGAGCAAGCTCAACATAGTCAACCCCAGTGAGATGGTTGAGAAGTACGGTGCGGACGCAACCAGGCTCTACGTTCTCTTTGCGGCTCCTCCCGAGGCGGAGTTTGAGTGGAAGACCGAGGGAATTGAGGGAGCCTATAGGTTTTTAAGGAGGGTCTTCCAGTTTGCCACAGAAAACCTTGAGAGCCTGAAGGGAGAGCACTCAGGGGAACTCTCCAAAGAGGGTAAAGAGCTCAGGAGAAAGACCCACCAGACCCTCAAAAAGGTGGGAGAGGAGCTCAGCGAGAGGTTCAAGTTCAACACCGCAATTGCCGCAATAATGGAGCTCTTCAACCAGATAACCTCCTTTAAGCCAAAAACAGAAGGGGATAGAGGAGCCCTAAAAGAGGCAGTAGAGAAGCTGATAGTAATGCTCTACCCCTTTGCTCCCCATACTGCAGAGGAGCTGTGGGAGTTAACCGGTCACGGGGAGCTCCTGACAAAAACTCCCTGGCCTGAGGTTGACGAGGAAGCCCTAAAGAAGGAGGAGGTTGAAATACCCGTTCAAGTTAACGGGAAAGTAAGGGCGGTAATCTCAGTTCCCGCAGGCGCAACCGAGGAGGATGTTAGGGAGATTGCCCTAAGGGAGCCAAAAGTCCAAAAGGCCGTAGAGGGCAAGGAAATCGTTAAGTTTATCTACAGGCCCGGAAGAATAGTTAACCTTGTTGTGAGGTAAAAGTTGAGAGCTCTCTTCCTCTTCATACTCCTTTTCCTGGGTGGTTGTGCGACGACGGAGCAACTCCAGAAGCCCCAGAGGATTGAGCACGTTTACCTTGAGCCGGTAACAAACAGGACGAGCGAGGAGGAGCTTGACGTTATCTTCTCAAGGGTTGCAGACGAAGTTTTCTATTCAGACCCCCGCTTTAAAGTTGACCTAAAGCCGGTTCCCGATAAGACCCTAATAGTTAAGCCTACGGTTCTCTCAATCTCAACTACGGCGGTGGGCTACGACGAGAGGGACGTTGCAAGGCAGTACATGATGAAAATAAGAGCTGAAATAAAACTTATTAAGTACGGCTTCAAAAAGGCTGTTCATACCTTCACCATAGAAAGGTACGACTTCTACGATACCTACGGAACGGCCTCCGAGATTGAGGAGAAGAGGAAGGAGTGCATAGAGAGAATCGGAAGGCAGATTTTCAGAGAAGTAGGAGAGAGGTTGCTCGTTGAAGGTTCTAAGGAGATTAGAGAGCAGTAGGTATACGGTAGTGGTTGCCAGGTGGGAAGGGGAGCTCTTCCTCTACCTCAAAGACCGAAAAGAGGAGACAGAAAGCCTCGGAGTTATAAAAGAGAAAGAGCTAAAGAGGGTGGATGAGCTGTGGGAGAGACACTTAAAGGAGGATGACTTCTGCCTCCCCTGTGAGCTCTTACTAATACCCGAGCTAAAGGTACTCAAGGGAGAAAACGCCGTAGCAGAAATCGGACTAACCCTTGAAAGACTTGAGAAGTTCAAAAAGGAGGTCGGAGATGAAAGAGGTTAACTGCAGGGGACTTGCCTGCCCGGTTCCCGTTTTAAAGACGAAAGAAGCCCTTGAGAGCATTGAGAGTGGAGAAATAGTCGTAATAGTTGACAATAAGGCCTCTAAGGAAAACGTAAAGAGGTTTGCCCAGAAGATGGGGTGTAAGGTAAGAGTTGAAGAGAGAGACGGAGAGTTCCACATTTACATCGTTAAGGGAAAAGGAGAAGTAAAGAGGGAAGGAGAAAAGAGCCCTTCAGAAGAGAAGACGGGCAAGGAGGCGGCAGTCCTCATAGCCTCAAGTTTCGTTGGAGAGGACGAGGAGCTTGGGAAAATCCTGATTAAGGGCTTCATAAAAACTTTTCTAAACGCAGACCCCATGCCTAAAAGAATCATCCTCATAAATACGGCAGTAAAACTGGCCTGCAAGGGGGCAGACCCGGAAATCCTCGGCGCTCTTAAGGAGCTCTCAGAGAAGGGAGTAGAGATTATCTGCTGCGGAACGTGCCTTGACTACTTTAAACTCCTTGACGAGCTTGAGGTAGGAGTAGCCTCAAACGCCTACGACGTAGTTCAGGCCTTGGTTAACTCTGACTCTGTGATTCGTCTATAGATGTTATAAAGTAGCTCCTTGCGGCCGCCCCTCCGAAGAAGATGTTTGAGAAGTAGAGGAAAGCCGCCCCGAAGGGAAAGAAGACTACCGTAATAAGGAGGAGAACTCCGACAAGGAGAAAAACTGCCCCCAGTATGCCCGTAACGGTTATAAAGATAAAGTACTTAAAGGAGAGAGTTCTCTTCCAGAGGGAGGGGGTGAAGATTTTGAAGAACTCCAAGAAGGCCTCTCCGAAGCCCTCCTTTCCCATAGCGTAGCCCAGCGCCAGCGGATAGACGTAAACGTACCAGGAGACGATCAAAAGAATAAAGAGAAATAGGGCAAAGAACTTTAAGAGAATAGAGGCAGTTTCGGGGCTTGAGATACATTCAACAAAGGGAACTCCCGACAGGAAAACGACAACAACGATAACGAGGGCAAAAATCAGATTCGTCAAAAAGGAGGCAAGGAAAATTCCGGCCGAGACCTCAAACCTCTCGGTAAAGACCTTTTTAACCGTAGAGCTCTCAAGGAAGGAGTAGAGCTCCTCCTTTGAAACCTCCTTCAAAAGAGGAGAGCCGTAGTAAACCATTACCTGAGTCGTCATAAGCTGAAGGAGGAAGTTGGCTATAACCGAAATCGGGTGAACGACGTAAAGGAGAGTCAGGATAACAAGAAAAAGGGCATAGAGTAAAAGAGCTCTCCAGTTTTTTACAACGGCCTGAAAGGAGTAGTCAAGAAGAAGGGCAAGGTGGTTCATCCTCCTCCCTTAAGGTGGTGCTGGCGGGGGGACTTGAACCCCCGACCTGGGCATTACGAGTGCCCCGCTCTGCCGACTGAGCTACGCCAGCCTACCACAGGTAATATTGGAAGTTGTGGCTTAACAGTCAAGGGTTACTGCTGTTTCTCTTTTTCACAGTACTTCTCAAGAAGTGAAGGAACCCCGAGCTTGTGAATCAGAATAGATGAGGGGCAAAGCCCGGTAACTGCGTAGAACATCAGCATAAAGCCTACAAAGGCAGTAAAGTAGAAGAAGTACTTATTCCCGGTTATGAGGCCGAGAACCACACTTGCAAATACGAAAAAGCCTGCAAGGAAAGAGGTTATCCTTTCAACGTACCAGCTGTCGGTTTTAGCTCTGTAAATCGCCATCGCTCCCCTCCTTCTGGTAGATAATTTTACAGGTTCGGGGGACCTGATTGTAGAGCTCTCCGGCATCTATAAACTCTCCGCCGAAACACACGCCGGCAAACTCTCCCGCAAGGTCAAAGACGAAGCCGTTCCTGTCGCACTTACCCGACTCAAAAGGCAGAGTCAGAGGCCTTCCGCCAGAGAAGGTAAGGAGAGCTCCGTAATCCTCCACCCTTCCCCTTGAAACCTCCGGAGGGAAGAGTCCCCTAACAGGAACCTCAACAATTATGAGCCCCTGATTACAGAGGTAGACCCTTTCAGGAAAGAAATTACCGTAGCCTCCGAGCTCAACCTTGACAAAGGGCCACTCCATAGGGTAGTAGGTTAAAAGATAGAGTTTAACGCCCTCATCCTTAGGTTCAACTTTAAAAACCAGTGCCGGCCTCCTCTCAAGGCCTCCCTTAAGGTAAACGAGGTAGTTGGTCAGAACGCTCCTGAGCTCCTTAACTCTTTCCTCAACTTCCGGCGGAGCTCCCTCCCGACTTACCTGAGTCTCAATCTCGGGAGGAGAAATCCCGCCCGTCTCGGGAGTTCCCTGAGCTTCAACTCTCTCTTTTTCGGGGCCCTTTTTGAAGTGCTCGGTAACCACAGAAGGATTGTAGAAGATAAAGATAACTGCCAAAGAGACGAGGATAATCAGAGAAAAAAGAACGATTAAAAAGTTAAGGAGCTTGTCTTTCAATTTCCTCAAGCCTCCTTCTGGCCTTTGCGGCAAGCTCGCTGGTCGGCTTTATCTGAATGCACTTCCTCAGGTACTTAACTCCGTTTAAGGTGTCCCCCTCAGAGAGGAAGAGCTCCCCGAGCCTGCAGTAGGGCTCCTGAAGGTTAGGGTAGAGGTAGATTAGCCTGAAGTAGATGTCCTTTGCCTGGCCTACTTTTCCATCCTCCTCAATGAGTTTTGCAAGCTCAATGTAAGCAGGGGCAAAGTCCTGGTTGTTCCTGATTGCCATTATGAGGTATCTCTTTGCTTGCTCCCTGCTGCCCTCCTTAAGCTCAATGAGGGCAAGCCTGTAGTAGGCGGCCTCGGGAGTAAGGTAGAGGGGGTTTTCAAGGGCTTTCAGGTAGCACTCCTTGGCCTTCTTAAGGTTGCCCCTCTCCTCGTTAAGAATTCCGAGGTTGAGCCAGGCCTCCGAGAAGTCGGGCTTTAAGGAGAGGGCCTTCTTCAGGTACTCCTCGGCCCTTCCGTAGTCTCCCCTCCTTATAAAAGCAAGACCTATGGCGTTGTAGATTTTCGGGTCTTCGGGGTTTAACTTTTTGGCTTTCATAAGGTAGTTTAGGGCAAGGGGAATCTCCCCCATCTGAAGGTAGGCCACCCCAATCTGGTAGTAGCCCTCTGCCTTCTCTTTGGGCGAGGGCTTCTTAACCTCCTCAACAGGCGGAGGCTGGGGTGCCCTCTTCTTCTCCTTCTTGCTCCCCCACAGGGAAGCGCAGGAGGTCAAGAGGGGAAAGAGAAGAGTAAGAGCAATAAGCCTCCTCATTGCCTTCCCTTTATGAGAAAGAGGGCTTCCATTCTGGTGGGCTCCTTTCTCATTACTCCCTTAACCGCACTGGTAACGGTGTAAGAGCCCGGCTTTTTGACTCCCCTCATTATCATACAAAGGTGTTGCGCCTCCACTACTACCATAACTCCCTTAGCCTTCAGCTTCTCCATTATCGCATCTGCAATCTGCTCGGTCATTCTCTCTTGAAGCTGAAGCCTCTTGGCGTAAACGTCAACAATCCTTGCAAGTTTAGAAAGGCCCGTTACTTTGCTGTCTCCGGGAATGTAGGCAACGTGGGCCTTTCCGAAGAAGGGGAGCATGTGGTGCTCGCACATTGAGTAAATCGGAATGTCCTTAACAATTATCATCTCGTCGTACTTCTCAGTAAAGAGGACGAGGTGGTTCTCCGGGCTGTCGTTATATCCCGAGAGAACCTCTTCATACATTTTGGCAACTCTCTTGGGAGTATCCCTTAACCCCTCCCTGTCGGGGTCCTCGCCGATTGCTATTAGGATTTCCCTTACGGCCTTCTCTATCCTTTCTTTGTCAAAAGCCAACCTCTAAGCCTCCAGCTGGGGATTGAGTCCGAAGCCCCCTATCTCCTTTTTCCCCTCTCTCTTCTCGCTCCCCCCTTTGGAGCTCCCCGAGGCTGGGGGCTCGTTGTCACTTCCTGAGAGCTCCCCGTTTATTGCCTTATCTATCTCCTCTCCGGTCAGGGTCTCTCTCTCTAAAAGCGCCTTTGCGAGATTTTCAAGCTTATCCATGTTCTGAGAAAGGAGCTCCTTTGTCCTTGCGTAAGTTTCGTTGAGAATTCTCTTAACCTCCTTGTCTATCAGGCGGCGGAGCTCCTCACTTACCAGTTCAACGGGCTCGCCGAACTGCTCCCTTATTTTAACCGCAACGGGGCCTATTTTCTCGCTCATTCCCCACTCAGCAACCATCCTGCGGGCAAGCTCGGTAGCCCTCTCTATATCATTTCCGGCTCCTGTTGAAATCGTCCCGAGGGCGAGCTCCTCAGCAACCCTTCCCCCAAAGAGAACTGCGAGCCTATCAAGGAGGTACTCTTTCGTATAGGTGTAGCGGTCCTCTTCGGGAAGCTGCTGGGTTATGCCGAGGGCCTTACCGCGGGGAATAATCGTAACCTTGTGGACTTTATCGGCGTTGGGAAGGAGTTTTGCCACCAAAGCGTGGCCGGCCTCGTGGTAGGCGGTTGTAATCTTCTCCTGCTCGGAAAGAACCATACTCTTGCGCTCAATTCCCATTGTGACTTTGTCTTTCGCCTCCTCAAAGTCCTCCATCGTGATTTTCCCGTGGTTCTTGCGTGCGGCGATTAAGGCCGCCTCGTTAACTATGTTTGCAAGGTCTGCACCGCTAAATCCGGGAGTTGAGCGGGCAATTACCTCAAGGTCAACGTCTTCGGCCAAGGGCTTGTTTCGGGTGTGGATTTTTAAAATCTCAAGCCTTCCTTTAACGTCGGGGAGGGGAACGAAGATTTGCCTGTCAAACCTTCCTGGCCTTAAGAGGGCAGGGTCTAAGATGTCAGGGCGGTTTGTTGCGGCAATTACGATTATCCCGTCGCTACTCTCAAAGCCGTCCATCTCCACGAGGAGCTGGTTAAGGGTCTGCTCCCTCTCATCGTGGCCGCCGCTGATTCCCGCTCCCCTCTTCCTTCCGACTGCGTCTATCTCGTCAATGAAGACTATACAGGGGGCGTGCTTCTTTGCCTGCTCAAAGAGGTCGCGAACCCTTGAAGCTCCAACACCCACAAACATCTCAACGAATTCAGAACCGCTGACAGAGAGGAAGGGAACGTTGGCCTCTCCGGCAATTGCCTTTGCAAGGAGGGTCTTACCGGTTCCGGGAGCTCCGGCCAGAAGGACTCCCTTCGGAATTCTTCCGCCGAGCTGCTGGTACTTTTTGGGGTTCTTGAGGAAGTCAACGATTTCGGCAACCTCCTCCTTAACCTCGTCTATTCCGGCAACGTCCTTAAAGGTCACCTTGGGCTTGTTGTCTATGAAGATTTTTGCCCTGCTCTTTGCAAACGAGAGGGCTTTGCTACTTCCTGCACTCATCTGCCTCATCATGCTCAGCCACAAGAGAATGAGGAAAATCATCGGGAGCCAAGAGACCAGAACCGTTATGTACCAAGGACTCCCCTCCTCAGGCTTAACCTCAATCTCAACGTTCTTCTCTGTCAGCTTCTTAATTACGTCGTTGTAGCCGGGAGGAAAGTAGGTCTCAAAGCTTTTGCCGTCCTTAGTAAGGCCTACAACTTTCTGCCCCTGAATCAATACCTTCTTTACTTCTCCCTTCTCAACCTGCTGAACGAAAACGGAGAAGGGCTCAACGGGAGTCCTCATCTGATTTGAGTTGAAGAAGTTAAAGGCCAGAATAATCATCAGGGCTATTCCCAGCCAGAGGGCTAAACTCTTAAAAACCTCTTTCACTTTGTCCATCTCCTCTACTCCTTTAAATAGGCTACATAGGGGAGCTCTCTGAATTTCTCATCTAAATCTAATCCATAACCGACGACAAAGTAGTCGGGGACTTTAAACCCAACAAAGTCGGGCTTTAAAGACGTCCCCTTCTCAACCTCTTTATCAAGGAGAACGCACGTTCTAACCTCCTCAGCTCCCCTCTCCCTGAGCCACCTTACCGCAAACTCTAAGCTCTCACCCGTATCAAAGATGTCGTCAACCAGAAGGATTTTCCTGCCGGCAACGGGGAGCTCGGGCTCCAAAGTTATAGCGGTCTCTCCCCTCCTCTTCCCCCGATAGCTCTTGAGCCTCATAAAGTCAACTTCAACTCCCTCCAAATTTCTGACAAGGTCGGAGGTGAAGACAAACGCTCCCTTAAGGAGTGAGATAACCGTAAAGGGAGGGGGAAAGGAGCTCTTAATTTCTCCGGCAAGCTCCTTAACTCTCCTCTCTATTTTTTCCTTTCCTATCAGAACCTTCAGCTCTTTGCTCAAACTCAACCCCGACAAAATCGCCATCTATCGCAGGATATCTCCTATAAAGGCCGGGAATGTAGAGGATTTCGCCTTCGGACTCAACAACGGGGAGCTCCCACCTTACCGTAGCAGGAACCCTCTTCTCAATGAGGAACTTTTTGAGGCTCTTTGAAAAACCCTTAAAGGAGAGCCTGTCTCCCGGCTTTCGGCTCCTGACAATTATACCGGCTCTCCTAAAGAGGGAAAGGGGGGCAATCGGCAGACCTTCGTTAAGTTTAAAAGTTAAACTCCCCGAAGGGGTCTCAACCCGAGACGGGAGCTCCCTTACCTCAAATGAGAACTCTATCCTCTCCCTCTCAGGTGCAATTATCAGGTAGTCCTGCTCCCTGTAAACGGCGTAGCCCTCGTCGGGCTTAAAGCTCTTAAAGCCTTTTCTATTTAAAAGGGAAACTATCTCCCTAATCTTCCTGTGGGAGAGGCTCTTACCCGAAACCCTCCTGTAGGCCTCAAGGAGAAGCTGTGAAAGGAGGAAGGGGTGAATTTCCTGTAGTTCTTTAATCGGGGCTCTAAAAATGCCGCCTCTGAGGTATTTTCTTAGGAGTTCCTCAACCTGAGAGGAGAGGAAATCCTCAAGCTCCCTTAAAATCTCAGAGCTCCTTAAAAAGGCCTCTTCAAGGGAGGGGTTAATCTCCCTCAGGTGGGGAACCACCTTCAGCCTGATAAGGTTCCGCTCGTAGTCGGTCTTCAGGTTTGAGCTGTCAACGACAAAGGGTATTCCCTTTTCCTTTAAGTACTCCTCAACCTCGCTCCTCTTAACCTCAAAGAGGGGTCTAACGAAAACCTCCCTCTTGGGCAAAAAGCCCCTTAAACCCTTCAATCCCGCTCCCTTTGTAAGGTTTAAAAGAACCGTCTCAACAAGGTCTGAAGCGGTATGCCCCAAGGCCACGAGGTCGGCCTTTCTCTCCCTTAAAACCTCCCTGAAGACGCCGTAGCGGAGCTCCCTTGCTACGGCCTCAACGTTCTTCCCCCTGGAAACGGCGGGAACGTTTACCCTCTTAACCGTAAGGGGAACTTTTAGGCGGCTGCAGAGCTCCCTTACAAACTCCTCGTCCCTCTCAGACTCCTCACCCCTCAACATGTGGTTAACGTGAAGGGCTTCAAGGGAAATTTTGAGCTCATCTTTAAGCTCAAGGAGGACATTGAGGAGGGCAACAGAGTCGGGACCTCCCGAAAGGGCAACGATAACCTTTGAGCTCTCGGGGATGAGATTAAACTTGCGGATAGTTTGAAGGACTTTTTCCTTTATCATCGGGGAGGGAATAAAAAAAATTGGTGGCGACGGGTGGAGTCGAACCACCGACCTGGCGGGTATGAGCCGCCCGCTCTAACCACCTGAGCCACGTCGCCACTTGCAGGGAGAAATATAGCCCTCCGAAGGGGCAGTGTCAACAAAAGCGTTGTATATCGGCGGAATTTTTCCTAAAATTCCGCAAGTTAAAAAGGCAAGGAGGAGATTGTGGGAAAGAGAGTAGTTCTTGCCTACTCCGGCGGACTTGACACCTCCGTAATAGTAAGGTGGCTGGCAGACAGGGGTTTTGAAGTTATAACCTACACTGCCGACGTGGGTCAGGGAGAGGAGCTTGACGAAATTCCGGCAAAAGCCAAGGCTTCAGGTGCAGTTGAGGCAATAGTTGACGACATCAAGGAGGAGTTCGCAAGGGAGTACTGTATGCCGCTGATGAGGGCGGGAGCTCTCTACGAGGGCAAGTACCCTCTCATTTCGGCACTCTCAAGGCCCTTAATAGCCAAAAAGCTGGTTGAAGTTGCCCACAGGGTCGGTGCAGACTTTGTTGCCCACGGCTCAACGGGTAAAGGGAACGACCAGGTAAGGTTTGAGGCGTCGGTCTGGGCCCTTGACCCCGACATTGAGGTTTTAGCCCCGGTAAGGGAGTGGGAGTTTAAGTCAAGGGAAGAGGAGATTGAGTACGCAAAGAAGCACGGAATTCCGGTAGTCGCCACAAAGGAAAAGCCCTACTCCTACGACAGGAACCTGTGGGGAGTTGCAATTGAGGCCGGCCCCCTTGAGGACCCCTACACCGAGCCCCCCGAGGACGCCTTTGTAATAACCGTAAGCCCGGAGAGAGCTCCCGACGAGCCTGAGTACGTTGAAATAGAGTTTGAAAACGGAACTCCGGTAGCAATTAACGATAAGAGGTACAGCGAGCTCTGGAAGTTAATCTGGGACTTAAACGAGATTGCCGGGAAACACGGCTACGGCCGCATTGACATGGTTGAGAACAGGCTCGTAGGAATTAAGTCAAGGGAGGTTTACGAGGCCCCGGCGGCACTTCTCTTAATAAGGGCCTACGACGAGCTTGAGAGCTTAGTCCTTGACAGGTTCACCTACCACTACAAGCAGAGCCACGTTAAACACCCCTACGCCGAGGTCGTTTACGAAGCCCTCTGGTTTACACCATTAAGGGAGGCCTTAGACGCCTTCAATGCTCAGATTGCACCGCTCGTCAGCGGAACCGTAAGGTTTAAGCTCTTTAAGGGCAATGCTCAGGTTGTTGGAAGGAAGTCTCCAAACTCCCTCTACATTGAAGACCTCGCAACTTACAGCCCCAAAGATGCCTTTGACCATAAAGCAGGAGCCGCCTTTACAAAAGTGTGGAGCTTACCTCTAAAGGTAATGGGAAGAGTAAGAAAGGCTAAAGGAGGAGACAGATGAAATACGAGCTTGAGAAGAGAGGAGACGTAATCTACGGCCTCAAAATCGTTGCAGAGCCCGAGGAGCTCAAGAAAGAAGTTGACCTGATTGCAAGGGAAATCGGCAAAAACGCCAAGGTTCCGGGCTTCAGACCCGGCAAAGCACCCGTCCACATAATAAAGAAGTACTACCAGGAGGAAATCAGGGACGCCCTTCTAAGGACTTTCGTCCCCAGAAAGCTGGCAGAGGTTATTGAGAAAGAGGGACTGAAGCTCCTTACAGACCCGGCCGTTGAGGATATCAACCTTGACCTCAAGAACAACACCTTTGAAGTCTCACTTGTCCTTGAGGTTAAGCCCGAGGTAAACATTACAAAGGAAGACTACACCGGAATTAAGGTTAAGAAGACCACCAGAGAAATAGGCGACGAGGACGTTGAGAAGGTGGTTGAAGGCCTGAGGAACCAGCTTGCCCAGTGGAAGGAGGTTGACAGGGAAGCAAAAGAGGGCGACCTCGTTGAGGTTGAGTACGAGACCCAAGTTGAGGGAGATGAAGGAGTTCACAGGGGCTCCGTTTCGGTAGTTTTAGGACAGAAACAGCTCTGGCCCGAGGTTGAGAAGGAGGTAATCGGGAAGAAGGCCGGAGAGGAAGGAGAGGTTGAGTTTACAGCCGGCGAGGATAAGGAGGTTTACGGAGAGGTAGCCGGCAAGAAGGTTAAGGTGAAGTTTAAGGTTAAGGCGGTTAAGGAGAGGGAGCTCCCCGAGGTAAACGACGAGTTTGCCAAGAAGCTCGGCTTTGAAAGCGTAGAGGAGATGAAGAAGAAAATCAGGGAAGACCTTGAGGTTGCCGAGAAGACGAGGGAACAGGAGGAGATTGAAGACCAGATTATTGAGGAACTCCTTAAGAAAGTTGAAGTTCCCGTTCCCCCCTCAATGCTTGAGCTTGAGGTTAGGGCACAGGCCGAGAACCAGCTGGCGCGCCTTGCCCAGATGGGAGTAAACGTTCAGCAGCTATCTCCTCAAGCGGTAATTGAGATGGTAAGGCCTACCGCTGAGAAGACAGTTAAAGTGAAGCTCCTCCTTGAGAAGGTTGCAGAGCTTGAGGGAATTGAGGTAAGCGACGAGGAGCTTGAAGAGGAGATTCAAAAACTTGCAGACAACCTCTTCGGAGGGGACTACGTTAAGGCAAGGCAGTCCTTGGAGGAGAGGGGACTTCTGCCGATGATTAAGGAGGACATCAGGAGGCAAAAGGCCCTTGATAGACTCATTGAGCTTGCAGAGATAGAGGAAACTCAGGAAGAGGAGAAGAAAGAGTAATAGCTAACTTTCCGCCTCCCCTTTCTCGGGGAGGTGTTTACTCAGCCTATACCTGAACTCCCTCAGAGTTAAACCGAGGAGCTGGGCGGCCTTCGTCTTAACCCCGCCGGTCTTTTCAAGGGCGGCAAGGATGTACTCCCTCTCAACCCGGTTTAAAATCTCCTTCAGGTTAACTCCCTCATCGGGAATTACAATCTCTTTTACGGGCAGTTTCCCCTTTCCGCTGTAGCCCGCACCCAAAATTCCGTCTTCAAGGAGGATTACCTCCCTTTCAACTATGTTCCTCAGCTCCCTGACGTTTCCCTCAAGGGGGAGCTCCATCAGGTAGTTTATAAACCCCGAAGAAATCCTCTTAATCTCTTTACCGTACTTATTTGCAAACTCCCTTGCAAAGTACTCAACCAGAAGGGGTATGTCTTCTCTCCTCTCCCTCAGGGGAGGAATTTCAATAACAATAGTTGCCAGCCTGTAGTAGAGATCTTCTCTGAAGTTGCCCTTCTTAATCTCCTCCTTCAAGTTCTTGTTTGTGGCAGCAATAACCCTTACGTCAACTTCCTTCTCGGCGGTTGAGCCCAGAGGAATAAAGCGCTTCGTCTCAAGAAACCTAAGGAGCTTTGCCTGTAAAGGCAGGGGCATATCCCCGATTTCATCTAAAAAGAGGGTTCCTCCGTCGGCCTTCTCAATTAAACCTTTCTTATCCGCAACTGCACCGGTAAAGGCGCCCTTCTTGTAGCCGAAGAGCTCGCTCTCAAGGAGCTCGGGCGGGAGGGCTGCACAGTTTATAGCGACGAAGGGCTTATTTTTCCTGCCGCTGAGCTGGTGAATAGCCTTTGCAACAACTTCCTTACCCGTTCCGCTCTCCCCCAAAATCAAAACGTTGACGTCATAAGGAGCAACCTTTTTGATGTTCTCCTTTAACTTTTCAACGGCCTTACTCTTACCGATAAAACCGGGAATCTCCTCCGACGAGTACCTCTTCTTAAGGGAAATTTTGTCCGAAACGTTCCTAATCAGGAGCTTCAGGTCATTTATGTTGAAAGGTTTTTCAACGTAGTCATAAACTCCGAGCTCAAAGGCCTCCTTTACCGTCTCCGTTGAGGCGTAGGCGGTAATTATTATTACTTCCGTTTCGGGGCTCCTCCTCTTAATCTCCCTTACAAGCTCCATTCCGGAGCCGTCGGGAAGGCGAAGGTCAACGAGAGCAAGGTCAAACTCTTCCTCGTTTAACTTCTCTCTGGCCTCCTTTAAACTCCCGGCCTCCTCAACTTCGTAGCCGAAATCCTCAAGGATTAAGGCCAAAATGTCCCTCAAAGAGGCTTCGTCTTCAAGTACTAAAACTCTCATCTTCCTCCCTGTAAAGGGGCAGTTTCATAATAAATTTAGCTCCTCCTAAAGAGCTCCTATCAACTATAACAAAGCCCCCCATGTCAAGGACAAACTTCTTAACTATTGCAAGCCCCAGCCCCGAGCCGTCGCTCCTCTTTGAGAAGAAGGGCTCAAAGATGCGGCTTCTCTCCTCTTCAGGAACGCCGGGGCCGTCGTCCTCAACGAATAGGCTCGCCCAATCGCCGTCGGCCATAAGAGTTATCCTGACCCTGTCCCTTGACCACTGAAGGGCGTTCCTCACAAGGTTGTCAACGGCCGAGCGTATAGCCCGGGGGTCTGCAAGGACGAAGAGCTCCTCTTCTCCCCCCACCAGCTCAATCCTCTTGCCGTAAGGGTCTACCGAGGAGAGAATGTCCTTAACAACGCTCGTAAGGGAAACGGGAACTTTCGTCTCGGAAAAGGGGCGGGCAAGGTTGAGGAAGTCCTTAATTATTGAGTCAAGTCTCTCACTCTCCCTCTTTACAATCTTAAGGAGCCTGTCGCTCCTCTTTCCCTCAAGCATGAGTTCCACAGCCCCCTTGATTGAGGCCAGCGGGTTTTTGAGCTCGTGGGCAAGGTCGGCACTGATTTCGTAGAGCCTCTTGTAGAGCTCCGCATCCTCCCTCTCCTTCTCAAGGGCCCTTATGTACCTCTCCTGGGATTCAAACCTGTGCTTTAGCTTCTTTGAGGCGAGCATCATTAAAACCAGGGCACTGCCGTTGAGGACGAACTGAATAAGGGAGGAGAAGCCGAAGCCTCCGTAAACAACGATAAAGTAGAGGAACTGGAGGAAAATCCCGACCAGAGCGCTAAGGTACCCGTAATACCCTCCCAAAAAGAGCTCCGAGAAGAAGACAGGAAAGAAGAGGAAAATTGAGAAGAAGGTGTAGGAGAAGGCCCCCTTTAAAACCAGCAGGAAGAGGAAGAGCTCGTCAAGGAGGAACTCAAACAGGTGCGGCCGCTTTGAGAAGAGGAAGATAAAGAGGCTTACAACCGAGTAAATGCCGAGAACGGCCAACGAGAACTTGTCAAAGAAGACCTTTGAGATTGAGGAGATTGAAAGGAGAAGGACGAGGAGGCCGACCGAGAAGGCCAGCCTCCCTACCCTGTAGATAAGGTAAAACCTGTCTGAAATAAAGGAGCTCTCACTCACCTATAAGCTTCTTCTCCAATGCCGTTTTGTAGAGCTCTTTAGCCTCTTTCACGCTCAAGTTAACAAGCTCTCTGCCCCTATGTTTTATAACTCCTCTCTCTCCGCCTACCCTTCCTATTACCTTTGCAGGAACGGTCTTCTTATTAAAGAAGTCCAAAATCTCCTCTACCTTCTCGGGGGAAGCCGAAATAACAATTCTGCTGGGCTCCTCTCCAAAGAGGAGGAAGTCGCTCCTTAAATCATCGTCAAGCTCAACGGTAAAGCCCAGCTCCCTCGGGAAGGCCGACTCAAAGAGGTTTACCGCCAGACCTCCCTCGCTTATATCGTGGGCATGCTTTACCAGACCCTTTGAAATTGCCTCAATCAGGGCCTCCTGTAAGGTCTTCTCAAACCTGAGGTCTATACTCTGCCCCCTTCCCTTAACCCGGCCTGTTCTGAGCTTCTGGTACTCAGAGCCCGAAATGTTTCCGATATTCTCGCCGAGGAGAATTATGTAATCACCTTCCTCCTTAAACTCTGCAGTCATCCTTTTCTCTATGTCGTCAATAACGCCGACGCAGACTACGGTAGGGGTGGGGTAAATCGCCCTCTTACCCTCCTCGGTCTTCGTCTCGTTGTAGAAGCTGACGTTTCCGCTCACTACCGGAGTTTCAAGGACTTTACAGGCATCGGCCATTCCGTCGGTTGCCTTTACAAACTGCCACATAATTTCCGGGTCTTCGGGGCTTGCAAAGTTGAGGCAGTCGGTTATTGCTCTGGGAACGGCACCGGTACAGGCAACGTTCCTTGCGGCCTCTGCAACGGCAATCTTGCCTCCCTCGTAGGGGTTGAGGTAGCAGTAGCGGGAGTTGCAGTCTGAGCTTATTGCTATCCCCTTTTTACTCTCTTTAACCCTTAAGAGGGCGGCATCCCCTCCGGGGTAGATAACCGTATTTATCTGAACCATGTGGTCGTACTGCTCCCAAATCCAGCGCTTGCTGGCAATCGTGGGAGAGGATAGGAGCTCCCTAACAATTTCGTTGTAATCCTCAGGCTCGGGGATTTCACTTTGGTCGTAAGAAGCGTTCTCTAAGATGTACTTGGGGACTTTAAAGGGACGGTAGTAAACGGGAGCTTCGTCGGTTAGAGCTTTAATGGGGAGCTCTGCAACCTTGTCACCGTGCCAGTAGAGCCTTAAAACCGGCTCCTCAATAACCTCTCCGATAACAACGGCGTCCAAGTCCCACTTGCGGAAAACTTCCATTATCTCTTTCTCTTTACCCCTCTCGCAGACTACGAGCATCCTCTCCTGAGACTCTGAAAGCATTATCTCGTAGGGGGTCATTCCCTCCTCGCGGGTGGGAACCCTGTCAAGCCAGAGCTCTACTCCGACCCCTCCCCTTGAAGCCATCTCAACCGAGGAGGAGGTTAAGCCGGCGGCTCCCATATCCTGAATTGCGACTATTCCCTCCTTCTCCATCGCCTCAAGACAGGCCTCTATTAGGAGCTTCTCCATAAAGGGGTCGCCTACTTGAACGTTTACCTTCTTCTCAACCTCCTCCTCAGAGGAAAACTCCTCAGAGGCCATTGTGGCCCCGTGAATTCCGTCCCTTCCGGTCTTGGCTCCGACGTAGATAACCGGGTTTCCTACTCCGGCGGCGCGGGCGTAGAAAATCTTGTCCTTCTTAACTATCCCGAGGGCAAAGGCGTTTACTAAGGGATTTGTCTGGTAGCAGGGGTCAAAGTAAACCTCTCCCCCAACTGTCGGAACGCCAACGCAGTTTCCGTAGTGGCTTATTCCGGAGACTACCCCCTTGGCAACATAGCGCATTTTGGGGTCGTGGAGCTCCCCGAACCTTAAAGAGTCCATACAGGCAACCGGGCGGGCTCCCATCGTAAAGACGTCCCTTAAGATTCCGCCGACCCCAGTTGCAGCCCCGTGGAAGGGCTCAATGTAGGAGGGGTGGTTGTGGGACTCAACTTTAAAGGCGGCACAGATTTCCTTCTCCTCGTCAACCATTATTATCCCGGCGTTCTCTCCCGGCCCCTGAACCACCCAGGGAGCTTCGGTGGGGAACTTCTTAAGGTGGGGGCGGGAGGACTTGTAGGAGCAGTGCTCAGACCACATTGCAGAGAAGATTCCAAGCTCAACGAGGTTTGGCTCCCTCCCCAGGAGCTCCTTAATCCTCTGGTACTCCTCCCAGGTTACATGGCTCTCTATAACCTTTCTGTCCATTGCTTCTCCCTTAATTGAGGTCTAACTAAAGAAAGCAAAGTAAATTATAGCGTTGATAGAGGGCTTTGGAAAACTTAAATTTCAGGCAGAAAAATACCCGGAAGGAGGGAGAAGATGGCAGTAGTAGGACTTGCCAAGCTGGAAGCCCTTATGAGGAAAGCGGCCGGCCTTGACATTGACAAGAACAAGGCAAAGGAGATTACAGACATTGTAGAGAAGAAGCTCTACGATCTTCTCCTCATAGGGGAGAGAAACGCCAAGTACAACGGCAGGGAGGTTATCTGGGAGTGCGACATTCCCCTTACAAAGGGCTTCCTTGAGTCAATTCAGAAGTTTAAGGCCCTTGAGGAGGAGCTCCCCCTACAGGACATCCTTGACTTCCTTGCAACAAAACCTCCCCTCAAGTACCCCCTTGAGGCTGAGCTTGAGAACAAGCTCCCCGAAATCGTGGGAACCCTCCTTTACATCCTTGCAAGGATTATGAAGGAGGTTGACCCGGGAGTCAGAAAGCCCTCAAGCGAAGACATTGAGAGGGCCGGAAGAATCCTTGACCTTACGATGTAAAACCCTGCAGGGCGGCTCTGCCGCCCTCAAACCTCACCGTGAAGTAAAATATCCTTACCGTAAAACCGAAAGGAGCAGTTAAAGTGGAAAAACCCACCCTCCAAATGACCCTAAGGGAGTGCCTTGAAAAGTTCCCCCAGCTAAAGGAAAAGCTCTACCAGCTTATTGAGGAGTGTATCTACTGCGAAGGTTTTAAAGACGAAACCCTTGAGGAGGTCTTTAAGGCCCACAGGCTAAAGCCGGAAAAGGCAATTAAAGAGCTTGAAAAAGCCCTGGAGGAGTGATGGAGTTTGAGTACTACGGGGCGGTAAGGACTGTTGCGGAGCTTATGTGCTGCAGCGCAATAACTGCTCCCAAGGGAAAGGGGGTAAACCTCCTCTACACGAAAATCTTTGAAGGCAAAGAGAAAGAGAGAGTAGCGGAACTCATGGAGAAAATCGGAAGGGAGAAGGAAATCCCCTTCTTTATAAGGGACGCAAAGAACGTGAGAGATTCTCTTCTGGTCGTCTTTATAGGAACCGAGGTTAAGCCCAGAGGCGTTCCCTTCTGCGGTTTCTGCGGCTTTGAGGACTGTGAAAAGTCTTTAAAGGCCGGCGCCTACTGTGCTTACGCAGTCGGAGACCTCGGGATTGCAATAGGTTCGGCAGTGAAAGTTGCAAGCCAGAACAACATAGACAACAGAGTTATGTTCTCGTTCGGAAAGGCAGCAATAGCCGGAGGCCTCGTCCCGAAAGAGGTTAAACTGGGCTACGGAATCCCCCTCTCTGTAAGCGGTAAAAACATCTTCTTTGACAGGAAGATGTAATGGAGAATGTGGCCTGGCTCGTTGTTCCCTCGGGGGAGACGATAACGACAATTACCTCCCCAATCTCGGCCCTCCTTGACAACCCAGGCTTAGTAAGGAAAAGACCCCTCTGGATACACCTGAGGAGAATTGACGAGCAGGCCGAGGAGCTCTTAACGAAGGAGTTTAAGGTAAACGAGCTCTCAATAGAGGACTGCAAAACCGAAGAGCGCTCAAAGGTAGAGAACTTTGATAATTACCTCTTTTTTCTCTTTGTCTACTACGACGGAGGAATAAGCAGACAGAAAAAGCTCTGCGTCTTCTGGGGCAAAGACTTCATAATAACGGTAGGGAGCCGAAGGCTCTTTGAGGTTGCAAGGAAAGAACTGGGATTAGAGGAGGAGCCCTTTAAGGAGGGAACCGAAAAGGTTCTCTGGATAATCTCCTCAATAATAACCGAGAAGTTCAAGCAGGTTACGAACGTCTTAGAGGAGCAGGCAGACGACATTGAGGCAAAGGTTTTTAAGGAGCAGAACCCGGAGCTCCTTGAGGATATTTCCGACCTCTCCTACGAGATTTTAACTTTGAGGAGAGCTCTAAAACAGCTGAGGGACTCCTTTAAGCTCGGAATGTCCTACTGTGCCAAGTTTTCAAGCCCCGAAAACATCCACTACTTTAGGGACCTCCTTGACGAAATCAGCATTCTCTACGACAGAGCCGAAACCCTCCACGAGTTTATCCAGAACGTTTTAAATGTCTTCTCGTCTTTGGTCTCGTTTAAGCTAAACGAAATTATGAAAACCTTAACAATCTTCGTTGCAGTCCTTGAGCCCCTTATGTTCATCTCCTCATTCTACGGAATGAACGTTGAGAACCTTCCCTTTGCCCAGAAGGCCTACGGAATAGTCCTGATTTCCCTCTTTATGCTCCTGATAAGCCTCGGGCTTATTTACTACTTTAAGAGGAAAAGGTGGATTTAGAGAGAAGACCCCTTACAGAGCCGCAGGTTTACTCTCTCTTAAAGGAGGTGGGAGCTCCTACTCCCCGCCACAAAGTAGTTAAGAGGGGAGAGGAGCCAGCGTGGGAGAGTTTCCCCGCCTACCTAAAAATCGTCTCTGAGGAAATCTACCACAAGAGCGACAGGGGAGGGGTTGTAAGGGTCTCGTCTAAAGAGGAGCTGAAGGGGAAGCTGAAGGAGCTCTCAGAGAAGTTCCCCGAGGTTGAGGAGTTCATAGTAGTTGAGGAGCAAAAGGGAATAGAGGCCTTTATCGGGGTAAAGAGAGACCCTTCGTTCCTCCACACAGTAGGGGCAGGAAGCGGAGGAATACTGGTTGAGCTCTTTAAGGATGCAGTCTTCATTCCCCTTTCGGCAGATAAAGAAGAGAGCCTTAAAAAGCTGAAAGAGACAAAGCTCTTTAAGTTAATTGAGGGGTTCAGGGGGTTTAAGGGAAATTTAAACCTCTTCCTTGACTTCCTTGAGAAGGTAAAGGAGCTGTGCAGGAAGCACCCGGAGATTGAGGAGCTTGACCTTAATCCCCTCTTCATCTCTACCGAAAGAGTTGCCCCGGCAGACGGTAAGGGTTTTACATCACCTCCTCCCGAGAGGAGAGAATTCAGGGAGCTCCCCTTGGAACTCTTTAGACCCGGCTCGGTTGCGGTAATCGGAGCCTCAAATAACCCGGCAAAGGTGGGCTACGCCCTAATCAGAAACCTTGAAAGGTTCAGGGGTAAAGTCTTCCCGGTAAACCCAAAGTACGGGGAAGTCCTCGGTTTAAAGTGCTACCCTTCGGTCCTTGACATACCCGAAACCCTTGACTGTGCCCTCATAGCCGTTCCTCCCGAGATAACCCTCAAAGTTATTGAGGAGTGCGGGAAAAAGGGGGTAAAGCTGGCGGTGGTTATAACAGCCGGGTTCAAGGAGGCTGGAAGGGAGGAGCTTGAGAGGGAGCTCGTAAAAAGGGCAAAAAATTACGGAATGAGGATTTTAGGCCCCAACACTCTCGGCTTTATAGTTCCATCTCTGGGGCTTAACGCCTCCTTTTCGGCGGTCTCACCTCCCGAAGGGGAAATTTCCTTCCTCTCCCAGAGCGGAGCTCTCATAACGGCCGTTATTGACAGGGCAAACGAGGAGAAAATCGGCTTTTCTGAGATAGTGAGCCTCGGAAATCAGGCCGACATTGAGCTGGCAGAAGCCCTTGAACTTGCAACAAGGAGAGGGGAGACTAAGGTAATTCTTGCCTACGTTGAGGGAACTCAGCTGGGGGCGGAGCTCTTAGAGTTCTTAAAGAGAAAGCCCGCCGTCTTTATAAAGGCGGGAAGGAGCAGTGCCGGAAAGAGAGCAGCATCCTCCCACACCGGCTCGCTGGCCGGAGACTACAAGCTCTTTAGAGACTGCGTTGAGTGTAAGGGGGGAATCGTTGCCGACTCCCTTGAGGAGGCCTTCGACCTCTGCCGGCTTTTAAGGAGCTACGGCAGGTTAAGGGGCAGAAGACTTTTAATAGTAACAAACGCAGGAGGGCCCGGAACTCTGGCCTCAGACTACGCAGAGACCTTCGGCCTTGAGCTTGCGGAAATTGAGCCGGTTAAAGAGGAGCTCTCGGCTTTCCTCCCGCCCAACTGGAGCAGGATAAACCCGATAGACCTTATCGGAGATGCAACTTCTGAAAGGTACAGGAAGGCCTTTAACGTCCTATCGGGGTACGGAGGGTGGGACTTTTCCCTCGTTATCGTCACTCCCCAGTCAATGACCGACGTTCCCCAGATTGCCCACGAAATCGTAAGGTTCAGGGAGCTCTCAAAGAGGCCGGTTGTTGCCTGCCTGATGGGAGGCCACTCCGTAAAGCTGGGAGAGGAGATTTTAAAGAGGGAGGAACTCCCTGTTTACGGAGAGCCGATGAGGGCGGTTCGCTCCATCTCAAAGGCGGTTCAATAAAGAACCCTTTTGTTAAACTAATAGATAGAACCTATAAGGAGGGAGAGATGGAGCGCGCCGTTTTAATAGGAGGGGAGGCCGGAGAGGGGATAAAGGAGGCGGCCAACCTCCTTGCAAAAGTCTTAGTAAACCTCGGCTATAGCGTCTTCACCTACCACGACTACCCATCCCTGATTAAGGGAGGCCACAACTTCTCAATAGTCAGGTTCTCAAACGAGCCGGTGGGAGCTCCGGTAAAAAAGGTTGACTACATCGTAGCCCTTGACTCAAGAAGCCTCAGCCTCCACAAGGAGAACGCAAAGGAGGGAGCAACCTGGATTGTTGACTCAGAGCTCCCGGGCGACATCAAACTCCCCTTCAGGAAAATGGCAAAGGGAGTAAAGAGGAGCTCGGCAATTCTCGGAGCTCTCCTGAAAGCTTTCAGGATTGAGGAGGAGCAGGGTCTGGCGGTTCTGAGGGAGCTCCCGGACTACGAGGAGAACGAGAAAATCTTCCTTGAGGCCTACCGGCTGGGCAGAGAGGTTGAGGAAATAGTTGAGGTTGAAGGAATAAAAGGAGATTACATTTCCGGAAGCGAAGGGATTGCCTTAGGTGCCGTTGACGGAGGTCTGAACATCTATATAGCCTACCCGATGACCCCCGCCTCGCCGGTTCTCCACTTTTTGGCATCCCACAAAAGGAAGCTGGGAATTAAGGTTATCCAACCCGAAAATGAGATAGGCGTAATAAACATGGTCTTGGGGGCGGCCTACGCCGGGGGAAGGGCAATGACGGGAACCTCAGGAGGAGGCTTTGCCCTGATGACCGAAACTTTAAGCCTTGCGGGAATGAGCGAAACCCCGGTAGTTATCTATGAGGCCCAGAGGGGAGCTCCCTCAACGGGCGTTCCCACCTATACCGAGCAGGCAGACCTCCTCTTTGTCCTCTTTGCAGGCCACGGAGACTTTCCGAGAATAGTCCTCGCTCCGTCAGATGCGAGAGAGTGCTACCTCTTCTCAAGGAAGGCTATGAACCTTGCCTGGAAGTTCCAGACGCCGGTAATACTCCTTTCAAGCAAAAACGTTGCAGAGAGCTTCTTCACTCAGGAGATAGAGAGGGAAAAGGTTATTGAGGAGCCGGAGCTCTGGAGCGGAGAGGGAGAGTACAGGCGCTACAAAATAACGGAAAACGGAATTTCGCCCCTTGCCTTTCCCGGAACAAAGGGGGCGGTCGTAAAGGTAAACAGCTACGAGCACGACGAGCTGGGGATAACGACAGAAGAGCCTCTGAAGATTAACCTTATGAAGGAAAAGAGGGAAAGGAAGAGAAGGGCGATTGAGGAGTTCGTAAGAGACGATAAAGAAGCAGTAAGTGTAGGAGGAGATTTAAACTCCAAAAGAGTTTTAATAACGTGGGGAGAGAACTGGGGAGTCTGCTGCGAAGTAGGGGAGGAGCTCGGATTTAAAGCGGTCAAGCCCAACTACCTTGAGCCCTTCCCCTTAGAGAGGTTAAAGGATGAAATTAAAGGGGCAGAGGAGACTGTAGTTGTGGAGCTCTCTGTAAGCGGCCAGTTTGAAAGGCTCCTTAAACTCTACGGCATAAAAGCAGACAAAAACTTCAGGAAGTACGACACGAGGCCGATTTTTAAGGAGGAGCTAAAGGCTTTTCTTGGAGGGAGAGATGGAGCTTAAGACGTACGCAGAGAATACCTGGTGTCCCGGGTGCGGAAACTTCGGCATTTTAAAGGCTTTTGAGGAGGCGGTTAAGGAGCTCTCGGCTGAAATTCCCTTAGAGAACTTCGTGATTGCCTCGGGAATCGGTTGCCACGGTAAAATCGTTGACTACCTGAACCTTAACAGCTTCTACTCAATCCACGGAAGGGCACTGAGCAACCTTCAAGGAATGAAGCTGATAAACAACAGACTCGTCTGCGTAGGTTTCGTGGGAGACGGGGACATCTACGCAGAGGGAATTTCCCACCTGATTTTTGCTGCAAAGAGGAACGCCGACATAACGGCAGTAGTCCACGACAACAGGGCTTACAGCCTTACAACAGGTCAGTTTACTCCCACCTCTCCATCCCACTTTAAAGGAAAGTCAACCCCAGAAGGGCCTCCGGAAGAGCCGATGAACCCGATAGCTCTGATGCTCTCTGCCGGGGCTACCTTCGTTGCAAGGGGCTTTGCCGGAGACGTTCCTCACCTAAAGTGGCTTTTAAAGGAGGCTATAAAGCATAAAGGCTTTTCGTTTATTGACGTCCTTCAGCCCTGCGTTTCATTCTTCAACACCTTCTCCTTCTACAGGAAACACTGCTACAAATTAGAGGAGGAAGGCCACGACTTTACGGACTTTGAAAGGGCAATGGAAAAGGCGAGGGAGTGGGACTACAACAGGGAGGACGAGGAAGTCAGAATCCCCATAGGGATTTTCTATAAAACAGAAAAACTAACCTACGAGGAGAGGGTATAGTTTTAGGGGAAACCGACAAGAAGGAGGGAGAGATGAGCTACGAAGTGATGATTAACCCCAAAACCAAAGAGATTCACATCTTTGAGGTAGGAGCCGAGAAGTCAATCTGCAATCAGGTAAGCAGGGAGGGAATGGAGGTAGTCCAAATCGTCCACGTTGATGCAGATACCTTAAGCGGAATTGAGCTCTGTCAGGTTGCAAGCCTCTTTGCGGCCTTAAAGTCTGTGGGGCTCAACACCTGCGGAAACTGTGCAAAGGTTCTCTACAAGTAGTTTACGAAGTCCTCAATTGTAATGAGCTCAAAGTGGAGCTCCCTCCTTCCGCACTCGGATACGTAGCGGAGGGAGAGCTCCCTACACCTATCTAAATCAACGTCAGGGGCAAAACTGGCAAGGTAGATGTGAACCTCCTTAAAGACAAACTTTAAAAACCGGGCGAGCTGGTTCAGGTACATTACCTTCTCCCTTACCTTCCTCCCCTTCTCGCCTCCCCTCAGGCCGAGCTCAAGGAAGAACTGAACGTTTCCCTTACACTCGTACCCCTCAACGTAATCCCTTCCCCAGAAGACAACGTCAAGGTTCTTGTTTGAAAGGCTCCTCCCCTTGCACCTTATCTCAACCCTCTTCCTGTTAACCATGGGCTGGCAGTGCATTGAAGTAAGCTCAACCTTCTCCCTCTTAACCGGCCCCAAGTGGTAAACCAGCTCCTCAAAGAGCCTTCCCTTCCTCAGGGCTATAAGGTCGTTTTGGGGAATCGGCTTACCTGAGGAGTTCTCAGAGTGCCTCAGGAAGAAGTTCTTAAGGAGAGACCAGAGGATTTTCCTCTCGGCTTCGGAAAGGGGAAGGGATGCGAGGAACTCCTCCCTTTTCTCCCTCCTAAAGCGGTAGAAGTGCTCAAGGTGCTCTACGCTCTGAAAGAATCGGGCAATAGTAACTATTACCGGAAGCCTCTCCCTCCTCCTCAGGCAAACGAGAAAACGAGCCAGCTCCTTTACGGGCTCCCCGAGAAACCTCTCAACGTCAACGTAGCAGCTAAAGAGGGCCATAAACCAATTTTATTACTTTAAGTAGTTAAGAAGAGAGATGCTCTGAATGTTTGAGATTGCCGCAAGGAGGGCCTGATAGGCCGTCTTTGCCTTTTCATACTCGGCTATTGCCTCGGGATAGTCGGCATCGGTAAGCTTAGAGTCAAGCTCTTTTAGCTTTAAAACCATTGATTCGTTCTGAACTTTCAAGTCGTCAACGACTTTCTGCTTGCTTCCCAGTATTGAGCGGTACTCCATCATCTTTGAAAGGGCCGCGTCAAAGGCGTCAAGGAGCTTCATACTCTTCTCGCCGTCTCCGAGGTCAACGGTAATCTCATCACTCTCAAGCCTTGAGACGTCCCCCGACTCAACAATTTCAATAACCCTGTCAAGAACCTCAACTACAAGGGCTTTACCCGAAGATTTATTAACTGCAAAGTAGTTCTGGCCGTTAAAGTTTGTGTTTGACTCAACTCCCGGGGCAACGGGAACTGTTGTCTCCTGAGTTGAGCCCCGGTATGTTCCGTCGGAGGTAAAGGGCGGGGTCTGGGTCTTAACTCCCCCGAAGAGGTAGGAGTCTCCTACCTTCTCGTTTCCCAGCTGGATTATGTAGTCCCTGATGCTCCTAAAGTAGTCCGAGAGGGTTTTTGCTTCTTCTGAGGCTATAACGCCAGTATTGAGGAGCTGAATAAACTTGACCCTTACTCCCTGAAGGGTAGCAACTGCGGAGCTGAGGGAGCTCTCAGCCGAGTCAAGGTAGCTCTTAACTACATCAATGTTCTTGTTTAACCTTTCAAGACCTTCTGAAAAACGCTTCAGCCTTAAAGAGCGGGCAAAGTCAACGGGGCTGTCGGAGGGGGCAAGAACCGACTTACCTGAAGAGAGCTCCTGCGTCTTCCTCGCAAGCTGGGAGCTCCTCAGCCTGTCGTACTTAACCAGAATGTCAAAGATAAGGTCGCTTGAGACCCTCATGCTTACCTCACCATGTTAAGAATCGTTTCAAGGAGCTCGTCGGAGACGGTTATAACCCTCGCGGCGGCCTCGTAGGCCCTCTGAAACTGGGTAAGCTTAATCATCTCCTCGTCAACGTTCACGCCCGAGAGCTCTTTCACCTTTTCCTTAACGGCATCAAACCTTAAAGAGCTGTTATCGTAGAGGTTCTTAACGCTTGCAACCCTTGAGCCCAAAGCCCCCACAATCTCGCTTGCATAGTACTCACCGAAGCTCATATCCCCAAGCTCGTTAAACTTCTCCTCTCCCAGCTCAATCAACTCCTTAACGTTCCCGTTATCGGCGTTGAGGTTGTCGGGAGAGGAGGCCGCGGCAAGCCTTTTAGGGTCTGTAAAGGCTAAAACTACGTTTGAGGCGTCAACGGGCCGGCCGTTATCGGAGGTAAAGAGCTCCCCTCCGACCTTACCGTAGAGGTCGTAGCCGGCCCGGTGCTGTTCATTTAACTTTTGAGCAAAGGTAGAGGCAAAGAGGTTTAACCTCTCCTTCCACTCACTGACGGCACTCAGTCCCGATAGGATTCCTCCGAGAGCTCCCCTCTTGAGGGAGGATGAGACATCCGTTCCGTTTACCCTCAGCTCTACCCCCTCATCGCTCCTGTCAACCGAAAGGCTAAAAGCCCTATCCCCCAAAACAAGGGCAAAACCCTTCGCGGTGTAAAGGTTAACCCTTCCTTCTTTATCAAAGGTAAGTTTGGTCTCAATCAGAGAGCTTATTTCCTCAATGAGCTTATCCCTCTGGTTAAGGTACTGGTTGTAGGTAGGGGAGCTCACGGAAAGGTGGAGTGAGCGGTTTACGTCTGCAAGCTCCTTTAGAAGTTGATTTAACCTACCAACGCTATCATCAAGCTGGCTGTAGTAGGTATTCTCTATCTCTTCAAGGGAGCTGTAGCTCTGCCTTATCCTCCCCACGAGAGTCTGGGCAGCCCCGAGGAAGCTCTCCCTTGCGGCAATGTCGTCGGGGTTGAGGGCTACATCGTGGAGGGCCGAGAAGAAAGCGTTTATCGCATCACCAAAACCGCTTCCAGTAGCATCGTTAAAGACCGACTCAACCTGAGAGAGGATTGAGTACTCCTGAGAGTAGGCCTCCTTCTCCTGGTTTGCAGAGATGTACTGCTTAAAGAGAGCAGAGCTGAAAACTCTCCTTAGCTCCTCAACAGAGACCCCCGCACCGGGAAGGTCGGCAAATACGGGCTCTTCCCTTGAGTAGCCTTCGGTGTAGGCGTTGTTTATGTTCTTTGTGGTTGAGTTTATCGCAATCCTGTTTGAAAGAAGTGCCTGACCAGCTATTGAGAGAGCTCCGAAGAGGGACATGGCCACCTCTACCCCGTTTTTAAGGAATTATCGGTAAGAGAAGCAAAAGTTTAAGCCTTTCCATTAAAGAGGGACTTTCCCTCTGAAGGGCCGTAGGTCTCCCTCGGCGCCAGCTCCCCTAAAACCTCTTCAATAAAGAAAAAGTTTGAAAGGAGAAGGGGCTTTGAGAGCTCCTGAATCTCCCTTATCTCCTCTATAAGCTCCTTAAAGGGCTCAAGCTCCTCGGCCTCAAGGGAGGAGAGTTTAAGTAGGAGCTCCCTCTTCTCCTCCTGAAGGGATAAAAACTCTTCGGGCTCACCGAGGGGAAACTTGATTAGGAGCTCCCTCTCTCTCTGGCAGAGCTCTTTCAGCTTTTTTAAGGTCTCTTCAACCATCTCCCTACCCCACTATTTCCCTTATCTTACTTAAAATCTCCCTCTGCCTTGCCATAACGTAATTCCTCAGAAGCTTCCTCTCCTTTTCTTTAACAAAAAGCCTTATCCCAAATTTCTCTTTATCCTCGTAGGGCTCAACAGAGGCAACCTCTCCCCTCAAACAGAGGGCCCCATCGGGAAGAACCAGCTCAACCTTTACAGGCTGACCGACCTTTAAAAGCCCATCCTCCCCTATGGCTCCGACCCCCCCTTCCGAAACGTCCCTAACCGTGAGCTCCCTCTTCTCTCCCTCCTCACCTACGAGGAAGAGCTTTACGGGAAGGCTATTTGAGGTGATAACCCGAACGCTCTGCCTCCTGAAGCGGGGGTCGGAGGAGGGAAGGGGAAAGGTGGTCTCAACGAAGGAGCTCCCGTAGTAAGTAACGTCTGCACCCAAGAGCCTGTTCTCCTGATAAGAGGGGTCAAAGAAGTTAAAGAAGAGCTTTCCCCCCTCTGCGGCCGCTAAACAGAGCTTGGGCTCAGACTCCCACTGAACGAACTCATCGTCAAAGTCAAGAACTTTACTCTTAACCCTGATTGGGAGCTCCTGATAGAAACCGACAACCTCTGTGGGAACTCCCTTTTCCTTTAGCTCCCGGAGCCAGTTAACTATTCTCTCCTTTACGTTCAATCTCCACCTCCGCACTTGCCAAAGTCTCACCACTGCCTTAAATTTTTGAGCGCAGGTTCGGGGCATAGCTCAGCCTGGTCAGAGCGCGTGCCTTGGGAGCACGAGGTCGCCCGTTCAAATCGGGCTGCCCCGACCACTTACAGAGGGCCCGTAGCTCAGCTGGATAGAGCAACGGACTTCTAATCCGTAGGTCGGAGGTTCGAATCCTCCCGGGCCCGCCACTTTGAAAAAACCTCAAAAAAGATAATCCCCACCCACTCCCTGTAGCCGGCAACCGAGTCCTGAATGTAGTGGGGAAAGGGTAAAAAAGAAAAGAGGTCATATCCCTCATCTCCTACCCTATAATCGGCAGGAACGGGAACAACTTTAAACCCGAAAGCCTCAAACATCCGCACGCTCCTGGGCATGTGATAAGCAGAGGTAATCAGACAAATCGGCCGAGAGCCTATTAACTTCTTCGTGTAGAGGGCATTCTCAAAGGTCGTCCTGCTCCCATCCTCCTCAATAACCTGAGACGGAGGAACCCCCAAGTTAACGAGAACCCTCTTCATTGCAGAGGCTTCTGAAAAGGCTGAGGTTACCCGCCCTCCCGAAACGACAATGGGAATCCTCTTTACCTTCCAAACCTTAAAGGCCTCGTACAGCCTCTCAAGGGTATCTCCCCTAACTGCAGGAAGTCCCCCTTCCGAGGGGGAGCGGGAAACGACTCCTCCCCCGAGAACGACTACGTAGGAGCAGTTGACCTTCTCAAGCTCCGGATAGGGGTACTTACCCTCAAGGGGCTTTAGGAGAAGGTTCCTTCCAGGCTCCGTTGAGAAGAGATAGATGAGGAATAGTAAAAGGAAAGACAGGAGCTTTGCAGCCCTCAGACGGTTTTTAAGGAGCAAGAAAAAGAGAAGAGCAGCAATGAGAATAAAGAGACCGGGAAGAACCACCAAGTTGCCTATAACTTTTTTAATCAAGAAAATCATGGTCTCAGAGAGCTCCCAAATCCCATATCCCTAATCATCTGGGCGTCGTCTCTAAGTCCCCTTCCCTTTGTAGTCAGGTAGTTTCCGACCATGAGGGAATCAACCGTTAAGAGGGCTAAGGGCTGGAGCTCCCTCAAGTTGTACTCCCTCCCCCCGCAAACCCTAATCTGAGTTTGAGGAAGGGCAAACCTCAGGGCTACAAGAATCTTTAAGCACTTTAGCGGTGTTAAGTAATTTGCTCCTTCAAGGGGTGTTCCCTTAATCGGGTGGAGGAAGTTTACCGGAACCGAGTCAACCCCGAGCTCCCTCAGGCTCTCTATCAGGGAGATAACGTCCTCGTCGCTCTCCCCGAGGCCGAAAATCCCCCCGCAGCAGGTTGAAAGGCCTACTTCCTTAGCCCTTAGAACGGTCTTGAACCTGTCCTCCCACCTCTGAGCAGTAGAAATTTTCGGGTAGAACTCCCTTGAAGTTTCAAGGTTGTGGTGGTAGCGGTCAAGTCCGCACTCCTTTAGAAACTTTAGCTCCTCCTTTCCCAGCTGCCCGAGGGAAGCACAGAGCTTAAAGCCGGCGTTCTCACCCTTTAACTTCTCAATAACCCTGCCTATTCTCTTTAAATCCTCTTTCGTAGGGGAAATCCCGCTTATTACGAAGCTGAACCTGTCTATTCCTAACTCAAAGACCTCTTTTGCCCTTTTGTAGAGCTCTCCCTCGGGGAGGAGAGGGTAGGTCTTAATCGGAACTTTAAACTTTACAGACTGGGCACAGAACTTACAGTCGGAAGGGCACTTACCGCTCTTTGCGTTTAAAATTGCGCAGGTCTCAACTCTAAGGCCGAAATACCTCTGCCTTAAGTCAAAGGAGTCGGAAATGAGTTTATAGAACCTATCGGGAGGGCTTTTAAGAATTTCAAGGAGTCTCTCTCTCACTTTTTCAACTTTTTAAGAACCTGCTTCGTTATCTCTTTAAAGGTCTCAAGAACTCCTACACCCTTGGTGGCAATAGCTTCAAAGTCGGGCCTGTCCCACCTGTTAAGGTCGGCCCTCAACTTCTCTACGGGCAAAATGTTTGGAAGGTCTCTTTTGTTGTACTGGAAAACGAGGGGAATCTCCTCAATGTCAATCTCATAGTCCTTAAGGTTTTCAATCATGTCGTCTAAAGTATCAAGGTTAGCATCGTGCCTCTCCTCCTGAGAGTCGGCAACGAAGACTATCCCGTCAACCCCCTTTAAAATCAGCTTCCTGCTGGCCTGATAGATAATCTGGCCGGGAGTTGTGTAGAGGTGGAACCTTACTTTAAATCCCCTTACGTTTGAGACTTCAATGGGAACGAAGTCAAAGAAGAGGGTTCTCTCGGTCTCGGTGGCGAGGGTTATCATCTCGCCCCGGTTTTCGGGTTTAATGTGGTCGTAAATCCACTTGATGTTGGTGGTCTTACCCGAAAGCCCCGGCCCGTAGTAGACAATCTTACAGTTAATCTCTTTAGTCGCAAAGTTTATGAACGGCATTAAAGCTCCTACTCAAAGAGGGTATCAAGGTCTATGTCCTCTACGTCAATTTCGGTCGGGATGGAGCTCTCTTCCTCAACCCGCTCTTCAACAGCCTTAAGAATTTCCTCAATTTCTCTATAGTACTTCTTAATCTTAACCCTAACAATACCGAGGTTAGAAAGCCTCTTGTCAAAGATTGAGACCAAAATGTACTTGCCGGCAATCAAAATCATGTAAATGCCCTCTTCCTCGGTCTCGGTGAACATGTGGCTTAAACTCTTATCACCGAGGAGCTTAGAGAGGGCTTCAGAAGCGGCGATGTTGCCCGCAGTCAAAGAGGCAAAGGTAACGTCGTCAGAAGAGAAAGCCGGAGACTCGCTCCGGCTTATAAGTTGTCCCGACTTATCAATAAGGAGAACAATCTTTGACTTACTCTCCTCGTTAAGCCTCGTAAGTAAATCCCTTAACTTCCTATCCTCTTCAGGCCTCAAGCTTAACATTACTCTTCCCTGTTAGTTAGTTCTTCCATTTTGTTGAGCCACTCCCAGCGTCTGTTAACCTCCTCCTGCAGCTCTTTAATTTTATCCTGATTTTCAGGTTTAAACAAATGTTTAAATCTACCCTGAATCTTCAAGTACTCCTCTAAAGGCTTGGGGTTCTTGGGCCTGTGGGTGATTCTCCACTTACCGTTCTCAACCTCAAAGAGGGGCCAGTAGTTGGTCTCAACGGCAAGCCTTGCAACCTTCATACCCTCTTCCTCTTTAGTCCTCCAGCCCCTCGGACAAACGGTAAAGGCGTTTATGAAAGAGGGACCTTCGGTTAAGAGGGCCTTCTTGAACTTCTCCATGAGGTCTTTCCAGTGAGAGGGGGAAACCTGAGCAACGTAGGGGATTTCGTGGGCTGCTGCAACCTCAGGAAGCCACTTCTTGTGCTGGGGCTTACCGAGGCTCTCAGAACCTACCGGTTGGGTTGTCGTGTTTGCGTACTTGGGAGTAGCAGAGGAGCGCTGAATACCGGTATTCATGTAGGCTTCGTTGTCGTAGCAGACGTAGATAAAGTCGTGTCCCCTCTCAAGGGCTCCGGAAAAAGACTGAAAACCGATATCATAAGTTCCCCCATCGCCTCCGAGGGCTACGAACTTAACCTTCTTATCGGTGGGGAGCTTACCCTTCCTCTTTAAAGCTTTATAAGCAGCCTCAACGCCGGAAATCGTCGCCGCAGCGTTCTCAAAGGCGTTGTGAATCCAAGGAGACTTCCAGGATGTATAAGGGTAAACGGTCGTACAGACCTCAACGCAGCCGGTTGCGTTTGCCCAGATAAGCTCGTAGCCCAGGGCACTTGCAACCATGTACATCTGCCTGATAATTATTGAAGCTCCGCACCCTGCACAGAGCCTGTGGCCGGGAGCGAGCTTTTCGGGGTAGTTAGTAAGCTTCTTTAAGGGGGGAACCTTTATCTCTGAAGGTTTAACTTGTTGAGCCATCTCTTCCTCCATTACTCGTTAAGGTTAAGGTAGTTAATGAGGGGAACCTCTTTTCCGGCAGCTTTTGCCATTACCTTATCAACGGCCTCCTCAATGTGGTGGACGTTTGTATCCCTTCCGCCGAGGCCGTAGATGAAGCTGACCATCGGATAGGTCTTACCCCTCAGATACATAGCAGTTGCAATGTCGCTGTAGAGTGGGCCTCCTACAGCTCCAAAGGTCTCTGCCCTGTCAAAGACTCCAACGGCTTTTGCGTTTGAAGCCTCAAGGGCATCCATCACGTCGTAGTAGGGGAAGGGACGGTAAGTCCTGATTTTAATAAGGCCTACCTTTATCCCTTTCTCCTTTCTCAGCTTGTTGATTACGTACTTGGCAGTTCCGGCAGTTGAGCCGATGATAATTAGAACGTAGTCGGCGTCGTCTATCATGTAGGTCTCAACGTGCTCGTACTTCTTACCGAAGGCCTCCTCAAACTGCTGGCCTACCTCCCTTATAACCTTGTAGGCCTCCATCATGGCCTCTCTCTGCTGACGCTTAAACTCCATGTAGGAGTCGGTCATGGCAACGGGGCCGTGGGTTACCGGGTTGTCAACGTCAAGGAGGGGGTACATTACCTTAGGCTCTCCGACGAACTCTTCAACGGCCTTGTCAGGTAAAAGCCTAACCCTCTCAATTGCGTGGGAGATAACGAAGCCGTCCATTCCTACCATTACCGGAAGGCGGGTTCTTTCATCTTCAGCAATTTTAAAGGCCTGAACGAGGTTGTCGTACTGCTCCTCGGCGTTTTCTGAAAAGAGCATAATCCAGCCCTGGTCCCTTGCTCCCATCATGTCGGACTGGTCGCCGTGAATGTTAATGGGAGCCGAGAGTGCCCTGTTTACGACGGTCATAACTATGGGAAGCCTCATTCCGGAGGCGATTCCGAGAACCTCCCACATGTAGGCAAGTCCGGGACCGGCAGTTGCGGTCATTGCCCTGCTACCTGCAGCAGCCGCTCCGACGCAGGCCGACATTGCAGAGTGCTCACTCTCAACGGGAATGTACTCAGTATCAACAAGGCCGTTTGCAACAAAGTCTGCAAAGAACTGCATAAGCTCCGTTTGGGGAGTAATCGGGTAGGCGGCTACAACGTCGGGGTTAATCTGCCTCATGGCCTCTGCTGCCGCCATGTTTCCTGAGTAGGGAACGTAGGTCACCTCTTTTATAAGCTCGGGCCTCATAGTTAGTCCTCCTCACGGAACAGGTATTCGGGTTTCATCTCAAGGGCTTTTGTGGGGCACTCGTGGGCACAGATGCCGCAACCTTTACAGTGGTCGTAGTCAATCCCGACCATCTTCTCCTCTTTAACTAAGATGCAGGAGTCGGGGCAGAAGACCCAGCAGAGCATACAGTTAACGCACTTGCTCTCCTCAAATACGGGCCTCCAGGCCCTCCACTCGCCGGTGTTGTACTTCTCACTTGAGCCCGGCTCGGGTATTACCGCTCCTATAGGCATCTCTTTCCAGCTCTTCCCAATCATTCTGACTGTACCTCCTCATAAGCTCTGTATAGTGCCCTTATGTTTGCTTTGAGGGCATTTTCGGAGAGTTTCTTCCCGAAAGTTTTCTTGAGGTCTTCCTCAACGGTCTTAACGTCAACGACGTTCCCCAAGACCCTGACCAGAGCTCCGAGCATGGGGACGTTCATGAGGGGTCTTTTGAGCTCCTCCATGGCGATTTTGGTTGCGTCAACGGTGTAGATTTTCCTTCCCTTGATGTTGTACTTCTGCCTGATTTCTGCGGGAGATTTATCGGTGTTGATTACCAAAACGGCGTTCTCGTCGGTTCCCTCAAGGAAGGGAACGGTCTTAAGGAGGGTCGGGTCAACTACTACAACTATGTCGGGGTTGATAACCATACAGTGGAGGGTAATGGGCTCCTCGGAAACTCTGTTGTAGGTTCTCAATGGAGCTCCACTCCTCTCAGCCCCGTAATCGGGGTTGCTCTGGGCGTACTTGCCCTCCCTGATAACTGAAGAGGCCAGAATTTTTGATGCCGTAACGGCACCCTGACCACCGCGGGCGTGCCATCTAATCTCTATCATTACTCTCCTCCAGCTATGAGTTTCTTATCCTCAAAGGCTTTCCTGAGGGTCAGCTCGTCTGAAGCGTCAATCGTCCCTCCGTAGGGGATTCCGTAGCCAATTCTGTAAACCTTAACTCCCATCTTCACGAGCCTGTCAAGGAGGAACTTTGCGGTAGCCTCCCCCTCAACTGTCGGGTTGAGGGCTATTATTACGCTCTCAACTCCCCCTTCCCTGATTCTTGAAAAGAGCTTCTCGATGTTAAGGTCTTCGGGGGAGATGTCCTCCAGAGGGGAAATTACCCCCCCGAGAACGTGGTAGAGGCCTTTATACTCTCCGAGCTTCTCAATTGAGAGGGCGTCTCTGGGCTGCTCAACTACGCAGATTGTTTTCCTATCCCTTTCGGCATCGCTACATATACGGCAGAGCCCCCCTGAAGAGGGCAGACCACACTCAGGACAGGGAGCGAGCTCTTCAAGCTCCCTCAGGGCGTTTATCACCACCCTCTTCTTCTCCTCCGGAAGCCTTGAGAGGAGGAGAACTGCCCTCTCTGCCGCCCTCTCGCTTATTCCCGGAACTTCAGAGAGGAACTCAATGAGGAGCTCCAGGTTCTCAGGGTATATCAAAACAGCCCCCCGAGGTCTATTCCAAGGCCGCCGGTTAGCCTCTCCATCTCCCTTGCAAGGGTCTCCCTTCCCTCTTTCAAGGCCTGATTTGCCGCAACTACTATGAGGTCTTGAAGCATCTCCCTTTCTTCGGGATTGAGGAGCTCCGGGGCTATTTCAACGGAGACGATTTCCCCCGAGCCCTTTGCAACTACCTTAACGGCTCCGCCGCCGGCAGTTCCTGTAAACTCCCTGTTCTCAATCTCTTCCTTAAGCTTAACGGCCTGTTGCTGAAGCTGTTTAGCCATTTTCATAAGCTGGTTTATATTTCCACCTCTGAACATACTACCTCCAGTTTAAAGGGTATTCTAATTGTAAACAAATTGTAAAAAGTTCACAACGGGGGAGAGATGGAGCTTGAGAAGGAAAGGGCGGTCTTAATAGCGGTAAAGAGGCCGAAGGAAGAGGTTGACCTTGAGGAGTTAAAGGGGCTCGTTGAGGCTCTCGGCGGCGAGGTTGTAGGTGAAATCGTCCAGAAGAGGAGGAGCTTTTCACCGTCAACCTACATTGGGAAGGGGAAACTTCAGGAGGCAGACCTCTCAAACGCAACCCTCCTTGTTGCCTACCACCCGCTAACAGCCTCTCAGAAGAGGAACATTGAGGAGCTCACGGGCCTACCGGTTATAGACAGGACAGAGGTAATCCTTGAGATTTTCGCAAGGAGGGCAAGGACTAAAGAGGCAAAGCTACAGGTTGAGCTTGCAAGGAGCTACTACGAGCTCTCTCACCTGAGGGGAATGGGTAAGGAGCTCTCAAGGCTCGGAGGAGGAGTAGGAACGAGGGGGCCGGGAGAGACAAAGACCGAGGTTGAGGCAAGGGCGATAAGGAGGAGAATCCACAAGCTCAGGAAGGAGCTCAACGAGGTCTTAAAGAGGCAGGAGTTAATGAGGGGCTCAAGGAGGAAGAGGGGCTTTAAGACGGTTGCCGTTGTCGGCTATACCAACGTAGGTAAATCAACTCTGGTAAAGGCTTTAACGAGGAAAGACGTTTTCGTAAAGGACATGCCCTTTGCAACCCTTGACGTAAAAACCGGCTCCCTCTACCTTGACGGAAGGCAGGTCCTCGTTTCAGACACCGTTGGCTTCATAAGGAACCTCCCCCACGAGCTCGTGGCCTCCTTCAGGGCAACTTTGAGCGAGGTTAAGGAGGCAGACCTCCTCTTAATAGTCTTTGACATCTCCTCAGACAAAATTGAGGAGGAGCTCAAGGCCGTTGAGGAGACCCTCAAGAAGTTAAGGAGCTGGGATAAGCCCAAAATCTTTGTGGCCAACAAAGTGGATAAGGTTATAGACAGCCCCGAGAAGGCGCAGGAGCTCTACGACAGAATTGCCGGCCTGATACCCGAAGGCGAGAAGGTGGTTTTCGTATCGGCAACGAAGGGGTGGGGACTTGAGGAGCTCAAGGAGGAGATTAAGAAAAGGGTTTAGAGGAGCTCCTCAAGCTCCTTTATCTCCTTAATTTCACCCAGCTTTTCCTCAACCCTCTTTATTAGCTTCTGGTCGGTTGAGACCTCAAGAACCTGGTTGTAGAGCTCCCGTGCCTCGTCAAGCTTCCCCTCTTCAAAGAGGGCGTCCGCAACGATTTCCCCTACCTCACTAAACTCCTCGTCGGTGATTTCGGGGCTCTTAAGGAGCTCCTTACCCGCCTTTACTATGTCGGAAAACCTCTCCTGCTCAAGGAGGATAAGGGCAAGCTCTGAGAAAACGTCCATGAGAACCCAGATGTTGTCGGAGGTGGAAAGGAGCTCCCACAAAATCTCTTCCGCCTGGTCGTACCTTCCCTTCTCAATGAAGAACTCGGCAAGTAGCTTCTGAGCATCCTCCTTCATAAAACCTTCCGAGACGGAGATTGCCCTGCGGTAGTAGTACTCTGCAAGCTCCTCGTTTCCCACCATATCGTAGAGAGCTCCGGCACTCTGAAGGACGTAAACCGCCTCGGGGTAAAGTTCCAAAGTCCCCAAAACGACCTCAAGGGCTTCGTCGTACTCCTCAGCGTTTACGAGAACTTCGGCAAGTTTCTGCCTGTACTCAATGTTCTTAAAGTCAAGGCGGCAGGCCTTACGGAGCTCCTCCTTGGCCTCCTCAGTCTTGCCCCACTCTGCGTAAACCTTACCCAGCTCAAAGTGGATTTCGGGGCTCTCAATCCTCTCGGAGGCTTCTTTCAGAACCTCTGCGGCCTTGCTGAAGCGCCTCCTCAAGAAGTAGTGTTTTGCAAGTTCAAGGTAAGGGAAAGACATATAGGGCTCTAAGGTTATGAGTTCCTCAAGGGTCTTTACCATCTTCTTGTGGTTGCTGGTCTCCCTGTAGAGGCGGTAGAGCTCTATGTAGGCCTCTTTCTCAAAGGGGTTGAGCTTTAAGCTCTCAAGGAGCTCTTTTTCTGCAGCCCTGAAGTTCCTCATTGAGGCAAGGGTAATTCCCCTCTGAAGGAGCTCCCTTGAGCGGATTTCGGTATCAAGGAACCGGGCCTCCTCAAAGTAGCTTTCGGCCTTCTCGTGGTGCCCCAAGCCCTCGTAGGCCTGAGCTAAAAGGAGGTAGTAGTCAACGTCCCTAAACTTAACCTTCTCAAGCTCCTCAATTGCCTTTTTAAAACTCTTGGCCTCTATTAACTTCTCTGCTCTCTGGAGAATCTCCTTAACGTTCTCTCTTCTCTCCTGAAAACCTTTCTTCACTTAAAGGACTCCCTTGAGATAATTCCTGATTTTAAGTATAAATCTGGCCAACCGATTTTCAACCGGAGGAGCAATGCTCTCAAAAATCAGAAAAAACCTGAGGGCCTTCAGCCTCCCCCTGTGGATTGTCGCCGCCTCATTTGTAGGGACAATTTTCTTGGTCTGGGGGAAGGGCTCAGTCTCGGGGCCTTCTGGCAGCGAGGTCGCAACCGTTAACGGTGAGGGGATATCAGTAGCCGAGTTTAACAGGGAGTACCAGAACACCGTTTTTACGCTGAAACAGCAGTTCGGAGAGAACTTCAGAAAGTTTGTAAAGGAAGACGACGTAAAGAAGATAGCCCTAAACAGGCTCATTACGAGGAAGCTCCTCCTCCAGCTTGCAAAGGAGGAAGGTTTAAGGGTAAGCGACTGGGCGGTTGCAAAGTACATTGAGGAGATTCCGGCCTTTCAGGAAAACGGCAAGTTCTCGGTGGAGCTCTACAAAAGGTTCCTTGAGGCAAGGCACCTTACCCCTCAGGCTTTTGAGGATACCGTCAGGGAGGACCTACTCGTTCAGAAAGTTCTTGCGGCAGTTAACAGAGCTCCGTCAGTCAGTCAGTTTGAGCTTAGAGAGCTCTATAGAAAAGTCTTCGGCAAACGGAACTTTAAGTACAAGCTCTTCCTTTCAAAGGAGTTTAACCCTCAGGTTTCACAGGAAGAGGTTGAGGAGTTTTACAGAAAGAACAGGGAGCTCTTTAAGAAAGAGGGAAAGGAGTCCTTCTTCCTGCTGAGCTTCCCCAAAACGCCCGAAGGGGAGAAGAGGGCAGAGGAGGCCTACAAACTTGCAAAGGAGGGCAAGTTCAACCGGCTTCTAAAGATGAACCCGAAACCCTTAAAGGATAAAGAGCTTATTGAAAAGGTTAAGGAAAAGAACTTCGTATTCCGCACCGAGGATAAGGAGCTCCTCCTTGCGTTTAAGTCAAAGGAGAGTAAGTACAGGAGCTTAGAGGAAGTTAAGGGAGAGATAGAAAAACTCCTTAAAGAGCAGAAAGCCCTTGAGACGGCAAAAAAGGCCGCAGAGGAGTTTAAGGGAGAGCCGAAGGAGGGGACGGGAGAGGTTGACGTTGCACAGCTCGTTAAGAAGTTAAACATCCTGCCGACGGCAAACCCTGAAGAGGCCTTCAGGGCTAAGGTGGGTCAAAAGGTCGTCCTCCCCGTCAGCGGCGGGTACGCAGTCCTAATTCCCGTAAGCCAACCTAAGGTAGAAAAGGTAGAGCCCGAGAAACTCAAAAGGTTAAAGGAGTTTGTTTTAAACGTTAAAAGGGATACAGACTACAAGAACCTTTTAAACCTCTTAAGGCAGAAAGCCACAGTCAAAATAAACCCATCTCTCTTTAGGAGTAGCCAGTGAAGAGTATGACGGGCTTCGGAAGGGCAGTAGCCGAGGACGAGAAGTTAAGGGTAGTCGTTGAAGTTAAAAGCGTTAACGGAAAGGCCTTAAGGGTAAGGTTCAACCTCCCGAGGCTATTTAACCCCCTCATAAATGAGGTTAACTCAGAGGTAGAGCAGTTTATAAAGAGGGGAGAGGTTGAGCTAAACGTCAGCTACCGGTTTGCCCCGGGATTTCAGGTTCCCCTTGAGATTAACTACGGGGAAGCACTTAAGCTCATAGAGGTTGCGAAGAAGCTCTCTGCCCTCTCGGGCAGCCAGATTTCGGTAGGTTTAAGGGAAATCCTCTCCTTCCCCGACGTTGTTGTGAAGGAGGAGCTGAGCCCCGAGCCCTTTAAGGAAACGTTCTTTAAAGCTTTAAGGGGAGCTCTGAAAGAGCTTGACAGGGCAAGGAGAAGGGAGGGAGAGAAGATAAAGGCATTCCTTGAGGAGAGGTTGAGGGTAATTGAGGAAACTCTCGCCCAAATAGAGGGGGAGCTCCCCGAAATCAAGGAGAAGCTCTTTAAGAGGCTGAAGGAGAACGTTAAAAAGCTCGTTGAAGAGCAGGAGCTCGGTCGGGACTTTACAAAGAGGGTTGAGCTTGAGGTTGCCTTCCTCGCAGAGAGGCAGGACGTCTCTGAGGAGATTTCAAGGCTAAAGGCTCACATAAGGAGGTTCAGGGAGCTCCTTGGTGCAGAGGAGCCGGTAGGGAAGACCCTTGACTTCCTGTGCCAGGAGATGCACAGGGAGATAAACACACTCGGGAACAAGGTCAAGGAGATTGACGTCACCGAGCCCGTGATAAAAATCAAGTCCGAAATAGCAAAGATGAAGGAGCAGGTTCAGAATGTTGAGTAAGGAGAAAGGGCTCTTAATCGTAATCTCGGCTCCGTCCGGAACGGGAAAGACAACCCTGTGCCACATGCTCCTAAAGGACTTTCCCGATATGGAGTTCTCAGTCTCCTTCACGACCAGAAAGCCCCGGCCGGGAGAGGTAAACGGTAAGGACTACTGGTTCGTAAGCAGGGAGGAGTTCCTAAGGAGAGTTGAGGAGGGAGACTTCCTTGAGTGGGCCGAGGTTTACGGAAACCTCTACGGAACGAGCAAGAGTCAGGTTTTAAAGGCCTTAAACGAAGGGAGAGACGTTCTCCTTGACATAGACACTCAGGGAGCTCTTCAGGTTAAGAAGAACTTCCCCGACGCAGTTCTGATTTTTATCCTTCCTCCCTCACTCGGGGAGCTTGAGAGGAGGTTAAGGAAGAGGGGAACCGACCCGGAAGAGGTTATTGAAAAAAGGTTAAAGGTTGCAAGGGAAGAAATAAAGAGGGCGCGGTTCTACGACTACATAGTGGTAAACGACGTTCTTGAGGTTGCCTACGGTAAACTAAAGTCTATCATTACTGCTGAAAAGTGCAGGACGAACCGCTTCTTAGAGAGCTTAGAAGCCTACATAAAAGACCGGAAGCTGATTGAACTGCTGAAAGGAGGGAATAATGGCAAAGAGGATACCCTTAGAGCCGATAGTTAAAAAGGTAGGGAACTACTACGAAACCGTCCACGTTGCGGCAAAGAGGGCAAGACACCTCTACACAATTGACCCCTACACCTTCGGAAAGGACGAGAAGGGAGAGGAGCACAAGAAGACCGTAATTGCCCTCCTTGAGATTATGGAGGGGAAAATCTGTCCCAAGAGAGAGAAGTAAATGGGCTTTAAGGTAATCGTCAACAGACACCTTAAGGGTAGGGATTACCTCCTAACTGTTGAGGCCGATAGGGAGACGGTTGAGAGGATAAAGCCCGGCCAGTTTGCAATGGTTCAGGTTCGCCCATCCCTCCAGTTTGACCCGCTCCTCAGAAGACCCTTAGGAATCTTTGACGCTGAGGGGAATAGAGTCTCCTTTATCTACAGAATCTTCGGAAGGGGAACGGAGCTCCTATCAAGAGTCAAGGCCGGAAGCGAAATTGAAATACTGATGCCCTTAGGGAACTGGATTACCGATAGCAGAGAGAAGTACCTCTTCATAGCCGGAGGAATCGGCATCGGAGGGCTCTTCTTAGCGGCGAAGGAGTTTAAAAGAAAAGGAAAAGAGGTAATCCTCCTCTACGGGGAGAGGAGCAGTAAAACCCTTTCAGCCCTTGAGTTTATTGAGAAATACGAACTTGAGTGTAAGGTCTACACGGAAGACGGCTCCTACGGAGAAAAGGGCTTTGTTACAAAGGAACTCCACCTCTTCAAGGATTACACGTGGGTCGCCTGCGGCCCCACCCCTATGCTCAAAGCAGTAAAAGAGGAAGCAGAGAGGTTAGGAGCCGAGTGCTACCTCTCACTTGACAGGCGTATGGCCTGCGGAGTGGGAGCGTGCCTCGGGTGTACGGTAAAGACCACAGAGGGCTATAAGAGATGCTGCGTTGAGGGGCCGATTTTCCCGGCCGGAGAGGTTCTTTTCTAACTCTTTCCAAATGCAAATTCTTGCCATTTACTCAAGAAGGCCATAGGTTAAACTCTCACCCCATCGGGAGCAGCATTTATGGAAGAGAAGAAAATCTTAGGGATAACAGACGAACTCCTTGAAAAGTGCGTCCGTTGCGGCTCCTGCAGACAGGTCTGCCCCGTCTTTAACGTAACCCACGAGGAGCCCTCGGTAGCAAGGGGAAAGATTTTCCTTGCCGACATGGTAAACAAAGGTAAGGTTAAGCTTAATAAGGAGATTGCCGGCTTTTTCAACCTCTGTACAACCTGCCTCAGGTGTGCAGAAATCTGCCCCGTAATGGTTGACTACGAGAGGATAATAATTTCTGCAAGGGCCTTTGCGGCAAAGGAGGTGGGCTTAAGTCCCGAGAAGAAGGCCGCAATAAAGCTCTTCTCAAACAGGGAGCTCCTTGAAACTGTCGGGAAGCTAACGGCTCCCCTAACAAAGCTCTTCACAAAAAACTCAAAAAGCCCCGGAAACAGGCTCCTGCCTGTTAAACTGCCGAAACTGGGGAAGGTGCTGATTCCCCAAATAAAGCCAAAGCCTTTTAACAGCAAGGACAAAATCTTCCCAGCAAAGGGGGAGGAGAAGGGGAAAGTCCTCTTCTTTACCGGCTGCATGTTCAACAACTTCTACACCGAAACGGCCGAAAATACAGTGAAAGTGCTGAACGCCTTAGGATATACGGTTTTCGTTCCGAGGGAGCAGTACTGCTGCGGAGCTCCCGCCTTCTTCGCCGGCGACCTTGAAACCTTCTCAAAGATGAAGGAGAAGAACTTAAGGGGATTTGCGAACACTGAGGTTGACTTCTGCATAACGGCCTGTGCAACATGCGGCCACGTCTTAAAGAAGGAGTACTCGGAGCTCCCCTTCCCGGTTAAAGAGTTAATAGAAGTTCTCTTTGAAAACCTTGAAGAAATCGGAAAGTGGAAGTACCCCGAAAAGCTAAAGGTTACGTGGCACCACCCTTGCCACATAGTAAGGGGGCAGAAAATCCCCAGAAGCTATCCCGTTGACGTTTTAAAAGTCCTGCAGAAGGTTGAGTTCGTCCCGATGGAGGAGGCCGACAACTGCTGTGGAATGGGAGGCTCCTTTAAACTCTCCCACCCCCAGATTTCAAGGGAGATTCAGCTTAAAAAGGCAAGGAATACCGACAAAACCGGAGCAGACGCGGTCTTAACCGAGTGCCCGGGCTGCGTGATGAACATAGCCGAGGGCCTTGAAAGAATTGACTCAAGAGTTAAGTCCCTCCACATAAGCGACCTCTTGGCAAAGTGTCTTGAGTGAATGTAATAGAATAATCACGTTATGAACCGAGAATCACTTTTAATCGCCCTGTTGCTCCTTTTCTCTCTCCTGACGGGATGCCACACAGGGGAGAGGATTTACGTTATCTCTTCCGACAAAGAGGTTCTCCTTCCCATCAAGGCAAGCCAGTTTTTCGGCTACTTTTCAAAGAGGAAGATTGAGGTAAGAACCGACAGTACAAAGGACACTGAGGAGCTCATAAGACTTCTGAACTTCAGCAAGTACACGGTTGTAATAACCGATAGGAAGACGGGAAAAAAAGTTGAAAATCTTTCAAGAAAGTGGAAGGAAATCTGCACCGTTGCAATAAAAAGGCGAAAAATTAAGCCGATAAAGAGGGAAAGGTTCGTGATAATCGTTAAGGAGAGGCTCCTCAAAAGGCCAAAGGAGCTGGTGGAGCTCCTAAAGGGCTGGAACTACGGAGTTGACCTGCTGAAAGACCCGGCAGTGCTCTACTACTTAACGGGAAAAGATAGGCTGAAGGGGATAAAATTCCTTAAGTGTCAAGGCAGTAATGAGGATTGATAAGTACTGGGTTCTCTCCATTCTTGCCTTCGGGATTACCCTCTCTATAGGGATAGGGGGATACTTCCTTACCTACTGGTTTTCAAAGAAGTTCTTCCTTGAGTACAGTATAGAAAATGCCCTTAATTACGTTGAGGTAAGTGCAGTAGCCGTAGGAAGCAAAAGCAGGGCAGAAGAGATAGAGAAAATCCTTGAAAGGGCTCCCTATATTGAGAAGGTAGAGCTCAGAGAGCTCCCGGTAAACTCCCCTTACGAGATAAAAAAAGAGCTCCTCTTCCCAGACGGAAGGCTCCCGGTCGTAATCCACCTTGATAAAGAGCTGATAGAGGAGAAGGCCTCAAGGCTTGCAAGGAGCGTGGCAACAACAATAACCCTTTTAACGGCGGCTTTCCTTGCAATTTACCTGATAGCCATAAGACTCCTCTACCTTGAGCCCCTCCACAAAATAAGGAGAGACGTTGACAAAATCTACAGGGGAATCCTCAAGAAAATCCCCATTTACGGGAAAGACGAGTTCGGCAGAATCAGGGAAAGCATAAACATGATGATAGACAGCATAAAGGAGAGGGACGAAAGGGCTGAGATAATCTCCCAGTTTATCCAGCTCTTAACGGTGGGGAAGGGTTTCAACGGTGAGTTCATAGAGCTCATGAGGAGGGTTTTAAAAATAAGCGAGACCGACGGAGTAATTATAGGGATAAAGAGCTCCCCCCAAGAAAACACAATAAAGATAAACCTGATAACCCAAAAAGACGAAAAAGAGCTCACCAGAGAGATAAATCAGCTTGAGGGAATTGAGCCCTACATTCTTGAAATTGAGAGAGAGATTGAAACCAATAAAAAATCCCTTCTATCAAAGGAAGAGCGAAAGCTGGGGATTGAGTACATATACGGAATGCCCCTAACAGTATTTTCAGAAATCCTCGGATACGTAATCTTCTTCAGAAAGAAAGATAAACCCCTCAAGGAAGAGAACAAAAAGTTTATAAAAAACGTTGCAAAATCAATTGCCGTAGCCGTTGAGATAAAACACCTAATAAACAACCTTGAAAAACAACTAAAGAGGGAAAAGGAGCTCTTTGATAAAGTATTAAAGAGTTTAATAAGAGGCATAGAAATAAGAGACTCTTATACCAGAGGACACTCCGAAAGAGTGGCCTACTTCTCTAAAAGAATTGCCCAAGAGATGGGACTTTCGGAAGAGGAGGTTAACAAAATCTATACGGCCGCGCTCCTGCACGACATAGGGAAAATCGGAATTCCCGACAGCATTCTCTTAAAGCCGGGCAGGTTAACAGAAAGGGAGTACGAGATAATCAAGCTCCACCCGATTTTAAGCTACGAGCTCCTTAAAAACCTTGACTTCCTTGAGGGTGCCCTTGACGGAATCAAGTACCACCACGAAAGGTGGGACGGAAGTGGTTACCCCGAAGGCCTTAAAGGAGAAGAAATTCCCCTTTCGGCAAGAATCATTGCAGTTGCAGACTCCTTTGACGCTATGACGAGCGAGAGAATTTACAGGAAGGCCAGAGAGAAGAGGGAAGCGGTTAAGGAGATTAAGAGATTATCAGGTAAAGCTTACGACCCCAAAGTTGTGGAGAACGCCCTTCACATACTCTTAAACGAGGAACCTCCCAAGCCGGAGGAGGAGTACCTTGAAGACGAGATAATCAGGGAAATTGAGGAGAGGAGGCTTGACTACTTCCTGAGAGACCCCCTCACGGGAGTCTTCAACAGGAACGCCCTTGAGCTTGCCTATACGATTGCCAAAGAGAGGTTCAGGAAGCTGGCAGGAATAGTTGTAGACATAGTAAAACTCAGAGAAATAAACATAAAAGAAGGTTGGGAAAGAGGAGACGAGCTCCTCAAAAAAGTCACAGCCGAAATCCATAGGAGAATCCCCAACGTAATAACCGTAAGGTACTCGGGCGATAACTTCCTTATTTTCACATCAAGGAAAAACCTTGAGGAGGCGGCAAAGAGGATTAAGGAGATTGAAGGGGAGCTCTCCGTCAACCTCAGAGTTCTGACGATAGGGGAGATAAAAGAAGTTGAAAAACTCAAAAAGGAGCTAACCGAAATAGAGTTTGAGGGAAGGCCTCCTGCCAATGTAAATGTAAAAATTCTGTAAAAATTTTGTTAAAATGTTTACCAACTCAAAGGCGGGAGGCAAGTAATGAAAATACACGAGTACCAAGCCAAAGAAATCTTCAAAAAGTACGGGCTACCTGTTCCCAGAGGAATCGTCGCCCACAACGCCCACGAGGCAGAGTGTGCCGCAAAGGAGCTGGGAACCCCAGTAGTTGTAGTGAAGGCCCAAGTCCACGCAGGAGGAAGGGGTAAGGCAGGCGGAGTAAAGCTTGCAAAGAGCCCCGAAGAGGCCGGGAAAATCGCTGCTGAGATGATAGGCAGCCGCCTCAGAACCTATCAGAATCCCGAAGGACTTCCAATCAACTGCGTTCTTATTGAAGAAGGAGTAAACATAGACAAGGAGTTTTACGTAGGCTTAACCCTTGACAGGGAAGTCTCAAGACCGGTCTTTATGGTCTCCGCCGCAGGCGGAATGGAGATTGAAGAAATCGCGAAAACAAACCCGGAGCTCATAATAAAGGAGCACGTAGACCCCGCAATTGGCCTTCTTCCCTACCAGGCAAGGAAGATTGCTTTTAAAATCGGCCTAACCGACAGGAAGCTAATCAGCCAGTTCGTAAAAATCCTCATGACCCTCTCAAAGATGTACTTTGAGCTTGACGCTTCACTCATAGAAATTAACCCGCTGGTAAAAACTAAGGAAGACAACTTCATCTGCCTTGACGCAAAAATTGACTTTGACGACAACGCCCTCTACCGCCACCCCGACATTCAGGAGCTTGAAGATACAACCCAAATTGACCCGTTGGAGCTTGAGGCCAAGAAGTGGGACCTAAACTACGTTCGCCTTGACGGCAACATTGGTTGCATGGTTAACGGTGCAGGCCTTGCAATGGCAACAATGGACACAATCAAGTTCTTCGGCGGCGAGCCTGCAAACTTCCTTGACGTCGGCGGAACGGCAACGGTAGAGAGGGTTGCGGCCGCCTTTAAGCTTCTTCTCTCAGACCCCAAAGTTAAGGCAATCTTCGTAAACATCTTCGGCGGAATAGTCAGGTGCGACAGGATTGCCGGAGGAATTATTGAGGCAGCAAAGCAGGTTGAGCTTGACAGGCCCTTAATCGTCCGCTTAGAGGGAACGAACGTTGAGCTCGGAAGGAAGATGCTTGAGGAGAGCGGCCTCAACATAATTCCCGCCAAGGACATGGCAGACGGCGCCCAGAAGGCCGTAAAAGCTGCTAAAGGTGAACTCTAAAGGATAAGGGAGGGAAAAATGAGCATTCTTATAAACAAGAACACCAAAGTTGTAGTTCAGGGTTTAACAGGTAAGGAGGGCTCCTTCCACGCAAAGCAGTGTCTTGATTACGGAACTCAAATAGTTGCAGGGGTTACTCCCGGTAAGGGTGGAATGACATGGACAGACGACGAGGGCAAGTACAAAGTACCCGTCTTTAACACGGTTGAGGAGGCGGTAAAGGAGACCGGAGCAGACGCTTCCCTAATCTTCGTTCCCCCCGCCTTTGCTGCAGACGCAATTATGGAGGCGGCAGACGCCGGAATTAAGCTAATTGTCTGTATTACCGAGGGAATTCCGGTAAACGATATGGTTAAGGTTAAAAGGGCCCTTGAGGGCACTGGAGTCCGTTACGTCGGTCCCAACTGCCCGGGAGTGATTACCCCCGAAGAGTGCAAAATGGGAATAATGCCCGGCCACATCTTCAAGAAAGGTAGAGTTGGAATCGTCTCCCGCTCCGGAACCCTTACCTACGAGGCTGCCTACCAGCTTACAAGCAGGGGAATCGGCCAGTCAACCGTAATCGGAATCGGCGGAGACCCCGTTCCCGGAACAACCCACAGGGAAGCGGTTGAGATGTTTAACTGTGACCCCGAAACCGACGCAATCGTCCTCATAGGAGAGATTGGCGGAACAATGGAGGAAGAGGCGGCAGAGTACATTAAAGAGTGCGTTGACAAACCCGTAGTTGCCTACATCGCCGGAGTTACGGCACCTCCGGGAAGGAGGATGGGACATGCAGGAGCAATCATCTCCGGCGGTAAAGGAGACGCAAAGAGCAAGATGGAGGCCCTAAAAGCTGCGGGAGCATACGTGTGCAACACTCCCGCAGAAATCGGAGAGATGGTTGAGAAAGCCCTTAAAGAGAGGGGGCTTCTTTAAAGAAAAGTAAGGAGGAAAAGATGGCGGCAAAGGGAATAGTTGTAGTTAAGGAAGAGTGGTGTAAAGGGTGCAACATCTGTGCTGCAGTCTGTCCTACACAGGTTCTCAAGCTTGACAAGGTTAAGGCAATTATGACCGTTGCCCACCCCGAAAAGTGTATAGGGTGCAAGCAGTGTGAGATGATTTGCCCCGACTTCTGCATCTACGTCTTTACACCCGAGGAGTACGAAGAAATAGTAAGCGCATAGGGAGGAAGGATATGGCAAAGTTAGAGTTAAAGTACGGAAACCACGCCTGTGCAGAGGCCGCAATAATTGCAGGCTGCAGGTTCTACGCAGGCTACCCGATTACACCCTCTTCTGAGATTGCTGAGAAGATGGCGGAGCTCCTACCTAAGCACGGAGGAGTTTTTATCCAGATGGAGGACGAAATCGCCGCAATGGGAGCGGTAGTTGGAGGTTCTTTTGCAGGCCTCAAGTCAATGACGGCAACCTCAGGCCCCGGCTTTTCATTAAAGCAGGAGAACCTCGGCTACGCCTTCATGGTTGAGGCTCCCTGCGTCATCGTAAACGTTCAAAGGGGCGGTCCCTCAACCGGTCTTCCGACCCAACCGGGTCAGCAGGAAATCATGCAGTCTCTCTGGGGAACGCACGGAGACAAGCTCATTCCCGTTTTCTATCCGGGGAACGTTCAGGAGATTATGGAGGAGACAATAAGGGCCTTCAACTGGGCTGAGAGGCTCAGGACTCCCGTAGTACTCCTCCTTGACGAAGTCCTCGGCCACATGAGGGAAACTGTTGACATGGCTCAGTTTACCCCCGACAAGGTAGAAATCTGGAATAGAAAAATGCCCGACGTTCCGCCCGAGGAGTACCTTCCCTACAAACCCGGAGAGGACGACGTTCCCGCAATAGCTCCCTACGGAACTCCCGGATATCGCGGCCACGCTACCGGTCTCCACCACGACTACACCGGCTTCCCCACAACCGACCCGGAGATGTGTCAAGAGTTAATTGACAGATTGATTAGGAAGGTCAAGAACAGACAGCCCGAGCTTGAGAAGAACGAGGAGTACAAGCTTGACGACGCCGAAATTGCAATTGTTACTTTCGGAACAACCGCAAGGGCTGCAAAGACTGCAGTTGACCTTGCAAGGGAGAAGGGAATCAAGGCGGGCCTTTTAAGGGTAATCACAATCTGGCCTTCACCGGAAGAGACCCTCAATAAACTTGCAAAGAGCGTAAAGGCAATCCTCGTTCCCGAGCTCAACATGGGACAGTACGTCTTTGAGGTTGAAAGGTGCGCAAGGGGAGAAGCTCCCGTTTACAGGCTCAACAGGGCCAACGGGAAGATTATCTACCCTCACGAAATCCTTGCAAAGATAGAGGAAATCGCCAAAGGAGGTAAGTAATGAGTACTCCTAACATTCCCATGGAGAAAATTGTAGAGAAAAAGCCTTACTTTAAATACCTCCGCCTCAACAAGATGCCCACAATCTGGTGTCCGGGCTGCGGAATCGGTCAGGCCTTCAGGGCTACCTGTATGGCCCTTGACGAGCTGGGAATTCCCAACGACAAGGTTGCAATGGTTTCAGGTATCGGGTGCTCCTCAAGGACTCCCGGATACTTTGACGGCTTCACTCTTCACACCACCCACGGTAGAGCTCCGACCTTCGCAACAGGCCTTAAGCTCGCAAGGCCGGAACTTACGACAATCGTCTTCACTGGAGACGGCGACGCCCTTGCGATCGGCGGAAACCACTTTATCCACGCAGCAAGAAGGAACATTGACATTACGGTAGTTCTCATAAACAACTGGATTTACGGAATGACGGGCGGACAGGTTTCACCTACGACCCCGACAGGCTCTTACGCTACAACAACTCCCTACGGAAACTACGAGCCCCAGTTTGACGTTGCGAAGTTGGCCATAGCCGCCGGAGCAACTTACGTTGCAAGGGGAACCGCCTACCACGCAATGGAGCTCAAGAAGTTAATTATGGACGGAATCAAGCACAAGGGCTTCTCCCTAATTGAAGTTCTTTCACCTTGTACAATCGTCTACGGTAGGAAGAACAGGATGAGCATTGAGGAGATGTACTTCTGGTTTAAGGAGAACACGATTCCCGTTAAGGCCTGGGAGAAGCTCCCCGAGGAGAAGAGGGCCGGAAAGATACCCAGGGGCGTTCTCTACCACGACGACAGCCGTCCCGAGTATACCGAGCTCTACTGGCAAAAGGTTAAAGAGCTTTCCGGAGGTGAAAAATGAGGTATGAAGTTAGGGTTATAGGCTCTGCCGGACAGGGTTCAATCTTGGCGGCGGTTGTCCTCGCAACCGCTGCAGCTGAGGAGGGTCTCTGGGCTACCCAGACTGCAACCTACGGTGCTGCAATGAGGAGCGGAGTTTCGCTCGGAGACGTTGTTATCTCAGATAAACCCATAGACTTCCCCAAAACCACCGAGCTTGATGCGGTAATTATTCAGTCACAGGAAGCTTACGATGACATGATTAAGGGTAAGCCCGTTCGCCTTGACCCCGAGTGCAGCGAGGCAGACGCGGACGTCTTAGTTAACGTTAAGCCGGGAGCTCTCGTAATAGTTGACGAGGACCTCGTTCAGTGCGACCTTAACTGCAACATGTACAGGGTGGTTTCCGCCCCGATAGCAAGGACTGCCGCCGAAGTCCTCGGACGAAGGCAGGTTATGAACATCGTTGCCCTCGGAGTCTTTCAGGTTGCAACCACCCTCCAGTTTGAGGGAAAGCCCCTCATTTCTGAGGAGTCCTTCCTCAAGGCTATTGAGAAGAGCGTTCCCGCCCGATTTATTGACCTCAACAGGAACGCCTTTATGGAAGGGGTAAAAATCGGCAAGGAGGCGCTCCAAAAGGCCTAATAGAGGGAGGGGGAGCTCCCTCCCCTTTTACTCCATAAAGCCGACCTCTTCATCTTCCGACGGTGTATCTGTAACGTTTAAGGGAGAGTTCTCCCTATCGGTATCAACGAAAAAAACATCCTCGTTGCCCGATTGACTGTTAGCCCCTTGACCGAGCAGACAATTGCCCACTCCGTAAAAGCCCAAAATAAAGTCCTTGTCAAACTCCAAAAACCTCCAAGCGCTTTCATTCTCTAAGTTTTCCGGTTCCACAAAGTAGAGAGTATCCTCTTCAGTAGCCTTTTTGACGAGAAGGAGTCCTTTAATCATACTGTCAACGGAGCCCGAAGGCTTACTGGTAAACTGGTAAAGCCAGCCCAGTAGGAGTTGGTAAAACAGACGGGAGAGAGGGAGCTCCCGGAAGCCGGCCAGTAGCAAGCAGTCGGAGAGGTGCCGTCAGACTTAGTGTAGAAAAGCTTTTTATCGGCAGTCAAATAGAGCGAAACTACTCCATCGTCAATACTTCCGAGAGTACCATCCCGGACATCGTAGTAGCCGAGGGAAAAAGAAAGACCACCTGTCAAAGTAGAAGACGATGAGAGGTAAATCAAGTAATTTCCGAGAATACCTATACTCCAAACATCTCCCACATCCGAAACAATCTCGTTGAGAGAGCCATTACTGTAAGAGTAAATCTTGCTCCCGTCAGTTCCGAAAACCTTCTCCTCGTCGGCGCTCATCTCCTTCCAGCCGCTGCAGTCTCCGCCGGTAAGGAGACTCATCCGGCTGCCGTCCCACTGATAGAGCTCCCCTCCGGAGCCAAAGTCCAGACAGTAGAAGTGTTCAAACTTACTCTTAGAGTGCCTGTAAACTGAAACTCCAGTAAGAAGGTAGCCGGAAGGATTCTGAACAACCCTCGGCAGGGGAATTGTCCGGCAGTTGCTGAGTTCAGGAAGTTTACAGATCTCAAGAATGAGGCTTGCAGTGTCAATAAAGAGGGCGTGGGTAATCCTGTAGTTGCTGTCGGGAAGGTTACAAACCTTTTTGAGCCCAGATTTTGAGCTTTAAGGTTTTAAAAGTCAATGAGAGCTTTACCGTTGCCGCCGGTAGTAGCGCAATCTCCGTCTGCTCCTGCAGTTTCAACTACTATATAGGCTCTCTCGGTGTCCATGTCGTGCTCGCTGTCCTTGAAGGAACAGGCGTCATCAATCCCGCTCACCTCTTCGGGCCTGGGCAGGGAACTCCCCTTAATAACGCTCAAGCGGTAAACCTTACCGTGTTCAGTATATAGACGAGGTAGGTCGAAGTAGGTACCGCCGGCCAAGTCAATAGAGGAGCTCATTGAAAAGAGCTCGGCATCGTCAACGTCACCCTCAACGAGCCTTACGGGAGAGGTCGGGGACTTACAGTCAACAAACTCAACACTTCCCAAGTAGGGCAGGTGGTAAGAGGTGGTCGCTCCTGAAGAGCCCCCGCCTGTACCGGTACTTCCCGACAGGTAGGAGGAGCTCCTCCCTCCGTAGCCGGAGATTAAAAATAGAGTTAATTCCGTTGAGTTGGTAAAATGGAAATTCAACAATCAATAAATAGGAGGGAAAGAATGAAGAAAAAGCTGGGAGTTTTAACTGCGGCCCTCATACTGGCAAGTTGCGGAGGAGGTGGAGGAGAGCTCAGCACAAGCTCAACTTCAAATACCTCAACACCTAAAACTAAAGAGATAACTGCAACAGTTGAGTCAAGCTTGGTAAAGGGAGCTCTCGTCTGCGTAAAAGGAACAAGCAACTGCGCAATAACAGACGACAAAGGAGTTGCACACCTGAGAGTAAACTCCCTTCCGGTTGAACTTGAGGTTAAAGTAGGCGGCCTCGTACTGGGAGATGTAGGAAGCTCCTCCGACACGGTAAGAATCAACCCACTCCTGCTGGCAGAGGGCAATCTTCAAGTTGCCCAGGCAATTGCAAACATAATCCACGCCCTGGGAGGAGACCCCGAGGGCGAAAACACCGTTGTTGACCTTTCGGGAGTTGAGGTTGAAACTCCTCTATCCGAAAGTATTGAAGAGCTCTTAAAGAAAGGCAAAGAGGTTGAAATAAAGGTCAAAAAGGGCGGCAAAGAGCACTCTGTCGCCGTTGAGAAACCTGCTGACAGCGAAGAGGTTTTAGTCACTTACGACTCTAATCCCTGCGCGGCGCCAGATACTGAGAAAATACTCCTTTGGAAGATGGCAACATTCCTCAGCGCCGCCGACGGCAAGAAGGTCTCCATTCTTTCCTCCAAAACGGGAGAAACGGTTGAATGTACCCTTGAAGTTAACTCCGACGAGCCCAACCAGTTTAAGTTAGCCGACTGCTCAAACCCCGACTATAACGACGACACCTGGGAAGAGGTAAGGATTGAAGACGGAAAACTAATAGTTGAAGACGAAGACGGAAAAATTTTCCAAGTTTCAGACATTAACCTGATAACCTTTACAATAAAGCTCAACGGAGAGGAAGAGGAGCTGACAGTATGGATAACCGACGCTCCGGCACTCGTTCCCCAGATGAGCCAGGAAGAGATAAACGAAAAACTTGAAAAGGGTAAGTTTGACCTTGTCTACTCCTACCTATCAACCAAAAAGGAGCTGACCGACAGCGAAAGGGTTGCCTTGGCAGTTGCAGTCCTCGGTAAAGCAGTTAAGGACAACCTTATGGTTCCCGCAGGCCTATCCATCATCTCACCTGAGGATTCTCCCTTCTTCAAAGTAGTTGAGAACGGAAATCAGGTTCAGCTTAAGGCACTTGAAGAGGGCTCAAAGGAGCTCCTACCACAAATTGAGAAGGCTTTAGAGGAGCTTGATAAGGTCAAGGAGCCCTGTAAGGTAGAAATTCCCTCAAACTTGGGAACTGAGGCCAAGACCCTTGATGAAACTTCCCTAAAAGCTCTCAAAGCTCTCCTTCTCTACGCAAAGTCAAACCTTGAGTACCTCCTGGCCTACGACTGGAATACCTATCAGAGCGACCTCGGAAAGAAATACCCGTCGGTTCTTGAACTTGCCTCAAAGCTAAAACTGACAGAAGATAAATACCTTAACAAGTCCTACGAAGACTTTAAAAAGAGCGCAGAAGTCCTCTACGAGGCGGGAAGTGAAGTTATAAAGACGAAGCCTTCAGCCGACGGCCTAACTTACGCCTTTATAAAACCCACCTCTGACGGCTACCTTATTAACGACGAGCTGTGGACGGAGGAGAACCTTGAAACCTTCATAGAGAACTTTAAAACCGTGGCAAACAGCGGCTCGGGAGCAGTAGACATCAGACTTCCCAAGGACCCATCCGACCCGTCAACTCCCGTAAACGACCACTGGGTGAACCTCTCAGTACTCTTCAACTCTCCTCTAACCGGAGAGCAGTTTAAAGAGGACGTTGATAGCGCAAACGCGATAGAGGTCAACTTCTGCACATCCTGGGCAGGATATACCGACCCCGATGGTGAATGGCACGAGGAGTGTATAGAGTACGAAAGGGACATCTGGATTACTGCCGACTCAAACCTCTACAAATTCCTTGAGAGCATCTACTCCGACGTTAAGAACAAGCTGGGAGAGCCCTTCCAGTACAACGGAAAGACTTACTACTCGCTCCAGGGATTCTACATTGAACCCGAGTACAGCGACTACCACGTGGTCTACCCGAGAAAATGAGGAGAGCTCTAATCGGAGGAGCCCTCGGGCTCCTCTTTATCAACCTCCTACTCTTTTTGCTGACTTATAAAGGGGAGAAGGAAACTTTTGAATTTCACCCCGAAAGAAGCGGAAAAAGAGTTAACTCAATCCTCCTTGAGAAGAATGGAACCGTTATAAACCTCAAATTTTCTCCCACCAATTTACTATCGGGGAACTCCAAACTTAAAAACGTAAGTCTTAAATTGAAATTTAAAGAAGGAGAACTCCGGGGTACCTCAAAGGGAGGAGCTCTAATAGGAAACCGAGTTATCCTTAAAGACTTTGAAGGAGAAATTTGCGGAGGAGAGATAAAAAGCGAGGAACTCCTACTCAACCTCTCCTCTCTTCAGGAGATAACCCTCCGAAAATTTCTTATTACGGGAAGTAAAAGGAGAGTTCGGGGAATCTCAACCCTTAAGCTAAACCTAAACAAGGTATGCCAATTCCTTAAAGGAAAAAGAAGACTTCCGAAATAACCAACGAAATATAATTAATTGGACGAAACCGATTAGGGATAAAAATGAAAAAACTAACGGCAATTCCAGTTTTCCTCTCACTCCGATATTCGGGAAGCTCTTTTGAAGAATTTCCCTTTAACTGGAGTAACTTGAAGAGCTCCAGAAGAGGGAGACAAGGTAAGGTTCCTGTCTCATCCGAAAACCCCAAGTTCTTTATAGTCAAAAAGGATAACTGCTGCGGCCAAAGGGGAGGAGACTACATCTCGTTCCCGACAGTTGGAGGAATGTGGGAGAAGGGAATTACAATCTGTGCATGGGCAAAGTTCACCGAGCCCCGCTTCTTTGAGAGGATTGTTGACCTCGGAGGAGTAAGCGGAGAGGAGGGAGGCTACCCGGTAATCGTGGATAAACGAAGACGGAAACCTTAATAGGAGCAGGGGAAGGTTAACCTACCCGGCAATCAAGGAAGGTAAGTTCAGGTTTTACTGCGGAGTAATTAAGAACGAGGGAAACGAAAAGGGGCTGATGGAGCTCTTCGTTGACGGAAAACTCGCGGCAAAGAAGGAAGGCAACGGCGTAAAGAATGCAGTCAGGGCAAGGAACTTTATCGGCCACTCCAACTGGTGCTTCAACGACGCCAGGCCTCTGACGGAAAAAGAGGTTGAGGAGCTCTACCAAAAAACGAAGCCCTCAGGCCGAGAGAGCGTCTCCTTCGGAACTTCAAAGAGGACTCCCTTCGTCTTTGAGGGGGACATCTACTTCCTTCCCAAAGGGACAAACCGCCTTCCCGACTTCTCAAAGCTTAAGCCGGTCGGGAAAATCTACACTCCTATTCTAAACGTAACTCCGAGGAGCTTCAGAGAGGGCTTCCCCGGAATAACCGACAGGTTTGAGTGGTTCGCAATTGACTACAAGGGGAAAATCTACATTCCCAGAGATAGGGAGTTTACCTTCTACCTCTTAAGCGACGACGGGGCAAAGTTAATTATTGACGGGAAAACCGTAATAGACAACGACGGAATCCACCTGCCGACTGAGAAAAGCGCAACCGTAAGGCCGAGCAAAGGAATCCACACCGTTGAAGTCCGGTACTTCCAGGGGCCGAGGTATGAGGTTGCCCTCGTTCTATCCCACCTTAAAAATGGCCGTAAAGTCCCCTTTGACATCAGAGACTTTGCTCCGGTTCAGGTTGAGGAAGGCAATTATCAGGTAAACTTAACTTTAAGCTCGGGAATCCTCTTTGACTTTAACAGCTACGCCTTAAAACCCGAGGCCATAAAAGTCCTTGACGAGGTGGTCGGATAGGTTGAGAATACTCCCTACGGGAAGGTAATTGTTGAAGGCCACACCGACAATACGGGCTCAGCAGAGTCGTTCCGGCAGACAGAATTGAAGTGGTCGGCTACGGAGAGAGCAGGCCCAAGTACCCCAACACTACAGAGGAGAAAAGGAAGGTTGAAATTAAGCTCATAAAGAGGTGTCAAAAGTGAGGAAGGAGCTCCTTAAAGAATGGGACAAAAGGTACGTCTGGCACCCCTTTACCCAGATGGCCGAGTACGTTAAGCACGAGCCGATAGTCATTGAAAAGGGTGAGGGGTGCTGGCTCATAGACATTGACGGGAATAGATACTTAGACGCCGTAGGCTCAATCTGGTGCAACGTCCACGGCCACAGCGTAAAAGAGCTCAACGAGGCCCTAATTGAGCAGGTAAACAAAATCGCCCACTCAACACTTTTGGGGCTTGCAAACGAGCCATCAATTCTCCTTGCAAAGGAAGTAGTAGATATTACCCCGGAAGGTTTAAATCACGTCTTTTACTCGGACAACGGCTCAACGGCCATGGAAGTGGCTCTTAAAATGGCCTACCAGTACTGGCAGTTAAAAGGAGAGAAAAGGAGAACAAAGTTTATAAAGCTTGAAGAGGCCTACCACGGGGATACAATAGGTTCGGTAAGTATCGGAGGGATAGAGCTCTTCCACTCAATGTTCAAGGAGCTTATGTTTGAGACCTTCAAAATCCCCGCCCCCCACCCTTACAGGTTTAACGGAACGGCCGAGGAGTGCAGGGACTACTCCCTTTCAAAACTTGAAGATATTTTAAGGGAAAGGGGCCAAGAGGTCGCCGCCGTTGTTATGGAGCCTCTCGTTCAGGCGGCGGCCGGGATAATAGCCCACCCGGAAGGTTTCTTAAAGGGAGTTAGGGAGCTCTGCGACAGGTACGGCGTCCTCCTAATCCTTGACGAGGTCGCTACGGGCTTCGGGAAAACCGGAAAGTGGTTTGCCTGCCAGCACGAAGGGGTGGTTCCCGACATTATGGCAATCTCCAAGGGGTTAACGGCCGGCTACATGCCCTTGGCTATAACCCTTGCAACAGATGAGGTTTATAGAGCCTTCTGGGGGGGAGATTACGGAAGCGGAAAGACCTTCTTCCACGGCCACACTTTTACCGGAAATCAGCTGGGGTGTGCGGTAGCCCTAAGGAACATAGAGCTCTTTAAACAGAAGGGCTGGCCCGAAGGGCTAAGGCCGAAGATAGAGTACCTGTGGAGGAGGCTGGAGGAGGAGCTCTCACCCCTTAAGCACGTAGGAGACATCAGAGGAAAGGGCTTTATGGTGGGGATTGAGCTCGTTAAAGATAAGAAGACCAAAGAGGGTTTCTCCTGGAGGGACGACGTAGGAAGGAGGATCTCAAGGAGAATTATTGAGAAGGGAGTTTTCACAAGACCCTTAGGCCCCGTCCTCGTAATTATGCCTCCACTTGCAATAACTGAAGAGGAGATTGACTTTATGGTAAAAACCTACAGGGAAGCAATAGTTGAGGTTCTTGGAAATTAGGGGAGGGTTAAACCTCCCCGTCCTCCTCCTCGGGAGTCTTAACTATCAAGACCGGCTGACTTACCGCCTTAATAATGTCAAGGATTTTCCCAACCCTAAAGAAAGAGAGGGATTCTGAGGTAACCCCCAAAGCTATCAGCTTAATTCCGTACTTGTCGGCGTACCAAGCAAGGGTCTCGTCAAGCTCGCCGGGAACGAGAACAACCCTCGTTTTAACGCCGTTTTCCTCAAATTCTGTAGCAACCTCCTTCATCTTCCTGAAAATCTTTAAAAGGCCGCTCACAAACCCTTCATCCATAGTTCCTTTTAAAGCCTCAATCTTCTCCTCACAGTCAAACTCTTCCCGTGAAAGGAGACCCCACTCGGAGGGAACCATTACGTAAATCACATGAACTTCTCTGCAGCCGGCCTCTTTTAGCTTCATAACGTAAGGTTTCACCTTTAGGCTGGCCTTCCTCATATCAAAGGGGTAGAGGACTTTTTCAAAGAGCATCACTCCTCCCTTCTCTTAACTATCAAAACGGGACACTTTGCTTCCCTTATAACATCGGTAGAGACGCTTCCCAAAAGAATTTCGCTTAAGAGCCCCTTACCGTGAGCTCCCATAACTATCAACCTCACTTTCTCCTCATCGGCAACAGAGACGATTTGTTTAGGAATGTTTCCGTACTTCAGGTAGATTTTTACTTTGAGGCCTTCGTCCTCAAGGATTTCCTTAACGGCGTTCAGTTTCTCTATAAGGTTGATTAAGTACTCCTGGTCAACCTCGGGAAGGATTTTGTAAACATCCTCCTCCTTTAAGAGATCTGTTCCGTCGGGGAGCTCCACCGAAAGGTCGTCAACAACGTGAACTACAACTACCTCTTCCTCCCCGGCCTCCTTGAGCTTTTTAACGTAGTCAAGGGCAACTTCGGCCAGAGGCGAAAAGTCGGTTGAGTAAAGAGTTTTCTTAAAGAGCGGCATCTCTCCCTCCTAAGCCGTTAGTGAGTACTCTTTTGTCTCAAAAAGGGGCTCAACTTCAATCACCTTTATTAGTTTACCATCACGGTAAAGGGAAACGGGAACGCTCTTTTCCCTTTTAGCATCAGAGTAGCGAGCAACTATTCCGGCCGCCACCTTTAAAACCTCCTCGTCGGGCTCACCGGTGCACCTCAAAAGGCCGGTGGGGGAAGGGGCTACTTCAACTCTTAGAGTAAAATCCCCCTCTCTGCCGAGCTCCGAAATCCTCCTGTTCTCCTCCCTGTTTCTCCCGACAATGAGCTTACAGTTTTTAATTCTGAAGTGCCTTCCCACCTTCAGGAGCTTAACGTTCTCCCAGCTGAGCTCGTTATGCTCTATTAAATCTCTCACCTTAACGGCAAAAGAGGGCTCGGTTAAGAGGCAGCCTCCGGCAGGTGTGGGGAGCTCCTTCTCGTTAATCCCCAGCTCCTTTAAGAGTTCCGGATACCTCTTCCTTGAGCGCCCCTTTAGGTCAAGGAGCTCCTCCCTCTTAACAATTCCCTCCTCCTCGTAAACCGTAGGGGGCAACAACTTCCCCGAAAGGGGCCTCAAAACTTTACCCTTTAGCCCTGCCAACTTTTCTATACTTCTGAAAGCGTCAAGCCTCTGGGACATAGGCCTCTGGCCGAGAACTTCTCCGGTCGCAATTATCCCCTCTTCACCTGCAATTTCCTTTAACTTCTTCAGCATGTAGGCCTTACAGTCTATACAGGGGTTAACGTTCTTACCGTAGCCGTAAACGGGGCTCTTTAACACCTCAAGGTAGTCCTCTCCCGCCTCAACAACCTTTAGCTCAATCCCCAACCTGTCTGCAAGCTCCTTAACCTTCTGGAGCTCTTTTTCAAAAAAAGGAGAGGTTATGTGAACTCCTACAACCTCAAAGCCCATCTTCTTTAGTAGCTTCGCCGCTATTATGCTGTCAAGCCCCCCGGAAAAGAGGAGGTAAGCCTTTTTACCTTTCTCCATAGACACTCCTTCGGTAAAGTCTTTAATTTAAAAGTAGGAGATAAAAGAAAAGGAGGAAGGGATGGCACAGCTAAAGCTCAACCTAATCGGTCACGGGATTGACCTGACGGGGGCAATCAAAAACACCCTTGAGGAGAAGTTTAAGCGACTTGAGAAGTACCTGGGGGACGACGACAGAAGAGAGGTATTTGCAGACGTAATAGTCAAGAAAGAGAAGTACCGTTCAAGCGTTGAGATAGTTATCTACAACGTCTTTGACCACACCTTAAGGATAAAGAAGGAGACCGACGACCTCTACACCGCCGTTGACTACGTTGTTGACGCCGCCGAGAAGCAACTGAGGAGGTTAAAGGATAAGGTAAAGACCTCTGCAAAACACGAAGCCCAAAAGGCAAAAAGGCAAATTACTCTTGTTGAAGAGGAGGTGGTTGAGAAGCCGATAGAGATAATTGAAGTTGAACCCGAGCTCTATAAGCCGATTTCAGTTGAGGATGCAGTTTTAAAGCTCTTAGGCTCAAACAGGGAGTTTGTAGTCTTCTGCAACGTTGAGACCGGAAACGCCGCGGTGGTCTATAAGAGGAAGGACGGAAACGTCGGTCTTATCCAGATGCCTTCCTGCAGGTAATCTCGGGGGCTTTCCGCCCCCTTTCAAGCTCTCTTCCACACTTTTGAGAGGCTAACTTTAAAGGGGCATTCGGTTTCAAACTCTACTTCCCCCTCTTCGCCGTCAAAAACCTTCCGGTAGCGGCCGCCTTCAAGCTTAAAGACTCTTGCCTTACCCAGCTCCGGGTAAACGAGTGCGTAGTACTTAACCCCTTCCCTCTCGTAAAGGGAGAACTTTACCTTTTCATCTTTAAAGGCCGTACTCTTTGAGACAATTTCAAAAACAACTTCAGGGGGCTCCTTAAGGTACTCGTCAACCCTTTTGCAGATAACGAAAAGGTCAGGCCTTACTACGGTATGCTCGTCAACTATCCAGTCAACTTCCTGATAGACAAAACACTCTTTCGGACACTTCTCTAACTGCTCCTCAACCTGCCTGAAGAGCAGGCCAGAAATCCTCTGATGCTTTCCGTAGGGGGAAGGAGCCATTGCATAGGGTATTCCCTCTATCAGCTCCCAATCCCCTTCCCAGAGTTTGTAGTCCTCAACTGTATAGCGGGGGCGCTCCGCCCTTTCCACTCTAACCTCTTTAAAAGGTTCACTATTTAACTTAATCCACTTTCAGAACTGCCAAAAAGGCCTCCTGAGGAACCTCAACCTTCCCGAGCATCTTCATCCTCTTCTTACCCTCTTTCTGTTTCTCAAGGAGCTTCTTTTTCCTCGTCACGTCACCGCCGTAGCACTTTGCGAGAACGTCCTTCCTCAGGGCCTTAACGGTTGAGCGGGCAATAATCTTGTTCCCGATTGCCGCCTGAATAGCAACCTCAAAGAGCTGTCTCGGGATAATCTCCTTGAGCTTAT
>JAMOTD010000014.1 GCA_027068415.1 Desulfurobacteriaceae bacterium | reverse complement strand
AGCTTAAAGGAGAAGGAAAACTCCTAAAAACCCTACCCGTGGACTGCGGGGAGGTTAAGCCCGTGGAGTGGGGTTTTTCCCACGATGAAGCGGGAAGCCACCGACTTTAGTCGGGGGAGGAAGTCACCGATATTACTATAAGATAATTGATCCACCTTAGCCGGAGGTTCCTCCCTTGAAGCAGAAGGGAAAGCAGTTCAAGCTGAGAATAGAGAAACTTGTTCACGGCGGTAAGGGGCTCGGAAGGTTAAACGGAAAGGCCGTATTCGTCCCTCACGTTGCCCCGGGAGACCTGATAATTGCAGAGGAGACGGCCAGAAAAAACAGCTACAGCGAGGCAAGGCTCGTAAAAATCCTTGAGAGGGGAAAGGGAAGGGTAAAGCCAAAGTGCCCATACTTCGGAAAGTGCGGAGGGTGTGATTGGCAACACCTCAAGTACAGCGAGCAGGTTAAGGCCAAAAAGCAGATAGTTGAGGAGAACCTTCAAAAGATAGGAAGGATAAAGAAGCCCAACGTTGACGAGGTAATACCCTCTCCCTCTCCGTGGAATTACAGGAACAGGGCTCAGATTAAAGTTAAAGCGGGAAAAGTAGGCTTTTTCGCAAAGAATTCCCACTTCGTAATAGACATTGATAGGTGCCCGCTCCTTAAAGAGGACATTGAGGACATCTTTCCCAAGTTAAAGGAGCTCCTAAACCTTCTCCCGACTCAGCCATCGGAGTTCCACGTTTACTCCTCAGGAAAGGACGAAGTGCTCCTGAAAATCGTTTATCAGGGAAGGTTTAAAAGGTTTGAGCTTCCGCTGGAAAAAGTCAGGGAAGTTTTAAAGGTTAACCTGGTAGGCTACGGAATCTACAAAACGGGAAAAGAGGGCTACCCCGAGAGAATAGAGTTCTTCGGAAGGGACTTCACCTACGAGCCGGTAGGCAAGTTCAAGTTCAGGGTAAGTGCCGACTCCTTCTTTCAGGTAAACCGCTTTCAGGTAGGCAACCTGATAGAAAAGGTTGCAAGGGTTGCAATGGAGCACCAGTACATGCTTGCAGGAGACCTCTACTGCGGAGTCGGAACCCTTACGATACCGGTGGGAAGGTACGTCCACAGGGCCTTCGGGGTTGAGTCAAACTTTTGGGCAGTGAGCGACGCCCTTTACAACAAAGACATAAACGGTTTAAGAAACGTCCAGTTCTTCTGCAGGGAGACCGAAGAGGCCCTAAAGATAATCAGGGATTACAGTCCCGACCTCGTAATTGTTGACCCTCCCAGAAGCGGCCTCAACGACAGGATAATAAAGACCCTTGCGAGCCTACCCAGACTGAAGAAGATAGTCTACGTCTCCTGTGAGCCCTCAACGCTGGCCAGGGACGTTGCAACCTTCCACCACTACGGCATCAACATGGAGAGGGCAAAAGTCCTTGACATGTTCCCCCAAACCTACCACGTTGAGACCATAGCAATCTTAAGGAAGGTAAGGTGATGTTAAAGGTTAAACTCTTCGGAGTAGAGTTTGAGAACCCGGTCTGGACGGCCTCGGGAACTTTCGGCTTCGGCCTTGAGTACGCCCCCTACTTAGACCTGAATAAAGTAGGTGCCGTGTGCGTTAAGGGGCTATCTATAAAACCGAGGGAGGGAAACGAGCCCCCGAGAATCTGGGAGACCCCCTGCGGAATGTTAAACGCAATAGGCCTCCAAAACCCGGGAGTTGAGTACTTCCTGAAAGAGATAGTACCGAAGCTCAAACAGTATAAGTGCAGGGTAATTGCAAACATCTACGGAAGTACGGTAGAGGAGTACGTTGCGGTTGCAAAGGAGATAAGCGGAGAGGAGGGGGTTGACGCAGTAGAGCTTAACATCTCCTGCCCCAACGTTAAGAAAGGAGGGCTGGCATTCGGGGTTGACCCGGTTGAGGCGGCTAAGCTAACAGAAGAAGTTAAGAAAGTTCTTGATAAGCCTTTAATAGTAAAGCTCTCCCCCAACGTTACCGACATAGTTGAGATAGCAAGGGCAATTGAGAGCGCAGGTGCAGACGCCCTTTCGGCAATCAATACCCTCCTGGGAATGGCCATAGACATTAAAAAGAGAAGACCGAGGCTCAAGAACAAATTCGGAGGCCTTTCGGGGCCTGCGATAAAGCCGGTTGCGGTAAGAATGGTCTATCAGGTTTCAAAGGCGGTAAAGATTCCGGTAATAGGAATTGGAGGAATCTCAACCTGGGAGGACGCAGTTGAGTTCTTCCTTGCAGGGGCAAGGGCCGTTCAGGTTGGAACTGCAAACTTCTTTAACCCAAAGGCCGTTGAGGAGATAGTGGCCGGAATAGAGAAGTACATGAAAGAAGAGGGCTTTAAGAGCGTAGAGGAGATAGTGGGAGCTTTGAGGGAGTAAAGAACGTTGGAAAAAGAGGTAGCGGCGCTTCTAAACGGATTTAAAATAAGAGAAAACTCTATTCCATCCCTGGCTTACAGGTTTACTCTCTCCTTTGGCGAGGAGGATGAGGGAGAAAAGTTCAGGATAATAAAAGGGAAGTACGGAGGAGTTCCTCTATCCCCCGTCAGTTCAACCCTTATTGAGGTTGCCTCCCTTGAAGCTACCAGTGAAGGAGAGCCCGTTCCCCTGTTCCTCCTTCCCCAGGAGAAACAGGAGGAGCTCGTCCTTCTCTACCTTAAGCGCAAGCTTAAAGTTGTTAGAGAGCTCCAGAAGAGCCTTCCTCCTCCGAGAGTTGACCGCAGAAACAACGTTCTCATAGCCCCAACTGTAAAGAGGCTCACGGTTAAGAAGCTCGGCGAGGCTTTTTACCTTTTTTTTGAAGTGGGCTTCTCTGTAAGGTCTTTAAAGAACATCCACCAGCTCGTCCAGGATGGCAAGCTGAGCTACCGGGAGCTTGAGGGAAAAGAGGTCATATACGACCCCTACGGAGGGGAGTCGGGGGAGAGGAAGCTCGTAAAAGTCGTTGAGGTCGTCACAAATCCTCCAGAGGAGCTTGTTGAAAACCTGCGCTCCTACCTCTTCTCAAAGTACGGCTTTACTGCCGACCCCTCTTCATCCCCTGTTCTCCGCATAAGGTTTAAAGGAGACAGAGGGAAGGTTTACGAAACCCTCCCTCAGACCCTCTTTCTGGACAGGGTGGAGCTCCTGACGAATCTGGTAATCTCCAACGGGAAGAGAAGGGAACTCCTTGAAAGGATGGCAGGAAGTATTGACTTTCTTGAAGGGCGGTGCATGGAGCTCTCAGGAAAGAGCTACCCCAAACCCCTCTACTTAGTAAGAACGGAAAGAGGAGAGTTCAAAAAGGTGGCAAGCCTGAAAGAGACTTTAAAGTACCCGGCTTTCTATGCCCCGCGGGAAATCTGCTCGGCACCCATACCCTTATTTCTCTTCATAGACGAGGAGCTCCCTCAGAGGGAAGTTGAGAGGTTCGTGAAGGAGCAGACGGCCAGAGGCTACATGAGGCTCAACAGGAACGGAAATCCTTTCAGGTTCAACTTAGTTAGAGCTCCCTCCTCCGTCTCTTTCAAAGTTAGCTTCAAAAGGTTTAAACTCCCCCAGGAAGTTAAAAAGGCTCTCGGGAGAAGCCCCTTCGGCTTTGCCCTGTGCATCTGTCGGGAGATGAAGGAGAGCGAGTACGACAAGGCTAAGAGAAAGCTCTTCGCCCACAACATCCTGAGCCAGTTTGTAGTTTATGACAGGTGGAGGAACTCCCCCTCTTTCGTTTCGGGGAACCTCACCCTCAACATCTACGCCAAGGTTGGAATAAGACCTTTCTCCCTTGCCGAAAAGCTTCCTTACGACTTTGTAGTGGGGATAGACGTAGGAAACGACAGGTACAACAGGCGTTCAAAGGCTGGAATCGTGACGGTCTTCCTCTCAAACGGACTGATAAAGACGATGTTCCCGGTCTGGTTTGACACCGGAGGAGAAAAGATAGAACTCCTCGGAGAGCTAATTGAGCTCCTGACGGAGAAGTTGGAACTTCAAGGAGGGAGAATCTTAATCCTGAGGGACGGAATCGTTCACAGGGAAGAGCTTGAGAGCTTAAAAACTTCCCTTGCAGAAGAGGAGCTTGAGGTTGAGGTGGTGAGCGTCAAGAAAAACCACTCTTTTCGCATCCTCTCAGACAAAGGACCCGTTGCCGTTCTCCTTGACGGAGGAGCAGGGATTCTGCTTCCCCACTCCGTAAAGGGAGCAAGGAGCCTGCTAGTAGACTCTTTCTACTCAGTTAAGAAAGGTCGGATTGAGAAACTTTCCGTAACCCACTCTCTCCTCTCCGTCCTCTACAAGCTAACGAAGGTGAACCTTTCTACCATTTTCAGAGAGGAGAGCCTCCTGAGGCTTCCCTCCCCTCTCCACTACTGCGACCGCTTTATAAAGAGCTTGGGAAGAAACTGGCAGGTCAGCGACAGCCTCCTCAAGATAGGGTGTCTCTACTTCATTTAGCCCACTTCAACTAAGTCAAACTTTCTTCCGAACCTAAAAGATAGGAGCTCCTTTAAGTCTTCAAGCCCCTCAAGGTTGGGGTTCTCCTCAACGAGGCGGGAGCTCTCCTCCCTTGCCAGTTTTAAAAGCTCGTAGTCCCTCCTTAAATCGGCAACTTTAAAGTCTCCTAAACCAGATTGTCTCGTTCCAAAAATCTCTCCCGGCCCTCTGAAGGCAAGGTCTGCCTCTGCTATCTTAAAGCCGTCGTTGGTCCCCTCAAGGACTTTTAACCTTTTTATTGAGTCCTCACCTGCGCTCCTGCTGGTTAAGAGGAAACAGTAGGACTTCCTGTCCCCCCTTCCTACCCTTCCCCTCAATTGGTGGAGCTGGGCAAGGCCGAACCTCTCTGCGTGCTCAATTACCATTACGGTTGCCTCAGGAACGTCAACCCCCACCTCAATTACCGTTGTTGAAACGAGAACCTGTACCTCTCCCTTTTTAAACTGCTCCATTACTGCATCCTTCTCTTCCTGCTTCATTCTCCCGTGGAGAAGGCCGACCTTAAAGGGCCTCAGCTTTTCACTCCAGTAGTTGTACATCTCAGTCGCCGCCTTTAGCTCCAACTTCTCGCTCTCTTCAATTAAGGGGTAGACTATGTAAACTCTGTTGCCGGCCGAGAGCTCCCTCCTCAAGAAGTCAACCAGCCTCTCCCTTTCGTCCTCAAAGAGGATTTTGGTCTCAACGGGCTTCCTTCCGGCCGGGAGCTCGTCTATTACCGAAACGTCAAGGTCGCCGTAGGCGGTCATTGCAAGGGTTCTGGGAATCGGGGTTGCAGTCATAACGAGGACGTCGGGGAGCTCGCCCTTCTTCTTTAGCTCAACCCTCTGCTTAACTCCGAACCTGTGCTGCTCGTCAATAATTACCAGCCCCAGGTTCTTAAACTCAACCCCTTCCTGTATGAGGGCGTGGGTTCCCACAACTACGTCTATAAAGCCCTCCCTAATTGCCCTGTAAACGCTCTCCTTCTGCCTCTTTGTCATACTCCCTGTTAAAAGCCCCACCCTGACCCCGTAGGGCGAGAGGAATTCCCTGAACTTCTTGTAGTGCTGGTTTGCAAGGATTTCTGTAGGTGCCATTACGGCGGTCTGGTAGCCGCTCCTTGCTGCGAAGAAGGCTGCAGCTGCGGCGACAACGGTCTTACCGCTTCCGACGTCTCCCTGAACGAGCCTGTTCATAGGCTCGGGCTTTTTCATATCCTCAATAATCTCCCTTAAAACCCTCTCTTGAGCCCCCGTTAGGGTAAAGGGGAGAGCCCCCTTAAACTCCTCAATCATCTCCTGACTAACAGGGAAGGAAATCCCTTTCTGGCTCTTTATCTTCTGCCTGTGAAGTGCAAGGGCAAGCTGGAAGAGGAAGAGCTCGTCAAAGATTACTCTCCTCTGGTGGGGGCTCTTAAACTCAAGGAGTTCTTTAACGCTTCCGTCGGGGAAGTGAACTTTCCAGAAGGCCTCGGGGGCGGAGGGAAAGCCGTTCCTCTCCAAAATCCCAACCGGCAGATACTCCCTTAAGAAGGGAACAACCCTCTTTACAAGGCCCTGAACGTCCTTTCTGACGGTGGTCTGCTTTAAACCTTCAGCAGTATGGTAAACGGGTATAACCTTCCCGAACTTCTCTAACTTCCCCTCCTGATAGACCTCAACCTCCGGGTGTGCCATCGTAAAACCGGAGGTTTCCCTCTTTACAGTACCGTAGGCCAAAACCTCTTTCCCCAGCTCCTTCGCTCCCTTAAAGAGCTTCCTGTAGTAAGGAAATACCTTCTGGTTAAAAAAGTAAAGGGCAATAGTTCCGGTTCTGTCGTAGAGAAGAACTTTAAGGAGCTTCCTCTTCTTCTTCGGGGTCTCAATCTCAGAAATTGAGACGACCTTACCCTTAACGAGGTACTCCTTCCCCGGCCTTAAGTAGGCCATGGGGGTTACCGTTGAGCGGTCTTCGTAGCGAAAGGGGAGGTAGTAGATTGCGTCTATAAGGGTCTCTATCCCTAACTTCTTGAACCTGTTCTTTACCCTCTTGTTAACGACCTTGTCGGGGAGCTCCTCAACTTTTTGGAAGAAAGCCCTAATTGGGTACTTCTTTCTGCTCTCCTCAAGCTCCTCTCCCTTTACCTTTAACTTCTCAACGGGGGTCTCCTCCTCCCTCTCCTTCTCAATCTCCTCCTTTGAGAACTTAAGGGCCACTACTGAGTGGATTTCCCTTATCAATTTCCTCTGCTTCTCGGGGGGGAGCTCCGGGTAGAGCTTGAGGAACTTAATAACTTTCTTTACCCAATTCTTTCTCTTTGTATCAAGGTAAGGAAGGAGCTCTGTAAAGAGGTTGATTAGGGTCTTATCCGGGTCTTTAACCCTGTCAAAGTACCTGAAGTCTTCTTTAACCAGAAGGGAAAGGAGCTCCCTGATTCTCCTTAAAACCTTTTCCATTGCCGCCCTTCACCTACTATAATTAGAGCTCACAGGAGAAATTTAAGAAAAGGATAGGTAATGAGGAAGCTAACTCTCCTTACCCTAATTTTAACCCTCTCCTCCTGTGCGGCAGTTGAGGGTTTAAAAAGAGGGCAGGTAAAGGAAGGAGTAAAAGCGCCCCAAGGGGTTCAAAAAGAGGCCGAAGAGAGAAGAAAACTTAAACTTGCGAAGAAGAGCCCCTACAAACCCGACTACCTCTACTACTACATGCTCTACCTCAACTACTACTCTAAAGGCGACTACACCACAGCCCTCAATTACCTTGAAGAGGCTATTAAACAGTCTCCCGATAACACCCAGCTCCTATTTGAGGGGGCAAAGCTCTCTGCAGCCCTTAAGAAGTACGATAGGGCAAAGGAGTACCTTGAGAAGATTCTCAAAAAGGAGCCGGAAAACATAAGTGCCCTAAAGCTCCTTGCGGGAATAAACGTAGTTGAAGGAAAGCTTGACAGGGCGGCACAGCTCTACAGGAAGATTTTAAAGGTAAAAAAGGACAGGGACACCTACATCTTCTTCGCAGACCTCTTAATAAACGAGAAGAGGTATAAGGAGGCGGTGGAGCTCCTGAAAGAGGCCGAAAAGGAGTTCCCCGACGATTACCTCATTGAGTACTTCCTCGGACAGAGCTACTACATGCTAAAGGACTTTAAAAGGGCCGGAGAGCACCTTAAGAGGAGCATAGAGCTCAACCCCGACTTTGAGAGCGCTTACATCCTCTTGGGAAGGCTTTTTAAAGAGAAAAGGAGCTACAAAGAGGCCGAGAAGTTCCTCAAAGAAGTTCTAAAGAAAAACCCCGACAACACCCACGCCCTAAGGGAGTTAATCGTAATTTACGTACTTGAGAACAAGCCCCAACAGGCCGTTAAGCTCATAAACAAACTGGCAGAGCTTGAGCCCTACAACTTAAAGCTCCTCTCCTGGCTTGCTGCAAACCTCTTTCAGCTCAAAGAGTACAAAGAGGTCATACCCATAATAGAGAGAATCACAAAGCTAAACCCCGATAACCCGAACGTTTACTTTATGTTAGGCCTTGCCTACGAGATGTCGGGTCAGCTTGAAAAGGCGGTAGAGGCCTACGAGAAGGCGATTGACCTTTACCCGGAAAACCCTACAGTCCTTGAAAGGCTTGCGGTTGTAAGCTACAAACTGGGCAAACTCCAAGACGCAAAGGCCTACTACGAAAGGCTCTGGCAGCTAACCGACAACCCACAGTACTTGGTAAAGCTGGCACTCATAACCGACAAGCTGGGAGAGACGGAGGAGGCCTACAAACTCCTGAAAGAGTGGAAGGGGCAGTTTAAGGATAACCCCGAAATCCTCTTCTACCTTGCATACTTCTCAGAGAAGCTGGGCAGGTACAACGAGACGGAGGAGAACCTTAAGGAACTCCTCAAAGTAAAGCCCGACCCCGACGCCTACAACTACCTTGCCTACTTCTACGCCCAGAGGGGCAAAAACCTCAAAGAGGCCCTAAAGCTAATAGACAAAGCCCTTAAAGAAGTACCCGACAACCCGGCATTCCTTGACACGAAGGGGTGGGTTCTCTACAAAATGGGAAGATACGAAGAGGCGTGCAGGTACCTTAAAAGAGCCCTTGAGGCCAAACCGAACGACCCGGTAGTAAACCAACATTACGGAGAATGTCTTTTTAAGTTAGGAAAGAAAAGGGAATCGCAGAAATATTTAATAAGAGCTTTATCAGGCGTGCTAAACGAGCCTCAAATAAGGAAAGAAGAGCCGGGGATACTTGAGAGAACCGTAGAGATGCTTAAAGAGATAGGAAGAGAGGAGGGAAGATGAGCTGGACTATGCTTCTGTGGGGTTTGGTAGTTTTCCTGATTATTGCCCTTCCCACAATTACGGGACTGATGAGAATAAACGCGGCATTAAAGTTCCTTACAGAGAGCCAGAGGGGAGACTTTCTGCCCCTAAACGCAATAAAGCCCGGGGGATTTGCCTACGCTTTAACCTTCAGCTTCAAAATTACCTTCCTTACCGCAATAATCCTTGACTACGTTGAATACGTAAAGCAGGTTTACTTTATCGTTTCACTCTACCTCTTTTTCCTGTTAATTGACTTCGTCGTTCAGTACTCGGGAGAGGCCTTCAAAGTCCTCTCAATGAACGTAAAGAGCGCCTTTGTAGGGGCTTCTCTTCCGGTCTTTACAATTTTCGTACTCAACTTCATAATCCAGAGGAAGCTGAGGAAGTTAATTCCTCAGGAGATTGAGAACTACAGGAAGGGAAGGAGAAGCCCCGCACTTAAAGAGTTTGACCAGAAAGGTTAGAGGAGGTGGGAGATGAAGGTTGAGTTTAAGAGTGAGATTAAGGGTAAAAAGGCAGACGCCCTCATTACCGGAGTTTACGAGGGACTGAAAGAGGTTGAGAAGGAGGAGAGGGAGAGGCTAAAGGCCCTCTCTTTCGGCGGTAAGAGGGGAGAGGTTGCAGTTCTGCCCGGGGAGGCCTTTAAGAGGGTAATCTACGTAGGCCTCGGGAAGAAGAGCGAGGTTGATTCTGAGGCCGTAAGGCTTGCGGCGGCAAAGGGGATAAGGAAGGCAGGGGAGCTCAAGGCCAAAAAGGTGGTCTGCGAGCTTTTAGGGGTTGACAAGCTCAAGGAGAAGGGAGCAAAGGCCACAGCCGAAGGCCTGATAATCGGAAGCTACCGGTTTGATAAGTACAAGAAGGATAAAAAAGAGGAAATTGAGAGGTTAACCGTTGCAGGTCAGAAGGAATTTAAAGAGGCCTTTGAGCTGGGAAGGGTTCTTGCAGAGGCCACAAACTTTGCGAGGGAGCTCGTAAACGAGCCGGGGAACGTTATCACTCCTGAGAAGTTAGCAGAGGTCGCAAAGGAGCTTGCACAGGAGTACGGTTTTGAGTGTAAGGTCTTTGACGAGAAGAAGTTAGAGAAGAACCAGATGGTAGGAATTCTGACCGTTGGTAAGGGCAGTAAGAACCCGCCCAGGTTTATCCACCTGACCTACAAGCCCAAGAAGGCAAAGAAGAGGGTAGTTCTGGTAGGTAAGGGAGTCACCTTTGACAGCGGCGGCCTAAACATTAAACCAGAGCAGTTTATGAAGACGATGAAGTCTGATAAGGCGGGGGCATGTGCCGTCCTCGGGATTATGAAGGCTGTTGGGGAGCTCCGCCCCGACGTTGAAGTCCACGGCCTCATTCCTACCGTTGAGAACATGCCCGACGGAAAGGCCTACAGGCCCGACGACATAATCGTTTACAAAAACGGCGTAAGCGTTGAAGTCCACTCAACAGACGCAGAGGGAAGGCTAATCCTTGCAGACGCCCTGATTTACGGAAGCGAGCTTGAGCCCGACCTGATGATTGACATGGCAACACTTACAGGAGCGTGCGTCGTGGCCCTCGGCCACTACACGAGCGGCCTCTTTACTGAAGATGACGGTCTTGCGAAGGAGCTCTGCTCAATCTCAAGGGAGAGCGGGGAAAAGCTCTGGAGAATGCCCCTTGACGAAGACCTTGAGGAGGAGATTAAGGGGGCCTACGCAGACATCCAGAACGTAGGAAAGAGCAGGTACGGAGGGGCAATAACGGCCGCCCTCTTCTTAAAGAAGTTCGTTGACGGAGAGAAAGTTAAGAGCTGGGCACACCTTGACATAGCAGGCCCGGCCTTCCTTGATAGGGAGTGGAAGTACTACTCTCAAGGGGCAACTGGCCAGCCGGTCAGAACTGTAGCCCAGCTCATTACAGAAATTAAAAAGTAAGAGGGGGAGCTCCCCCTCTTTCTCCTTCAAAGATGTGGAAGAGCAAGCTCCTTATCCTCTCCCTTTTAACCGGCCTTCTCACCGGTCTGGCCATAGCCTTCTACGTTTTTCTGACAGAGAGCCTCTCCTACATCCTCTACTTGGGAGAGCCCTTCAAAACAATCCCTTCTCTTCCCTGGTGGTACGTAGTCTTTATAACCACCTCTTCAATCCTGATTGTTAACCTGATAATCCTCTACAGCGAGAGGGCGAGGGAGTACGGAGTAAGGGAAATCGCAAAAGCCCTTGAGGAGAACAGACTGACCTTTACCACTTCAGACCTTGCCCTCAAGATTATCGCCTCAGCCCTCTCAATAGGGAGCGGCTTTGCCGTGGGGAACGAGGGGCCTTCTGCCGCAATAGGAACGATGATTGCCTACAGGCTTAACAGGGCTTTTAAGCTCCCAAAAGAGCTCCTGAAGGTTGCAATCGGAATAGGGGCAAGCAGCGGAATTGCGGCCGTCTTCGTCTCTCCGATTACCGGAGTCCTCTTTGCAGTTGAGAACGTTGCCTACACCCTTATCAAGGACTTTGTCGGTTTCGTTCTGCTGGGGAGCTTCACCTCTTTCCTCATAGCCCTCTCATTCTTAAAGCCCATAATCTTCAACTACTCAACCGGAAAGGAAATCCACCCCGACTACGTTCTCTCAATTCTCCTCTTTATTCCGGTAATCCTAATCGGAGTTTACCTCTACCTTACCCTGAGGGATAAAGTCCTCTTCTACCTGAGCTCCTTGGCCTCAAAGAAGCTGACAAGAATCCAAAAGGCTATTCTAACCTCACTAATAGGAGGTATTACAGTCGGAACTTTACTCAAAATAACTCCCTACGCCGGGTTCTCCGGCCATCAGGTTGTTGAAGCCCTCATAAACAGCAAGCTCCACGTTCCCCTTACGGTTATCTTCTCCCTCGTAATCCTCAGAATTGTGGCAAACGCCGTCTCCCTCTACTCAAACGCCGTGGGAGGGCTCTTTATAACCCTGATGAGCATAGGGGCACTGATTGGGTACGGATTCGGCGAGGGATTAAGGGGACTGGGGTTTGCCGTTGAGCCCTTCTACTTTGCAGCCGTGGGAGCGGCGGTCTTCGTAGGGGTGGTGATGAAGATACCCTTTACAGCAGTCGTCCTCGCTCTTGAGATAACCTACGACTACAACGTAATTGTTCCCACGGGCCTGATAGTCTCAACTGTAGGGCTGATGGCCTCGGCGGCATTTGAGATAAAGAAGGCGATGCTCCGCAGAAAGGAGAGTTAGAGCACCCCTTACAGGAGGGCTTCTTGAAGGCAGACTTCCAGAGCCAGTAGCCGGAAAGGAGCAGAAGGGAGAGAGTAAAAAGGAGTTCCGCCATAGCCACTACAAAGATAGTTAGGTTATATTAACTCTATGGCGAAAAAAGGGGGGGGCGGTCACCCCCCCCTTTAAGAGACCTTCTCTTTCTCCTTATTGCTCTTACTCCTGTCTTTGCGCTTCTTACCCTTTTCCTCTTCTGGGTAGAGGGCAGTTTCAAAGACAGGCTCCACTCTATCAACGAAGAGGAGCTTAACCTTCTTCTTGGCCTCCTCGGGGAGCTCCTCCATAACCTCCTGCCTGTTCTTCTCGGGCAGAATTACGGTCTTAACCCCGTACCTGAGGGCGGCCAAAATCTTCTCCTTCAGCCCTCCTACCGGCAGAACTTTACCTCCGAGGGTAATCTCTCCGGTCATTGCAACGTCTTTGTGAACCTTCCTTCCCGTCAACGCCGAAAGCATCGCCGTAGCAATTGTTATACCGGCAGAGGGGCCGTCTTTAGGAATTGCGCCGGCGGGAACGTGAACGTGAATGTCAATCTTTGAGAAGTCGTCCTTGATTTTGTACTTATCGGCGTTGGCCTTTATAAAGCCCAGGGCCGCCTGGGCAGACTCCTTCATAACCTCCCCGAGCCTTCCCGTAAGGATTAGCCTTCCGCTACCTTTCGTAACTACCGCCTCTATGAAGAGGACGTCTCCCCCTACGGGAGTCCAGGCAAGGCCGGTTGCAACCCCTACCTCGTCCTCTCCCAGCTCAAGCTCGGGGATAAACTTGGGAGCTCCCAAAATCTTCTCAACCATCTTCTTGGTAATCCTGTACTTCTTCTCCTTACCCTCGCTGAGCCAGAGGGCAACTTTACGGCAAACCGCCGCAATTTTCCTGTCAAGGTTCCTTACGCCGGCCTCCCTGGTGTAGTGCCTTATTATGTGGAGGAGCGCAGAGTCGGTAAACTCAATGTCGCTCTCGGTTAGGGCGTGGTTCTTCATCTGCTTCGGAACGATGTACTTCTTGGCTATCTGGAGCTTCTCGTATTCGGTGTAGCCGGGGATATTTAAGACTTCAAGCCTGTCGTAGAGGGGCTCCGGAATCGTATGGGGAGTGTTTGCAGTTGCTATAAAGAGGACTTCCGAGAGGTCAAAGGGGTGGTTTATGTAGTTGTCAACAAACTCCTTGTTCTGCTCGGGGTCAAGAACCTCTAAGAGAGCTGCGGCAGGGTCTCCCCTGAAGTCCGAGGCCATCTTGTCAATTTCATCAAGGAGAATTACGGGGTTCTTAGTTCCGGCCTTCCTTAAGGCCTGAATGATTTTCCCCGGCATTGCACCGACGTAAGTTCTCCGGTGTCCCCTTATTTCGGCCTCGTCCCTAACTCCTCCGAGGGAGATTCTAACGAACTTCCTTCCCAAAGCCCTCGCAATTGAGCGGGCAAGGGATGTTTTACCGACTCCCGGAGGCCCAACAAAGCAGATTGTCGGCTGCTTTACCTCTTTAACCTTCTTCTTCCTCTTTTTCATTAAAGCCTTTACGGCCAAGTATTCCAAAATCCTGCTCTTAACCTTTTCAAGGTCGTAGTGGTCTTCGTCAAGGATTTTCCTCGCCCTCTCTATGTCAAGCTTATCCCTTGTCCTCTTAGACCAGGGGAGCTCTATCATCCACTCAAGCCAAGTTCTCAAAACCCCGGCCTCGGCAGACTCGGGGTGCATTTTCTCAAGGCGGGCAAGCTCCTTTAAGACAGCCTCCTCAACCTCTTTAGGCATCTTGGCTTTTTTAATTTTCTCCCTGTACTCCTCAATCTCCTTGCTCTTCTCCTCCTCTTCCCCCAGCTCCTTCCTGATTGCCTTTAGCTGCTGCCTTAAGAAGTACTCCTTCTGCTCCTTCTCCATAGACTCTCTGGCCTTTGTCCTGATGAGCTCCTGAACCTCAAGAACCTTGATTTCGTGCTCAAGCTTCTCGCTGATTTTCTTTAGCCTCTCTATGGGGTCTTCGGTTGAAAGGAGCTCTATAGCCTCTTCCGTTGAGAGGTCAATCTGGGCGGCAATCAGGTCTGCAAGGCGGCCGGGGTCCTCAATTGAGCGAAGGATTGCAACTATATCGGGGGGAATTTGCTTGCCGAGGGCAACAACCCTCTCAAGCTGGTCTTTAACCAGCTTAACGAGAGCTTCCTCTTCAATGGTCTTGGGCCTGTACTCGGGTTCCTGAAGGTACTCTAAAAGGGCTTTATAAAAGCCGTCCTCTCGCTTGAGTTCCTTTATCTTGGCCCTACCCAAACCCTGAACGAGAATCTTCACCCTACCGTCGCCCATCTTCATCGCCTTTAAAATCACGGCGACGGTACCGTAATCGTAGAGGTCTTCCCTCGTAGGCTCTTCGGTCTCCTTATCTTTTTGGGTCGCAAGGAATATGAGTTTGTGCTCCCTTAAAGCCTCCTCAACTGCATTTAAAGAGAAAGGCCTTCCGACGAAGAGGGGAGCTATCATCATCGGAAAGACAACAACGTCCCTTAAAGGCAGAACCGGGAGCTCCTCAGGGAACTTGGGCTCAGAAATTGGCCCCTGCATCATTTCCGCCATCTTCTACTCCTTCTCCAGTTTTCTCCTTAAAAATTGTAGGAAAGGTTCCCTAAGGTCTTCCCTTGAAAGGGCAAAGTCAACTGTAGCCTCTAAGAAGCCCAGCTTATTTCCTGTATCATAACGCTTACCTTCCATTATCCTACCATATATGGCCTCCCTCTCTGAGAGCTTAGCTATCGCGTCTGTAAGCTGAATCTCCCCCCCCTTACCGGGCTCGGTTCTCCTCAACATCTCAAAGATTCCCGGAGTTAAAATGTACCTTCCGGCAATTGCAAGGTTCCCGGGGGCCTCTTCGGGAGAGGGCTTTTCAACGAGTTTGTCAACCTTTATAACGCCGGGCTCAACCTCCTTCCCTCCGGCAATTCCGTACTTGCTAACCTCTTCGGGAGGAACCTCTTGAAGGCCGAGGACCGAACACTTAAACCTGTCAAAGACCTCCATCAGCTGTTTTATAGCAGGGGGCTCTGAGACCATAACGTCGTCTCCGAGGAAAACGGCAAAGGGCTCGTTTCCCACCGCCGGCTCCGCCGTTAAAATGGCGTGGCCGAGGCCGAGGGGCTCCTTCTGCCTTATGTAGATAAAGTCTGCAAGCTCAGAAATCTCTTTAACGAGCTTTAAGAGCTCCTCTTTCCCCTTCTCCTCTAAAGCCCTCTCAAGCTCCAAGTTCCTGTCAAAGTGGTCTTCAATTGCCCTCTTGTGCTTACCGGTAACGAAGATAATCTGCCTTATTCCAGCCTCTACGGCCTCTTCTACGATGTACTGAATTACCGGCTTATCAACAATGGGAAGCATCTCCTTGGGCTGGGCCTTGGTGGCCGGTAAAAAGCGGGTTCCGAGCCCCGCAACGGGAATTACGGCTTTCCTAATCATCTAAACCTCCCACTCAAATCTCCTTGCAAAGATGCACTTTAAGTACCTGCTCTCGGGTATTTGAAGGACGAAGGGGTGATCTTTTGCCTGATAGGTCGTGTAGAGAACCCTTAAGGGGGTTCTGGTGTCATAAGCGGCAGAGAGGAGAATCTCCTCAAGGATTGGGGGAGTAACGTGGTGGGAGCATGAGCAGACCACAATCCTGCCGCCGGGCTTTAACATCTTTAAGCCCCTTAAGAAAAGCTCCTTATACCCCCTCTTTGCCTGCTCAAGAACAGTTCTGCTCTTTGCAAAGGCCGGGGGGTCAATTACTATTGAGTCAAACTTCTCCCCCTCCTGAGCCATCTTTTTTAAGACCTTAAAGGCGTCCCCCTTAACGAACTTAAACCTGTCGGCAACGCCGTTAAGCTCTGCGTTCTCCTTGGCAAGCTCAAGGGCAAGCTGGGAGCTGTCAAGTGCTACGACCTCCCCCGCCTTACCGATTACGGCGGCGTGGATGCCGAAGCCCCCGAGATGGCAGAAGGCATCCAAGACCCTGTCTCCCTCCCTTACAAACTCCCTTGCGAAGAGGAGCTTGTTCTCCCTCTGGTCAAGGAAGTAGCCGGTCTTCTGGCCTCCGATAATCTGAACGTTAAACTTTATTCCGTTCTCAAGGATTACGACCCTCTCGGGAATGTCTCCGTAGAGGGACTGCTCAACAAGGGGAAGCCCCTCAAGCTCCCTGGTTTGAACGGTTGACTTCTCGTAAATTCCCTTGGGCTTAACAACCTCAACGAGAGCCCTTACGACGGTCTCCTTCAAAATCTCCATTCCGAGGGTAGTAACCTGAATAACAAGGTAGCCGTCGTAGTAGTCAGCAATGAGGCCGGGAAGGTAGTCGGCCTCAGAGTGGATTAGCCTGAAGGCGGTACAGTTATCGGGAACGAGCTCTCTCCTGTAGGCAAGGGCTTCGGAAATCCTCCTTACGAAGAAGTCATAGTCTATCTCCTCGTCCTTTTTAAAGGTCAAAATCCTTATTGCAATGTAGCTGTCGGGGTTTATGTAGCCCTTTGCGAGGAAGCCTCCCTTGTAGTCCCTGACTACGCAGAGCTCCCCCGGCTTAGGTCTCCTTGAAAACGAGAGAATGTCGTTTTTATATACCCACGGGTGGAATCCTTTTATCCTCTTTTCCCTTCCTCGCTTAATTGAGACCTGAAGCACTCTCCCATCCTCCTGTAAGCCTAAAATTTAAAGAGGGCTTTTGGAACAAGTTTAAGGTAAGAGAAAAATCCCTCCTTATAGGAAATATCCCCCGAAAGGAGCCGTGCTGCAAGGAGGGGGAGTTCCTTTGAGCGCTTCAGGAGGTAAAAGTTAAATCCTCTCAAGGGAAAAAAGAGCTTTCCGACAACCCTTGCCCACTTAAACTCCTCCCCCATCTCCCCGTCAACCCAGGCTTTATAGACAGAGAGCCTTGAAAGGTCTCCCTTCGCAAAGGCCGACTTAACGACCTCCGCCGCTATAACCCCGCTCCTTGCGGCGTAGTAAATTCCCTCTCCGGTCAGGGGGTCAACGAGGCCTCCCGAATCCCCGAGGAAGAGAACCCTATTCCTGTAAACGTCGTTATTCTTTTTGCCGGCGGGAATGGGAAATCCCCTCTCCCAAAGAATCCTACCTCTGAAGCCGTGTTTTGCGTTAAATCCATTTAAGAGCTCCCTCAACCTCTTAAAGAGCTCCCTGCTCTTAAACTCCCCTACTCCGGTAGTTATAAAATCGCCTTTGGGAAAAGCCCAGTAGTACCCCCAAGAAAACCCAGAAAAGTCAATAACGATTCTGCTGCCGTAATTAAACTCAACGTCAATCTCGTAGGTAAAGCCGATATCCTTCTTAATCTTAAACCGGGAAGCAATCCTGCTGTTTACACCCTCACAGACGACAAGAGTACGACAGATGTAAGAGTCCTTATCAGTCTTTACCGAAAGGTTCTCGTCGCTCAACCTCTCTACAGAGAGGCACTTTTCTCCCGTGTGGACTTCAAACTCTCTGTGGGGAAGGAGCTCAAAGAGGTAGCCGTCAAGCTCCCCTCTATCGGTAAGGTAGGTTAAGACTGTAGGGGCGGAAATTTCGGCAGAGTGGTCTTTGTAGTGGAGCTCTATGCTTTTGCTGGAAACCCTTACAACCTTTTCTAAACCGGGAAACAGGCCGTTAAGGAGGTTGTAGGCCTTTACCGTCAGACCTCCGGCACAGGGCTTTCTCCTGGGGAACTCATCCTTATCAAAGGCAAGGACTTTAAGCCCCGAGCCGGAAAGCCTCTTTAAAAATGAGGAACCGGCCGGCCCCAGGCCGGAAACGATAACATCGTATATCATCTCCCCTTCCCATTTTGATTTTCTTTATTACCTTCCTCTGTAATCCCCTATCAACCTCTCAAACTCTCTAAAGAGGTACCTTGAATCGTGGGGACCGGGGGAGCTCTCAGGGTGGTACTGAACGGTAAAGAGGGGCTTAACTTTGTGCTTTAAGCCCTCAACGGTCCCGTCGTTTAAAGAGTAGTGGGTCACTTCAAGCTCGTCGGGGAGGGTACTCTCGTCAACGGCAAAGCCGTGGTTCTGGGCCGTAATCTCAACCCTGCCGGTCTTCTTGTTCTTTACCGGCTGGTTTGCCCCCCTGTGGCCGAACTTAAGCTTGTAGGTTGAAGCCCCGAGGGCAAGGGCCGTAAGCTGGTGGCCGAGGCATATTCCGAAAATTGGCTTGTTGTAGGTTGCAATCAGGTACCTGATTGTCTCTATCGCGTAAGTCACTGCGGCCGGGTCTCCGGGGCCGCAGGAGAGGAAAATACCGTCGGGCTTCATCTTTAAGATGTCCTCGGGGGGAGTCGTAGCCGGAACTACAACCGGCTTTATCCCCACGTCAACCAAGTTCCTCAAGATGTTGTACCTGATTCCGAAATCAAGAACGACAACCGAGTACTTAAAGTCCTTCCTCCTCGGGTAGCCCTCTCCCAACTTCCAAGTCCCCAGCTCCCACTCATAGGGCTCTTTTGTAGTAACCTCGTCAACGAGGTTAAGCCCCTCCATCGGGGGAATTGAGCGGGCTTTCGTAATCAAACTGTCAACGTCAAGGTCAACTGTTGAGATAACCCCCCTCATAGTCCCGGCACTTCTTAACTTCTTGGTTAGCTCCCTCGTGTCAATTTCACAAATTCCCACTACTCCGTACTCTTTCAGGTAGTCCTCAAATGACTTCTCCGCCCTCCAGTTTGAGTAGATTTCGGAAATCTCCTTCACTATAAAGCCTTCGGCTTTCGGGCCGTCCGACTCAACGTCCTCAGAGTTTGCTCCCACGTTCCCGATTAAGGGGCAGGTCATCGTTACAATCTGACCTTTGAAGGAGGGGTCGGTTATGATTTCCTGATAGCCGGTCATTGAGGTAGTAAAGACGACCTCTCCGGCGGTTTCCCCTTCTGCCCCAAAGTTTAAACCCTCGTAGTAAGTTCCGTCCTCAAGGGCGAGAATGGCCTTCTTCCTCTTTAACATCTACCTACCCCGCAAGGAAATTGGGTTAAATTATACCAGTGCACAGCAAAGCGGAGGTTAAAGAATGAAAAGGTTAATCCTCTTACTGGTGGGTCTGAGCCTGTTCGTCCTGGGCTGTATGAAGGAAAGAAGCGAGAAACCCCTCATAGTAACTACTCTTCCCGTCTGGAAAAGCGTTGCAGAGTACATAGGGGGAAGGGACTTTAGGTACCACTCTATCTTAAAGGGTGGAGTCTCCCCTCACGGCTACGAGCCAAAACCTTCAGACGTAAAGCTTGAAAAGGAGGCCTCCCTCGTTATAGTTCACGGCCTCGGCCTTGACGACTGGGCGCTGAAGGGAATTGATGAGAGGAAAGTTTTAAACTTGGGAGCTCTCTTTTCAGAAAAGTACCCCCAGGTAAAGAAGCCCGGCTACCACCTGTGGATGAACCCGGTTCTGATGGAAGAAATTTACTTTGAGGTTGCCCACAGGTTAACATCCTTCTACCCCAAAAGGGAGACCTACTACACAAAGAGGGCAGAGGACTACGCAGCAATGATTGAGCAGCTAATCGGAAGGATAGACTCCTGCCTGAAAGGGGTTAAAAGCAAAGCAGTTGTAATCTACCACCCGGTCTGGAAGCCCCTCCTTGAAACTTTTGGCCTTAAAGTAATTGAGATAGCAAGAACTCCAGAGGAAAGGGTAAGCCCAGAGAGGCTTAAGGAAGTTATTGAGGAGGCAAAGAGGGAGGGAGCAAAACTTGTAATAGGCGAAACCTTCTCAGACAGGAAAATTCCCGAAACGGTTGCAAAGGAAATCGGGGGAAAGGTCTTAATCCTAAATCCCCTACCTGAGGATAACTACGTTAAAGCCCTGGCCGGCTGGGGTGAGGAAATCTGCTCTTCTTTAAAGGAGTAGGAAGATGATTTTGATGATAGACAACTACGACTCTTTTACCTACAACGTAGTCCAGTACTTCGGCAAGCTCGGTGCCGACATTGAGGTTTACAGGAACGACAAGATTACAGTTGACGAGATAGAGAGGAAAAAGCCTGAAGCGCTGGTAATCTCTCCCGGACCTTGTACTCCGAGGGAGGCTGGGGTCTCGGTTGAGGCAATCAGACACTTTGCCGGGAAAATCCCCATTTTGGGTATATGCCTCGGACACCAGTCAATAGGCTTTGCCTTCGGGGCGAAAATCGTTAGGGCAAAAAAGCTAATGCACGGCAAGGCCTCAAACATTATCCACGACGGCGAGTACCTCTTTGAAGGAATGAAAAACCCCTTCTCGGCAATTCGGTACCACTCCCTCGTAATTGACAGGGAGAGCCTGCCGCAGGAGCTCCTCATAACAGCAGAGAGCGAGGACGACAGGGAGATTATGGGAATAAGGCACAGGGAGTACCCGATTTACGGCGTTCAGTTCCACCCCGAGTCAATCCTGACCGAAGACGGAATAAAGATAATTGAGAACTTCCTGAAGCTGATTTAAAGGATGAAAAAGCTCTTAATCGTAACGGGGGAGCTCTCGGGCTCAATTTACGGGGAGAGGATAGCGGGGGAGCTCTCACCCTACGTTAAGCTCTACGGAGTCCTTCACAGGGAGGTTAAGGGGGTAGAGAGGATTTACGACTCCAAGAGGATAACCGCCTTCGGCCTCTTTGAAGCCCTCAAAAAACTTCCTCAGATAATTAAGACCAAAAGGTTAATAGCCGACTTCCTTGAAAGGGAAAAGCCCGACGCCGTTCTTCTTATAGACTTCCCCGGTTTCAACCTAAAGGTTGCTGCAGAGGCGAAAAAGCGGGGAATAAAGGTCTTATACTTCATTCCTCCCAAGCTCTGGGCATGGGGAGAGGGAAGGGCAAAGAAACTGAAAGAGCTCGTTGACAGGCTCTTCGTAATCTTCCCCTTTGAGGTTGATTTCTACAGGAGGTTCGGGATAGAGGCCACATTTGTCGGAAACCCTCTCTTTGAAATAGCAAGGCCGAAGCTCGGAAAGGAGGAGTTCTTCGGTAAGACCGGCCTCAAAGAACCCCTCTACGCCCTCCTCCCGGGGAGCAGGGAGAGTGAAATTAAATACCTCCTTGAGCCACTCCTTGAAACGGCAAGAGGCTTAAAGGGAGAAAAGGCAATCCCCGTTGCATCAACGGTTAACTTTGAGAGGGTAAAGAGGTTAAGGGACAAATTGAACCCGCAGGTAGCCCTCTTAAAAGAGGAAGCCCGCTACGAGCTTATGGCCTACTCGGAACTGGGAGTGATAGCTTCGGGAACGGCCTCCCTTGAGGCGGCACTCTTGAACCTTCCCCACGTCGTTGTTTATAGGCTAAACCCCTTAACCTACTTTATTGCAAAGAGAGTAGTAAAAACAGAGTTTGTCTCCCTTCCAAACGTAATTGCCGGTAGGGAGGTAATTCCCGAGCTCCTACAGGAAAGAGTAAATCCCAAAGAGATTTTAAGAGCCCTTGATGACTTGGAAAAGAGGAAAAAGGAGATAAAAGAGGCTTTAAAAACGGAAGTTGCAGGGAAGTTAGAGGGCAACTGTTTCAAAAGGCTATCCGAAGAAATTCTGGAGGAGTTAAGTTGAAGCTCTTTGCTGTAGCCCAGCCGGGAATTGAGGAGATAACGGCTCAGGAGTTAAAGGAGCTGGGAATAGAGGGGAAGGTCGTCCCCGGCGGGGTTGAGTTTGAAGGGGGGTTAAGGGAAATCTACCTTACAAATCTGTGGCTCAGGAGCGCAAACAGGGTTCTCGTCAGGCTCTGTACATTCAGGGCAAAACACTTTGCAGAGCTCGTAAGAAAGGCTTCAAAATGCCCCTGGAGTGAGTTTATTACCCCGGAGCTCCCTATAAAAATAAGGGCAACCTCCCGCCACTCAAAGCTCTACCACACAAAGGCCATAGAGGAGCGGGTCTTAAGGGCAATCAAGGAGGCCGTGGGCTTTGAGCCTCAAACCACAACCTACGAGGACGAGGGAACCAGCGTAATAGTTAGGTTTGAGAACGACATCTGCACAATCAGTATAAACAGCTCGGGAGCTCTCCTCCACAAGCGGGGCTACCGGGTTAAAGATGTTGAAGCCCCTTTAAGGGAAAACCTTGCCGCCGCAATGGTTTTGCTCTCGGGTTGGAGGGGTGACGTTCCCTTAATAGACCCCTTCTGCGGCTCTGGAACAATCCCTATAGAGGCGGCGATGATTGGAGCAAACGTTCCACCCGGCACAAGGAGAGAATTTGCCTTTATGAAGTGGAAGAACTTTGACAGGGAGCTCTGGGAGAGCATAAAGGAAGAGGCCTTAAAGAGAGTGAAAGAGGTAAAAGTACCTATTTTGGGCTTTGACATAGACCCTACGGCAGTTGAGGCAGCGGTGGAAAACTCAAGGACTGCCGGAGTTGAAAGGTGGGTAGAGTTTAAGAACCTCTCGTTCCCGAAGCTCTCCTTTGAGAAGGCCTTTGTAATAACGAACCCTCCCTACGGAGTAAGGCTGAGCTTTAAAAATACCAGCCTTATCTACCGCCAGTTAGGGCACTGGGTAAGGAAGTCCTTCAAAGAGTTTAAGCTCCTCTTCCTCTCACCAAATAGGAGACTTGCCCGAGAAGTCAGCCCGGAAGTCCGGATGCTGACCTACTTTGACAATGGAGGAATAAAAGTAGGACTTTACCTTGTAGAAGCGTAAATTATTAGCTGAAATTTCCACTGGAGGAGCAGCAATGATAGAGAAGGTTCAAGAGCTTAAAGAGGAGCTCTCAAGGGCAAAGGAGAAACTCTCTGAGATAAGGGGGTATTTTTGACCTTCCCTCACTTGAGAGGAGGTTAAGAGAGCTGGAGGAGGAGATGTCCTCCCCCGACTTCTGGAGCGACTCAAAGAGGGCTCAGTCTATTTCAATGGAGAGGAACAGAATTGAGGGGGAAATTTCATCAATAAAGGAGGTTGAGGAGAAGGTAGAGGAGGCGGAAGTTTTAATAGAGATGGCAGAGGAAGAGGGGGAGAGCTCCCTCCTTGACGAGGCCGAGAAGCTCATTAAGGAAACGGAGAAAACACTTGAAAAACTTGAGATAAAGAAAGTTCTCTCCGGAGAGTTTGACAAAAACAACGCAATAATAACAATCCACGCCGGCGCCGGAGGAACAGAGTCCTGCGACTGGGCCCAGATGCTCATGAGGATGTACACCCGCTGGGCCGAGAGGAAGGGCTATCAGGTTGAAATCCTTGACCTTCAGGAGAACGAAGAGGCGGGGATAAAGAGTGCAACCCTCCTCATAAAGGGCCCTTACGCCTACGGCCTGCTTAGGGCAGAGCACGGAACCCACAGGCTCGTAAGGATTTCCCCCTTTGACTCAAACGCCCGCCGCCACACCTCCTTCTGCGGGGTAATCGTAGTTCCCGAAATTGAGGACGAAATAGACATTGAAATAAGGGACGAGGACTTGAGAATTGATACCTACAGGGCCTCAGGAGCAGGAGGCCAGCACGTAAACAAAACCGACTCTGCAGTAAGGATTACCCACATTCCGACAGGAATAGTGGTAACCTGCCAGAGCGAGCGCTCACAGATACAGAACAGACAGAGGGCAATGAAAATCCTGAAAGCCCGCCTCTACGAGCTTGAGAGACAGAAGAGGGAGGAGAAAATAGCCCAGGCAAGGGGAGAGCACAAGAGCATAGCCTGGGGGAACCAGATACGCTCCTACATCTTCCACCCTTACAAGCTGGTGAAGGATTTAAGAACGGGGGTTGAAACCTCAAACGTTAACGCCGTAATGGACGGCGAAATTGACCAGTTCATTGAGGCCTACTTGAAGCAGAAAGCTTCCGGCGGGGGAGCTTAGAGCTCCTCCTTCTCTCCTCATCAACAGAGCCAGAATTAACAGATAAAGAAATCTTTATTCTCAATAAATTCAAACTTTCTTATTCTATTAAAAGCTATCTTGAATTTTCTAAATATCTAAATAAAATATTCTTTGAATGTATCCAATTCAGAGGTGATAATGAAAAGGCTGAGGTGGAAGAGCACTCTGACCATGAGCTCTGCCTTCCTGTTAGCCCTAACAGGACAGGCACTCTCCTCCCACGACCCGGTTCCCCTAAGAGACATAAACGGAAACCTAATAACAAAGGACACCAACGACTACATAGAGGTGGGAGGAAAGAAGTACTACGCGGGAGCTCCAGTAAGCTGGGAGGCAACCTGCGGCTACTGCCACTCGGAAATTACGGGTGACGTGAAGGGAGGTGTTAAGTCCCCCGGCCCGATTCACGCCGCCTACCACATCGGAAGGGGCTGGGACGAAATGGCCGATAACTTTGGAGCCGAGAGGGTAAAGGCAGGTAAAGACTGGCGTAAGTTCCTGCGCTCCTTCGGCGACGACGGAGCCTGGTGACCCCCTTCCTACCGCCAGTTGGCGGCAAAGAACCCCTCCCAAGACCCCGGTCTTGAACCCGAGCTGAATAACGGAATTGACTACAGAGGAAATACCAAATACTCCTTTGACTTGGGAACTCCCGATAAAATTTTCACCTGTGCATCCTGCCACTCGGGAGGAATTCTTGAGTTTGACAGAATAACCGGCAAAAGGCACGACGAAGAGGAGAGCTGGGACGAGACGAAGGACGGAAGCGGCTTCTTTTCACAGGCCGATTACAAAGACTCTCAAATTGACGGAGACCTTTTCTCGTACACCCAAGACGAATACTCAAGGGGCTACATCGGTAAACCTCACAAGTTTAACTGGAAAAAGTCGGGCGTCCTTGATACCGACTGTTTCCTCTGCCACGCTTCAAGAAGCCTTGCAGAGAGTGAGAACTTAACAGTTCAAACAGCCAACGGCTGGAAAGCTGTTAACCCGACTCCCGCAAATCCGAGAGTTTTCATCTTTGTTAAAAAAGACCCCGACGGAAAAGTGGTTAAAATCACTCTCGGCTTCCCGCCCCAGCTGACCGACGAGGAAAAAAATCAGGGTTATACAATAGACTCGGCAGCCTTCTACTCAGACCCCCTTGAAAGACTTGTAGCTCTCTACTACTCAGACGTTATCCAGTACTGTATTGAGAACTCGGGAATAGACTTATCAAACGCTGACCAGCAGACCCTTGAAAGGATAAAGAGCTACACGACGGCCGTTATTACGGGAGCTCTCAAAAGGGGCATTACAACCGGCTTTAACATTGATTACACACGATTCGGAGGAAACAACTTTACCTACGACGACAGTCAGAATAGCAACAGGCTCTCTTCCTTCTTCGGCCAATTCTACCTTGACGTCGGGGCTCCCAACTACTTAGCAAAGGACTACCTGAGAGACGCCTTCTACGAGTCAACAGTTGAGGGACAGCCCTACGTAGGAGGAGGCCTCTACCTGAGGCAGACAGACCTCTCAAGCAGCTACTCCTACAAGCCCTTTGACCCCAACGAGACCGCAAAGATAGTTAACCTTGCAAGGGCGGGCTTTTTCTTCGGCTGGGCCGATTCGGGAACTTTAATGGGAATTGCTGACCCCAACGACCCGACAAAGCCCATCGCCTTTGTAGTCCTCAAGAAGAACCCGGAAACAGGCCGGTTTGAGGCCAAAACCTACTACGCAGAGGACGTTGACCTATCGGAAGTCCAACTGCCGATTCTCCAAACCTCCGGAGCCTACAGTCTCGCCAAGCCCGACAGCACAAAAGAGACGGGAGTAGTGAAGTACCATAATGGAAGCAGCGATAAAGACTTAGGGCTAATGTGTGCCCAGTGCCACTTCGCAATCCCCGATACTGAGAACAAGTGGACTCCCGACGGCAAGCAGTTCTTCCCCTCCTGGTACGTAAGAAGGGGAATAATCGGCCTGGGAGCAGACGTCGTTAAGAGGGGAGCCGTTTACGCTCCGCAGGAGCACGAGAACGACCCCTCCGTTGCACCGATAGCAATTGACTCAAACGGCGAGATAAACACCAATTTAAACGCAACAGAAGGTCTACCGGTAGGCTACGATGTCCACTTTGACAGCAACAAAGGGGACTTAACCTGTCTGTCGTGCCACGGGCAGGATAACCTCAGTAAAGAGGAGAAGTTAAAGCACAACCCCCACAACTTCCTCAAGGGCAACGACCCGGCCGGTGAGGTCATGCCGGCACTTGACTACAACCCGTCAGTTCAGACCTGCCAGAAATGCCACTGGGGCTCGGACGAGGCAGCGGCAAAGGTTCACGAAAACTGGTTCGGTCCTGCTGCAAAGGCACACATCTCATCAATTACGTGTCAGGTCTGCCACATTCCCTTTAAGACCTACTGGAGCTTCAGGTTCTTTGACGACACGATGGGTTACTCCAACCAGTTTGACGACAGGCTTAAGAGCATGAGCATACAAGACAACCAGCTGGTAGCCCAGCAATTTCCACCTGAATGGGCAATACCGGCCTTTGCTCCCAGCCCAACCTACGGAATTAACTACTCCTACGTAATCGCCCAGACCGATGACGACGGAAACGACGTAACAGCCCCGATTTTCCAGATAGACATGGACCCCTACAGGGCCATGATGAGGGTAGGAAATACTATGTTCGGCAACTGGGCGATTCAGAAGGGTCTTTTCCCCTGGAGGTGGGAGCCTGTAATCATCAGGAGGCACACAATCGGAGACGACGGTCAGGACGTCGTTAAGGCAGGCCTCATAAACCCGATTCAGGTTGCAACCTGGGTTGATGCCAAGACCGGAAGGGCTCTCTTTGTCAGGGAGATGAACATGGCAATTGACGGAGTTGCTTACGATAGCAGCGGCAAACCCTTAGGCCGCTCAACCATTGACCCCGAAGAGCCCGAAAAGAGCGTTCCCGGAATAACCATAAACCCCAACACCCACAAGTTGGCCTACAAAATCCACTGGGTTAAGGGCAATCCGGGAGGACTTCCCGACTACATTGACGACGATAACGGCGACGGACTGCCCGAAATCAACACCGATGCCGAGTACATGGCAATGAAGGAGGCCCTCAAGCAGGTTCTTGACGCAGAGGACCCCGACCACCCCCACGACCCGGTAATTCTCTTTGCAATGGCTCCCTTCGGAGTTGACCACGGAGTTCTGCCCAAGGAGTACTCTTTAGGTGCCCAGAAGGATGGTCCCTTCTCCTGTAATGCCTGCCACAACTCGGACGAGAGCAAGAACAGGCTGAGCCCCGCAGTCTGGAGCGGAGATGAGAGCGCAGGAAGGGAGATAACCCTCGCACCGATGGCCCTACCTGAGAAAGCAATTGAGGAATCTAAAGCCGCAGGATTCTGGAAGGTTCCCGAAGGAGCAGAGGTTAAGGACGGCAAGATTGTCATTACTCAGGGAGCTATGGCAAGGTTCACCTCAGTCCCGGTTGAGAGCAAGGAGTACGCGGGCTACTATCTTATCACGCCTGACGGGAAAGTCAGCGGCCCCGTAAGCGAAGAGGTCAAGATTTCTGCCGAGCCCGGAGCAGTTGACGTACCGACGGCTGTTAAAGTTGAAAAGGTTGAGAACTCACAGCTTGAAGATGGCGCCTTAGAGAAAGCCAAGGAAGAGGGCATTGAGAACCCCGTTTTGGCAACCGATATCCTTGACATTCACACCAAGGACAACAAGTTTAACGCGCCCATTACCTTTACCGTTAAGTACGACCCCGAAAAGGTCTCGGGTAAAGTGGCTGTTATGGTCAGCGAAGACGGTAAGAGCTGGAGCAAACTGGCAGAGTTTACAGTTGACCCGGACAACCCCTTCGTAACCTTTGCAAGGCAGAACCTCAGCTACTTCGCAGTTGTCGGAAGCGCACCCTCTTCAACATCTACGACCACAGTTTCAACCTCCGGAGGCGGCGGAGGAGGCGGTTGCTCAATGGGAGCTCCTCAAAGCGCCGCAAACGGCCTTGCGAACGTCGGAGCTCTCCTTTCAGGACTGTTGGGACTCCTAATCGGAAAGAGAAGGAAGAGGAGTTAACAAAAAGGGGGCTGCGCGCCCCCTTCTTTTCACTTCTCCGAAAAGATTGCAAGAACGTAAACGATAAACGCAACAACAAAGAAGAAGACTATTAGGTACCAGGTAAGTTTAAATACCGTCCTTGAGAGGGAGCTCCCCCCCTTTTCTTTCTTCTCCCTGTAGTAATCCCTATCGTAAATTCCCACGGCTAAATCCTCTTGTATACGGTTCCCGTAGGCAGGTCTTCAAGGGCTATTCCCAGCTCCTTTAGTCTATCCCTGATTAAATCGGCAAGGGCAAACTCTTTCTTCTTTCTGAGCTCCCCTCTCACCTCAATAAGGAGTTTAATAAGCTCGTCCTCAATACCCTTCTCTCCCCTTTCACCCTCAAGTCTAAAGCCGAGGGTCTTCAGAGCTCCCTCAACCAAATCAAGGGCTTCAAGGAGAGAGAACTTTTCTGCCTTAGTAATCTTTCCTTCTTTTAAAGCCCTGTCCTTTAAGAGGTTGGCTTCTCTGATTAGCTCAAATAGGGCTCCGAGAGCTCTGGCCGTATTAAAGTCGTCGTCCATGGCCTCCTCAAATTCTTTCCTGAAAGCTCCTACATTTACAGGAGAGCCTTCTCCTTCAAGGATTTCAAGCCCCTCTATTACCTCCCTTATCCTCAGGAAGTTTGTAAGCCTCTCAAAGCTCCTCTTTGCCTCCTCCAACCTCTCAATTGAGAAATCTATGGGGCTCCGGTAGTGGGTTGAGAGGAGGAAGAGCCTTAAAACGTCGGGGCTAAACTTCTCAAGAATCTCCTTGACGGTAAAGAAGTTCCCCAAGCTCTTACTCATCTTCTCGCGGTTAACCATAACGAAGCCGTTGTGAACCCAGTAGCGGGCAAAAGTCTTACCGGTGTATGCCTCACTCTGGGCAATCTCGTTTTCGTGGTGGGGGAAAATGAGGTCTAAACCGCCCCCGTGGATATCCATAGTCTCGCCCAAGTACTTCATTGACATTGCCGAGCACTCAATGTGCCAGCCGGGCCTACCGTAGCTCCAGGGAGACTCCCAGCCGGGCTCGCCCTCTTTGCTCTTCTTCCAAAGGGCAAAGTCAAGGGGATTCCTCTTTTTTTCACCCGGCTCAATCCTTACACCGGCAAGGAGCTCCTCAGTCTTCCTCTTTGACAGCTTCCCGTACTCGGGAAACTTCTCAACGCTGAAGTAGACGTCACCTTCCGATTCGTAAGCGTAGCCCTTCTCAATGAGGCCGTCTATCATCTCAATAATTTCCCTTATGTGCTCACTGACCCTCGGCTTGTAGGTTGGCTCTTTAACGTTAAGGGCTTTCATATCCTCTTCGTAGGATGCTATGTACTTTTCTGCAACCTCGTACCAGGGAATTCCTTCCTCCTTGGCCCTCTTTATTATCTTGTCATCTATGTCGGTGTAGTTCCTTACAAAAATTACCTTATAGCCCCTGTACTCAAACCACCTCCTTATAACGTCAAAGACGACGGCACTTCTTGCGTGACCGATGTGGGCGTGGTCGTAAACGGTGGGGCCGCAGACGTACATCTTGACTGCTTTACCCTCTAAAGGCTTAAACTCAACCTTCTTTTCGGTCAAAGTATCGGTCAATTTAATCATTTCTGACTCCCAACTTACGTTTTGATTCTTAAATATATTTCCCGCAGGAAAACTCACGAGGGAGGTAAACCTTGAAGGAAAAGTATACATTCAGCGACCTTGTTAAAGTAATGGAGAAGCTTCGCTCACCAGAGGGGTGTCCGTGGGACAGGGAGCAGACCCACGAGAGCCTCCTGAAGTACCTGATAGAAGAGGCTTACGAGGTAGTTGATGCAGTTTTAAAGGGAGACGACGAAGAGCTTAAAGAAGAGCTGGGAGACCTGCTCCTTCAAGTGGTTTTCCACTCTCAGATAGCAAAGGAGAGAGGAGCTTTTACGGTAGAGGACGTTATTGACTCCATAACGAGGAAGCTCATCTTCCGCCACCCCCACGTCTTCGGAGGGAAAGAGGGGATTAAGAGCGCCGAGGACGTTAACCGGGAGTGGGAGAAGTTAAAGGAGAAGGAGGGGAAGAAGAGGGAGAGCTCCCTTGACGGAATCCCCAAAAGTATGCCCGCCTTAGAGAGGGCCTACAAGCTCCAGAAAAGGGCAGAAAAGGTAGGGTTTGACTGGAAAGACTTTAAGGGAATCAAAGAGAAAATCGTTGAGGAGCTCCAAGAAATTGAGGAGGAGCTAAAAAGAGGAGACAGAGAAAAGTTAGAGGAGGAAGTGGGAGACCTTCTCTTTATGGCAGTTAACCTCTCAAGGTTCCTCGGAGTCCACCCGGAAATTGCCCTCAGAAAGGCCAACGAGAAGTTTGAGAAGAGGTTCAGGTACATGGAGAAGAGGGCAAAAGAGACGGGGAAGGAGCTAAAAGAGATGAGCTTGGAGGAGATGGAGGAGCTGTGGCAGGAGGCAAAGGAGAGGGAAGAAGGTGGTAATATTTAAAGACCAAACGCCGCTTACGGAGGGAGAATGCCGCTATTTAAGAAAATCTTATACCCCACCGACTTTTCAGAGCTTGCAGAGGTAGCAAAGGAGTACGTTAAGAAGTTAAAAGAGGCTAACGCAAAAGAGGTCGTCGTTCTCCACGTGATTCACCCCTTAGAGTTCTCGCTTCCCCAGTTTGACGACCCCTTTGCCCTTGACGTTGCAACTCTTTACGCCCACCTGCCGGAGATTGAGCAGGCGATTTTAAGGAGCCACGAGGAGAGGCTCAAGGAGATTGAAGAGGAGCTTAAGGCCTGCGGCTTTGAGGTTAAAACGCTTCTAACCGTAGGAGAGCCCAAGGAGGAGATTGTAAGGGTTGCAAAGGAAGAGAACGTAAGCGTTATAGTTATCGGCTACCACGGGAAGAGCCTCATTGAGAGGATTCTTGAAATCGGAAGTACAGCAAAGGCCGTAATAAAGAAGGCCGAGTGCCCCGTCTTAGTAATAAAGAAGAGGGAGGAGAGCTGATGGGGAAAATCAAGGACATAAGACCCCTGAAGTGGACGGGAGAGAGCCTACTCCTCCTTGACCAGAGGAAGCTCCCTCTGAAAGAGGATTGGATTGAGTGCAGGGACTACGAGTGCGTTGCGAGAGCAATTGAGGAGATGGTAGTAAGGGGAGCTCCCGCCATCGGCGTAGTTGCCGCCTACGGAGTTGTACTGGGAGCAAAGGAGCTGGCAAGGGAAGCAAAGAGCTACATAGACTTTAAGGCAAAGGTTGAGCTGATTATAAACAGGCTCGCCGCAACGAGGCCTACGGCCGTTAACCTCTTCTGGGCCCTAAAGAGAATGAGGAGAATAGTTGAGGCGGGCCAGAAGGTTGAAGACATAGTTGCAGCCCTTGAGACCGAAGCGGTAAACATTGAGAGGCAGGACGTTGAGACCAATAAGAAAATCGGCTTCTTCGGGGCGGAGCTCCTATCCTCCCGGGAGGTAATCCTGACCCACTGCAACACAGGAGCTCTCGCAACGGCCGGCTACGGAACGGCACTGGGGGTAATAAGGGCTGCGGTAGAGATGGGGAAAGAGATTACCGTCTTCGTTGACGAAACCCGCCCCTACCTTCAGGGGGCAAGGCTAACTGCGTGGGAGCTCCAGCAGGAGGGCATTCCCTACTACCTGATAACCGACAACATGGCCGGCTACTTCATGGCCTTAGGTGAGATTACCTGCATCATAGTAGGTGCAGACAGGATAGCGAGGAACGGTGATACGGCAAACAAAATCGGAACCTACTCCCTCTCGGTTTTAGCAAAGGAGCACGGAATACCCTTCTACATAGCCGCTCCCACATCAACCTTTGACCTCTCAATAAAGAGCGGGGCGGAAATCCCCATAGAGGAGAGGAGCGAAGAGGAGGTCCTCTACTGCCACTGTAAGGACTGCCGCATAGCTCCCTACGGTGCAAAGGTCAAAAACCCGGCATTTGACGTAACTCCCCACGAGAACATTACGGGAATAATAACTGAGAAAGGGGTAATCAACGCTCCCAACGAGGAGAAGGTAGTTGAATTCTTCAAAGAGGCGTAAGGGCTTTGTCCTCTTTATTGTTCTCGTTATCGTCTCGGCCCTGGCCTCTTTTCTCTTCTCAATCTACTACCTCTCCCAGCTTACCTACAGCAAAACCCAAGGGCTTAAGGATTACGCCGTTGCCTACCACGCGGCGGTCTCGGCCGTCAAAATAGCCTTAAACTTCCTTCAGGAGGATAAGAATAACTACGACGGCGAGGGGGACGACTGGGCAAGGCCGATAGTCTACAACTACAGGGGAATTGCCGTATCGGTCTCAATAAGAGACGAGTGCGGAAAGGTTAACCTAAACGCCCTTTACGACAAGCGCCTCTTTAAAGTACTCAAAAGGCTCTTTGAGGAGATTGGCGTTGAGCCTTCGGTTGCCGATTCAATCAAGGACTGGGTTGATAGAGACAGCTCCCCCGAGCCCTCTGGAGCAGAGGAGGAGTTCTACGAAGGGCTGGGCTACAAGCCCTCAAACGGCCCCATGAAGAGTTTTGGGGAGCTCCTATACGTAAAGGGAATAGACGAGAGGCTCTACAAAAAACTGCAGAAGTACCTGACGATTTACGGAAGCGGAAGGATAAACGTAAACTCGGCACCGAAGGAAGTCCTACTTGCCCTCTCTCCTGATATGAGCCCCGAGGCCGCCGATAGTATAATTGAAGCCCGCCCCATAGAGGAGCTCTCAAAACTTACCGAGCTACCTGGGATTAGTAAGGAGCTCTACTTTGAAATCAGGCCTTTAATAACCAACAGGTGTGATTACTTTAAAATTGACGTCACCGCCTCCTACGGCGAGGCTACCGTACAGCTGAGGGTCTTTGCCTCAAGGAGGCGCCCCCTTGAGTGGAAGGTTATCAGATGATTGGCGTTGACTACGGCACCAAAGAGATAAAGTGGTTTGACGGAAAGAGGTTCGGAAAAGGACTTCCCGAGCGAAAGGGGTTAACGGTAGGTCTAACCTGTGCCGAGACTCTCGTTAAAGAGGCCGTTTTTCCCCTGTGTAAAGGGAGACAACTTGACAAGCTGGTACTCAACGAGGTTATAGCCGACCTCTCGGTAGAGCCTTCCCTAATCTCGGTAGCCTACTGCCCCGTAGAGAGGCTGGAGAAGGGGTGCAGGCTCCTGATTTTCGTTGAGAAGAGAGAGCTTATTGATTCACTTCCTCGCCGGCTCAGGGAGAGCTCGGTAATTACCCTTGACCTTATAGGAACGGCCGCCGCCGTAAAACTCCTTTACCCAAAAGGAAAATTAAAAGTGGTTGACGCCGGAGAGGGAAAACTATCCCTCCTTAGCTTTGAGGAAGGAGAGCTAAAGGGAGTAGAGCTCTTTAAGGGAGGCTTCAATAAGGCCGAGGCCTGGGAGGAGCTGACGGCAAGGCTGGAAAGGGGGCAGGAGCTCCTTCTAATCGGCGGAGGAGCCCTGAAAAAAGAGGTAAGGGAGCTCTTAAAGGACTTCACGGTAAAAGTCCCATCCCTTGAGCCTTTCGGAGACGAAACTCCCCTTTACTTTAACGCCTACGGCCTCTACCACTTTAAAAAATCTTCCTGTAAAGCCCTCTTCAGCCGACCTTCTCTCTTTTCGTCGGAGCTCCTTGAGAAGAACAGAACTATTTTTGTTAGGGCAGGAGCAATTGTAATCGCTTCCTTAATTCTCATTACAGCCGGAGAGGTAATAAAGCTAAAGGCGGCAAAGAGGGACTACTACAACCTTAAAAGGGAAGTTGTAAGGGAGCTCTCAGAGCTAACCGGTGAAAAGGTCTTACTCCCCGAAGTTCAGATTCCTCAGAAGGTAGAGGGGTTAAAAGAGCTAAAGGAGTTCCTGAAAGTTGACCAGCCCTCGGTCCTAATTTACCTGAAAGCAATATCCGAGAGCGTAGTAGAGGGAATAAAAGTTCTTGAGGTAAGCGGAAGCGCCTCTTCCGGCCAGTTTGTAGTTGTAGGGAAAAGCTCCTCCGAAGAGAGCCTCAAGAGGTTTACCGAGAACCTGAGAAGGCGCTTTGAGAGGGTCTCTATCTCTTTAGCAGACGGCAAGAAGTTCAAAATAACCCTCTGGAGAGTTAAGGTTGGAACTTAGCAGGCTGAAGGAGAGCCTTGTTCAGTACTTCTCTTCAATAAGCGACAGAGAGAGAAGAATCATCCTCTTAGGTTTCCCCGTCCTCCTCGTTGTCCTCTACATCACCACAGTCTTTATACCAATTCTCGGGGCAAGGGAGAACTACCAGAATAAGAGTGAGAAGTTAATTAAGAAGGTTGAAGCCCTAAAACCTCAGATTGAGGAGCTCCTAACCCTCAAATCCCGGATTGAGCCTCTCTTAGAGAAGGTAAAAAGGGGAAGCGAGCTTGACGCCGCCTCCTACGTCAAAACGGTTGCAAGAATGGTAGGCCTTGAAGTTAAAGAGGTAAAACTCCTTCCCGGTAAAGTCCAGAACGGAATAGAGGCGGACATAATTTCTGTAAACTTTAAGGAGCAGCCGCTAAACAGACTAACAAGGTTCCTCTTTAAACTTGAAATCTCAAGGTACTACTTTAAGTCCGACGGAATTAAAATCTCCGATTACGACGAAAACGGCCTCGTTTCGGGTAAAGTAAGCCTCTACTTCTTCCGGAGAGTAAAATGAGGAAGCTGCTTTTCGGACTTCTCTTTATCCTGTCTCTCTCATTTTTCCTCTACTTAAACTTTCCCTTTGAAAGGTTTATAGAGAGCTCCCTCTGCAAGAGGGGAATAACTGCCCAGAAGGTGGAGTTCCACAGGCTCCCTCCCGAAGTAGTCCTGAAGGAAGTAAGAGCTCCCGCCCTACCCTTCCCCTTAGAGTTAGTAAGGCTAAAGCCCTCCCTTAACCTCAAGGAGTTCAGTTACTACTGTAGAGTTTGCAAAGACGAGGTAGAGGGAAAATTCACAAACCCTTTAACCTACTTATCCTTTAAAGCTAAAGGAATAGAGGTAGGGAAGTGCTACGGAGAGAAGGTAAAACTTGAGGGAAAAGCAGCAGGAGAGGGGTACTTTAAGCTTAAAAGGGGGGAGCTGACGGCGGGAGAGGGAGAGGTAAAGGGGAACTCTCTAAAACTTAAAGGGGTTGCCTTCGGCCTCTTTCAGGCAGGGCTCCTTGACCTCGGGGAGTTTAAGGGGAGCTACAGGGTAATAGGGAAAAACCTATTGGAGCTTAAAGGGAAAGGTTCGGGAAAAGACGCAGATTACAAGCTTTCGGGAAGTTTAAACTTTAACCCAAAAAGGCCGGGGAGCTCCTACCTCAATCTGAAAATAACGGTAAAAGTAAAGAAAGAACCCTTGAAGGGAAAGAGCTTTACCTTTAAACTGAGGGGCTCTGTTAACAACCTGAGGCTCTAATAATGGTTGAGTTCATAACCGGTAAAGTGGTTGAGAGGGGAGAGGAGTTTGTTGTATTGAGGAGCTCTGGGTTCGGATTTAAAGTCTTCACGCCCCACCCCGAAGAGCTGAGTGGAGAAGTTCTGCTCTTTACCGAGCTCCTCCTTCCGCCGGAAGGAACGCCCCTCCTCTACGGCTTTAAAACTAAGGAGGAGAGGGAGCTCTTTAAGCTCCTCCAGAAAGTTCCAAAAGTCGGAGCAAAGGTAGCCCTCTCAATGCTTTCAAAGTTCAACCCGGAAGAGCTAAAAGAGATAATCCTCTCGGGAGACTACGAGAGATTAACCTCGGTTCCCGGCCTCGGGAAGAAGCTCTCCCAGAGGATAGTCCTTGAGCTAAGAGGGAAGCTGAAGGAGGAGAAGGGAATTCCGGAGGAGCTCTACCGGGTTCTAAAGGCATTGGGCTACAAAAAGGGAGAGGTAAAAGAGGCCCTGAAAGGCATAAATTTAGAGGGGCTCTCCTTGGAGGAAGCAGTCAAGGAGGCCGTTAAACGCCTTTCGGGAGCAAAACTTGATAGAGAGACCTAAGAGACTATCAGACTTTATCGGCCAGGAGAGGGTAAAGAAGATTCTGAAAGTGGCGATAGAGTCGGCCAAAAAGAGGGGAGAGCCCCTTGACCACGTCCTCTTCTACGGCCCTCCGGGAACGGGTAAAACAACCCTTTCAACCATAATAGCAAACGAGCTTGATAGGGAGATTAAGCTGGTCTCCGCCCCGACAATTGAGAGGAAGGGAGACCTCTTAGGAATCCTTACGAGCCTAAGCGAGGGGGACGTCCTCTTCATTGACGAAATCCACAGGCTGAACAGGGCGGTTGAGGAGACCCTCTACAGCGCAATGGAGGACTTCAGAGTTGACGTCGTAATGGGAGGGAAGAGGACAGTCTCTATAGAGCTCGCCCCCTTTACCCTAATCGGAGCAACTACGCGGCTCAACCTCCTTACTCCCCCCTTAAGGAGCAGGTTCGGGATAGTCTGCAGGCTGGAGCTCTACACCCCCGAGGAGATGAAGGAGGTCGCGAGGAGGGGAGCGCAGAAGTTAAACATTAAACTTACCGAAGGGGCGTTGGAGCTCCTTGGAAGCTGCTCAAGGGGAACCCCCAGAATCCTCAACCAGATTCTAAAGAGAGTAAGGGACTTTGCAACGGTTCACAGGTGGGAAGAGGTCGGCAAAGAAGAGGTTGAGATGGTCTTAAAGGAGTTGGGGATTGACTCCCTCGGCCTTGACAGGCTTGACAGGAAAATCCTTGAGACAATTGCAGAGGTATTCAAAGGGGGACCGGTGGGCCTTACGACCTTGGCGACCGTCTTAAAGGAAGACCCCGAAACAATTGAAAACGTCCACGAGCCCTACCTGATAGAAATGGGCTTCATAGTCAAAACCCCCCGGGGCAGAAAGCTAACGGAGAAGGGCTGGAAGGCTATAGGGGTAGAGGGAATTCTCCCCCTTAATCTCTTTGAGCAAAGTTAAGTTTTTGCGGAAGATCGGAACTCTCCTTAGTAAGGCTCTTACTATTAAATGTTCAAAGCCTAAACTTAACAGTATAGGTTGTAGAAAGGGGAGCTCCCTCTATGTTCTCTATCAGTTCGTACTTGTAAAAGAGAGAGTTCTTGTAGAAAACAGGGCGTTTGAGCCTCCGGATAAAGGTGAAATCCGGATTAAGGTCTTCCTTTAGCTCTTTTAAGGTTCTTAGTTTCGTTAAGCTTTAAACAGGTCTGACTTGGTTTAAAAACTTTGTATCCTACCTAAAGCTCTTTATACAAAGGTGCTAAAAGTATCGTTCTTCTAAATACCGTAATCTAATAGCAAGACTGGTAATAGCTTAAGTGTCAAAACAAACAATTTGTTTAATATTTAATCTAAAACTCCCTAAGGACATACTAAGGTTAAGGAATACAAGGGAAGAAGCCCTTAGCTCAGGACTCTCTAATACCTTAAGTGAATAAACACCCATTATCTTCCCTGCAGCAGGGCCGCAAGCCTGAAGAAGATAAACAAACTGCCTATTACAGTAAACAGGTAGGGAACCAATTAGATTGGGAGCAGTTCTTAAGTTTTCTCCTCTCCTGAAGGGGAAATAATGATTGGCTTACTTGCACCTGTGTTGTCCTCCAGGTAGGACGGTACCCATGACAAAATTGTTAAGCTCACTTCTTTGAAGTTGAAAAAAAATAAGTTATATTTCTAAATGAAAGCACAATATATTCTAAAGAGGTAAGTAAATTATGGCAAAAAAAGAGTTTTACTTATTTATTCAGGAACTACAAACTCTATCTAAAAAGTTTTATACATTCCCGTTTATCAATATAAACATAGAAGAAGAGTTTCATAAACTGAGCTATGAACTCAAAAAACTAATGGTAAAATATCAATTAATAGACTCAAAGAATAAAATTTATATACCAAAAGAAAACTTTGAACTATGCACAAAACACTTACCAGAGCACAGGCAGAAATACATAAAACAAATAGAATACAGGAAACTCAGTATAGACGGAAAAGAAATAATTTCGATTGATATAGACTCTATTACTCATCTTCTCAGAGAAAACTTATTGGCAGATACATTTGCCTTCCAGCTTAAGCCACCTCCTTTTTTCTATCCTTTACTTATTAGATTTGCTATGGAGACAGCAGGGAAACTACTTTCGAAATTAACCTTTGAGAAATACCAAAATCATTTGCTCTGTTTAAGCAAAGCAACTGCAGACTATATTCTTAAAAAGTAACTGCTATCTCCAAGAAAATCATAGTTCTTACTGATATTGCATATCAAATCTTTGAAACTTCTGTTATTTTCTTGTCCCTGAATTCCTTACCTTCCTCTCCTCCAGCTTTCTCAATTCAAAAGCTTCAAACCTTTAAATAAAGACTCTCTCCCTTACTCACAATTTCAGCTATTCCCACTTCACAATAGCCTTAGTATTTTCCTTTTAATCTCGAACTCCTTGATAACTTTATCTATCAAGTCTCTGTGAGTCATTAATGAACCTCAGCAACTCTAGGCATAAACAGACAGAAGCTTTTTCTCTTTTGCTCCATCTGGAAATTTCAAGCTTAACAATGAGGGGGTTTGAAAATTGCCAATCCCATAAAAAAAACCTATCCTCCCCGGTATGAAAGCAAGGAGACTCAACTTCCAACAAATCCTCAAACTCTCAAAAACCTATATGAACCGGAGAAGACAGGCTCTAATAAAGTATTTATATCCCCTCAAGATCAAAAGGGGAAGACCCAGAAAGCATCCTGACTATCCAATTCTCTCCCTCTTATTTTTGCAGGTAGCCTGGAGACTTTCCTTCAGGGACTTAGAACACTTTGCAGCTCAGATATTTGGAAGAGAAAACATACCAGACTTCTCAACCTATTACTACCGCTTCAAAAAACTATCTCCTATCCTCTTAATAGATTACCTCAACTTCATCTCCCGAAAGCTCCTTGGCAAATATCACAGGCAAATAAAGTTCCTGATAGTAGATGGAATGGGATTTAAGTACGATTGAGGATACTTAGAGGGCTTGAGGTAAAGAGAGTTAAGAGCCACATTAAAGTCGCTGTTCTAAGCGTTCACCTTGAGAACGGTAAAAGGTTTGTTCTGACTGTCTTTCCAGAACGTAGTTATTCTTCGGAAGTAAAAGTTGGAGAGAGGATAATCCATCGGCTCTTAGAGAGGGGGTTCATTCTAAGAGTTTTACAGAACAAGCCTTTGCTTGCAAATAAAGCTTACGATAGCGTTAGGTTTATTGAGCTTGTTTCTTATTCAAGGTGAAAGAAAGTGTCAGCAAGAGTGTAAGGTCTGAGAGTAGGTGTCTGGCTAAGAGGCTTGTTGAGTCTGATGAGGTTTACCGGTATAGGGGACTCATAGAAAGTATTTTCGGGGAGATTAAGCAGGATTCAGGATTTAGGAAGTTATGAGAGGACAAGAAGTTTCCACCTGGCTCAGTTGTTTGTGATGGCAAAGTTTATCCTCTTTAATCCGGGGCTTCTCTTTTTGGTGTGGTGGATTTTTCAAACATCCTCCAGTGAGTCTTTCCTGAAAGATTCTGATAAGTTATAATAAAGTTTTGAAAAACCATTGATGGAGTAGAGCGATGGCAGAGAAGAAGGAAATTTTAGCTTTATATCAATCTGTTAGAGAAGGTGACATAGAGAAAATTAAATTATTATTAGATAAAGGGATTAATGTTAATACTAAAGATAAGGAAGGCTGGACTCCTTTGCATTGGGCTACCAAGAATAAACATACAGAATTGGCACTACTGCTAATAAAAAAAGACGCTTATGTTACTACTAGAGATAAGTTTGGTGCTAGACCTATAGACTTTGCTCTTGAATACAATAATGAAATTTTAATTAGTGAAATGATGTCTCGGCTTATCTCTGAAGAAGAAAAAATTTTTGAAATTATTTAGTATTTAATTTCAAACAAATAGAATCTACGTTGATAGATGTGCGAGCAAGCCGGCAAACTTATTATACAGCCTCTAAAGTGTAAATCTTATGGTAATCAAGTTACTAATAACATCTAACATCTGAATAACCACTTATTATTCCAAGAAAAAGTTCTTACGTAAAACTTTTTGCGACTAGAAATGACTTACTTAATACCTATCTTAATTTCCGTCTCTCAAGTGATTTCCTAGCCAAACTTTACAGCCATAGGTTGAAAAAGCCCAGTCAGGCGTCAAGGCCAAAAGTTGAAAATGAATTGGGAGGATAGGCTAATACAGATATTTGGAATTAACTAAACTCCAATCGTCCTACACAAACTTCAACAAAAATTAAGATTTAAAGTAGAAAAGTGGGGCGGCTTCCTTAACCAGGGAGAGGAGGGAGAAAAATGCTGGTACTCAGTATTTTCGGCTACACCGTTCTCGGACTTTTAATTGTTGTCACTCTCTACAGTTTAATCTCGGTATTAAGGGATAGGGAAAGTGGTTAGGTGGTTCATTATCCTGATAGAAACCATTGCTATCTTCTACCTTTTCCTTGAAAACCGAAGTCTTAGTCAATCTCTTAAACGCTGCCTAGGGAGTGCAGTAAACCCCGACCTCTGGGCCCTTCAGGGGGGTCTATCTGGGAACTTTTCTCATAGTAGTGAGCCTTGGTTCAGGAATCACTTTTCTTTTACTTTACACCCTGTTTCAGAAAATCCCCACGCTCTTGAAAGAACACAGTGGTAGTAGTGATCTAGATGAAGTAATGATTCAATATTTAATAGAGCAGCAAAAGCAAGTTTGAGCTTCTCAAAAAGGAAACCGAGAGGGAGTTAAGGGAGCTCAGAAAGAAACAACAGCTCTTAAAGAGCAGGGAGATAGAGTACCAACGCCTTATTAGAAAACTTCAGTACAGAATAGACAATCTTGAGGAGGAAAGGATAACTATTAAGGCTTCTCCAAAGGTTCTCAGGTTCAGGCAGAGATATAACTTTTCTCACCTAAAGGTCAGTAGCTAGAGTATACTTTTTTAAAAGAAATTAAACTTCAAAGCGCGAAGGAAAAATAGCCAGAGGCAGAAAAGCTGGTAAGAGAACGAACCAAACAGTTAGACTCTCTATACCCAAAAGGCCTTACTATATCCTCTACGGAATAGCCGGAAATAACGAGCAGAAGCTAAACAGGCTGATAAGAACCATCATAGAGGAGAAGCTGGAGAACTCCACGGTTGCCGAGATTGCCTCTACGCTGGAATCTAAGAGCAGGGTAAAGGAGGAAGAGGAATAAACCATAGAGCAGGAATAGGCATAAACTTACTTCCGAAACCTATTAGATAAACCGAGGGCTCCCCCAGCTACGTATTCAGAATTACTATCTTTTATCTTTTTAACCGGTTCATGGGGAGCTTATCCTCTCCAAGTGAGGAAATCAGGAGCTCTTTAAAGTACCTACCGCGAGCTGGAGAAAGATGTAGCGCTAAGGGGTATGCTTAGGGCCAAGTACCCTTATCGCCCTTCTGCAGAGCTTAACTTCCCTACCTTAAGTTTGGTTCTCTTTATACCAAAGTTTAGTAGTGATAGCCCACAAATACCAACTTTCTGTACAACTTGAAAACCTAACTTAAGAAAGAATATAATAAAGTCTCAAGATAGCTAAATATCGAACTTAACGGCTTAATCAGAGGGCTTTTATGCGTAAAACTTGCTTGGCTCTTCTCTCTGCTCTCTCCCTTTTCCTGCCGACAACACAAAGCTCAAAAGCTTTTCTCCTTGAAGAGCTCACTCTCTTCGTCAACCGCCCGTCAACAACAATACGGCTTGAAAAAGACAGCAGCTTCACGGTACCCACAGACACGGAAAAGGGCTTCGGCATCTCCTACTCGGTTGAGAACTTCCCCGTAATTCCCGACGTAAGAGCTGAGTACACCCACCTCCACACAACAGGCTCAAAGCGCCTTAAAGAGGATTTAACAATTGCTGACTACACGGTTGCAAAGGGAACGAAAGTAGGAACAAAGCTTGACGGGAATAACATTAATCTCACTCTCTACTACCAACCTCTTGACCGGCTTAACTACGACTTCTTGAACCTTGAACTGGGAATCAACCTTTTCTTTATTGACTACAAAGTAAAAACGAGCTTCAACTACAGTGGAAATACGACCAAAACCGAGGACGACCTCTCAACGGTCATCCCGAGCTTCCACGTAAAGATAAGCTGTAGCCCTACCTACTACCTGAACCTTTTCTTGAGGGGAGCCATTCCCTTCTCAGACAGGAGGGAAAATAAGGAGATTGAGGGAGGAGTGAAGTACTTCCTCAACTCCCAACTCTACCTTTTCGGCTCTTATGCTTACGGCCTGAGTAAAGCCGACGACGTTGACGGATACGATTTGAAGGCTACCTCAAGAGTCTTCTCTCTGGGAGTTGGCTTTATCTGGTAAATGAAAATTAAGCGTAAAAACTACGGAGGAGAACAAAATGGAGGAGATGAAAGTCTCTTGTGCCCTGACAAACCGCTTTATCTCGGAGCTCCTGAAGGAAAAGATAGACAGCTTAGGAGAGGAAATTAAGTACCTCTCTTACTGGCAGAACGCCGACATAGTGATTGTTGATGACGAGTTTCTCCTTAACAACCTTCCCGAAATACAGAAGTTGATTGAAGAGGAGAAAATTTTAGTACTCCTTGACTACGAACTCTCAGAGGACGACATAGCCGTCTTTTTAAAGCTCTTCCCCATAAAAGGAGTAATCTACAAGGACATGGACCCAAAGCTACTAAAGAAGCTCTTTTACGCGGTTAAGGCAGGAGAAGTCTGGATTAAACGCTCCATCTTCCACTACATCCTAAAAGACGACCTTGCGGTAAGGAATTTCTCAATGAAGGAGCTGAAGATTATCCACTTCCTCCTAAAGGGCTACACCAACAAGGAAATTGCAAAAGAGCTGGGACTGACCGAGCAGAGCATCAAGTACTACATCAACCACCTCCTCAAAAAGGTTAAGTGCGAAAACAGGACTCAGCTGATTATTAAGTTCCTCAAGTTCCAGAAGTTAATTCAGGCTCTCATCAATCAGGGAGAGCTGGTGGAATGCTTAAACGCTTAGCTCTGACGTGGGCCCTGATTTTAATCCCCCTCAAGGGCGTCGGGGCCCAGACAGATAAGAGCTATTACTGTATTCAGCTCCTGTCAAGTAAGGAGATAACTGAAAGAGAGAGGGAGCTCTTCAAAGAGCTTAACCGGGAGTTTAAAGGGGTAAGGCTTGAGAAAATCGGCCGGTACTATACCCTCAGAATCGGGTTCTGGAAAGAGATAGGGGAAGCAAGAAGGGCTCTTAACCGTTTGAGAAAGAAGGGGTTTAAGGGAGCTTTCCTGAGGAAGTGCTACTACCTGCCCAAAAGGTGGGTTCTTCCTAAGCAAACGGAAAAGCCCCGACCTTCTCCCAAAAGAAGGGTTAGGGAAAATCCTAAAGAGCAAGAGAGAATTTCCCAGCTGATTGAATCTCTATTAAAGGAGAACACCAAAAGGGAAGTAGGAGAGGAAGGAGGCAGGGAGGTTAAGTTCCCCGAAAGCAGGAAGGAAGGTAAAAAGGAGAAAGGAGTTGAGTTTTCTTTCGGAACTTCGGTAAACAGGGAGCTTTCAAAGAGTTACTCTTTTACCGCCCTCTACTACAGGGGAGCAGGATTGAGGCTAATTAGGTCGGGAGACAAAACAGAGCTCGGCGTAGCAATAAGGGAGCTCTCAAAGGAGTTCTGGCTCAAAGACACGCTCCTTTTAAAGCTCGGTATCCTCCGCAGGGAGAATCCCCTTGAATCATGGAGCCCCCTCTCGGCTGAGGCCTTAGGCGACTTTGTTGACAAAAAGCTCTCACTTTCGGCCTCTTATCAGGCCTTCAGAAACTACGAAAACCAGATAGACCTGAAGGGGCTCCTCTCCTTAAGGGGCGGGCTAACTTACCACTTTTCAAACTCTTCGGGAGTTGAGCTAACCTACCTCTACGACAGGTTCACAAAAGAAAGAGAGCTCCCCTTTTCAACCGGAAGCAGGTTTAACCTTAAAGGCTGGAGCGGGAGCTTCTCGGCCTTTGCCTCCGTCAGGGGGAGCTCCTACCTGTTGAGACTTGGGGGAAAGGTTAAAGACTTAAACCTCAACTTCTTTACTGACAGCTCCCTCAGTATGCCTCCCCAGTCAAAAGGAGAGCTCTATACCGACGGTAAAACCCCATTCTTCGCCCTTGACCCGATGAACCTTACGGGAGCGGAGTTTAAGCTGAGCTTAAAAGAGTTTTCTCTCTCAAGCTCCCTCTACGGCGTGAACGGTAAGGGCAAAACGATTTTAATAGGCAAAAGGAAGCTAAAGAGCAGGGGAAGATTTGCCGGCGTCTCCCTATTCCTCAAGTATAGCTTAACCTCACCCAGAAAAAAGCTGAGCTTGGGCGGCGGGCTTTTCTTCCCGGGAAACGCCTTTGAGGAGAGAAAACCGAAGGCGGGCGGATACCTTGACGTTAAAGTTAGCTGGTAATCTTCTTCTGATTTTCCTCTTTTCCTGCTCAACGGCTCCGATAACCTACCGCAACCTAAAGGAGTGCAGAGTAAAGCCTTCCCAAGCAGTAGAGGTAAAAAAGCTGGCAGACAAGGGTTTCCCCCAAGCTCAGCTCTGTGAAGGGAAACTGCTCTTAAAAGGGGGAAGGAACAAAGAGGCAAGGAGATACCTTCTTATGGCCTTTAAAAGCCTTAAAGGAAAAAAGAAGGGAGAGGCGGCCTACCTGATAGGTAAAAGTTTCTTAAAAGAGGGGAAAAGGAAAGAAGCGAGGGAGTGGTTCTTTAAAGCTACGGAAAACCTCTACCCCAACAGGGAGCTTTTTAAATTGACCGATTACCTAACTCTAAAGGAGCTCAAAAGACTTGAAGAGCTCGGGAAAAGGGAGCCGGTTCTTTACCTTTATATAGGAGATTACCTAAAGGAAAACGAACTCTTTAGGGGAGCTCTCTTCTACTACCAGCTTGCAATAAGGTACGGAATAAGAGAGGCGAGGTTGGGCTCGGCCGCCTGTCTTTTTAAACTGGGGAACCAAAAGCTTGCCCGTTCAATCCTTTTAACCGAGTACGAGAGGGGAAACAGAAAGGCCGCCCAGGTAATGGGGGAGCTCCTATTTGAGGCCGCCTCTTCTGTAGGAAAGGGGGAGTGCCTCTTAATAGAGGTAAAAAGTCCCGAGGAGTTTTTGAGAGAGAGAGTCGCTCAGATAAAGGAGAAGGCAGAGCTCTACAGGGAGGCCTCTCGGTGGTTTAAGAAGGCAGGGGAGGAGAGGAGAGCCGAAGAGAGCCTTCACCTTTACAGAGTTTACTCATTTAAAGAAAGAGAGAAACTGCCTAAAAAGGAGCTCCCGAACAAGCAGCTAATGGAGCTGTGCAGGGAGGGGGAGCTCTGGGCTGAATACCTGCTATCACAAAGGCTCAAAACTCCCAACTCCGAAGCGGCACAGCTCCTATACAGGAAACTCTTTAAGCAGTAGCTCTCGGGGAGAGCGCAAGGGGAAGCTCAAAACTGCTCTGGAGCTCCCTGAGGCTCATCTTCAGAAGAGCTTCAAGGTTTACGCCGTCGTAAGGAATAACTTTAAAAGAGTAGTTAAAGGCATCACCATTTAATCCGCTTTTTTTCATAACTCCTTTAATTCTTGAAACCACCTTAAAAACATTTATCCCCTCTCCCCGAGACTTAAGAGAAACAACGGCAACCGAGTAAACTCCCCAGGAGAGGTTTGCTATAAGGTCGTAAAACCTGAAGCTTCCTGCAAGTGCTTCCTCAAACTCCTCTTTCTTATCTTCGGGGAGGTAAGGAACTCTAAAAGAGACAAGGAGAACCCTTCCCTCTTCCCTAATACACTTTGAGGTCTCCCTTGAAAGGTGTTTTAAAAACTCGTTTACGTCTCTTATTACCCTCTCCTTCGGACTTCCGTTTACAAAGAAGAGGGTTTCGGCAACGTTTCTGAGCCTTGTAAGTGTTTTCTCTAATGCCTCCATCTCTCCCTCCTAAACTGGAATGTAGATTGAAGTATTACTCCAGAGGATTTTTAAGGGACTCCTTTTTTCACTGAAAACAAACAGATGATTCATTTTTCACCCCCCGGAACCTTTAGCCCGTTTTAAATTCCATTTTAGGGGAGGAGCTCCCCCTCTCCGCTAACCTTTAAGTGAACAGAGAGGGGAAGTTTGTTTTAAACTCCAGGTTAAACTTTTCCACCCGAAAGAACAAAATCTACCATCTCCTTCAGAGCTCTGAACTTACCGCTCTGAGCCGCCTCAACTAAAGGGGTGATTCCCTGTGAGTCCTTTTCGTCAAGGGAAGCGCCGGCCTCAAGGAGAACCTTTACAACCTCTGCACAATCGCCCGAAGCGGCGTAGTGGAGGGGAGTTTTCTTCACCATGTCTTTGGGAGAGGGCTCAACTCCCGCCTCAAGGAGAAATCGGGCAACTTTGGGAGCTCCAAGCATTGCACAGAAGTGGAGGGGGGTTTTACCGAAGTTATCCTTAAAGTCAAGGTAAGCTCCGGCCTCAACAAGAACTTTCAACGTCTCAACGCTGTCGCTCTTTGAAACAAGGTGAACGGGAAGCCTTCCAAAGTTATCTTTCAGGTTTACCCAAAGCCTCTTCTCAATCAGGTATGCGGCACACTTTGGGGCTCCGAAAGAGGCGGCATAGTGGAGAAGGCTCTTTCCCTCCTTTCCGCTCTCCTTAAGTGATAGAAGCCCCTTCTCAACGAGAGATTTTAAGAGCTCCACTCTGTCTGCTTTAAATATTCCCTTAACTATGGGGCTCTCGGGATTCAGCCTCTCCCCTGCAAGCTCCAAGAGGGAAGCCAGAAGCTCCGGAGTCCCCAGCTCAACTCCGTAGTCAACGGGAGTTTTACCCTCACTGTCAGGCTCGTTAAGGAGTTGAGGCTCAGAGCCGGCTATAAGAGAAAGGGCTTTCAAGTTGTCAGAGATAACGGCAAGGTGAAGGGGAGTTCTTCCTCTATCGTCCTTGAGCTTCGGGTCTGCTCCTTTCTCTATCAAGAGCTCAAGGAGCTCCCCGCTTGAGGACTTTACTGCGTAGTGAAGCGGAGTTTCCCCCCTTAAGTCTTTAGCGTTAACGTCGGCTCCCTCTTCAATGAGTAAAGAGGCAACCTTTAAACTGTTCCTGAGGGCACAGACGTGGAGGGGAGTCTTTCCCTCTTTGTCTTTAACTCCAACGCCTGCGCCGGCCTCAACGAGCCTGCGGGCTATCTCAAGGTTATCGGTAAAAGCGGCAATGTGAAGGGGAGCAACTCCGGAAGGGTCTGAACTCCCTGCCTTTGCTCCGGCCTTAAGGAGAATATCAACTATCTCAAGGCTTTCAACCTCACAGGCGTAGTGGAGTGGAGTCCTTCCTACCTCATCAGCCTTCTCAAGCTCCGCCCCGGCGAGGATTAACCTTCTTACGCTTTCGGGCTGTTCTTTCAAAACGGCGTAGTGAAGTGGGGTTCTCCCCTTTTTGTTAGCTCTGTTTGGGTCTGCTTCCCGTCCGAGGAGGAGTTCCATAACTTCTAAGCTTCCTCCGGCGGCGGCGTAGTGGAGGGGAGTTCCTCCAAAGGTGTCTTCAACCTCAAGCTCTGCTCCCATCTCTAAAAGCAGCTTTGCAACCTCGGGCAGGTTTAGAGCAGCCGCGTGGTGAAGGGGAGCTTTTCCTTCAGCATCCCTCTCGTTAAGGTCAAAGCCTTTGTCGGCAAGAAGCTTTAAGGAGTTAACGGCCTTTGAGGTAACCGCTTCAACAACAAGCCCTTTTCCTTTTAACTTCTCCAGACCTTCTCCCTTTAAAAGGAGCTCCAGAATTTCCGTATTGTCGTTGGCAATTGCATAGTGGGCAGGCGTTCTGGCGAAACCGTCCTCGGCCCAAGGGAGAGCTCCGTGAGAAAGAAGAAGGTCAACAAGCTCCGTAAGGTTCCTTGAGACGGCGTAGTGAAGGGGGGTCTTACCTAACTTATCCTTACAGTCGGGCCCGTGGCCGAGCTCAAGCAAAACCTCCAGTACGACGGCCTCTCCAGTATTAACGGCGTAGTGGAGGGGGTAGAGGTTGTCATTATCGGGTACCTCTTTTAAGAAGAAGAGCTCCTTAATTAAAAAGAGGTTCTTGTTCAAAACCGCCTTGTGAAGGGCGGTCTGTCCCTTGCCGTCCCGGGCGTGGGGGTCGGCTCCCTTCTCTATGAGGAAGAGAACGGAAGACTGAGCATCCTTCTCGGCAGCAAAGAGAAGGGGAGTATAGCCGGAAGAGTCCCTGTAATTGGGATCTGCTCCGGCTGTTAGAAGAAGCCCTACTGCCTCAAGCTTTGACTTTGCAGAGGCATAAAAGAGTGGCGTTCTTCCCTTTGAGTCGGGAATGTCGGGAGTCTTTACCTTCTCAAGGAGTAACTTTAAAACCTTAGCACTTCCGGCACTGGCGGCATAGTGGAGCGGTGTTCTACCTTCCTCGTCAACCTCCAACGGAGAAGCCCCTAAAGAGAGAAGCTTTCGAGCAACCTCAAGGGAGTCCGAGGCTGCAGCGTAGTGGAGAGGGGTTCTCCCCTTTTTATCTTTCTCGTCGGGCGAAAGCCCTAACTTAACGAGAAAGTCAACAACCTGATGGCTGTTGCTCTTTGCAGCAACGTGAAGCAGAGACTGGCCTTTATCGTTAAGACTTAAAGGGTTTTCTCCCCTTCTGACCCCTTCCGAAAAGAGCTCGGGGTCGTTCTTTAAAACTCCGGAAAGTAGGAGGGAGCTCCTTTCCCTTACGCTATCCATTTCTACCTCTTCTTTTGGTTTTCTCGTACCAGAGAATTAGATTCCTCTCCTTCCTCAACCTCTTCAGGTAGTCGTTAATCTCCCTTTCGGTAAAGTCCCTTCCGAGAATCCTCCTAAGGTTATCTTCTTGCTCTTTAAGCTCCTGAAGTTTCCACTTAAAGTACTTCTGAACAACGGGGGAATAAACATCTGCAGGGTTCTTAGGTTGCCAATAACCTTTTGCAATTCCCTCAATTATGAGAGCATACACAGCTTTCTCTATTGCTCCCTGAAGGGCATAAAGACCGGGTTCATTGGTAGTAACTCCGGTCTCAAGTTGAAAGAGCCTTTTCCACTTGACGTATTTAAATGCATGAACGTCTAAAGCCCGTGATAGAATGGTTTTTGTTGCAGTAACCGTCAAAAGAACTTCTCCCGTCTTTGCAGATATTGCCCTCAGGTAAACAGTAACCCTGTCTCTCCTGAGCTGGGTAGAGCCGCCGACTCCGAAATACTTGGCGCCGAAGCCTCCGGTAACTGTATCGGTATCGTACCCGATAATACCACCGGTCAAAATTACGGGAGCAAACTTTAAGGGGGGCAAAATGTTCTTTTTTGGTTTTAAACCCTTTGCCTTTAGCTCCTGCTCAATAGCGTTCCTGATAATTCTCCTTTCGGTTAAAAGGTCCGCAAGATTCTCTCTTTCTACCGGTAGGAACCAACCACTGTCGTAAGCAGCTTTAACCAAAATGGAAGTTGCGCCCTGTGTCACCGCGGTAGAAAATGTACTTATGTTGTTGTAAACCTTGTACTGCCCGGTCTGGTCTCTGAAGTTGTAAATAGCGACGGGAATAACCTCTTTCGGAGAAGGAAGAAATTGAAGAAGGCTGTGGGACGGAGGTTCTTGGTTAACAACAGGAGGTTCAACGCTTAAGGGTTTTGTGGGTGGGGTGTAGGCACAGCCTACAAACGAGAGAAAACCCGAAAAAAGCATGGGTAGCAGTCTCCTTTTCATTTGAAGCCGTCCTCCCGGTCTTATTAAGGTTTATCTGAAGAGCTACTGGTTGTACATGGGAACGATTACCTCAGTTGTTGAACCGGTACTTGTATCTACGATGTTAACGTGGATTTCTCCTCCTTGAGGCTGAACGGTAACTTGAAAGTTCTCAATTTGATAAGTTCCGGCCGGGAGTTCCTCGTCTCCGAAGGCAGCGTTAACCAGTTTAGAAGCAAGCCTGCTCAAAATCATGTACTGGAGTTGCTCTTTAAAACGGTCTATCGGGTTTTTAACAGAAACTTTCTTCCGAGGAGCGTGGTAAATATTTTGTTTATCGGCTTCGGCCAGAAGACCTCCCCAGTTATCAGGGTCTCCGCCGAAAGAGGGGATAATAGGTTTGTAAGTAATTGTTGAAGCTAAAGCAGCAACTGGTAGAGAAACAAGAACGAGAGCACATAAAAGCTTTTTCATTTTATACCCCCAACTTTAGAGCTCCTTTTCAAGAGATTTAAGACGAAAATAATTCCTAAGTAAGAAGGAAAGGGTTTTTTTTACAGCTTCAAGAGCTTTTGACTGCATGTCCATTTCGCCCATTGTCGGCTTTAGAAGGCTTGTATAAACTTCGTAATTGAAGATGTTATCCCCGACTTTTACGTAAACCCAACTTTGCCGGAAAGAAACCTTTCTTTCACCAATTATTATGAAGTACCCTTTTATCCCTTTGGGAGCCTCCCAAATTTCTTGATAGGTTCTATAAAACTTATGCCCCCAAGGTGTTTTTGTTTTATCAACTATGTAATAATCAATATCGTAAACTTCAGCTGCCCCTGATTGATGGAGTGAAAGGGAGAAAAGAAAGAAGAAAATTAGGAGAGACAAAAAAGAAGGGATAACCCTCCGAAGAGGGCTACCCCAGCCGGGAGGACGCTTAAATCCCCCCACCCACGAGTATAAAAACGGAGGGGGGACTCCCCTCCTACGCTTAAGCTTACTTGACATATGCCTCAACCGTTGCATTTCCGCTTACGCTGTCTTGAACAATCTTGATTGTGTTATCGCTGGAAGCAACCTGAATGTCAGCATAGGCTTTGTTAGCAGCAGTCTGGTAGACCATGATATTGTTGTTGCTTCCGTCAACTACAGCGTGGAAGTAATTCTGAGTATCGGCTTCCTGGTGGATTGCAAAGAGGTTAGTATCACCGCTGTTAACAGCGATATCTAAGACGTTCTCACCGCCGAGCTGTACAGCAGGCTTGTTGTCAGACTCCTCGTAAGCAACAACGTGGTTGTTGCTGTCAAGGTAGGAGCCAAGAACTTTGTTAGAGTCTGTAATGTCAAGTGTAATTGTATTGTTAGCATCACCGCTCTGGTAGATGCTTACGAAGTTGTCGTTTCCTTCGTCGATTGAAACGCTGTTAGCTCCGTTTGATGTCTCTTGGTAAACAAGGTTTGTGTTACCATCTCCCATTGTAGCTGTAAAGTCGTTATCTCCGGTAGCCTTCTGATAGAGACCGACGGTGTTGTTAGAGCCTGCAGTAATCTCTAAGTCGTTGTCATTACCGTCCTGAGTAGCGTAACCGGACTCCTCAAACGTAAGGTCGCCGCTGTCGTACTTAACGCCAGCAATCTTAGTTGAGCTTCCGTTAATTTTGATTGTTACATCGTCATTAGCTCCTGAAGCTGTTCCCTTAACCCTGACGAGGTTTGAGCTTCCTGTAATCTCAATCTTGTCATTGATGTGGTCAGCAGCAGTCTGGTTGAGAACTACAGTGTTGTCGTCACCAGTTTGAGTAATTTCGTTCTTTACATAACCGCTTGAAGCTTCCTGAGTCTCAACAGTGATTGAGTTGTTAGCACCGTCCTGAGTGATGTTGTTGTCAACGTAAGTACCGGCTTCCTGCTTGGTAATAGTTATGGTGTTGCCATCGCCACCTTTCTGGGTAATTTCGTTCTCAATGAATTCATCACTTGCAGTTTGAGTATCAATAGAAATCGTGTTGTTGTTGGTAAGCTGCTTGACGAAGTTACCGATGTTAGTCTTTGCATCTTGGTCTTTAATGGTAAGGGAGTTGGAGTCGCCGGATTGTTCTACTTCATTTTCCATATAACCATCGTCAGTTTCCTGAGTTTGCAGTGAAATTGAGTTGTCGTTTCCACTTTGAGTAAAGACGTTCTGAATGTAATCACCAGCATTTTGTGAAAGAACCTCTACAGAATCACCGGTTCCAGTCTGAGATATAGTGTTCATTATGTCAGAGCCGGCAATTTGAGTGCTGAGGTTAACCTTATCTTTCTTGTCTCCATCGTTGGTCTGAGTTATCTCATTGCTAATAGAACCGCCTGCACTCTGAGTACCAATGGAAGCCGTGTTGTCTCCTGCACCGTTAGCATGCTGATTTACAGTGTTTGTGATATCTCCACCTGAAGCCTTTTGAGTAGTGATAGTTAAGTGGCTGTGGCCTGTTCCTGAACCATCCTGAGTAATTGTAGTGGTTTGGTTTTGATCTGCTGACTGAGTATCAATAGATACCTCGTTATTTTCTACACCTGTTTGAAGAATCGTAATTTTGTTCTCACCACTATTTGCCGAAGACTCAGAAATGTGAATGGTGTTACTATTTGAGTACTGCTCAACTTGAAGAGTAGCGTTTGTTCCGGCACTCTGTGTTCCGAGAACGACTTGGTTGCTGTTTGCAGTTGTAGAGGAATCTTGACCTTGCTTGACCTTGATTAAAGCATCATCACCGGCAGTTTGTGCGTCATTAACCTTGATTACGTTGCCATCACCGTACTGGTCAAAGTTAATGTAAGCGGTGTCTTCATTATCACTTCCGGCTTCCTGCTTCTTTACGTATAATTTGTTTCCAGTTCCTTCCTGATGGTAAGCAGAGCTTCCGTCAAAACCTTTAACTGCAGCGTCGCCGCCGGCTTTCTGGTAAACATCTACTTCGTTATTGCCGGCTACTGCGGCACCTGCAAAGGTTACTCCTCCCACTGCTGCCAGTGCGAGAGTTGCTCTGAGAAGCCTCCTGACTCCCATGGTCTCCTCCTTCCGATTGGTTTTTTGTTGCTTCCTGACTCTGATTATAGGGAGGAGCAACCCCAAGATTTGCTGTTTAAAGGTATAAAAAGAGGTGTTTTTGGTTTTTAACCATAAGGAGAAAAAGAACTTACCCAAAGGCTAACCTTGATTAAACCATTGGATAGAAAATGGGGGAGGGGCTCCCCCGAAAATGGAAATTTAAATTTCAGTTTCCTGAAATTGGCGGGATAAAAATTAGAGATTTACCTGCTTGACTTCAAGTATTTCGGGAATCTCTTTAATCTCCTCAATTGCCTCCTGAGGGACGTCGTCGTCAACGAGAATCACTCCTTTGGCCTCTTTGCCCTTCTCCTTCCTGCCGAGCTGGAAGCCTGCAATGTTTACCCTGTACTTACCGAGAATTGAGCCCAGTTTCCCGATAACTCCGGGAACGTCGTAGTTCTTAATTAAGAGGAGCTTGCCCTCAGGAGTAAGGTCAAAGAGGAAGCCGTTTATCTCAACAATTTTGGGGAACTTATCGTCCATAACCGTCCCGGCAATCGTAAACTCCTCTCCGTTTTCCCCCTTGCAGATAACCCTGATTAACTTCTTAAAGTTAATACCTTCAGGCCTCTTAACTTCAACGATTTTTATCCCCTTCTCTTTGGCAAGGAACGGAGCGTTAATCAGGTTAATGGGAATGTCAACAACTTTCTCAAGAAAGCCTTTAAGGAAGGCCGTAGTAAGGGGCTTTGTATCCTCTCCCAAATCTCCCCTGAACTCAAGGACGATTTCCTTACTCCTTGAGCAGGCAACCTGAACAGCAAAGAGACCGAGCTTTTCCGCAAGCTCCATAAAGGGCTTTAAGACTTTGGCAGCGGCAGTATCTTCAAATGGAGCGTTTACCGCAAATTCAACCTCTTCACCCCTCAAGGCAGCAAGAACCTGATTTGCAATTATTACAGCAACATTTGTCTGGGATTCAAAGGTATTTGCACCGATGTGGGGAGTTACGACTATGTTGGGGGCGTCAAGGAGGATGTTATCGGTGGTGGGCTCTTTGCTGAAGACGTCAACTGCCGCTGCCCTAACTTTTCCGCTAACGAGGGCTTCGTATAAGTCCCTCTCGTTTATTATCCCTCCCCTTGCAATGTTAAGGAGGATAACTCCGTCCTTCATCTTCTCCATCTCTTTCTTTGTAATCATATTGCGGGTCTCTTCGGTTAAGGGAGTGTGGACGGTTATTATGTCCGAGCGCCTTAAGAGCTCCTCAAGCTCGTCAACCAGCTCAACCCCGAGCCTCTCGGCCTTTTCTTTCTTTATGTAGGGGTCGTAGGCAATTACTTTCATGTCAAAGGCCTTTGCCCTTATCCCTACCCTTGAGCCTATCCTTCCGAAGCCGATTATTCCGAGGGTTTTACCTGCAAGCTCAACCCCCATAAACTTCTTCCTCTCCCACTTCCTCTCTTCCTTTAAGGACTTGTGGGCGTAGGGGATTAACCTTGCAGCGGCTATCATCATTCCCATCGTGTGCTCTGTGGCGGCTAAAGTGTTACCGGTAGGGGCATTAACTACGAGGATTCCCCTTCTTGAAGCTGCCTCAAGGTCTATGTTGTCAACTCCGACGCCGGCCCTTCCTACCACTTTGAGGTTTTTTGCTCTCTCTAAAAGCTCCTCGTTAACCGGCGTACCGCTCCTCGTAATGAGGGCGTGGTACTGAGGGATAATCTCAAGGATTTTCTTAAAGTCCCTAAAGAGCTCCGGCTCGTAGGTAAGTTCAATGTCGGGCTGTTTTTTAAGGAGCTCTATTCCCGGCTCGGCAATGTGTTCGGTTATCAGAACCTTAAACTTTTCCATTCTTAACCTCCAAATCTCCTTGTGGGTGCAGATTATACACCCGTTAAACGGCGCTGAAGAGAAACCTCAAGAGATTTGTGGCGTAAGAGCCGGCCGGAAGGAAGAACTTTAGCCGGTAGCCCTCACTCAACCTCTCAACTTCAAGCTGCTCGGGTTTTACAAGAGCCTTCCTTTTAAAAGGGTGGAATAGGGGAGAAAGGGGTAGGAGCTCCTCCCTTTTAACTCCCAAATCTTTCAGGATTTCGTCGTAGAGTGCCACTTGGGGAGTAAAGGAGGCAATAGAGGAAGGAAGGGGGATTTCCTCAAGGGGGTAGTAGAGGTAACCTAACTTATACTTGAACTTCAGTGCCCGGGAACTCCTTTCCCTAACCAGCCTTGAGAGGAGCTCATTAAAGAGGTAAGACTGAAGGACGTTGGCCTGAAACTCAAGCTCACTCTGAGGAATGAGTTTGAAAGCTCCATCCCAATCCCCTCCCCGTGCTAAGAAGTTAGAGACTCTCCTCCTCCAGCCCTTAAAGAGACGGGCGGCCTCACTAAACTTTCCCTCCACAAAAAGTTTCTTTGCCCTCCTTAAGGCCGAGCCCTCCCAACCTGCTGGAGTAAAGAGGTACTTAACCGCCTCCTCCTTAGACTTTAAAAGCTCGGTAATAAAGAACTTTTCTCCCCTTACGGGAGTAAACCTCTGTTCACCGTAGTAGTTGGGAAGGCCGAGATTTCTTAAAACTTCCAGCCTATCGGGAGGGAGGTCCCTTACTCCCCTTACCACAACCTCAAACCTGTTCCCCTTTAATACCTCTCTCGGAGCCCTATCAAGCCGGCCGACAAACTCAACTTTCAGGTTATCTTCATTTAACTCCTTTAACCTCAAGGGCTCTTTAACGGCTATAAACTGAACGGTCTCTGCATTCTTATCCTTAAGCCCTCCGTAGAGGACATCCCGGGGCTTAAGCTGCGAAAGCCTTGCAACTCTATTTACGGCTTCAGAGGTCTCCATTCCTCTCTTAAAGAGCCTGTAATACCTGTACTTCCCTCTTTTCCCTCTTAAAGGGTTCAGGCTTAAAACCTCCTCAACCCTAAAGTCCTCAGGCTTTCCCTTTACCTTCAATGCACCTCCGAAAATCGGTTAAGATTTAAGGAAATCTATTAACTAAGGAGGAAGTATGAAGGTCTATTTGATTGTCTTCTCACCTACCTGCGCCGAGGGAACTTTCATGTTTGCAGAAGAGCTTGAGTTTATAAACGACGCCCACGTCAGGGTTTCGGGCTACTTCGCCTATAAAGAGGACATTTCCGAGTACAAAAGGCTTAAAGAAGAGGGGGCAAAAAAGAGGACTCTAATAATCCCCCAGAGCTCCTACAACTTCATTGAGGAGCTTGAAGTTTGAGGGAAGACCAACTCGGGGTGGCAGGGGCATATATAATGGAGGTGAACCTTTTACGGAGAGAGTATGCTCCTTCACCCCGTTCTGGTTCTTGACAAGACCTACTACCCGGTTGCCGTATTCAGCCACAAGAAGGCCTTTCTGCTGGAGCTCCTAAGTAAGTGTGAAGTCCTTGAGTATTACCAAAACCTCTACCTGAGCTCCCCCGCAAAGAAGTACCCGGCCCCCCTGACTATCAGAATTCCGGTTCTCCTCCGCCACTGGCAGAGCTCTTCCCCCACAAGAAGGGCAATCTTTATAAGGGATAACTTTACCTGTGCCTACTGCGGGAAAATAGTTAAGGACAGTGAGGCAACAATTGACCATATAATCCCCAAAAGCAGAGGGGGAAAGTGGAGCTGGGAGAACCTGATTACCTGTTGCTCCGAGTGTAATCAGAGAAAGGGAGGGAAGACGCCGAAAGAGGCGGGAATGGAGCTCCTATTTAAACCCAAAAAGCCCTCAAACTTCCAGATAGACCTTAACAGGTGGAGAAACAGGTTTAACAGGGAGTTCTTAGAAGCCCTCGGCAGGTTCGGAGTAAGGTGGGAAGAGGAGATAGGGTAGAGAAAATGAGCCGGCTTCTCTTCCTCGTTCTCCCCTTTCTCGCCAACCCATCGTGTAGCAATAGCCCCTGCTCCCCAAACTTGACACGAGCACCGATTTAAAGGGTGAAGAGGTTGACGGTATAAGAAAGGACGTCCTAAGAGAGATTGAAAAGAGATTTGAAGAGAAATACCAAGGTAAAGAAAACATTTATAAGTCCATTCTCCTCTCTGCATGGGTTGACCAAAGATTGTTTGAAATTGACCCGACTGACAAAGAACAGGCTAAACACTATTCAATTTTGTGGGAGCTAGACGTTGAGTACATAGGTGATAGCTATAAAGAGTATTACATACCTATATTTGATAAAAAAGTACAACAAACCTTACCCGGATTTTTTTGGAAATAAAGAAAGCCTCCTAAATACTTTAAAGAACTTGATGAAGTCCTTGATGCAGGAGATTTAATAAGTACACTGACTTACAATACTTAGGAAAGAGCTAAATACTTCAATCAAGTAAATAAAAGCCTTGATGGAACAGTAACATCGTTAATACCCGAAGAAGCCCACAAAAGAGGACTTTCTACCTGCCAAGTTCTTGAGAAAATAAAAGAATACCGGGAGCAAGGTAAAGATATCAATTCAATTAATTACAAAGAGATAATCAATGAATTAGCTCAAGGGAAAAAGCAGAACCCTTCTAAAATCGGAAAAATTGAACAGTTTTATTAACCCCTTTTAACCCTTGAATCCCCACCTAGAGGATAAATTCAGAAAAAAATGAAGGAGGGGAAGGTATGAAAAAGCTCTTATCATTTTTCATCCTCTTTATCATCTCAACCTCATGCAACTGGAAACAGGATTCTGTCAAACCGCCTCCCGAGGAGAAGAGCCAGCTCTATTCCCAAATTGAAGAGGCTATTAAGAAAGGGGAGCTCCCCAAGCTTGACACAAGCACCGATTTAAGGGGCAAAGAGGTTGACGGCATAAGAGAGGACGTACTCAGAGAGATTGAGAAGAGATTTAAAGAGAAATACCAGGATAAAGGGAACATCTATAAGTCAATTCTCCTCTCTGCATGGGTTGACCAGAGGCTGTTTGAAATTGACCCTACTGACAGAGAGCAGGCTAAACACCATGCAGTTTTAATAGACCTGGGTGTTGACTGCAATATAGATAGTTATAATGAATACATTATTCCTAAAATAGAAAATAAGTACAAAATACCCTATCCGAACTTTTTAGATGTAAAAGAACCTGCAGCCGAGTACGAAGAAGGGTTTGATGAAATTATAGAAACCGGAAAAACAATAACTGCCTTAACTTACAATACTTATGAAAGAGCAAAGTATTACGACCAGTTAAACAGAAGTTTAGATGGAACTGTATCTTCATCAATTCCCGATGAAGCCCATAAAAGAGGATTATCCACCTGCCAAGTTCTTGAGAAAATAAAAGAATACTGGAAGCAGGGAAGAGATATTAGTTCAATTGATTATATGGAAATAATTGACGAGCTCTCACAAAAGTAAACAAATATAGGATGAGCTATGAGATTACTAACTTTTATCCTGGTACTAATATTTTATATCCCTTCACTTGCAGGTGTTCCGGACTGGTGTTATGAAAGGAAAGTCCAGACAGTCTTTGTCAACGGCATGTTAGTAGATAGAAAGTCTGCAAGATACAGTATCAATAAACTTAAAAATTTAATTTTAGTTCCAATAAATAATCAGCTTAAAAATTTTTATCTGCAAAACTATTTTGAAGCCGAATCTCCCAAGTTGCTATACAACTACCACATGGGTAAAGTAGACGATGCAATTGAAGCTTACATACAGCTTTGTCTTGAAAGCGGAATGACTTTTGAAGAGGCGAGGAAGACCTTATACCTCTGGCTGGCGAAGTTAAATAACATCGCAATACCACCTACTCTTTCACCAATATATCAACTCTTCTTTGATAAGTATCTTGATAAAATTACAGAAAAACAGGTAGAGAAGCTCACCGAGGAAAACTACGGCATACTATTGAAAAATTATCAAGAGCACAAGGAGAAACTTCAAGAATGGCTAAATAAAGGCTATCCGGTAATTCTGGTAGCCCACTCTCAAGGCAACTTCTTTGCCAACGCCTATGCTGACAATGGGTGGCTCCAACCTTCCGACAATTCGGCCCCGCCTCCGGTTGTCAGGGTTCTCCACCTCGCAACTCCGGCCACAAAGTTGGCCTTAGGAGACGGAAAAGCTATCTACTACACGGCATCCGAGGATTTGGTAATAGCGAAATTCGTAAGGTTCGCTTCAGATTTAGCCCTTGATATTAAGATTCTCCCTCCGAATATCTCCCTTAACTGCGGCTCTATAGCAGTATGTCTGTCCCGCCTTCACGACATAACACTCCACAGTTTTGTAAATACCTACCTCAATGAAAACTACCCACCCGGCAACTCTATGAGGAGTCTGGTAAGAACTGCTCTTGAGAGTTTTATAAAGTCCGCCGTAGAAGAGTGGTACAGCAATTTAATAGGAGCTCCCGGCAGCAACTTCTACGAGTTTGAAAAGCTAGCCTTAAACGGCAGATGTCCCGTGTGCGGTATTGACCCGACCGCAATAACGGGGCGTCAGATAGACCCACCGAGAATTGTAGAGCTTGATTGCTCAAACAACCCCGGAGTAGCCATGCGGGGAGGTTATCAGGTCACCACTTTAATTCTTGATACTTCAAAGCTGCCCAAAAACAGCTCTCTCAACTTCTACTTTGAGCCTTACTACATACCCGACAGCATCTGTATAAGCCATCCGCCGGGAAATGAGATTTACAAGAGAATAAAAATCGGAAGGAACGTAGGAACGCCCGATTTACCGATTAATGAAAGCTTCCAAGTTAACAACTTTTACGGAGTAGACCCCCTTAAGAGCAAAGTTGTTGTAATTATAGTAGGGGAAGACCCCCAAACGGCGTGGGATTTTGAGATAGGGTGCCAGTAAAGGGTAGGGGGAGCTCCCCTACCTCTCTATCCAGTAGTTGGGTGCTTCCTTAGTGATAATAACGTCGTGGACGTGAGATTCCTTAAGGCCTGCAGAGGTAATCTTTACAAACCTTGCTTTCTTCCTCATCTCCTCAATGTTTGCGGCCCCGCAGTAGCCCATTCCGGCCCTTAGACCTCCAACAAGCTGGTGGATTGTATCGGCCAGCGGGCCCCTGTAGGGAACCATCCCCTCAATTCCTTCGGGAACCAGCTTTTTCTCCTCAACTTCGCTCTGGAAGTACCTGTCTTTGCTTCCCTTCTTCATTGCTCCTAAAGAGCCCATACCCCTGTAGACCTTGTAGCTCCTGCCCTGATAGAGAATTAACTCTCCGGGGCTCTCCTTCGTTCCGGCAAAGAGGCTGCCTATCATTACCACCCTTGCACCCGCCCCGATAGCCTTGGCAATGTCTCCGGAGAACTTAATTCCTCCGTCGGCAATAATAGAGATGTCGTACTTATCGGCAACCTCGGCACACTGGGCAACGGCAGTTAACTGAGGAACTCCGACTCCCGCGACAATCCTCGTAGTACAGATTGAGCCGGGACCTATTCCCACCTTCACCGCATCTGCTCCGGCCTTTATGAGGGCTTCCGTCCCTTCAGGAGTTGCAACGTTTCCGGCTATTACGTCAACGTCGGGGTAGAGCCCTTTAATCTTCTCAACCATTTGGATAACGCCCTTGGAGTGGCCGTGGGCAGTATCAATAACAATCACGTCAACGCCGGCCTCTATCAGGGCTTCGGCCCTCCTTAAGGCCTCTTCCCCTACGCCGACGGCAGCTCCGACCATCAAACGGCCGAGCTCATCTTTACAGGCATTGGGATACTTCTCCTTCTTCTCTATATCCTTGATTGTTATTAAGCCCTTGAGGTAGCCCTTATCGTCAACAACCGGTAGCTTCTCAATTTTGTACCTGTGGAGGATTTCCTTGGCCTCCTCTAAGGTGGTACCTACAGGAACGGTTTTAAGGTTTTCCCTTGTCATTACTTCGGCGATTTTCTTGGAGAAGTTCTTAACAAACCTTATGTCCCTGTTTGTAATTATCCCGACCAGCTTTCCCTCTTCATCTACAACCGGGAGGCCGGAAATCTTGTACTTCTTCATTAAAGCCTCGGCCTCTGCTATCGTCTGCTCCGGCCTGACGGTGACGGGCTTAACAATCATCCCGCTCTCGCTTCTCTTAACCCTGTCAACCTCCTCGGCCTGCTCCTCTATGCTCATGTTCTTGTGGATAATTCCAATTCCTCCCTCTCTGGCAATTGCAATGGCCAGTTCGGCCTCAGTAACCGTATCCATTGCAGCGCTCATAATGGGAATGTTGAGAGTTATCTTCTTAGTGAGCTTTGTCCTTACGTCAACCTGAGTGGGAAGGACTTCAGAGTAGTTTGGAACGAGTAAAACGTCATCAAAAGTAAGGGCTTCCTTCACCTCTTTACCGAGCATATTTTCCTCCCTGAAAACTTTAGGGAATTATAGTTTTGCTGATAGAATTGGGCAAGTAGATTGGGAGGTGTAAAGTGGCCGAAGGTAAACTATGGGGCGGAAGGTTTAAAGAGAGTACAAATAAGCTGGTTGAAGAGTTTACCGAGTCGGTCTCCTACGATAAACGCCTTGCTCCCTACGACGTAGCCGGAAGTATAGCCCACGTTAAAATGCTTGAAAAACAAGGGATTCTCACTCCCGAAGAGGCGGATAAAATAGTAAAGGGGCTTAACGAGATTTTAACCGAAGTAGAGAAGGGCAATTTTCCATGGAAGACCGAGCTTGAAGACGTTCACATGAACATAGAAAAAAGGCTAACGGAGAAAATCGGCCCCGTCGGCGGTAAGCTCCACACGGGACGCTCAAGGAACGACCAAGTTGCAACAGATGTAAGGTTATACGTAAGGAAAGAGATTAAAGAGATTTTGGAGCTCCTTAAGAACCTGCGCCGCGCCTTCTTAAAGCAGGCCGAGGAGAACCTCGGGGTAATCATGCCCGGCTACACACACCTCCAGATTGCCCAGCCGGTTCTCTACTCCCACCACATGCTGGCCTACTACCAGATGTTTAAGAGGGACGCCGAGAGGTTTGAGGATACTCTAAAGAGGGTTAACGTTTCACCTTTGGGCTCGGCGGCCCTGGCCGGAACGAGCTACCCCCTTGACAGGGAGTTCACCGCAAAGCTACTGGGCTTTTCCGACGTTTCCCGCAACAGTATGGACGCCGTCAGCGACAGGGACTTTGTAGCAGAGACAATCTTTGACTGTGCAATGGTAATGATGCACCTTTCAAGGCTCTCCGAGGAGCTGATTTTGTGGTCAACCGAGGAGTTTAACTTTATAGAGCTCCCCGACGCCTTCTGCACGGGAAGTTCAATAATGCCCCAGAAGAAAAACCCCGACGTTTCGGAGCTAACGAGGGGTAAAACGGGAAGGGTTTACGGAGATTTAATAGCAATTCTAACAATCCTCAAAGGTCTACCCTTAACTTACAACAGAGACCTTCAAGAGGATAAGGAACCTCTCTTTGACGCAATAGATACAGTTAAACTGGCGCTGAAAGTAAACACCCTGATAGTTGAAGGTATGAAGCCGAAAGCCGAAAGAATGAGGGAGCAGGCCTCTAAGGGCTTCTCCTTAGCAACCGACGTAGCGGACTACTTGGCCAAAAAGGGGGTTCCCTTCAGGGAAGCCCACAGGGTAGTAGGGGAACTGGTGGCCTACTGCCTTGATGAAGGAAAAGACCTAAGCCAGCTTACCTTGGAAGAGTTTAAAAAATTCTCCGATAAGTTTGAAGAGGACGTTTTAAACCTAATGAGCCTTGAAGGCTCGGTAGAGAGCAGAAGAGTAATAGGAGGAACATCTCCCGAAAGGGTTAAAGAGGAGATAGAGAAAATAAAAGAGGAAGAGGGATTTTAAGCGGAGGTTGAGATGATAACTTTTGAGCCGGAGTTCTTCCTTAAGCGCAACAGAGACATAGACGAGGTAACCTTAAGGGCCATAGCAAGGGAAGTGAGGAAAGACATCTTAAAAATGACCTCAAACGCCCAGTCAGGACACCCCGGCGGGGCAATGTCTGCAACCGACATAATCGTAACACTCTACTACTACAAGATGAGGCACAATCCGTTAAATCCCAAGTGGGAGGAGAGGGACAGGTTCGTCCTCTCCAAAGGCCACGTCTGCCCCGCCCTCTACTCGGTTTTGGCAAGAACCGGCTACTTCCCCTTAGAGAAGCTGATGGAGTTCAGGAAGATTGACGGCGACCTTCAGGGCCACCCCGACATGCACAAAACCCCGGGAATTGAGATAAGCACCGGGAGTTTGGGCCACGGAATAGGGGCGGCAGTCGGAATGGCCTTAGGGCTGAAGCTCTCGGGCTCAGACAGTAAAGTCTACTGTATGATTGGAGACGGTGAGGCTCAGGAGGGAAGCGTATGGGAAGCTACGATGGCGGCATCCCACTATAACCTGAGCAACCTCGTAGTAATCCTTGACAACAACAACCTCCAGATAGACGGCCCCGTTGACGAAGTAATGTCAATCTACCCGGCGGCAGAGAAGTGGAGGGCTTTCGGCTGGAACGTTATGGAGATAAACGGCCACGACTTTAAGGAAATAAAGGAAGCCCTTGATAGGGCCGACCGTTCAAAGTTCAAGCCGACAATAATCATCGCAAAAACCGTTAAGGGCAAGGGAGTCTCCTTTATGGAGAACAGGGCAGAGTGGCACGGAAAGGCTCTACCGCCGGAGCTCCTCAAAGAAGCCCTAAAAGAGCTGGGAGAGATTGTTTAAGGAGGAAGAGATGGAAAAGGTTAGCTTAAGGGACGCCTACGGGGATACTCTCGTTAAGTTGGGAGAGAAGGACGAGAGGATTGTTGTATTGGATGCCGACCTTTCGGGCTCAACAAAGACGGCAAAGTTTGCAAAGCGCTTTCCCGAAAGGTTCTTTAATATGGGAATAGCAGAGACAAACATGATGAACACCGCCGCAGGCCTTGCAACCACCGGAAAAATCCCCTTTGTGAGCACCTTTGCAATCTTCGGAACCGGAAGGGCCTGGGAGGCGGTAAGGCAGACAATCTGCTACCCCAACCTGAGCGTTAAAATCGTCTGCACCCACGGGGGAATTACTGTAGGGGAGGACGGAGCAAGCCACCAGGCCCTTGAGGACGTTGCAAACATGAGGAACATACCCAACATGAGGGTAATCGTTCCGGCAGACGACGTTGAGACGAGGGCAGTAATCAGGAAAATCGCCTATACTGACGGCCCCTTCTACGTAAGGCTGACCAGGGAGAAGTTCCCCCGGATTTTTGACGAGGAAACCTTTAAGTTTGAAATTGGAAAAGGACACGTTCTGAGGGAGGGAGAGGACGTTACCGTTATAGCAAACGGAGTTATGACTTCCTTTGCCCTCTTAGCTGCTGAGGAGCTTGAGAGGGAGGGAATCTCGGTTGAAGTTATACATATGTCCTGCGTTAAACCTATTGACAGTGAGCTTATAGTAAAATCTGCCCAGAAGACCGGCGCAGTAGTAACGGCCGAAGAGCACTCAATAATAGGGGGGCTCGGCTCAGCGGTGGCCGAGGTTCTTGTTGAGAACTACCCGGTTCCGATGGAGAGACTCGGAACTCCCGACGTTTTCGGAAGGTCGGGTAAAGGGTGGGAGCTCCTACACTACTTCGGCCTTGATGATAAGGGGATAATTGAAAAGGTCAAAAAAGTCCTTGAGAGGAAAAGAAGATGAAGAAGAGCTTTAAAACCTCTCTCTTTCTCGTACTCCTTTTCACTTTCCTCGCCCTTATAGGAAAGAGCTCCGTCTCTGCGGTAATGAAGAAGCAGGATACTCAACAGGAGGAGCTCAAGTACATAAGGCTCTTCATGGAGGCCTACCAGCTCGTTAAGGAGAGGTACGTTGAGAAGAAGGAGCCCAAAGAGCTCTTTGAAGGGGCAATAAGGGGAATGCTTAGCAGCCTTGACCCCCACTCAACCCTATTTACCCCCGACCAGCTGAAGGAGTTTCAGGTTGAGACCAGCGGCCAGTTCGGAGGTTTAGGAATCCAAATAACAAAGACCAAAGACGGAAAGCTAATGATAATAGCCCCCATTGAGGATACCCCCGCCTACAGGGCAGGCCTAAAGCCCGGAGACATAATAGTCAAAATTAACGACAAAAAGGTTACACCCGACATGAGCCTGATGGAAGCGGTAAAGCTTATGAGGGGTAAGCCCGGAACCAAAATTACAATCTGGGTATGGAGAAAGGGATGGCCCGAGCCAAAACCCTTCACCATAACGAGGGCGATAATCAAAATCCAGAGCGTTAAGTACAGAATTCTTACCGGAGACATAGGCTACATAAGATTTACGATGTTCCAGAGGAACTCGGTAGAGGAGTTCAAAAAGGCCCTTGAGGCAATAAGGAAGGACAAGAAGCTCCAGGGAATAATAGTTGACGTAAGGAACAACCCCGGAGGTCTCCTTGACTCTGCAGTTGCAATAAGCGACTACTTCCTTCCGAAGGGAGCTCTCATAGTCTATACAAAGGGAAGAATTCCCGAGAGCATTAAGAAGTTCTACTCACTCCACGAGCCCATAATCCCCACCGACGTTCCCGTAGTAATGCTCGTTAACGGCGGAACGGCGAGCGCGGCGGAGATTTTAACGGGAGCTCTCAGGTACAACGATAGAGCAATAGTTGTGGGAGAAAAGACTTTCGGAAAGGGCTCGGTTCAGACCCTCTACCCCTTAGACATGGGCTACGCCGTGAAGATAACGACTGCCAAGTACTACATGCCCAACCACCAGTGTATAGACGGCAAGGGAATTGAGCCGGACATTGAGGTAAAGCTCTCTAAGGAGGACATTGAGGAGCTCAAGAAGGAGTTTAAGGAGATAGAGGAGCACCCCGAGAAGACAGAGGAAATCAGGAAGAAGAGAGAGAAGAGAATAGACAACCAGATGAAAAGGGCTATTGAAGTTATTAAGGAGTTCCACCTCTTTAAGGCCATGGAGGGTAAGAAGGAGGAGAAAAAGGCCGCATGATTTACACCCTCCACGGCTGGAGCTACGACGGAAGAGTCTGGAAGGGAACGCCTTTTGAGAGAGCAGTTCACTTGGAGCTCCCCGGCCACGGGGAGTCTCCCTTCAACTCAACCGACCTCTGGGAGCTTGCCGCCGAAGTCGGAGAAAGCATAGAGGAGGGCTCCACCCTTGTAGGCTGGTCTTTGGGTGCTACAGTCTCAATCCTCGTAGCCCTGAACTACCCGGAAAAAGTCCGGGAGTTAATCCTCTACGCACCTACCCCTTCCTTTACGGGAACATCTCAACCTGAAGCAGTAGTAAGGCGGTTTCTCAGGAGGTTAAAGAGGGATTTCTACGAAGGGGTAGAGTTCTTTAGGGAGCTCTCCTCAACGAAAAACGCTCCCCTTCCCCAACTAAACCCGAAAGCGTGCACAGAGCTCCTTGAGAGCTTTACAGAGATTGACTGCACCGAGGAGCTTTGGAAACTAAAGGTACCGGTAAAGGTGATAGTTGGGGAGGATGACGCCATAACGGGATTAATCGGGGCTTACTCGGTTTTTAAGGGAGCCCCCCTCTCACAGCTAAAAGTTATTCCAAAAGCCGACCACCTAACTGTTTTGAAGTATGCGATATAATTAATTTTACGCAAAATTCAAGGAGGGCTGAGATGGCTACAAGGAGCTTTAACGACGGCCTTGCAAAGGGCCTCGGGATAGGGGCTACAATAGTAGGCCTCTACATGATGACAATGTTCTCACTCCTGCCGCTGGGAATATTCTCTCAGCTCCTTGACCTTAAACACTACTTGGAGCTGAAGTTCGGTCTTGCAGTGGTTTTTTCACTTATAACTTTTGCCTACTACGTAAGGTACGTCAGAGCTCTCAAGCTCCCCCCGATTGTATGGGGCTTCGGGACAATGATTTCCCTCATAATGTCGGGAGTCCTCTTCTTCGTGGTAGTTGACGTCGCTCTCAAAGTAATAGGCTTAGAGTAAAAGGATAGATATGGATATAAGGCAGCTTGAAGTATTTACAAAAGTCTTTGAGAACCAGAGCTTCTCAAAGGCTGCACAGCAGTTAGGGCTCTCCCAGCCGACTGTAAGTACCCACATACAGCACCTTGAGGACATTTTAGGGAAAAAGCTCTTTGACAGGTTGGGAAGGAAGGTTATCCCGACAGAAGAGGCAAAAATCCTCTACAGGTACGCAGTGGAGATTTTAAAGAAGAGGGAGGAGGCCCTCGCAGAGCTCCTCTCCCTTGACAGCTCAAAGCTCTCGGGAAGGGTAAGAATTGCGGCGAGCAACATTCCGGGAGACTACTTCCTTCCCCACTTTCTAAACAAACTCAAAGAGCTCCTGCCTCAGGTACTCTTCCAAATTGAGATTTACGACTCAAACAGGGTGGTGAAACTTCTAAGGGAAAGTATTCCAAACTTTGACTTGGGGTTCATAGGCCTTGAGGTAAACGACCCTAAACTTGAGCTTAAAAAAATTCACGACGATGAAATTGTCCTTATTGCTCCCCCCTACTTTAAGGAGGGCTCCATACCCCTTGAGGAGCTAATAAACCTTCCCCTACTCTTCAGAGAGGAGGACTCGGGAACCAGAAAGACCGTTGAGAGCGCCCTGAAGAGGGCGGGAATTCCGGTAGGGAAGTTAAGAGTTGTCGCTTACCTGGGGAGCAATACGGCGATTAAAGAGGCGGTAAAGAGGGGAGCCGGCTTCGGTCTTGTCTCAAAGTACTCGGTTCAGGACGAAGTAGAGTGCGGAAAAGTAAAGGTGGTGAGAGTAAGGAACCTCTCAATTAAGAGGTGCTTCTTCGCCGTAAAGAGGAGGGACATTACCCCCGTTCCGGCAGTAAGGACTATCTGGGACAAAATAGAGAAGCTCTTTAGAAACCGAAACGGAGCTTGTTGAGAGCATCTCTGTAAATAGGCTGGTCTATAAACTTGCCTTTGTAAGCAACCCCTCCCCTACCCTCTTTAAGGGCTTTCTCGTAAACATCAACTATTCTCTTAGCCTCCTCAATCTCCTCGGGCTCCGGCGAGAAGACTTCGGTAGCAACCTTGGCCTGTTTTACCGAGATTGCCATCTTCCCGCTGAACCCGAGCTCCTTCTCCTTTAAGGCCTCCTCCTTAAAGCCCTCCAAATCCTCGTAATCCTGGTAGGCCGGAGCTATCGGGTAAACCCCACAGGCCTTACACTCAAAGGAGAACTTTTCCCTTACGTAGTTTCCTAAGCTCTTGCCCGTTAACCTCTGGCTAACACCGAGGCCGGCAAAGAGGTCAAGAATTCCAAGGTAAGCAACCTCAACCCTTTCGGAAGCCTTAAGTATTTCGGGCAGTTTTAAGAGGGCTTGAGAGGTTTCTATTGAGAGGTGGATTTTTATGAAGCCTTCGGGAGCTCCGCTGCTCCTCTCATAGGCGGTTATTAACCTGTCAAGGGCGGCAACGTCTTCGGGAGAGGATACCTTACTGAGCCTTATCCCGTGGGGAAGCGCCGGCAGGATATTTAACATATCCTCCCAGAAATAGGGGGAGTCTATGGGGTTAACCCTCACTATAACTTCTTTCTCGCCGGTTAAAGGGATGTTTACTAAGAACTTCCTTAAAAGGAGCCTTGCAAAGGGCTTCCTCTCGTCACTCACTCCGTCCTCAAGGTTGAAGATGATAACGTCTGCCTCCCTCTGAAGGGCTTTAGATAGGTGTTTAACTCTGTCGGCCGAAACTATTAAAGCCGCCCTTTTAAAGGGGTTTTCTACATCTTTCCTCTCCTTAAGCTCTTCTGGGTAGGCCGAAAGCTCCTCTAAACTCCTCTTCCCCTCCAAAACCTCCTGTGCCAGATTGAAGAGCTCCTCCACCTATACCTCCTTACAGGTGTTGTTTTTAATCATTTTGTACTGCTCAAGGTCAAGGCCGAAGAGACCCAAAAGGGCTACCGGCAGTAAGAGGGGCTTTGGGAGTTCTACTACAAACCTCCTGATTCCGAGCTCCTCCAAAACCTCTTTAAAGAGCTCCTTCATACTCATAACCCTGTCGCCGCACAGCTCAACCGTCCCCGTCAGCTTACACTCAATCCCCTTCTTAACCGCCTCAACCACCCTCTCCACTCTTACCGGCTGAACTTTCATCTTCGGAGCGGCCAGAACGGGAAGGAATCGGGAGAGCTTTCTCAGGTCTTCGTAGAGCTTCTGCCCCTCCCCCAGGACTATTGAAGGCCTTAAAATCAGGTAGGGAATCGCCGAGCTTCTAACCAACTCCTCCGCCTGCCACTTTGTCTTAAAGTACCTGCTCTCCTCCTCCGGGGAAGTTCCCAGGGCAGAAATCTGGATAAACTTCTCTACGCCCCACCTCTTTGCAAGCTCCACCAACTTTTCGGTAAACTCAGTGTGGGCTCTCTCGTAAGTACTCTCTCCCTTCTCTTTCAAAATCCCCACCGTATTTACTACTGCCTGAGGCCTTTCCACCTCAAAGGCCCTCTCAAGCTCTTCCGGAGAGTAGCGGGGGAAGGGGTAGGGGAGCTCTCTCCTTGAAATAAGAACTAAGGGGTACTCCTCGGAGAGCTCCTTAATCAGGTGCCCTGCAATAAAGCCCGAAGCTCCGGTTATTAAAACCTTCTTTCCCATAGGGAAAAGTTTAGCAGAAGGGGGCAGAAAGCCCCGAAGGATTACTTAAAGGAGTAGATGGCTCCGACGAAGAGAGCCCTTCCCATCGTGTTGTAGCCGTAGGCAAGCTCGTAGTCTTTATCGGTAAGGTTAACGCCCTTAGCGTAGAGCTCAAGGTTATCCCAGAGCCTGTAGGAGGCATAACAGTTGTAGGTGGTGAAGCCTCCGAGGGTCTTTCCGTTTGAATCCTCCCTGTCAGAGTAGTGGAGGGCCCAGGCGGAGAAGCTGAGTTTCCCGTAGGAGCTCTTAAAGCCGAGGGTGTAGCTGAACTCGGGCCTCCTTGCCAATTTCTCCCAGCTCCCGGTGGAGGGGTCGTACTCCTTAGCCCTCAAATGCGTGTAGTTTCCGAAGAGGGTAAGGAAACCGGCAAGCTCAACCTCTCCCTTAAGCTCAACCCCTTCGGTTAAGGCCTTACCGGTATTTTCGTACTTGTAGGTAGTCCAAGACCAGTCAATAAGGTTCCAGACGTGGTTCTTAAAGTAAGTAAGCGAGAGTTTCCCTTTGATGAAGGGAAGCTTCTGGTCAACCCCGACGTTCCAGCCCTCGCTCGTCTCGGCCTTCAGGGAGTCGTTCCCCACCCACGGGCCGTAGAGCTGGTAGAGGGAGGGAGCCTTAAAACCGGTTCCGTACTGGGCCCTGACTTTTGTACCGGTAGACTTAAAGGTGTAGCCGGCAGAGAGTTTATAGGTGGTTTTACATCCAAACCGGCTGTGAAGGTCCCTCCTCAGGGCAACGGTAGTGCTGAGACCGTAGAAGAGGCCGTGGAGCTCGGCAAAGGCAGACTTTAAGTGGGCAGAGACCCTCTCGGAGAAGTCGGCCTTCTCCTGCCTGTAGTTCACTCCGCCGGTGATAAAGAGGTTATCACTGAAATAGTAAACGGGCTGAAGCGAAATGTACCTTAAAACTCCCGTGTAAGAGCCGAAGGAGTACTCTCTCTCCTCCCTGTTGTGGCCTAAGGCGGCAGTTATTGAGAAGTTATCGGAGATGAGGGCATCAGCTTTTAGGTCTGTAAAGAAATTATCGTAGGTGCTTTTAGCTTTAGGAACAGCGTATTGAGGATTAGGGTTATTAGCATCAAAGTCAACGCTTCCGCCCTTTACCTTCAGGTCTCCGGTTATCCTGAGCCAGCCGTCGGGCCTGTATCCCCAAGAGAGCCAGCCAGTTTTGTACCTGAAGCCGTCGTTATCTGATTCATACCTGGAGTTTTTCTCATTGGTAGCACTAAAGCCGTTGGTCTTGAAGTTCTCAAAGGAGAAGGAGAGGAAACCTTCTTTAAGGGGAAGAGCCCCGTAAACCCTCTCTTTAAAGCTCTTGTACTTCCCGCCCTCAAGGTTAACCCTGAACTCTTTCTCTTTCGGCCTTTTAGTGATTACGTTTATAACTCCCGCAACAGCGTCGGAGCCGTAGAGAGCTCCCTGAGGTCCTTTGATTACCTCTATCCTCTCAATGTTTGAAATGTCAATCCACTCAAAGTTTGCCTCCCCACCGATTCTTGAGGGGTCGTAAAGGGGAACGCCGTTAACCATTACGAGGACGTGTTTACCGGGAAGTCCGAGCATAAAAAGGTTTGTGGGCTGTCCCGGACCTCCGCTACTTGAGATATGAACTCCGGCAACGTACTTAAGAACATCAGTGATACTGGTGAGGCCGTACTTCTTAATCTCTTCCTTCGTTATTACTGTGAAGTCCTCGCTTACGGCCTCAGCAGGAACCTCAACCCTGTTTGCGGTAATAACCACATCCCCGGCCTGCGCAGCAGACGTAAGAAGAAGAAGCGTTAGGGTAAGGAGCTCTCTCCTCATCACTTTGCCTCCTTTGCGGGTTTTATAAAGAGCTCTCCGTTTATTACCTTTACTTCCAAAGGGCAGTCAAAAAGGAGCTCAAGGCTTTCAAGGAGCTCTTCTTTCCCCCCGAAAAAGAGGGGCTCTCCCCCTTTTAGGCCCAAGAACCTGTCGCAGATTGAGTAGAGAAAGGGGATGTCGTGGGAGACGACTATAACGCTCCTGCCTCGCTCTGCGGCCTCCCTCACAAAAGAGGCAAGCTCAACCATCACAGAAAGGTCAAGGAAAGCAGAGGGCTCGTCAAGGAGGAGAAGGGATGGCTTTAAAAGGTAGAGCCTTGAAAGGAGAACTTTAACCTTCTCCCCTCCGCTTAAAGATTCAAAGAGCCTCTCCGAGAGTTCCTCTATCTTGAACTTCTTAAGGGCTTCCTCTACTCCGCTAACTCCGGTAGTGGCGTAGAGGAGCTCCCTCACAGTATAGTCAAATGGAAGGTGAATGCTCTGGGGCAGGTAGTTAACGAGCCTAACCCTTTCCCTTAAAGGGTAGGTTGAGAGCTCCCTCCCCCTTAAAAGAACCTCTCCCTCATACCTGTAATAGCCTCCGAGACACTTTAAGAGGGTACTCTTCCCCGAGCCGTTCTTCCCGATAACCCCGATAACTTCCCCCTCCCTAACCTTAAAGGAGAGGCCTTTTAAAATTCCGTAGGAGAGCTCCCTAACCTCTACCACCGGAGTACCTCCAGAGAAGGTAGATGAAGGCGGGAGCTCCCAAAAGGGCCGTTATAACTCCCGCAGGGAGAAGGGTCGGGTAGAGAAACTGACGGGCAATAAGCTGGGAGAGTACGAGAAGCCCTCCGCCCAGTAGAAAGGTAAAAAGGATAAAACCGGAGCCGAGCCTGTAGCCGAGAAACCTTACGGCGTGGGGGATAACTATCCCGACAAAACCTATAATCCCGAAAAGGGAGACCGTAAGGGCAACCGGAACGGTAAAGGTCAAAAGGAGGGAGACTGTTGCCTTTTCAGAGTTAACCCCCGAGAAGTAGGCCATCTCGCTACCCAGAGGGAGAAGCTCAACTGGGCGCCTGACGATAAACGCGATAAAAAGCCAAATGAGGGAAATTGAACAGAGGAAGAGGGCAAGCTTCAGCGAAGGAGGTGTTATAAAACCCAAAGTAAAGTAGAGGGCGTCTGTCAGGGTGTAGGAGGGAAGAAGGGCGTAGGCAAAGAGAATTAAGGCCGAAAAAAGGGCATTAAGTCCTACCCCGAAGAGGAGAATTGAGAAGGAGCTCCTAAAAACCCTGCCGGCAAAAAGCAGGAGAAGGAGCGACAGGATGGAGAAGAGGAGAGCTCCCCCTTCCGGCCTAAAGCCCAAAGCAACCGAAACAACTGCCCCCAGGGCGCTTGCAGAGGCAACTCCCAAAGTATAGGGCTCGGCAAGGGGGTTTCTCAGAGCGTTCTGGTAAACGGCTCCCGAAAGGGAAAGAATTGAGCCTACGGCGAAGGTTGAAAGGAGCTCCGGTAGCCTGACCGAGAGAACCACCTCCCTACCGGGAGAGCCGTAAAAGAGGAAGAGGAAAGAGAGAGCAAGCACTATTAAGAGGGCAGAAGCTACCTTGAGCACAGCACCCCCCTAAGCTCCCTGAGGCCTTTAAGGAGCCTCGGGCTCGGGTGGAGGAGGTCAGACTTAAAAGGCGAAACGTCAACGCACTCAAATCCTTTAAAAGCAGAGCAACCGCCGAAGGAGATAATCAGGGAAGGTCTTAAAGATAAAAGAAACTCCCGGGAAACCGCCTGAAAACTGCCGTCGGGGAAAACCTGCGCACCGGCCTTCTCAAGAAGCCGGCCTAAGTAGGAGCTCCTGCCGGCACAGTAAAGGGGCTTAACGGAAAGGGCAATAAAGAGCCTCTTCCCCTTTAAGCAGGGTTTAAGACCTTCAAGCTCCTCCTCAAGCTCCCTTTTAAAGAGGGAGACTTTAGGGGTAGCAGAGAGCTCCCGGGCAAGGGTTTCCATAACACCGTACAGGTCGTTTAGAGAAACGAGCCTGAACCTTTCGGTCTTAATTCCCAATCTCTTAAAACTCTCACAGAGCCTTTCGGGAGTCATAGTCGTACACACAACGAGAGTAGGTCTGAGAGAGACAACCTTCTCTATACTCGGGTTTACAATGCCTCCTACCCTCTCCTTCCCTCTACAGAAGTCCTCATCGCAAAAGACCGTTACTCCTACGAGCTCGGCGTCCCTGCCGAGGTAGTGAATAACCTCGCTTAAGGCCGGAGAAAGGGAGACAACCCTCTCCCCTCCGAAGGCAAAGAGAGGAAAGAGAGAGAGCAGCAGAAAAAGAAAAACCCTTATCACCTCACCCTCCCTGCCCCGAACCCCCGCAGGGCAGAAGGTTTTTCACCGCAGGCCGGTCTCCCGGCTCGCAGGCCCTTAAAACCGTAAACCTTCCCAGAGCGGCAGCTCTTAACCTCTCCGCCCCAGTGGTTTACGGCCTTCTTAATGCCTGCTCACGGTTGCGGGGACAGCGCCGGACTTTCACCGGACTTCCCGTTCACCTGCGGCAGCCCAATTCTAACAAATGGAGAGGTATAATAACTTTTCACTCAAAGAGCAACTCGGAGAAGGAGATGCCGAAATTCCAGTTTGCAAGAATAGACAGACTTCCCCCCTACGTCTTCGCGGTAGTAAACGACCTTAAGATGAAGCTAAGGCGGGCAGGGGAAGACATAGTTGACCTCGGAATGGGAAACCCCGACCTTCCCACACCCAAACACATAGTTGATAAGCTCTGTGAGGCTGCCCAGAACCCCAAAAACCACAGGTACTCCCAGACAAAAGGCCTCTACAAGCTCCGTGAGGCCTTAGCCCTGTGGTACAACCGCAAGTATGGGGTTGAGCTTGACCCGGAGACCGAAGTCATAACCACAATCGGCTCCAAGGAGGGGCTTGCCCACCTTGCCCTTACCCTGATTAACCCGGGAGACGTTGCCCTCGTCCCCACTCCAGCCTACCCCATTCACCCCTACTCAATAATCATTGCCGGAGGGGACGTAAGGAGCGTTCCCCTCTTAACCGACGAGGGGCAGTTTGACTCGGAGGCCTTCTTTGAATCGCTGGTAAAGGCCTATAAGGAGAGCTGGCCCAGGCCAAAAGTTTTAATCCTCAACTTCCCTCACAACCCTACAACCGCAACGGTTGAGCTTCCCTTCTTTGAGAAAATCGTTGACTTTGCAAAAGAGAACAACCTGATAGTAATTCAGGACATAGCCTACGCCGAAATTTCCTTTGACGGGTATACCCCTCCCAGCATCCTGCAGGTTAAGGGAGCAAAGGAGGTTGCCGTAGAGTTCTACTCCCTCTCAAAGACCTACTCAATGGCCGGCTGGAGGGTCGGCTTTGCGGCGGGGAACAAGGAGATAATCCACGCCCTTTACAGAATGAAGAGCTACCTTGACTACGGAATGTTCCAGCCCATTCAAATTGCGGCAATAATAGCCCTGAAGAGCGACCAGTCGTGCGTTGAGGAGTACAGGAAGATTTACGAAAGGAGAAGGGACGTATTGGTTGAAGGGCTTAACAGAATCGGCTGGAAGGTTGAAAAGCCCAAGGCGACAATGTTCGTCTGGGCAAAAATCCCGGAGAAGTTCCAATCAATGGGCTCTCTTGAATTTGCAAAGATGCTCCTCTTAGACGGCAAAGTTGCAGTCTCCCCGGGAATAGGGTTCGGAGAGTACGGAGATAAGTACGTAAGGTTTGCACTCGTTGAGAACGAGCTCAGGATTAAGCAGGCAGTAAGGGGAATAAAAAGAGCCTTTGAAAAGTACGGCTTAAGGAACATCAACGTTTAACAGGAGGAAGGGTGAGTTTTAGGGTCGGAATAGTCGGCTGCGGAACGGTAGGAAGCGGCGTCGTAAAGCTCTTAACCGAAAACGGGAAGCTTATTGAAAGGAGAATAGGAAAAAGGGTTGAAATAGCTTTTGTTTCAGACCTTGAGCCTGAAAAGGTTGTCTCCCTCGGAGTTCCCAAGGAAAAGGTTTACACCGACGCCTTTAAGGCAATAGAGGAGGTTGAGTGCGATGCCGTAGTTGAGCTCATAGGGGGAACGGGCGTCGCAAAAAGGGTAATTGAGGAGGCCTTAAAGAGAAAAAAGCACGTTATAACAGCAAATAAGGCGCTCCTTGCCGACTACGGGAGGGAGCTCTTTACCTTAGCAAAGGAGAACGGAGTCTCCTTAAAGTTTGAGGCCAGCGTAGGGGGAGGAATCCCCGTAATAAAGGCCTTAAGGGAAGGGCTGGTAGGCAACAGAATAGAGAGGATTTACGGAATAATCAACGGAACTGCAAACTTTATCCTTACACAGATGAGCCAGAAGGGGCTCTCCTTTGAAGAGGCCCTGAAGCTGGCTCAGGAGAAGGGTTACGCGGAAGCCGACCCGACCTTAGACGTTGAGGGCTTTGACGCAGCCCACAAAATTGCAATTCTTTCAAGCCTTGCCTTCTGCCGCTGGGTTAAGACGGAAAACGTCTTTGTTAGCGGAATCAGGGAGCTCACCCCCCTTGACATTGAAATAGCCCGAGAGGAGTTCGGCTACAGCGTTAAACTCCTTGCAATAGCAAAGGAGACCGACGGTGCCCTTGAAGTGAGAGTTCACCCTACGATGATACCGGAGGAGCACATTCTCTCAAGCGTTAACGGAGTTTTCAACGCCTGTTTAATTGAAGGGGACTTTGTCGGCGAAACCCTCTACTACGGCAAAGGAGCAGGACAGAAACCCACTGCAAGCGCCGTAGTGAGCGACATAGTTGACGTGGCGGTGGGAAATGAGTTCTGCGTACCCGAATGCCTCTTTAACGGAGATAAACTCCCCATAAAAGAGCCCGACCGCTTCGTCTCCAGCTTTTACCTGAGGTTCACTGCCGTTGATAAGCCGGGAGTTCTGGCAAAAATCGCCCACATACTCGGAAAGTACCAAATAAGCATAAAAATGGCCCTTCAGAAGAGCATAGACTTTAACGGCGGAGTTCCCGTAGTAATGACAACCCACCCCGCAAGGAAAAGGGAGATAGACCTTGCCGTTAAAGAGATAGACCAGCTTGACGTAATCCTAAAACCTACATTCGTCTGCATGATAGAGGAGCTCTAAGCTCCTCTCCATTTCAATATTTCTTTAGGAGAAACCCGGTCTAAGATATCTGGAAATCCGAAAAAGGTAACCCTTATGTTTTTCTTCTTTATTAGCTTAGAAGCGTTCCTTAAAGTCTCTTGATTGTAAGAATTTGTCTTCTTAATTGCTTCGTCGTACTTAAACCAAATTTTTTCTCTCAAAGTTAAGCTTGTATCGTAGAGGATTAAAGTCATTTTTCTATCTCTTTTGTGTTTTGATGGATTGAAACCTAAGGATAGAAGAGTTATCAAATGTGGGATGTCATCTTTAGGAAAAGAATATCCAATAAATACTAAATGGTCTGCTTCAGCTGCGCTTACAGCGTAATCGTAATAACTTTTAAGTATAAGCGGAGGCTCTTGAGGTTTAAAGACTGTTTGAATCTGTAAAAAGGTATCAGTAAAAAATGTAGGGTTTCCACAGTGTGGACATACTATTTCACTTGGAAGAATTTCTTCTTTGTTAAAAACTTTTCTCAAATATTCTAAATCTTCTTTTGTAGGAATAATATCGAAATAGAAAAGCTCTCTTAGCCTTTTAGGTTCTATCTTACCTACTTCATCAGGGAAAATTAGGAAGATGTTCTGACATCTTGGACACACCCTCATATTAAATAGACCATGAGGTACAAAGAACTTAATAAGTTTAACATTTACTTTACACAACTTCTTTTGTTTTGTTAGTTCATTAACGAAGAAAGCGCCGTCTTCGTCAACTATATAAGTTTTTTCCTTTCGTCTTTTAATGTTAAAAACATTAAAGGGAGCACTATAACTCAAGTAAAGCAATAAACCTTTGTATTTGAGTTCTTGGTTTTTATCCCTAACTCTGCGTATAAAAAGAAAAGGGATTACAGGCTCCCAGTTAAGCGTTGCTAAGTTAGTGTTTACGAGTATTTCCTCATCGGATTTGCCCTTAGAGATATCCGAAGTGCATTCTTCTACTACTGCATTTACAAATTTCCTGTATTTTGAAAGTTTTTCTTCGTTGAGCTCTTCCAAAGCATATTTGAATAGCTTAAAAACTAACAAATTATAAACTCTTACAGCCCCCTGAAGCCGTTGAGGATAATTAAGGTAAATTCTATTAGGAAAAGTAAACTTTTCCTCTTTAGGAAAAAGTTCTTTTGTCGGTATAGAGATATTAGAAAATAAGGCCTTAGAAATTATGGTAAGTATATCCTGTAAAGAGATGTTGTCTCTTTCTCCTATTTCTAATATGTCCTGAATTAGGCTTTTAAGAGCAAGCCAATCATAGTAGGGAAAAACATAAGTGCCAAAAAAGTGCTCATAAAGAGCTTTAAGTTCAGACTTCTGAGCTAAAGTTTTTATGTATCCTTTAAAAGTTTTTTCTTTTATATATTTAGCTTCTTTCTGGTTGGTTGCACCATTACCATCGTATAATAGGCTTAGTGTTTGTTCTATGTCTGCAATAAACTGTTCTTCGACTTCTTTACTAAATAGTCTCGTATCAGACAAAAACTTTTCAAGTCGCTCCTTTATTGAGCTGTTTTGTGATAATTCCTTAAAGAATTTTTCTATATCTATAGAAATTGGCATATTTAATCTTTTAGTTGCACCAGCTCCAAAGAAAACGAGTGTTTTCATAATTTCAACGCCTTAGAGAATTTAGTCCTCAGATTCTATTTCTATAGATTTAAGTATGGCGTTAATCTTAATACCTTGCCCTAATTGCAGATTCAAACAGATTTTATCCCCTAAATCAGCCTTTTTAAAAATTTCCTTAGCTATCTCACCTCCTATAGTTATGCTTTCTAAATGAGCATTGTTCAGATTTAACTTAATACTACTATTGTTGCTGTTGTTGCCGCTAATCTTTAAAGTAAAATCCTCAGAATCCCTAATATGGACATTTGCCAGGAGAAGCTCTTTGTCTTTACTGCTGACGTTGAATATTATCTTTTTTAGAGTTCCCTCTATTCTCATTGTCCCCTCCCTTTAATTGTTTACCTTTAAATTGTACAATACAAAAATCGATAAAGTCAATATACGGGATTATAGCTATGCTTATAGTAGCCCTTGACTTTGACTCTAAAGGGAAGGCCTTAAAGCTCGTTGAAGAGCTTGGAAGTTTAGTTAAGTACTACAAGGTTGGTTTGGAGCTCTTCTCAAGAGCCGGAATCGGCGTAGTAAGGGAGCTCTCAGAGAGGGGTAAAAAGGTCTTCCTTGACCTTAAGTACCACGACATTCCCAACACGGTAAAGTCTGCCGCCAAAGTTGCCGTTGAGGCCGGAGTATTTATGTACAACCTACACGCCCTCGGGGGCTTTGAGCTTATGAGGGAAGTGGCCGAGTTTAACAGAGAGTACGCAGAAAAGCTCGGAGTAGAAAGGCCCCTTCTAATTGCCGTAACGGTTTTAACCAGCATGAAGGAAGATGATTTAAGGGAAGTCGGGATAGAAAAGCCCCTGAACGAAGAGGTTTTAAGACTTGCGGAGCTTTCAAAGAGGGCAGGCCTTGACGGAGTAGTCTGCTCGGCAAAAGAGGTAAGGTTAATTAAGGAAAACTTAGGAGAGGACTTCATAACCGTAACCCCCGGAATTCGCCCTCTGTGGGCGGCAAAGGACGACCAGAAGAGAGTAGTAACGCCGAAAATGGCAAAGGAGCTGGGAACGGACTTTATAGTTGTAGGAAGGCCGATAACAAGGGCAGAAGAGCCGAAAAAGGCCGCAGAGATGATTTTGGGGGAGCTCCGCGAGTAATCTAAGCCTTCTTAAACCTTTCAGCCCGTCAGGAAGAATACCGCGCTACAATTCCGCTCATTGCGCCTTTCAACGCATTAGAGCCCGTCTTTTCCGGTACAGGTAGTTTTCGCTTTTATACCAGAAAGGACAGGCTTTTTTATGGAGTTGGCAATTTTCAAACACCCTCCCTACTCCACTTGACGCAGTAATCTCCTACGAATAAAATTCACAACATCTACTAAAGTTAGTATATCCTAACAAAGGAGAAAATTATGGTTTCGCTTCCGTTTTGCGGTGAGGGTAAAGAAGTAAGGGTAAGAGAAATAAAGGGAGGAAAGAGAGCTCTTGAAAGGTTGAGCTCCCTTGGAATTTACCCCGGGGCGAAGTTAGAGGTTTTAAACACCAAAGGAGGGCCTGTCTTAGTAAAGGTGGGAGAGTCAAGGATAGGCCTTGGATTTGGAATAGCAAGCAAAGTTTTTGTGGAGGAGGAGAGATGAAACTATCCGAGCTGAAAGTGGGTCAGAGGGCAAAAGTTGTCAGGGTTAAGTCAAACCCGGAGCTCTCAAGAAAACTAAGAGCCATGGGGCTGATTAAGGGAGAGGTAATAACTGTTGAAAAGGTAGCCCCTCTTGGAGACCCCATAGAGATAAGGGTAAAGGGCACGAAACTCTCATTGAGGAAGAAAGAAGCTGAAAACGTAGAGGTGGAGGTAATTTGAGATGGGCAAGTTAAAGGTTGCCTTTGTAGGGAACCCTAACGTCGGAAAAACGGCACTTATAAACGCAATTGCTGGAACGAAGTTAAAGGTAGGGAACTGGCCGGGAGTTACAGTTGAGAAGAAGGAGGCAACAGTTAAGGTAGACGGAAAGGAACTCTACCTCGTTGACCTTCCCGGAGTTTACAGCTTAAGCCCCTTTACCATAGAAGAGAGGATAACGAGGGATTTCCTCCTTAAAGAAAGGCCTGACGTAATAGTTAACGTGGTTGACTCTACAAACTTAGAAAGGAACTTATACTTAACAACCCAGATTTTAGAGCTCGGAATTCCCACAGTTATTGCTTTAAACGTCTGGGATGAGTTTAGGTCGCTCGGTTATAGCCTAAACTTGGATAAGTTTGAGGAACTCCTTGGAGTTAAAGCGGTACCAACAGTTGCTACAAAAGGAGAGGGGGTAAAGGAGCTCCTTAGGTTAATCACTGAAGAGGAAATTCCTATTCCCAAACCTCCAACCTACAGCCAAGACCTTGAGTACTTTATTAAAAAAGTTGAGCCCTACGTTCCAAAAGGTATGCCAAAGAGGTGGACAAGCTTAAAAATACTTGAAGAAGATGAGCTAATCCTTAAAGAGCTCAGCGATAAATCGGCACAGGCTGTAAAGGGGATTTTAAGAGAGCTTGAGAGTTTCTTCGGGGAGAGCGGGAACTCTGTAGTAGCAGAGGAGAGGTACGGCTTTATAAGGGGAGTTTTAAAACAGACTCTAAGGGAGCCTGTTGGGAAGAAGAGGACTTTAACTGACGTTCTGGACGCTATTTTTTTAAACCGTTTGTTAGGAATCCCTACCTTTCTTCTGATTATATATCTCGTCTTTAAGCTAACATTTGACGGTAGCGGACCTTTAATTGACTGGACCGACGGATTTATAAATGACTTTGTTGCAAAGTGGGTTTCTGCTGCAATTTCAGGGCTTCCGGAGTGGCTCCAATCACTGATAGTTGACGGAATAATCGGAGGGGTTGGAACAGTACTGACATTTGTTCCACTACTGCTCTTCCTATACTTCTTCCTTGCCCTCTTAGAGGAAAGTGGCTACATGGCAAGGGCAGCATTTGTAATGGACAGGTTAATGAGGGTGATAGGACTCCCCGGTAAATCCTTCGTTCCCATGATAATAGGCTTTGGGTGTAACGTCCCGGCAATCTACGCAACGAGAACCCTTGAAAGTGAAAGAGATAGAAAGTTAACGGCTCTCCTTGTTCCTTTTATGTCATGTGGAGCAAGGCTACCTATATATGCACTCTTTACTGCAGTCTTCTTTAAAGAGCATCAAGCTGAAGTCGTCTTCTCAATGTACGTAATTGGGATAGTTGTTGCCGCTACTGTTGGAGTTCTCCTTAAGAAGTTCTTCTTTAAGGGCAGTGCTGAAGCCTTTGTTATGGAGCTCCCACCCTACAGAATCCCAACCTTAAAGATGCTGTGGACGTCAATATCTGTAAAACTTGGAGCTTTCTTAAAGAAGGCAGGAACGGTAATTACAGCCACAATGGTCCTCCTCTGGGCACTGATAAACGTTCCATATGGGGCTCCCCCAAAGGATACGATTTTGGGCAAAACAGCCTCAGCAATTGCTCCCCTTTTCTACCCAACAGGAATTAAAAGCTGGGAGCCTGTTGCAGCCCTTATTCCCGGAACCATAGCAAAAGAAGTTGTAGTAGGCGCCCTTGGGCAGCTCTACGGGGTTGGAGAGGATGAAGAGGAGGGAGAGGAGAAGTCATCCTTCACCCAAGACCTTAAAGAACAAGTAGTAGGCTTTGGTCAGGCGGTAAAAGACTCTTTTGTAGCAATGTTCGGCAGTTTCAAAACCGGAGTCTTTGAAGTTGAGAGTGAGGAAGGGCCGGTTTCAAAAGCCATATCAAAAGCTTTTACTCCCCTATCGGCCTTCTCCTACATGGTACTGTGTCTCCTGTGGATACCCTGCATCGTTACGCTGGGAGCAATCTACCAGGAGTTTGGCACAAGGCTAACTTTAGCCTCAATAACCCTTACGACAATTGTCCCCTACGTAGTTTCAACACTCGTATACGTAGGTGGAAGGCTAATCGGAATTAACTAAAGGAGTTAGGTTATGGAAACCCTGTTCATCATAGCTGTAGGAACAATATCCGCAATCGCTATATTGAAGCTTGTAAAGTCAAATCGCCCGTGCAGCGGCTGCTCAGCGTGTAAGAACATCGGGCACATCCCCACTTCCCCTTCATACTCTTCTTCTGCGGAAACCGGTCGGTTTCCGCTTACCTTTAAGAAATTATTGAATATAAAAATACTCTAAGGAGGTAAGCAGCATGAAGAAACTACTAACCTTAGCAACCCTCTCGTTAATCACCCTCTCAGCTCCTGCTTTCCCCTCAGACCAGAAACTCTTAGAGGAGCTTGAAGCTCTAAAGCAGAGAGTAGAGCTCCTTGAGAGGAAGTTAAGGGAAAAGTCTGAAAGCGAGAAAGAGATTGCAGAGGAAGTAAAAGAATTAAAGGAGAAGCTCGGAAGCCTTGAAATCCACGGAGGAGCCGTAGTTTACTATCAGGGAGCAAACGCCGACAAAGTAGACGGAGAGGAGCTCTCAAATCCTTCAGGAACAGGCTACGTTGCAGACCTTGAGCTCTCATTTAAGCCCCACGAGGACGGAGAGTTTTACATGAGGCTTCACGCAGGAGAGGGAACGGGAGCAGACGAGAAGCTCGGAGAGATGCTATTTGCAAACCTCAACACAATTGCAGACGACAACCCGGAGGACAACACCTTTAACCTCCTTGAGGCATACTACACCCACGAGCTCTTTAACGGAAAGCTCTCTTTAACAATCGGTAAAACAGAACCCCTTGCCTTTGTTGACGATAACGAGTTTGCAAACGATGAGGCCGCACAGTTTGTAGGAAAGCCCTTCGTAAACAACCCTATAATTGACAGTGAAGATGAGTATGCCCCAATAGTTGCCTTAACTTTCTCTCCTGCCGAGAACTTTGAGATATCAGCCCTCGTACAGAGCAACCAGTCAACCACAATCACGTGGGACGGAGGAGAGTGGGTAGCAAAGGAAAAGAGCGTTTACGACGACGTATTTGATAACCCCTTCTACGCTGTTCAGCTTAAGTACTCGGCCGAGTTTAACGGACTACCCGGAAACTACAGGCTTTACTTCTGGGATGACTCGGCAGACCACATAAAAATCGGCCAGCCTACAGATAACCCAACTAAGAAACCTTCAACAGATGACGGCTGGGGAGTTGGAATTTCAATTGACCAGATGGTCACAGAGAACGTAGGAGTATTTGCAAGGGCTTCCTGGGCTAATGACGACGTTTACGAAATTGAGCAGTTCTACTCGGCAGGAATCAGTATTACAGGCCTTTTCAACTCAAGGCCGAAAGATACTTTAGGGTTTGGAGTAGCTGCAGTTGTTCCAAACGATAAGTTAGAGAACGACGATGTTGAATACCACTTTGAGGGCTACTACAGGTTCCAGATTTCCGAAAACTTCGCAATTACTCCCGATTTCCAATTTGTAGCTAACCCTCACGGAGACTCCGATAACGACAACGTCTTTGCCGGAATGGTAAGGGCTGAGTTTTCGTTCTAAACCTGGGGGCCTCCGGCCCCTTTAGAACTCAGCGGAATAAATAATTCTAAGGGGGCAGGCGGGAATACAGTGGCCGCACCCTACACACTTATCCTTATCAAACTCAACTCTGAAGGTCTCCTTATCAAGGTAGAAGGCATTTGTGGGACAGGGGGCTATACAGGCTCCGCAGTGGACGCACTTCTCATCTTCCCTGAAAATGTCAAGCTCTAAGGGCTTAATCTTTATCTTTAAGCTCCTGAGGAACTTAACGGCCTCGCCGATTTTTTTCCTGTCGCCGCGGAGCTCTACAACGGCCGAGCCCTCCATCTTGGGCAGAATCTCGGCCCTGAGAATGTTGACAATCAAGTCGTAATCCTTAACCAGCTTGTAGATAACCGGCTTATCCCAGGTCTCTTTTGGAAAGTGGAGAACCAGCCTCGTAGAGGTTTCCTTCAATTCCCGTCTCCTTACAAATAGGAATGCCTCTTAAAATTAAGCCTTTACGACCTGAACGGGAACTTTTTTCCTCACAAAGACCCTTACAAACTGCTGGAACTTGCCGGTTAAACCGGGAGTCCTTGAAATGAGGGCAAAGAGAAGGTCTTCGTCTCCTTTAACCCTGAAGTAGAAGCTGTAGGTGTAGAGGAGCCAAGTCTTCTTATAGCCTGCAACGGCCGCCTCAATTCTCTTCCACTCTATCCGCCTTACGGTATTGCCCCTAAAGTCCTTTACGATAACCTCTTTCGGGTTTACGATGAGCTCAAAGCCCTTGAGGATGGGGCGGGCCTGCCACAGAACGAGGCCGGCAAAGCCGAGGGAGAGAAGGATTAAGAGAACTCTCCAGAGGCCTGAGGTAAAGACGAGAGCTCCCGCAAAGAGAAGAAGGTCAAAAACCAGAGGGACAACAACGAACATCAAATCCTGCTTAACCCTAAACTCCTTCATTATCAGCTCCTCTCAAGCATTCTCTCAATGGCCTTCCGGGCTCCGGCGGCAACCTCTTCAGGAACGAAAACTTCAAACTGCTCTCTCTCAAGGGCTTTAATCAGCCTTTCGGGAGTAATCATCTTCATCTGGTCGCAGGTAAACTCCGGGTAGGCGGGAATAAACTCAACGTCGGGGCGGAGTTTCCGGAGCTGGTGAATCGTTCCCCTCTCGGTTCCGACTATAACCTTTTTGGCACTTGTCTCCTTAACGAACCTTACAATCTGAGAGGTGCTTCCGATAAAATCGGCCATATCCCTAACCTCTTTCCTGCACTCGGGGTGAACCACAAAAACGGCATCGGGGTTCTCTTCTTTAACTCTCCTTGCCTGCTCAGGGTTTAACTTTTCATGGACGGGACAGTAGCCGCTCCAGAGCTCTACTTTTTTCCCCTTAACCTTCTCAGCAACAAAGGAGCCGAGGTTTCTATCGGGAACGAAGAGAATCTTCTCCGCCTCCAAACCTTCAATAATCTTTACTGCGTTTGCCGAGGTGCAGCAGATATCAGAGAGGGCCTTAACGTCTGCAGAGCTGTTTACGTAAGTAACTACGGCATAATCGGGGTTCTTCTCCCTAAACTCTTTTAGCTCTTCGGCTATCGCCATATCGGCCATCAGGCAGCCGGCCTTGTAGTAGGGAATCAAAACTTTCCTGTCGGGGTTCAAAATCTTGGCAGTTTCGGCCATAAAGTAGACGCCGCAGAAGACTATTATCTCTCCCTCGGCCTCTTTCGCCTTCCTCGCAAGCTCAAGAGAGTCCCCGACAAAGTCGGCAACATCCTGAATTAGGCCGTCAACGTAGTAGTGGGCAAGGATTACGGCGTTTTTCTTCTCTTTAAGTTCCAAAACTCTTTCGGTAAATTCCTTCCTGTTCATAGCCTACTCCCATTCAATCGTGCCGGGGGGCTTTGAGGTGACGTCGTAAACGACCCTGTTAACCCCCTCAACCTCATTAATAATCCTGTTTGAGAGCCTCTCAAGGAGCTCGTAGGGGAGCTTAACCCAGTCGGCAGTCATTCCGTCGGTGCTCTCAACGGCCCTTATGGCTATAACGTAGTCGTAAGTCCTAACGTCTCCCATAACGCCGACAGTCTGAATAGGAAGGAAAACCGCAAAGGACTGCCAGATTTTGTCGTAGAGGCCTGCCTTCTTAATCTCCTCAAGGACTATTGCGTCGGCCTCCCTCAAAATCTTAAGGTACTCGGGCTTAACCTCTCCGATAATCCTTATTGCAAGGCCGGGGCCGGGGAATGGCTGGCGCTTTATAATCTCTTCAGGTAGCCCAAGCTCCCTTCCGAGCTCCCTTACTTCGTCCTTAAAGAGCTCCCTCAGGGGTTCAATCAGCTTAAAGTTGAGCCTCTCTGGAAGCCCCCCAACGTTGTGGTGAGACTTTATAGTGGCAGAAGGCCCTTTAACGGAAACGCTCTCAATAACGTCGGGATAGAGGGTTCCTTGAGCGAGGAACTCGGCATTGGGTATCTCCTTAGCGGCCTTCTCAAAAACCTCAATAAATGTGTGTCCGATAATCTTCCTCTTTTCTTCAGGGTCAACTACCCCTTTTAGCCTCTCAAGGAAGAGGTCGGAAGCATCTATAACCCTAAAGTTCTTCATGTGGAACTTCTCTTTAAAAGTCCTCTCAACGCTCTCCCTCTCGCCCTTCCTGAGTAGCCCCGTGTCAACGAAAATCGGGTAGAGCTGGTCGCCTATTGCCCTGTGGAGAAGTGCCGCAACTACCGAGGAGTCAACTCCTCCGGAAAGGGCACAGATAACGTTCTTATCCCCGACAGTTTCCCTGATTTTCTGGACTTCGTACTCAATGAAGTTTTCCATAGTCCAGGTGGGCTCACAGCCGCATATTTCAATCGCAAAGTTCTCAAGGATTTTGTCGCCGTACTGGGTGTGCTTTACCTCGGGGTGGAACTGAACTCCGTAAATTCTCTTCTCCCTGTTCCTTATTGCGGCGTAGGGGGCGTTTTCGGTTTTTGCAATCGGCTCAAAGCCCTCCGGAATCCTTAAAACCCTGTCTCCGTGGCTCATCCAGACGGTAAACCTGTCGGGAAGGCCTTTAAATAGGTCTGAGTGGTCTAAGACAACGAGCTCCGCCCTTCCGTACTCGTGCCTCTCCGCCCTTACAACCTCCCCGCCGAAGAGGTAGGTAATCAGCTGCATTCCGTAACAGATGCCGAGAACCGGAACTCCGAGCTCAAAGATTTCCTTACTAACCTTAGGGGAGCCGGGAGCGTAAACGCTTGCAGGGCCCCCGGAAAGAATTATTCCCTTCGGCTTAAACTCCTTAATCTTCTCAATTGGAGTGTTGTAGGGGTGAATCTCACAGTAAATGTGCTTCTCCCTTAACCTTCTTGCAATAAGCTGGGTGTACTGGGAGCCAAAGTCTAAGATTAAAATCTTACTCTCGTGAATGTCCTTTACGGCCATAGCCTCTCCGAATTTGCGGTTTTGGTCTGGTAAATTGTATTAAAAGGAATAGGGGGAGCTCTACTTTTCCTTTCTCTTCTTCCGTCTGTATTTTTCTAAGAAACTCCCGCCAAAGTAGATGATTAGAGCGCTGGGAGTTGTTGCAGTTAGAAGTCCAATAAAGAAAAAGATTAGAAAAAGTCCCAAGAGAAAGAATAAAACTCCCTCAACGAAACTTACAAGTGCGTTCCAGAGGCTCTGAAGGATGTCCATACCAGATATAATAGCAGAAGCCCTTTAGGGGAGGAGAAGTTGAAGTTAAAGGAATACCTTAAAGAACTCCACTCCCTTTACTCTTCCGGTTCTGCAACTGAGGGAAGCTATTACAGAGTCCTTGCCCGCCTGATTGAGGAAAACTTTAAAGGCTTTAAAGTAATTATCCTTCCCAAAAGAACGGCTGGAGGTTTTCCAGACCTTAAGGTTATTACTTCTAACGGCCACATAGTTGGCTACATAGAGTGTAAAAGGCCGGGAGTTAGCCTACCTGAAGTGGAAAGGAGCGAGCAGGTTAAAAGGTATAAAGGCCAGTTTAAAAACTTCCTTTTAACTAACTTCTTAGATTTCAAGCTTTACGGAGGAGGAATTCTATTAGAAGAGTTGAAACTCCTTAACTTTAAAGACTTTGAAAGAGGAAAACTCAAGCCCCTTGCCAAGGAGAAAGAACTTTTTGAATTTCTGAAAGAGTTCCTCAGCTATTCTGAAAAGCCAATAACCACCCTTTCTGAACTTGCAGAAAGGCTTTCGTGGAGGGTAAGGATTTTAAAGGAGGAGCTCTTAAGGGAAGTTAAGGAAAACAGCGTAATAAAAGCGCTTTATAACTCCATTAAAGAATTCATAATTGAGAGCCTTTCTGAAGAGGAGTTTGCAGATACCATAGCCCAGAGCCTCGCCTACGGACTTTTAATTCTAAAGCTCAGGAAGGGAGAGGTTCGGAAAGAGGAGATTATCTACGACTTTCCAAGAAGCCTCGCAGTAATAAGGGAAATCTTTATTGAGGTGTTAAAGGTAAGGGGAGGAGAGCTTGAGTGGGCCCTTGAAGAAATAGAACAGGTCCTGAACCTCTTTGACGAGAGGAAAGTAAAACTTTCTCCCGACGAGCTTACCACCCACTTTTACGAGCCCTTTCTCAAGGCCTACAATCCTGAGCTTAGAGAGGTAAGAGGTGTTTACTACACTCCTAAAGAGGTAGTCTCCTTTATTAACGCCTCAGTTGAGGAGGTTTTAAGGGAGAGCTTTGGTAAGGAAGGCTTTAAAGACAGGGAGTTAACCTTTTTAGACCCAGCCGCAGGAACTTTAACTTTCGTTCTTGACGCCTTTGAAAAGTTAAAAGAGGAACTCTCTGAAGAAGGTAGCGGAGTACTGAGGAAGTTCTTTGACGAAATTGTCCTTTCAAACTACTATGCCTTTGAGCTTCTACCTGCTCCCTACGTTATAGGCCATTTAAGGATTTCCCAGTTCTTAAAGGAGCTTGGAATTGAGGATAAGAGGTTTCAGCTTTACCTAACCAATACCCTTGAGTTTCACCACGAGCATCCCGGATACCTCTTCTCAAACGCCTGGGCTGAGGAGACGAAAAGGGCCGACGAGGTGAAGAGAGAAAAGGAGATAATGGTAATTGTGGGAAATCCTCCCTACAGCGGTATATCGGCCAACAACTTAAAGTCAATAAGGGAGTTCCTCAGGAAGGACATAGCAGTAAAGAGAGAGGACGGGGAAGAGGTTTGCCAGAGCTATTACAGGGTCAACGGTAAAGACCTGCAAACCTTTATAAGAGAAACTTCAGGCTCTAAAAAGGTAAAGGTCTGGCTTCAGGACGACTATGTTAAGTTTATAAGGTTCGCCCAGTGGAAAGTGTGCTCAGGAGGAAAGGGAATCGTAGGCTACATAACCAACCACTCCTACCTTGACAACCCTACCTTTGCCGGAATGAGGGAGTCCCTCTTAAGGAGCTTTGACAAGATTTACATCCTTAACCTTCACGGGAATAAGAGGAAGAAAGAGCCAGACGAGAACGTTTTTGACATCATGCAGGGAGTTGCCGTCGGCATATTCGTTAAGGACGGGAGTAAAAGGGGAGAGTTTGCCGAGCTCTTCTACTACTCAACTTTAGAAGACGAGGGCCTTTTAAAGAGAGAGGAGAAGTTGGACTTCCTAAGGGAAAACTCCCTTAGCACCCTTAAGTGGAGAAGGGTTAAGCCTAAGCCTCCCTACTACTTCTTCGTGCCTGCCGAAAGCAGGAAGGGGTGGGAGAGCTTCATTCCGGTAAGCAGAATTTTCAAGGAGTTTGTTTCGGGAATAGTCACGGCCAGAGACGGACTGGTTGTAGGTTTTACTCCCGAAGAGGTTGAGGAGAAGATAAGGCTCTTCCTTGACCTTCAAGTTCCAGACAAAGAGATAAGGGAGCTCTTTAAAGTTAACGACAACTACGCGTGGAAACTTTCAGAGGCAAGGGAAACTCTAAGAAGAGAGCTTAAAGGGAAAGACCTTAAAAGCTTCATTAAGCCTATTCTTTATAGGCCTTTTGACAAAAGGTTTATTTTCTACCATCCTACGGTAGTTTTCAGAGACAGATACGACGTTATGAAACACATGATTTCAACGGAAAATCTGGCTTTAATTTTAGGTAAACAGTGGCATGTAATAGGTTCTCAGACTTACGATATTACTTTCATCTCAGATAACATTAATGATTACAACATATTCCGCAGGGGTGGTGGAGTACTTTTTCCTCTATACCTCTATTCTAACGACGGAAGCAGAGCTCCAAACTACACTTCCGAAGTTTCTAAGGTTTTAAAGGAGCTCTACGGGGAAGAGACCTCTTTAGTTTCTCCTGAAGAGCTCTTTTACTACACCTACGCTCTCCTCTACTCACCGGATTACAGAGAAAAGTTTAAAGAACTCCTTAAATACGAATTTCCCAGAATTCCCTTTCCTGAAAAGGTTGAGGAGCTTAAAGAGTTGGCTGAGAAGGGTAAAAGGCTTGCGGAGCTCCACCTCTTAAAAGGGGTCTCACTGAAAGGAGTAAAGTTTGTTGGAGACAACTTTAAGGTTGAAAGGGTGAACTTCAAAAACGGCAGACTCTACATAAACGAGAATTCCTACTTTGAGCCCGTTAGCGGAGAGGTTTTTAGCTACAGGATTGGGGGCTATCAGGTTCTTAGAAAGTGGCTGAAGGATAGAAAAGGAAGGGAGCTCTCCCTTGATGAGATAGAAACTCTAAGAAAAATCGTTCGCTCTCTGGAGGAGACGGTAAAGCTCCAGAAGGAGCTCCGCTTAGAGTTTCTTTAAGACAAAGTAGAGGAAAACCATTGAACCGGTGAAGCCGACTAAGAAGACTGCTATCAGCTCAAGGAGTTTTGCGTCCAACTGAAACCTCTGACGGTGGAGTCTGGATGGTATTTTAGCAGGTTTTTGGAAGGAAGGGATTTTTGAAGTGGCGGGGACGACGGGACTCGAACCCGCGACCTCCGGCGTGACAGGCCGGCGTTCTAACCAGAACTGAACTACGTCCCCGCTAAGTGGTGGGCGGAACAGGGATCGAACCTGTGACCTCCAGCTTGTAAGGCTGGCGCTCTCCCAGCTGAGCTATCCGCCCAACCTGACGCTGGAAAATATAGGCTACTATTTGAGAAGTGTCAATAGGTTCAGAATAGAAAAATTAAATCCACTGGCTGAAGAGCCTTAAACCCGTCTCCTCGGGGAAGCCGAAGAGAAGGTTCATGTTTTGAACCGCCTGAGAAGAGGCCCCTTTGCCCATGTTATCTATGGCCGAGACGATAACTGTTAAGCCCGAAAACTTATCCTCGGTTATGTAGATGTCGCAGAAGTTTGTCCCGGCAACCTCACTCGTCTTGGGAGGGGTACTCCTTAACCTGATGAAGTACTCATTTCCGTAGGCCTTCTCGTAAATTTCCTTAAGCTCAGGAAGGCCTACCTTAGATTTAAAGTAAACGGTTGAGAGTATCCCCCTGTTCATCGGAACGAGGTGGGGGGTAAACCTTAAAGAAGGTATTGAGAGCTTCTCTGCAATTTCGGGGCCGTGTCTATGACCTTCAAGGGCGTAAGCCTTAAAGCTCTCGTTTACCTCACAGAAAGTAAAGTCAACCGTTGCCTTCCTTCCCGCTCCGGAAACCCCCGACTTACTGTCGGCAATTACGGGAACGGAAAAATCAACAACCCCTTCCTTAACGGCCGGATGAAGGGCAAGGATTACGCTGGTAGGGTAGCAACCGGGATTGGCAACAAGCCTCTTCCCTTTAATTTCTTCCCTAAAAAGCTCGGGAAGGCCGTAGACGGCTTTTTTAAAGAGCTCCTTTGCCGTGTGCTCTACTCCGTAAACCTTCTCGTAGGTTTCGGGGCTTTTAAATCTAAAGTCGGCGCTGAAGTCTATAACTTTGATGTCGGGGTTTAGGGAGAGGAGCTCCTTTACAACGGGAAATGAAGCCTTATGAGGAAGACAGCAGAAGACGACATCGCACTCAGAAGAAAGTTTCTCAGGACTATAAGCCTCAAAGGAAAGGCTTTCGTAGGGACTTTTTAAAAAGTGAGGGAAAACTTCTGTAATTCCCTTCCCCTCATACCGGCGAGAAGTAACCGAGACAACTTCAACGTAAGGGTGGTAGAGAAGGAGGCGGAGAAGCTCCGCCCCCGTATATCCAGAACCTCCGACAACTCCAACCTTAACGCTTTGACCACTGGTACCTTGCACGGGCTCCCCTCTGGCCGTACTTCTTCCTCTCCTTAATCCTTGCATCTCTTGTCAGGAAGCCGGCCTTCTTGAGAGTAGGCCTAAGCTCGGGGTTAAAGGCAAGGAGAGCTTTAGCTATACCGTACTTAACGGCATCGGCTTGAGCAGACTTTCCTCCTCCCTTAACCGTACAGAGAACGTCAAACCTTCCGTTAGTGCCGGTAACGTCAAAAGGCTGCTGCATAATCTTTAAGAGAGTAAGCCTTCCGAAGTACTCCTCGGCAGGAACTTCCTTCTTCTTCGTAAGCCTTACAACAATTTTTCCTTCACCGTTGGGAATAAGCCAGACCCTTGCTACGGCAGTCTTCCTCTTTCCGGTTCCGTAATATCTAATCTCAGCCATTACACTCCTCCGTTAAAGCTCAATAGGTTTAGGGTTCTGGGCTTTGTGGGGATGCTCTGGACCTACATAAACCTTAAGCCTTTTCATTCTTCTATCCCTTAGCTTGTTCTTGGGAAGCATACCCCTAACAGCAAGTCTGATAACCTCTTCGGGCTTCTCCTGAAGCATCTTCCTGAGGGGAGTCTCTTTAAGACCGCCGGGGTAGAGCGTGTGCTTGTAGTAGATTTTCTTGTCAAGCTTCTTACCGGTTACGTGAATCTTCTCGGCGTTAACTACAACCACAAAGTCTCCGCCGTCAACATGGGGAGTGTAAGTAGGCTTGTGCTTACCCATAAGGATTTTGGCAATTTCAGAGGCAAGCCTACCAAGGGTCTTCCCCGTAGCGTCAACCAGGTACCAGTCCCTCTGGACGTCCTCCTTCCTCTGCATGAAGGTTCTCATTTCACTTCCTCCGATAGTGGCGTTTTGGTAAAAACGCCGAAAATGTAGCGGGCAGGCGGAAATTTACTAAAGGAACCTTCTCTTGTCAACTGCCTTAAAATTCACTATATTTTCCTCTGCACGGAGGGGTGCCCGAGCCTGGCTGAAGGGGCACGATTGGAAATCGTGTGTACCCCCACAAGGGGTACCGCGGGTTCGAATCCCGCCCCCTCCGCCACTTTAAAAGGTTCTATGAAAAGCCGAATAGGGTTCTGTAAAACACTGCAGCTTAAACTTTAGTTAGCCGATTTTTATACCTCAAAACTGCTCGCAAAACCTTGACACCCGAAACCGGGATTCCTATATTTTTGAATAGCAAAGCTCCCCGGTAGCTCAGCTGGTAGAGCGGGTGGCTGTTAACCACCAGGTCGCTGGTTCGAGCCCGGCCCGGGGAGCCATTTTTATTTTCCCTCAATGAATTCAAAGCTTGAAAACCTGCTTATACTCCCTCTTCAATTTAGAAGGCAGATGCTCCCTTAGGAAACTACCAATCTTGTAAGCGTAAGGTTCAACATAAAGCAACCACCTTGCTCCCTCAACAAGAACCCTTTCTTTTAGGGAGAGCTCCCTATTCTCAAGTTTAAGAAAAACCTGATATACTTTCCCAGGTCTTTCCTGAGCTTTTAAAGGATAAATAATGAGAATAGAAATGATAAGAGCACCAGCGATCCATATAGTGAGCCTTTTCCCTTTAAATAGTTTTTTGACTAAGAAATTTAGCGGCATGAGGAGAAGAGTAATAAGGTTTAAAAATCCAATAACAGAAGAGAGCATAAGGGCAATCGGAGGAATGACTACCAGCTTTAGTGAAAGGTCAGCAAACTCCTCAATAGCCCTATTCTCCTCTATTTCCTCGACAGAGTTTGGAAGAAGGTTCTTAACATAAAACCTGTAAAAGCCTTTCTGACTCAAAAATAAAGGTACGTTCCCATAGTACTTAGAGAGCGATTCTTTAACCTTTTTTAAAAATTCACTTCTTGAAAGACCGGGAGGGATCGAAAATGGAGGAAGCCCCTTCCTTTTAAGGTACTTTTCCATTAATGAGCCAAACTTTGCCTCTAAAGTGTACCTGACCGATGGTCCATAAGTCCTATAAAAGCCTTCAGGAGAAGAAATTCTTAACTCAACAGTATGTGGTACTATTAGACCCTTATTAAAGAGTTCAGCCCTAATCTTTTCTCGGTAGTAGGAAATGTTTTCGATAGCTTTTATGAAATCAGAAAAGCTATATATATCTGGGGAGATATAAAACTTCTCTTTAAACTCCCTCTTTGCCTCCCTCAAAAGAACCTTCCTAATCCTCTCTTTTGAGGGACACTGCTTCCTATTACCGTTGTAAAGGCACCATTCACGGGGAGGAATGTAGTGGTGGAAGTTCTTGTACATTTCTGCTCTATAACGCCGTTGAGCCTTTTTAAGGAACTTATACCTGAAAAACCTCTTAAGCTCTTTATCTATCCTATCTACATTCTCATCAGATAGTTCCCTATTAAGTCTTCTATAAAACTCTACCCTCCTCTCTTGATACTCTTTCCAGTACTTTGTCTGAAGAACTTTTAGAAGTTCTCTATAAACATCCTCCTTACGTAAAAGCTCTCTCTTTAATTTGACATTAAGCTCCTGAACCTTCTCTTTGTAAAGTTTCCAAAACTCCTCGATCTGTTTCATTGTTCTTTTATATGAGTTCCACTTTGCATCAAGGTCGATACCAAGACTTTCAGAAAAGAGTGTTGCAAGACTTGCAACAACCTCTGAACTGTGAAACTTCTCAACTATCTTACTATCGTAAAGGAGAACGAGATAAGTATTGGCAAGCATAACTCTATCTTCCAGGGAAAAGGTATCTGAAGCTTTAACTGGAATGATTGAAGGATACTCAAAGTTACCGTTGATAATCCCAGTTCTCAAAAGGTTTACATAAAAACTCCCTACGTAGACCTGCTCGTTCTTTTTTAGAGATTCAAAAATGTAAGCAAAGAGCTCATCGTAGAACTTATAGAAAGAAGAGAAAAGAAGAGTAAAAGCAATAAATCCACCAGCAACCCTTAGAGGCATTCTAAAGTTAAAAAGAAATTTCTGGTAAACAAAGCCTATAATAAGAAGAGTCGTTCCTAAAGCAGAGATAATATGGGCAAAGTTTTCAAGGTTCTCCACGACATTTTTATCAACAGAGGGAGAAGAAAGAATATCAAGAACTGTTGAATTATATATAAATTCAGCAATTAAGTAAAGGATCTTTAGAACAAGAATAAAGAAAGTAAAGGAAAATATGTAACTAAGAGCCTTTCTCATGGTTTTACCTTTTCTAAGTTAACAGTTCTTTTATAGGGCCACCTTTTCTCCTCTTTTGGATTATAGTGAATATCGCTACTATCAACAGGGAAACTCTCTACCTTTGAATCAGCTTCGGCTTTTTCTTCTTTATTTTTCACAACCTTAACAGAAATAGGTAATATCCTACCGGAAGAATTCTTATACAACATCCTTGCTAAGAGCTTTCTATACTCTGAATAGGGTTGATAAAAATCGGCATCATTAGGAAGCAAAAGCACATTCTTTTCAGGTAGAATAGGCACAATGCCGCTACTAAGGAGATCCCTCTTAACCCCTAAAAAGAGGTACCTGTCATATCTTCCTAAGTAGTATAGAAGTTTGTCATTAGCTTCAGGGTCCTTTCGCTTTATAACCATATACTTTATTACATACGTAAGCTCCCCAGGAGTAAGGTCTTTAAGTTGATAAAATCTCTTAGCTTTTTTAAGTGGAACCTCTCCCTCAAGGAAAACCAAACACTGACCAAAAGCAGAAACAACAACGTAAGGAGCTACAATTGGACCACAATCAAAGGACATAAATTTACTCTCTTTTATTCTTGAAGGCCTTTCTTCCTCCCTGGGTTTTTGAGACACTACCTCTTTTGCCTTTGGGGCTCTGTTCTCTCCCGCCTTCCTTTCCACCTTATCTATGTTCTCTAAAACATCCTTTACGACAATAGAGGCAATCTTCCTCTTTTCCTCAGGCCTTACTTTGCCCTTTTCTATTGAACTTACTACTACAGGGGTAACCTCATTAAGGGTTTTGCAACCTCCAACTATTAAAAGAGCTGCTGTCAGGGAGAGAAAACGATAGACCATTATCTCACCCTCCTGATAGGAAATTTCCAAAGAGTTATTTTACAATTTTTGCTAAGTTCAACTTAGCAAAGGACTATTCTTTTAAAAAGGGTTGAAATTTTAACAGTTTCTCTCTTTTAGTACGGGAATTAAGATTGAATTAAGAAACCAAGTTTGGAGGTTAAAATGGAGAAAGTATCTCTTTCTTCACAAGATTTAAAATGGATTCTTAGCCTAATAGAGGAAAAGCCAGTCGAAACTTTCGACATTCAAGTTTTGAAAGAAGTCTTGGAGCTATCAAAGAAACACCATAGAGCTCCCTTAGTTATTTTACCAGAACTCTTTAAAGGGATGTTGAACCTTAAATCTACACTCTCAATCGACTTTAGTATTCTAAAACACTTACTCAACAATGAGTATGGTTTTGACCTTGAAATTAAACCAGGCAAGGAGAAGGTTGTTCCAATAGCTACCCCTGGAATAGTGGCTGAGAATCTCCCAGAAGTTGATAGTACAACATCCTACTTACTTGAGCTTGAACCATTACTTGGTCTTATAAAACTACTCAACAAAGGATTCCCATATGGAATCTATATTTGTACGGAATTCATGGCAAAGTACAATCTTGGTTGGCTAAAGGGTTTTTACAACCATAAAACCTTTCCTATTGACGATAATAAAGTTTTAATAATTCTTACACAAAAGGAAAACTTAACTCCAGACGACTTTATAGTTCAACTGGTTAGTAAGTTAACCGGACATAAAAAAACCTTCAGTTTTAAACAAATTCCCGTTGAAGTAATTTACTCTCCCCTTTCAAAACAAACACCTCCAATGATAGAGCTCCCCTCAACTTTTGAACACTCAAAGGGAATTAAAAAAGTTGGAATGAGAGAGCTTAGGCCTATTTTTATCTTCAAAAAGGACTTAGAACAGAGCCAGAAAGTCGAAAGTGAAGATGAAATTAAGCTAATCCTAAGTTCAATTGAGAAGGAAAATGACTTTAAATCCCCAGTCTTAAGGAAGGGAGACATACTCGTTCCTATTAAAAGATTAGGGAACTCAAATGTAGCCTTAATATGTGAGGAGCTCCCAACACAGCTTAACTTCCACTCTGAAATCTTTATACCAAAGGGGGATATTGCAATTATCCGCCTTGACCCTGACGTGTTCACTTTCAACGAGTCAAAGAACTTTGCAACAATCCTTATGGCTGAACTGAGAAACTTTTCAGGGGATAGGATACTAAACGTACAGCTCCTAAGAAAAATAACTTACGAGTTCTTCTCCGAAGACGTCCTTGTGGACATTCTAAAGGACAAAGATTTTGAAATAGTCCTAAAGGCTGGCAGGGAAGTAATAAAAGAGAAACTAACAAAGTACCTAACTAAAAATAGAAAAATAGAGATTGAATTTTATCTCTATGGGGATTTTAACGAGAAAGACATTGAGTTTTAGGAGGGAGCCATGTTAACCTATGCAAGTTCATACATATCAAAAAAGCTAAACGAGTTTATAGTGGGCCAGGAGAGTGCAGTAGAGGACATTGCTTCTGCAGTATGTGAAAACTTTGAAGCTTTTGCCCTTCAAAAAGATATAAAACCCCACAACATACTATTAATGGGTCCTACAGGGAGCGGTAAGACCCAAATCTCAAGGAGTATTAGTAAAGTCCTTGACGTTCCTTTTGTCCAGACCTGTATATCGGACTATACCTTAACCGGCTACAAAGGAAGGGACGTTCAAGAAATTGTTGCAGTAGACTTTAAAAAGGCTTTAACCCCTGAAAACCTACTTAAGCTAAGCCAAATGGCACGCGATGTCTTAGTAAAGAAAAAGGCTATTGAGATATTGAAAAAGGCAAAACCTTCTCCCTTAGAATTCTTAGTAGGCCTTGAGTTCTGTGCAGCAACAGTCTTCTTAAGCGAAGACGAGGTTATTGAAGAGCTATTTAACAAATTTGGGAAAGAAAAGTGGGTAGAGGAAACTGTTAAGAACCTAAAGTGGCTTATCTCGTATGTAATAGAGGGGGATTTTGTTAAATTTAACCAAAAAAGTATCTACAATAGACCCTTTGGGATTGTATTTATAGATGAGATAGACAAGATCTTAATCGATGAAAGGGATGGGGACAGTGAGTCATTTTACCGTCCCCTTCAAAACTTTATCTTAGCGATGGTTGAGGGAACAGTTGTAACCCATGAGGAAGGGAAGATAGACACAACGTTCCTTACCTTTATCTTGTCAGGCTCCTTCTCCCAGAGTTCCCCCGATGAGCTAATCCCTGAACTAAAGGGTAGACTTGATGTAAAGGCAAAAGTTAGGAAACTCGGCTTTAGGGACTATTTAGAAATATTAAAGAGGCAGAGATTTGAGATACCCGAGGTTATTGAAGGTATCCTTGTTGATGTAAAAGAGAGTGCTTTAGTTGAGATTGCAAGGGTCTGTGAAGAACTAAACAACAAGGAGTACTTAGGGGCAAGGAGGTTAAAGGAGATCGTATCCCAAGTAAATAGGGTACTTAAGGTTGAGTTAAAGGACATTAACGCACTTCCAATAACCGTTAACGATAAGTTTGTTAGGTGGGCTGTTTCCTTTAAACTTTCCAAAGAGCTTTTAACCAAAACAATCTCAAAGCCAATTGAGGACGTAAATACCAACTTAAAAGAAAAGCTAAGGGACGCTTTAGTAAAGGAATTGGTTAAAAACTATGAAAACTTAATGAAGGAAAGGGGTTACAAGTTAAGTCAAATTGGCTTTTTTGGAATAAACCCTGAACACATATTTAAAAAGGACTCAACTGGAAAGTCTGTCCTTGAATACCTAATTGAGAGAGGAGCTATAAAGAAGATAAGCCGATCCTCAGCCAAAGTGATAAAGGAGAACCTCGGAGAAGAAGTCTTTAGAAGGATAAAAGAGCAAGTTAAACTCTATAAGGAAACTGATGTTTAGGTAGGGGGAGCCCCCCTACCTCTTAAGGTAAACAAATCTTCCGCAGTAGGGGCACTTACTCTTACCGGGAGTGAGGTTTTTAATGAGCTCCCTATACTCGGCAGGGGAATAGGTCATACCGCACCCTTCACAGGCTCCGGTGGAGATGTCGGCAAAGACCAAGCCGTTAAACTTGCTCTTTAGCTGCTCAAACCTCTCTATCTCTGAGGGGTCAAGCTGAGCCTTTATCTCTTCAATTTCTTTAAGGACTTTATCTCTTTTCCTCTTTAAAAGCTCAGCTTCTGAAGAGAGCTCCTCAATCTCCTCTTTCAGCCTCTCAATCTGGGGAGAAAACTGCTTCTTAACCTTCTCGTAGGCCTCTTTAAGAGTCTCAACTTCTGTTTCAACCATAGTAATTTTCTGCTTCGTCTTTATTATCTCGTCTTCGTTCTTTGCTATTGCCCTCAAAATCTTTTTAAACTCTTCTCTGCTCTTTGCGCTCTCCTTCTGTCTGTTGAGCTCTTCTATTCTCAGCTTCTTGTACTCAACGAAGTTTTTGAGCTCCGAGAGCTCCCTCTCCTTCTCCCTTAACTTCTCCTTAGCAGACTCAACCTTCCTCTCAATCTCCGAGAGCTCCCTCAAGAGCTCCCTCTTCCTCTTCTCAATGTCTTTAATCTTGGTATCAAGCCTTATGGCCTCTATCTCAAGGTTTTGAACTTCAAGAAGTTTCTCGTTAAGCATCTCTTACCACCTCAAAGGGGGATTTTTCTTCAAAGACTAAATAGTTAAGCGAAGGGAAGGCCTCAGACAAGAGCTTTTTCAGCGGAAGGAAAAAGAGCCTCTCGGTACCAAAGTGGCCCATATCAAAAACCGTAAGACCCAAGTCAAAAGCTTTCATCGCGTCGTGGTACTTAACGTCTCCCGTTATGTAAACCTGAGCCCTGCCGTGAACAAGGTCTATAAAGGATGCTCCGCTTCCCGAGCAGACGGCAACCCTTTCAACAGGCTCATCGGATCTGTAGTTTACAGTTCTAAAGGCGTCAAAGGGCAGAAAGGAGAGGAGTTTACCTAAGAGCTCCCTCTGGCTCACGGGCTCTTTTAAACTTCCCACCAGCCCGTAGGGGGGCTTCTCAACAATCGGCTCACCCTCAAGGCCAATTTCGTCGGCTATCAACTTTGTGGGGCCGTAGGGAGAAACGTCAAGGTTTGTGTGGAGGGCGTAAACGGAGATTCCCCTCTTTACGAGCTCAAGGTAGAGAAGAGCCGGATAGCTATTCGGAATCAAGGCCTTAACGCCGGAAATTGTTATGGGGTGGTGGGTAATTATCAGCTGAACGCCCTTTCGTGCGGCCTCCTCTATAACCGCCCTTGATACCGTAAGAGCAAAGCCGACATTACTTACCTCGGCCTCCTCCCAACCTACTTGAAGACCGGAGTTATCCCAGCCGTCCTGCAGGGAGAGGGGAATCAGCGACTCAAGGAAATCTTTTATCTCCTTTAGCTTAACCATCTCTGCCCTCCGTCAAGTGGTAGAATTCTACAAAAATTCGCCGGGAGAAACTATGGCTTACAAAGATTTAAGGGACTTTATTAGAAAACTTAAAGAAGAGGGAGAGCTCCTTGAAATTGAGCACCCGGTAAGCTCCTACCTTGAGATAACGGAAATAGCCGATAGGGCGGTAAAGGCGGGAGCTCCGGCCCTTCTCTTTAAAAACGTTGACGGTAGGAACATTCCCGTTGCAATAAACCTCTTTGCAAGCTACAAGAGGCTCAAGATGGCCCTTGAGGACGACCCCGACAATATAGGAAGGAGAGCCGCAAAGCTCCTTAAACCGGAAAAGCCTTCAGGCTTCATAGATAAACTGAAAAAACTGGTAGAGCTCAAAAAAATCGCCGACATATTTCCGAAAGAGGTTTCAAAGAGTAAAGCTCCCTGCAAGGAGGTAATTGAAGAGCCCGACCTCTCAAAGTTCCCGATTCTCTTCTGCTGGCCAAAGGACGGAGGAAGGTTCATAACCCTACCGCTGGTATTCACAAAAGACCCCGAAACCGGCGAGAGAAACTGCGGTATGTACCGCCTTCACGTTTACAGTAAGAATACAACCGGAATGCACTGGCACTGGCACAAAGTCGGGGCTAAGCACTTCTGGAAGGCAAAGAAGATGGGGATTAAGAGGTTCCCCGTTGCCGTCGCAATAGGGGGCGACCCGGCTGTAATCTACTCGGCAACGGCTCCCCTGCCCGAAGACGTTGATGAGATGGTCTTTGCGGGCTTTCTAAGGGGCAAGCCCGTTGAGATGGTTAAGTGTGAAACCGTTGACCTTGAAGTTCCGGCAAACGCCGAGATAGTCTTAGAAGGGTACGTTGACACTGAAGAGTTCAGGTTTGAGGGGCCTTTCGGAGACCACACGGGGTACTACTCCCTCCCGGACTTCTACCCAGTCTTCCACATAACCAAGATAACCAGAAGGAGAAACCCCATCTACCCGGCAACGATTGTGGGGAAACCTCCGATGGAAGACTGCTACCTCGGGAAGGCAACGGAGAGGATTTTCCTCCCCCTGCTTAAGACCCAGCTACCGGAAATTGTTGACATGAACCTGCCGATTGAAGGGGTCTTCCACAACTTTGCCTTTATCTCAATTGACAAGCGCTACCCGGGGCACGCAAGGAAGGTTGTCTCGGCACTGTGGGGCTTGGGGCAGATGAGCTTTACGAAGAACATCGTGATTTTTGATAAGGACGTAAACGTTCACGACATCGGAGAGGTTATCTGGAGGTGGGGAAATAACGTTGACCCCAAGAGGGACGTCTTTTTCAGCGAAGGGCCCGTTGACGCCCTGGACCACACCTCACCGCTACCCTTCTACGGGAGCAAGATGGGGGTTGACGCAACGAGGAAGTGGAAGAGCGAGGGCTTTACGAGGGACTGGCCGCCGGATATTGAGATGGACGAGAGGGTTAAGAGAAAAGTTGACGAAATCTGGGATAAGCTGGGAATACCGAGCCCCATAAGGAAACCCGACCCCTGGAGCTGGGGATTTAAAGGTTGACATTTAAACTATAGGTTAATAATTATTGAAACTGGCAATAACAACAATACCTGCTCTCATTTTTTAGAGGCGGGCAGATGCCCGCCCCCTTTAAACTACTTTAAGTGTGAAAGGTCTATCTCCTCACCTACAACGCAGTAGCTTTTACCGCCGAGCCTTCCGACGAGGCCTTTTGAGGTCTCAAGGAGCTCCTCATCCCACTTAACGGCAACAACCTCACCTATTACAACGTCCATCGGGGTTGAGCCCAGGGGAATAATCTCTTTTACGGTACACTCTAAGGAGGCGGGAGAATCCTTAACCCTCGGGGGCTCTACTGCCAAAGAGGGCTCAAGCTCTATCCCGAGCTCCTGAGCCTCACTGACATCGGGAGGGAAGTCTTTTCCGGTTAAGTGCATCTTCTCAAGGAGCTCCTCACTCACCAAATTAACGACAAACTCGCCGGTCTCCCTAATATTCCTTGAAGTGTCCTTTAAACTCCCGTCCTTCCTCTTCCCGATTGAGACCATTAAGAGGGGCGGCTTTGTGGTTATTGCATTGTAGAAGGAGAAGGGGGCGAGGTTTACTACCCCCTCTCCCGAAACTGTCGTAATCCAGGCAATAGGTCTGGGAACGACGAGGTTAAATATGAGCTTGCTTACCGTTTGCTGAGGGAGCTCTTCAAGGCGAGCAGACCTCAACCTAAACCTCCTCCTTCTTTAAAACCTTAACCTTAAAGGTAAGGGGAACGCCCGCAAGGGGGTGGTTGTGGTCAAGGACGACTTCACTATCGTCAAAGGAGAGAACTCTTACGAGGAAAGTCCTTCCGTCGGGGGTTGTTCCCTGAAGAACCTGACCTTCGTGGAGCTCTATACCCTGAAGGGCCTGCCTCGGAACCCTCTCAACGAGCTCCTCTCTCCTCTCGCCGTAGGCCTCCGACGGCTGAAGGGTAAAGGTCTTCTCCTCTCCCTCCTCCATCCGGAGAACTTCCCTCTCAAAGCCGGGAATAACCTCGTTCTGACCGGTTGTAAATGTGAAGGGCTCCCTCCCCTCGGTCGTGTCAATTACGCTGCCGTCGGGGGCGGTAAGGGTGTACTCTACTGTGTAGCGGTAGTTGGTCATCGGAAAATCTCCTTTTCTAAAAGTTTAAAAGCCATCTTAACCTTTTTGGGAAAAAACTTCCATCGCCGCCCCCACCGAGGAGCCGAGCTTAAAGGAGTCGTAGCCGAGCTTTTTCAGGGCAAACTCGGCAACCTCAAGGCCGGTTAAAACGTCAAAGATGTCAACGTAGCCCATGTGGGAAAGGCGGAAGATTTTCCCCTTAAGGTGCTCCTGCCCTCCGGCGATGGTTACTCCGAACTCCTCCCTTGCAATCTTCACAATCTCCTGTCCGTCTATTCCCTCGGGAACTCTAACGGCAGTAACGCCGTTTGCGGGGCTTTCGGAAAAGAGCTCCAGCCCGAGGGCCTTAATTCCCTCCCTTGTGGCCTCAGCCAAGAGGGCGTGTCTCCTTGCAACCTCTCCGAGCCCCTCTTCCTCTATCATCTTCAGGGCCTCATTAAGGGCAACGACCAGGTTGGTAGCGGTGGTGTAGGCGGTCTGTCCCTTCCTCTGCTGTTTTAACTCTTTCTTCAAGTTGAAGTAGTAAGCCCTCTCCTCAACCTGCTCCAACCTCTCCTGAGCCCTGCCGTTGAGGGAGATTACCGCAAGGCCGGGAGGGGTCATGAGGGCTTTTTGGGAGCCGGTTATCGCAACGTCAATTCCCCACTCGTCTGTGGGAATGTCGTAAACGCCGTAGGCCGTGATTCCGTCGGCTATCAGGAGGGCTTCGGGGTAGTTTTTAAGGAGCTCCCCGATTTCCCTGACGGGGTGGATAGTTCCCGTTGAGGTCTCACAAATCTGAACCAGAACGCCCTTAACGCCGGGGTTCTCCTCAAGGGCCCTCTTAACCTCCTCAACCTTTACCGCCCTACCCCACTCAACTTCAATAACAACCGGCTCAACTCCGTAGGTCAGGCACAGCTCCTGCCACCTCTGGCCGAACTTCCCTCCTACAACAACAACGGCGCTGTCGCCGGGGTTAAAGAGGTTTGAAACGGCCGCCTCCATGGCTCCCGTTCCGGAGCTGGTGAGAATTAAAACCTCCCCTTCGGTTCTCAAAACCCTCTTTAGGAGCTCCCTCGTCTCAAGGAAAATCCTCTTAAACTCCGGGGAGCGGTGGTAGAGGGTAGGCCTTGAAAGGGCTTCAAGAACCCTCTCGGGAACCATTGTGGGGCCGGGAGTTAAGAGCCTCTTCTTTATGGGCTTCAACTTAACCTCCTAAGATAGGATTTTTAAAAACTTCCTCAAAATCGTCTTCTGGCCGTAGTTGGCAAAGAACGCAGTAATTTTATCCCCTTCAACCCTTTTTACTACGCCTTTACCGAACTTGGCGTGATAGACCAGTTTGGGAGGTTTCTCTTTTACCTCAAGAGAGCTCCCGGCCGAGGGGGAAGGTGCAGGTGAGACCTCACCCCTAACCTTCTTCCTAACCTCTTTTACGAGGTGGGGAGGAATTTCCGAGAGGAAACGTGAAGGAGTAGTAAAACGCCTTGAACCGAAGAGCCTTCTCTCTTTTGCGTATGTTAAAGTCAAAAGCTTCTTTGCCCTCGTAATCGCTACGTAAAAGAGCCTCCTCTCCTCCTCAACCTCGCTGCTGGTGTCGGTTGAGCGGGCGTGGGGGAAGAGCCCCTCCTCAAGGCCGGCAACAAAGACGACGGGGAACTCAAGCCCCTTAGAGGCGTGAACTGTCATCAGAACCACCCTCTCTTCACCCTCCTTCAAGGAGTCCTGCTCGCTTGAGAGGGCAACTGTTGAGAGGAACTCGGTGTAGAGCTCCCCGCCCCTAAGCCCCTCCCTCTCGGCAAACTCCTGAAGGGTGTTCCCCAGCTCCCTTACGTTCTCAAGCCTGCTCTCCCACTCCTCGGGGAACTCGCTCCTCAGGTACTCCTCGTAGCCGATTTCCTTAATCAAAAGTGAAAGGAAGTCGTAAGGTGGGAGCTCCTCAAGTTTATCCCTTAAGAGCTCAAGGGTCTCAACGAGCTTCCTTACGGCCCTCCTCTGCTTTTCCTGTTTCAAGGAGCCCTCAAGCTCTTTTAGGGCCTCGGTGGTGGTAAGCCCCCTATTAAGGAGCTCCTTTAAAGCCTCCTGACTCTTACTTCCCAAACCCCTTTTAGGAACGTTTAAAACCCTCATGAGGGAAATTTCATCTCTTTCAAAGAGGAGAAGCCTCAAGTAGGAGAGAATATCCTTTACTTCCCTCCTTTCATAAAACTTTACTCCTCCGACAATCTGGTAGGCGATTCCCTCCCTCCTTAAGGCGTCCTCTATAGCCCTTGAGAGGGAGTTTGTCCTGTAGAAGATTGCAATATCCTTGGGGGAGATTCCCCTCTTTAAAAGGAGCTTAACCGTTTGGGCAATAAAGAGGGCTTCGTCAACCTCGTTCTCTGCCCTGTAGAGGCGTATGGGCTCACCCTTGGGGTTATCGGTGTAGAGCTCCTTCCCCTTCCTGAGCCTGTTGTTTGAGATTACGGAATTTGCCGCCTCAAGGATTGTTCCGGTGCACCTGTAGTTCTTCTCAAGTTTTATGATTTTGGCGTTCTTAAAGTCCTTCTCAAAGGAGAGAATGTTGTCTATGTTGGCGCCCCTCCAGGTGTAGATGCACTGGTCTTCGTCTCCCACGGCGCAGATGTTCCCCTTCCTATGGGTAAGGGCTTTTGCTATTTCGTACTGGACTTTGTTGGTATCCTGATATTCATCAATCAGGACGTACTGGAAGTGGTTTGAGAGCCTCTCCTGAAGGTGGGGGATTAAGAGGAGCTCCCTTCCCATTAATAGGAGGTCGTCAAAGTCAAGGGCGTTTAACTTCCTGAGCCTCTCGTTGTAGACGTTATAGAGCTCGGAGAGCTTCGGGTAATGGGAGAGCATCGCCTCGGCCGTAAAGAGGCCGTTTTTAACGTTGCTGATTAGTGAGGAGATTGTCTGGGGGGAGTAGAGCTCGCTGTCAAGGTTTAAATCCTTTATGACCTCTTTTAAAAGCCTCTTCTTATCGTCGCCGTCAACTATTATGAAGTTCCTCTCAATCCCCAACTCACGGCCAAAACTCCTTAAAAGCCTAACGCAGAAGGAGTGGAAAGTGGAAACTAAGACGGGAGTTTGAGCCCCTAAGAGAGCTTCAACCCTCTCCTTCATCTCTTTGGCGGCTTTATTGGTAAAGGTAATCGCAAGGATTCTTTCGGGAGTGAACGATAATTCTTTAACCATATAAGCAATTTTGTAAGTAATTACTCTGGTTTTACCTGAACCCGCTCCTGCAAGAATCAGAAGGGGAGAATCAAAGTACAAAACGGCCTCTTTTTGTTGTGGATTTAAATCCTTTAAGAGTTTTTCCACCACTTTCCTCCTAAAATTAGGGAAGGAAATTATACCCTCACCGGGAGGAGACGGTTAAAGTTTTTGAAATTTAATCCATGTTTAAATAGGCATTTTGTACAATTGCTTCCAAGAAGTGGACGGAAAATTTCTTTAAAAAATTTTAATACTTCTGACGCGAGGGGGAAAGATGAAAAGAATTTACAACATCGGCGTCATTCCGGAGGACAAAAGGGCCCGCCTCCTCCTTGAAAGGGTGGGCAAAGTGGAGAAAATTCACCTCTCAATCACTCCTTTTCACCTCTCAAGGTTTGAAAGCCACAGCCCAAAACCCGATTTTCTCCTGATTTCAATCAATTCTATGGAAGAAATCAGGAGGAAAACGGAGCTCTCCGCCCCCGTTCCCGTAATTTTGACGGGAGAGTACTACCCCAACTTTTCGGAGAGGGGGATTTCTCTGCCTCCCAACGTTTACTTCTCAAACTACAATCCCCTTACCCTCTTCTCAATTCTCAAAGCCCTCTTTAAGACGGCAAAGAACGTCAAGATTGAGCTAAAAAACGGCTCAATAATCAACCTGATTACGAGCCTGAGCTATTCAAAACTTGAGAAGATAATACCTACGGGAAGGGGGAAAGAGAGGGAGCTCTCCTACAAGGAGGGGACAATCCTCAAGGAACTCTTCCAGTCTCCCGGAGAGGTCGTTCCTTACAAGAGGTTTTCCCTTTTGGGGATAAAGAAGGACAACATTCCAGTCTACATGTCAAGGTTGAGGAAAGTTGTAAGTGAAATTGAACCTATTTTAAAGATAAAGAGCGTGAGGAACAAAGGATACTTCCTCTCCTACGGCTTATAGACAATCGTAGAAATGGCGTGCTTGTAGGCAAGGATATTTCCCATGTAGTTTTTTAACCTCAGGCAGAATCTATCAAACCCCTTAAGCTTGGCCTCAACTTTACTGCCGTTCCTGAAGTAGACGATTATCCTCTTACCCAGCATGCTCCGGAGCTCCCGACTCTGAACCCCGCCCATGGTTGAACAGGCTACCACTTTGTAGCCTTCCTTTACCTTCTCCTCAATCTCCCTCTCCTGCTCTTTGGTAAGGACGGGAGGGATTACCGGCATCATCGTTGCCGGCCTTACAATCAGCTCCTCGTCAACCTTCTCGTAAACGATGTCGCCGGAGGACTTAAGGAGCTGAAGGAGGGGCTTAACGTTCTCAGGGCGAACCGAGAGCTCCTGAGCTAATTCCTCAAGTGTTCCCCTGAACTCTCCTCTCTCCTCAAGGAGCTCTATGAGCTCTATCTGAGCTTCCTCTAAAGTCTTATACCTCTTCATCTTTATAACCTACTCAAAGAGGATTGTTGCAACGGCGTGCTTGTAAACAAGGGACTTCCCTTTGGGAGCCGTCATTGCAAGGGTAAAGTTGTCAAAGTCAAGTAGAACTCCCTCAAGCCTCGTTCCGCTGATGAGGAAGACCGTAACGTTCTTACCCAGAAGAGATGAGAGAACTTGGTCTTGAAGTGACTTCTTCTTCTCCTTCTTCTTTTCTTCTTTTCTCTCTTCTTCTTTCTTCTCGGCCTTCTCTAAGCTCTCCTCCCTTTTCTCCTCCACGGCCTCCTCCTCCTCTTTCTTCTCCTCAAGGAGGGTTATAACTAACCCTTTACCCCTTTTGGTCTCCGCCTTGAGAAATCCCTCCTCCTCAAGCTCACCTACAACCTTTTTTATGAGGTAGGGGGAGGCTCCTGCAAGCTGGGAGAGCTCCTCTATCGTTCCGCTGTACTCTCCGAACTCCGAAAGGTATTCCTTTAGCCAAGCTTTGACTTTTTCCGACTTGGTCTGGCTGGTCATCTGTTTCCTCCGTAAACCGGGTTTTAACTACGCTTAAGAACCCGCTTTTTCTTCTATATTGGGTAAAATCTCCTCCTCAAGGGTTTTGGTGTCGTAATTACCCTTAAGGAAGGGCTCACTCTCCAAAATCCTCTGATGAAGGGGTATAAGGGTCTTAAGGTTCCCTCCAATAACAAACTCAGATAGGGCCCTTCTCCCTCTCTTTATCGCCTCCTCCCTCGTCTCTCCCCAAACGATTAGTTTCCCGAGGAGAGAGTCGTAGTAAACGGGAACGTTATAGCCCTCGTAAACGTAAGTATCTACCCTAACCCCGAAGCCCCCGGGCAGGAGAAGTTTTTCTATCTTACCCGGAGCAGGCCTAAAGCCCTTTTCGTAATCTTCACAGTTAATTCTAAATTCTATTGCGTGGCCGCTTAATCGGGCTTGACCTATGTCAAGCTTCTCTCCGGCAGCCGCAGAAATCTGCAGGGCTATAAGGTCTTTTCCTGATACCATTTCGGTTACAGGGTGCTCAACCTGAATTCTTGTATTCATCTCAATAAAGTAGAAATTACCGCTTTTATCAACGAGGAACTCAACAGTTCCTGCTCCCTCGTAGTTTATATACTCGGCAAGTTTGAGGGCAGCTTTAGAGAGCTCTCTCCTTAAGCTCTCACTAACGAAGGGCGAGGGCGACTCCTCTAATATCTTCTGGTGCCTCCTCTGAAGAGAGCACTCGCGCTCTCCAAATGTTATAACATTTCCGTGGGAGTCTGCAACCACTTGAACTTCCACGTGCCTGGGCTCTGCGATGTACTTCTCAAGGTAAACTTCACCGCTCCCGAAGGCTGCCTCAGCTTCGGCCATCGCGGTAACTATAAGGGTCTCGGCCTCCTCTTCGCTTTCTATTAACCTCATTCCTCTGCCCCCGCCACCGTGGGCAGCCTTTACGAGTGCCGGAAGGCCCACCTCTTTTAAAAACTCAAGGGCATCCTGAACGCTCTTTACAACTCCGCTGCCGGGGACTACGGGAATTCCCGCTTTTATAGCAACTTCCCTCGCTTTGGCCTTGTCTCCCATCAAAATCATCGTTTCGGGGGAGGGGCCGATAAACTTTATCCCGCACGCCGTACAGATTTCGGCAAACCCCGGATTTTCGGAGAGGAAGCCGTAGCCCGGGTGGATCGCGTCCGCCCCGGTAAGCTCGGCAGCGGCAATTATCGCAGGAATGTTCAGGTAGCTCTCCTGAGGAAGCGGCCCTCCGATGCAGACCGCCTCATCTGCAAGGTAGACGTGGAGGGAGTCTTTATCGGCCTTTGAGTAAACGGCAACGGTCTTTATCCCGAGCTCCCTGCAGGTTCTGATAATCCTTACTGCAATCTCTCCCCTATTGGCTATGAGGATCTTTTTAAACATCTACTACCTCGGCTCAATGTAGAAGAGGGGCTGACCGTACTCTACCGGCTGGCCGTTTTCAACGAGGATTTTCCTGACTATTCCCGAAACTTCAGACTCAATCTCGTTCATAACCTTTAAGGCCTCTATTATGCAGAGAGTCTGCCCCTTCTCAACGTAGTCGCCCTCTTTAACGAAGGGCTCTGCTCCCGGAGCGGGAGCCCTGTAAAAGGTTCCTACCATCGGTGATTCAACTACGTAGTACTCCTTCTCCTCCTCGCTCTCCTCTTTAGCGGCGGCCGGCTGAACCGGAGTTTCTGGCACTCCTTTAGCTGGAGCACCGGCTCCCTCTCTCTTAAATTTCGCCTTCAGCTTAAAACCTTCAGCCTCAAGCTCTATCTCTTCAAGGGAGGTATTCTCAAGGCTCCTTAGGAGCTCCTTTATCTTCTCTATCAAGACTCCCTCCTACTTTACGTTAACCCTCTCTATGTACTCTCCCGTTTCGGGGTTTACCCTGACCATATCTCCGGGGTTTATGAACATGGGAACTTGAATTACTGCTCCGGTCTCAAGGGTTGCAGGCTTTGTTACGTTGCTGACGGTATCTCCCTTAAACCCGGGCTCTGTGTCAACGACCTGAAGAACGATGCTCTTGGGAAGTTTAACCGAAATGGCCTCGCCCTTGTAGAACTGAACCATTACGGGAGTGTTTTCTTTGAGGAACTTTGCTTTCTCGCCGAGGGCTTCTGCAGGAACTCCAACCTGCTCGTAAGTTTTGGCGTCCATGAAGTAGTAGAACTGGCCGTCGTTGTAAATGTACTCCATCTCCCTCTCTTCAAAATCGGCAAGCTGAAGCTTCTCTCCTACTTTGTAGGTTTTCTCAACAACGTTGCCGGTCTTAAGGTTTTTGAGTTTAATCCTTGCAAAGGCCTGACCTTTACCGGGCTTAACGTGCTGGTAGTCTATTATCTCGTAGGGAGCTCCGTCAATTTCTAACTTCATTCCCTTTGAAATCTGGTTTACATCAATTGAAGGCACGGTAGGACCTCCTTTTTGGGGAATTTTGAGAAAATTATAGCAACAAATTAAAGGAGGTTTTTAGATTTTGAGAAAACTTCTCCTCCTTCCCCTCATACCCCTCCTCTTCTCCTTTACGATGTGCGGCCACAGGGGAGCTCCCAAACCTCCCTTAATCTACCGGCCTGCAACTCCTCAAGTCCACCCTCCGGCTCAGGAGTACGACTCACCGCTTGTATGGTGGGAGAGAGTTGATAGGTTCGGCGACGGAAGGAAAATCTCACAGCCCCAAAAGGTCAGCTATAGGGTAATAGTCAACTTCGGAAAGAGAGAGGTTGAGGTAAAGAAGAACTACTTTAAGGATAGCCCCATAAGAGCGGGGGAAAAGAGGTGCTATTCTGTAGTAGCCCTCTATGAGGGGCACGAAAGTCAAAGAAGTGAGCCGGTCTGCACAACGGGAGAGAAGCCGATTGAGGATATTCCCGAAGTCATAAAAGCCCACGGAGGGGACGGTTTTGTTGAGATTGAGCTCGCTCCCCACCCCGGCTACGAGGTTGAAGTCTTTAAAGATGCTGAGGAGCCCTTCTTAAAGCCCTACGCCCTCTTAAGGGAGGAGGAAAACACCTTCACCGATAGGAGAGTGGTTAACGGCAGGAGCTACACCTACCTTTTGAGGTTTTCAAAGGAGAGGTTAAAGGGAAGGTTTACCGAGCCTTTGGCCGTAATACCCGAGGACAGAGTCCCGCCCGCCCCTCCGAAGGAGGCCCTCTTAATTAAAGGTAAGGAGTGCATCCTCGTGTGGGAGCCCTCCCCTTCAGAGGATGTCAGAAACTACCTAATAGTTGCTGACGGGAGAAAATTTAAAACAGGTGGAATATACTTTAGGTTCACTGGTTGCCCGGCTAAGGTGGAGCTCTTTGCAGTAGACAAGGCGGGTAACCTCTCAAAACCGATAGTGCCGGAGGTAGTAGATGAAGAAGGTGGCGGTGGTGATGGGGAGCAAGTCGGACCTGCCGGTAATGGAGGCCTGCACAAAGACCCTTGAGGAGTTCGGAGTTCCCTACGACGTAAAAGTTCTCTCTGCCCACAGGACTATTGACGAGGTCTTAGCCTTCTGTGAGAGGGCCGAGGAAGAGTACGACGTAATAATCGCCGCAGCAGGCTACGCAGCCCACTTAGGAGGGGTTATTGCGGCAAAGACGGTTTTGCCGGTAATCGGAGTTCCCCTTGACGCTTCACCCCTAAAGGGAATTGACTCCCTCCTCTCAATAGTCCAGATGCCCGGCGGAATTCCCGTTGCAACGGTAACAATCGGTAAGGCAGGGGCAAAGAACGCTGCAGTTTTAGCTGTTGAGATAATGGCAATTAAGTACCCCGAGCTCAAAGAGAAGCTAAAGGCCTACAGGGAAGAGATGAAGAGAAAAGTTTTAGAGGGATAAGATGAGAGTTTACCCCGAGTGCCTCCCCTGTTTCTTAAACCAAATCGTAAAGACGGCCAAGGCCTGCGGACTTGAGGAGGAAAAGACGATAGAGGTTGAAAGGGAGGCGGCAAAGTTTATCTACAAAAACCTAAGACCGGAAAAGTCTCCCGGCTACAACGCAACCTTTATTCACAGGGTATTTAAGGAGAAGACAAAAATTAACGACCCCTTTAAAGCACTCAAGGAAAAGTACAACTCAATTGCAATGAAGCTTGAGCCCGTCCTCTACCAAGAGTACTACCAGAAGGCCGAAAACGGGCTGGCCGTTGCGGTTAAGCTGGCAGCACTGGGGAACGTTATAGACTTTGCCGTTCCCAGCGTTTTTGACCTTGAGGAGGAGATAAAGAACTTCTTTAAGACCCCCTTCGCCTACTACGACGAGGCAATCTTTGAGAGGTTCCTCGTTCCCGGAAAAACCGCCCTCTACCTTGCAGATAACGCGGGGGAAATCGTCTTTGACAAGTTCTTGGTTAGGGAGCTCAAAGAGAGGGGGCTGAAGGTTGTCTTAGCGGTTAGGGGAGCTCCCATCCTTAACGACGCAACCGTTGAGGACGCAATAAAGACCGGAATTGCAGAGCTGGTTGACGAGGTCATTGACAGCGGAAGCGACGTCATAGGAATTGACCTTGAAAGGGCACCCGAAAAGTTTAGGGAGCACTGGAAAAGGGCCTACTTCGTAATCTCAAAGGGTCAGGCCAACTTTGAGACATTAGACGGGATTTACGACAAGGACATCTTTTTCATTCTGAAGGCCAAGTGCAACCCGGTTGCAAGGGAGCTCAAGTGTAAGAAGGGGGAGCTGATTTTCCTCTACAACAAACACCTTCTTGAGCTAAAAGAGGGAAATGAAGGTAGTTAAGAAGAGCCCCGGGAGTGCTCCCGTAGTTGCAAAGTTCATAAAGAAAGGAGAGCTGGTCTGCTCCCCGACAGACACCCTCTACGGGATTTTGGGAAGCGCCCTGAGCCCCGAGGCCGTTGAAAAGGTTTACAGGGTAAAGGGAAGGGAGAGGAGTAAGCCCCTGATAGTCCTCTTTGGGAGCCTTGAGGAGGCCCAAGAGCTGGGAGTTCTAATTCCCGAGAAGTTCGGAGAGAGGCTAAGGGAAATCTTTCCGGCACCCCTTACGGTTATCCTGCCGCTAAAAGGGAGCTCCCCCTTTAGGGAAATCTTTAAAAGGGATAACCTTGCAATCAGAATTCCGGACGACCCCTTTCTTTTAAAGGTTATAGAGCTCTCAACTCCCCTCTTCGCCCCCAGCGCAAACCCGTCGGGCTTAAAGCCCGCTACCTGCTGTAAGGAGTGTGAGGAGTACTTCGGGAGTTTGATACCCCTCTGTGTAGAGGGAGAGGTAATCGGCAAGCCCTCAACCCTCGTCTCCCTCTTAAAGGGGAAGGTTGAAGTCTTAAGGGAAGGTGCAATACCGACCCGGAGAGTTATGGAGGTTCTCGGTGAATAGGTTAAAGGTTGTTTTCATGGGAACGCCCGACTTTGCAGTTCCCTCACTCAAAGCGTTAAAAGAGGCCGGATATGAAATTCCCTTGGTAATAACCCAGCCCGATAAACCCGCCGGAAGGGGGAAAAGGTTAAAGCCCCCGCCGGTAAAGGTTGAGGCCGAAAGGCTCGGCCTGAAGGTCTACCAGCCTGAAAGAATTAAGGATAACGAGGAGCTGAAGAAAATCCTTGAGGAAATCTCCCCCGATCTGATTGTCGTTGCCGCCTACGGGAAAATCCTACCCGACTGGCTCTTAAAACTGCCCAAGTACGGTGTAATAAACGTCCACGCCTCACTCCTGCCCAAGTATAGGGGAGCCTCACCGATTCAGGCGGCCCTGCTAAACGGCGAGAGGAAGACGGGAATAACGATAATGAAGGTAATCCCTGAGCTTGACGCCGGAGACGTCATCTCGCAGAGGGAAGTTGAGATTAAAAAGGAGGACAACGCCCAAACCCTCCACGACAGGCTGGCTCAGGTAGGGGCGGAGCTCTTAACCGAGACGATTCCCAAGTTCACCAAAGGAGAGATTGAGCCAAAGCCCCAGAACCACGATAAGGCAACCTACTGCCCGAAAATAACCAAGGAGATGGGAAGAATTAACTGGGAAAGGAGCGCTGAAGAAATCTTCAACATGGTAAGGGCCTTTACGCCGTGGCCGGGAGCCTTCACCTACTACAAGGGAAAGATGGTGAAGCTTACAAAGGTAAAACCGGCAGAGGGGAAGGGAGAGCCGGGGGAGGTAATAGAAGCGGGAAAAAGACTCATCGTTGCAACGGGGAAAGGGGCTTTAGAAATCCTAAGGATTAAGCCTGAGGGTAGGAAGGAAATCTCAGGAGACGAGTTTATAAGGGGCTACAGAGTTAGAGCTGGCGACAGGTTTGGGTAAGAGAAGAGCTTTATATTTAAAGGTGCAAATTGTTTTCCGAAGGAGAAGAGAAATGCTTAAGGATAGAGTTGAGGAGTTTAAGAGAAGGGTAAAGGCCTCGGGGCTCAAAATCACTCCCCAGAGGCTTGCAGTTTACAAGGAAATTGCCTCAAGGCAGGACCACCCGAGTGCAGAGGAGCTCTACGAGAGGCTAAAGGATAAAATTGAAGGTATTTCCCTTACAACCGTTTACAGAACCCTTGCAAGCCTTGAGAAGGCCGGACTCGTTCAGAGGGTTCCCACCCTGAAAGATAAGGTCAGGTACGACGCAAGGGTTGAGCCCCACAGCCACTTCGTCTGTATAAAGTGCGGTAAAATCGTTGACCTTGACCTGATTCCCGAAGTTGACAGGAGTAAAATAGAGGAGTTGGGCGAGCCCGTAAGCTGTACACTGATGTGCTACGGAATCTGTAGAGAGTGTAAGGGTGAAGAGACATAAACTCTTTATGGACCCGGTTTACGAGGAGTTCGTCGCAGTTGAGAAGGACTCTCCCCTCTACCGGGCAATCTCAAGCAGGCTCCTTCAGAGGTTAAGGTACGTAAGACAGCTCGGCCCCTGCTACCTCGTCTACCCGGGAGCCGAGCATACGAGGTTTCAGCACTCCCTCGGAGTTTCGTGGCTGACCGAAAAAGCCCTCTCTTACCTTGAGTTTAACGGTTTTAAAGTTGAGCCCTTCGTAAAGGAGGCCGTAAAACTTGCAGCGCTGATTCACGACATAGGCCACTCCCCCTTTTCCCACGCCCTTGAGAGGTTTATCCTCCCTCAGGGGCACGAGGAGCTGACGGTTTACGCTCTCGGGCTCCTTGAGGAGGAGGCAGGGATAGAGAGGGAGCTCCTAAAAGAGGTTGAGAAAATCCTTAAAAAAGAGCATCCCCTTCCCTTTACCTATCAGCTCGTTTCAAGCCAGCTTGACTGCGACAGGCTTGACTACTTAAGGAGGGACAGTTTCTACACCGGAGTCGCATTCGGAAGAATTGACTACAACAGGATTTTAATTTCGGCTCTCCTTGAAGACGGGGAGCTCGTTTGGAGCTTTAAGGGTTTCAACGCTCTTGAGGCCTACATAATGTCAAGGTACCAAATGTACTGGGCGGTCTACTTCCACAGGGGGAACCTCTCGGCCCAGGTTCTCCTTCAGAAAATCGTTAAGAGGATAAAGGAACTCCTGCTGAGCGGCGAAAACCTGCCGATAAACGGAAACCTGAAGAGGGCACTGAAAGACGGAGACAGGGAGGCTTTCTTCAACCTGACAGACGGCCACCTGATTTGCGCAATCTACGAGCTTAAGGAGTGGAAGGAGCCCGTTCTGAGGGAGCTGTGCGGAAGGTTCGTCAGGAGGGAGCTCTTTAGGACGGTTGAGGTAAGCCCCTCACTCCTTCTTGAGCTAAGGGAGAGGGTTGAGAAGATGGGGCTTAACCCCGAGTACTACTTTGAGGTGGTTGAGCCCTCTAAAGTCGCCTATTCCTACTACTCCCCAGACGAGAAAGACGTGATAAAGGTAAAGGTGGGAGACAGGGTTGAGGAACTCTCCTCCGTTGCTCCCACCGATGCGGTAAAGGCCCTTTCAAGGAAGGTCTCAAAGACCTACGCAGTAGTTCCGCCGGAGGTTTTAGAGCAGTAGAGCTCTACGACCCTTTCAATAATCCTCGTAGTTGAGATTCCGTACCTGAAAGGAATCCTCTCAACCCTGCCGGCAAACTCCCTTCCCACAATCTTCTCAAGGGGCCAGTCTGCCCCCTTAACCAAAACGTCCGGCCTAACGGTTTCTATCACCTTTAGAGGGGTCTCCTCCTCAAAGATAAAGACCAGGTCAACGGGCTTTAAGGAGGACAGGAGCTTTGCCCTCATCTCTTCGGGAACTATCGGCCTCTTTTCCCCCTTAATCTTCCTGATAGAGCCGTCGCTGTTCATTCCGACTATCAGGAAGTCTCCAAAGCCCTTGGCCCTTTCAAGGTAGTCGGCGTGGCCTGCGTGGAGAATGTCAAAGCAACCGTTTGTAAAGACGATTCTCTTTCCATTAGAGCGGAGCTCCCCCACAACCCTCTTCAGCTCCTCCAAATCCCTCAAAATTGCGGGCAACTTTCCCTCCTTCAGACTATCTTTGAGAGAGAATTTATTTAACGGAGAGGAAGATGGCAGAGGTTATAAACGTAATAGGAGGAGGCCTTGCGGGAGTGGAGGCGGCCTACAGGGCTGCCAAAGAGGGTAAAAAGGTAAGGCTCTTTGAGATGAGGCCCAAGAAGAGCACCCCCGCCCACAAGAGCGATAAGCTTGCAGAGCTCGTCTGCTCAAATACGCTCGGCGGAATTGAGATAACGACCCCGCGGGGGCTTTTAAAGAAGGAGATGAAGCTCCTTGACTCCCTCGTTATTGAGGCGGCAAAGAGGACGAGCGTTCCCGCCGGGGGAGCCCTGGCCGTAGATAGGGAAAAGTTTGCCGACTACATCACCGAAAAGATTGAAAAGCACCCGAACATTGAGGTTATCAGGGAAGAGGTTAAAGAGATTCCCGAAGAGGGAATAACCGTAGTTGCAACGGGCCCCCTGACCTCGGATGCCTTTTCTGAGTACCTGAGGGAGTACTTGGGAGAGGAGGAACTCTCTTTTTACGACGCAATCTCGCCGATAGTTTACGCCGACACCATAGACTACTCAAAGTGTTTCTGGGGCTCAAGGTGGGGTAAGGGCGGTGACGACTACCTCAACTGCCCCATGACAAAGGAGGAGTACGAAAGGTTCTACAAGGCCTTAATGGAGGCGGAGAAGGTTCCCTTAAAGGACTTTGAAAAGGCCTGTTACTTTGAGGGCTGCATGCCGATTGAGGAGATGGCGGAGAGGGGTAAAGAGACCCTCCTCTTCGGCCCTTTAAGGCCGGTGGGACTAATTGACCCGAGAACCGGGAAACAGCCCTACGCCGTGGTTCAGCTGAGGAAGGAAAACAGGGAGGGAACCCTCCTTAACCTTGTAGGTTTTCAGACGAAGCTCAAGTACCCCGAGCAAAAGAGGGTCTTCAGGCTGATTCCCGGCCTTGAGAAGGCAGAGTTTGCAAGGTACGGAAGCATCCACAGGAATACCTTCATAAACTCACCTAAGCTCCTATTAAGAACCCTACAGCTCAAGAAAAACCCCAGGGTCCTCTTTGCGGGACAGATAACGGGGGTTGAGGGTTATCCAGAGTCTGCGGCAACGGGTATAATTGCAGGGCTGAACGCCTCAAGGCTGGCCGAAGGAAGGGAGCCGGTCTACCCGCCGGAGACCACGATGGTGGGTGCCCTTCTTAAGTACATTACAACGGCCGACCCTAAACACTTCCAGCCGATGAACGCAAACTTCGGCCTTCTACCTCCTCCGGATAGGAGAATTAAGGGTAAACTTAACAGGAGAAAGTACCTCGCCGAAAGAGCTTTAAGGGACATGGAAAGATGGTTAAAAGAGCTCTCATAGCCCTGCTCCTCCTCTCAAGCCCCTCGCCGGCCGCCGTTTACCAGATAGACATAGTCAAGGAGAGGAGCTACAGGAGTGAAAAACCGAGGTTCGTTGTCTACAAAGTTAAAAGGGGCGACACCCTCCTAAAAATTATGAACAGGTTTAAAATTCCTAAAAATCTCCTCTACCAAGTTGCAAAGATTAACAAAATTAGAGACCCCAACCTAATCTACGCAGGTCAGGTAATAAGACTGCCGGTAGGCGAAAGTGATAAAAGGGAAAGAGTAAAAAAGGGAAGGTTCTCCGAGAGGGACTTTAAGTTCCTAAAAACCGTAGGTGTAAAGGTAAAGGACGAGGGCTTCCTTTTCACTGACGCGGGAAAGCTGAACTTAAAGAGAAACCCGATAGTTGAAGCGGGAGGAAAGAGGTTCATAGTTGACCTATCCGGTCAAATCAGGAAAAGAATGAGGAAAGCCCTTGAGTCTGCGGGCTTTACCGTTATAGGAAGCAAGGAGTTTGAAAACCTCATAGACGAAGTCCTCTCGGAGAACTTCGCCTCTATTCAGAAGAACGGAAAGTTAATTCTGGGAGAGAAAGACGTTCTGGTCTACAAGTACGACTACATGGGGTACAACAAGTTTACCGGCCAGAGAACCGTAATAAACAGGAAACCCGATACACCTCCGTCGCTGGTAAAACTCCTCAACTCCTACGGAATAGCGGTAATTCAGCCCCCCTACAGGAAGTTGGACACGAAGGAGGGAAAGGGAAAGCTGAGGATTGTAGGGGGGGGCGGTTTAACGAAGATTAACTCGGTTATAGAGATTTTAACAGGTAGCAGCGGAGTTATAAAGGATAAAGGGCTCTTCTTCCCCAAGCTGAAGCTCTACGTGGTTTACGACTTTGTAGACCCGGAAGACAAGGTTAAGCTGGAGCTCCAAGGGAATAAGGTCGTCGTCCTAACGGGAAACTTCCTCTACGACATTGAGAACATTCTCGCCCTCGTCCCCCTTGCCAACAAGCTGGTTGACCTCGTCCTCTACGAACCGCCCCTTTCTAAAGGGGAGCGCTCAAAGTTCACGATAAGGGGTCTTCTGGTCTCAACCAAGAAGGCAGACTGGTTCCTGATAGACTCGGTTGATAAGCCCGCAGAGCTTTCCTACCTAACCTCAAGGGGCGTCAACGTAATAGTCTATTAGGGGAAGCCCCCCCTAAGAGGAGGGCTTGTCGGTTAAGGCCATTACGCCGGGGAGCTCTTTACCTGCAAGGAACTGAAGGAAAGCTCCTCCTCCAGTTGAGACGTGGTCAAACTTGTGCTCAAGGCCGAGCTCCTCAATTGCGGCAACGCTGTCTCCGCCGCCGACAATCCTTAGAGCGTCCCTCTTCTCTGCAATTGCTTTTGCAACCTCAAGGGTTCCGACTCTAAACTTCTCAAACTCGTAAACCCCCATGGGGCCGTTCCAGAGGATAGTTTTGGCATCGGCTACGGCCTCCTTGAAGAGCTCCACAGTTGCAGGGCCTATATCAAGCCCCATCATGTCGTCGGGGATTTCCTTGTAGGTTGTCAGCTTCGTATGGGCGGTTGGGGAGAACTCGTCGGCGTTGTTGCTGTCAACGGGAACGTAGAACTTGACGCCGTTAGAGTCGGCCTCCTCCATTATCCTCTTGGCGGTCTCAAGGAGCTCCTCCTCAACCAGCGACTTACCTACGCTGTGCCCCATTGCCTTTAAGAAGGTGTAGGCCATTCCCCCGCCTATTAACATCTTGTCAACAATTTTTAAGAGGTTCTCAATAACCTCAAGCTTACCCGAAACCTTTGAGCCGCCGATTATCAGAACGAGGGGCCTTTCGGGATTATCAAGGGCCTTCTGGAGGTACTTAATCTCCTTCTCAAGGAGAAAGCCGGCAACGGCAAGGGGAACGAACTGGGCAATTCCGTAGGTTGAGGCGTGCTTCCTGTGGGCAGTTCCGAAGGCGTCGTTAACGTAGATGTCGGCAAGCTTTGCAAGTTTCTTTGCGAATTCAGGGTCGTTCTTTGTCTCCTCAGGGTAGAACCTTACGTTCTCAAGGAGAGCAACTTCACCCTCTTTAAGGTTGTTAACCTCCCACTCAACCTCTTCCCCGACGCAGTCGGGAATGAACTTAACATCCCTCTCAAGGAGTCGGGAGAGCCTCTCGGCAACGGGCTTTAGGGTCAGTTTAGGGTCCCAGCCCTTCGGCCTGTCAAGGTGGGAGCAGAGGATAACTTTTGCTCCGTGGTCCATGAGGTAATTGATTGTGGGCAGGGCCTCCCTGATTCTCTTGTCGTTGAGGATTACGCCGTTCTCAATGGGAACGTTAAAGTCAACCCTTACAAAGAGCTTCTTGCCCTTTAACTCCTCGGGAGGAACATCCCTGAGGGTCATCTTGTTAAACATCTTTCTAAACGGCATCTTTCCACCTCCTCAGGATTTCTTCGGCCCTTTCGGGGAGCATGTAGGAAATCGGTCTGCCCGATTTTAACCTCTCCCTGATTTCGGTTGCACTGATTTCAATGAGCCTTCCCCTGTAAACGGAAACTTTGGGGAGCTCCATCCCGGCCTCAACCTTCCCCCTCTCAAAATACCCAACCGTAAAGTCAACTCCAAGCTCCTTCTTTACCCTCTCAACTTCGGGCTCAAACCCGGGGCGGGAGAGGACTATAAGGCGGGCAATCTGAAGAATTCTCAGGGGTTCTTTCCATAGGGGAAGGGTGTTGAAGGAATCTGCTCCCATTATGAATAGGGGCTCCTCTTTGTAGAGCTTAATAAACTCCTCAAGAGTTTGATAAGTGTAGGAAACTCCTCCCTTTTTAATTTCGTAATCCCAGACCCTAAAGCGGGGCTCTAAAGAAACCGCAACTCTTAAAACTTCAAGGCGAACCTCCGGGGGAATTGAGAGCTCCCCCTTTAACGGCTGCAGGTTGGCCGGAACGAAGATGACCTCATCAAGGTTAAAGTCCTCTAAGACGTCCCTTGCCAAAATCAGGTGGCCAAAGTGAACCGGATTGAAACTTCCCCCGAAGAGAGCTCTCAACCTTTCCCTCCTTGCCGCCTCAATTTTAATTGAAAAGAGCTCCCCGTTGCTATAATTTCAGCCCTAAAACCCGAAGGTTAAGGAGTTTAAAGATGGGAATGACAATAACCCAGAAGATACTGGCAGAGCACGCAGGAAAAAACGAAGTTTACCCGGGCGAGCTGATAATGTGCAAGGTTGACATCGCCCTTGCAAACGACGTTACCGCCCCGATTGCAATTAGGAGGGTTAAGGAGCTCGGAGTTAAAGAGGTCTGGGACAGGGAGAGGATAGCCCTCGTTCCCGACCACTTCGTTCCGGCCAAGGACATTAAGGCCGCTCAGCAGGTTAAGATGATGAGAGACTTTGCTAAAGAGTTTAAAATCAAGCACTTCTGGCCGGAAGGAAGGATGGGAATTGAGCACGCACTCCTACCCGAGCAGGGGGTAGTCGTTCCCGGAGACGTCGTAATCGGCGCCGACTCCCACACCTGCACTTACGGGGCCCTCGGAGCCTTCTCAACGGGCGTCGGCTCAACGGATATGGCCTACGCGTGGCTAACCGGAGAGGTCTGGTTTAAGGTTCCCGAGCAGATGAAATTCATCTACTACGGAAAGCGCCAGAGGTGGGTAGGCGGAAAGGACATAATCCTCTACGTTATAGGAATGATTGGAGTTGACGGAGCTCTCTACAAAACGATGGAGCACACGGGAGAGGCAATAAGGGAGCTCCCCATGGACGACCGCTTCACAATCTGCAACATGGCAATTGAAGCAGGAGCGAAGAACGGAATAATTGAGCCCGACGAAAAGACCATCGCATACGTTAAGGGAAGAGCTAAAAGACCCTACAAGCTCTACAAGTCCGACCCCGACGCCGAATACTCTGAAGTTTACGAGATAGACGTTTCAAAGATTGAGCCTCAGGTTGCATTTCCCTACCTCCCTTCAAACACAAGGCCCGTAACAGAGGCTACACACGTCACCATTGACCAGGTTGTAATAGGCTCGTGCACAAACGGAAGAATCAGCGACCTGAGGATTGCGGCACAAATCCTCAAAGGGAAGAAAGTCAACCCCAACGTCAGGTGCATAGTAATCCCCGCAACGCAGGAGATTTACAAACAGGCCCTTAAAGAAGGCTTAATTGACATCTTCCTTGATGCCGAGTGCGTCGTCTCAACCCCCACCTGCGGGCCGTGCCTGGGCGGACACATGGGAATCCTCGCCAAGGGCGAAAGGGCCGTTGCAACAACAAACAGGAACTTTGTAGGAAGAATGGGACACCCCGAAAGTGAAGTTTACCTCGCTTCACCGGCAGTTGCGGCGGCTTCGGCAGTAATGGGAAGGATTGCCCACCCCGACGAGGTTGTCGGAGAAGAAAACTGATGGATTTGTTTGAGATAAGGAACTGGTTTGCCCACAACCTCTGCGATTACCTGAGGGAGAAAAATAAAAGGGCTTTGAGGGAGCTGGAGGAGGTCATAGAGGCCGTCCTCTCCGGCTCCTCCCTGATCCCCCACCTTAACATAAACATCAAGGAAGAAGACCCCTACACAAAGGAGTACGTTAAAGAGAAAGCCCTCTCCTACAGAAAATTTCTTGAAACCCTCCCGCAAGATTTTGAGCCGGCCGGAGAGGAGATTGGAAAAACCGTTGAGCTGGCAAAACTCCTCTTTGAAAAGGGACTCTACTTTGAAGTTCACGAGATTTTAGAAGAAGTCTGGATGGGCGAGTTCGGTAAAGACAGGGACTTCTTACAGGCCCTAATCCAGATTGGCGTTGCCTACTACCACCTTGAAAACTTTAATACCAGAGGCTTTGAGCTTTTACTTCAAAATGCCTTAGAGCTCCTTGAAGGATACTCCGGCACGCTCTACGGGGTCAACGTTGACAGGTTAAAGGAGGAGCTCCTCAAGGCCTTAAAGAGCCGGGAAAAGGTAAGCCTTCAATAACCGCGCTTGCACACAGGAAAAGGAAGCGTAAATTTATATACGCCGGGGTCTCTGCAACGCCCGGAGGGTGAACCCCGCCAGGCCCGGAAGGGAGCAACGGTAAGCCTGAAGGGCGTGTGCAGTAAGGCTCCGGCTTTACTATTTCTCAAGGATTATTGAAAGGGCCCTCGCCACGTTCTCAACAACGGGGATAACCTGAGAATAGTCCATTCTCTTGGGACCTATAACCCCTATAACTCCGCTGTTTTTAAAGCCGACCCTGTACTTACCTAAAACGAAGCTGAATGAGGAGAAGGGCTCAATGTTTGTCTCGGAGCCCAAAATTACTGAGACCTCCCTCTTCTCGCCGAGGAACTTCCTCAGAATCTCAAGGAAGAGGTTCTTCTCCTCAAGGATTTCAAGAATTTCTTTCATTCTCCTTATGTCGTCGGAAACTATGTTAACGAGGTTTGCAGTTCCGTGAATTTCAAGGTGATTAACCTCGTTTAGACTCTTTAAAATCTGAGCGTTCAGGCGGAAGGAGAGCTCCGAAATCTCCCTCCTCAAACCGTCAATCTCTTCAACGAGCTCCCTCTTAACCTCCTTCAGGCTCTTTCCTCTAAACTTCTGGGTAAGGGTGCGGCTCAGACGCTGGAGCTCCCCCTCGGGAATTGAAGCCCTTATAACCCTGTGGAGGACGTAGTCGGGCCTAAAGTTAATCACCATCAAAACCTTGTCGGAAGCCACTTTAACGAGAGTAATAGACTCAACGGTAAGGTTCTCAACGAGGTTAATCCCGAATCCCACGTACCCGGTTAGAGACTGGAGGAAGTCAAGAACCCTTGCAAGGATTTCGTCCCTGTCGCTCACCCCTTCGCTCTTTAAGTAGTCAATGAGCCTCCCCACCAAAGTCTCGTCTCTATTACCGAGAGCCAGAAAGAGGCTGTTTATGTAAACCTTCAGCCCCTCGTCTGTGGGAATTCTTCCGGCAGAGGTGTGGGGCTGGTAGAGGTAGCCTTTATCCTCAAGGTCTGCCATAACGTTCCTTATGGTTGCGGGGCTAAAAGGGAGGCCATAGGTCTTCTGGAGAGTCCTTGAACCTACCGGCTCTCCCTCCTTTATATAAAGCTCGGTAATCTTTAAGAGAATGTTCCTTTCTCTCTCCGTCAACTTATCCTTCAAAATCTCTCCCATTACTGCTTATAAAAACGGTTTTCCGAAAACTAAATATAGAGCTTAAAAACCGAGGGATAGGTACTCGTCCTTGTACTTCACGTACCTTAAAGCGTGCTCCCTCAAGCCCTCTATCTCCTCGGGGGTGAGCTCCCTCTTTACTTTAGCGGGAAAGCCCATAATCAAACTCCCCGGAGGAAACTCTTTTCCCGGAGGAACAAGAGTTCCGGCAGCAACTATTGAGTTCTCCCCTATAACGGCACCGTCAAGGATTATCGCCCCGATTCCTATAAGGCAGTTATCCCCGATTGTGCAGCCGTGGAGCTTTACTGCATGGCCCACCGTAACGTATGAGCCTATCACCGTAGGGTGAGTCTTCCTCGTAACGTGAACGACGCTTCCGTCCTGAATAGAGGTGCACCTTCCTACCTTTATATAGTTAACGTCTCCCCTCAAAATCGTCCCGAACCAGATTGAGCTGTCGTCTCCTATCTCAACATCCCCTATAACCGTTGCATTCTCGGCTATAAAGACCCTTTCGCCTATCTTTGGCCTTAAATCTCCAAAGTCCTTAAGCACCTTAAACCTCCCCGGAAAGTTTCCGTAGTTCATAATTTTATCAGATTCTACAAATAAAATTATCGTTATTTAATAAATATTCTTCAGAATTCTCTAATTAAATTTATTGCGAAATATCTAAAATTGTGCTAAATTATTGTTAGAAACCAAAAGTATTAGGAGGGGAAGATGAGAACCCGCCTGAAAGTGGCCCTCGGCTTCATACTACTGTCATCTCTAAATGCTTTCGGCCACACAGATGTAACCCTCAAAGACCAATTCGGAAACCCGGTAGTTGAGAGTAAACTGCCGGTGGACGTAAGGCAGAGCTGTAGCGGCTGCCACGACGTTGACTTCATCGCAACGGCCTACCACTTCCAGCAGGGAAGGCTGGCAATCCTCTCTGCCGACGTCTACAAGAAGTACTACGAGAAGTACGGGGACAAGGAGTTCACCCACGGCCTTCCCGAGAAGCTGACAGACCTTGACAAGGGTATGTACGGTAAGCTCTGACCCCCCGCCTACCGCCAGTTGGCGCCTGAAGAGGGAGACAACCCCGGTCTTGTAGACCTTACAACCCCCGACTACGCCGGTAAATGCGGAATGTGCCACCCCGGCGGCGGCCCCATGGAGAAGGACAGGCAGGACAATTTCCTTTACCAAAAGAGCCTTTCGGACATTCAGGCCGAGTTTGACGCAGGAAAAGTTCCCGGCGACTACGCAACCTGGAGTAAGACAGAGAAGAAGTTCGTCCCTTTTGAGTGGAAAGTTGACGTAAACGGCCAGAAGATTAACAACACAATGGCGCCGGCCTGCTTCTACTGCCACTCAAAGAAGGCCCTTGAGAGCGGAATTGACCAGGCAGCAAAGGGAACTCTCACGTTCAGGCTCTCTCTCTTAGGCAAGTTAACCGGTAAACACTACTTTGCAGCCTCAGACACTCTCGGTGGACTTTTAGGAACTGTTAATAAGGATACGGGCGAAATAAACTACGATTCAAGCCTCTTTAGCGGAAACGACCTTATCGGCGATAACATCATAGGGAAGAGCGACTTCTCCTGCGGCCACTGCCACGGAGTCTTCCAGTTTGAGGACTTTAATAACGATGGAAAAATTAACGGCTTAGACTTCTTATTAGCAGCAAAGGACCCCAAGTTTAAACACCCCGACGGTATGAAAGAAGCCCTTGTGTGGCAGTTTGGTGAGGGGAGCAAGAACTACGACGTTCACAAAGAGAACGGTAAAGGATGTACAGACTGCCACGCTCCGGTAAAACACGAGTACGTCGGAACCGGTTACTACCCATCCTCTTCGGTTCTGGTTCCCTCTCACGATTTTGCAAAAGGCAACGCGGGTCCGGCCTTCGGTGTTATGTGGAGTCAGCTTTCAGGAAGTGCCAGCTGTACAAACTGTCACGACGCAAAGACTATCCATGACGGAATATTCGGACCTCCCAGCTATACCGACAAACACCTTGAAAAAATTGCCTGTACAACGTGCCACATAGGAAAGAAGTACTTCTTTAGGGTTAAACTGGTGGATTGGACACTACCGATGCTGGCATTTAACGGAGCTGCCGGCACCAGCAGTGCAGTAGTCGGCCTTGATAAGCACGGCTACCTCTACGGCGACCCGGTTAACGGTAAGTGGGAGGATATCGCCCTCTTCCCTGAAAGGGACTTCAACACCGGCAAGGTAATCTGGAAGTATAAGCCCGCAAACGCGATGGGAGTTCTCCTCTTTGAGGATAACTCCTCAGGGGAGTTTAAGCCGGTATTTGCCCGCTACCTTGCGAAGGCCTTTAAACTTGATAAGAACCTACCTACAAAGTACATAATTGTTGAGCTTGACCCGGAAACCGGAAAACCGAAAAGGGTTGACGGAGCAGTTGACCCTGAAACGGGCCAACCCATAAAGGTTCTTTCTATGAAGGTTAAGAAGAACTCTGTAATTGCGGAAGACGAAGACCTTAACAGCGGAAACTGGGCACTGTGGAGAGCAACTCCCAACTACATTGACGTAAACCTCAACGGCGCTTACGACGAGGGTGTTGACGTTCAGATTACAGACGATACGGGACTCTACGATAAAGACGGCGACGGAACCCTTGATAAGGACGGTGACCCCGAAATCAACACAAAGAAAGAGGTTGACGCCGCAATAGCTACCCTCAAGAAGATTATTGAGGGTGCAACCGGTAAGAGCGGTATTGAAATCAAGCTGGTAACTACCGCCGACGCCTTCGGAATGAGCCACAACATCAAGTACGCAGGCGAAGCCCTTGACTGTGCCGACTGTCACGCCAACAGGAGCGACTCAGTCTTAACCGGCCCCCTCTTTACCCAGAAGACCCCCCTCTACTTCGCCTACGACCCGGAGGTTGAGAGCTCCTCTTACTTTGATAAAAAAGTTGACAGAGTTCCCACCGAAGCTGAGTTTGCCGACTTCGTTCAAGAAGAAATGGTAAAGGCCGGCTATCCCGCCCCCGAAGGGGAGACAACCCCAACAACTACCGAGCAGGAGGAGACAACAACCGCCCAAGAGGAAGAGACTTCAAGCGGCGGCGGAGGAGGCGGCTGTTCAATGGCAACTGCGGGAGGAACATCAGGAATTCTCTCGTTCCTCATTACCGTCTCTTCCCTCTTCCTCCTGAGAAGAAAAAGGAAGGCCTAATTCCTCAACCCCTAACCCCGATAGGAGGGGGAGCTCTCCCCCCTCCTTTTTTTATTCCCTTCCCTCTGCTACAATTGGCCAAGCCACTTTGGAGGAGTTCAGATGAAACCTCTCCTTGCCCCCTCCATTCTCTCTGCAGACTTCGGAAACCTTAAATCGGAAGTTAGGAAAGTTGAGAAGGCCGGAGCTCACCTCCTCCACGTTGACGTTATGGACGGCCGGTTCGTCCCCAACATAACCGTCGGAATTCCGGTCGTTGAGGCCCTAAAGAGGTGTACGGAACTCCCCCTTGACGTCCACCTGATGATTGTTGAGCCGGAAAAGTACATCCCCGACTTCATAAAGGCGGGGGCAGACTGGGTCTCTTTCCACTTTGAGGCGGCAGTCCACCACCACCGTATTGCAACACAGATTAAGGAGCTGGGAGCAAAGGCGGGAATAGCAATAAATCCCTCAACTCCAGTTTCTCTCTTAGAGGAGATTCTCCCTTACCTTGACTTCGTTCTGGTAATGTCGGTTAACCCGGGCTTCGGGGGTCAGAAGTTCATTGAGAGCTCTGTAAGGAAGATTGAGAAGCTGAAGGAGCTCTCCCTTGAACTAAATCCGGAGCTGATAATTGAGGTTGACGGAGGGATTAAGGTAGATAACGTTGAGAGGGTTTTAAAGGCGGGTGCAAGGGCAATTGTTGCGGGCTCGGCAATCTTTAAGGGAGAGCCGGAAAAGAACGTTAAGGAGTTTTTAAAGAAACTAAACCAGTTTGAATAGGGGAGAGGAAAGATGAAACAGGTAAAGCTCATAACGGGAACTGCAAACCCCGAGCTTGCCAGGAAGGTCTCGGCAAACCTCGGAATTCCCCTTGCAGACGTAACGGTGGGAAGGTTCAGCGACGGCGAAATTCAGGTAGTAATAAACGAAAGCGTGAGGGACTGTGATGTCTTTATTATTCAGTCCCTGTGCAGGCCTGCAAACGACAACATAATGGAGCTCCTTCTCATTGCAGACGCCCTCAAAAGGGCTTCGGCCGGCAGGATTACCGCCGTAATTCCCTACTACGCCTACGGAAGGCAGGACAGGAAAGTAAACCCAAGAGACCCGATTAGCGCAAAGCTCCTTGCCGACATCATAATGGCTTCGGGAGTAAATCACGTTGTAGTAATTGACCTTCATGCAAAGCAGGTTGAGGGCTTCTTTGACATCCCCGTTGACCACCTTGAGGCCCGCCCCGTTCTAACCGACTACTTCCTGTCGCTGGGAATGGGCGGGGAGGATACCGTCGTCGTCTCCCCAGACATAGGAGGGGTTGCAAGGGCGAGGAACTTTGCAAAAGTCCTGAACTCCCCGATAGCGATAATTGACAAGAGGAGACCGAGGCCCAACGTCAGCGAGGTAATGAACATAATCGGAGAGGTAGAGGGTAAGAGGGCGGTAATAATTGACGACATAATTGACACCGCCGGAACAATCGTCAATGCCGCAAAGGCCATTAAGGAAAGGGGAGCCACCGAAGTTTACGCCGCCTGCACCCACCCCGTCTTCTCCGGCCCGGCGATAGAGAGGTTAAGGGGAGCCGTTAAGGAGGGCTACATCAAGGAGGTTGTTATAACCGACACGATTCCCCTTCAGGAGGAATTTGAGGGAGTTAAAGTTCTGACCGTTGCGGGAATGCTCTCGGAGGCAATCAGGAGAATTCACTACGGAGAGTCAATCAGCCAGATGTTCAGGTTCTGATTTTAAAGACGAGGGGGAGCTCCCCTCCCCCTTTAAACCCAATCACCAGCTTTATTAAATCGCCCCTTCCCGAGCCCATCTTAACCCAGTCACCTCCTGAGAGCCTATAAACCTCAAAGGACTTAACCTTAAACGAGACTGGAACCTCAATCCCGTAGGGGGAGGTTGAGTTTATCCTCATTTCGCTCCTTATTAAAAACCTCTTCCCCGAGGGGCTCTCGTAGAACCAGTACTTTACTCGGCAAATTCCCTTAAAGTAGCAGCAGTCCTCGGTAAAGAACTCAATAGACTTCAGCTTGCCGTCAAGGTCCCTCTCAACCGTAAAGCCCCCGTACCTCTGATTTATAGACTCAAAGTCCTTTAAGAGAGAGTAAAAGAGCGGAGGAACGGAGCTCTGGAGCTCCGAGCTCTCAACGGCAAACCTGCCGGAGCGCTCAATAACGTTAAAGAACTGGTAGGAGACTACCAAAACGAAGGCCGAGAGGGCAACGGCAATTAGGAGCTCTATAAGGGTAAATCCCCTATCTAACCTCGTAAAGCTCAACAAGAACCCCCTTATCGGGCGTTCCAGCCCCTACTTTAACGACCCTATAACCCATAAGCTCCTCAAAGTCCTGATTGACCTTAATTGCGTAGTTAAAGAGGTTAACCTCCTTACCGGTAAAGGTTTTGCCCCCGTAAACCGCCTCGTTGAGGGCGTTGTGGGCGGCAACAGTTGAGAGGGTGGTCTTCAAAAGCTCGTCTGTTGACTGGGCCGTCCTTCCGGCAAGGATTAAAAAGGCGCCGAAGGCAAAGCCTATAACGGCAACTGCAACGAGAACCTCAATAAGGGTAAATCCTGAGCGGAGCATGGGATAATTTTATATCAGGAACCTTAAGGAGGATAAGATGAGGAGAATAAGGCTCGGTGTGAACATAGACCACGTTGCAACAGTAAGGAACGCAAGGAGGACCTTTGAGCCCGACCCCGTCCACGCGGCAGTAATTGCAGACCTTGCAGGGGCCGACCAGATAACCCTCCACGTGAGGGAGGACAGAAGACACGTAAACGAGAGGGACTTAAAGCTGATTAAAGAGCTAATCCACAGCAGGGTAAACCTTGAGATGGCAGTTACTGACGAGATGATAGGAATTGCGAAGGAGGTTAAGCCCCATCAGGTAACCCTGGTTCCCGAAAAGAGGGAGGAGGTTACGACAGAAGGGGGGCTTGACGTTATCGGTAACAGGGAGAAGGTTGAGAGGGCAGTTAAGGAGTTAAAGGGGGCAGGAATTACGGTAAACGTCTTCATAGACCCCGATGAGGAGCAGATAAAGGCGGCAGCCGAGGTAGGGGCAGATGCGGTGGAACTCCACACCGGAGCTTACGCAGAGGCCTTTGCAAGGAACGACGAGGAGGATGTTGAAAAGGAGCTTGAGAGGTTAAAGAGGGCAGCAAAGGCTGCAAAGGAGGTAGGTCTCAAAGTTTACGCCGGCCACGGTTTAACCTACAAGAACGTCAAGAGGGTTGCGGAAATCCCCGAAATTGAGGAGCTGAACATCGGCCACTCAATAGTTGCAAACGCAATCCTTTTGGGAATGAAAGAGGCGGTGGAGAAGATGATTAAGCTGATAAACGGGTAGGAAAGTGCTGCTGGCCGTCGGGGTTGACGTAGTCTCGGTTAAGAGGTTCGGGGAGCTCCACAACCGCTACGGCGAGAAGCTGATAAAGAGGCTCTTCCCCGAGGGGGTTGACTACTGCTTTAGGAAGAGGAAGGGGGAGCTCCCCGGGTGCCTCGCCGCCCGGTTTGCCCTCAAAGAGGCGGTTATCAAGGCTTTCGGCCGGATAGGGGTGGAGCTCAACCTTTCAAAGATAAGGGTTATAGGCGGGGGAAGGGAGATGAGAGTTGAGGTTGAAGGGGGGAGCGGGGTGGAAGTCCTCTTCTCAATCTCCCACGAGAGGGATTACGCCGTGGCGGTTGTCAACTTAGTAGGTAAACCCGGCCATAACCCTATTTAACCACTGGGCGGTAACGGTATCCATCGTCAGGATGTGCTCGGTAATCCAAGGCTTGAAGGTCTCCTTAAAATACCTTTTTAAAAACTCCCTGTCTCTCTCATTCTGCCACCTCTTCTTAACGGCCTCAAGCTCCTCAAGAACTCTACTGTGCTCTCCCGAGTGGCACTCGTAGGCAAAGAAGTGGCTCTTCCTCATAAGGTCTTCCTCGTAGGCGAAGTGCTCCCTCACGTCCCTTAAGAACTCTTCAAAGAGCCTGTCAATCTCCTCATCGCTCCTGCCCTCAACAACGGCATCGTAGAGGGAATTTAAATAGTCAAGCTCCCTCTCGTGAACGAGGTTCATTCCCTGATAGCCGACTAAGGGGAGCTCCCTCTTTTCTATCAGCGCCATTTCTCCTCCTAAAGGGGGGTTTGAACTAAAGTTAAGAGAGGGAATGGAAAGAAAAAATGAGGAAGGTCAAATAAAAAAGCCCCCTTTAAAGGGGGCGTATGGAAAATCAAAGGTAATTAAAGGCTTAAAGGTGCTTCTGAATGTACTCTATTGCGTCGCCTACAGTCTGGATTTTCTCTGCATCCTCGTCGGGAATCTCAATCCCGAACTCCTCTTCAAGGGCCATAACAAGCTCAACGGTATCAAGAGAGTCGGCTCCAAGGTCTTCAATAAATGAAGCCTCAGGAGTAACCTCATCGGGGTCAACGCCGAGTCTATCTGCTACAATCTCTTTTACCTTCTGCTCAATGTTTTCCATGGTCAACCTCCCTGGTGATTTATCAGTCTGGAATTATAAGAAAAGAGTTAAAAAAGTCCACCGTTAACGTGAAGGGTAGTTCCGGTAACGTAAGAAGCCATATCCGATGCCAAAAAGAGAACGGCGTCGGCAACCTCCCTCGGCTCCCCCTCACGCCTTAAAGGTATTGACTTTAAGAGCTCGGCTTTAATTTTCTCGGGAATTGCCTTTGTCATATCGGTAGTTATGTAGCCGGGAGCTACCGCGTTAACCCTTATTCCCCTTCCTCCCAGCTCCTTTGCAAGGGACTTGGTAAAGCCGATTAGGGCAGACTTGGTGGCAGAGTAGTTAACCTGCCCCACGTTCCCTGTAAAACCGACGACTGAGGAGATGTTAATAACCACCCCCTTCCTCTTTTTAACCATGTAGGGGACTACCGCCCTGGTAACGTTGTAAACTCCGTTTAGGTTTGTGTTGATAACGGCGTCCCAGTCCTCGTCCTTCATCCTGATAAAGAGAGCATCCCTCGTTATTCCGGCGTTGTTTACCAAAACGTCTATTTTCCCTTCCTTTTCAACTATCTCCGAAATTACCCTCTTAACCTCTTCCCTGTCTGAGACGTCCATCTTAACGCCGTTTACACCTATTTCGGAGGCAGCCTTAAGGGTTCTCTCCTGATTTGTTCCGGTTATGTAAACGGTAGCCTCCACCTCCTTGAACCTCTCGGCGATTGCCCTTCCTATTCCCCTCGTTCCTCCGGTTATCAGGACAACAGCCCCTTTGAGCTCCTCAAACATCAAAAGACCTCCTTCCTTTTTGAAAAAGTTTATCACCTTGCGGCGTCAAGGCCAAAGCTCCCTATAACCGAAAAGAGGGTAATCAGAACTGTCGCCTTAAAGAACCACTCCCCCTCTTTTATTATTGAGGGGTAAACCCCGAGGATAACGAGGGCAAGGGCGGAGACAGTGAGGGAGATTGTTAGGATTGTAAAGAGCCGCAGGGGTAGGAAGCCCGCAACGTGCTGAACTTTAAAGTTGGCAAGGTTTGAGTACTCAATAACGAAGAAGAGGGCAACCGCAACGAGGAAGAGGATAAAGAGAGCGTGGGAGAGTGAGATTTCCTTTGCAAGCTCCCATATGTCGGCGTTGGCCGCAAAGGGAAAGGCAAGGAGAACTGCTCCGGCAACCTCTTGAACAAAATCGCTGAACTTGAATGACTCTTTCCTCTCTTTCAGCCTCTCGCTTATCTGACTTACGGTCTCCTCTATGGCGTGGAGCTCCCTCTCTATCCTCTTAAGCTCATCCCTGTCCAAAGAGCCTCCCTGGGGTAAAATTGGGGTTATGGGAAGAAAAAGTTTAACGGGAATAATACTCTCCTTAACACTCCTTTCAAGAGCCTACGGAAGTTGCCCCTCGCCTCAGGAGGCCTCAGTAATCCTAAGCCGCCTTACCGGGACTGTTGTTGCGGCAGTTGAAGTTAAGCCCCTTCCCCAGTTTAACGCATGTAAAGTTAAAACCGAAAGCGGAGATACCTTCTTCATCTCGGCAGACAGAAAGTTGGTTATTGAAGGAATTCTCCTGAAAGTTCCTCAGGTCGTAATAGAGGAAAAGGATAGGGAAAAGCTAATCAAAAGGGCCCTCTTTAAGGTGGGAAAGGGAGAGCCCCTGATAGTTTTGACAAATCCCCTGTGTAGGGCGTGTAGCGAGAACAGGGAGAAGATAGAGGAGCTCTCAGAGAGGTTTACCCTCATTTTCGTCCCGGTAGGCTTTGAGGGGGAGGAGTTTGAGGCGGCGGTTGACGCCTACTGCCGGAAGAAGAGCGCAGAGGAGTTTTTTAAAGCAGAAAAGCCCCTTAAGGTGTGCGACTGGGGAAAGTTAAGGGTGTGGAGCTCCCAGGACGTCCTCAAAAAATACGGAATAACCGCAACCCCCACCTTTATCCTCCCCGACGGCAGGGCTTTAGTGGGGATTGAGGAACTCCTTAGAAGTTTAAAGTGAAGGCCTACCCGGTGGTAAGCCCCGGAACGCCCGGAATCGGCTCTTTCAACGACAGGTTTACCGAAACGTTGCTAAGAAAGCCCTGCTTTTTAAAGCAGGGATGAATTAGGGGAGGTGGGGGGGGTTATAATAGAGAATGAAGATGAAGATAGAAAAAGCTCAAAAGATTAAAGAAACTTTAAGTGCAACCAAACAGCGTAGGAAAAGTCAAGTCCCGAGGGTCTATCAGCTTAAACTCCAGAATCTCTCTAAAAGAGATGAGAAGAGATTAAACAGG
>JAMOTD010000013.1 GCA_027068415.1 Desulfurobacteriaceae bacterium | reverse complement strand
TAATCTCTACTTCTTTAAGCTTCCAAGCATTGTTGTTTAATCGGTTCTCAATGTTCGCAACGATGTAGTTATACAGCCACTTGGCTTCAAGAAAGAGCCTGTTTAATCTCTCCTCATCTCTTTTAGAGAGATTGTGGAGTTTAAGCTGATAGACCCTCGGGACTTGACTTTTCCTACGCTGTTTGGTTGCACTTAAAGTTTCTTTAATCTTTTGAGCTTTTTCTGTCTTCATCTTCATTCTCTATTATAACCCCCCACCTCCCCTAATTCATCCCTGCTTTAAAAAGCAGGGCTTTCTTAGCAACATTTCTGTAAATCTTGAAAACTTGCCGGTTATGGCTACCGATGAAGACTTTAAGAGCCTGGAGAAGCTGAACCCTACTGTTATTAGAGCGGATTGCAAAGTGTTTGAGAGTCAGATTTACAGTCTTTTTAACAGAATTTTGAAGAGATTTAAGAGAAAAGAACTCCAGAGTAAAACTTTCGTGGGGAGTAAAAAGGCGCCAGACTTTCTGTCGAAGGCTATCCCTGTTGCTTTTTCAAAGTGCGGTAAGGTGGTGCAGGTGGCCGATTCCTTCTTTGGGGAGGGCCCTTACTTTGTCATTTCTGAAAAGGATGTGAGAATTTTAAGAAGGAATGTGCTTCAGATCTACAGGTTTCTGCAGATTTCCCGAAAAAGCCTATGGCTGCCCAGTTCATTCTGAAGAAGATAATGGAGTTGCGGCTTTTATTTTTAAAGTAAAGGTTTTGCCCGCTTGATTGAGGAGTAGAGAGAAGAGAGGATAAAAATCAGGGCTAAGGAGCTTATTACAACTTCCGGAATGTGGAAGAAGAGCTCCAGCAACATCATTATTCCCAACGCCCCTATTCCCCAGTGGGCGCCGTGTTCCAAGTAGGGAAATTCTTTTAACTTACCGCTTTCAACGAAGTAAACCGTTAAGCTCCTTAAAATGAAGGCACCGACAGACAGGCCGACGGTGATTATTATAAGGTTCTGGCTTATTGCGAAAGCGCCGACGGTTCCGTCAAGGGAGCATGAGGCATCAAGGAGCTCTAAGTAGATAAAGGCTCCTATCCCCGCATCTATTCCCCTCTTTTCCTTAAAGTACTCAATCGCGCTCTTTATAAAGTGAACTATTTCAAAGAGCAGAACTCCTAAAATCATCGCAAGGATTATTGAGGGCTCTCTTTTAAGGTAGCCCACGGTAAAGATGACCGTTAGGGCTATTATCAGCTTTATTTCCCCAAGCTTTGCAAGTTTTGCGGCCTTCTCCTCTAAAGTCCTAATCCAGTGGAGCTCCCTCCCGGCGTCAAAGAGCCAGTTGACGAAAACCATAAAGAGAAAAGAGCCGCCGAAGGCAAGGATTAAAGGCTCTGCACTCTCAAGGTAGCGGCCGTAAACCTCGGGCTCTTTAAAGGCTATTTTTATAACCTCGCCCACTCCGAGGCCTGCCGTAAGGGAAACTATTAAGACGGGAAAGAGGAACCTCATTCCGAAAACGGCTACGACCATTCCCCAGGTTAAGAACCTCCTCCTCCAGACCCTTGAGAGGCCGGAGAGGATAACGGCGTTCATTACGGCGTTATCAAAGGAGAGGGAAATCTCAAGGAGGGACAGAGTCGTTCCCTCAAAGACCCCTTTTATTCCCATGTAGGCAAACTCAATCACCCAGCTTATAAGGAAGATTACGGCAAACTCAGTAAGGAGTCTCTTTAACTTCAACGCCCTCCTCCTTGGGAAGGCTATTTTATAACACCTTTTAGCTCCTCAACCACCCTTTCTGGCGGAATTTCAAAGCACTTTCTCTCCCTGCATCGGGTCTTCCCGTGAATAGAGCAGGGTGAGCAAGGAAGGTTGAGGGTTAAGGCCTTTCCTTCGTCGGGATAGGGTGCAAAGCCGAAGGCCGGGTGGGTGGGGCCGTAAATTGAGAGAACCGGAGTCTTTACTGCCCTTGCCATGTGGACTACGGCAGAGTCGTTTGAGATAACTCCCCTGCAGAGAGAAATAAGAGCAAGGCTCTCCTTTAGAGAGAGCTCCCCGCACAGGTTAACCGCCCCCGCCTCCTCTAAGGCCTTTCCCTTTTCCCTCTCCTCCCTTCCGCCGACTGCAATCGGGGTGAAGCCCTCTTTTACTAAGAGCTCTGCTACCTTTTTAAACCTCTCAATCGGGTAGGCCTTGCCCTCCCACCTTGCCCCGGGAGCTACGGCGACGGGGTTCTTTAACCCCTTGATTTTCTTTCCGACTTTTCTCAGGGCTTCTCCGTCAACTTTCAGGTAGGGGCGGGGGTTTTTAATCTCCACTTCCACCTTTCGGAAAACCTCGGCGTAGAGCTCGGGAACGAATAGCCACTTTGCCTTAAATGGCTTAAAAATGGTTATTACCCGCCTTAAGAAACTTCTTTTTCTGTACGTGTAAACGGGAAACCCGAGGTAGTGCCTTAAAATCTTGGTTCTTAGGGTGTCGTGGAGGTCAAAGGCGGCGTCAAAGCCTTCAAGTTTTCGGGTGAACTTTTTTATTCTTTTGAGACCCGTTAGCTCCTCTTTTTCAACCTCTATTACCCTTTTCAAGAAGGGCTGGTTTTTAAAGAGCTCCCCGAAAGGTTTAAATGTTAGGAGCTCCACCTCCCACCCCTTCTCCTTCAGGGCGGGAAGGACGGAGCTGACCAGTATCACGTCTCCCAGCGAGGAGAGCCTGATTATTAAAGCCCTCATTACTCGTCAACTGGCTCAAACTTATCCTTTGTGGCTCCGCACACCGGACAAACCCAGTCAACAGGCAGGGCTTCAAAGGGCGTTCCGGGAGGTATGTTGTTATCGGGGTCTCCCTCGTCTACGTTGTAGATGTACCCGCAGACGGTACACCTCCAGAGTTTGTGCCTTACTTCCATTTTTATACCTCCTTTTATGACTTAACTTAAATATAAACGAATCGGGAGGGAGAGATGGAGAAGAAGCTTGAGAAAAAGGTTAAAGTAGAGATTTTAAAGCCGAAAGTCCCTATTAGACGGTTTGACGTCTTTGCAGAGTGGAACAGGATTAAGGCTTTGAAGGAGTACGGTTTTTCCGAAGAGGACGCAAAGGCCTACGGCCTTGCCGTTGCTAAGGTTGTTGCCGCAAGGAAGTTCTTCGGCCACAGGTTAAAGTACAGGGGAGCAACGAGGGAGTACCTTGAGGGTAAAACTACCCAGAAGTGGTGGGAAAAGTTGGCAAGCGCCAAGGAGTTTGACGAGAAGATAGTTGAGAGGATGGGCAGGGATTTCTACGAAAAGGTCTTCTCTCCGGCCATATTGAAGGCCTACGAAGAGGGGAAGGACTATGTGGACATAAGGGATTCAATCAGACAGGAGTGGAATAAGCTCTTGGAGGGTTAGCTGTGGCCTCGGTTATAGGGTACTTGGAGTTGGAGCTCCACATTCCCCACTCCCACTCTTTAAAGGAGAAGAGGAGCGTTGTTAAGAAGGTTCTTGAGAGGTTGAAGGGGAAGTTCAACGTGTCGGTAAGCGAAGTCGGAAGTCAGGATTCTTGGCAGAGCTCGGTGATAGGGGTTGTGACGGTTGGAACCAGCAAGCAGGTCGTTGACGCGACCCTTGAAAAGGTTGTCTCGTTCGTTGAGGAGCTCTCCCCCGGCCTCATCGTCGGCTACAGGAAGGAGATTTTTTAACTTTGTCTATGGTTTGTTTTTCGCTACTTTAAGTTTTACCCTTTTTGTAAAATTGAGCTAACCAATCCCTTTTAGGTGTGGAGGTGGTTTGAGTGGTTTGAAAGGTGGGAGCGCCGTTTTTGTCTCTTTGTATAACTACATTCTTGAAGTCTCTTTTAGAGAGTACCTTGAGAAGCTTGGATTTCCGGTTGCTTCTTCAATTGAGGAGAGCTCCGTAGCTGTTATAGACAGGACGAAACTTACCCAATATCCCATCTCCGAGCTCCACAAAGAAGGGGTTAACTTCCTCTTAATTGATACGGGGCTTGACGAAGTTGAGCTCTACTTCCTCGTAAAAAACTACCCCCTTTCTGGAATCGTCTATCCCGACATGAAGCCCGAGCTCTTGAAAAAGTGCATAAATGCCGTTGCTATGGGGGATAAGTGGTTTAAGAGGGACTTCTTAGTCAGTGCTGGGAAGGAGAGCGTCAGCGCCTCAAACCTTACCGATAGGGAGATTAAGGTTATAGGCTACCTGATTCAGGGAATGACCAATAAAGAGGTTGCCCGGGAGCTCGGAGTTACCGAGCAGACGGTTAAGTATTACGTTAACCAACTTCTCAAAAAGACCGGCTGCTCAAACAGGGTTGAGCTGGTCTGCCTTTTCAGTAAGCTCTACCCCTACATTAAAAGGTAAGCTTTTCTATTAAAAGCCACTCAATTACCGACTGGGGTTTCCCGTAGAACCTTAAGAACCTTCTGGCCTCTTCAATCTTATCTGCCCACTTTAAAATTGTCTCCTTCTGAGACAGAAGCGCTTCAAGGCTGTCAAGGAAGAGGAGAGTTTCCTCCCTTGATAAGTTTGAAAACTTTGAGGAGAAAGCCGTTATCTCCTTGAGCCTGTTTTTGCTCTTCATAAGGTTAACAAAGTCTGATAGGAGCTCTAAAACTGTGGGGTTCTCTGCTATCTTAAGGGCAACTCCCGGGCTCCCCCTTGAAACTTTGATAGCCCTTTTGTCGTAATCAATTCCGAGCCTTTCAAGGACGTACTCAACGTTTGCATCGCTGAGCCTTCCGAACCTGAAGACTCTACACCTTGAGCGGATTGTGGGAAGAACGCCCTCCTCGTTCCTTGCGATTAAAATCAGGTAGGCGTAGTCGGGGGGCTCTTCAAGGGTTTTAAGGAGGGCGTTTGCGGCCTCGCTCCTCATGAGCTCTGCGTTGTCTATGAGGGCTCCCTTCCCCTTCCCTTCCGTCGGCTTTGTAAAGAGCCACTCGGTTAGCTCTCTGATTTCCTCTATCGTAGGAGGTTTCTCTAACCCTATTTCCCTTACCGAAAAGGGAGAGCCGGTTAGGTAGGTTAGGAGCTCTCTCCCTATCAGCCTCTTCCCTACCCCTTCGGGCCCGCAAAAGAGCGTAGTTGAGGGGAAGAGCCCCTTTTCAACCAGCTCCCTTATAATTCCCAGCTGTTTTGAGTGTCCTACAACAGAGCTAAAGAGCACCGGCCCTCCTTGAGAGCTCCTTTAAAACTTCACTAAAAATCTCGTCAACTCCCTTCCTTCCGTCAATAACAACTACCCTGTCCCTCTCCCTCTCTGCAATCTTCAGAAACCCATCTCTAACCCGCCTGTGGAAGTCAAGGCTCTCTTTCTCAAGCCTGTCCTTTCGCTTTTCCCTAATCCTCTCAAAGGCTACCTCAACGGGAAGGTCAATGAGGAAGGTTATGTGGGGCTTAAGCCCTCCGGTGGCCTCCCTGTTCATTCTCTCTATGAGCTCAATGTCAAGCCCCCTTCCGTAGCCCTGATAGGCAAGGGTTGAGTCTGAGAACCTGTCGCATATTATGAATGCTCCCTCTTTAAGAGAGGGTTTTATCAGGTTCTCAACGTGGAAGCCCCTTGCGGCAATGTAGAGGGAGAGCTCGCTAAAAGGGGGGAATACCTCTTCCCTTTCCCTTAAAATAAACTCCCTCAGCTCCTCGGCTGCAGGCGTTCCTCCGGGCTCCCTCGTCAGAACCGCCTCCTTTCCCCTGTCAAGGAGCCACTCGTAGAGGAGCTTTGCCTGAGTACTTTTGCCGCACCCTTCAATTCCCTCAAAGGTTATAAACACCCTTTAATCCCCCAGAAGTTGGGATTTTGTAAGCCTGCTCTTCTTCTTTGGCTTCTTCTTTTTGAAGAAGAGGGAGAGGATTTTCCCCGACTCCTTAACAGCAACGGAGCCCACTATTGAGGAGATTAGGACGTATATGGCCGTAAAGGGAACGAGCTTCGGGTTTGTTGCGGCAACTAAGATTGAGAACTCGCCCCGAGGCAGGAGCATCAGGCCTGCAGAAGCTCCCCTCTTTAGTGAGAGGCCGTAGAGCTTTCCGGCTATGAGCCCCGTAATCACCTTCGTTAGGAGTGAGAGGGGAAGGAGAACGAGAAGGGGGAGGATGATTGAGGAGTTTACCTTGGAGAGCTCTATAGAGAGGCCGAATGATAGGAAGAAGAGTGCTCCCAACAAATCCCTGTAGGGAATTACGACCTGTTCAACCCTCTCTTTGTGGGAGCTCTCAGCAAAGAGCGTTCCGGCCGCAAAGGCGCCGATTGCTTCAGACAGGCCGAAACCTATTGCCGCCTCAACCATCAGGAAGAGAACGGTTCCGATTAAAAGAACCATAAACTCGGTTGCCGTTCCGTACTTTCCGACAACCGCGTCAATAACCCTGTTAAAGTTCTTTACGAAGACAACTGCAAAGAAGATGAAGATTGCAATCTTTATAACAACTTTTAAGACCTCAACGGAGCTGGGGCTTCCAGAAGAGAGGTTAACGAGAATCGCCAGCAGGGTTGCCGCCGCTATGTCCTCAAAGACGAGGATTGCCAAAACCGGCTCAACTTCGGGGTTTGCGAGCTTTTTTAGGTCAATTAGTAGCTTTGAGACGATTGCAGAAGAGCTGGGGTAGAGAATTACGGCGATAACGAAAGAGGTGATTGAGTCAAAGCCGATTAACTTAGCAACGGCAAATACCGGAAAGAGGTTGAGGATAAAGTCAACAGCTCCAACCGAGAGAATGTTCTTAAAGTTTTTCTCCATTTCGGCCAGTGAAAACTCAAGGCCGATGTAAAAGAGAAGGAGAATTACTCCCAAGGCCTCAAAAACGTGGACAGAGTGAGCGTGGTAAAAGAGTGAGATTGCGATTCCGGCAATTATGTAAACGGGTATTACCGGGAACTTTAACTTCTCTGCAATAAAGTAGGAAAAGAGAAGTGCAGTCATAAAGAGTGCAAGAACAGTCGTAAAGTGCTCCATCTTAACCTTTGTTCTCCTCTACCGCTTTAACGAATTTCTTAACGCTCTCAAGGTTTCCAACGACTATTAAGGTATCCCCGGGCTCAATTTTAAAGAGGGGAGAGGGAGAGACTATGACGTTATCCTCCCTTATTACTGCCACAACAATAACTCCCCACTTCTTCCTTATCTCAAGCTCCTTTATGCTCTTATTTGCAAGGAAGGAGTTCTCGGGAACTTTGACCCACTCAAACACGAGGTGTTTTACCAGGAAGCCGATTTTCTCCTCGTCTGAAGTGGGCTGGAAGAGGGCGCCTACTAAAATCGTTCCTAAGGTTCTGGCCTCTTCGTCTGTAAGCTCAATTACCGCCGTAGGCTCTTCGCTGTCCTCCTCAAAGTAGTAAACCTCCCGCTTTCCTGTGTAGTGGATTACGACTACAATCGTGTCACCGTTTTCGGTTCTGATTGTGTACTTCTTGCCTATTCCGGGGAGCTCCCCCTCTTTCACGTACATCTCTAACCTCCCTTAACCTCTTCTTCGGGTATGAGAACTTTAAAGACTCCCCTGAGCTGGCCGGCCCTGTAGCCGAGAGCTCTGTCTTGAGGGTACTTCTCCTTTATTACCCTTAGAACTTCCGGGTTCATTCTCGTAGGCTCTCCGTGGCAGTTAAGACAAAAAGGAGCTACCAGTATCGGCTTGTAGTAAACGAGGTACTCTTTCCCGTTTAGCTTAATCCTCTTGATTTCGTAAGGAGGCAGTTTCCCCTCCTTCAGCTTCTCTTTAAACTCCTTTATAACTGCGAGGTCAAGCTTGTCGGGCCTGTTTTTGGGGTTCCGGTACTTATCCGAAACCCTCTTTACCCTTACTACCACCAGCTCTTTGTTAACCTTTGCCGTAAGCTCTTCGGCCTTTCCCGCACAGAACTCTATCGCTTTGGGAAATCCCCCTTCCTTTAAGGCCGTTCCGAGGTTCGTCTTAAGCTCTCCCATTAACCTCTTTACCGCCATCTGGCCGATTGAGGCCGCCCTCTCCCTCTCTTTCTGTGTTAATGGTTTCTCCTGATGGGTGCAGCCCGTTAAGAGGAGTGCTACAAGGAGCGCCAGAGCTCCCCTCATCTCTCAACCTCCCTTGCTATTGTTAGGGTTCCGCAACCTCCAAGCTTATCCCTTCTGAACCTGTTTGAGAGGGTGACCCTCACTCCCATCTCCCTTAAGGTTAAAAAGGCCTTCTCGTACTCCTCTTCGGTTAACCCCTTAAGGGGTATTCCCTCAACCTCGTTGTAGGCCATGAGCATTACGGTCATCCTATACCTCTTTGCAAGCTCCCCCAATTTCTGGAGCTCCTGCCTGCTGTCGTTTAATCCTTTTATTAATAGGTAGCCCAGCTGGAACTTCTTCCTCCTTGAGGAAGAGGCCTCTTTAAAGTACTCCTCAAGGGCTTTCAGAACTTCGGTTAGGGGTATCTCTACGCCGAAAACCCTCTTCCTTACCTCTTCCGATATTCCGTGAACCGAAATGGTCAGGCCGTCGTGGGGAGCTCTCATCAGCTTCTTAAAACCCTCTAAGGGGTAGCCGGTCGTACTTACGGTTACCTTCAGCCCCTCCTCCTTGAAGAGCTTTATGGCCTTTATAACCTCATCTGCATTTGCCGAGGGCTCGCCTATTCCGGCTATGGCAACTCCCTTTACAGGGAGCTCCCCCTTTAGCAGCCCGTACTGGGCAAAAATCTCCTCTGCCTTTAAGCTCCTTTTTAGTCCGAACATTCCCGAGGCGCAAAAGGCACACCTTACCGGGCAGCCTACCTGTGAGGAGACGCAGAGCCTCTCTCCCTTGTAGAAGACGCTCTCAACCCTGTAGCCGTCGTCTGTTTCGTATATGAAGAGCCTGTTTAGTGGGCTCTTAAGACTTTTGACTACTCTCATCTCCTATTACTCCCGCTTTTGTAAAGCAGCTGAATCTGTCATCTGCTCTCTCTTTCAGTCTGTTAATGTATTCCTCCCACTGCTCCTTTGTTAAAAAGGCCTGTATGGGGAAGTCAACTTTCCTCCCTTCTTCAAGTTCAACTGTTAACTTCTCAAGGAGAACGTTAACGTCAACGACCTTTCCCTTGCCTTCGGGAGTTTCAACCTCTTGTCCCGCTTCGGGTAAAAACTGCCTTACGAAGTAGTTGGCTTCCTCAAACTTGAGGCAACACATGAGCCTTCCGCAGGTTCCCGAGAGCTTTGCAGGGTTAGGGGGGAGCCCCTGAAGCTTTGCAAGGTTTAGGGAAATTGACTGGAAGCAGTCAATAAAGTCCTTACAGCAGCATACCCTTCCGCACATCCCTACCGCCCCGAGCATCTTTACCTCGTCCCTTACTCCGATTTGGCGGAGCTCTATCCTCGTCCTGAAGTGGGCGGCCAGGTCCCTTACCAGCTGTCTGAAGTCAACCCTGTTCTTCGCCGTAAAGTAAAAGACGATTCTCTCCTTCTTTAAGGTTGTGTAGGCCTTTACCAGCTTCATCTCAAGGCCGTGCTTTTCAACCTTCTCCCTACACACCTCAAGGGCTTCCTCTGCAAAGAGGAGGTTTGAGAGAAATCGGTTTTTGTCCTCCTCCGTTGCCTCCCTTACGAGGGTGTAAAGCTCCTCCTCTTTGAGGCCGAACTTACTCAGAGTTTCGGGCTCCACCCTGTAGGTTTTTAAAACCTTAACGAGCTCAAGGCCCCTTTCCGTCTTTACCACGACCTCTTTGCCGTGAGGGAGCTCTCCTGTCTCTCCCTTTGCAAGGCCCATCTTTTCTGTATCTGGGTATTTAAATTTAATTACTTCCATCTTTTACTCCTTCCGCTTTATTTTGTAGTGTTAAAAATGTTTTCTTTTTACTTCGGTTTCCAGGTTTTTGCTGGCAAGGAAGATTCTAAATAAGAAATCTTATTTTAATTAACGATAGTATTAATTTTATCTTTTGAATGTTTGTATAAAAGTTAAAAAAAATTTATGTATAATACTTGGTGAAAAAGCAAACATTAAGGAAGGAGGGTACCATGAAGGGACTCAGAATGGCCTTGAAGGCCTGCCTCCTCACCGTTATCCTTGGGGCTTCATCCTATGCTCTTACCGTAAACGGTGTGGAGGTACCTAAGTCCTCTGAAGGTTGTGTTGAGTGTCACCTGAAAAAGGGAGTAGCACCAAAGGTTATTGAGCAGTGGGCCCAGAGTAAACACGCTAAAATGGGTGTAGGTTGTGCAATCTGTCACAGGGCTTCGGCCAACGATGGAGATGCCTTCCAGTGTCCGGGCGGTCCCATTGTTGCAAGCCACCCGACTCCTAAAGATTGTTCTATGTGTCACCCCAAAGAGGTTAAGGAGTTTACAGAAAGTAAGCACGCCTATCCCTTCTGGCTCTATGCAAATGCCGACAGGGCTATTTGGGAGCCTATTGTTGCAACAAAGGCTGGCTGTGAGCAGTGCCACAACATTACTGCTCTCCACTGGGACGGCAGCGTAGGTGAGTGTGATGCCTGCCACCCCAAACACACATTTGACATTGCGGTTGCAAGGAACCCCTACACCTGTGGTGAGTGTCACATCGGACCAGACCATCCTCACATTGAGGAATACCTTGAGTCTAAGCACGGAAACATCTTCATGACCCACTACAAGGAGTGGGACCTCGGCTACAAGTCTTCACAGGCAGGAATTCCGATTCCCGTTCCTACGTGTACAACCTGCCACATGGACGCCGCTCCCGGTGTTGAGGGAACCCACAACGTAAGTGCAAGGCTTGCTTGGGAATCTCAGGCTCCTTGGTCTTACAGGACAATCTGGTTTAAGGAGAAGCTCGGCGACTGGAAAGTTAAGCGTCAAAGAATGGAAGCAGTATGTAAGAACTGTCACTCCCCCAACTTCGTAACCGACTACTTCCTCCAGATGGACCTTGTTAACCTTCAATACAACGAGTTGAGGAGGCAGTTCGTTTACTGGAACAACCTTGCTAAGAAGTACGCAGAGAAGAATCCCAAGAAGTACGGTGATATCTTTAACCCCGTTAAGATACCTGAAAAGCTTAAGAAGGTTATAAACGGTGGTTGGGTACCTCAACCTGCTAAAGCTATGTACCACGGCTGGCACCATGAAGGTCGTAGATTCAGGATGGGTGCCGAGATGATGGCGGCCGACTACACCCAGTGGCACGGTATCTGGGAGCTCCAGTACGACCTTATGGAAACAATCCATTACCTTGCCGAGAATGGAATTCCTGAGGCCAAGAAGATTTGGGAGAGCAAGTCACCCCTCAAGTTCTTCCCCTACAGGGTTTATGACTTCCCCGGCAACGTTTGGTCAATCGTTACATCTGAGATGTACGAGACACCAATGGCCTACAAGCTCCTTGGTGACAAGTACTGGGAGATGGTTAAAAAGAACGTTGAGGCCGCCTATAAGAAGGGTTGGCTCAGCGATGAGGAGTGGCAGAGGTGGCTTGAGAGGTACAACAACCGCGATAAGTACCTCGGCAAGAAGTTCGGTCACAACCCTGTATTTGAAGCTTACAAGAAGCGTAAGAAGGCCGAGCTTAATGCTAAGAACCCCAACAGTCCGCTCTATCAGGCTATCCATCTGCTTGACGATGCCGGAACGCCAACCCTCTTTGAGGCAGGAGAGAAATAAGCTGAGCTTTCTCATTCATTCTAAGGGGGGAGTTTTACTCCCCCCTTTTTTCATTTTGGCCTAAATTTTTAGCAGTTCGGGAGGAAGGAATGAGGTTTTTAACTTTGATTTTCTTGGTTTTTGTCTTTGTGGGTTCTACGGTTTACGGAGAGGAGAAGGATAGAGTACTGGCTTATTTGGATGGAAAGCCTATAACTTATTCAGATTTAAAGTCCTACGTAGAGCTCCTTCCGGGAGAAAAGTATAAAAAGATGCTCACCACTAATCAGGGGCTTAAAAAACTGCTCGGTTATTACATTGATCGGCAGATAATTCTTGAGGAGGCAAAGAAAAGCGTTTCATCCCGAGAAGGCTCTTTTAATGCCCATGTAGGAATGGATAAAGATGCAGCTTACATTATAGCTTACCTATCAAAGGAGATAAGTGGCAAAATAACAATTTCTAAGGAAGAAGTTAAACAGCTTGCTGAGCAGAAACATATAAGTGAGAATAGAGCTTATGCAGAGCTTCTTTCTCAGAAAAGGCGTCAGGCCTATGAGACTCTTATAGAGAAGTTGAGGGCAAAACATAGGATAAAAGTTTTGGTAAAATGAGACCTGTTGCGAATTGTTTTATAATAAGAATACCTGAATATATGCTAATAAATAAGAACGAGAATTTTGTTTGAATAATCTTGCAAGTTGTGAAAGTTTGATTATAATGTGTATCTTAGAAAAAACTCTTTAAGCAAGGAGGAGAGTATGAAGGGGAAGCTCAGCAAGCTTCGCACAGGGCTGCTGGCGGCTACCTTTGCTGCAGTAGCAGTAATTGGTCTTAATACTACCGATGCCGGCGCAGCCCTCAGGAACATCTCTAAGGAGTCTCAGGCGTGCCTTGGCTGTCACAAGGGAATGAACCCTGCTCTCGTTCAGCAGTGGGGAATTAGCAAGCACGCTGAGGCAGGTGTTGGCTGTTACGAGTGTCACATGGCCAACAAAGGCGAGAAGGACGCCTTCCAGCACTTCGGCTTCACAATCTCCACAATCGTTTCACCCCTTGACTGTGGTAAGTGTCACCCCAAGGAGATGAAGGAAGTTACCGAGTCCCACCACGCAAAGGCTGCTCAGTTCGTAGGTTCTCTTGACAACGTTCTCGGAAGGATTGTTGAGGGTGAGGCCCTCTTCAACCTCGGCTGTGCGCAGTGTCACGGCCGTACAATTCCCGTTAAGAACGGTCTTCCCATCATGGGACCGTGGCCCAACGAGGGTATCGGAAGGGTTAACCCCGACGGCTCACTCGGAAACTGTGCAGCTTGCCACTTCAGGCACAGCTTCAGCCTCAAGCAGGTTCGTGAGCCCGACATGTGTGGTAAGTGTCACCAGGGTCCCGACCATCCACAGATTGAAATCTGGGAGCTCAGTAAGCACGGTATTGCCTACAAGGCTCACCAGTCTGAAATTGAGCAGACCCTTGACAAGGCTAAGTGGGTTCTCGGTGAGGACTACTACCAGGCTCCCAACTGTGTAACCTGCCACATGGGTGCTACTGTGACCGGTGCTAAGGCAACCCACGACGTTGGAGCAAGGCTCTCCTGGACCCTCAGGCCGCCTGTCTCTAAGCACAAGGAGAACTGGCAGGCCAAGCGTGCCGAGATGAAGAAGGTCTGTGCCGCTTGCCACCAGAAGCTCTGGGTTGACGCGTTCTATTACCAGTTTGACAACCTCGTTGAGCTCTACAACGAGAAGTTTGCTAAGCCTGCCGCACAAGTCATGAAGTTCCTCAGGAAGAACAAGGTTATTGACCCGATTCCGTTTAACCAGAAGATTGAGTGGGAGTACTTCCTCCTCTGGCATCACGAAGGTCGTAGGGCAAGGCACGGTGCTTCTATGATGGCTCCTGACTGGACCCACTGGCACGGTCTCTTTGAAGTTGCTTACAACTTCTACTTCAAGCTCCTTCCTGAAGCCGACAAGCTCGTTGAGGAGAAGGGCAACAGGCGAGTTAAGAAGCAGTGGGAGGAGTTCAAGAAGAAACTCTTTGCCAATCCCTACCACAAGTGGTTCCACGAGTTTAACAAGGAAGAGCTCAGGAAGATTGCTGCCTTCTACGCTAAGCGTTACGGTCAGTCTGCTCAGTAACCTATCGGGGGAGGTTCTTCCTCCCCCTTTTTACTATTCCCCCTTAGGAGGAAATCTTGAAAAAGAAAATCTTGGCTCTCTTAATATCCCTAATCCTTTTAACACCCTCTTTAGCTCTATCAAAAAGTGCAACTTACGAAAAAGAGATTGAAAAAAAGATAAAGTGCCCGACAGACTTCCTACAAAACCCTCCCCTCTACTTCTACTGCATCTACCGTGATTACCACAACCACAAGTACGATGAGGGAATTGAGAAAGCAAAGAAGGCCTTGAAGGAGATAGAGCCCCTTTTAAAGAAAAATCCTAAAACTATAGTTCCTAACGCTCAGCAGAAAAACGCAAAACTGAGAGACCCCCACGTCTATAAGGTCGCTTCAGACCTTCACATGCTTTTGGGAATGCTCTACTACAAAAAGAGTATAAACATTGACGACTCAAGCGAGAAAGAAATTTACAAACCTTTCATTGAGAAGCTCCAGAAGAGGGGGTTTGACTTCGTTCAAATTAACGAGCTTATGGCCCTCTACAGTATGAAGAGGCTCTTCCCCGACCAGATGGACGAAAAGAAGCTTAAAAGGTATAACGAGCTCTTAAAGAAGATGGGGGTAAGCGAGAAGGAGCTTGACGAGCTTATGGCTAAAGCCCAAAGGGCTGCTGAGGAGCAGGACAGGAAGAGGCTTGAGTACTTGAGGATGGCCTTTACTGAGCTCCAAAAGGCAGTTGAGGTAGACCCGGAAAACGCACTTGCCTACTATCAATTGGGGAACCTTTACAGCGGAGCTCTCTCCGAAAGCATGCCCGAGACCTCTCAGGCGGCCGAGGAGGCCTACTACAAGGCCGCCTTAATTCTGAAGAAAGAAGGGGACATTGAAGGTTACAAAGAGGTCGTTAAGAAACTGGAGCTTATGAACCCCTCCTCAAAGTACTTAAAGCTCCTTAAGAGAAAGGGTAAAAGCGATGCGTAAAGGCTTGCTCTTAATCCCCCTCCTTCTTGCCTCCTGTGCTACGGGGGGTAAGGTTAACCAAGGAACCTATACTCCTTCGTCTCCTCCCAAAACCGCCCTTGATAGGAAACTTGAGGGAGCTCGGTCTCAGGAACTCCCGATAACTCTCCCCGTTGATGTGAAAAAGGTTGACCCCTGTACCCGCCACCTTCTCTTTGCCGACCAGTACATAACGGCTTCCGATTACGACTCGGCCTCTGACGAAGTAAAAGAAGCTGCCAGGTACTGCTCTCCTGACGACCCCCGCTACAACTACATAAAGGCCGTTGTTCTTGACGCAAAAGAGGAGAGAAAGGATGCTTACAAGTACTACTATAAAGCCGCAAAAGGGTACATAAATAAGGGGGATTACGACAGTGCTTTTAAGTGCTACTCAAATATGCTCTCAATTAATCCTTCAGGTAAGGAGGTTAGAGAGCTCCAGAGATATTTTCGTGATGAGGACTATTAAGTTTAGATTTTTATTGATAACTTGAAGAATCATCAAGATGATGATAAAATATTAGAGCTCAATAATGAATTTTGAATATTTGGGTTAGGAGGTTGAGGTGACTGAGAAGACGAAGGCCTTCATAGTAGGAGGAATAGTCGGAATCGTAATTGCCGGGGTAGGGGCTCTCATCTCAGCTCAGATGATTGAGAATACTGCAGAGATTGAATTCTGTAGTTCCTGCCATGAGATGAAACCGATGTACGAAGCCTGGGAAAAGGGACCCCACGGTCCACTTGGAAACAGAAGAGGGGCTGTTAGAGCCAGTTGCGCCGATTGCCATTTACCGCATGATAATGTAATATCATATTTAGTAAACAAGGCTAAATTTGGAATTCAAGATGGGTTTGGTCACTTCTTTAAAGGTGGTTATTCAGACGACCTTGAGCACTGGATTGAGAAGAGGAAGGAGAGGGATCACTACGTTTTCATTACAAACTGTACCCACTGTCATATACAGCTTCCAGACAACGTTATGCATGAGAAGATTAAACTTGGGGAAATTGAGGGGAACTGCCTTAACTGCCACTGGTACGTAGGTCATGGTTTTGACTTTGAGGAGAAACTAAAGGAGTTCTTCGGTAAGAAAGAGGGAGAGAAAGGCTATGAGTAGCCTTAAAACAACATCTTGGGGAGGTGCAAAGTGAAGGTAAAAACACTATCGCTTTTTGCGGGATTGTTCCTTGTAGGAAGCGGTGTAGCGATGGCTGACCAGCACCCTTTACCACCTAATGTAATAGCAAAGCTTCCACCTCAGCAGCAGCAGTGTAGAGTTTGCCACCAGCAGACTACTCCCAAAGTTTACAAAGAGTGGGCTCGCTCAAGGCACGCAGTTGCTAACGTAAGGTGTTTCCAGTGCCACGGAACCCTTGAGGACTTCCACAAAACTCCGCCTATAGAGAAGTGTATGGCTTGCCACTTCCACGAAGTGGAAACTATGCAGAAGAAAAAGCCTGGTATGAAGTGTTGGGATTGTCATCAAGAGCACGTATTCCAGTTCCATGGAGAAGGTGTAAAGAATATAAAGACAGCTAAAGACTTTAACCCGGCTCAGTACTAATAACCTTGTAATAGGAGGGCACGATGGGAATCGGAAGGAGAGACTTCCTTAAGAAAAGTGCAGCTTTAACAGCAGCCTCCCTTGTGGGAGTTAATCTTAAGATAAAGGCGGATGGTATTGCACCCGTTGAGGCTTCTGCCGGTGAAAACCTTGCTCAAATTCCCGAAGAAGTAAAGCGTTCCCCTGCTTATAAGAAAGAAGGAAATATTGAGTGGGTAAGGGGAGTTTGCCGTTTCTGTGGAACTGGTTGTAAAGTATGGCTTGGTCTGAGGAACGGTAAACCTGCAATTATCCGCGGTGAGAAGAATTCACAAATTAACTTCGGTTTCCTCTGTATGAAGGGAATGCTCTTTTACAAAATCTTCAGGCATCCCGACAGGCTTACCCAGCCCCTTTACAGGAAGAGCAAGGATGAGCCCTTTAAGCCCATCTCTTGGGAGAAGGCCTTTGACATAATGGCCGACGAAATGATTAAGGCCATCAAGAAGGGCGAATGGACTCCCTTCGGCTGGTCGGGAATTGCCTACTACGGTTCTGGTCAGGCTTTAACTGAAGAGACATACCTCTTCCAAAAGCTCTTTAGGTGCATCGGTACCAACCACGTCGAAGGAAACCCGAGGCTTTGTATGGCATCTGCGGTTGGGGGATACCTCACCTCCTTCGGAACCGACGAGCCTGCAGGCGGTTATGCTGACTTTGATAAGGCTCAAACAGTCTTTATCATCGGTTCAAACACCGCAGAGTGCCACCCGATTCTCTACCGCCGTATTATGAAAAATAAGCTTGCCAACCCTGGCGGTTATATGGTAATTAACGTTGACCCGAGGGTTTCACCCACTTCCAAGATTGCAGACATCCACATGCAATTTAAGCCCGGTACAGACCTTGCCCTCCTCAACGCAATGGCTCACGTAATCGTTAAGGAGGGTCTCTACGACAAGGAGTTTGTAAGCAAGTACTGCTCATTCCACATCTACACCAAGGGTAAGGATAAGAACCCTCTCATCGGACATGAGGTCTCCTTTGAAGAGTACAAGAGATTTCTTGAGAAGTACACTCCTGAGTACGCTGCCGAAATTTGCGGCGGTAACATCACTCCCGAGCTTATCAGGAAGGTTGCAAGGCGCTTTGCAACAACCAGAACTGTTTCTATCTGGACGATGGGTCTCAACCAGAGGACCCGCGGTGTTTGGGTTAACAACCTCGTTACGAACCTCCACCTCTTAACAGGAAACATCTGTAAGGACGGTGCAGACGCCCTCTCACTTACAGGACAGCCTAACGCTTGCGGTGGCGTTCGTGAAGGTGGTGGACTCTGCCACATCCTTCCCGGCCACAGGGTTGTTAAGAATCCCAAGCACAGGGCTCAGCTTGAGAAGATTTGGGGTGTTCCTAAAGGAACAATTCCTCCCAAGCCCGGATACCACACCGTTAAGATGTTCTCCGCTATCTCCTATACTGAGGAGGACAGGAAGAGGTTCCCCGGACTCAAACCCATTCACTTCATCTGGATTGAGGAAACTTCACCCCTCCAGTCTCTTCCCAACATGAAGAGGTTCAGGGAGGGCTTTGCAAGAGATGATGTCTTCGTTGTTGTAACCGACATCTTCCCAACGAGGACGACAGAGTTTGCAAATCTAATCCTTCCTGCGGCCTTCCACTTTGAAAAGACCGGTGTTTACGGCTGTACAGAGCGCCGTTCACAGCTAACACCAAAAGCCGTTAAGGCTCCCGGTCAGGCAATGCCTGAACTCTGGCAGATTGTTGAATTTGCTCAAGTCCTCGCTAAGAAGTTAAAGAGGGAGAGGGACCCCAAACTTCGTGCAAGGGCTGCAGCAGTTTACCAGTGTGTAGCTCCCTTTATTGAAGCTGCAAAGAAAGACCCCTGGTGGACTCTCTCTAAGGAAGTATGGCATGAGTACGCTCAGAAAGTAACAAAAGGAAGAGATAGCACTCTTGCTGGTGCTACCTATGAAGTTCTCCTTGAAAGGCCCGACGGCGTTCAGTGGCCTGCACCTACTGTTGAAATTGCCCGTAAGGGAGGAACCCTCAGAAGGTTTGTCGTAGGTAAAGACCCGCTTGCTACAGAGTTTGCTAAGAAACACGGGCTTACAGATTGGAAGGTTGTTGACTACGGTCATCTCCACAAGGACCACAAGTTCTGGATTTGGCTCAGGCCTTACAAGGGTCCTGCCGAGCCACCAGATGCCGAGTACCCGTTTGTTCTCTCAACCGGAAGGGTTATTGATCACTGGCATACCGCTTCAATGACTGGCCGTATTCCTGAGCTTGCCGGTGACTATCCCTACGCTTGGGTTGAGATTAACCCGAAGGACGCTCAGCGTCTCGGAATTCAGCCCGGTGACCTCGTTCTGGTTGAGACACGCCGCGGTAAGAACATTCTTCCCGCACGTATCTCCACCGACGAAGGTCCGATGGAGGGAATGGTCTTCGTCTACTGGTACGACCAGGAGAAGAGCAGGATGATTAACTTCTGTACTCTTGATGCCTTTGACCCCGGCTCCAAGCAGCCAGAGTTCAAGATTTGTGCTTGCCGCATCAAGAAGTATGCTCCTGCTCAGCCCCTTAAGTCCTTCCTCGTTAAACTTGAGAAGGTCAGGGGCGGATACCTCCACAACGCCGAGCTTGACCCCAACGAGAGGTAATTGGACTTTTCCCTGCGGGGGCCTGTGCCCCCGCTTTTCTTATGCCACTTTTGATTCAAAAATCCGAATATAATTTAATGCCGAGAGGTAAATATGCCCATCGTCAGCTGCGTTGTGACTGCAGAGCCGGAGAAGGGCTTTCAGGTTGAGAAGGAACTTTTTGAGATACCCGGAGTAGAGGTTTACGGAGGAGAGCTAAAGAAGGAGGAGAACGCCTACTACATAATAATCGTTATGGATGCCGAAAGGTACGAAGAGCTTGAGGCGATTGAGAAAAAGATAAAGAGCATAGACGGGGTTCTTCAGCTTGCAGTTGTTGAGGCCCATTTCTTGGACGAGTTTGAAAAGATAGAGAAGGGAGAGATTGTTCCCGGAAATCCGTTCCACGGCCTGAAGAAGGCCGAAAAGGAAGCCGAAAGAATGTGGCTCGGAGAAGACGATGAAGAGGGAAAGGAAAACTGACAGAAGAGAGTTTTTAAAGGTTACTCTCGGCGCTTTTATGGGGGGAGCTCTCTTTTCCTCTTGCTCCCTTTCGGACCTTAAAAACCCGAAAACTATGGTTAAGAGCCCCATCAAGACGAACATCTTAAGGCCTCCCGGAGCCGTTTCCGAAGAGCACTTTGCCCAGAAATGTATTAGGTGCGGAAGGTGCGGTGAGGTCTGCCCTTACCACTGCATTAAGTACTTTGACGTTAAAACCGGAGGGGTTTTCTCGGGAACGCCTTACATTGACGTTATGGAAAAGCCTTGCTATCTCTGTATGAAATGTGTTTATGTTTGTCCCACCGGCTCTCTCGTTCCCTGTGCCAAGGAAGAAGTCAGAATGGGTGTTGCCGTAATCAACAGGCAGATATGCGTCAGCTGGCAGCAGGATAAGACAGGGCTTATGTGTAAAACTTGCTTTAACGTCTGCCCCTTCTCGGGAGTTGCAATTAAGATTGACCACGACTTTAGGCCTTACATCGTTGAGGAGTACTGTACCGGCTGCGGAATCTGTGCCTACTCCTGTATAGCCGATACCTACCCCGAGAATAACGGCAAGAAGGCGATTGTGATTCAGCCAATTAAGTGGAAAAAAATTAAAGAGATTAAGCTTGAGGACATTAAGAAATCCTAAGGGGTGGTGCTGTGGCTAAGAAGAGCTTTTTTAAAAGGATAACCCTGTGGCGCTATCTCTTCCTGACCCTCTGTTTTATCGTTGTAATAGGAAACCCCTTCACCAATTACTACTGGGACATCAACTTTATTCAGGGTTGGTTCCAGTCTATAGGTATAGGTAATCTTTGGGTCGTTTCTCCCCTTGAAGGCCTTGAGTCAATACTTACGGCGAAGTTTTTCTACATGCCCTCTTTGGTGGGAATGGTTATTCCCGTTACGCTTGCGTTTTTGATGGGGCGGGTCTTCTGTAGCTGGATGTGTCCCATAGAGTTCCTCTCTCTCTTAACCGATAAAATCCTCGGTTTCATTCCCAAGTGGGGTAAGGATTTAAAGTACAGGAAGGACTTGGTAAGGTTTGCCAAGTACACCCTCTGGTTCGCCCTCGTTGCAGAGCTGATGATTACTATGATTATCGGCTACCCTATGTTCGTCTGGTGGTCTCCTCCCGGACTTGTGGGTAGGGAGACGATGTTCTACGTCTTCTACAAGCACATAACGATTGAGGCGGTTATTGTTGTTGTTGTCCTCCTTATGAACCTTATTACGAGGAGAATGTTCTGCCGCTACTTCTGTCCGCTTGGAGCTCTCCTTGCCCTCATAGGAAAGAAGAGGCAGCTTGTCATTGAGTACAACGCCTCAAAGTGCGTTGGCTGTAAAATCTGCGACAAGCGTTGCCCCATGGGGATTAAGCCCAGCGTAGGGGAGAGCCAGACCGTTTACTGCTGGAACTGTGCAGAGTGTGTTGACGCCTGTCCTACTTCTGCCCTTAAGTTTGTCTGGAGGGACAGGGGCTTTATAACCCTTCCCAAAGGGACAAAGGGTGAATCAGCGGTATAAAATTAAACTAATTTAATTATTTGACTTGTTAAAGAAAAAGTTATAAATTGAGAGGCGAAAATCCGGTAAGGAGGTAGAGGAAAATGAGGAAGGTTTTAAGTGCTCTCGCACTTGCAGCTCTCTTTGCCCTCCCCGCTTCTGCAGGCGTATGGGAAACCCAGTGTGCGGGATGCCACAACGGAAGCCTCGCTCCCAGCAAAGCACAGCTTAAGGCCAAGTTTAAGAGTGCAAAGGCTTTTGTAGAAGCTGCGAAAAAGTCTCCCAACCCGATGATGGCTCCCTTCAAGAGCAACGTAAAAGCCCTTGAGGATGCTGCCAAGGAGCTCTACAAGTAAAACCATTAAGGGGGGACTTACTTCCCCCCTTTATATTTAAGATATACCCCTATTCCGAGTAGAGTTAAATCTTTAACGAGAATTCCGCCGGTTAACGGGTAGATCGCTCCGGCGTCCCCTCCCGTTAAAATTAGAGGCAGTCCGGGAAACTCACTTCTAACCGAAGAGATTGCACCGCCGATTCCCCTTAAAATCCCCGCTTCAATGCACTCTTTCGTTTTGTTCCCCGGCCGGAAGTTTTGCAGCTTTTTCACCTCCGGCAGGAGGGCGGTACCTTCTTTCAAACTCCTTGCCATCAACCTCGCTCCCGGCAGAATAAAACCTCCTTTAAACTCCCCGTTAACTACCACGTCAATAACCGTTGCCGTTCCGAGGCTCGCAATTATGAAGCTCTCAAAGAGGGAGTTCCCCCCTAAAATGTTTGCAACCCTGTCTGCCCCCATCTCCCCTTTGTAGGGGATTTTTACCGGGAGCTCCCCCCTCAGTCCCACAAACTCCCCTTCGGGAAAGAGCTCCCTCAAGACTTTTGAGAGCTCCGGAACTACCGAGGCGATTCCGACCTTACCTTTAAAACCCTTTATTTTCTGTAGAAGGAGCTCCGGCCTCTCTATTACTTCTTCTGTGGGAAGGCGGGCTATCAGCTCTACCCTTTCTCCCGAGAGCTCCCCGATTTTAACCGCCGTATTCCCTCCGTCAATTAAGAGGGCCCTAAGTTCTGTACTCTGCATTTATCCTCACATAGTCGTAGGTTAGGTCGCATGTAAGGTAGGTAAAGCTCTCCTTCCCCAAGTTAAGGTTCAGCTCTATCTCTACCTCATCGTTTTCTTTCATGTACTTTGCAACCTCTTCTTCCCTGTAATCAACCTTTCCTCCCTTAAAGAGGAGGTAACCTCCGATTTTGAGCTCCATCTTCTCCTCAATAACTCCCATCCTTGCGGCTCCGGCCGCGGCGACAATCCTTCCCCAGTTGGGGTCGCAGCCGAAGAGGGCGGTTTTAACCAGCGGGGAGAGGGCGATTTTCCTTGCAACCTCCCTTGCCTGCTCTCTCGTTTTTGCCCCTATAACCTTAATCCGGGCAACCTTTGTTGCTCCCTCTCCGTCTTTAACTATCTGGTAGGCAAGGTTTTTCATCACCTCCTTCAGGTTTTCAACAAACTCCCCGTACTCATTCCTGCCTATTTCCCTTCCCAGGCCCGTAGAGAGGAGGAAGACGCAGTCGTTTGTGCTCATATCCCCGTCAACGGTTATTGCGTTGAAGCTCTCCTCGTTGGCCTCTTTTAAAGCTTCCTCTAAGAGCTCCGGCTCCAATTTCGCATCTGTTGCAATGAAGGCGAGCATCGTCGCCATCGCCGGGTCTATCATTCCCGCTCCCTTGGCTATTCCCCCTATAGCGTAGCCCTCCGCCTCCTTAAAGGCCGTTTTGGGGAAGGTGTCCGTGGTCATTATTGCCCTTGCAGGCTCCTCTCCCTTAGCCTTCCCGAGGTTCTTGACCGCTTCGGCTATTGCCTTCCTGACCCTCTCCATCGGCAACGGCTCTCCGATTACGCCGGTTGAGGCCACTAAGAACCTCCCCCTCCCGGTAAGCTGGGATGTTAACTTTGCCATCTCTATTGCATCTGCTATTCCCCTCTCTCCGGTGCAGGCGTTTGCGTTGCCGCTGTTTGCAACTATCCCAGAGACCTTTCCCTTTACCTCCATACTCACCTTAATGGGGGCTGCCTTAACGTCGTTTGTCGTGTAAACGGCGGCAAAGGGGCAGGGCTCTTTCGTTGCAACTACGAGAAGGTCTGGTCTGTTTAGCTTCTTCTCGGTCTTCTTTATCCCTCCGAAGGCAACTCCGCACTCAATTCCCGGAACTTCCGCTATTCCCTTTTTCATCTCTCCTCCTTCCGTATAATTTACCCCATGAAGTTTAAAAGACCTAAGGAAATTGTAGCCGAAAGGTTATCGGTTTTAGGAGTAAAAAGGCCGAAGCTCCTCTTTAAGCCGGGAAGGGGAGACTTCTTTAACCGCCTTGCCTACGGCCTCGTTAAGGGGAGCTACGGAGTAATCCTTCAGGAGGAGTTTGAGGAGAAAATCCTGCCGGGTAAAGTCCTTGACGAGGTGGGGGAAGTTAAGCTCCTTGCCTTTAGAGGCGGTGAGGAGGCGGACGCCGCCGTTGTTAAGAGGAAGGGGACTGTAGATTTCTCTGACATTACCTTCAACTACCCCGACTTTGCGGTGGAGCTCTCCCTTTTTAACGAGCTCAGAGAGAGGGAGAGGAAGAGTTTGGCCGTTCAGATTGAGATAACCTACGGGACGATTAAGGACTACTTTACCCCGGAGAACTTCTACATCCTCTCTGCCTCCGACGAAGCCCTCTTCTTCTTAAAGGGAATCTTTAAGCCCTTCCCCTTTCAACTCCTTGAGCCCGAAGGGTTGAAACGCTACGATAGGGTTATAGTCCTTGACCCGAACGCTGAAGAGGAGTTCACCCACGAGGAGGTGACACCCAACACTTTAATTGTTGTCGGGGGTATTGTTGACAGCAGCGAGAGGCTAAAGGGCTCAACCGCCCGGGTTCTTCCCCAGTTCCTCCACAGGAGGATTACCTATAAAGGGATTGTCTCGGTTGTTCCCGACAGGATTAACGAGATTGTGAAAATCGTCTGCGACTACCTTACCTCCAACCTCTCCCTCTACGAAGCGGTAAAGAGGAACTTGACCAGAGACTCAAAGCTCAGGTTTTTAAGGGAGCTCCTTCAGAAAGAGAGCCGCCGCTTCCTCGTGGGAGGGGCGCTCCTGAGGGGAATTCCGGAAGAGGTTTACAGAAGGTGGAAGGAGGAGCTCTCGTTAACCGACTTCTTCTTTAGGAAAGGGGCAAAGCACGTCAGCGGCTTTTTCGTCTACAGACCGTCGGTTTTTGATAGAGTAATCGGAGAAACCGAGAAGAGGAAGAAGAAGGTTTACGTTCTGAAGGAGCTAAGAGATGAAGACATTGTCGCGAAATATCCTTGAGACAATCGGGAATACTCCCCTTTTAAGGGTTACTGTTGAGGGGATTGAGGTTTTCCTGAAACTTGAGAGCTTCAACCCGGGAGGCTCAATAAAGGACAGGGTCGCCCTTGCAATAATTGAGGAGGCCCTAAAGAGCGGGGAGCTCACCCCCGAGAAGACTGTTATTGAGGCGACGAGCGGGAATACGGGAATCGGTATAGCCCTCGTCTGTGCGGCAAAGGGCTTAAAGTGTTTAATCGTTATGCCTGAGAACATGAGCGATGAGAGGAAGAGGATTTTAAAGGCCTACGGCGCACAGCTCCTCTTAACTCCCGCCGAGGAGGGAATTCCCGGGGCGGTTAGGAGACTTGAGGAGCTCGTTAAGGAGAACCCCGATAAGTACTACCCCACCCGCCAGTTTGAGAACCCCGTTAACCCCCTCGTCCACTATAGGCAGACCGCAAGGGAAATCCTTGAGCAGATGGGAGAGCTCCCCAACCTCTTCGTTGCGGGCGTCGGAACGGGAGGAACATTTACCGGAATTTCAAAGAGGTTTAAGGAGGTTAACCCCGACTGCACCTGCGTTGCCGTTGAGCCCGAGGAGTGTGCGGTCCTTTCGGGAAAGCCCCCTGCTCCCCACAGGATTCAGGGTATAGGTGCAGGGTTTATTCCCAAAACCCTTGACACCTCCCTGATAGACAGGGTTGTAGCCGTCCCTTACGAGAGGGCAAAGGAGTACTCAAGGCTCCTTGCAAGGGAGTTTGGGGTTTTGGCGGGGATTTCGGCAGGTGCAAACCTTTACGCTGCAGTTAAGGTGGCCAAAGAGCTGGGGATAAAAGAGAGGATTGTTACTGTCGTTCCCGATACGGGAGAGAGGTATCTGAGTACAGACCTCTTTGAGTGAGGAAGAGTTGGAAATCAGGCGGATAGAGGGGATTATCCCGGTAGAGGCGATAAGCAGGGATTTACCCTTAAAACTTGAGAACTTCTCCTACTACGATATGAAGAAGCTCCTTGCCCAGATTTCAAAGGGGGCGGCAAAGGGGGATAAGGGGCAGGAGTTTGAGAACCTCTTATTAAAGGCACTCTTCCTTGAGTACACCCCCGACGGTAAAGCCCTTTTAAAGGTCGGCAACAGCGTAATTGCCGCAAGGCTTGAGGTTGAGAGGAGTTTTGAGCCAGGACAGGAGCTCTTTCTGAGGGTTAAGTCAACCTCTCCCCGTATTGAGCTTTCGCTGGTTGAGGGTAAGGGGCTTGCCCTTTTGGGTAAACTCCTACCGGAGCTCTTTAAAGTAAACGGGGCTCTTGTTTACTCAGTTTTAAATGAAAAGGTTAGGAAAGAAGTCCTTGAGTTTGTTAGGCTGAACTACCCCGAGCTCTACCGGGAGCTCTCGGCCTTCTTTTCAAAAGGTGAGCTCCTACCGGGGAAAGAGCTCCTAATCTCCCTTCTCTTAATCCTCAGGCCGGAGGTTTACAAGAGGGTTAAGGGGGAGCTCCCCAAAGAGGTAAACAGGCAGGTTATAAAGGAGCTGATTGAGTTTACCGTTGGCTCTCTCCTTCTATTCTCTACCCTCGGGGTTCTCCTCCTTCCCCTTTCAGGCGAGGGCTTTGAAGGGAGAGTGATTTTCGGCAGTTATGAAGGCTTTCAGGTCGCCCTGATTGATGGGAAGAGCCCTTTGGGGGAGTTTTTGGGGCTCGTTAGGGCAATAGGGAGCTCCGTCTCGGTTGAGCTGAGCGGCAGCAGGGAGCTCTTAGAGAGGATAAAAGAGGAGGAGCTCTTAAATCTCCTTAAAGAGGAGGGTTTAAAACCGGTTTCGGTTAAGAAGGTTGATAGGGAAAGGTTAGAGGAAGTGAAGAGGAAGTTAATTAAGGGGAGTTTTGTTGAGTTCTCGGCCTGACAAAGTCGGGAATGAACTTCTCAATTTCCCTGACGAACTTCAGGTTCGGCTTTTCCTCAAGGAGCTCAACTGCGGTTCTCAAGTTAAGGGAGACTATAAAGTAATCCCCCTTGGGGGTAATCTTCAAATAGGGTTTATCAACCATAATCTCAAAGAGCTCCTCCTTCAGCTCCCCGCTTACCCTAAAGGTTAAAACTCCGTGCTCAATCACCGAAAGGTGTCCCATAGAGACAACTCTCTCTATGAGCTCCCTGTCCTCCTCCTCGGTATAACGGGAGAGGAGCTCTTTAAGGGGAAGCCCGGAGTAGCAGACCCGGGCGGCGGTTGCGATAACCTTAATCAGGTTCTCTGTCTGAGACAGGAGCTCAACCATCTCCTTAGTACTTGCCCTGGTACTTGGCCATAAACTTCTCTACCCTACCTCTTACTACCTTCTGCTTCTGGGTTCCAGTGTAGAAGGGGTGGCACTGGTTGCAGACCTCTATCCTGATTTCGGGGAACTTTGTTGAGCGGGTTACCCAAGTATTTCCGCAGGCGCAGATAACCCTGGTCTCCCTGTATTCGGGGTGAATACCCTTTTTCATGGTAAACCTCCTGATATAATTGGCCTAATTGCGTAAGGGAAGTTTAGTTTAGCCACCTGTGGGTGTCAAGTGGAGCTTTCCTCTTTCTACTCTTTAGTCTCTGAGACTGTAAAGTTTATAGAGCTCCACCCGAAGCTTGCCTGCTTGGTCATTTTTGGGTGGGCTTTCCTTGAAACTGCCCTCCTTCTGGGGCTTATCCTGCCGGCCGAGAAAGTTCTCGTTCTATCCTCGGTTCTGGCCGCAAAGGGCGTAATCTCTCCACTCCACTTCGTCGTCTGCGGTACTCTCGGAACCTTCCTCGGCTATACCGTCTCCTACTTTATGGGGGCTTACCTGGGGGAAGGGGTTTTAGGGAGGTTAATAAAGAGGTTTGGTGTAAGCGAGGATGACCTCCTTAAGACAAAGGAGTTTGTTGAGAAGAAGGGGGAGCTCTCGGTTCTCTTTGGAAGGTTCATTCCGGTTGTTAGACCTCTTCTTCCGGTGGTTATAGGCTCTTTTAAGCCTTCTTTTTTAAACTTCACTCTCTTTAACCTTTTAGGTGCTGTTATTTGGATGCTCTCCTACCTCTTTTTCGGAAACTTGATAGGGGAGTTTTTTTTAACTATCATTAGGCACAAGGAAGTGGCTCTTCCTCTTTTCCTTCTTATCCTCATAGCCTACTTAATCTGGAGAAGATATGGAAAGAATAGAGGAAACCTTTAAAAACCTTAAGAGAAAGGGAGAAAAGCCCCTTATAGTTTACGCAACCGCCTGCGACCCGAACTGCAGGGAGTCCCTTGACTACTTTAAGCTAATCCTTGAGTACGCCGACATGGTTGAAGTGGGAATGCCCTTTTCAGACCCCCTTGCAGACGGCCCCACCATTCAGAAGGCCCACGAGAGGGCCCTCTCTGCCGGTGCAAATACCTGCAGGGTCTTAGAGCTGGTTAGTAAGCTCAGGGAGTTTGCCCCCGAAAAGCCTATAATTCTCATGGGCTACTACAATCCGATTTTCGTTTACGGTGAAGAGAGGTTTATAAGGGACTCAAAGGCCGCCGGAGTTGACGGCTTTATCGTTCCCGACCTCCCGCCTGAGGAGGGGGAGGACTTCTCAAGGAAGGTTAAGAGTTTGAAGCTCTCTCCGGTCTTCCTTGCGGCCCCCACCAGCACCGACGAGAGGTTAAAGAGAATAGGGGAGCTCTCGGGTGAGTTTATCTACTACGTCTCCGTTACCGGAATAACCGGAGAGAGGGAAAAGCTCGCCTACGCCCGGATAGAGGAGGACATAGAGAGGGTCAAGAGGATAACCGAGAAGAGGGCTGTTGTAGGTTTCGGAATTTCCAAACCGGAGCATATAAGAAAGATGTATAATACTCCAGATGGCTTTGTTGTAGGAAGTGCCGTAGTAAAGAGGATAGAGAAGAGAGACAGAGAGGGTCTTTCACAGCTCTTAAAAGCCCTCAAAGAGGCTACCAAATCCCCCTAATTTCCGGAGGTACCCATGTTTGGCTTAGGAACCCAAGAGCTAATAATAATCTTAGTAATCGCCCTCCTGATATTCGGTCCTAAGAAGCTCCCCGAGCTTGCTCGTTCAACCGGTAAGGCTATAAACGAGTTCAGGAAGGCCTCTTCAGGTCTCCTTGACGAGGAAGAGGAAAAGAAGGAAAAGAAAGAGAGCAAGAAGGAAGAGACTGCCCTTAAAAGCGAAAAGGAAGAGAGCGTAGAAAAAATTAAGGTTAAGGAACAGTAAAGGGAGAGATGCCTGATAGGAACACAGTCCACGAGGAAGAACTCCCCATAACCGAGCACGTAGAAGAGCTCAGGGAGCGTCTTATAAAATCTGCAGTAGCAGTAGTAGTAGGCTTCCTTATTGCCTGGCCCTTTAAGAAAAAGATACTCCTTTTCCTTGAAAGGCCTCTTCCCCCGAACCTTCATGGTAAGTTAATCTTCCTATCACCTCCGGAGGCCTTCTTCACCGCCCTTAAGGTCTCCTTCTTTGCCGGAATTTTGATAGCCCTGCCCTTTGTCCTCTATCAGGTCTGGAAGTTTATAGAGCCGGGTCTTTACGAGCACGAAAAAAGGTTTATACTGCCCTTTATGTTCTTCTCTGTTCTCTTTTTCTTCCTCGGTGCCTCTTTTGCCTACTTCGTTATCCTCCCCTTCGGCCTTAGGTTTCTCTTAGGCTTTATGGGAGACCTCCTTACCCCCCAGATTACAATCGGCAGCTACATCTCCTTCGTTATACAGATGATTTTAGCCTTCGGTTTTGTTTTCCTTCTACCTGTGGTAGTGTGGTTGCTTTCCAGGCTGGGTATCATAAATTACACGATGCTTGAGAAGAACAGAAAGTTTGCGATTTTAGTAATATTTATAGTGGCAGCAGTTCTAACTCCTCCCGATGCCTTTTCACAGGTAATGATGGCTCTACCACTCCTTGCCCTTTACGAACTGAGCATCTGGATTTCAAAACTTGCAGGAAGGAATAATAACTCCTAACCACTTCGGAGGGAAAAGTTTATGGCTGAAAACTTACTTGAGGGCTTTACTATTGACCAGCTTCAGAAGATGAGCATCTTTGACCTGAGGAAGATTGCAAAGAGCCTCGGGGTTGAGGTAAAGTCTGCAAAGAAGCAGGAGCTTATAAAGAAAATCCTTGAAAAGGACGCCGAGAGGAGGGGAGCAATCTTCAGGGTGGGCGTTCTTGAGGTTCTCCCCGACGGCTTCGGTTTCCTCCGCTCTCCTGAGAATAACTACCTTCCGAGCTCAAACGATATCTACGTCTCCCCCTCCCAGATAAGGAAGTTCGGTTTGAGGACGGGCGACACGGTGGCAGGCGAGGTAAGGCCGCCCAAGGAGAACGAAAAGTACTACGCCCTCTTGAAGGTTTACGCAATCAACTGGGAGCCCCCCGAGGTTGCAAAGGAGAGACCCCAGTTTGACCAGCTTACCCCCCTTCATCCCACCGAGCGCTTCAGGCTTGAGCACGACCCCAGCGAGCTCTCTACCAGGGTTGTTGACCTAATTACGCCCATAGGGAAGGGACAGAGGGGACTTATAGTTGCTCCCCCCAGGGCCGGCAAAACCGTTCTTCTTCAGAAAATTGCAAACGCGATAAAGACAAACTTCCCCGATACTTATCTGATTATCCTCCTCATTGACGAGCGTCCCGAGGAAGTTACCGACATGAAGAGGAATACCCTCGCCGACGAGGTTATCTCCTCAACCTTTGACGAGCCCCCCGAGAGGCACGCTCAGGTTTCCGAAATCGTTATTGAGAAGGCAAAAAGACTTGTTGAGCACAAAAAGGACGTTGTAATCCTCCTTGACTCCCTAACGAGGCTTGCAAGGGCTTACAACACTTTAACTCCTCCCAGCGGAAAGGTTCTCTCCGGAGGTATTGACGCCCACGCCTTCAGGCAGCCCAAGAGGTTCTTCGGAGCCGCAAGGAACATAGAAGAGGGCGGAAGTTTAACGATTTTGGCAACTGCCCTCGTTGAGACCGGCTCAAGAATGGACGACGTTATCTTTGAGGAGTTTAAAGGAACCGGTAATATGGAAATCGTCCTTGACAGGCAGCTGGTTGAGAGGAGAATCTTCCCTGCAATAAACATTCACAAATCGGGAACGAGGAAGGAGGAGCTCCTCCTTTCAGAGTGGGAGCTTAACAGAATCTGGATTTTAAGGAGGCTCTTAACCTCAATGTCCCCCGTTGAGGCAATGGAGTTTCTCCTTGACAAGCTCAGGAAGTACAAGACCAACGAAGACTTCCTGAAGGCGATGAACGCATGAGGGAGCTGATTTACTACACCTTCCTTGAGAGTGCAGACTTAAAGAGGGCTTTTATTGAGGAAAACAGAGAGAAGATTTACGAGGTTTTTCTTGAGATAGCAAAGAGAGTTAAGGAGGGGAAGAAGATTCTCCTTTGCGGAAACGGAGGCTCTGCAGCAGACTGCCAGCACATAGCCGCCGAGCTCGTGGGGAGGTTCTCTATGGAGAGGAGAGCTCTCCCCGCAATTGCCCTTACGACCGATACCTCAATTCTTACCGCCGTTGCCAACGATTACTCTTTTGATAAAATCTTTGAAAGGCAGGTTGAGGCTCTCGGAGAGGAAGGGGACGTGCTTATAGGAATAAGCACGAGCGGAAATTCAAAAAACGTCATTAACGCCGTAAAGAAGGCCAACGAAAAGGGGCTTTTAACTGTGGGCTTTCTCGGTAAAGACGGGGGGGAGCTCGCCGGTCTCTGCCGTCACTCCTTTGTGGTTAAAAGTCACTCAACTCCGAGGATACAGGAAGTTCACATAACCCTCGGCCACGTTCTCTGCGATTTCATTGAGAAGTATCTCTTCTCCTACGAGCTCTACTTCCCTCCCTTCGGGGAGGGGAGGGAGTAGTCTAAAGTCCTGCCGGAATAGTAAAATCCCACCTTTAAATAATCCCTGAAAAAATAATCTTTTCGGAGGTTTCTGTTATGAAAATCGGAAAGGCAATCAGAATGGAGAGGATTGTAAGCAGGGAGACCGGGAACACCGTTATTATTCCGATGGACCACGGCGTCTCAATGGGCCCCATTCCCGGTATTATCAACATCAGAGAGTCTATTGACAAAGTTGCAAACGGTGGGGCAAACGCCGTTATTATCCACAAGGGTCTCGTTCGCCACGGCCACAGGAAGGGGGGCAAGGACGTAGGCCTCATCGTTCACCTCTCTGCAAGCACAAACCTCTCCCCCAAGCCCAACTCAAAGGTTCTCGTTTGCACAGTTGAGGAGGCCATAAAGCTTGGCGCTGACGGAGTCTCCGTTCACGTTAACCTCGGGGATATAAACGAGGACAAGATGCTTGAGGACTTCGGAAAGGTCTCAGAAAGCTGCCTTGAGTGGGGAATGCCTTTGATTGCAATGATGTACGCCCGGGGCGAGCACATTAAAAACCCCTACGACCCCGAAGTAGTTGCCCACTGTGCGAGGGTTGCGGCGGAGCTCGGGGCTGATATTGTTAAGGTTGTCTATACCGGAGACCCCGATTCCTTCAAGAAGGTTACCGAAGGCTGTCCCATTCCCGTTGTAATCGCCGGCGGCCCCAAGATGAGTAACGACATGGAGATTTTGGAGATGGTTGAAGGGGCAATGAAAGCCGGTGCCAGGGGAGTCTCAATCGGAAGGAACGCCTTCCAGCACGAGAACCCCGAGAAAATCGTTAGGGCTATTGCCGCGATAGTTCACGAGGGTAAAACTGCAAAAGAGGCCGCAAAGTACCTTGAGTAGGGGGAGCTCCCCCTACTCTTTGCTGAAAGAGATGTGTTTTGCGAAGGGCTCAAGCTGGGGAAAGAGGGATAGGAGCTCCACGCTGTCCTTAAAAGGCCTCTTCAGGACGATTTCCGTTGCGCTCTTCTTTGAGATTCCCGGAATGTAGGAGAGGAGTTTCAGACTTACTTTGTTAATCTCTATCGGCAGGGGAATTCCCATTACCGAGCGCTCCCTGTGGCCGACGACCACCACGTTTACCTTTTTAAAGAGCTCCATCTTTTCCGGAATCCTTACCAAAATCGGGTAGCTCCCAAGCTGCCTTCCGAGGGTGTGCTCCCCGTCGTGGGCTTCAAGGAGGACGTCCCTTATAACCGTCCCGACGGGAAAGACTCTCTTCATCATCGGAAGGTCAAAGTTTTCCCTAACCCACTCCTTAAACTTCTCAAACTCCTTTCTGTACTTGGTTTTCGGTCTCTTAACCATTTCGGCAATGGGCGTTCCTTCAAAAACCATTACCTGCCTTATGTTAACTCTTCTAACGAGCAGTCCTTCGTCAAGAATTGACTTTAAGAAATCAATGTTTTTCCTGAAGGTCTCCTTTGTCTCTCCCGGAAGCCCTACTAAGAAGTTTATTCCCGGAAGGAGCTTGTAGAGGCCGTCTTCCCTCTCTTTAAAGGCCCCCACCCTGTTTACTATCCTTATTGCCCTCTTTATTCCCTCAGGGTTAACCTTTAGGAAGTTTTTCTCTATTACTCTCTCGTCTGCCGTCTCAAGGCCGAAGGGGGCTACGTCTCCCTCTGTGTCGTACTTTGCTATACACTCAAGGGCTCTTTCGCTTTCAACCGGGTGGGCGTCTATCGTTCCTGCGTTGACGTTGTCTATGTGGAGGGTTCTGATTTCCCCGATTTCCCTAACTTCCCTAAAGAGGTTGCAGATTACTTCAGGGTTTGGCTTGGGGAATTCCCCTTCGGTTTTAACGGCTTTATAGCCCAAGATGTTGGGCTGGCGTCCGATTCTGAAGTACTTTACCCCTTCTCTATAAAGTGCCCTTATCTCCTCAACAATTTTTTCGGGCTCCCTCTCATCGGGGCTACCGTAGAAGCCCTCTGTACAGTAGGAGCAGTGCCTTCTCCTCTCACAGCCCCTGAAGGTCTCAATCTCGCAGATTACGTTGGGGTAGTAAAAGTGGTGTTTAACTATGAAGGCTCCCAGGGGGGCAAACTTGTCAACGTGCTTTGCCGTCCTTTTCTGGTTAAAAACCCCTTCGGGGAGCTCCCTCCCCTCTACGAGGTACTTCCCGACGTAGTAGGCGGCGAGCTCAACGTCTCCCCGGCAGATTAGCTGGTAGCCGCCAAAGGGGAGCTCCTTTGCCCTGCTCCCCCCCTGTAGGGTAAAGCCGAACTTTATGGGGCCGCCCACCACCTTGTAGGCGGGAATTTTCCCGATTTCCTTAATCTCCCTCTCGGTTATGGGCTTTCCCCCCAAATACCTTCCCGGAACGGTCATTCCTGTAATGAGGAAGATTACGTCTGCGTCAAAGAGGGCCTCTTTCAGCTCGGGCTCTCTCCTGAGCTGGTCAATTGCGTAGTACTCTACCGCTTCCTCGGGAACCCCCGCTGCTACGAGAGCTCCGGCCGTGTAGCGGACGTAGGTTGAGATGTAGGGGGGAACGCCCAGGCAAGTAGGCTCGTCAACGTAGCCGTCAACAATTGCTACTCTCATTCTCTCTCCTTGAGGAGGAGGTTAAAGAGGGTGGGAGCTCCTACTCCAGTAGTTATTGCAAGTAGTATTAAGATGCTCTCCGTGTGGTGGTCTATCAACCCCATCTTTACACCCAGCTCCGCCGTGACGATGACGAGGGTTAGGGGAGCAGAGAGGAGAGCTCCCGCCCCTGCGGCCTCCTTCAGGGAGTACCCTTCAAAAACCAGCAGGAGGGACGAAATCAGCTTTACTCCGAAACTTGCGACAACCAGAATTGCCAAGACTTTTAAGGTGTGGCCGTCAAGGTGGGGCATTACGAAGTTTATTCCCACGTAGATAAAGAAAATCGGAATTAAGAAACCGAAGCTTATTCCCGATAGCTTCTCCTCAATGTTCTCGGTCTCCTCAAAAACCGTTGCGAAAATCATTCCCGAGATAAACGCCCCGATTATCGGCTCAATGTTAATTAGGGAAGCAGCAACGGAGAGGGTAAACATTACCGCAAGGCTAATCCTCACGCCGATTTCTGCGGGGTTCTTCTCAAAGAAGAACTTAAACCTGTCCGGGTACCACCAGACAAAGCTCCTTAAAAAGAGAAGGACAACCCTTGCAACTAAGAGATAGAGAATGAGCTTTCCTATTCCCAGCCAAAACTCAAGGCCGAAGCCGTACTCGTAGTAGAGTGAGAGGAAGGTAAGGACGGCGATGCTGAGGACTTCCCCCACGATTCCTACGAGGAAGACAGTCTTTCCGTAGGGAGTTGAGAGGAGCCCCTTCTCCCTCAAGACCGAAACCACAATCCCCACAGAGATTGCCCCTATTGCAACGCAGATGAGAGCGTTGAAGTCCAGCTCCTTACCCAGCCAGAAGGAGAGGATAAAGACCAGTGAGGGTATAAGGGTATAGAGGAGCTTGCTTTTTAGAGGGAGAGAGTAAATCTCCTTCAGTTTAACTTCAAGGCCGGCAATGAACATTAATAGCAGGAAGCCGAACGTTGAGAGGAAGCCGAGCCACTGGGAGGGCTCAACTATATCAAGGAAACTTTTTCCTATAACTATTCCGTAAAGGATTTCACCTACCGCAACGGGGATTCTGAAGAGTTTGCTCAAAAAGGGTACAAAGAGTATTCCGATTGAAATCAGGAGGATTGAAAGGAAGGAGCTCTCACTCATCTTACTCACCTACGCAGATTAGTATTGAGGTGCACTTTGCCTTGTGGAGCATAAAGTAGGGAGGGTAGGGGGAGAACCAGTTGACCTTCCTTCCCTTCCTTGCCCCTATTACGGCAAGGCTGTAATTCCTGCTCTCCTTTGCAAACTCCCTTACGGGGTTTCCCACCCTCTTTATAAACTCAATAGGGGTTTTGTACATGTGGGAGAGCTTTGTAATCTTCTCTCTCAGCTGATTTGCCTTCTGGTCGTTTTCCGAAGGGGCTACGTAAAGGGCGCTCAGCTTTGCACCGAGCATCAGGGAGAGCTCTATCCCCACTTCAAGGGCCCTTAAACTGCTGAAAGAGCCCGAAACGGGAACGAGAATCCTCTCAACCGGCGTCGTTCCCCTTGCCACCATTACAGGGGAGAGGGTCTCCTCTGCAATTAAAACGGGGAGTGTTTTTATTCCGAAATTGAGGGGGAGTTCCTTGTATTTGTCGGGCATTACAAGCAGGCCGAAACTCTCCCCTTTAACCTCGTTAAAGAACTCCTTCTCGCACAGCCTCAGCTTCTTTGTTTTTATCTCTCCCTTTTTTAGGTGGTTGAAAAGTTCCGCTGTGGTCTTTTTAAACTCTTTACAGTAGTAGATTGAAACCTTTTGAACCCTTGTATTCTCGTAGAAGTACTTTCCGTCCTTTATTACCTCTTCCTTCTCCTCGGGGAGGAAGATAACCTCCTCAACGCCGAACTGGAGGGGGAACTGGGGCTCCCCCGACTTTATAAGCCCCGCTATGTACTTGAGGATTTTCGGGTCTCCCACTATTAAAACCCTATCTCCGGGCTTCACTATCGTTCTGGGCTTGGGTAGGATTAGTTTATCCCCCCTGAAGATTGCAACTATCCTCCAGCGCCTTGATGAGAACTTGCCCACCGGATAGCCCGCAATAATTGAGGTGGGCATCACGCTCACCTCAATAATTTCCCCCTGACCTAAACCGATGTTTGTGGGGGCAACCACGCCCGACTCAATCTGCCGCTCAAGGATGGATGCTGTGGCCACGGCCTTGTTTATGTAGTTAATCCCCTCCCTCTCGTAGAGGTGGTCGTGCTCTGTGCTGTTTGAGACTGCGTAGATTGTGGGAACGTCAAACTCCTTTGCCAGCCTGCACGCCTCAAGGTTTACCTCGTCGTCGCCGGTGCAGGCGGTAAAGGCCGTTGCCTCCTCTATTCCGGCCTTCTTCAGTATCAGCTTGCTCGTTCCGTCCCCCTGAAGGAGTAAAACTCTGTTCATACTTTCGGAGTTAAGTATTTCAACGATTTTCTTGAGCTTCTCTTCGTCCTGGTCAATTACTACTATGCTCCACTCTTTCTGGAGTCTTTTGAGGAGCTCCCTCCCCACCTCACCGGCACCGACGATTATCAGCTTCATTCTTCACCTCAACCTTTAAACTGACTGGGAAATATATTCTACGACTCGCCCCTTTCAATTAATCAGGAATTGTTCTCAATAAGGATGGGTAAAGTATTGACACGACGAAAATTTGGCTATAAGATTTAAACTAACCTGAGAAGGAGGGAAAGTATGAATCCGATTTTAACGGTAAACAGCGTTAAGCTTACCATAAACGGCAAGCCTATTCTCAAAGGGGTTGACCTTGTCGTCAATAAAGGGGAAATCCACGCAATACTGGGGCCCAACGGTGCCGGTAAGTCAACCCTTGCGGCCCTAATAATGGGAATTAACGACCTAAAAGAGCCTACAGACGGAGAAATTATCTTCAGAGATAAACTCCTTAACGGTCTTGAAATATACGAGAGGGCAAAGCTCGGCGTGACCCTTGCCTGGCAGGACCCTGCAAGGTTTGAAGGAATAACTGTTGAGGAGTACCTGAAACTCTCCGGCAGGAACAACCCGGAACTTGACGTTGTAGAGTGCCTTGAGCTTGTTGGCCTTGACTGCAATTACCTTAACCGCTTCGTTGATGAAACCCTCTCCGGCGGTGAGAGGAAGAGGGTTGAGCTTGCCTCAATTCTTGCAATGAGGCCCGAGCTTGCAGTTCTTGATGAGCCAGACAGCGGAATTGACTTCGTCTCTATGGAAGACATTGCCAATATGATTAAGACCATGAGAGAGAGGGGAACCACCGTTTTGATGATTACCCACAGAGAGGAGATTGCCGAGATAGCCGATAGGGCAACTTTAATGTGCGACGGCAAAGTAGTTCAGACCGGCTCCCCCAAAGAGGTGGGTCAGAAGTTTAAGACGATGTGCGTTAAGTGTGAGGTTAGGAACCCTGAGCTCGTTGGAGGTGAGTAATGGAAGTTAAGAAAAACCTTCTTGATACAATCGGAAAGAAGTTCGTTCAAGTAGGGCTTCCGAGGGAGCTTTTTGAGAAGAACAGGTTTAACCTGCTTGTTGACAGGAACAAAATCGTTGTTCGCTATCCGGCTCCCGGAGTTCGCTCTGAGGTGATTGAGACTCCGACAGGGGTTAAAACCAAAGTTTACGTTGAGCCCGGAACAAAACTTGAGGAACCGGTTATCCTCTGCTTCGGCGCCGCAGAAACTACCGAGGTTCAGACCACCGAGGGAGAGATAATCGTAGGCGAAGGAGCCGACGTTAAGTTTCAGGTTTACGGTGCAATGGCTGAAGGTATAAAGCTCAAGCACGAAAATAAGCTTAAAGTAAGGGTAGAGAAGAACGCTCGCTTTGAGTTCCTTGACCTTCACTATAACGGTGAGGAGACCTTCGTTGAGCTTGAAACCGAGACCGATGCCTACGTCGGCGAAAACGCCTACTTCCGCTCTATTTTTAAGCAGACCAGAGGAAGGGCTGGTAGAGTTAGAATAGTTCTTAAGGCCAACGTTGACAAAAAAGGCGTTGCCGTTTTTGAGACAAAGATGATTGGTAAGAAGGATGACGAAATCTACGTTGAGGACGTAATTCACCTTAATGGTGAAGAGTCAAGAGGAATCTCAAAGAGCCGTATAATTGCGGTAGATGAGACAAAGGCAACTTTTGTGGGGGAAACCTACGGAAACGCTCCAAAGTGCCGCGGCCACATAGACTGCTCCGAAGTTATAAGGGGTAAAGACGTTGTAGTTAAGGCTGTTCCCGTTGTTGTTGTAAACGATGAAACCGCCAAAGTTACCCACGAGGCGGCAATCGGCAGCATAGATAAGAAACAGCTTGAAACCCTTATGGCAAGGGGATTAACCGAAGACGAGGCTGTTGATGTAATTGTTCAGGGAATGCTCAGATAAAACTTACTATACTAAGGAGGAGGAACGATGAGAGTTCACGGACCTGAGCCTGAAGGTAAAAGGAAGCACACGCCGGTAATTGAGGCTCCCGCTAAAGTAAAGAAAGGAGAGTGGTTTGAAGTAAGGGTTGTTGTAGGTAAAGACATTCCCCACCCCAACACGAAGGAGCACTGGATTGAGCACATCTCCCTCTGGGCAGGGGACTTTTTGGTCGGAAGGGCAGACCTTGAGCCTGAAAGGGCAGCTTCCGAAGTTGTCTTCAAGATTAAGCTTGAGGAAACTACAACTTTAACTGCCCACGCCTACTGCAACCTCCACGGCCTCTGGCACAGCGAAGAGGTTAAAGTAGAGGTTGAGGAGTAATTTCTTTCGGCGCCCTTTCGGGCGCTTTTCCTGTTATCCTTAGAAATTTCCCGGCAGTAGAATAATAAAGGAGCTCCCGATAACTTCTTATAACCTGCAGCGAATCTCTTTTCAATTCCGACATGCTTTAAACTCTTGTTCTGCTTGCGTTTTCCCCGACTTTATTAGAACTTTATCATAACCTTAATCAAGGTTCACTGCACTTCACTACCTTTATCCGTAATTTGCTATACTTGGAATACATAGGTAGCTCTTTGACTTCTGAATATGCACCGGGCTCGGTTTTATCTGAACAAGTGAGATTTAAAGTG
>JAMOTD010000012.1 GCA_027068415.1 Desulfurobacteriaceae bacterium | reverse complement strand
AGCTTAAAGGAGAAGGAAAACTCCTAAAAACCCTACCCGTGGACTGCGGGGAGGTTAAGCCCGTGGAGTGGGGTTTTTCCCACGATGAAGCGGGAAGCCACCGACTTTAGTCGGGGGAGGAAGTCACAAGAGAGCTCCCAATGTAGAAAAACTTGCTACCTGCAGTATTTCCAAAGAGGAAGTTTTCTCGTCTATACCTCAAAACCACTCCGACAATCAGTTTTGAGTGTGAATTCTTGCCCAGAGAGTAAAAGCCAAAGGGAGCGAAAATTTCTAATTCTCCAACATTCTCAAAGGGAAGAGAGCCTGAAATGGGGAAAGATAAGCCATTACACCCTTCATATTCAAAAAGAAAAGCCTGAAATACTCCCTCTTTGTTTATAACGGCCAGGAAGTTAGGGGAATAAAAAAGAGTAAAACCGTTTAAAACCTCTTTCCTTATGCAGTCTCCAAAGAAAAGTTTTATCTTTCTGAACTCCACGGCTCTACACTAAATTTTCAATTAGGGCAAGAGCGCCGTTTATCCCGTCAATTGCTGAGCTGGTTATTCCGCCGGCGTAGCCTGCTCCCTCGCCGATAGGGTAGAGGTTCTCTGCGCTTACACTCCTGAAGTTCTCATCCCTGACTATTCTGAGGGGAGAGGATGTTCTGGTTTCAACCCCCACAAAGGTTGCGTTTGATGGGAGGAAGAAGGAGCGCTTTTCGGCCCAGTGTAAAAAAGCCTCTTTTATGGGCTCTCTGATTTCCTCAGGAAGGAGCCTGTCTAACCTTGCGCTCTTAATTTCGGGAATGTAGCCTCCTTCAATCAGCTCGGCCGAGCTCTTACCTTCAATAAAGTCAATTACCCTCTGGGCGGGCATTGCGTAGGAGCTCCCCCCCATAACAAAGGCCGCCCTCTCTAAGGAGCGCTGGAACTCTATGGCCTTAAAGGGGTCGTTTTCAAAGTCCTCGGGAAAGACCTGAACAACAACGGCACTGTTTGCGTAGCCGCTGTCCCTGGCGTGGTTGCTCATTCCGTTGCAGACCACCGAGTACTTTTCACTTGAGGCGCAGATTACGTAACCTCCCGGGCACATGCAGAAGGTAAAAACGCTCCTCCTCTTACCCTTGTAGGTAAAAGAGTACTCTGCCGGCGGGAGTTTGGGGTGCTTAAACCAGCGCCTTCCGTACTGAATCCTGTCAATCGTCTTCTGCCTGTGGATTACCCTTAAACCTACGGCAAATGGCTTAGCCTCAAGGGCTACCCCTGCCCTTCTTAACATCTCAAAGGTGTCCCTTGCGCTGTTTCCGAGGGCCAAAAAGTAGTAGTCAAACTCCTCAACCGTCGTTAAACCGGTTTCAAGGTTTTCAAGGAGTACGGAGGCTACCCGGCCGTTTTCAATATGAATTTCCTTTAACAGGGTGCTGAAGCGGAACTCTACTCCCGTCTTTTTGAGCCTTTCCCTCAGGTTGGGAATAACCTCCCTGAGCTTATCGGTTCCCACGTGAGGCTTACTCTTGTAGAGTATTTCTTTCGGAGCTCCGCACTCTACCAGCGTCTTAAAGACGAAGTACTTCTTCTTATCTTTAACCCTCGTAGTTAACTTCCCGTCCGAGAAAGTCCCGGCTCCGCCCTCACCGAACTGAACGTTTGAGTTCTCGTTAAGTCGCCTGTACTTCCAGAAGCGGGAGACGTCCTTAACCCTTTCGGGAATAGGTTTCCCCCTCTCAACCACGACCACCTCAAGGCCGGCCTGTGCAAGGGTGAGGGCCGCAAAGAGGCCTGCCGGCCCGCTCCCAACAACGAGAACCCTCTTTTTAACCGGAACTTTCGGAATCTGGAGCTCCTCAACCTCCCTGTACTCCCTCGCAAC
>JAMOTD010000011.1 GCA_027068415.1 Desulfurobacteriaceae bacterium | reverse complement strand
GAAATAACCGACTATTATGTCAAGCTCCTTTGTGTCTTTAAAAAGAGTTTTAAATCTATCTATGAGTTTTCTACCGGGTTCATTAGTAAAAAAGGTTAAATCATTAAGTTGCTTCATTATCCATCCTTAAGATTCAATTGACTTGAGAGGAAGGGGGAGCTCCCGCCCCCCAGAAATTACTTACAGTTCTCAATTGCCTTCTTAATCATCTCCTTAGCTTCAGCGCTACCCTTGTACTCCTTAACCTTTACCCACTTACCGGGCTCAAGGTCTTTGTAGTGCTCAAAGAAGTGCTTGATTTCGTTAAGAGTAGCTTCGGGGAGGTCGGTAATCTCCTTAACGTTCTTAAAGGTAAGGTCAAGCTTGTCAACGGGAACGGCGAGAATTTTCTCGTCCTGACCGCTCTCGTCCTCCATAACTAAAACGCCGATAGGCCTGCACCTTATTACGCTTCCGGGAACTACGGGCTGGCGGGAGATTACCAGAACGTCAATTGGGTCTCCGTCATCTGCAAGAGTGTTTGGAACAAAGCCGTAGTTTGCGGGATAGAACATAGGGGTAAAGAGGAAGCGGTCAACGAAGACTGCTCCGCTCTCCTTGTCAACCTCGTACTTAACGTTTGAGCCCTGAGGGATTTCTATAACCGCGTAGATGTCCTCAGGCGGGTTCTTTCCCGGCGGTATCTTCTTAACGTCCATGCCTCCTCCTTAAAAATTTTTGGTGTAGATTATATTACGATTTATAGTTGACATTACTTAAGAAAGTTAATACTCTCTAACTCACAGAGGAGGTAAAGAGATGACCCTTTACGAGGTTAAGGAAGGCAGTAGGGTAAAGATTTTAAACATAACTGGAGGCCACGGGGTAAAGAACAGGCTTGCGGCAATAGGCCTCTTCCCCGGAGCCGAAGTGAAGGTGGTCAAGTCTCCTCCGGGGCCTGTAATCGTTGAGGTTGCCGGAAGCAGGGTAGCAGTCGGTCAGGGAATGGCAAAGAAGGTGGAGGTTGAGAGGCTATGAGGAAAATAAGGGTAGCCCTCGCCGGAAACCCTAACGTGGGTAAAACGGCCATAATGAACGCCCTTGCAGGGACGAGTGAAAAGGTTGGGAACTGGCCGGGAGTCACGGTACAGAAGAAAGTAGGAAAGTACAACTTCAGGGGCTTTGAGGTTGAGCTCATTGACCTTCCCGGAATTTACAGCCTCACATCCTACACTTTAGAGGAGAGGGTTGCAAGGAGTTTTTTATTAAAGGGAGAGTACGACGTAGTTGCCGACGTTGTTGACGTAACTCTCCTTGGAAGGAACCTCTACCTTACCTTAGAGCTCCTTGAGATGGGGATAAAACCGGTAATAGTCTTAAACAAAATTGACGAGCTTGAGAACTACGGCTACACGATAGATAAAAAAGCCCTTGAAGAGGTCTTAAAGCTCCCCGTAGTTGAGGTTTCGGCAGTAAAAAGGAAGGGACTTGAAGAGCTCTCGGAGACCTTCCTGAGGGTAGCAACCGGAGACCTTAAGCCCGAAGGCTTTACTCCAATTTACTCAGAGGAGCTTGAAAACGCCATCTCGCTAATTGAGATGAAGTTAAAGGAGGAAATCGGCGAAAACTTCCCCTATAGGCTCAGGTGGTTTGTAATAAAGCTCCTTGAAAAGGACCCGGAAATTATTGACTACCTGAAAGAGAACTTTAAAAAGTGGAAAAAAATCCTAAAGGAAATTGAAAAGATAGAGGAGGAAATAAAGAGGAGGCACAAAAGTGACCTTCCCTCATTTATTGCAAGGGAGAGGTTTCTCCTTGCCTCAAGGATTGCAACTGCCGGAATAAGGAACATAGTGGAGCTCCCGACTGAAAAGCTCAGTGACAAAATAGACAGGGTAATAACCAATCCGATAACGGGAATGCCTATCTTCTTCTTGATAATGTGGCTCGTATTTAAAATCACCTTTGACCTGAGCGCTCCATTAGGAGATTTGATAGACACCCTCTTCAGCGACGTTCTTCCCTCTCTCGTTGAGAGGGCTTTAAGCGGAGCTCCCCCCTTCCTCATCTCCCTTATAAACAACGGAATTCTGGCAGGAATAGGGGCAGTAATGGTCTTCCTCCCCGTCCTTGCAATCCTCTATTTCCTCATGTCAATCCTTGAAGATACGGGCTACATGGCAAGGGCAGCAGCCCTGTGGGATAACTTTATGAGGCTCTTCGGCCTTTCGGGCTCCTCGGTTATCCCGATGATTTTGGGCTTCGGCTGTAACGTTCCGGCAGTTTACGCTACAAGGGCAATGCGCTCGGCTAAACAGAAGTTAATAACTATGCTCGTAATTCCGTGGGTCTCCTGTAGCGCAAGGCTTCCGGTTTACGCCGTATTTACCGCCGCTTTCTTCAGCAAGAACCAATCACTCGTTCTCCTTTCCCTCTACGGCCTCGGAATAGCCTTAGCCCTCCTCTTTGCGCTGATTCTCTCAAGGGTAATGGGGGCAAGGGAGGAGTGCGAGTTCTTTATAGAGCTCCCCCCCTACAAGCTCCCCGCCTGGAGCGTGGTAATAAACCAGACTTGGATAGAGGTTAGGGAGTTCATCTTTAAAGCAGGAACGGTAATTTTTGCGGTTTCGGTTTTCATCTGGGCTCTGGCGTCTTTGCCGCCGGGAGCTCCCTACGCCGGTGAAAGTTCCATAGTCGGACACTTCGGAAAGCTTCTCCTTCCGATTTTTGAACCCCTCGGAATAACAGACTGGAAGCCGATAGTTGCCCTGATTTTCGGAGCTCTGGCTAAAGAGGTAGTTGTCGGAACTCTTGGAGCACTCTACGGAACGGGAGAAGAGGGGTTAGAGAAGGCTCTCGCTCAAACCTTCACTCCCGAAAGCGCCCTTGCCTACATGGTCTTCACACTTCTGTACATTCCCTGCATTGCAACAATTGCCGCAATAAAACAGGAAAGCGGAACCTGGAGGTACCCCGCACTTTTAATTGCAGTTGAGCTTACGGTTGCCTGGACTGCCGCCTTCGCTGTTTACCGCCTTACACTTCTCGTATAATAGAGAGTAGGGAAGGCAATAGGGGAAAAGGGGGCTTTTGAGAAGACCTTTAATAATAAGGAGTTACGGTGCAGCAGCAAAGAAGGAGGGGAGCTCCGTAGCGGTTTTCTTAAACGGCAAAAAAGTAAGGGTTCCCCTGGGGGTTATTGACTTTGTGGTCGCTTTCCCCGGAGTGGAGCTCTCTGCAAACTTAATAAAGTTCCTCTCAAAAAACAACAGGTGCATCTTCTTCGTTAACGCATTTTTAAAGCCGGTTGCCTGGGTAAATCCTTGGGAGCTTGAGAGCTCCTTCGTCAGTTTAAAGAAGTGCCAGTTTCTCCTCTTTGATGAAGAGAGGCTGTGGCTCACGAAAGAGCTCCTAAAGAGAAAGGTAAAAATCGCCCGGGAGCAGTTTCCCCAACTAAAAGAGAGCCTTAAGGCGGTAGCCGAGAGTTTAAAAGGTACAGAGAGCATACAGCAGCTCCACTCGGCAGATGGCCGGATAGGAAAGCTAATTTACGGGGAGCTCTCAAAAGAGATAAAACCTCCCTTTTCGTTTAAAGAGAGGAGCTACTACCCGCCCAAAGACCCTGTTAACGCCGTTTTGAGTTTTACATTCTCTCTGCTTACAAAACTCCTCGTCTGCGCCCTACTCTCAAAAGGGCTTGAGCCCTTCTTAGGCTTTTTCCACGAAAGGAGAGGAAGCCACCCAGCCCTTGCCTCAGACCTGATAGAGCTCTCAAGACCCAAGGCAGTGAAGTTTGTGGGGGAGCTCTTTGCAGGCGAATTCTTTAAACCCTCCGACTTTAAAGAGACAAACGGAGGAATAACAATAGAGAAAGAGGCCGTTGAGAGGATAATGACACTCCTATTTAATCTTGAGGTTAAGGAGAGCCTCGTTGAGCCTTCCCTCTCTTTTCTTAACTGGCTAACAAAATGGTTGAGGGATAAATGCTCTACGTAGCAGCCTACGACATAGTTGACGACGGCATAAGGAATAAAGTAGCCAAGTACCTTGAAAACTACGGTGAGAGGGTTCAGTACAGCTGCTTTGAAATTCACATCTACCCAAAAGAGCAGATAGAGATAATAACCCTAAGGCTGAAACACTGGATAGAGCCCGGAGACCGCGTATTCATCTACCCTATAACAAAGAGGATGAAGGGGAACGTAATAAGGCTACCTGACGAAAAGAGAGCTCTGGTGGAGGAGCTCTTAAGGGAATACCCCAAACTCTCCAGAAGACTTTTTAAAGCAATGTTTGAAGAGCAGATTGAGCTCAAGTTTGAAACCACGTTCAAAAGGATTAACAACTACCTTGTAATTTACGACATTGAAGACGATACCGTAAGGAACCGCCTCTCAAACTACCTTGAAAGGATAGGGGTCAGGGTTCAGCTGAGCGTCTTTGAAATAGAGATTTCACCCCGAAGTATGGCATACGTCGTTGAAGAGCTCATACCCTACTCAAATTACGGAAAAGTCTTTATCTATCCCCTTGACAGAAACAGCCTGAAAGGGATTATAAGAATAGGGAAGCCCTACACAAACCTTGACTTCAGCTATTAATCATTATATATTTTTAAAAGAGGTCTTTTACAGGAGAATAGGAAATTAGGGGATTCTAACAATTGTCTACTTCCAGGCTATTGTCTCATAAGGCCTTGAGTCGTTTATTACGATTTAGTCTAAAAGTAATACCCTTGATTTACAAGGGTTTCAGAAAAGGTGCGGTTGAAATGCCCGAAAAAATGAGCGGGATTGCGACGTAGGTAGGTCAAGCGTTACCTCTACATCCCGTACAAGTTGAAAGGCCCGAAAAATGAGCGGGATTTGAGTACAATAATCCTTAAAAGCTTAGTGGGAGGGGAAATTGGCTACTTTGGCTTTCGGAATACAGGAGGTTCCAGAGTTAAATGCAGAGCTCCTTACCTACAGAGTCGGAGGAGCAGACGACAAATCAATATTACCTTTACTGATTTGCATGGAAGTTCCTGCCAATAAGGGAGTCATCATATACACAAACGGCCCGAAGTGGCTTAAAGAAGAGCTTGCAAAGGTATATAAGAAGAACCTCTGGGTTGCAATCTACGAGCCGGAAACGGAAGAGGCAAAGGTCGTTATCTCTAATACACCCGAAGTAAAGGTAGGGAGCTCCTTTAAACTAAGCAGAGAGTTTGTAAACCCTGAGTAGTTTATTCCTTGGAGCTCCCCTCTAACTGGTCAACGTACTCAAGAACAACCTTTGCAACTGCCTCTCTTCCTTCAACAGAAAGAAGCTCGTCTGCCATTTTCTCCTTAAGGAGGAGCCTCTCGTATATTTTCCTATCTATGGTTAATTCTGCCCTTCCGGCTGCTCCCCTAACAGCAGGGTTTAACCTGCTTAAAAGGATAAAGTAATCAACCTTTTCTGCATCTTGGCCTATCCTGTGAATCCTGTCTTGAGATTGAAGGAAGGCGTCAAGCATGTAGTTAAGGCTTGAGTAGATTGCAGCATCGGCTGCGGTAAGGTTCAGACCGACTCCGGAAGCAAGGGGATTGGCAACGAGAACCTGGAGTTCGCCACTTTGAAACATATCAATAATCTCCCTCCTTGCCTCATTGGGAACGTTTCCGTCTATTTTGGCCACCCTCCAACCCCTCTTCTCAAGGAATTCCTCTATCCTATCTACCTCAAAGTTGTAAACAGACCAGATAACGGTCTGTCTATTTCCCCTCTCCTCCAAGATGTCCTCAATAACTTCTAACTTTTCCCTGCTAACAGCGATGGGATTGCCGTCGGCATCAATAACAAAACCGGAAGCAAGTTGATTCAGCTTTATTAAAAGAGGCAAAACGTGGCTCGCAACCACAAACGCCTCATCCTCTTTCCCCTCTCTCCTTAATCCTTTAACTACGGTAATAAGCTCCCTTTCCATCTCAAGGTAGTGCATGGTAGTCTCTTTACTCAGAATAACGTCTCTTACCAAAAACCTCTTAGGAGGTAGGTCTTTGAGAACTTCCTCTTTCTTAACGATTAAGGAAAAGCCGTCAACGAGTTTCTTAAACTCCTCCCTCTTTCCGAAATCTACGCTTTCAATCCTCCCGAAATTGTCTATAAAGTATGAGTAGAAAGCTTCTTTACTTCTGAAGATAATCGGGTGGAAAAAGAGAAACTGTCCGTAAAGGTCCATAGGACTTCGTGTTATAGGCGTTCCCGTTAAAAGGTATCTCCTATCGCTTGCCCAGGAGAGGTAGTAAATTCCCCTTGCCCTCTTAGAGGATGAGTTCTTTATCTTGTGGGACTCATCGGCAACTGTAACCTCTACCTGGTCAATCACCTGAAGGGCTAAGAGAGCATCTGAGAAGAGCTTGTGGAACTTCCCCGAGCTCCTCGCAGCCAGAAATTTAAGCTCCTCTATGAGCTTTTTCCTAACTTTAGAGGAGAACCGGGCATCTGCAAAGGCCTTCCTTAACTTCTCTGCATAGCTTTTAAATTTTGTCCCAAAATAACGCTCCCCTTCGCCCTTACCGGGAATCTGTCTAAAGACAGGAAGGAGCCGCCACCAGAAGTCGTAACTGAGGAATAGGTAGTTGAGCTTATCCCTCGTAGAGATGAGCCACCTGTTAATTTCGGCCACTTTTTCTTTGCGGCTTCCGTCAATAGCGGGGAAGACCTTAAAGGGAACGGTCTGGTTCCTCTCTATCTCCTTAATCCAAGTGCTGTAAACAACAGAAATCGGGGCAAAAATCACCACTTTACTTATGCCCTCTTTAAGGTGGAGGTAGTTTAAGGCGTCAATAACGCTCTTGGTCTTTCCCGTTCCCTGCTCCATAAAGAGGGCGTAGTCGGGATTTAAAATAAGAAGTGAGGTTGCAACCTTCTGGTGCGGGTAGGGCTCAAGGTTTGAGGGATAGCTAATAGGAGGAATCTCTCCCTCCTTTAACTTCTGACTCCGGGCGTAAACGGAACTCAGAGTTTTTACTTCCCTCTCTATGGCCTCTGCCTCTTCAAGCTCCTTAACGTCAGCAAGCTTAAAAGAGTCAAAGAGAATAGAGTCTTGAAACTCCTGATAGGGCTTATAGAAGAACTCGTAGGCGTAATAAGGAAGTTTTGCTACGGCATCTATCTCTTGGTTAACCCGTCTCCTTGCGTAAAAGGGAACCGGGTCAAATTCAAGGGGGGAACTCCTCTTTACGAAGAAAACCTTACTGTTAAAGCCGACTATCAACTTTCCTCCTCTTTACCGTTTTAATTCTCGGTTAATTCTATAAACTGCCGGAATTGTACAAAGTTCCAGCTGTATATCCAGCGTCTATTCTGCTTGTTGGTTTTAAGCCTCTTCCTGATTCCTTTGAGCTTTTCAAGAACAATTACTCCACCAGCAGGAACAAGGTTAACTATCTCCTTAGCTATCTTGTGGTTAACAGCAGTCCTAAACCGTTTCTCCTTCTGAGAAAGTTTTTTGAGATGTCTCTTCGCAGAAGGAAATTAGGAATACATTTTCTTCAGCAGAGTATAGTATTGTCTTTTTCTAATCATCCCTATACAATGCCCATTATAAAGAAATTCAAGGATTTTCAAAACTTGAAGGT
>JAMOTD010000010.1 GCA_027068415.1 Desulfurobacteriaceae bacterium | reverse complement strand
GAGCGTTTGTCTTCACCTCCGACCTTGTCAGAAATTTGGAGGGAGTTGAAGTTGACTTTATGAGGCTCAAGAGCTATCGGGGGAAGAGGAGGGGAGAGACCGCTATAACTTTGGAGCCCGAGCTCCCGGTTGCCGGCAGGAAAATCCTTCTGGTTGACGACATCTTTGATACGGGTGAGAGCTTGGAGTTTGCGGTAAGGTGGCTCAGAGAGAGGGGAGCCGGGGAGGTCAGGACGTGCGTCCTCCTTGATAAGGAGGTTGAGAAGAGGACGTCTTTAAGGCCCGACTTTGTCGGGTTTAAAGTCCCCAACTACTTTGTTGTCGGTTATGGATTAGATTTAGATGAGAAATTCAGAGAGCTCCCCTATGTAGCCTATTTAAAGGAGTAGAGGAGATGGACAAAATGAAAGAGGTTTTTAAGAGTTTAGCCCTCTGGCTGGGAATAGCCCTGATGATTATTCTTGCCTTTAACTTCTTCAACTCAAATCAGATGAGGACTCCAGTTGAGCCCTTCTCCGTCTTCGTTCAGCAGGTTGAGAAGGGAGAGGTGAAGAAGGTATTAATTCAGGGTCAGAAAGTTGTAGGCCTTACGAAGGACGGTAAGAGCTTTGAGACCTACCTTCCCCCCGGCTACAACGACGTAATTAAGAAGTTGACAGAGAAGAACGTTGAGATTGAGGTTAAGCCTGAGGAGGGGAGTCCTTGGTACATAACGGTTCTGGTTTCTTGGCTACCGATGATTTTCCTCATTCTCCTCTGGCTGAGCATGATGAGGCAGATGAGCGCGGGAAGTAGCAAAGCCCTCTCATTTGCAAAGAGCAGGGCAAAAATCTTCATAGATAACAAGCCCAAGGTAACCTTTAAGGACGTTGCCGGAATAGACGAGGTTAAGGAAGAGGTTGCTGAAATCGTTGACTTCCTCAAGAACCCCAAGAAGTACCAGCAGCTCGGCGGAAGGATTCCCAAGGGAGTTCTTCTGGCCGGAGCTCCCGGAACCGGTAAAACCCTCCTTGCAAAAGCAATAGCCGGAGAGGCCAACGTTCCTTTCCTCTCTGTCAGCGGCTCAGAGTTCGTTGAGATGTTCGTGGGCGTTGGTGCAAGCAGGGTTAGAGATTTGTTTGAGCAGGCAAAGAAGCACGCCCCCTGCATAGTCTTCATTGACGAAATAGACGCGGTCGGAAGGAAGAGGGGTGCGGGAATCAGCGGCGGCCACGACGAGAGGGAGCAGACTCTTAACCAGCTCCTCGTTGAGATGGACGGCTTTGAGAGTAGTGACGGGATAATCGTGATTGCCGCAACTAACCGCCCCGACATCTTGGACCCTGCCCTCTTAAGGCCGGGAAGGTTTGACAGGCAAATCTTCGTTCCCCTCCCCGACGTTAAGGGAAGGCTTGAGATTTTAAAAATCCACACCCGAAACAAGCCCTTGGCCGAAGACGTTGACCTTGAAGTAATTGCCCGCTCAACCCCCGGATTTAGCGGTGCAGACCTTGCAAACATAGTTAACGAGGCGGCCTTAATTGCCGCCCGTAAGAACCACGGGAAAATCACTATGGAGGACTTTGAGGAGGCCAAGGACAAGGTCACAATGGGAATTGAGCGTAAGAGTATGGTCCTTTCAGAGCAGGAGAAGATTACAACTGCCTACCACGAGGCCGGCCACGCTTTAGTGGCAAAACTCCTTCCCAACGCCGACAAAGTCCACAAGGTTACGATTATCCCCCGCGGCAAGGCCCTCGGTATAACCCAGCAGCTTCCCGAAGAAGACCGCTACACTTACACGAAAGAGTACCTCCTTGACAGGCTCGCAGTTCTCTTCGGGGGAAGGGTTGCTGAGGAGCTCGCCCTCGGGACGATTTCAACGGGAGCCGGAAACGATATAGAGAGGGCTACCGAGCTTGCCCGGAGAATGGTTGCTGAGTGGGGAATGAGCGAGAAAATAGGCCCCGTTGCGGTTAAAATAAGGGAGCAGTTCGGCGAGCCCGTTGAACTGGTAAGTGAGGAGCTCCGCCGCCTGATAGACAAGGAGGTTAAG
>JAMOTD010000009.1 GCA_027068415.1 Desulfurobacteriaceae bacterium | reverse complement strand
AAGCCTGGTGCCCATAGCGGCGGGGAAACACCCGAGCCCATTCCGAACTCGGAAGTTAAGCCCGCCAGCGCCGATGATACTGCCCGCGGGAGCGGGTGGGAAAGTAGGGCGGTGCCAGGCTTTTTTTATTATCTGAGCTCTTCCCTTCTTCAATCCCTTCTCAAAATTTCCCGAGGAGGTAAGCCATGGAACTCTGGGTAAGGGCAAAGGAAGGAGAGAAGAGCATAAAGATTCAAGGCTCTCTCAAAAAGGTCTTTGAAGAGGTAAAGGAGAAGTTTAACGAGTCTCCCCAAATCCTTGCCTTTAACGGCACAAAGAAGGAGAGGAGACGCTTTAAGAGGGAGCTCCGCCAAGCAGGGAAGGACCTACTTAAAGCGGCCGAAAACTATCTTAGCTGGTATAAGAGCTGCAAGAGGCTCTTTAATTAAAGTTTACTACAATTGGATTTTTGAAAGCTCGTTGAAGGTACTTCCCCTATCTGGAATTTATCGTTCAGAATTAAATTGACGGGGCTTTCGCCCCGCCAAGTTTCCCCTCGCACTCCCCTTTCGGAACTTATTAGAAGTTCGGTGTCCATTATAAACAGCCACTATGTCAAAATCTGACGCAATCTGTCAGTTTTTTTTAAAAACTCTCAATCTGCCTTTAAGAATCTTTAAAGCAGTCGCTTTAAATGTTTTAAATCTCTGACGGTTAACCTGAAGCTGGAAGGTCAGCTTAGGCACGAGCTCTTTAACTCCAAAGTTTTTAGCCATCTCTATAATCTCTGTGTCGGGAGGGTAAAGCTCCAAAACCTTCTCTGTCAAAAACCAACTTGCAAACCTCTTCCCTGTAAATCCTACAAGGTAAACGGCAATTCCTCCTTTTCTCTTCTCAATGAAGAACTGGTAAGGTGAAAACTTTATTCCTCTCTCTATCTCCTTCTCAGTAGCATAGCTATCAGGAAGGAGAGCTCCAAAAAGGAAGGGCTCTTCGTCGGGTATCTCAAAGGTCTCCTTCACCTTTTTTTTCTTCTCGTCCAGGGAGATTTCCTGATTTAAAGGCTCGTAGTGCTCTATCCGACTGACGAGGAAGTTTCTGTAGCCCTTAGGGGTCAGAGCTCCGATGTAGAAAAGGCCGTTGTAGGTAAAGAATTTTACCGGAAAGAGCTTATAGACCTTTCCTCTATACTGAAGGTAGGCACCTTTGTTCTCAAGGATTGTTGAGATGATTGACTTAAAGAGCTCCGGCTCAAGGTTAACACACCTTTCGTTTACGTTGGGAATCCTCTCAAACGAGAACCTCAGGAGCTCCCTCTCCTCGTCGTTCAGCTCCTTTTCAAAGCGGGAGATTGCCTCAAAGGCCTTCCTAAAGAAGGGAAGGTCTCTGTAGTGGCTCGGGAAGAAAGAGAAGAGGACAATTAGGGAGATAAGCTCATCCCTGGTGTAGCTTGAAAGGAACTTAAACCTGTCCTGATTTAGCTTCCACCTCTTTACCTTACCATCTCCTACCTCTTCAAGGTAGCCGAGCTCAAGAAGAGTGTTGAGAGCTCTTAAGAGCTTTCTCCTTGCAACCCTATCATCGGTAGGGGGGAGAATGCCCTCTGAGTAAAGTTTTGAGTGGAGCTCTCCGGTGGAGAGGGTTGAGTTCGTCTTAATTAAGAGCTTAAGGATTTCAACAATAAGGGTCAGTTTTTCCAACCCTTTTCGTTCCCCCTTTTAGTTATAATTCCTTCCACACAAAAGTTAAGAGGGAATCAGCAATGATTAACCAGCTCAAAGGAGAGTTTACCACCAAACTAAAGGAAGTTTCAACTCTTGAAGAACTTGAGCGTTTAAGGGTTGAGTACTTAGGAAGGAAGGGGAAAATTACAGAGCTCCTAAAGAAAATCCCCACCCTTCCACCGGAGGAGAGGAAGGAGTTCGGAAAGGCGTGCAACCAGCTAAAAAGGGAGATTGAGGAGCTCTTAAAGGAGAAGGAGCGAGAGCTCAAGGAAAAAGAGAAGGCCGAGAGGCTGAGGAAAGAGAGGATAGACATTACGCTCCCCGGAAGGAGAAGGGAGCTGGGCGCCCTCCACCCGATAACAAAGACGCTGAACGAAATAGTAAGAATCTTTACGAGCATGGGCTTTTCAATTGCAGAAGGGCCGGAGGTTGAGACCGACTTTTACAACTTTGAGGCCCTGAACATTCCCAAGGGACACCCCGCAAGGGAGATGCAGGATACCTTCTACATCTCCGACGATGTTGTCCTGAGAACCCACACCTCACCGGTTCAGATAAGGGTAATGGAGAAACACCAGCCCCCAATTCAGATAATCGCCCCGGGAAAGGTTTACAGGAAGGACGCAGACGTAACCCATACCCCCATGTTCCACCAGGTTGAAGGGCTGATGGTTGACCAGAAGGTAACCTTTGCAGACCTTAAAGGAGTTCTTGAGGTATTCCTCAGGGAGGTTTTCGGCTCGGAGACAAAAGTCCGCTTCCGCCCCTCTTACTTCCCATTTACAGAGCCCAGCGCCGAGGTTGACATAGGTTGCGTAATCTGCGGAGGAAAGGGCTGTAAGGTGTGTAAGGGAACCGGCTGGCTTGAGATTTTAGGCTGCGGAATGGTTGACCCGGCGGTCTTCAAGGCAGTCGGAATAAACCCGGAGGTCTATCAGGGCTTTGCATTTGGTATGGGAGTTGAAAGGATTGCAATGCTTAAGTACGGAATTGACGACCTCAGGCTCTTCTTTGAGAACGACGTTAGATTCTTAAGACAGTTTAGAGGTGAGTAGAGATGAGGATTACTTACAGGTGGCTTAACGAGTTCATTGACATAAGCGACCTCTCGGCACAGGATGTTGCCGAGATTTTAACCGACGTCGGAATTGAAGTTGACTCGGTTCGCTACGCAGGAGAGAACCTTGAGAAGGTTGTAACGGGAAAGATTGTTGAAATTTCAAAGCACCCGAACGCTGACAGGTTAAAAATTTGTCAGGTTGACGTAGGGGAAACGGTTTTACAGATAGTGACGGGAGCGGATAACGTCTTTGAAGGAGCAGTCGTCCCGGTGGCCCTCCACGGTGCAAAACTCCCTACGGGAGTGAGGATAAAGAAGAGCAAGTTAAGGGGAGCTGTCTCAAACGGAATGCTCTGCTCTGAGGAGGAGTTAGGGCTTACAGAGTCTGCAAGCGGGATAATGATATTACCCGACGACACGCCTATCGGAAAGGACATTAAAGAGGTTTTAAACCTTGACGACTGGGTTATTGAGTATGAGATAACAACAAACAGACCCGACGCCCTCTCGGTTCTGGGGATTGCAAGGGAGCTCCGTGCAGTTCTGGGAAGGCAGATTACCCTTCCCGACATCTCCTATACGGAAGGAGACTTTGAGGCTCAGGAAGAGGCCAGCCTAAAAGTCCTTGACGGAGCAGCCTGCCCCAGGTATGAGGGCTTTGTAATTAAGGGAATTGAGAACAGAGAGAGCCCCCTGTGGATGAAGGTTAGGCTCTACCTGGTAGGCTTAAGGCCGATTAACGCCGCAGTTGACGTAACAAACTACGTTATGTACGAGTTAGGACAACCCCTCCACGCTTTTGACCTTGAGAAACTGGCAGGAAGGGAGGTGGTCGTAAGGAGGGCGAGAGAAGGGGAAGAGATTAAGACCCTTGACGGAGCTCTCAGGAAGTTAACCCCCGACGACCTCGTTATAGCAGACGCAGAAAAGCCCGTTGCAATTGCCGGGATAATGGGGGGAGAGGAGAGCTCCACCGAGCTCTCAACGAGGGAAATCTTCCTTGAGAGCGCCCACTTTGAGCCTATGACAATCAGGAGAACCTCAAAGAGGCTGGGGCTTACGACGGACTCCTCCTACAGGTTTGAGAGGGGAGCGGACATAGAGGCCTGCGAGTTTGCCGCAAAGAGGGCACTCCACCTGATTCAGAAGTTAACAGGCGGAGAGGTTGCAAAGGGTAAACTCTCCTTCTACCCCAAACCTTACACTCCGAAGGTAATAGTCTTTAACCCAGAAAGGGCTACAAAGCTCTTGGGAGTCAACATTCCATCAAGGAAGGCCTTTGAAATCCTCACAGGTCTGGGCTTCACCGTCAAGAAGGAGAGGGAGTACATAGTCGTCAAAGTTCCCTCTTGGAGGAAGTACGACGTAGGCAGGGAAGTTGACCTGATAGAGGAAGTGGTAAGGATTTACGGAATGAAAAACGTCGTAAGCTCCTACCCCCTAATGCACTCGGAAGTTGAGAGGAACTTTGAGCCCTTCAGAGTTCAGAGGGTGAGGGAGTTCCTGTCAGATTTAGGGCTGACGGAGGCGATCAACTACTCCTTCATAGGGAAAAAGCTCTTTGAGGCTTTCGGCCTTCCCGTTGAGAACCTCGTAAAGATTAAAAACCCCCTCTCTGAAGAGTGGGTTTACATGAGGAACTACATCTTCCCGAGCTTGGTTAGCAACGCCGTAAACAACATAAACAGGAACGAGAGAGACGTCTTCCTATTTGAGGTTGCAAAGGTCTTTGAGCCTTCCGGTAAAGAGCTCCCCAACGAGCCTTTAAAGTTAGCAGTAGTTATGACCGGAGAGGTAAGGGAAGGTCTTTACGGCAGAAGGAAGGTTGACTTCTACGACATTAAGGGGGCTGTTGAGGAGCTCCTATCTTTCTTCAGGTTAAGGGGAGAGTTTGAGAGGGAGGAGGGAAGGAGCTACCTCCACCCGGGACAGAGCGCAAAGGTCAGGGTAAAGGGAGAAGAGGTCGGCTTCTTAGGGAAGCTTCACCCGGACGTATTGGAGAGACTGGACGCAAAACAGGAGATTTTTGTAGCCGAGATTGAGCTTGAAAAACTCCTAAAACTGGCAAAAGAGGAGAGGATAGAGTTTAAATCCATTCCAAAATTCCCTCCGGTTATGAGGGACATAGCGGTAATAGTTGACGAGGATACTCCCGTAGCCCAAATTGAAAGAGTGATAAGGGAGTCCGCCAAACACTTGGAGAAGGTAGAGCTCTTTGACGTCTACACAGGTAAGGGAGTTCCCGAAGGTAAAAAGAGCGTGGCCTTTTCGCTGAGCTTCAGAGCTCCCGACAGGACGCTGTCAGACGAAGAGGTTAACAAAATTTTAGCTGTTATAATTGAGAGTCTTGATAAAATAGGAGCAAAACTCAGGGGCTAAGAGGAAGATTGTGAGCTTACCCAACACAGTAGAGGTAATAATTTCCGGAAGGAAGTTTAATATAAAGACCGATAAAGACCCGGAGTACGTCAAAAAACTGGCCCAGCGCCTTGAGGTGATGGTTGAGAAGATAAAGGCGGGCAACAGCAGGGTGACCTTTGACAAAGCCCTCGTTGTTGCCTGCTTCTACCTCCTTGACGAGAACGAAGCCCTAAAGAGCCAGATTAAGGAGCTGGGACGGGAGATAAAAAGGCTGGAAGAGGGAGCAAAACTCCTCATAACCACCGGCCAGAAAATCGCCCCTTAAGAGCAATCTTCCTTAAAGCCCCTAAAAACTTTAGGGGTTTTCAATGTGTTTGAGAAGGAGAGAATAAGGCAGGAGCTCAAGAGCAAGAGGCTCCTCTTAACGAAAGACGAGGTAAAAAGAAGAAGTAAGAGGATAGTTGAGAGAATAGGGGAGCTCCTAAAGGAGCTCAAGACAAACTCCTTCCTCCTCTTTCACCCCACAAAGAACGAGCCCGACATAACTCCTCTTGTCGAAAGTCTCTTAAAAGAGGGGAAAACCGTTGCCTTTCCGAAAGTTGAGGGAAAGGAGATTGTTCCCCTGAAAGTAAACTCCCTAAAGGAGCTCCGGCCAGGAAAGTTCGGAATTTTAGAGCCTCCCTACCTGCCAGAGAGAGTTTTAAAAGAGGTTGAGGTAGTCTTCGTCCCCGGAATTGCCTTTGACAGGCTCGGCTACCGAATAGGCTTCGGCGGAGGCTACTACGACAGGCTACTTGAAAAACTGCCGGTAAAGGCCAAAATTGGAGTCTGCTTTGACTTCCAGCTCTTAGATAAACTTCCGAGAGAGCCCTTTGACGTACCCGTTGACCTTGTCATAACAGAAAATACAACCGTAAGGAGGAAAGAATGGAAGCAATCTTAGTTGCCATATTTGCCGTGATGGCCGGCCTGACCGGAGGCTACGTAGTCGGAACGAGGAAGGGTCAGGCAATAAGGGAAGACCTTGAAAGGAAGATAACCGAGAAGGCCGAGAGAGAGGCAAGAGAAATTGTTGAAAAGGCAAAGTCCGAGGCAGAGGAGACCAGAAGAAAGGCTCAGAACCTCCTTGAAGAGGCCAGAGAGAAGTACGAGGAGATGAAGAAGAAGGCACTCCTTGAGGCCAAAGAGGAGCTCCTAAAGGAGAGAGAGAGGATTGAAGAGGAGCTCAAAGAGAAAAAGAAGGAGCTGTCAGAACTTGAGAAGAGGCTCTTGAGGCGTGAGGAGTACCTTGACAAGAGGGAGAGCACCCTTGATAAGAGGGAGGAGAACCTTGACAGGCGTGCCGAGTTCCTTGATAAGTTAGAGGCGGAGCTTGAGGAGAAGAGGACTGAGGTTGAGAGGTTGGAGGCAGAGCTCCTTGAGAAGGAGATGAAAATCAACCAGCTCCTTGAGGAGGAGCTCAGGAAGTTGGAGGAAATCTCCGGAATGAGCAGAGAGGAGGCCCAGGAGGAGCTCCTTAAGAGAATGGAAGAGGAAATCAGGAGAGACTTGGCCTTAAAGTACAAGAAGATTGAGGAGGAGTTTGAGCTAACGGCAGAGCGGAGAGCGAGGAAAATTCTCGCAACGACAATCCAGAGGCTCTCAACCGACGTCGTTGCCGAAACAACGGTTTCCGTCGTTGACCTTCCCAACAACGAGATGAAGGGAAGGATTATCGGTAGGGAAGGAAGGAACATCAGGGCCTTTGAGCTTGCAACGGGAGTTGACCTGATAATTGACGATACCCCCGAGGCCGTAACGATTTCCTGCTTTGACCCTGTAAGAAGAGAAATTGCAAGAATTGCCCTTGAGAGGTTGGTCGCCGACGGAAGGATTCACCCTGCAAGGATTGAGGAGGTCGTTGAGAAGGTTAAGCAGGAGATTGAGCAGGAGATATTAAACGCTGCCGAGGAAGTCCTCTTTGAGCTGGGAATAGACAACGTTCACCCTGAGCTAAAGAAACTACTCGGAAAGCTCAAGTTCAGGACGAGCTACGGCCAGAACGTCCTCCAGCACGTTAAGGAGGTTGCGTACTTATCCGGAATGATTGCGGCTGAAATCGGGGCAGACGTTCAGCTTGCAAAGAGGGCGGGGCTCTTCCACGACATCGGTAAGGCAGTGAGCCACGAGGTTGAGGGCTCCCATGCAATAATCGGAGCAGACATTCTCAAGAAGTACGGAGAGCCCGAGGCCGTAATCAACGCCGCCGCCGCCCACCACGGAGAGGTTGAGTTCACGAGCGTAGAGTCAATCTGCGCTGCAACGGCAGATGCCCTCTCTGCCGCAAGGCCCGGAGCGAGGAGGGAGAGCTTAGAGGCCTACATCAAGAGGATTGAGAAACTTGAGAGCATTGCCGAGTCCTTCCCCGGAGTAATGAAGGCTTTCGCAATTCAGGCGGGAAGGGAAATCAGGATAATGGTTGAGCCCGACAAGATTACAGACGAGGAGGCCGCATTCCTGGCCCACCAGATTTCAAAGAAGATTGAGGAGGAAGTTCAGTATCCCGGTCAGATTAAGATTACCGTCATAAGGGAGACGAGGGCCGTTGACTATGCAAAGTAAGAAGTTCCTCGTTGTCGGAACGGCGGGACACATAGACCACGGGAAAACGAGCCTCATTAAGGCCTTGACGGGGGTTGATACCGACAGGTGGGAGGAGGAGAAGAGAAGGGGAATGACGATTGACTTGGGGTTTGCCCACCTGGAGCTCCCCTCGGGGGTTTTGGCCGGAATTGTTGACGTTCCGGGCCACGAGAAGTTCATAAAGAACATGCTCGCAGGCGCCCACGGCCTTGACCTCGTCCTCTTCATAGTTGCCGCAGACGAAGGGGTAATGCCCCAGACCAAGGAGCACCTGACCGTCTGCCAGAGTTTAGGAACGAAAAAGGGAATAGTGGTCTTAACGAAAAAGGACTTAGTAGACGAGGAGTGGCTTGAGCTTGTAAAAGAGGAGGTTAAAGAGTTCGTTAAGGGAAGCTTTTTAGAAGGAGCTCCTATAATCGCCGTTTCCTCAAAAACGAAAGAGGGGATAGAGGAGCTCATAAAAGAGCTTGACAGGATTGCCCTTGAGACCGAGCCTAAGGAGAGCAGGGGAATTTTAAGGCTCCCGGTTGACCGCTCATTTACGGTAAAGGGCTTCGGAACGGTTATAACGGGAACGCTCCTGTCGGGCAGGGTGAAGGTCGGAGACGAGGTTGAGATACTGCCGGCGGGGAAGAGGGTAAAGGTAAGGGGAATTCAGGTTCACGGGAAGAGAGTAGAGGAGGCCCTTGCAGGCCAGAGAACCGCCCTCAACCTCTCGGATGTAAAGAAAGAGGAGGTCGGAAGGGGAGACCTGATTGCAAGCCCGGGCTACCTTAAACCTGCGAAAACGGTTGACGTCCTTGTGGAGCTCTCCAAAGAGGCAGAAACCATAATCACCCCAGGCTTTAAGCTCCACTTCCACCACCTAACCAGCGAGGCAGAGGGGGAGCTCTACCTGATAGATAAAGAAGAACTCCTTCCTGGAGAGAAGGCCCTTGCCCAGATAAGGCTGAAGGAAGAGGTAGTACCGGTTTACGGCGACAGGTTCGTAATAAGGAACTACTCGCCGGCAACGGTAATCGGCGGCGGGGAGATTTTAGACCCCCTTCCCCACAGGAAGTTCAGAAAGAGGTTTCAAGGGGAGTTCAGGGAGAAGTTAGAGGGAATTCTAAAGGGGAGTTTAGAGGAGAAGGCCCTTGCCCACCTTAGATTAAAAGAGCCCCTCTCACCTAAGGAGTTCGTTCAGCTTCTTGGTTTAACCCCTAAAGAGGCCGAGGAGCTCTCGGAAAAGCTCGTAGAGGCCGGGCTTGCCGTTAAGGCCGGTGGGGAGCTCTACACGGCCGAAAAGTTAAAAGCCCTGAAGGAGGCAATTTTAGGCCTTTTAAAAGAGACCCACGAGAAAATCCCGATAGCAGAAGGGTTAACGAGGGAAGAGCTGAGGAGCAAGCTAAAGGAAAATAGGGAGCTCATTGAAATTGCGGTTAAGGAGCTCTTAGAGTCAGGGGAAGTAGAGGAAGCAGAAGGCTTTCTGAGGTTAAAGGGCTTTGAGCCGAAAGAGGAAGGAGTTTTCAGGGAACTCGTCCCAAAGGTTGAAAAGCTAATAAAAGAAGGTGGCTTCACCCCACCGAGCGTTAAAGAAATTGCCCAGATAACAGGAGCAGGGGAGGAGAAGGTAAACACCGTCGCTTCGTACCTGGTAAGGCGTAAGGGATACCACAGGGTCGGGGAGCTCCTCATCTCACCCCAGGCCTTTGAGAGAATAAAGAAAATTCTGAAGGAACACTTCTCCCGTAAAGAGAGCCTCTCTATCGGGGAGTTCAAGGACTACTTAGGGGTAAGCAGGAAGTTTGCAATCCCCCTTCTTGAGTACCTTGACCTGCTTAAACTGACCGAAAGAAAGGGAAATGAAAGAGCAAGGGGGAAGAGGTTATAGTGGGAGAGCTCCTCCTAAATGTAATCCTCCCCATCTACATCCTGATTGGAGCGGGCTACCTCTTCGGAAAGCTAAAGCCGGAGCTTGAAACCGGAACAATCTCGTTTATAGTCCTCTACCTCTTTGCACCGGCGCTGATTTTCTCCTCTTTCAGGAAGGTTAACCTTACACCGGAGAGCTTCTTCCAGATAGCCTTCACCGCCCTATTCGTCTTCCTCTTCTCATATCTCCTGTCGCTGGCGGCAGAGAGGCTCTTTTTAAGGGAGAGGAACCCGGCCTTTGAGCTCTCATCAACGGTAATGAACGCCGGCTACCTCGGAATTCCCCTCATCTACCTGATGTTCGGGGAGAGAGCTCTCGCCTACGCAATAACCTTTATGGTCGTAATGGCCGTTTACCACTTTACGCTGGGAATCCTGATTTTAAAGGGCAGGGAGTTTAAAGAGGGCGTCAAGGCAGCCCTGAAAATTCCCCTCATCTACGCTGCACTCCTCGCCTTCTTCTTAAAAGGGATAGAAATCCCTCCCGGAGTTGAGAAAATCCTTAAGCTGACCGGCGACTCAACAATGCCGCTGATGCTCGTCTCAATAGGCATTTCCCTTTCAAGGATAACAGTAGAAGAGATTAAAGAATCACTAATTGCAACGGCCGTAAGGTTTTTCGGCGGAGCGGCGGGAGCCCTCATCTCCGTCTCCCTTATAAACTGCCCTCCCCTTCTAAAGAAGGTTCTCTTAGTCCAGTCCTCTCTTCCCTCGGCGGTCTTAAACTACGTTCTGTGTGAGGAGTTTAGGGCTTCTCCCAAGCTGGCCGCCTCAGTAATCTTCGTCTCAACCCTCCTCTTTCCCCTCTTCCTTCCCTTCCTTAAAGTTCTGGTCTCTTTCCTATAATAGGGGAAAGGTTTAGGGGGAAGAGATGAAAAGGCTGGCTTTAATTTTGCCGTTTCTACTCTTCAACGGCTCCTACGGGGCGACAATCTCCGACTCTATAACGGTCTGGAAGTGGGCTCAGCCCGACACCTACAACCTATCAATAACGGTAAGGGCGAGGGGAAACCGCGAGGAGGAAGTCCTTGAAGCCCTTAGAACTGCCGATGACTACCTGAAGAGAACGGGGCTCAACTACACCGGCGGGAACTTCTCCCTCTGGCCGGTAAGGGAGTGGAACCCTAAGGAAAAGAGGTACGTTGAGCTGGGGTTCAGCGGGAGCTCCACCTACACCTTCCACCTTAAAAGCCCTAAAGAGCAGGGGGAAATTTTTAGAGCCCTTGAGGAGGCCCGGAGGACTGCAGGCTTCAAGTACTCGGTAAACAGTGCAAGGTGGGAGGTCTCGTGGAAGAAGAGGGAGAGAGCCCTTGAGGAGCTTAAGGGAAGAGCACTTAAGGGAGCTCTCAAAGAGGGAGAGAGCTTCGGGAAAATCCTGAAGGAGAGGTGCACACTCAAAGAAATCTCCTTCTCACCCAATACCCCTCCTCCCTTTCCCGTCTTAAGGGGGGTTAAAGCAATGGGAGTTTCGGCTCCGGAGCCAAAGAGGAGCGCCGAGAGGGTGGAGCTTAGGGCCTCCTTTAAGCTGGAGTGCGGCAAAGGCTTGAAATAGAAGAGCCCTTAAAGTATCCTCTTTTCAACCAAAGAAGTTAAGGAGGTAAGATGAGGATAGGAACGCCCCTTGCCCACAACAGGACGAAAATCCTGCTCCTTGGGAGCGGAGAGCTCGGGAAGGAATTCGTAATAGAGGCGATGAGGTTGGGAATTGAAGTAGTTGCCGTTGACTCCTACCAGTTCGCACCGGCCCAGCAGGTTGCTCACCGCTACTACGTTATTGACATGAAGGACGGAAGGCAGATAAGGAACATCGTTTACAGGGAAAAGCCCGACTTCATAGTTCCCGAGATTGAAGCGATAGATACCGATACGCTGGTGGAGCTTGAAAAAGAAGGCTTTACTGTAGTTCCCAGTGCAAAGGCCGTAAAGTACACGATGGACAGAATCGGAATAAGGAGGCTGGCGGCGGAGAAGCTGGGGCTCAAAACATCGGCTTACAGGTTTGCAGAGAGCTTTGAGGAGTTTAAGAGGGCAGTTGAGGAGCTGGGCTACCCGGTAGTAGTGAAGCCGGTAATGAGCTCCTCGGGTAAAGGCCAGAGCGTCGTTAAAGAGGAGGGACAGCTTGAGTGGGCCTTTAAGTATGCTAAGGAAAACGCAAGGGGAAAGGGGAACGCCCTCATAATTGAGGAGTTTATCAAATTTGACTTTGAGATAACCCTTCTAACGGTCAGGACGAAAAATCAGGGAACCCTCTTCTGTGAGCCCATAGGCCACTTCCAGGTTGAGGGAGACTACCACGAGAGCTGGCAACCCCAACCGATGAGCGAGGTTGCCCTTCAGAGGGCAAAGGAGATGGCAAAGGCGGTAACCGACGCCCTCGGAGGCTACGGGATTTTCGGCTGCGAGTTCTTCGTTAAGGGGGATACGGTCTGGTTCAGCGAGGTCTCTCCGAGACCCCACGATACGGGAATGGTGACGATGGCAAGCCAGAACATGAGCGAGTTTGAAATACACCTGAGGGCAATCCTCGGCCTTCCGATTCACATAGAACTCCTCTCCCCCGGCGCCTCCTACTGCTTCCACGCTAAAGACTACGGCGTAGCACCCGCCTACGAGGGAATTGAGGAGGCTCTGAAGGAGCCAAACGTCTGGGTGAGGATTTTCGGAAAGCCCACAACGAGACCGAAGAGGAGAATGGGAGTAGTGGTTGCAAGGGCAGAAACTGTAGAGGAGGCAAGGAGGAAGGCGAAAGCGGCGGCAATGAAGATGAGGGTTATTGAAAATGGGTAGGGAAGTTGCAACTTTTGCAGGCGGCTGTTTCTGGTGCCTTGAGGAGGCCTTCAGCAAGGTTCCGGGAGTTATTGAGGCAATCCCCGGCTACGCCGGAGGGGAGGTTGAGAACCCCGCGTACGAGGAGGTCTGCACAGGAGAGACGGGCCACGCAGAGGCCGTTCAGGTAGTTTACGACCCGGAGGAGGTCTCCTACAGGGAGCTCCTCATAACCTACCTTACAAACATTGACCCAACCGACGGCGGCGGCCAGTTTGCCGACAGGGGAAGCCAGTACAGGCCCGTCATCTTCTACCACAACGAAGAGCAGAGGGCACTTGCGGAAAAGGCCTTAAAAATTCTGGCCGAGAGCTCCCTCTTCTCCGAGCCGATATCGGTAAAGGTGGAGCCCTTCAGGAACTTCTACCCAGCCGAGGAGTACAACCGCCGCTACTACCAGAAGGAGCCCATGAGGTACTACTACTACAAGGTCGGCTCTGGGAGGAAAACCTACTGTGAGGTGGTGTGGGGTAAAAAGGGCGGGAGGGAGCTCCTGGAGGAGAGGCTTTGAGGAGGTTTAAAGCCTACGCCCTTCAGTTTGAGAGCTCCCCCTGCTCTTTTGAGAGGAACTACTCAACACTCCTTACCCTCTTAAACTTCTGCGCTCCGAACTCCTTAGTCGTTATTCCGGAAGTTGCGGCAACGGGCTTTTGCTACGAGAGGAAAGATGAGGCCGTAAGGTTCTCAGAGAGGGTCTTCTCCGAGCTCATTGACTTTTCAAAAGGCCTCTCTCTAACGGTAGTGATAACCGGATTTGAGCTGATTAACGGAAAGCTCTTTAACAGCGTTAAGGTCTTTGACAGGGGCAGAGAAGTCCTTTCAAGGCCGAAAGTAAAGCTCTTCTTACCCGGAGGTGAGGGAGAGCACTTCTCGGCGGGCAGCTTGGAAGACCTGAACGTTGCCGAAACCTCCGCCGGTGTTCTGGCTCCCGTAATCTGTTTTGAGCTGAGGTTCCACGGGGTTTTAAATAGGTTAAAGGAGTTAGGAGGTGAAGTCTTCGCCGTTCCGGCCCAGTGGGGAAGGGCGAGGAGGGAGCACTGGGAGGTTCTCCTCAGGGCAAGGGCAATAGAGCTTCAGCGCTTTTTTGTAGGTGCAAACGGAAGCGGGAAGGAGATGGCCGGGAGCTCAGCAATCGTTGACCCCTGGGGAAGGGTAATCGCCCAAAATAAAGACGGAACAGCGGTTATAGAGGGAGAGGTAAACCTCTCCCTAATTGAGCAGGTTGAGAAGAAACTTCCCCTTTAGCAGTTAACGGGAACGATGTTCCTGTGGAGACCAAGCCTTTTGGGCTCTATACCCAAGGCAAGGCCGACAAGCTGGGGAACGTGGAGAACGGGGATTGAGAACCTCTCACCTACCGCCTTTAAAGCCCTATCCTGATTTGCGTCAAGGTTCATGTGACAGAGGGGACAGGGAGTAACTATACAGTCTGCCCCGCAAGATTTGGCATCTTTTAAGTTAAGTCCCGTTAAAACCATTGAGCCCTTGGGATTGGGCCAGAAAGCGTGGAAGCCGCAACACTCAAGCCTCCTCTCCCCCGAAACCGGCTCAGCCCCGAGGGCTTTCACTATCCTCTCAAGGGAGCGGGGGTTTTCGGAGGGCTCGTAGCCCAAAACCTCGTAAGGCCTTACTGTGTGGCAGCCGTAGTAGGGGTAAACTTTAAGGCCGGAAAGGGGCTTTTTAACCCTCTCCCTCAGCCCATCCTCTCCCAGCTCATCAAGGAGGTACCAGTGGAAGTGCTTAACCTCAACCTCACCCCTGTACTCAAGGCCGGCCTCTGCGAGGATTTTGTTGACCTTCTCCCTCAGCTCGTCGTCATTATCAAGGATGTGTTTTGCCTTCCTCAAAACGAGAAGACAGGTACTACAGACGGTAACTATCGTCTTAAAGCCCTCCCTCTCTGCAAGGGCAAGGTTTCTGGCATTAACCGCTATGTCAAGAACCTCCTTAACCTCCTCAAGGACTCCCGCACCGCAGCAGCTAAACTGGGGGAGCTCCACAAGGGGAATACCGAGCTCCTGTGCAACTGCAACCGTTGACTCGTAGAGCTCCTTTGAAGCTCCCTTTGCAGCACACCCGGGGTAAAAGGCAACTTTCTCCATTACTCAACCTCCATAGCCGCTTTCATCACCTTAACAAGGTTCTCGTGCTCGGCAATCGGCCTCATAATCGGGCTGTGGGCCTTGCCCTTTAAAATCATCTTTATACCGACTGGCAGGTTCTCAAGAACTCCTTTAATACCCTTAGCCCTGAGAGGCAGAAGAACCTCGTTGAGAAGGCCGCTCTCAAGGATGGACTTGTAGAAGGCAAAGACGTGGCGGGCACCGGGGTTGTCCTTAAGGCCGACCTTAATTGAGAGACCCCTTAACCTCATAATACCGTCAACGGGGCCCACGTGCTTGGGGCACACGTCGGCACACTTCTCACACCTTACGCAGTTCCACATGTCGTAGGCGTAGCCGATTTTTGCCCTCTCCTCTTTAAGGGCGTCTCTCTTGTCAACGGCAAACCTGTAAACCCTCGCAAGCTGGAAGGGTCCTCCGTACCCCTCGTCCATCTGGGCGGCCGTACAGGCGGAAAAACAGCTTGTACAGAGGATGCAGTCTGTAAACCTGTCGTACTTTTTAAGCTCCTCGGGGTAAACCCTCGTCTCCTCGTCAAGGGTTGAGGGAACGACGGAGGGGTCGGGAATGAGGTAGGGCTTCATCTCCTCCATCTTCTTAAGGGGCTTATCCCAGTCAACGATTAAGTCCCTTATTACCTCCATATTGTCAAGGGGCTCTAAGGTAAGGGTATCGGTACCGAACTTATCAAGCTCACTAAAGACCTGAGTCTTACAGGCCAGCTTGGGAAAGCCGTTAACCTTCACCGCACAGGAGCCACAGATTGCACTGCGGCAGAAGGACCTGAATGCAAGGGTTGGGTCAATCTCGTCCTTTATGACGTGAAGGGCCTCAAGAATTGTCATTCCTTTGGGAACCGTTATCCTGTACTCCTGATAGTAGGGCTCGGAGTCCCTCTTGGGGTTGAACCTCTTTATCCTGAAGACGACCTCTTTCTTTTCCATTTCTCCTCCCCTAATACTTCCTCTCTTCCGGCTGGAACTTTGTGATTACAACCGGCTTCCAGGTAAGGCGGAGCTCCCCGTCCTCACCCCTCCTGATAACCGAGTGCTTTAAGAAGTTCTCGTCGTCCCTCTTGGGGTAGTCGGTTCTTGCGTGAGCTCCCCTGCTCTCCTTCCTCTCAAGAGCTCCGAGGGCAATCGTCTCGGCAACCTCAACCATGTTTAAAAACTCCAATGTCTGCTGGAGGTTGGTGTTGAAGGTTAGCTCCCTATCGTAAACCTTAAGCTTCTTCGCCCTCTCCTTAATTTCCCTAACCTTCTCCAAAGCCCTCTTTATTCTCTCCTCGTCCCTGAAAATCCCGACCCCTTCGCTCATTGCGTCGCTCAGCTCTCTCCTTAACTGAGAGAGCTTTTCAGAGCCCTCCCCGTCAAAGAGGGATTTAATCCTCTCCTCCTGCTCTTTAACCTCAACTTCTGGGAAGTCAACAAGCTCAAGGCCGACAACAGACTCTGCGGCGTCCTCTCCGGCAATCTTCCCGAAAACTACAATGTCAAGGAGGGAGTTTCCTCCTAACCTGTTTGCTCCGTGGACAGAGACGCAGCCGCACTCACCTACGGCGTAGAGCCCTTTAATAACCGTCCTGCCGTACTTGTCGGTATCAATTCCCCCCATTGAGTAGTGGGCCGTCGGCCTTATGGGTATGGGCTCCTCAATCGGGTCAACCCCCTCAAAGTCAATTGCCAGCTCCCTGATTTGGGGGAGCCTTTCTAAAATCTTCTTTCTTCCAAGGTGCCTTAAGTCAAGATAAACGAACTTATTGCCTTCCTCGTCCTCAAAACCCCTCCCCTCCATTATCTCGGTCTCAATCGCACGGGAGACGAGGTCTCTGGGGGCGAGCTCCATTTTCTCAGGAGCGTACCTCTTCATAAACCTTTCGCCCTCAGCGTTTATGAGGTATCCACCCTCGCCCCTTGCACCCTCGGTTACTAAGATTCCGGTTCTCCTCAGGCCTGTAGGGTGGAACTGGACGAACTCCATATCCTTAAGGGGAACTCCCGCCCTTAAAGCCATTGCGGGGCCGTCTCCGGTATTACCGAGGGCGTTTGAAGTCCTCTTCCAGTAAATTCTTGTATGTCCGCCTGTTGCGAGAATAACGGCCTTTGCCCTTATTCCCACAATCTCTCCCGTTCTAAGGTTGACGGCTGTTAAACCTGCAATCCTCTCACCGTTGTGGACCAGAGAGAGAGCAAACCACTCGTTTAAAAACTCAACCCCGAACCTTATACACTGCTCGTAGAGGGTTTGAAGCATAACGTGGCCTGTTTTGTCTGCAGCGTAGCAGGTTCTGGGGAATGAAGCCCCTCCGAAAGGCCTCTGGGCGATTCTCCCGTCGGGAAGGCGGGAAAAGGGAAGACCCATATGCTCCATTTCCCTGATAATCTTGGGAGCCATCTCACACATTAGCTCAACTGCGTCTTGGTCGGCCAAAAAGTCACTCCCCTTTACGGTATCGTAGGCGTGCTTCTCGGGGCTATCGGGAGCGACGTTCCCCAAAGCGGCGTTGATGCCTCCCTGAGCGGCACCGGTGTGGGAACGGGTAGGATAGACCTTACTGAGAACGGCAACCTTTAAACCTTTCCTGCGGCTCGTCTCAAGGGCTGCGTAGAGGCCACCTCCTCCTGCCCCGACTATTACTATGTCGTAGGTAAGCATTGCTCCTCCAGTGTTTACTTTAGTTATTAATAGTTAATTGACTGAATTGTATTAAATTCGTAAATCGTTGAACACAAAAGGTTTAAACTCCCCCATTCTCCTAAATGTAAAAATTTTGTAAAATTTCATTTACCTTATTTACTTAATAAAATGCAGATAATTTTATTTTTGGAGGTCCTCCTAAATGCTGGAGTACGATATAGTTATAGTCGGCGGTGGAGGAGCCGGACTCTACGCGGCGCTCTGGGCGGCCGAGAACACAATCCTGAAAGTTGCCGTAATAACTAAAGTCTACCCCACCCGCTCCCACACAGGTGCTGCAGAGGGGGGAATTAACGCAGTCCTAACCCACTCTGTAGGCGACAGCCCCGAAGCCCATGCCTACGATACGGTTAAGGGAAGCGACTTCTTAGCAGACCAGGATGCGGTTGACATAATGTGCAAGATGGGGGCGGCCGTAATCTACGACATAGCCCACAGGGGAGTTCCCTTCTCAAGGCGCCCCGACGGAAGGATTGCCCAGAGACCCTTTGGAGGAGCGAGTTTCCCCAGAACTTGCTATGCCGCAGACAAGACGGGCTTTTACATACTCCAGACCCTTTACGAGCAGTGCCTCAAGAACAACGTAACCTTCCTAAACGAGTGGTTCCTACTCTCAATAATCCACAACGGCGAGAGGGTTGAGGGTATTACAGCCTGGGACGTAAGGAACGGAGGTGTTCACCTTATAAAGACAAAGGCGGTTATCCTTGCAACGGGAGGACACGCAAGGGTTTACTGGAACAGAACTTCAAACGCCCTGGGCAATACCGGAGACGGAACGGCTGCCGTTTTAAGGGCGGGATTGCCCTTAAAGGACATGGAGTTTATCCAGTTTCACCCTACGGGCCTTGCAAAGACGGGAATTTTGGTAACCGAAGGTGCAAGGGGCGAAGGAGGGTACTTAAGGAATAAGGACGGCGAGAGGTTTATGAAGAGGTACGCCCCCGAGAAGATGGAGCTTGCACCCAGGGACATAGTTGCAAGGGCTATCCAGACGGAGATTGACGAGGGAAGGGGTTGTGGCCCCAACGGAGACTACATCTGCCTTGACCTGACCCACTTAGGGGAAAAGAGGATTAACGAAAGGCTACCCCAGACGAGGGAGCACGCAATCCTATACGAGGGAGTTGACCCCGTTAAGGAGCCTATACCGATTGCCCCCACCGCCCACTACTCAATGGGGGGAATTGACACCGACAAGCTCGGAAGGACGCCGATTAAAGGACTCTACGCCGCCGGCGAGTGTGCCTGCATCTCGGTTCACGGAGCAAACAGGCTGGGAGGAAATTCCCTCCTTGACGTTCTCGTTTACGGAAGGCTTACGGCCCTTGAAGCGGTTAAGTACGCAGATGATGCCCCCGAGACCAACCCCTCGTTTGCTAAAGTCAAGGACGACGAGAAGAGAATTTTGGAGCTCATGGAGGCAAGCGGGAAGGAGAAGATGCCCCAGCTAAGGAGGGAGCTGGGAGAGGTTATGATGAAGCACTTCGGAGTTTTCAGGGAAGAGAGCTCCATGAAAGAAGGCCTTGAAAAGCTCTACGAGATAAAGGAGAGGGCAAAGGAGGTAAAGGTTTACGACACCAGCAAGAAGTTCAACACAGACCTTATCTCCGTCCTTGAGTTTCTGAACCTCGTTGAGCTCGCCCCGGCAATTGCAATCCCGGCAGTTGAGAGGAGGGAGAGTAGGGGCTCTCACGCAAGGAAGGACTACCCCGAAAGGGACGATAAGAACTTCCTTAAACACTCGGTAATTAAGCTGGGAGAGGACGGGAGCTACCAGCTCTCGTGGAAGCCGGTAGTGATTACAAAGTTCCCTCCGGAGGAGAGGAAGTACTAAGGAGGAGAGAATGGAAACCGTAAAACTTCAGGTTTTCAGATACGACCCCGAAAAAGACGCGGCTCCCTACTACAAGGAGTACGAGGTTCCGGTAGAGGGGACGCTACTCAACGCACTCCTTTACATAAAGGATAACCTTGACCCTACTTTAGCCTTCCGGGCCTTCTGCCGAAGTGAAGTCTGCGGCTCCTGTTCAATGAAGGTTAACGGCAAGACTAAGCTTGCCTGCAAAACTCCGATGAAGGAGCTGGTTGAGACCTGGAAGGGCAAGCCCTTAAGAATTGACCCCTTAAGCCACATGAACGTGATTAAAGACTTGGTAGTTGACATAGACAAGCCGATAGAGAAGATGAAAACCCTTATTCCCTGGCTCGTTCCAGACCCCCGGGTAGTTCCCACCGACCCGATGCACGAGAGCATCATCTACCCCGAGGAGATGAAGGCCTACAGGGACCAGATACACTGTATGCTCTGCTTCTCCTGTTATTCGGCCTGCGAGGCAGTAGAGGATAACTCAAGGTACAGGGGACCTTTCGCCTTCTCAAGGGCCTACAGGTTCCAGGTTGATAGGAGGGACATTGAGACTGCAAAGGAAAAGAGAATAAGGTACGCAATTTCCGGAGGGCTTTGGAGCTGTGTCCAGTGCCAGAAGTGCCTGTACGTTTGCCCCAAAGGAGTTAAGCCGGCAGAGGACATTCAGAACTTAAGGGGTCAGTCGGTTAAGAAGGGTTTTACCGACAAGCCCGGTGCAAGGAAGCTGAAGCACTTCGTTGACTGGATTTACGCAACGGGACAGATAAACAGACTCTACCTGCCGGAAGAGGTTTACGGCAACAAGGAAGCAAGGGAGAAGCTAACGAAGGCCTACCAGGAGATGGGAGTAGAGGTCTGGGAGGTTCCCAAACCTACCAAAGGTCTTATGAAGTTCAGGGACATCTACCTTGAAATCCTCTCTAAGGAGAATAAGGCCCTTGAGCTTGACTTCTCCCACGTCAGGAAGATTGACAAGATGGTGAGCGACATCTTTAAGGCCGACATCTGCACGATAGTTGACAGGGCTCACGAGAGGGGAGAGAGTGCCAAGGGGCTCATAGGGAAACTGAAAGAGCTCTTGGGAGGTAAGTAATGATTAAAATCGGCTTTTATCAGGGCTGCTGCTTTCAGGGACAGGACGCCCACATGTTTGAGACGATGAAGGAGACTTTTAAAAAGCTTGACGTTGAGCTGGAGCTCCTTGAGGAGACCACCTGCTGCGGAGGAAACACGATAGACGAGGAGAACAGAAAGCTCTCCTACGCAATAAACGCCCGCAACATCGCCCTTGCAGAAGCCAGAGGCCTTGACATGCTCGTCTCCTGCAACACCTGCTACATGGTAATTGCGAAAGCAAAGAGGGCCCTTGACACCGACGAGGAGCTGAGGGAAGAGATTAACAACCTCTTAAGGGAAGAGGGGCTTGAGTACAAGGGAACAAGCAGGATTTACCACCTCCTTGACTTCTTCAGGGACGCGGTGGGCTACGAGAAAATCAGGAAGGCCGTAAAGAGGCCTTTAAAAGGCTGGAAGGTTGCCGCCTACTACGGCTGCCACGTACTCTACCCCAAAGAGATTGCAATTGACAACAGCGACAACCCCTCCTCACTTCAGGAGATTTTAAAGGCACTCGGAGCAGAAGTTATAGACGACTACGAGCACAAAGACGCCTGCTGCGGTTACCACTCATTCTTTACCGATAAGAGCATGACCTTAAAGAAGCTGAACAGGATTTTGGGAAGCGTTAAGAAGATGGGAGCCGACATTGTTGCAACACCGTGCCCCCTGTGTTTCAAGTCCTTTGACATCTACCAGCTCAACATGGAAAAGCCTCCGATGGTTCCCTCTTCATTCCTGCCCGAGCTGATGGCATACGCCTTCGGAATTGATAAGGAGACCAGCGGTTTAGCCCATCACCTCGTTAAGGTTGAAAAAGATTAGCGTAAGGGCAGATATCCCTCAAAGGGCACTCACTACAGCGGGGCTTCCTTGCCCCGCAGATTTCCCTTCCCAGCCTAATCAGGTTGTAGTGGAAAACCCTGTTAAACTCTCCGCTGAAGTTCTCTTCCATAAACTCTGAAAAGTCGTCAAAGCTCCAGCCTTCGGGGATTAAACCCAGCCTCTTTAAAACCCGTTTGCAGTGAGTATCTATTGGAAAAGTATTTTTATTAAAGCCAAAAGTGAGGATTACCCTTGCAGTTTTTGAGCCGATGAAGGGGAAGGAGGTTAGGAGCTTTATGCCCTCTTTTGCCGGGAGCTCCTTCAGCTTCTTTTCAACCTCGGGCCACCTCTCAAGGAGGGCCTTCAGGGCAGTATACTTCTGGTTAAACATTCCGCAGGGGCGAATTGCCTCAATTACCTTTTCTTTTGGAAGGAGGGGGATTTTGAGGAAATCCCCGCCGGTCAGTTTCTTCAGGTTCTCAACGCACCTCTGTGCGTTTTTATCGGTAGTGTTCTGGCTTAAAACGGTAAAAACAGCCTGCTCCAAAGGGGTACGGCGGGGACGGTGGGGCTCGGGGTAGAGTTTTAAGAGCCTCCTGTAAACCTTCTCAATCCTCTCCTTTAAATCCCTCATTTCAAGAAGCCGGCAATCCTCAGGGCGTTCTCAAGGTCTTTCTGGAACTCGGGCTCTCCTCTCCTGTTCCTGAGGAGGTAGGCAGGGTGAAATGTCGGTATTACGATGACCTCTCTTCCCCCGATTTCAACCCTGTGCTCTTTTCCCCTTATCCTTGAAATGGGGGTCTTCTCGGGAAGGTTGAGAATTGTTCTTGCGGCAAAGGCACCCAGACACAGGATTACTTTGGGAGCTATGAGCTCTATCTGCTTCTCAAGAAACGGGTAGCAGGCTTTGATTTCGTCGGGAGCCGGGTCTCTGTTGTTGGGAGGCCTGCACTTAACGACGTTTGTTATGTAAACCTTATCCCTGCTGACCCCGTAGAGGTTGAGGAACTTGGTAAGAAGTTGCCCTGCCCTGCCGACAAAGGGCCTTCCCTGAAGGTCCTCCTGCTCTCCCGGAGCTTCACCGACAAACATCAGGTTTGTCCGGGGGTCTCCCTCTCCAAAGACCACGTTATTCCTCGTTTTACAGAGGCGACACTTACAGCACTTTTTGGCCTCCTCCTCAAGCTCCTTAAGGAGGGAAACAGGGTCTTTTGCGCTCAACTGAACCTCCCCGATTCTCACTTCGTCATAGCCTATCAGGTTAAGAAACTCTATTAGCTTCTCTAATTGCGTCATGGACTATCTCCTCCCTGAGCTCCCCGTCGTAAACCCAGAGGGTAGGCCCCTCAAGGTAAACCTCCTTCATCTGGGGGTCAAAGTGGACCTTTAATCTCTCTCCGCTCCTTACCTCAACCTCAACAGGGGAGGGGAGGTGAAAGATTTTTGCCGAAATCAGGGCGGAAGCAACTGCTCCCGTTCCGCAGGCAAGGGTTTCGGCCTCAACTCCCCTTTCGTAAGTCCTTACGGCTATTCTATCAAGCCTGACCTCAACGAAGTTTACGTTTGCCCCGGCCGGAGCAAAGACGGGGGAGAAGCGGAGCTCCCTCCCAACCTTGTTTACGTCAACAAGCTCTAACCTATCAACGAAAACGACTGCATGGGGGACTCCGGTATTTACAAAGTGAACGGTTAAACCTTCGGCCTCAAGGCCCAAGTTAAAGTCGGTCGGCGGGGTCAGTTTTACCCTCACGTCCCTTCCGAGAACCTCGGCCTCAATAACTCCCGCGTCGGTCTCAACCTTCATCTTTGCAGGGGCAAGTCCCTCCTCAAATGCGTACCGGGCAACGCACCTCATTCCGTTCCCGCACATCTCGGCCGGGCTTCCGTCGGCGTTGAAGAACCGCCACCTGAAGTTTGCGACTTGTGAATCCTCAATCAGTATGAGGCCGTCGGCGCCGACCCCTGTTCTCCTTGAGCAGAGAACCCTTACTGCAACATCCTCTTTTATACCGTGGAAGAAGTCGTTAAAAGCCCCTGCAAGGTTGTTTATTATGATGAAGTCGTTTCCCGTTCCCTGAATCTTTGCAAACTTCAGAGTCACCTCAACCCCCTAAAACTCCTTCCAGACCTGAGGAAGGAGAAAGTGCCTCAGCTTTCCTATTCTGGTCCGGGGGAGCTCCCTATCAACGATTTTGAACTCTTTGATTTTTTTATAGGGCTGAAGGTGCCTCGTCGTCCTTGAAATCTCCTCCTTTATAAACCTCTTAACGTTCTCTATCCCCTCCTGAACGAGGAGCTCAAAGTCGGGACGAACCAAGGCCCTTATCTTACCCTCGTCGTAGAAGACTCCGACTTCAAGAATGTAAGGGCTCTTTAAGACCTCAAGCTCAATGTCTTCGGGGTAAACCTTCTTACCGCTCTCAAGGACTATAACCTCTTTTGCCCTTCCAGTTATGTGAATAAAGCCGTCCTCGTCAATATACCCAAGGTCTCCGGTGTAGAACCAGCCTTCTTTTATAACCTTCTTGGTCTCCTCGGGCTTGTTGTAGTAGCCCTTCATAACGTTGGGACCTTTTACAGTAATCTCCCCGTCCTCTGTAATCCTCACCTCAACTTCGTCAACGGGCAGGCCGGCGGAGCCGATTTTCTTCTTGTCGGGGCGGTTAACGGAGATTAAGGGGGATGTCTCGGTTAACCCGTAGCCCTCTAAAACGTTAAAGCCCATCGCCTCAAAGTCTCTCCAGACCTCCTCGCTCAGCTTTGCCCCGCCGCTAATCATAAACCGCAGGTGCCTGCCCACCTTATCGTGAACCTGTTTGAAAAACATCCTCTGGGCGGGCTTTATTCCTACTTTTCTAAAGAGCTTGAGGGCACCCTCAACGGCCCTCCTCTTTACCAGAGGGAGCTTTTTAATTTCGGCTATTATGTTGTGATGGATTACGTGGTAGAGTTTAGGAACCCCTATCATTACCGTAATTTTCTGCTCGTTCATCGTTGCTAAAATGTCGGCAGGAGTCAGCTTCTCAATGAAGACGGCCGGAATTGCAAGGGTAAGGGGCAGGAGAACCGTGGTCATAAGGGGGTAGATGTGGTGGAAAGGGAGAATTGCAATAAAGCGGTCGTTTTCGTTTAAAAAGCCCAACTTTTCAACTGCCCTTACGTTGTGGTCAAGATTACCGAGGGTGAGCATTACCCCTTTCGGGTTTCCGGTAGTTCCGGAGGTGTAGAGGATTACGAAGACATCACTGGGGCTCCTCTCCTTAAAAGTCAGGGAGTTTGTAGGAGGCTTTAAGTCCCTGTCAACGTTTATGACCTTTATGTGGTAGCCGATTTCCCTAATTGCCTCCTTTACTTTGGCCTCGTTCTGGTTGCTCGTTATAACGTAGCGGGGCTGGGAGTCCTTAAAAATGTTAAAGAGCTCCTCACTTGAGAGGAGGTAGTCAACGGGAACGGCGATTCCCCCCTTAAAGAGGGTTGCGTAGAAAGCGGAAATCCACTCCGGCCTGTTTTCCATGAAAATTACAACCCTATCTTCAGTGGAGAGGTTCTTAAGGGCTTCCTGAACCGAAATCAACTGCTCTCTAAAATCTTTAAAGCTCATGGGGTAGTACTTTCCGCCCTTCTTTCCGACCAAAATCTCCCTTTCGGGCTTTTCCTTTATATTCTCGTAAACCCTCTCGTAGAAACTCTTCACCAGGGTTACTCCTAAATTAAATCAAGTCTATGATTTCCCTGACGTCCTTCTTTTTATCCTCAATAACCTGAATGAGCTCCTTGGCCTTCTTCTTTGAGACGTTCTTTCCCTGAGGGATTTCAAGGACTTTAAACTTGAAGTAGCGGGTAAGGGTGTCTATTTCAACTACGTCCCCTACAGAGAGCTCTTTCCCCGCCTTAACGGTTTTACCGTTAACCCTGACCATCCCCTTGTCGCACATTTCCTTTGCCAGAGCTCTCCTCTTTACCACCCTGCTGAGCTTGAGGAACTGGTCTATCCTCACTCTGCCTTTTCCTCCTTAAGTTTGTGGGGATTGAAAAGATTTTCAGTATAAGTGAAAGGAAACCGGCCGTCAGAAAGCCGGCGATAAAGGAGAAGACTATAACCACGAAGAGCTTTGTGTGGAAAACCCCGACAAAGGGAACTGAGACATCAACGTCCTGAAAGTTCTGAAGGGCAAAAAGGGAAACCCCTACAACTATTACGGCAATTATAGTGGCATAAACGTTCTGCTTGAAAGTCATTTCAGACCTCTAAAAGGTTAAGTAGAGACCGGTTATTCCTACGGCCATAAGCCCCAGCACGAGGGTAAGGCCGTTTAAGGCCATTGAGAGGCCGTGGAGCTTTAAGAAGCTGTCGTAGTAAGATTTATCACTCTTCCTGTAGTACTCGGCCTTTAAAAGGGATGCCTTCGGGACAATTACAAGCCCGTTAACAAAGTTAAAAAGGTTCATCAGGAGAAGGAGGAAAAGGTTGAGCCAGCCGACGGCGTTAAGGGAGTTTTTTGTAAGAAGGTAGAAAGAGAGGAGTGCGGTAAGGCCGAAGATGTAGCCGATGCCAAAGTACTTGGGGAAGACCGCTCCGGTGTACTTTCCTGCTTCTTCTTTCGGAAGGACTTTAAAGGCCATGGGAGCTCCGATTACGGTAAAGAAAAAGAGAGCTCCCACCCACAGGGAAATTGAGTAGATGTAGAGGGATTTAAGTAAAAAGTACAAACTTCACCTCATTTAACCGTTTTTGCACAGAAGATAATATCAAAGGAGGGCTTTCAGGTTAAAGGTCTGTCCACTTTAGGGTTATAACGTCAACCGGGCAGTTCTCAACGCAGATTCCGCAGCCGTTGCAGAGCTCCGGGTGCATCACAACGGCCTTCTCTCCGCTCATAACGAAGACTTCGGTAGGGCAGACCTCAACGCAGATTGCACAGCCTATACATTTGTCAGTATCAATGTAGGGAATAACTTTCAAAAACCGTGCCTCATCTTAAAAGCTTTTACGGTGTTGTAAAGGAGCATCGTTATAGTCATGGGGCCGACCCCTCCGGGAACGGGGGTAATGGCCGAGGCCTTCTCCTTTACAGCCTCAAAATCCACATCTCCCACTATCTTACCATTTAATCGGCTTATTCCTATGTCAATAACAACCGCACCCTCTTTAACCATGTCGGCCTTTATCAGGTGGGGAACTCCCGTTGCAACGCAGAGGATATCGGCATTCTTAGTGTACGAAGCAAGGTCGTTGGTGTAGACGTGACAGACAGAAACGGTCGCGTCTGCATTTAAAAGCATGTTGGCAAGGGGTTTACCTACAATGTTGCTGTGGCCGACCATTACGGCGTTCTTGCCCCGAAGCTCTATTCCGTATTCCTCAAAGAACTTCATAACTCCCGCCGGGGTGCAGGGCATTAAACCCTCTTCGTAAAGCCCCAGCATACACTTGCCGGCGTTTACCGGGTGAAAGCCGTCAACGTCCTTCTCTGGAGAGATGTAGTTAATAACCTCACGGCAGGAGAGGTGCTCTGGGAGGGGAAGCTGAACGATTATTCCGTCTATTTCGGGGTTTTCGTTTAGCTCCTTAACAACTCTATTTAGCTCCTCCTGAGTAATTGTTGCCGGGAGCCTTTTGTCAACCGAATCTATACCTACCTTTTGGCAGGCCTTAATCTTATTCCTAACGTAAATCTCGCTTGCAGGGTCGTTACCGACCAAAACTACGGCAAGGGCGGGAGCCCTTCCGAACCTCTCCTTTAGCTCTTTAACCTCTTCCTTTAACTGCCCCCTAATTTTCTCAGAGAGAGCTCTCCCGTCTAATATAACTGCCATCGCTTCTCCTCTCGTAAACCTGATAGATTCTCTCAAAACTCTTAACTCTCCTATCCTCCCCCACCTCAAAGACGACTCCGCACAGCTGAATGAGGGGAGCCTTCTCGGGAACTTTAAACTTAACGGGAAGCTGTTTAACAAACCTCTCAACTCCCTCCTGAGGCTCCATACCTATAACGGTGTTTACTGCGCCGCTCATTCCGGCATCGGTTATGTAGAGAGTTCCCTGCGGAAGGAGCCTCAGGTCGGCAGTCTGAACGTGGGTGTGGGTTCCGAAGACTGCAGTAGCCCTGCCGTCTGCGTAAAAGCCGAAGGCCTGCTTCTCAGAGGAGGCCTCGCCGTGGAAGTCAACTATAACCAGGTCGGCCTCTTCCCTTTCAAGGATTGAGTCAAAAGTCCTAAAGGGGTTGTCAAGGCACTCCATAAAGACCCTGCCCATGAGATTGACAATTAAGACTTTAAGACCTTTCACCTCAACGGTTATGTAGCCCCTTCCCGGAGTTCCGGGTGGGTAGTTTGCAGGCCTTAAAATCGGGTAGTTGTCTATAAACCGGAAGACCTCTTTCTTGTCAAAGGTGTGGTTTCCTCCGGTTATAACCGAAACGCCGAAGTTTAAGAGGGCCCTAACAACCTTCTCCGTAAGGCCGAAGCCTCCGGCAGCGTTCTCACCGTTGGCCACAACCAGGTCAAACTCTCCTTTCCTCTCCTCAAGCCAGACCTGGAGAGCTCTCCTGCCCGGCCTTCCGACAACGTCTCCTATAAAGGCTATCCTGAGCAACTTTCCTCCAAATCCTTCAAGAGGTAGTCGGCCTGCTCCTTCAGGTGAAGGAGGTCTGCAGTGTTGCAGATTAAAAAGTGGCAATATTTTAACTTTTCCGAGTAGGAAAGTTGAAGGGAGTCTCTCCTTATAGCTTCTCTAAGGCCGAACCTTTTTGCTGCCCTCAAAAGCCTCTGCCCCTTGTAGGCAAAGACGAGAACAACCCTGTCAAAGAGGGAAGTCCAGCCGTACTCAACCATAACGGCCGCCTCAACGAAGGCAGTAGAGCCCGAGTACCTCTCTTTAACCTCAAGGATTTTCTCCTTTATGAGGGGGTGGGTTATTGAGGTTAGGAGCTCCAACTTCTCGGTCTCTGAAAAGACTATCCTTCCAAGCCTCTTTGTGTCTATCTCACCGTCCTTTCTCAAAATGCCGCTGCCGAAGGCCTCAACAACCCGGACGTAGCCGGGAGCTCCCCTCTTTAAAACCTCTTTGCCGAAGTCGTCGGCGCTGAAGACGGGGTAGCCCCTGAGGGAGAGGAATTTACAGAGGGTTGACTTACCCGAGCCTATGTTACCGGTTATTCCTACCAACAAAGGAACTCTCCTTCTTTGAAAGGAAACTCTCAAAAATCGGCACGAGGATAACTGCAACGGGAACGGATATAACGATTCCCAAAAACCCTCCCAAGTAGCCGCCCACAAACATTGAAAAGAGAATGAGGAGAGGGTTAACCCCGGTAGTTCTGCTCATTATAAGGGGGTAAATGAGGTTTTCAAGGCCTGCTTCGCTAAGAAAGACGGCGAGAACGCCGATAACCGCCCCCAGGGTTCCGTTATCAAAAATTGCAAGTAGCATAGAAGGGATTAAGCCGGAAAAGAAGCCTACGTAGGGTATCGTGTTGAGGACGCCGGCAACAAAGCCGATTAAAAAGGCGTATTTAATCCCTACGAGGTAGAGGCCGAGGGCTATGTAGATGCCCACGAAAGTGGCAACCGCAAGCTGGCCGAGAAGGTAACTTGAAAGGGCGTCGTGGACCCTGCCCAGTAGCTGGCTCAACTCCCCTTTTATCCTCTCGGGAGCAAGGGCTAAGTAGAGCCTTACCAAGCTCTCGGCGTTTGTTAGAAAGTAGTAGGTTAAAAAGGGAACGAGAACGACGTTAATCAGGACCGAGATAACGGAGAAGACGCCCGAAAAGAGCTTGGAGATTATGTTCCCGATTGGAATGTTCCCCAGCTGCTCGTAAACCCCCTTAACGATTGTCTGGAGGTTTTCGGGGCTGAAGTGGAGCTTCTTTAAGAAATGCTGGCCGAAGGATTTATAGAAGAAGGCGTCAAGTTTCTTACCCAGAACCGGAAGATAGTTTATAAAGCTCTGAACCTGAGATATCACGGTGGGAAGGACGATAAAGAGGGCGATGAAAAAGATGAGGAAAAGGGTAAAGAGGGTTAAGAGGGCCGAAAGGGTTTCCTTTCCCCGAGTTTTCTTCTTAAAGAAGGTGAAAATCGGCCATGAGACGTAAGAAAGGGTAAGGGCGATAAAGAAAGGCAGAAGTGCCGGCTTTAAAAAGAAGAGGAGGGCTATGAGGAGAACAACCGTAAAGAAGAGGTAGAGCTCGGTCAGGTACTTACTCACTGCTAAGCTCCCTTATTCCCCTGAAGCTGTAGCTAACGGCCGAGACTACGGTGAAAAAAGCGGTTAGGATGAAGAGTACCTTTAAACTGTACCCCGGAAGGAGGTTAAAGTTCAAGTTAAATAGGACTACAAAGAGGGTAAGGAACTGCAAAAATGCAGTAAGTTTTCCCAAGAGGTTGGGCTTTATCCTGTCAAGTTTACCGAAGGCAGACAGGAGCCAGCCGCCGAAGAGGAGTAGAACGTCTCGGCTGATTACTATAACAGTAAGCCAGACCGGAATTACCCTGTCAAAGTAGGAAAGGAGGAAAAAGCCCGAGTCAATGAGGGCTTTGTCTGCAAGGGGGTCAAGGATTACCCCGAGCCTCGTTATCTGGTTAAGCCTCCTTGCTAAGAAACCGTCAAGAGCGTCGCTGAGGGCGGCAACGAGGAAGACTACGAAGGCAAGCTTGAAATCCCGGTAAAAAGAGGCCATAATGAAGACCGGTATAAGGAAAACTCTGAAAAGGGTTATCAGGTTCGGAATGCTCAGCAACTCTTTCCCTCCGGAGGTTTTATGAACCCCTTAACGGCCAGAGAGCTAATTGTAAACTTTCTGAAGGAGGATTTGGGAATAACGGGAGATTGGAGCTCCCTCCCCCTTAAAGGCAGAAGGTTAAAGGGAGTTTTAATAGCAAAGGAGGAGTTTATCCTGTGCGGAGCCCCCTTCTTTGAGGAGACGGTAAAGACCCTTGACTCTGACGCCGCCTTTAACTGGAAGTTTAAAGAGGGAGAGAGGGTAAAAAGGGGCATAATCTGTGAAGTTGAGGCCGACGGAAACGCCCTCCTCTCGGCCGAGAGAACCGCCCTAAATATCCTTCAGAGGTTGAGCGGAGTTGCAACAAAGACGAGGGAGTTTGTAGAAATCCTCAAAGGCAGCCCCGTCAAGCTCCTTGATACGAGGAAGACTACGCCGGGACTGAGGGTATTTGAGAAGTACGCAACTAAAGTCGGCGGAGCCCTCAACCACAGGCTCGGCCTTTTTGACGCGGTGATGGTGAAGGATAACCACATAAAGGCTTACGGAGGGCTAAGAGAGGCGGTAATCTCCGTTAAAGAGCAGATTCCGATAACGATGAAAATTGAAGTTGAGGTTGAAAGTAAAGAGGAGTTAAAGGAAGCCCTCTCCGTTATTGATATGATTGATATAGTTATGCTTGATAATTGGGAAATCGGCGAGGTTGGAAGGGCAGTAGAGGAGTTAAAGAGGGCAAAGCCTTCGCTTCTGGTGGAGCTCTCGGGAGGAGTTGACGAGGAGAAGTTAGAGAGGGTAAAGGAGCTCCCTATTGATTTCGTCTCAACGAGCAAGGTGATAACCGGAGCAAGGTGGGTTGACGTAAGTCTGGAGGTAGTTGAAGTTGACGACAATGAACGTCCTTGACGGCCTTTTAATAGTAATCCTCGGCTGGAATTTAATCAGGGGCTTTAACAAGGGCTTTATTGAGGAGCTGGTCTCACTAATTGGAATAGCCGCAAGCCTTATTTTAGCCTATCAGCTTGCTCCAGTAGTTGCAAACTACCTCGTTGACAGCCCCGACCCTACGACGATGGTCTTAACGGGAGTTTTCATCTACCTGATTTTCTTCGTAATAGCCAAGTACGTTGCGGCTTTAGTTGAGAGCAAGGTGGCCGAGAGCTCCTTAGGAATGGTCAACAACGTCCTCGGCTTCTTCTTCGGAATCTTTAGGGGAATTCTTATAGCCTCAATTGTCGTCTTTATGGTGGCTATAATTTCCCCCGACGGCTACCTGATAAAGAGGAGCTCGCTGGGAGGGATAACGGTTCCGATAATTGATAAAACCCTTGAAATCCTTGACGGAAAAGTTGAGAAGCACTGGAGGAAGAACTGGCAGGTTGCCAGAGTCTACCTTAAGAAGAACTTTAAGAAGTTTAAGGAGGAAATCCTCCCCGCCGCGGGGGAGGAAGTTAAGCCTAAAGACCGCACTTAGCCATGTAATTAACAAGGTCAACGAGCCTACAGGAGTAGCCCCACTCGTTATCGTACCAGGCAATAACCTTAACGAGGTTGCCGTTAATAACGTCGGTTGAGAGGGCGTCAACTATACTTGAGTGGGGATTACCCATAAAGTCAACCGAAACGAGGGGCTCCTCACAGTACTCAAGGATTCCCTTGAGCTCTCCCTCTGCAGCCTCCTTAAGGGCGGCGTTAACCTCCTCGGGAGCAACTTCCTTCTTAACTACGCAGACGAAGTCAATGAGGGAGACGTCGGGAGTCGGGACCCTTATTGAAATTCCGTTAAACTTGCCCTTAAGCTCGGGGATTACGAGGCCTACGGCCTTTGCGGCTCCGGTAGTCGTAGGAACCATGTTTACGGCGGCAGCCCTTGCCCTTCTTAAGTCTTTGTGGGGAGCGTCAAGGAGCCTCTGGTCCATAGTGTAGGAGTGGACTGTAGTTAAAAATCCCGACTCTATTCCGAAGTTCTCAAGGAGGACTTTTGCAACCGGGGCAAGGCAGTTTGTCGTACAGGAGGCGTTTGAGACTATGTTGTGCTTTGACGGGTCGTAGGAGGAGTGGTTAACTCCCATAACGATTGTTATGTCGGGCTCCTTTGCAGGGGCAGAGATTACAACCTTCTTTGCTCCGGCCTTAAGGTGCTTGCTCGCCCCTTCCCTGTCCCTAAACCTTCCGGTAGCCTCAAGGACTACGTCAACCTCAAGCTCCTTCCAGGGGAGCTCCTCAGGGTTAGGGTCTGCGTAAACCCTTATGGACTTTCCGTCAATTACGAGGCTGTCGCCCTCTGCGTAAACTTCGGCGTCAAACTTGCCGTGGACAGAGTCGTACTTTAAGAGGTGGGCAAGGGTCTTTGCGTCTGTAAGGTCGTTAATCGCAACAACTTCAATCTCGGGGTGGCTGTGGGCAATTCTGTAAAAGCTCCTTCCAATTCTTCCGAAACCGTTAATTGCAACCCTGACGGCCATACTTCCTCCCTACGATTTTTGGCCTAATGATAAACTTTCCAGACAAGATTTTCAAAGGAGAGCTCCCTTGGAAGGCCTCTACATAGGCTTAATCCTCTTCCTTTTCAGCTTGGTTGTGGCCTTCGGGTTTATAGCGGTTAAGGAGAAGAGGCGCTCCCTGAAACTCCTTTCAGAGTTAAGGAAGGAGAGGAAAAAGAAGAAAGAGAAAAGGGAAGACAGGCTAAAACTCCTCTCAAGGGCCCTCTCCCTCATAAGGGAGGGGATAGTAATAATGGACCCCTACGGGCGGATTATCTTCACAAACCGCTTTGCAAGACAGCTTCTTGACATTGACGAAAATGCAACGGGAAAGTTTTTCTACCAGGCGATAAAGAACTTTGACATAGTCTCACTGATTAACGAGGCTTTTAACGAAAAGTACCGGGTCTGGCAGGAGAAGAAAATAAAGGATAACTACGTTCAGATAATCTTCGGCTCGGATATGGACGAAAAGGTTCTGCTCTTCATTGACCTTACTCCGATGAAGAAGTACGAGAACCTTAAAAAAGACTTCATAGCCAACGTTTCCCACGAGCTAAAGACTCCTTTGGCAGCAATGAAGCTCTCCCTTGAGACTTTGGAGGAGGAGTGTAAGGAGAACACGAGGGCTATGGGTTTTATAAACAGGGCCCTTGAGAGGGTCTCCTACATGGAGCAGTTAATAGAAGACTTAATCACCCTCTCTCAGCTTGAGAGCGTAAAGGTGAAGGTAAGGTTTGAGGAAGTGGAACTCCTTCCCCTTGTAAGGGAAATCCTTAAAGGGCTTTCGGACTTTATCCTCAAAAAGGGAATCAAAATAGAGCTCAAACTTCCCGAAGGGGCAAAGGTTTACGCCGACAGGAAAATGCTCTACGCCGTCTTAAAGAATCTGATAGACAACGCAATCAAGTATAACAGGGAGGGGGGGAAAGTAATAATCGGGTTTAGGGAGCACAGGAGCGAGAGCGAAATCTCCGTCTGCGACACGGGGTACGGAATTCCCAAGTCCCACATTCCTTTCATCTTTGAAAGGTTCTACAGGGTTGAGCGCTCCCGCTCAAGGAAGTCGGGAGGAACGGGACTGGGGCTCTCAATCGTTAAGCTGGCCGTTAACAGGATGGGCGGAAGCGTAGAGGTTGAGAGCAAGGAAAACGAGGGAACCTGTTTCAGGGTTTACCTTCCCAAGAGAAAGCTGTGATATTATTACCGCCAAGTAAGTAGCCTGGGGGCAGTATGAAGAGGATAGCTCTTTTAATAATCCTGATTTTGGGGGTAATTATTCAGAGCTCCCGCGCCCAAGAAGAGCTAAAAGGTCAAAAAGTTGAAAAAGTGATAGTAATCGGAAACGAGGCCGTTCCTACAGATACAATCCTCTACTACATATCGGAAAAGCCGGGGAAACCCTTTTCTCCCAAGTTGGTAGCAAAGGACATAAAGATCCTCTTTAAGCTTGGCTACTTTGAGAACATCTCCGTTGACGTTAAAAAGGGTAAGAAAGGAGTAATTCTCAGGTACTTTGTGAAAGAAAAGCCCGTAATTACCGACATAGTCTTTAAGGGAAATAAGGAGATAAGCACAAGCAAACTAAAAGAAGAACTGGGGCTTATAAGCGAGGAGGGGGAGGAGACGAAACTCCAAAAACCCCTTGACTACAAGTACCTTGACCAGTTAAAGCAGAAGATTGAGGAAATCTACTTAAAAAGGGGATATCCGGGAACGGAGGTTTACTACACGATTGAGAGGGTCTCACCTACGAGGGCAGTTGCAACCTTCGTAATCTCGGAAGGCTACAAGGCAAACGTCTGCTCAATTGAAATTAAGGGGAATAAAGAAGTAAGCTCCGGGGATATAGAAGACGCCTTAATTACAAAGCCCAAGTCAATTTTAAAACTGAGGTTTAACGCTCCCCTTTCTCAGGCAAACCTTGAGGAGGACGTAAAGAGGATAAAGGAGCTCTACTACAGGCTGGGATACCTTGACGTTGAAGTAGGAGAGCCTCAGGTAGTTAAGACGGGTAAAGAGTGCTACAAGGTTATCTACCCGATTTTAAAGGAGGGCAAGCCCTACAAGTTCGGCAAGATTGAGTTTGAGGGAAACAGGCTCTTTTCAAAGAAGGAGTTCCTAAAGCTCAGCAAGAAAGTAAGGCCGGGAAAGAGGTTTAACAGGGAAGCGGTTGATAAGCTGGCAAGGAAAATAATCAGGAAGTACGGAGAGCTTGGCTTTATCTTCGCAAACGCCGTTCCGGAAGTTAAGGTTCATCCCGAAAACCACACGGCCGACGTAATCTTCCACATCTACGAGGGAGAGAGAGCCTTTGTAAGGCTGATAAACATAAAGGGAAATATCTCCACGAGGGATAGGACAATCAGGAGAGAGCTTGACCTTTACGAAACGGGAATCTTTAACACCGTAAGGCTTGAGCGCTCAATAAGGAGGCTCTTCAACACCGGCTACTTTGAGAACGTTGACGTTAAGCCCAAGGTAGTTGAGGGAACGAACAAAGTTGACGTTGACGTTAACGTTAAGGAGAGGCTGACCGGAATGTTCTCAATCGGAGCCGGCTACAGCTCGGTATCAAGGCTGGTTGCAATGGTGAGCCTCTCAAAAGGAAACCTCTTCGGAACGGGAGACTCGGGATCAATCAGCCTTCAGGCAGGCTCAAGGGTCTTTGACTTCTCAATCTCCTACAACCACAAGTGGTGGCTTGATAAACCTCAGACCCTTTCGCTGGGTCTCTACAACAACAGGTACGAGTACTTCACCTACACGAGCAAGAAGACCGGCTTCTCAACTATGGTAAGCCGCCGCCTCTGGGAAGACTGGAAGGTAGGCTTGGGGTACGCCCTTGAGAGGGACAAGATTACTGACATTGACGAGGACGCTCCCGACATAGTTAAGGAAGAAGAGGGGACCGAAACAATCGGCCTTGCAACGGCTTTTATCTCAAGGGACTTAAGGGATAACCGCTTCCTTCCCCACAAGGGAGACTACTTCAAACTAACAACTCAGGTTGCGGGGAACTTCCTCTTAGGAGACAAGAACTTCTACAAGGTAGTTGGAGAGTATGCTTACTACTTCAACTTTAACGACCTGCCGATAGACTGGGAGCTCCCCTTTATTGCCTCAGTCCACGCAAAAATCGGATATGCAGAAGCCTTCGGGGATACCTCAAGGCTCCCTATTGACTACAGGTTCTATGTAGGAGGAGACACCACAGTAAGGGGATTCAGGTGGGGTGAGGCAGGCCCCAAAGATAAGGACGACGACCCTGAAGGTGCAAACAGGGAGCTGATTTTCAACTTTGAGCTGGGCTACGACGTAACGAAGATGCTCAGGCTCATAGCCTTCGTTGACGTAGGCGGAGGCTGGTGGGACGAGTATAAGTTAGGCGACATGAGGAAATCGGCAGGACTCGGTCTTAGGGTTTTAACTCCTATGGGTCCAATCAGGCTTGACATAGGTTGGAAGCTTGACAGGAGGAGCGGAGAGAGCTCCTCCCAGTGGCACTTCGGAATGGGAAGCTACTTCTAAACGGAGGATTGAAAAATGAAAAAGGTATTAACAGCGGGAATCTTAGCTACTTTAATGACTTTCGGCGGAGCCGGTACGGTAAAGGCGGCTCCGAAAAAAGCACAGAGCTCCCAATTTGCAGTTTACTACGTTGACATGCAGAAAATAGTTAACGAGTCTGCGAAGGGTAAACAGGCAAAGAGTTTACTTGAGGCAAAGATTGCAAAGGCCAAGAACAAGATAAAGGCCCTTCAGCAGGAGATTGAGAGGATAAAGAAGGAGCTCTCAAGCCCGGCCCTGAGCAAGGAGGCAAAGGAGAAGAAGGAGACGGAGCTCCAGCAGAAAATCAGGGAGCTCCAGCGCTACCAGCAGGATGCCCAGATAGAGATTGCAAACCTTGAGAAGAAGTACACCTTTGAAATTATCAGCGAGGCGGTAAAGGTAATTAAGGAGTACCAGAAGAGCCACAAAATTCCCATAATAGTTGAGGCCAGAGAGGCGGGAATAATCGCAGCAGACCCAAAGTACGACCTTACCGAAACAATCATTAAGCTCTACGACCAGCAGGCAGGAAAATGAAGTTAAAGGAGCTTGCAGAAAGGTTCGGTTGCAGGCTGGTTGGAGACGGAGAGGTTGAGATAACGGGAGTGGCGGAAATCCACAGGGCCGCTCCCGGCCGGCTCACCTTCCTCACAAACCCCAAGTACAGGAAGTACCTGAAGGAAACAAAGGCTTCTGCAGTCCTGACAGATAGGGAGATAAAAGGGCTCAAAATCCCCCAGCTAATCTGCCAAGAGCCCTACGTCGTCTTTGCAAAGCTTTTAAACCTCTTCCACCCCGAACCCCTCCCTCAGCCCCGAATCTCACCCAAAGCATCAATTTCCCCTACGGCAAAAGTGGGGAAGGATTGTTACATAGGGGACTTTGCCTTTGTCGGGGAGAATACCGAATTAGGGGATAACTGCTACATCTTCCCCGGCGTTTACGTAGGAAACAACTGCAGAATAGGTGAGGGAACTATCATCTTCCCCAACGCCTCAATCTACGACGAGACGGTAATAGGAAGGGGAGTCAGAATCCACTCGGGAGCCGTAATCGGCTCGGACGGTTTCGGCTATGCCTTCAGCAAGAAGGAGATGAAAATCTACAAAATCCCCCAAAGGGGTAGAGTTGTAATTGGAGATTTTGTTGAAATCGGGGCAAACACAACAGTAGACAGGGGAACAATCGGGGATACGGTTATCGGAGAGGGAACAAAAGTAGATAACCTCGTTCAAATCGGCCACAACGTAAAAATCGGAAAGTACTGCTTTATAGTCTCTCAGGTGGGAATTTCGGGAAGCACGAAAATCGGAAACTTTGTAACCTTAGCAGGTAAGGTAGGAGTTGCAGGCCACATTGAGGTAGGGGACAACATTACGGTAGCGGCAAAGTCGGGAATTACAAAGAGCCTGAAGGAGCCGGGAACTTACGCAGGTTTTCCCGCAAGGCCTTACAGGGAGTGGAGAAAGATACAGGCCCTCGTTGACAGGCTGCCGGAAATCTACGAGAGGATAAAGAAATTCCTGAAAGGAGGAGAGTAATGGAGTTTCACGTCAAGGACTTAAACCTTGCAGAGGAAGGAAAGAAGAGGATAGAGTGGGCAGAGATGGACATGCCCGTTTTGAGGAAGGAAATCAGGGAGAGGTTTATAGAGGAAAAACCTTTAAAGGGAATAAGGATAGGGGCTTGCCTTCACGTCACAACAGAGACAGCAAACCTAATGAGAACCCTTAAAGAGGGAGGAGCGGAAGTTTACCTTTGTGCCTCAAACCCTCTCTCAACGCAGGACGACGTTGCGGCGGCGCTTGTTAAGTATTACGACATTCCCGTCTTCGCAATTAAGGGAGAGGACGAGGAGACCTACTACACGCACATTGAAGAGGTCCTAAAGAGGAAGCCCAACGTAACTATGGACGACGGCGCAGACCTCATTTCAACTCTCCACATGAAGCACAGAGAGTTAATCCCGGAAGTGATAGGGGGAACTGAGGAGACAACTACGGGAGTTATAAGGCTTAGAGCAATGGCAAAGGAGGGAGCTCTGGCCTACCCGGTAATAGCCGTAAACGAAGCCCTTACAAAGCACCTATTTGACAACCGCTACGGAACGGGACAGTCAACGATAGACGGAATTCTGAGGGCTACAAACAGGCTCCTTGCAGGCTCAACCTTCGTCGTTGCGGGCTACGGATGGTGCGGTAAGGGCGTCGCAATGAGGGCAAAGGGAATGGGAGCAGACGTGATAGTTACCGAGGTTGACCCGATAAAGGCCATTGAGGCCAAAATGGACGGCTTCAGGGTAATGCCGATGATAGAGGCCGCAAAAATTGGGGACTTCTTCTGTACCGTCACCGGAAACATCCACGTAATAAGGGAGGAGCACTTTAAGGTAATGAAGGACGGAGCAATAGTGTGCAACTCCGGACACTTCAACGTTGAGATAGACATTCCCGCCCTTGAAAGGTTAGCGGTTAAGAAGGAGAGAATCAGGCCCTTCGTTGACGAGTACACCCTACCTGACGGAAGGAGAATCTACCTCCTTGCCGAAGGCAGGCTCGTTAACCTTGCCGCAGCCGAAGGACACCCGGCCTCGGTTATGGACATGAGCTTTGCAAATCAAGCCTTAAGCGCCGAGTATCTTGTGAAGGAAGGGAAGAACTTAAAGCCCGAAGTCTACACAGTTCCCGAGGAGATAGACAGAAAAGTTGCAGAGCTGAAGCTCAAGGCGATGGGAATTGGGATAGACGAGCTGACCCCCGAGCAGGTAGAGTACCTCAACTCCTGGGAGATGGGAACTTAAAAGGTCAAGTAGGCGGATAAACAGAAAAGCCCCGCTTTAAGCGGGGCTTTAATTTTTTTGAGGAAGGTGGCGCCCGCAAGTATGAAGCCTTTAGTGGCGGAGAGGGCGGGATTCGAACCCGCGGTACGGGCTTTAAACCCGTACACCCGCTTAGCAGGCGGGCGCCTTCAGCCAGCTCGGCCACCTCTCCGAAAAATAAAAAGTGGTGAGCCGGGGAGGATTCGAACCTCCGACCTACGGATTAAAAGTCCGTTGCTCTACCAGCTGAGCTACCGGCCCGTTAGTGGCGGAGGGGGAGGGATTTGAACCCCCGGAGGGCTGGTTAGGCCCTCAGGTGATTTCAAGTCACCCGCCTTCAGCCAGACTCGGCCACCCCTCCGCGTTGCGATTAAGAAAGATATGCTCTATGTTTTAGGGTGTCAAGAGATTTACGGAGGTTAAGATGGTACCTGAGGAGCTCCTAAAAATCTTAGCCTGCCCCAAGTGTAAGGGGGATTTGGAGTACAGAGAGAAGGAACAGAAGCTAATCTGCCACAAGTGTAAACTGGCTTACCCAATCGTTGACGACATCCCCGTAATGCTCATTGACGAGGCAGAGGAGATAGATGGGTGAAGTGAGCCTTGCCCTCTCTCTCCTCGTAACAGTTGCCTTTCTCGGCTCAACGGCCTACGGTATTTACAGAACCTTTAAGAGGAGAAGGAATGGAGAGGGTTGACATAAAGAGTATGAACATGCAGGAGCTAAAGGAGTTTGTTAAGGAGCTCGGCCTTGAGCCCTACAGGGCAAAGCAGATAGCCCAGTGGCTCTACAAAAAGAGGGTCGGCTCCTTTGACGAAATGACAAACCTCTCTAAGGAGGCAAGGAGACTTCTATCCGAAAGGGCGGAGCTCCACCCCTTGAAGCTTGTAAAAGTTGAGGAGTCCTCGGACGGAACGAGGAAGTACCTCTTTGAGCTAAAGGACGGAAGCAGAATAGAGAGCGTCTTTATTCCTGAAAAGAGCTGGAATACGCTCTGCGTCTCAACTCAGGTGGGGTGCCCTGCCGGTTGCAAGTTCTGCCTGACCGCAAAGGACGGCTTTACGAGGAACCTGACCCCCTCAGAAATTGTTGAGCAGTACATTGCCGTCCAGAGAGACGTGGGGGAGGACAGGAGAATCTCAAACGTGGTCTTTATGGGAATGGGGGAGCCCCTTTTAAACTTTGACAACGTCAAAAAGGCTGTTGAGATAATGACCGACAAGAACATGCTTGACCTCTCAACGAGGAAGATAACAATCTCAACGGTGGGGATAGTTCCCGGAATAGACAGAATGGCAAAGGAGATGAATAAGGTTAAGCTGGCGGTCTCACTCCACGCAACGACCGACGAGGTGAGGGACTACCTCGTTCCGCTAAACAAAAAGTACCCGATAAAGGAGATAATGGCGGCTTTAAGGCGCTACCCGGCAGACAACACCAGGAGAATAATGATTGAGTACGTTATGCTCAGCGGCGTTAACGACTCAATTGAGGACGCCAAGCGCCTTGCAAAGATGGTAAAGGGACTTCCGGTAAAGGTCAACCTGATACCCTTCAACCCCTACCCGGGAGCCCCCTTCAAACCCACTCCGAGGGAGAGAATAGAGGAGTTCCAGAAGGTTCTCTGGGACAGGAACATTGCCGCCTTCATAAGGGATTCAAGGGGGCAGGACATATCTGCCGCCTGCGGAATGCTGAGAACCAAGGAGAAAGAGAGGGAGCTTGTAAAATAGAGAAAAACAGACAGCGGGGAGGAAAAGATGGCTGTTCCCTTTTCCGTCTACCTCTTTCAACAAAAGGAGGAGGTAGAGTGGCTTAACGATGAGCTGATACTCCTTCTAAACGAGATTGCAACGGCAACGAAGGAGATTGCCGGGAAGGTAAGGAAGGCGGGGCTCCTCGGAGTTCTCGGGAGCGCCGGCAAGGTAAACGTTCAGGGGGAAGAGGTTCAGAAACTTGACGAGCTCGCCAACGAAATCCTTATTGAGAGTCTGAGAAACTGCGGTAAGGCCTGTCAGATAACCTCAGAGGAGGTTGAGGACTGCCTCGTAGTCTCAGAGAGCGGCTACGCCGTTGCCTTTGACCCCCTTGACGGTTCCTCAAACATTGACGTCAACATAAGCATCGGAACGATTTTCTCAATCCACAGGGACAGCGTAATGAAGCCCGGCAAAGAGCAGCTTGCCGCCGGGTACGTAATTTACGGCCCCTCTACTATGCTCGTTATGAGCCTCGGGAGGGGAGTTGTAGCCTTCACTCTTGACCCGGAGAGCGGAAACTTCCTCCTCTCACATCCGGAAGTCAAGCTCCCCGAGAGGGGAAAAATCTACTCAATCAACGAAGCCAACAGGGATAAGTGGACAAGTGAAGGGCTGAGGAAGTTTATAGACTACCTCAAGGGTGAGAAGTACACCCTCAGGTACGTAGGCTCAATGGTTGCGGACGTCCACAGGACCCTCTTCAAGGGGGGAATCTTCATCTACCCGGCAGATAAGAAAAACGCAAAGGGCAAGCTGAGGCTCCTTTACGAGGCAAGCCCCATGGCCTTCCTGATTGAGCAGGCGGGAGGGCTGGCCTCAACCGGGGAGAAGCCCATCCTGGAGGTTGTACCCGAGGAGCTCCACCAGAGGGTTCCCGTAATCCTCGGTAGCAGGTGGGAAGTTGAGAAGTGCCTTGAGTTTATGAGGGAGGGGTAGGAGCCCCTCCCCTCAACCTACTTCTTCCTCTCACTCTGAACCTTCTCTCCGAGGGAGGAAATCTTCTTCTCTATCTCTTTTAAGAGGCCTGAGCTCTCCTTACCGGACTTAATTCTGCTCTCGGCCTTCTCAATCTCCTTCTCAAGCTGTGCATAGAGCTCCTCATAGTCGTAAGCGTAGCCCAGGACTTTTGCAAGCCAGAGCTCCTTTCTCGCAGCCTCAAGGTACTCAACTGCCTTCTTCCTATCCTTCCCGGAAACTTTGAGGGCCTCGTCAACGTACCTCTGGGCCTTTATGAAGGGAATCGGAATGGGAACCTCCTCAACAATAAGGCTACCCCTCACGAGGGCAAGGGTCTTCATCGCCTCATCAACCTTACCCTTCTTAATGTACTCCTTCGCAAGGGAGAGAACCTGAGAGTACATTGCAACGGGAAGGTAGGTCGTAATTACGTCAATCTCGTCGGCAAGACCGCTCAGAATGAGCCTTGCGTCCTGAACCCTTCCCTTCTCAAGGAGTTCCTTAGCCCTCTTAATTGAGCTCTCGGCCTCCTTAACGTCCCCGCTAAACTCCATTACAACAATCTGCTGGCTTACCGGAAGGAGCTGAAGGTTAGGGTGGGCTTTGAGGAAAGCACTTAAGGACTTCTGAGCCTCCTCAATCAGCTTGAGGGCTTCCTCTTTCTTACCTTGATGGAGAAGGAGAACTGCCCTGTCGGTGTAGGAGAGGGCCTTCAAGGCCTCGTCAAAGGGGAGGGAGCTCTTTTTCTCTTTTAGCTCCTGAACCTTCTCCCTCACGCTCTCCTTTCCCTTTTGAGCAGCTCCCGTTCCTGCAAGGACAGAGGTTGAGAGGAAAAGACCTACCAGCGCTGCGGTTAGAAGCCGTCTCATCGCACACCTCCTTTTTATTGTTTTTTAACAATAGGGCTATACTTAAATAGAGAGAAACCGATAAGGAGGGAGAGATGGAAACTTACGATGTTGTAATCGTAGGAGGAGGGCCCGCAGGCTTCAACGCTGCAAAGAGCGTAAGGGAGCTCTACCCCGATAAGAGGGTTCTACTGATAAACGACAGAGAGGAGCTCCAGATACCCTGCTCAATTCCCTACGTAATTGCAGGAAAAGTACCCCTTGAAAAGAACGTCTACCCCCTTGAGAAAGTAAAGGAGTTTGCAGAGCTCCTCATTGATAGGGTAGTGGGAATAGAGCCGGCAACGGCAAGCCTCTTCACCCCCACAAAGAAAATCGGGTACGAGAAGCTAATCTTAGCAACGGGCTGGCTACCCAGAAGATTAAACCTTCCCGGCTCCTCCCTTAACGGAATCTACTACATAGACACCTCAACAGAAGGAGTTAAAAGGATTAAGGAGGAGATAGAGGGGGCAACGAAAATCACCCTCATAGGGGCGGGGTTCATCTCAATAGGCTTTGCAGACCAGATAAGCAAAGCATACGGGGGCAAGGAGATTACCGTAGTGGAGGCGTCCGAGCACGTAGCCTCGGGGGTCTTCTCCGAAGAGTTTGAATCGGAGATGGTTGAGAGCCTGAAGGCTCAGGGTGTAAGGATTCTCAAGAGGCAGAGGGTAAAGGGGTTTGAGGGAGACCGAAGGGTAAAGAGGGTAATAACTGAGGAAGGAGAGATTGAGAGTGAGCTGGTACTGGTTTTTATCGGCTTCCTCCCCAACTCAAGGCTTGCCCTTGAGGGGGGAATAAAGACCGACAGCCGCGGCTTCATTGAGGTTGACTCCTTCCTGAGGACTTCTGCAGACAACGTTTTGGCAGCAGGGAACTGCATCGCCCACAAAAGTTTAATTGACGGCAAGACAATTCCGGCGATGCTCGCCTCGGTCTCGGCAAGGGACGGCAGGATTGCCGCCCTCAACACCTCCGGGCCGCAGGTTAAAGATGAAGGAGTAGTTCCGGCGGGGTTGACGGAGGTCGGAGGGAAGTTCTACGGCTTTGCCGGTTATACCGAGAAGCTCCTTAAGGGAGACGGCTTCAAGTTTAAAGCCCTCTCGGTCTCCACAACCGACGCCTACCCGGGAGCTCTTCCCGGCTGCAATCCCCTTAAAGTAAAGCTCTACTTTACCGAGAGGGGGCTTCTCGTAGGAGGTGAGTTCTCCGGTAAGAGCAGGGGAGTTTGGTCTTTAGTTGAGACGGCGGCCAGGCTAATAGAGGGAAGGAAGAAGGCCTGGGAGGTTGCCGCTCTCCTCACAACGGCATTCCCCCCTTCAACGCCTCCTCCTCTCCTTCAACCGCTCCAAGAGGCGGCAGTAAAGTTTTTAAAAGGCTAAAGGAGAGTGCTTTGAAGAGGGTAGCCGTAGTTGATATAGGCTCAAACACCGTAAAGCTCTTTGTTTACGAGGTAAAGGGCGACAAAATCAAAAAAGTTCACTCGGAGTCAATTTATTTAAGGCTCCTAAACTTCGTTAAAGGCGGAAAGCTGACGAGGGAGGGAGTTGAGAAGCTCAAGCTCGTCCTTGAGAGCTTTAAGGAGAGCTTAGAGGAGCTGAAGCCCGACTGCACTATAGCGGTCGGGACTTACGTCTTAAGGGTTATTGAGAACAGGGAGAGGGTTTTAAAGGAGCTGAGCTCCCTCTTTGAAATCCAAGTCCTCTCCGGAGAGGAGGAGGCCTACTACTCGGCGCTGGGAGCCCTCCTTGACGTGAAACTGAAAGAGGGCCTCCTCTTTGACATCGGAGGGGGTAGCTTGGAAATCTGCGAAATCGGGGAGGGCAAGCCCCGTTTCTGCAAGAGCTACCCCTTGGGAACTTTGGAGTTTAAAGAGGCGGTTAAAGAGGGAAGGGTAGTTGACCCCATAAAGGTCAGGTGGAAAGTCCGCCACCACGTTAACCCCTACGACTTCTCAATTTACGAGAGCGAGAAGATGGTGGGTGTCGGAGGAAGCGTAAGGGCTTTAAAGAAGATTTCGGGAAAGAAGAGGATAAAGAAGAAACAGCTAAAGGAGATTACGGAGAGGCTCTTAAAGATGAGCCCGGAGGAAATTTCAAGGGCCTACGGGGTCTCAATAAAGAGGGCTCAAACGATTGCCGTTGCATCAGTTGTAGCCCTTGAGCTTATGGAGATTTTCAGGTGCAAGGAGCTAATAATCTCAAAGTACGGAATAAGGGAGGGGCTCGTCTACGAGAAGGTCGTTTTAAAGGGGGAGTGCTGAGAGGCCTATATTTAAAGGAAAATCACCGAAGGCGGACCGCAGAATGGAAGGAAAAGTTGACCTGAAATCCTCCAGGCTCTACATAAACAGGGAGCTCTCCTGGCTTGAGTTTAACAGGCGCGTTTTAGAGGAGGCTCAGGACGAGACCAACCCCCTCCTTGAGAGGGTGAAATTCGTTGCCATCTTCTTCACAAATCTTGACGAGTTCTTCATGATTAGGGTTGCGGGCCTCAAAAAGATGGTGGCCGCAGGAATAAATAAGCCCTCCTTTGACGGTTTAACACCGAAAGAGCAGCTGAAGAAAATCTCAAAGAAGACGAGAGAGCTCCTTAAAGAGACCGAGAAGACCTACAAGGAGCTCCTAAACCTCCTAAAGAGAGAGGGAATTCACATCTACACCTACAGGGAGCTCCCTGCAAAGCTGAAAAGGAAGGCCGACAGGTACTTTAAAGAGTTTGTCTTTCCCGTCTTAACCCCTCTGGCGGTTGACCTTACCCACCCCTTCCCCCACCTGCCGTCGCTATCTTTCAACATAATAGTTGAAATGATGGGGACGGAGCTCCGCTTCGGTTTAGTTCCGATTCCCAAAGTCCTTCCCCGCTTCGTTGAGCTTGAGGAGGGGAAGTTCATCTACCTTGAGGAGCTCATAGTAAACCACCTGAAGGAGCTCTTCCCGCAACAGAAGATAAGGAGCTACGCAACCTTCAAGGTAACCAGGGACGCAGACATAGTAATTCAGGAGGACGAGGCCGACGACCTCTTAGAGGCAATAGAGAAGGGACTAAGGAGCAGGAAGTTCGGAGAACCGGTAAGGCTTGAGATAAACGGGGGCTCCGAGCTAACCCTCTCATTTCTAAAGGATGAGCTTGAGCTAACCGAGGACGACATCTACAAGATGAAAATCCCCCTGAAGCTCTCAGACCTCTGGAGCCTCTATAGACAAGTTGAAAGGCCAAAGCTAAAGTTCCCTCCCTACGTTCCCTACTACCCTCCCCAGTTTGAGGTTGAGGTATTTACGGCCTTAAAAAACAATAGCGCCGTCCTCTTTCACCCTTACGAGTCCTTTGACCCGATAGTTGAGCTTATTGAAGAGGCCGCCGAAGACCCCAGCGTCCTTGCAATAAAGCAGACCCTCTACAGGGTGGGAAAGAACTCGCCGATAGTTGAGGCCTTGAGCAGGGCTGCCCAGAAGGGGAAGGAGGTAACGGCAATAGTTGAGCTAAAGGCAAGGTTTGACGAGGAGAGCAACATAGTCTGGGCAAGGAAGCTGGAGGAGGACGGCGTCCACGTCGTTTACGGAGTTCCGGGCTTAAAGACCCACGCAAAACTCCTGATGATAGTTAGGAAAGAGGAGGGGAAGATAAGGCGTTACGTCCACATCGGGACGGGAAACTACAACGTTGAGACGGCAAAAGTCTACTCGGACGTGAGCTACATGACGAGCGACGAGACAATCGGAGAGGACGTTTCAAGGATATTCAACGTAATAACCGGCTACTTTCACCCTCCCGAGCTCAAAAAACTCTACATCTCGCCGGTTAACCTGAAGGAGAAAATCCTCTCCCTAATTGAGGAGGAGAGTGAGAGGATTGTTGCAAAGATGAACTCCCTCGTTGACCCGGAGGTAATCCGGGCGCTTTACAGGGCTTCACAGAGGGGAGTTAAGGTGGAGCTCTTAGTCCGTGGAATATGCTGCCTGAGGCCGGGAATAGAGGGGGTCAGCGAGAACATCAAAGTAATAAGCATTGTAGGGAAGTACCTTGAGCACGCAAGGATTTTCTACTTCCAGAGTAAGGACGAGGTCTACATCAGCAGTGCAGACTGGATGCCGAGGAACTTCCACAGGAGGGTTGAGACCTTATGCTCCGTTGAGGAGCCGGAGCTGAAGGAGAAGTTAAAGGAAATCCTTGAGATTCAGCTTAAAGATACCGCAAAGGCGAGGATTTTACAGCCCGACGGAAGTTATACCAGGCCGGAAAAGAGAGATTTCAACTCACAGGAGTACTTTGAGAGATGGGTAAGAGAGTATTCGTTGTAAGGCACGCAAAGGCCCTTAAAAGAGATGAGTGGAAGGGGGACGACTGCAAAAGGCCGTTAACGGAAGAGGGAATCGGGGAGTTTAGAGATTTTGCAGAGTGGCTCAAGCCCGTCTTTCCCAAGAAAGTTAAGCTAATCTCCTCTCCCTGTGAGAGGGCTTTAAAGACGGCAGAGATTTTAGGGGAGCTCCTAAAAGTAAAAGTTAAGGTTGACGAGAGGTTAAAGCCCGACGCTGAGCCCGAGGACTATTTAGCAGTAATAAAGGAGAACAGGGGAGACTTAATCTTAGTAGGACACGAGCCCGACATCTCCCTCTTTCTAAACGCAATTACCTGCCTCTCCCCGTCAAAAGTGGCCTTTAAGAAAGGGGCGGTTGCGGAGCTGAGGAAGAAGGGGAGGGAGTGGGAGCTCTACTCAATCTTCAACCCAAAGAGCCTTCAAGCGTTGAAATGAAAAGTAGGAAGTTAAAGAAAAGAGGAGTACTTCTCCTCTACCTCTTCGGTATAAACTCTCTTCTTGGCGTCAGAGTAAACAACAAGGGGAGGCTCAACGGTAGTACCCTTACCTCCGCCCTTTAAACACTCTAATAGGAAAAGGTTTGCCTCCCTGCCCTCCTCCGGGTAAATAAAGCGGAGTCTCTTGGGCTCTAAAGAATACTTCCTGCAAAGGCAGAGGCCGTCAACAAACCTAACAGTGGGAAGGAGAAGGTAGAACCTGCCCCTGTTCTTTAAGAGGTAGGATGCGGCCTTTACGAAGTCCTCAAGGGTGGCAAGGAGCTCCTGCCTTGCAACGGCCCTGTGCCCTCCTTTTGAAAGGTTTCCCCTCCCTACCTCTATAAAGGGCGGGTTTGAGACGACGACGTCAAATTCCCCGCTCCTAAAGAGCTTTTTTACGTCTTTGACGTTAAGGTGAACGGCCCTGAACCTGTCAGAGACCCCGTTAATCTCGGCATTTTTAAGGGCAAGGCTAACGTTCTCCTCAAGGACGTCAAGGCCGACGGCCGTTATCCCGGGGTACTTAAGGAGAAGGAGAATCGGGATAACGCCGCAGCCCGTCCCCAGGTCTATCAATCTCTCCTTCCCCTTTAACCTTACAAAGTCGGCAAGGAGGAAGGTATCGGTTCCGAAGCGAAACCCTTCCTTAAACTGGTAAAACCGGCACTTTTCGTTAAGGAAAGTGGAAAGGTCAACCCTCTCCCTATCCACAGAGCTTACCCTTTATTGAGAGGAGGTACCTCTTAACCTGCTCTATCCACCTTAAAAAGTCGTTGGTGTTGTCAAAGTAGTAGTTTGCAACGTCCCCGACAACGTGCTCAAATTCGGCAGGCCTGTTATTCAGGAACTCCTCAATCTCCCGAAGGAGCTCGGTGGCCTTTTCACAGTCCCCGACCTCTTCCCTTACGATGTCCCAGTCAGACTTCCCCTCCTCAACTCCGTAGGCAAAGGCGGCAAGGAGGGAGTAGAAGTTAGGGTACCTCTCCTCAAAAACCCTCTCCTTCTCGTAGTCCACGCCTTCCTCCTCCCTAAGAGGGATATGCAGTCAGGACTATGAAGCCGTAGGTTCTGTCTCTCTTTAATATAACCCTAACGCGCCTTGAGGTGCTCTCCCTGAAGACGTCTCTCTTTACCCTTTCAACCTTTATTCCGACCGGCTCAGAGCAGGTGTAGATTAAAACGAGCTTATCTGGGGCATGGGGGCTTCTGAGCCACCTTAAGACCTTTTCCCTGTTAAAGTAAATTGCCCGCCTCACGCACCTTTCTGCAGTTGCAAGGTCGTAGAATGAGCTTGCGGCCCTGAGCCTGGGCTCCTCTTTCAGCCTCTCAACCAGCCACTTATAGCTCTTACCTACGTGGCGGCTTATCGTGTGGCCGCCGACCCTCTCGTAGAACTCAAGCCCCCGGTAGCCGAGCTCCTCTAAGACCTTAACTTCTCTCTGCTGACTTACCCCTTCCCTCTCCTTAAAACAGCCGCCGAAGATGAGGAGAGGAATCAGAAGAAGAAGAGCCAAGAGCCTCTTCATTTTTACCCCCGTTGAAAGTAAGAAGTTAAAAAACTATTTTAAGTCTGCAACCAAATTGGGAGGAAATTATGGCACAGTTTATAGATAGAGCTAAGGTTTTCGTTCAGGGAGGCCACGGGGGGAACGGCTGCGTCGCCTTCAGGCGGGAGAAGTTCGTCCCCAAGGGAGGCCCCTCAGGCGGAGACGGAGGCAAGGGGGGAGACGTAGTCTTAGTAGCCGACAGGAACGTCCACACCCTCCTTGACTTTAAGTACAAGCGCCACTACAAGGCCGAGAGGGGAAGGCACGGAGAGGGAAACAAAAGGAGCGGAAAGAGCGGAGAAGACCTTGAAATCAAGGTTCCGGTGGGAACGGTAGTTAGAGATGCCGAGACGGGAGAAATCCTCGGAGACCTGACCGAGCACGGCCAGAGGTTAATAGTTGCCAGAGGAGGTAGAGGCGGAAGGGGAAACGCCGCCTTTGCAACCCCTACCCGGAGAGCTCCCGACTTTGCAGAGCCGGGCCAGCCCGGAGAGGAGCGGTGGATAGAGCTTGAGCTGAAGCTCCTTGCAGATGTAGGACTTGTAGGCTTCCCCAACGCCGGTAAGTCAACGTTCCTCAGCAGGATTTCAAAGGCAAAGCCCGAGATTGCCGACTATCCATTCACAACCCTCAGGCCGATTTTGGGGGTTACGAGGGTCGGGGATTACTCCTTCGTGGTTGCCGACATTCCCGGCCTGATTGAGGGTGCCCACAAGGGGAAGGGTTTAGGACACGAGTTCTTAAGGCACGTTGAGAGGACAAAACTCCTCCTGCACCTGATTGACCTTACAAACCCCGAGATGGAGCCGGAGGAGGCCTTTGAGAAGATAAACAGGGAGCTGGAGCTCTACTCTCCGGAGCTGGCGAAAAAACCCCAGATAGTTGTGGGAACGAAAATTGACGCTCTGACCGACAGGAGCAAAGTAGAGAGGTTAAAGAGGTACTTTGAGGAAAAAGGTTATCCTTTCTTTGCAGTTTCGGCGGTCAGCGGCGAGGGAATGGAGGAGTTCTTAAACTTCGTCGCCCGGAAATTAAAGGAGCTTGAAAGGGAAAATGCTGAGAAAGGCAAAGAGAATAGTGGTTAAGGTAGGCTCCCAGCTCCTTGCGGGCCGTGAGGGGCTAAACAGGGAGTTTATAGAGTCCCTCTGCTCCCAGATAGCGGAGGTAAGGGAGAAGGGGATAGAGGTAGTTCTGGTGAGCTCCGGGGCGGTTTTGGCGGGCATAAAGGCCCTGAAGCTAAAGAGGAAGCCCTTTTCCCTGGCCGAAAAGCAGGCACTCTCGGCGGTAGGCCAGCCCTACCTTATGGCCGAGTATAGAAAGGCCTTTCAGAAATTCGGAGTAGAGACGGGACAGGTTCTCCTGACAGCCGAAGACCTGCGCTCAAAAGAAAGGTTCCACAACGCAAAAAACACCTTCGGCGCCCTCTTCAAGCTGGGAGTAATCCCGATAGTCAACGAAAACGATACGCTCAGCACAGAGGAAATCAGGATAGGGGATAACGACAACCTCTCGGCACACGTCTCGGTTCTTGTTGACGCAGACCTCTTAATAATCCTCACAACAAGCCCCGGAGTCTTTGATAAAAACCCGGAAAGGTATCCCGACGCCCGCCTCATTCCCGTCATTGAGGACATAAAGGAAGCCCTTGAGAAGTGCGACTTCTCAACCCAGAGCACTTACGGAACCGGCGGAATGGCGACCAAGATTGAGGCGGCGGCAAAGGCAGCCAAAAAGGGAATTCCCGTAATCATTGCCGGCGGAAGGGAGGAGAGGGTAATTGAGAGGATTTTAAAAGGGGAGAGGTTGGGAACCCTCGTAATGCCCAGCAAGAAGCTGAAGGCCAAGGGATACAGAATCCTCTATTTGATGAAACCCGTCGGAAAGCTCTTTATAGACGAGGGGGCTGAAGAGGCCCTCGTTAAAAACGGGAAAAGCCTTCTGTCTAAAGGGGTTAAAAGGACCGAAGGGGAGTTTAAGAAGGGAGACGCCGTTGAGGTTTACGGCCTCAACGGGGAGCTGATAGGGAAGGGAATTGTCAGGTGTTCAAAAGAGGAGCTTGAGAGGAGCAAGCTCTGTATCCATAGGGACGACTTCGTTCTTTTAAAAGAAATGGAGCAAAAATGATTTGCAGGCGCTTTTTAAAAAAGGGGCGCTTTACAAACTACCTCCTCTACGCCCTGTGCGATACCTTTGAGAGCGACTACCAGTTCTTTGCCGCCTCAATAGCCTACTATACCTTAATGTCAATAATCCCCCTCTTTATCTTCCTGTTTTTCTTAGGAATGGTGATTTTCCACGTTGACTTTAAAAGCCTGATACCCAAGGAGTTCCTTGATTCTCCCCTAAAACCCATTTTCCTCCAGATAGAGCAAGTCATAAACAGCTCCGGGCTAATCAGCGGAACTGCAGCCCTGGTAATGCTCTGGTTCTCCCGGGGCGTCTTCCTCTCCCTTGAGCGCTCCTTCTCCGAGATTTTGAGAATTGAAAACCCCGCTGGCTTCATCTACAGGCACATTGTAATCGTCCTCTTCATCTTCCTCTTGTGGGTTTTGATGTTCGTCTTCTACGCCGCCCAGTACATTTTGGCACTTCTCCTGCCCCAGTTTCCCGAGCTCTCATTCCTCTCCTCACTCTTAGTTCCCCTGCTACTCTTCGTAGTTCTCGTCTCGGTTTACTACTTCCTGCTCCCGGTCGGCGTGGAGCTCCCCTTCATTCTTAAAGTTGCAACAACGGTCTTTATAATTCTTGCCCTCTTTGAGAGGGCCTTCGTCTGGTTCATCCTCAACGTCTCAAAGGTAAGTATTTTATACGGCTCCTTTGCGGCACTCATAATCTTCTTACTCTGGATTTACTACTCGGCAACGGTTATCCTTCTCGGAGTAGGAATGGTTAAGGGAAAACTGATTTACGAGGGGGAGCTAACGGATGAGGATAGTTAAGAGTGTAAAAGAGATGCAGGCAATCTCCCTTGCCCTAAAAAGGGTAGGGAAAGAGGTGGGCTTTGTTCCGACTATGGGATACCTCCACGAGGGGCACCTCTCACTGGTCAGAAGGGCAAGGAGCGAGAACGACGCTGTTGTGGTAAGCATCTTCGTTAACCCCACTCAGTTCGGTCCCAACGAGGACTTTGAGAAGTACCCGAGGGACTTAGAGAGAGACGCAGAGCTCCTGAGGAGAGAGGGGGTTGACTACCTCTTCCACCCTAAGGCGGAGGAGATGTACCCCAAGGGCTACTCAACGTTCGTTGAGGTCTTGGGACTGACAGAGGGGCTCTGCGGAGCAAAGAGGCCGAGGCACTTCAGGGGAGTGGCAACGGTAGTTACAAAGCTCCTCAACATTGTCCAGCCGGAAAGGGCCTACTTCGGCGAGAAGGACTTTCAGCAACTTCAGGTTATAAAAAGGCTCGTAAAAGACCTGAACATACCGGTAAAAATCGTCGGGTGCCCAATAGTAAGGGAAAAGGACGGGCTGGCGCTCTCCTCAAGGAATACTTACCTATCTCCAGAGGAGAGGGAGAGTGCGGTGGCCCTCTACAGGGGCTTAAAGCTGGCAAAGGAGCTCTTTGAGAAGGGGGAGAGGAGTGCAGAGAAGATAAAGGAAGAGGTTGAGAAGCTAATCCTCTCCTACCCCAAGGTTAAGAAGATAGACTACGTAGAAATCGTTGACTCTGAAACACTAAAGCCGGTAAAAGAAGTTAAGGAAGGGGATACGATAGCCCTTGCAGTTTTCGTAGGCAGTACGAGGCTGATTGACAACTACCGCTTCGGCAGGGAGCTCCGAAAGAGGGTAAAATAGAGTCAGGTTAATACTTACAAAGAAGAAGGAGGAGGCATTGGTCTACGAAATCACCCTTAAAACAACCGGCAGAAACCAGTTTATTGACATCACCAGACAAGTTGAATCAATAGTCCTTCAGTCGGGGGTAAAGAGCGGAGTCTGCGTAATCTACGCTCCCCACACAACGGCCGGAATTACGATTAACGAGAACGCCGACCCTACCGTAAGGAAGGACATAATAAACTCCCTTGAGAAACTGATTCCCTGGAGGGAGCCCTTCTACGAGCACGCCGAAGGAAACTCGGCCGCCCACATAAAGTCAAGCCTCATAGGCTGCAGCCAGACTGTAATAGTTCAGAACGGAAAGTTGCTCCTGGGAACCTGGCAGGGGATTTACTTCTGCGAGTTTGACGGCCCCAGAACGAGGAGGGTCTTCGTAAAGGTAATTGAGGGGTAGTCTGCGGAGCAGGCCGTAAGCCGGGTTCTGTTTTTGCGGGGTCATTTATCTGTGCGGCTTACCCGCCGGCATCGGGCGGGCCACCCTCAAGCGCCGGCCTATTTAGCCTTGCTCCGGGAGGGGGTTGCCGTGCCTCCAGCCCTTGCGGGCTGAAGCGGTGGTCTCTTACACCACCGTTTCACCCTTACCACCTTATAGGTGGCGGTCTGTTCTCTGTGGCCCTTCCGCAGGGTTGCCCCTGCCCGGCTCAACGCCGGCTCCCTGCCCTGTGGAGCCCGGACTTTCCTCTGGCCTTTCAGAAGGCCAGCGACCCCTCGTCCTGCTCCGCACCAGATAATATAGTCCTTACCGGCCTACTTGCTAACCTCTTTCCCTATCTTCTCCTCAACCGACTTAATCTTCTGAACGAGCCTTCCGCTCTTACCCTTCCTGATGTCAAACTTGACCACAGAGTAAACCCTGTTGCAGTCGGGTTCCAAAAGGGAGTAGGCCTTCTCTATGATTTTCAAGGCCTCGGGCATCGTCTCGGTCTCAAAGACCGTTCCCATAGGAGTAAGCTTGTAGGGAACTCCGCTCTCGTCAATCATCTTAATAATCCTTGCCACGTAGGGGCTGACGCTCTCTCCTTTATCGGTGGGGAACATAGCAAACTCCACTAAAACCGACATGGTCTCCTCCTTTGCTCTTTTTGGCGACTTTCTATAATTTAAACCACCTCTACACAGGGAGGAGCGATGGAAAAGCCCTTAGGAATATGTATAGGAGAGCCGACAACGAGGGAAGTTGAGTTCGTAAGCTCAAAGAGGGTTCAGCTGGGAGATTACGTTGAGATAGAGCACGAGAACGGGAGGGTTCTCGCCTTTGTAAGGGAGATTAAAAGGGTTAACAGGACTTTCGCAGAAGACCTTGAGCCGGACGAGGCCGAGAAGTTAAAGAGGTTGACCGGGAGCTCATCTTTCTTTAGGGGCAAGCTCTCACTCTTAGGAAACCCCGACAGGAGGATGGAAATCCCGAGGGTTCCTCCAGAGCCGGGAACCTACATCTACCCGGCTTCAGCTGAAACGTTAAAAAAGGTATTCGGAAGAGACGACGGGACGAAAATCCACCTGGGACACCTCTTAACCCGCCCCGACATTGACGTCTTTATTGACGTAGACAGCATCGTCTCAAGGCACCTTGCAGTCCTGGCCGTAACGGGTGGCGGTAAGTCAAATACGGTTTCGGTAATCTTAGAGGAGCTCCTAAGAAAAAATGGAACCGTACTCGTCTTTGACATGCACGGGGAGTACGTAAACTTTGACCTTCAGGTTAACGGAAAGCCCGCGGTAAACAGCATAAACCTTACACTCAACCCTTTAAAGCTCAGCTACCACGAGTTCAGGCTCTTTGCTAACGTTGACGACAGCGCCTACATACAGGATAGGTACCTCAGAAAGGCCTTTAAGGAGGCCGTAGAGGGTTATAGGAGGGGAGATTACGAGGCCGACGAGTTCTGGGGAGTGCTTTTGGGAATGCTCAGGAGCTGGACAGACCCCGAGGCCTTCCCCGAGTACAAGGAGGACAGGAAGTCAATAACGGGTGTGATAAACAAGGTTGAGGATATGCAGGAGCTCTACGCAGAGCTCTTTGACCTTCACCAGTCAACAATCGTTGAGCAGATTGAGTTCGGGAGGCTAAACGTAATTGACCTCTCCCACGTTGACGAGAGGATTGCCGATATAGTGGTGAGCCACGTCCTGAGGAACGTCCTTGAGGCAAGGAAAAAGTTCGTGAGGGAGAGGGAGGGAGGTCTGCCCTTCCCCCTCCTTACAGTCCTTGAGGAGGCCCACATTTTAGCCTCCTCAACGATAAACACAAAGTCAAGGTACTGGATTTCAAGGATTGCAAGGGAAGGAAGGAAGTTCGGCCTCGGACTGTGCTTAGTAACCCAGAGGCCTAAAGCCCTTGATTCAAACGCCCTCTCTCAGGCCAACAACATGATAATCCTCAGACTCGTTGAGCCGGGAGACCAGAGACACGTTCAGCAGGCTTCAGAGTCGCTGAGCTCCGATTTGGTTGAGCAGCTTCCATCTCTCAACGTAGGGGAAGCCCTTGTAATGGGAACGATGATACCGGTTCCGGCGCTGGTTAAGGTTAAACTCGCCCGGGCAAAGAGGAGCGGAAACGACATAAGCGCCGTTAGGGAGTGGCAGAGCTTCAAAAAGGATAAAGAGAAAACGATGAAAGAGCTTGACGACTACTTAGGGTTTTAGGAGATGGAAATCGTAAAGGAGAAAAAGAGAATAGCTCTCTGCTCAATACTCGTTAACCTATTCCTCTCTGTTTTAAAAATCGTAGCAGGAGCCCTATCGGGCTCGGCGGCCCTCTTGGCAGACGGAATTCACTCCCTTGCAGACCTTGCAGCCTCACTGTCGGTCTACGCAGGGATAGTCATATCCAATATGAAGGTAAAGGGTTTTCCCTACGGTCTTTACAAGGTTGAGAACATAATCTCACTTGTAAGCGCCTTTGCAATCTTCTTTGCAGGCTACGAGATAGTCAAAGAGACCCTCTTTTCTGAAAAGGTAATAAGGGTAAAGAACCTTCCCGTAGCACTCGGAGCGGTAATCCTGACGATTTTAATTACTTACCTCTTTTCAAGGTACGAGAGAAAGAAGGGAGAGGAGCTCAACTCCCCAAGCCTCATAGCCGACTCGGAGCACGTAAAGACCGACATGCTCTCGTCAATCGTCGTTTTAGCGGGAATTCTCGGAAACTACTTCGGCTTCCCGGTTGTTGAAAAGGTTGCCGTAGTGGTAATCGTCCTCCTCGTCTTCCATGCAGGCTACGAGATTATGGTTGAGGCCTTAAAAGTCCTACTTGACGCCTCAATTGACAAGGAAACCCTTGACGACATAAAGGAGACAATCCTCTCCCACCCCCTCGTTTCAGAGGTTAAGAGCATAACCGGCAGGAGCTCGGGAAGCTACAAGTTTATTGAGGCCGAGGTCTCGGTTCTTACAAACGACCTTGAGAAGGCCCACAACATAGTCCACGAGGTTGAGGCCAAGGTAAAGAGGGAGCACCCCTTCATAGAGAAAATCATTATCCACTTTGAGCCCGTTGAGAAGAAGGAGAGGCTCTTTGCGGTTCCCGTTGACGGAGACAAGGTCTGCGGAAGGTTTGCCGAGTGCCCGGAGATTTTAATCTTGAAGAATGAGAGCGGGAAGCTAAAAGAGGTTAAGAGAATAAAAAACCCGGCCGTTAACCTGAAGTTCGGAAAGTGCATTGAGCTTGTTGAGTTCCTCGCAAAGGAAGGGGTTGACTGTATAGCGGTTAACAACCTTCCCCTCGGGAAAGGGGTAATTTACGCCCTTTCGGCCTACAACATAGGAATGAAACTGATAACAGAAGAGGAGTTAAATAGATTCATAGGGGAGCTTTCCAAAAACCCTTACTGTGAGCCGCCTTTAGCAGTCTGGAGCTTTTACACCTGTGACATTGCTCAGGGAGGTTCAGTTGAAAATACAAGAGCTAATTGAAAGAGATAGAAAACTACAAAACCTACAAGTAGCTGTTTTTGTTGACATGCAAAACATCTACTACGGTGCAAGAAACTCCCTCAGTAAGAGGGTTGATTTTAAGAAACTCCTTAAGGTAGCCGTAAGAGGCAGGCAGCTTTATAGGGCTATAGCTTACCTCGTTGACCTTGAGAGGGTAAATCAAGACGGCTTCATCCACGTTTTAAGGAGCATCGGATACGAAGTAAAACTTAAAGAGCCCAAAAAATTCTATAACTGGGATAGAGTTGAGTACAAGGCCGACTGGGACATGGGAATTGCAATAGACGCAATTGCAATGGCCGAAAACGGCAAGGTTGACGTTGTGGTCTTAATGAGCGGCGACGGAGACTTCGTTGACCTGATAAACTTTTTAAAGGCAAAAGGTATAAAAGTAGAGGTAATCTCGTTTAAGAGTATAACGGCAAAGGAGCTAATCCAGTCTGCGAACGAGTACATAGACCTTGAGGAGATTGCAGACTTCATAATCCTGGGAGAGGAGTGATGAAGGCGGTAATAATTCCCGGCGGAAGTTTTCTGGTTAACACTGCCCTGATTTGGGACGAGGAGAGTAAAGAGGCAATGCTGGTTGACCCGGCAGACAGGAGAACGGTTGAGGAGGCAAAGGAGATTGCCGAGAGGAAGGGACTCAAAGTAAAGTACATAGTAAACACCCACGAGCACCCTGACCATACGGCCGCAAACTCCTGGGCAAAGCTCCTCTTCCCCGAGGCAAAACTTGTAATGCACCCGCAGGCGGCAGAAGACCTCAACTTCTGGACAGAGAGCGAAATAGGCCAGATGGCGGGGGCCGAGTACTCCCCCCAGCCCGACGAGACGGTTGACGAGGGGGACGAGCTGAGACTCGGAGAGAAAGTTTTTAAAATTCTCCACACTCCCGGCCACTCCCCCGGAAGCATAGTCCTCTACTGCCCAGAGGGGAAGCTGGCGGTTGTAGGAGACCTGATTTTTAAGGGAAGCATAGGAAGGTACGACTTTCCAAATAGCGACTACGCGAAGCTGAAGCAGTCAATATTCAAGGTTTTAAACGAGGTTAACCACGAAGCAACCCTCATAACCGGACACGGTGAGACGACAACCCTAAAGAGGGAGCTCCAGGAAAACCCCTTCATTTCGGGGCTTTTTAGATGACTGCAGGAACCCACGTAATCGGAGCAATTGTTCTTGCCTCTGCCCTAAAGCTACCGGTTCTGCCGGCTGTCGTGGGAGCTCTCATTCCCGACGTTGACCTTAAGAAGGGTCTCCCTAAGTTCAGGCAGAACAGAACCCTCTTTAACAGCCACAGGGGAATAACCCATCACATCTTAATCGTTCCCATCCTGCTTTTAATCTCTATAGCGGTTAAGGACTTTATAAACTACCAGCTGGGCATTTACCTCCTCTCCTTTACCTCCGGCTACGCTTCACACCTTCTACTTGACGCCTTAACTCCCCTTGGCATACCCTACAAAACGGGATACTACCCGAGGCTTTCTCTGAAACTCTTTAAAACGGGAAAACTGGGCGAGGTTTTTGTTATACTTGCACTTGTAACTATACTGATAATTCAAATAAAGAGCGGTAGCCTTAAAATAGACTCTCTACTGGGAGAAAAGATAACAAAAACGGTAAAGGAGGTTTCAGGTGAAGTTCTTCATTGATACTGCCGACGTCAACGAGATTAAAGAAGCCCTTGAGATGGGAATGGTTGACGGAGTTACAACGAACCCGACCCTGATTTCAAAGACGGGAAGGCCCTTTATGGAAGTTGCGAAGGAGATAGTTGAGCTGGTTCCGGGCCCCGTAAGCCTTGAAGTGGTAAGCCTTGACACTCAGGGAATGGTTGACGAGGCGAGAATCCTTTCAAAGCTCGGCGAAAACGTAGTAATAAAGATACCCATGACAACGGAAGGCCTAAAGGCGGTTAAAATCCTCTCAGAGGAGGGAATCAAGACAAACGTAACCCTCGTTTTCTCTCCCCTTCAGGCAATGTTGGCGGCAAAGGCGGGAGCAACTTACGTCTCTCCCTTCGTGGGAAGGCTTGACGACATCGGCCACAACGGAATGGAGCTTATTGAGCAGATTGTCCAGATTTACGATAACTACATGTTTGATACCGAGATAATTGTTGCAAGCATAAGACACCCCCAGCACGTCCTTCAGGCCGCACTGATTGGGGCAGACATTGCAACGATTCCGTTCAAGGTTATAAGACAGCTGGCAAAACATCCGTTAACGGACATAGGAATAGAGAGGTTCCTTGAAGACTGGGCAAAAGTGCCCGATAAGGACGAGATTTTCAAGTAAACCTTAAACTCGGGGGAAAGGTGGGAGCAGAGAGAAACGCGGGAATTACAAAAATCAAGCAGGCCTTTAGGCTCTTAAAGGAGAGTCTGAAAGAGCTTGACGAGGTTGAGTACCTTTTAGAGCTCCTTGAGAAGGAACTTGAGGAGTACAGAAGTCTGGTTGACAAAGAGTCCTACATACCCAAGGCTAAGTTCGTTAAACAAAGAATTTGCAGGCTCATTGAGAGAATGAACTACGTAAGTGAAGAGGGGCTTGCCTGCGTGGGGATTAAGCTCTCCTTAATCGGGGATATCCCCGAAACCGACAGGCGCTCAATAACAAACTACATTGCCACTTACATTGACGGCCACATTAGGCCTTACGACATGCTCTTTATGCTTGACGACTCTTCTCTCGGAATAATATTCCCTCTCAAGAACAAGGGGGACCTTGATACGATTTTAAAGAGGCTTGAAACGATGCTCCTCAACTTGAAGGCAAAAACCTACAGTGCGAGGAACGTCCTAATTAACTTTAAGATTGATTCCTTCTTTGTTGGGAAGGGACAGACGGCAGATGAAGTATTTGAGAGGTTGAGGCAGATGGGGTAGCGGCCGCTACCCCTTTAATTAAGGCTACTCAATAATTTCAAGAACAGCCCTCTTACCCATCTTTGTAGCAGCCGCCGAAAGGAGAGTTCTTAAAGCCTTTGCGGTTCTACCCTGTTTTCCGATTACCTTACCGAGGTCTGCAGGTGCAACCTTTAGCTCAATAACGATTGTCCTTTCACCCTCAGTTTCGGTTACCTGAACCTGGTCGGGGTTGTCAACGAGCCTCTTTGCTACGCACTCTACCATCTCCTTGAGTGCAGACATCTCCTACCTCCTTACTGAAGAACCTTCTTAATTAGTGAAGCAACTCTGGGCGTCGGCTCCGCTCCCTTGCTGAGCCACTCCTTTACCTTTTCAATGTCAAGCTGGAGCTTCTTTGACTTAGGGTTGTAAGTTCCGAGAATGTCAACTGCCCTTCCGTCCCTCTTTGACATGGCCTCGGCAACAACTATCTTGTAGATAGGGAGCTTCTTCCTTCCCATCTTCTTAAGCCTTATCTTAACCAAGGCTCTCCTCCTTTAAAGTTTTGATGGGTAATTTTATTCCAAAACTAATTTAGTTCAAGGCTACATAAAGGGGAAGGGAAACCTCCCACCCTTCTTTGCCATTTTCTTCTGCATCTTCCTCATCTGCTTCATTGCCATCTTGGCCTGAACGAACTGCTTTAAGAGGGCGTCAACCTCCTTAACGCTCGTTCCGCTACCCCTTGCAATTCTCCTCTTACGGCTTGCATTTATTATTGCGTGGTTCCTCCTCTCTTCAGGAGTCATTGAGTTTATTATGGCCTCAATCCTCTTTAGCTTCTTATCGTCTATAACCTGCTGGAGCTGTTTTAACATTTTCTGGCTTCCGAGCCCCGGTATCATCCTGATTATCTGGTGAAGGGGGCCGAGCCTCTGTATCATCTTGAGCTGCTGACGGAAGTCCTCCAAGGTAAACTCGCCGGAGAGGAGTTTCTCCTGCATTGAGAGGGCTTCCCTCTCGTCTATAACCTCCTGAGCCTTCTCAACCAGCGAAACTATGTCTCCCATCCCGAGAATTCTTGAGGCAACCCTGTCGGGGTAGAAGGGCTCAAAGTCCTCTATCTTCTCGCCGACTCCGGCAAACTTTATGGGCTTACCCGTAACCCCTTTAACGGATAGGGCTACACCTCCCCGGGCGTCGGAGTCCATTTTCGTTAGGATTATTCCGCTCATTCCGACGGCCTCGTCAAAGGCCTTGGCTATGTTTACTGCCTCCTGACCGGTCATTGAGTCAATGACGAAAAGTGTCTCGTCGGGGTTTATCTCCTCCTTAATCCTTCTGGCCTCGTCAAGGAGCTCCTGGTCTATGTGAAGCCTACCGGCAGTATCAACTATAAGAACGTCGTAGTTCTCCTCTTTGGCCTTCTTTAGGGCGTCTTTGGCTATCTTGACGGCGTCCTTTTCCCCCTCCTCAAGGAAGACGGGAACGCCGATTTTATCCCCCAACTTCTTAAGCTGGAGCATTGCCGCAGGCCTGTAAACGTCGGCGGAGGTCATTAAAACCCTTTTACCCTGCTTCTTGAGGTAGTTTGCCAACTTTGCCGCCGTGGTAGTCTTACCCGAACCCTGAAGACCGATTAAAAGGATAACGGCGGGCTTACCCTTAAGCTCTAACTTCGCAGCATCCCCTCCGAGGGCCTCAACAAGCTCGTCGTGAACGATTTTTACGAGCTGTTGCGCCGGGTTGACCCCCTTAATAACCTCTGCTCCGAGGGCTTTCTCTTTAATGTCTTTTATAAACTTTGAGACAACTCTATAGTTAACGTCGGCCTCTAAGAGGGCCAGCTTTATCTCCCTTAAGCCCTTCTCAAGGGTCTCCTGGTCTATTCTCCCTTTTCTGCCGATTTTCTCTATTACAGACTGAACTCTCTCGGCTAAAGCGTCAAACATCTACTCCTCCTCTAAGGGGATTTCAACTCCGGCCTTTGCATCTATAAAGTTATCTCCGAAAACCTCGGCGAAAACCTCTATTCCGAGCTCCCCGGTACAGTGGCAGGGGGCAACGAAACGGGTAAAGCGGGCAAGCTCCCTGGCAACTTCCTCTATCTCCTCCCTCGTAGACTTGTAGAGGTGAAAGCCCCCGACAGTTAAAAAGAGGGTTTCTCCGACTATTGAAACCGCCCTCTTTGCAATCTCAACTATTCCCGGGTGGGAGCAGCCAACAACGAGAACGGGACCCATCTGGGTAGTGATTATTAAGGCCTGCTCGTACTCGGGGAGCTCCAAACCCGTCGGCATAATCCCCGTTGAAATTGCCCTCTCGGTAAGGTACGTAGGGGCGGCAACGGGAACGCAGACAACTTTTTCGGGGAGTTTATCCTCGTACTCGTAGCAGTCGGGCTCGGGAATGTAGAGCTCAAAGTGGTCTCCCTTTTCAATAACAAGAGGAAGGCCTCCGACGTGGTCCCAGTGGTTGTGGGAGATAAAGACCGCGTTAACCTCCTCTACGGGAAAATCGGCGCACTTTAAGTTGTGCTCAAGAATTTCGGGCTTTGCCCCCGTATCAAAGAGGATTGTCTGCTCCTCAAGCTCAATTAAGGCAGAGAAACCCCAGTCGGCCTTAAAAGGCTCAACGGCCCTGTTATCGTAAACGATTGTTAACCTTTCCATCTCTCCCTCCCGAAGTAAAGTTAATAGCCAATATAGTCAAAGAGAAGGAATTTGACTATATTATAGTTTGCAAAAAAAAAGCCCGGGTGGCGGAATTGGCAGACGCGCAGGACTCAGGATCCTGTGGCCGCGAGGCCGTGCGGGTTCAAATCCCGCCCCGGGCACCACTTAAAAGATAAGCAGTGGGGTCTGATAGGATAATAGAAGTCCAACACTGTAAAAGCTATCTTTTCATCCTTAATAATCACAACATAGAAAAACCTAACATTAGTCTTTTTTTGAAGATTTATCTGATATTCCTAAGTTTGGCTCTGACAGAGAGCTTCTATGTTTTGTTGCTATCCTGAGGACTGGAACTTGGGGAAAATTGGAGCTTGACTGAAAGTATGTTTTCCATACCTCACAACATATATTTTTGTTAGGAAATTTCCATATTTCTTCTATTTTTGCTTTTGGAAGTATCAGTATAGTTTTTTGGGGATAACTTTCTCTCCCATCACAGCAAGGCTCAGCCGCGTCAAGAATAATATCTCCTCCAAGATAAATAGCCTTATAACTAAAAACTTTCTTTTCAGAAACAACTACAACATATATATCACCCAGCCCTGTTGAGCGAAGTAACAAAGCAAGAGCATCTGCACCACCCCATAAGAGGAATAGAACTATAAAAGCAGAAACTTGTAGTAAATTAATTATCCCTATTATCCCTAAATCTTTTTTCTGTCCTTTTTCTATATACTGGATGGCTATAGCTAAAGAAACTGTGAAAATTACGAAAATTATCATAAAAAGCAGTAAGTTTTTACCAGAACTGTGAGATTGTATATGAGATTGTGCTGTAATCAAGCTAACAATAATGACCATAAGAGAAAGAGATATTATAAAAAGGAGCCATGATAGAATCAACCTGAAAATTCTCTCTTTCAAGCGATAGAGAGATGCGAAGATTGAAAGAAACTGAAAAATTATTTGAAAGACTAAAAAATAAAGTACAGATTTACTCCAATTATGAACAAATACAAGAAGCTCAATAAAAGACACAATAGCAATAATTATTAAATCTACCGATGCCTCTTTCTTTAACCAATCTTTAAATTGAAGGCCAAACAATTCCTTTGGTGCAAAAATCAAAAAAATAAAAACAACGCTCGCAGGCAGAAAAATAAATATAAGCATGAGAAGCCATATTATCGCATGCACACTAAGAGTTTCAAAGTCTACCTCAGGGATAAGATTATAAATTAAAATAAATATCAGAATTATAATAACCACAACTATAGAAAGAATTACCTTCCACACTTTTTTAATTTGATCTATTCGATCTAAAAGAGATTTAGAATCCTCAAACCAGTTTGACATCTCCATCCCTCTAAACTTATCTTATAGAACAATAATTATACAGTTAAACTAAACAGAGGAGAGAATTCGATTGAAATTGGAATCCCTAAAGATTTAGGATGCTATGAGAGCAAGAAGTTCCAAAGAAAAAAAGAAGAGGGAAATTACAAAGGCAAAGGTAAGGTTCAAAATCAGCCCCACCCTCAGCATATTCCCCTGCTTAACCTCCCCCGTCCCGTAAACGATTGCGTTTGGCGGAGTTGCAACGGGAAGCATAAAGGCACAGGAGGCCGCAACTCCGGCAGGAAGGGCAAGGAGGTGGGGAGGAAGGTTGAGAGAGTGGGCGGCGGAAATCAAAATGGGTATAAAGATTGCGGCAGTTGCAGTATTGCTCATGAGCTCCGTAAGGAAAATCATAAAGAGGGTAATAGAGAAAATCAGTAAAAAGAGAGGGAAGCCCGAAATCAGCTCAATGAGAGCTCCGGCGATAAACTTGCTCGCCCCGGTAGTTTTTAAGAAGTGAGAGAGGGCAATCCCGCCTCCGAAGAGGTAGAGGGTTCCCCAGTCTGTCCCCTCCTCAACCTCTCTCCAGTTAATGAGTTTAAAGATAAAGAGGAGGGCAACTCCGAAAACGGCAACGACCGAGTCAAGGTACTTACCCACCCCCAAGAGGTGGGAGAGGGGCTTACTCAAGAGCCACCCGAGAACCGTTATCCCGAAAATGATTAGAACGAGGAGCCTCTCTTTGTTAAGGGAGAAATCAATTTTTTCAACTTCCACACTCGCCGAAACATTTGGCCTGAAGTAGAGGTAGAGGATTAAGAATAGGAGGGGAAAGAGGATTAAGACAACCGGAAGCCCCACCTTCAGCCAGTCGGTAAAGCCCATTCCTAGTTCGGCGGCAGTAATTCCGTTGGGAGGGCTCCCTACCAGAGTTCCTATCCCTCCCACGCTTGCAGAGTAAGCAACTCCGAGGAGGATAAAGTACTTTACCCTCTCATCAGAGGCAGTTGTACCTATGAGCCCCAGTGCAAGGGGCAGAACCATTACGGTAGTTGAGGTGTTGCTGATCCACATTGAAATCAGGGCCGTAGCACAGAAGAGGAGAAGTGAGGTAATGAGGAAGGAGCCCTTGGAGAGGGAGACGATTTTGTAAGCTATTAGCCTGTCAAGGGAGTGTTTTGAGAGGGCGGTTGCAAGTGCAAAGCCTCCGAAGAAGAGGAAGATTATCGGGTGGGCGAAGGATGAGAAGGCCTCCTTAACAGAGCCTATTCCGAGAAAGACCGCTAAAGCGGGAATAAGGAGAGAGGTTATGGGAAGGGGGAGAGCCTCGGTAATCCAGAAGAGAGCTCCGAACTCAAGGAGAATTAACCCCTTCTTCACCTGCGGCTCAAGGCCGTTTAAAAGGGTAATAAGGGCAAATAGGAGAAAGAGGAGAGGAGCGAGGAGCTTTTTCAACCTATCCCCCTCACTTTACGGTTAAGACCTTCAGGAGGTTGGTAGTTCCCGGAACTCCCGTGGGAGCTCCCGCCAGTACTATTATCCTATCACCTCTCTTCGCTATTCCCTTCTCCTTTGCAACCCTCATAGACTCCTCAATAACCCTGTCGGTTGTAGTGGCGGGGAGGGTAAGGAAGGGATAGACTCCCCACAGAAGGTTAAGGCGCCTGAAGGTTTTCCTGTCGTGGGTAACTGCGTAGATGGGAACCGAAGGCCTGAACCTTGAGACCGCCCGGGCGGTTGCCCCGCTTCTGGTAAAGGGGACTATCGCCTTTACCTTCACCTCCCTTGAAAGGTTGCAGGCCGACTTTGAGAGAGAGTCCTGAAGGGTTTTAGCCGATAGAGAAGAGTACCTCTCGTAGGGGTAAATCTTCTCCGCCTCGGCGGCAATTTTTGCCATAGTCCTGATAACCCTTACCGGGTACTTACCTACGGCGGTCTCCTCAGAGAGCATGAGGGCGTCGGTCCCGTCAAGGACGGCGTTTGCAACGTCCGTTGCCTCGGCCCTTGTGGGGACGGGCAAATCAACCATCGTCTTTAACATCTGGGTTGCGGTGATTACGGGCTTTCCCGCCTCGTTGGCCTTCCTGATTAACATCTTCTGAATTACCGGAACCTTCTCAATGGGGAGCTCCACTCCCAAATCTCCCCTTGCGACCATTATCCCGTCGGAAACCTCCAAAATCTCGTCAACGTTCTTAACGGCCTCGGGCTTCTCAATCTTTGCTATGACGGGAATCTCTGCCCCGAGGGAGGAGAGGAGCTCTTTAAGCTCCCTAACGTCGTCCGCTCTTCTAACAAAGGAGAGGGCTATGAAGTCGGCACCCATCTCAACGGCAAACCTCACGTCCTCTCTATCCTTCTCGGTAAGGGCGGGAACCGAGAGCTTTGTGTGGGGGAGGTTTACCCCCTTGTGGGAGGTTAAAGGCCCTCCGACGAGGACTTCACAGATGATATCCCTTCCCCTTACCTCCTTAACCTTCAGCCTGAAGGCCCCGTCTGCAAGGAGGATTGCCTCTCCCCTCTTTACCTCCCTGTGGAGCTCGGGATAGTTGACCGGTATCTTCCCCTTTTCGGCCTTTCCCGTCGTTAAAACCACCCTGTCTCCCCTGTGGAGGAAGAGGGGCTCCTTAGGGAGCTTCCCTATCCTGATTTTGGGGCCGCAAAGGTCAACCAGAACGGGAATCGGAGAGCCCGTCTTCCTCTCAACTTCTCTAACCAGCCTGAACCTCTCTGCGTGCTCTGAGTGGTCTCCGTGGCTCATGTTCAGCCTTACAACGCTTAAACCGGCCTCAACCATTTTGGTTAAAACCCTCTCGTTCGAGGAAGCAGGTCCGAGGGTAGCAACGATTTTTGTTCTCTTCTTCATCTCCACCTCTTTAAACTTTTTTCTTTTCAGAGTTTAATTTAATAGTTACAGGCTATTAGGGGGAAAAGGTGAAAAAACTTCTTGTAAGCCTATTAGCGGTGCTGATGCCCCTGACTCTGCTGGGAGCCTGCCCCGACTGGGTTAAAAGGGGACTAACGGTTAGCTACAGAGCCCAGCTCCTTGCCGGTACCAAATCGGGAGGGAGTGCAGGCTCGGGAGATGCTCTCTTTTTAGTTGAGGGAGTTGACGGAGGGAAACCCTACGGCCACTTCTTTCTATTCGCAAACACCTACGGAGGGGTCTTCAGCTACGGCATTTCGGGCTATCTCACCCTTCCCAACCCGAGCTTCTTTGTTGAGCCGAGAGAGGTTGATAGGTGGCTGAAGGAGAAGCCGCCGGAAAACTGCAGGGTAATGGGAAAGCCGGGAGACATCACTGTAGAGTGTAAGGTTAAGGGCGAAGAGCAGGTATTCAGGATAAAGTACGACAGGAGCGGCCTCGTAAGGGAGATGATAACCGGCGCATGGAAGAGGGGAGAAGGCTGGTACTCCCAGCAGGTAAGGCTCTCATTTACCGGCAAGGGAGAAGTTAAGCTCCCCCCTTCTAAAAAGCCTCCCCGAGTTGCCTCAACTTCCCGTACCTACAACCTCTACCTCGTAAGCCCGATGGGAACGGTTCCCTCGGGAACACTTCAGGTAAGGTACTTGGGGAAGGAGGGAAGTCTCCTTAAGTACAGCCTTTCAGGTACGGGCTACTCAAGGGAGGTTTACGGAACGCCCTTAATGGGACCCCACTACATGAGCCCTGAGCTCCTTAAGAGAGCCACTATAATTTCGGTACCGGAAGCAGGCTTTCAGGTTAAGGCTACCGCCGGGGTGGGAAGGACTACCGTAAGGCTAATCTACAGGGGAAACCTCGTTGAGGAGAGGGTTTACGACAGTAGTGGCCTTCTCCTAAAGGCCACGGTACCCTCAGTTGGAGGCTACACAGTAATAGAGCTTGCGAGGTAGAGGTGAAGAAGAGGCTCTTTGTGGGAACTTTCACCCCGATAGACTTTAAAGAGGTAAAGAGAGAGGTTGAGAGGTTAGGGGTTGAGGGGAAGTGGGTTGAGCCCGAAAACCTCCACATAACCTTCCGCTTTATCGGAGAGGTTGAAGAGGAAAAGGTTCCCCAAATAGCAAAGATGTTAAAGGGGAGTCTAAAGGGAGCTCCCCCCTTTAAAGTTGAGTACAGGGGTCTTGGAACCTTTAAGAGGAACGGGATAGAGAGGGTTCTCTGGGTCGGAATTCGCTCTGATGAGATTAGAGAGATTAAAAAGAGGGTTGACCGGGCCCTGATGCCCTTCGGTTTTGCCCCCGAAGAGAACTTTACGCCCCACCTTACCCTCTTGAGGATAAAGAGGTTAAAGAGGAGAATTAAGTTCAGGAACTACGTAGGCTCAATGAAAGAGTACCTATTTAAGGAGAGGGAGGAGAGGAAGGTTTACCTCATTGAGAGCAAGCTGACTCCCGAAGGGCCAATCTACAAAGTGGTGGAGGAGTTTGAGCTTGGTTGAGTATTTAATTCCGCCGACAGTTGGAGCTCTCATAGGCTACTTCACAAACTACATAGCAATAAAGATGCTCTTTAAACCGATTAAGCCCTACTACCTCTTCGGCAAAAAGCTCCCCTTTACCCCCGGCCTCATTCCGGCAAAGAGGGAGAAGTTAGCAGAGGCCATAGCGAAGGTGGTTAAAGAGAACCTCCTGACCGAGGAGAGCATAAGGAAGAGGCTAAACCACCGCAAAGTAAGGGAGAACCTCCTTCTCTTTACCGAGAACTTCCTTGAAGAGCTCAGTAAAAACGGCCACCTCTACATAGGAGAGTTTATCGGGAAAATTGAGGATAAAAGGCTTAAGGAGGTAGTGCCGACGGAGCTCTTAGCCGAAAGGGCGGGAGAGCTGGTGGACGGCCTCTTTGAGAGGCTAAACGGGAAGAGCTTGAGGGAGCTCCTGCCGGCAAACCTTGAGAGGGAGATAGAGAGGACGATAAACGAGAAAATTGACAGACTGACTGAGAGCCTCATTGAGCAGGTAAGGAGCGGTCAGCTGAGCGAGGTAATCTACGCAATGGTAAGGGAGAACCTCTCAAAGCTCCAAGCGGTTCTACCTTTTATAACGGAAGGGCTCGCCCAATCCCTTGCAAAGAGGGCAACCTCCCTGATTGAGGAGGTGGTTGAGAGGGCTGCAGATGAGCCCGCCTTCAGACTCAAACTATCAAAACTCCTGTGGGCTAAGTTTCAGGAGCTCCTCTCCCGGAGGATAGACTCTGAAAGCCCGACGGCACAGAAGCTCAGGGTAGTCTTAAAGGAGACCCTGACAGAGTACTTAAAGGGGCTTGAGGAGAAAAGGCTGGAGGAGCTCCGGAGTTTAGAGAACTTCCTCAAGGAGCAGGCTCCTCCCTTTGTAAGCCGATTTATAGAGAGGCACAGGAGAGAGATTGCCCGGCTTCTTGCAGATAAGCTCCTTGAGGTGATAGAGAGGGAGCTCCCGGTAATAATGGAGGCGATAAACGTTGAAGAGATGGTAAAGGAGAGGGTTAACTCCCTGCCCATTGAAGAGGTTGAGGAAATTGTTTTAAAGTTAATAGATGAAGAGCTCAAACACATCACCCTTTTGGGAGGGGTTCTCGGCTTCCTGATAGGTCTAACCCAATTAATCTTTATATAGGGAGGGAAAATGATAAAGTTCGGAACGGACGGCTGGAGAGGGATAATCTCAAAGGAGTTTACGTTTGAGAACCTGAAGAGGGTTGCGGTGGCCCACGGCCTTGCTCTAAGAGAAGAGGGGGCAAAGAGGGTAGTAATAGGCTACGACCTGAGGTTCCTATCTGAGGAGTACGGAAAGTTCACTGCAGAAATACTTGCCGGAATGGGGTTTGAGGTTGTTCTCTCCGACGGTTTTTGCCCGACTCCGGCAGTCTCCCACGCAACCAAGTACGGTAAGTTCAATGCAGGAATCGTCATAACGGCCTCCCACAACGTAGGAAAGTACAACGGGTACAAAGTAAAGGAGAGCTTCGGAGGAGCGGCAAGGACAGAGATAACGAAGAAAATTGAGGAGAAAATCCCGCAGGCTGAAAACTACCCCGTTAAGAAAGGGGAGTTTAAGACCCAAGACCTGAACACCCCATACGTTGAGGGAGTGAGGAGACAGCTGGAGCTCTCCCTCTTTAACGAGAAAGAGGTGAAAATAGTCCACGACCCTATGTACGGAGCTCAGCAAGGTCTTATGTACAGGGCACTTTTAGGGACGAAAGCCCAGATTACCGAAATCCACGCCTACAGAGACCCCCTCTTCGGAGGGAAACACCCCGAGCCAATAGTAGAGAAGAACATAACGGTCTTAATGGAGAAGGTAAGGGCGGTAGGGGCAGACGTAGGAATAGCCAACGACGGAGACGGAGACAGGGTGGGAATAGTTGACGAGAGGGGAAACTTCGTCAACTCACAGGTGGTCTTTGCACTGCTTCTGCTCCACATTTTAAGGAACAGAGGAAAGAGAGACGGGATAGTGGTTAAAACGGTCAGCTCCGGCTACCTGGTTGACAGGGTCTGCAGGAAGTTCGGAGTGGAGCTCCTTGAGGTGCCGGTAGGCTTTAAGAACATAAGCGAAGTCCTCTTTAAGGAAAAGGTTCTCTTCGGAGGGGAGGAGAGCGGAGGCTACGCCCTCATAGACTACCTGCCCGAAAGGGACGGTTTACTAATGGGGCTTTTAATAGTTGAGAAGATGCTTGCGGAGGGCAAAACGGTCTCCCAGATGGTTGAGGAGCTCTTTAGGGAGTTCGGAACCGCCTACTACAAGAGGATAGATCTTCCCGTAAGCCAGGAGGAGCGGGAGGCCCTTGAGAGGTTAAAGGAGAACCCTCCGAAGGAGTGGAAAGGGCTTAAAGTTAAAAGAGTTTTAACTATAGACGGGGTTAAAATAACATTTGAAAACGACTCCTGGATTCTCTTTAGACCCTCGGGAACCGAGCCGGTTTTCAGGGTCTACGCAGAGAGCCCGGACGAAGAGACTACGAGGGAGCTCCTAAACTGGGGAGTCTCCTTAGTGAAAACAAGTTAGAGGAGGGTAGAGATGGTAGAGGGACAGTTCTCAGAGAGGAAACCCCAAGTAATGAAGGAGTACGTCTACGTCTTAGGGGAGGCCGTAAAGAAAGCCCCGGAGCTAAAAGGAGTACCGACGGGAGTAAAGGGCCTTGACGAGCTCTTCTTTAAAGTTGAAATAGAAGAAGGAAAGCCAGTAAGGAAGCCCTTAGGGGGAATTCCTGAGTACGCAGTTGTAAACCTTACGGGAATGCCCGATACGGGAAAGAGCTTAATGGTTGAGCAGTTTACGATAAAGCAGGCCTCAATGGGACAGAAGGTCTGCTTTGTTACAGTAGAGAGCCCGGCAAACTTCGTTGCGGCAGGCCTCAAACAGAGGGCGCTGGCAATGGGCGTAGACTTTGAGGAGATTGAGGACAACATAATACTTATAGACGCCGCCAGCAACGCAAGGTTAAGGGACGACGTCCCCACAATGCTTGATACCTTGGCCTACGTCTACAGAACCTACCACTGCCACAGGACGGTGATAGACTCAATAACCGGCCTTTACGAATCAAAGGAGATGCTCGCCCGCTCAATAGTAAGGGCATTCTTCAACTTCATGAAGAAGTGGTACCAGACGGCAATCTTCGTCTCACAGAAGAGGAGCGGCCACGATGAGCTCTCGGCAGAAGCCGCCGGAGGGTACGCAGTAGGCCACATCGTTGACTGTACGATGGTCCTCTCAAAGGAAATTCTTCTCTCAGCAAGCAGGGCGAGGCTATTTAAGAAAGAGGTGGGAGACATACTCAGGCTTTTCAGAATTGACGGCTGTAGGCTCTGCGGCCACGACACGAGGCTCCACCTTATGGAGATAAACGAAATGGGCCTTGTTGAGATTAAGGAGCCGCTGGTTGAGTACTTGAGGAGCAGGAAATAGAGCTATCTTTAGTTTAAAACCTGAAGGAGTTTTCCCCGAAGGTGCTAATGTATAATCTTTTTCTGTGCAAATTTCCGAAAAGCCCTTTCGGAGGTGTCCTTGAGGAACGTCTCGGTAATCGGGGATGGGAACGTAGCCGTCGGCTCGGAACTCTACGAGGCTGCTTTAAAGGCGGGCAGGCTCATCGGTAGGAAGGGGCTGGTCTTAGTATGCGGAGGGCTCTTCGGGGTAATGGAGGCGGCCTGTAAGGGAGCCAAGGAGGCCGGGGGAATTACCGTAGGAATCCTCCCCCACTACGAGGAGACGGCCAACCCCTTTGTTGACGTAAAGATACCGACGGGAATGGGACACGGGAGGAACGTAATAGTAGCCGCCTCAGGCTCGGTCGTCGTCGCAGTAGGAGGAAACTACGGAACACTCAGCGAAATTGCCTTTGCTCTGAAGCTGGGGAAGAGGGTAATCGGGTTCAAAACGTGGAGAGTGGAAGGGATTGAGAACTATGAGGAGATGGGGGATTTTCTTAGCGCTGTTGATAGGGCTCTTTAACTTTTCAACCGCAGGAGCTGCCTCTTTAAAGGAGCTCCTAAACAAGCTTGAGAATGACATCGGAAACGGAGCCCCTGCTCAAATCCTTCATAAAGAAATAGACGAGATAAAAAAAGCCAAAGGGAAGTACCCCATCTACCACATCCCCGAGCTCAACTACCTTACAAAGAGAGAGATTGAGCCGATTCCCCAAACCAGCATTTCCCTAATAAAGAAGTTTATCTTCTTCGTTGAGCCCTTGAAGAGGGCCACAGAAGTTCTCATCTTCTTCCTGCTCTTTTATACCTTTATCTTCTATAGCCAGCACATAGACCTTGAACCCGACCGAAAGAAGTACTTAACTCTATTTCTAATCCTGGTTTTAGCCCTTGTAGTTCTGGTCAACTTCTGGCCGGGATTTTACTTCCTGACCGGAATGGGAGCGGTTCTTGCCCTCTCAATAAAGAAGAAGAAGACGGCAACTTTCCTCTTCTTTGCGGGGATATTCTCCATATTCACCTACGGCCTGACAGAGAACTTTCTCAACTACCTCCAGTCCCCCAAATTTCTCTACACGGTAAAGACAACCAGGGACGGCTACGCTCCTCCTTACCTCATAAGCTCCGCAATTGAGAACCCCCTCTACAGAAAGGTAGAGCTGATAACAAACGAGCTGGCGCTGGGGGAGCTCCAAAGGGTCAAAGAGCTAAACTCAGTAAAAACCAACGACCCCTACCTTATCGGAATAATCTACAACGACGTAGGCTACGTTAACTTCCTTCAGGGAGACTACCAGAAAGCCCTCAAGGCCTTTCAAACGGCCAACAAGTACTTAAAGTCCCCCGTAGTTCTCTTTAACCTTTACATTACCTACTCCTCCCTACTGATGCTTGAGCAGGCCAACCAGATTAGGCGGGAGCTCCTGAAAGAAGAGATAGACATATCAAAAGCTTCATCGATTCCACTTTTAATTCACGTAAGGAGCGAAGGGTTTGAGACTCTCATACCCTACATTCTGATAGCATCTTTCGGAGCCGGATTGGTATTTGCCTTGATATTTGATAGATTTTTCGGGTTCTATACGGAGCAACTCAGCTCCGGAGTACTACAGATACCGGGAATGATGAGCTTCATTAACTCAAAGATGATGTTTTTTGTTATTATTTTCATCACAGCGCTGATACTTAATTACATCTTAGGTAAGGCAATATGCAATATATAAGGGGGAAATTAACAAAACCGGACGACTTCCTCATACTTATAGACATCCTCAAGGAGAAGTTAGGGGAAGTAAGGCTCCAGATGCCCTATCAGGATGGGGAGATTTCAATCTGCTTTGACGGAATTCTCTTTTACCTATCGGGGAAGGACGAGGGAAGAGGAGAAAAGTTCTCACTGATAAAGTTTCTTGAGGAGTGGCTCACTACCAACATACAGCCGGTTTTTGAGTTCTTTGAGGGTGAAAAGTGCAGCGGAGGGCTGGCCTTAACCGAAGAGGAGCTCATGGAGATAGTGAACAGCCCGACTCTCTGGAAGGTAAGGGAGATTCCAGAGCACTTTGAGATAACCAAAATTGAGGTTGAAAGCGTTCCCTCCTTCCTCGTAGCCCACTGGAAGACGAGGAAGCCCCTAAGTAGAAAGGAACTCTACAAGCACGGATACACCCTCTCTGATGTTGTAAAATTCCTTGAGGCAGGCCTTATACAGATTAGACCCTTTAAGATGGCAGACAGCATGCCCGTTAAGCTTAGAGTTTTCCTCACTTCTATTGCTGCAATATGCTTACTCTACATGATTCTCCCCTTGAACTTCATTCAACTTAATATCTTAAAGTTTGGAGAGGCACTTAACTGGGGGCTTAGGGAGAAAGTCTTGGGGGCAGAGGGGAAGAGGGAGCTCCCTGTAAAAGGGTGCTTCAGGACAAAGTTCTACCTCCTTGACGACACAATCGTCAATCCTGGAATAGACGGGGTAATAGGAACGAAGGACGACCAGACCGTTAAGCTGCCGAAAAAGGGCTACAAACCAGTCTTTGCGATACCGGTAAAATGAAGATCACCCTCATAGGTTTTATGGGTTCGGGGAAGAGTACGGTCGGAAGGGAGCTCTCGGAGCTCTTAGGCTTTCCACTCCTTGACCTTGACCGGCTCATAGTTGAAAAGACGGGAAAGAGCATACCGGAAATCTTTGAAAGCCTCGGGGAGGAAGGCTTCAGGAAGATAGAGGCCTCGGTCTTAAAGGAGAACCTCTTAAAAGGGGGCAGCGGGATAATCGCAACGGGGGGCGGAGCTCCCGCTTACGGCGAAAACATTGAGGTAATTAACAGGCACTCCTTCTCTGTCTTTTTAAAGACCCCTTTTGAGGTAATCTGGGAGAGGATTTCACGGGACGAGAACAGGCCTCTCGTTAAGCTGGGAAGAGAAGGGGTGATGGAGCTCTACAGGGAGAGGCTCCCTTACTACGAAAAGGCAAAGCTAATAGTTGAGTGTGAGGGTAAGAGCCCCCGGGAGATTGCACGGGAGATAGTTTCTAAGCTTTCCTTAAACGAAGGTGAAGGTAGAGCCAGCCCAGAAGGGCAAGGATGGCAGACATAAAGAGCAGAATCAGGTGGAAGTAGAAAGCCACAGTAAGAGCGTAGCTCGTCTTAATTCCCATGAGCTTGAAACCTCCTACCAGCCCCGCCTCGTAAGTTCCGAAACCGCCGATGCTGTGAATGGGAAGGACGGTCGTAATCTCCCCGAAGGTTGAGACGAAAACCGTTTGGAAGAAGTCAAGACCTACCCCTCCGGCCTTTAAGATAAAGTAGAAGGAGACAAACTTAAAAAGCCAGGTCAAAAGGGAGTAGAGGGCAATCAGAGAGAGCTTCTTAAAGGAGATAAACTGGTTAAAGAAGTAAAAAAGAGCTCCGATTACCGTAAACCTGTTCCTCAAAGCTTTAAGGAGCTTCAGGGCTACGAAGATAAGGAGTGAAATAACTATAAGGGCCAAAAGGGGAATCAAAAGGAGTTCCCTCCTGCCGGCAGCAACAACGAGAGTTGATAGGAGGAAGAGGATGGAGAGGGAGGCAAGGTCAAGGAGCCTTGCAAAGAGAAGGGCCCCGGAGGAGATTGAGAGCTCCACCCCGAAGAGCTTCTTTAAGATTAGGGGAAATGAGGCCTCCCCCGAGCGAAAGGGAAAGACGTTGTTAAAGAAAGTGTGAACGCACATAACGGCAGTTAAGTCGGCAGTTGAGATACGGGGGAACATCACAGTAAAGCGCTTCGCCCTAAAAAGGTAAGTTGATAGGTAGAAGAGAAGTGAGAAGAGAAGGTAAAAGGGGTTAAGAGAGCTTAAAACCTCCCCTAACCTGGAGAAAACTTTGTACTCGTAGAGGAAGTAGAAGAAAATAAGGAGAATTACAAGGGAAACGGCTAAAGAGCTACTCCTCTTCAACGTTCAGAGCTCTCCTTACCACGTAGGGCTTCTTATCCTGAGACTCGTAGTAAATCCTCATCAAAACCTCGCTGATTATACCGGTGGTAAACATCTGGATTCCGGCAAGTATAAAGAGAACGGAGATAATCAGAAGGGGTCTATTTCCGATTGAGTGGCCCGTAAGCTTAAGGAAGACGAGGTAGGTGAAGGGGAAGAACCCCAAGAGAAAGAGGATTAGACCGAGAATCCCGAAGAAGTGAATGGGCTTCTGCATAAACTTTTTTAAAAACCAGATAAAGAAAAGGTCGGATATAACCTTAAAAGTTCTTGAGATGCCGTACTTTGACTTCCCGTAGATTCTCGGGTGGTGCTTTACCGGAATCTCAACGATTTTGTTTGTTGAGGTAACCGTTGAGGCCAGGGCGGGGATAAAGCGGTGGAGCTCCCCGTAGAGGCGAACCCTCTTTATAACGTCGCTTCTGTAGGCCTTAAGCGTGCAGCCGTAGTCGTGGATTTCTACTCCAGTTAGCTTTCCAATGAGCCAGTTTGCAATCTTTGAGGGGAGCTTCCTGCTTATTGCGGCGTCCTTCCTGTTCTTCCTCCAGCCGCTTACAACGTCGTAGCCCTCCTTAATCTTCTCAAGGAGGCGGGGTATGTCCTCAGGGTCGTTCTGGAGGTCTCCGTCCATCGTTATTATTACGTCGCCGGTTGCGTAGTCCATTCCGGCGGCCATTGCGGCAGTCTGGCCGAAGTTCCTTGCAAACTCAATTACCTTAACCTTTTTATCCTTACGGGCAATCTCCTCAAGCCTCTCCCTCGTTCTGTCGGTGCTCCCGTCGTCAACGAAGATGATTTCGTAGTCGTAGGGGAGCTCCTCAAGAACCCTTTTTAACTTCTTGTAGAGAATCGGAACGTTCTCCTCCTCGTTAAAGACGGGAATAACTACCGAGACTTTCCTAAGCTCTTCCATTCCTCAAACTCCCTGTTTGAGATTACTACGATTGAGTGCTTTGTAATGAGCTCCTTCTTCCTGTCAAGGATGTAGTACTTGACTCCCTTCAACCTCTTAAGCCTGTTCTCCCGGGTCACTATAACCACCGGGCGCCTGGAGTTGAGGAGCTCTTTAGCTTTCTGAGAGTTTAAGTCCTCAAGTTTTCCGAGCCTGTAGTAGTAAACAATCTCGGGGCTGGTGTAGTCAAGGAAGGCAATTTTACACTCGGGGCACCTCTCCTTTAAACTCCTGAGCTCCTTACCCACTTGAGGTTTAGCCCTGTAGGGCTCCAAAGAGGGAAGGGTAACCCACTTAAAGAGGAGCATTCCCGTCAAGAAGCCGTAGGCAAGGGGACGGTAGTCGGTCTTTCTGAGGGAGAGGAGAGCTCCAAAGAGCGGGAAGAGGAAAAAGAGAGCTCCCCACACAGGCCACCCCTTGTAGAGCCAGAAACCCAGGCCTGCGAAGGCTAAAACCGTTAAGGTAATGGCGGTAATAAGGTAAGGAAGCCTCTCCCTGAACCTGAGGAGGTACCAGCCCACTATAACGGCAAAGGCGGGGAAGGAGGGTAAAAGGTAGTGGGCGAGTTTTGTGTGGGCAACCTGAAAGAAGATAACGACGGTAAAGAACCAGACCAGCGAGAAGTTCAAAACCGGCTCGGTTATAGACTCCCTGCTCTTAAAGAGCCTGTAGAGGGCAAAGGGAAAGATAAAAGACCAGGGGAGGTAGAGCCAGAAGTAATTGGCAAGGTAGTACCACCACTGGGTCGGGTGGCCGGGAATCTTGCCGGTAAACCTGTGAATGTTGTGGAAGACTATAAAGTCCATAAAGAACTGCCTTCCGTGTTTGAGGAAGACCGCACCGTACCAGGGAAGGACTACGGCAAAGTAGATTAAAAAGCCGCTGAACCACGGAATTTCCTTTAAAGTCTTAATTAAATCTCTCCTCAAGATTAGGAAAACAACTGCAATTAAGCCCGGCAAGGCTAAACCGACAGGCCCTTTGGTTAGAGTGGCGAAACCGGAAAAGAGGAAGGCCAGCCTGTACCAGTTTTTACTTTTACTTAAATAACCCTCAAAGAAGGAAACCAAAGAAGCGGCAATAAGGAAGGTTAAGACGATGTCGGGCATTGCAACAGACGACATTACTATGAAGTCAAGGCTCGTAAGGAGAACCAGGGAAGAGACATAGGCGAGCTCCTCTCCCTCCCTCCTCTTGAGCCACCAGAAGAGGAGGAGAACCGTTAAGACTCCGAAGAGGGAGACGAAGAGCCTCCCTCCGAACTCGTTAACCCCGAAGAGCTTATAGCCGGCACTGATTAACCAGTAGACGAGAACGGGCTTATCAAACCTGTACTCGTAGTTATAGTAGGGAGTAATGTAGTCTCCGCTCTTCACCATCTCCCAAGCGGCCTCAAGGTACTTGGGCTCGTCCTTATCAAAGGCACTGTAGAGGCCGTTTGGAAGCAAAAGGAGTAAAAGGGAGGCCACAAGGATAAAGAGGAACTTCCTGCTCCTAACCATTTTTAGTAAACTCCTCAAAGCCGCCGATTTCGGCCTCTATTCTATATTTGCAGACTAAGAGGGTCAACTTGTGCTTGTGGAGGAGAAGTTGAAGGAGTACAGAAGGCTCTTAAAGTGCTCAACCTGCGGAAACGTGGGGGAGTGTATTTACGTAGGCTCAAGGAACGTTAACGAAAGGGGAGAAGTTTCCGACATAGTGGGAAGTAAGGAGATGTGGATAAGCTACTTTAGGTGTCCCAACTGTGGGGCTATTGAGGTTGAATTTCACCCGGTAGGGAGTAAGCCTGACATTCCTCCAAAGCACTTCAGAGAGGTTAAGGGAAGTGAAGAAGAGAGAGGCTAACCTTCTTAATTGGTTTTTAACCTTCCTCTTTATCGCATTTATAGTAAACATAGGAGTTCTCGTCCTAATCCACGAGGAGCCAAGAAGGGGAATAATTACCTTTGAGATGTTAAAGAGCCACAACTTCCTCCAGCCTACTGTTCTCGGTGAGCCCTACTACAAGAAACCTCCCTTCCACAACTGGGTACTTACCATCTTCTCCCTGATTTTCGGAGGGGTAAAAGAAGCCGCCCTGAGGCTTCCCTCGGCTTTATCTGTAATTGCAACAAGCCTTCTGATTTACCTTACCGGAAGAAAGTTGACAGGAGAGAGAGAGGCCCTTTTCGGAGCTCTAATCTACCCGACTTTCTTCGTAGTCCTAATCGGGTACGGAACAAAGTGTGAGCCAGATACCCTCTTTACCCTTCTTGTCGGCTCGGCCTCCCTGCTTTGGCTCTATCTGATAAAAGAGGGAAGAGAGCTCCCCGCGTGGCTCATCGGATACTTCTTCATCGGTTTAGCCCTTTTAACCAAGGGGCTTCCCGCAGTTCAGTTCTTCGCAGTGCTCCTTTTGGCCTACGGGCTGATAACTGGAAGGTGGAGGGAACTCCTCACCCTAAAGCACTTGGCGGGAGCTCTAATCGGCCTCTCTCCCTTTTTTCTCTGGCTCTTTGCAGTCAAAAGCGACACTGCAATTAAAACTCTTCTTTCTGAAGTCCTCTCAAGGGCTCCCGGCAAAACTTCTATAACGAAAACTCTAAAACACTACGCTACATACCCCTTGAGGCTGATTTCAGCAACTATCCCCTGGTCACTGATTACTTTATACTCCTACATAAGGAGGAAGGTTAACTTACCCGGCAGTGAGGTTGAGAGGATTTTAATAACTGCTTTTGCCATAGATGCCCTAATTTACTGGCTCTTCCCCGGAAGCCGCTTAAGGTACCTGATGCCGGCACTTCCCCTGCTTGCACTATACCTCGGGGCTCTCTTAAGAGATGTCCAAATCCTCCACAAACGGGCAAAAGAGATTATCAAGTTCACCTCTCAGTTAATAGTTCCGATGGGGATAGTCGGAGGGGTCGTACTCTCGGGAAACCCCTCTTTGGTACTCAAAGAGACCGTAATCTTTATTGCACTCCTCTACGGAGTTTACTTCCTCCTGGCCCCGAGGTTTGAGATTACGAGGGTTGTCTTTCTTTGGGCACTCCTAATGCTAATCTTCAGGAGTTTTTACAGCTCCTACTTCTACCCGATTGCCCAGTACAGGTACCCTCCGGTTAGAGAAGTTACCCGGGAAATAGTTGAGGACTCACGGGGCTTTAAACTCTACACAAAGACAAAGTACCTGCAGCTGTGCTTCTACGTTGAAAGGGGAAGGAATGAAATTCTCAGGTTCACCCGTAAACCTCCGGAAGAGGCCCTCTTCCTCAGCCGGAGGAGGGAGGGAAACGTTTTAAAGGAGTACAGGTTGGGAAAACGTACCTTCTTCCTGTGCTCCTACGGAGTTAAGAACCTTCCAGAGAGGAGACAATCTGAGGAAGAACTTGAGAAGCGGAGCCACGAAAGACGAAATCGCAGTAGGGAGAAAGAGGAGTCTCCTCAGGGTTAACCTCAACGATAACGGCTCCGGAGCGCTTTGCGTAAAGGGGAATTGAGGCCGCCGGCTGAACAACCGCCGAAGTTCCCACGGAGAAGAGGATGTCGCAGGAGGAGGCAAAGGAGAAAGCCCTTGAGAGTGCATCTTCCGGCAGGCTCTCGCCGAACCAGACAACTCCGGGGCCGACAATCTCCCCGCAGTTCAGACAGCGGGGTAAGTTCCCCCTGTCAATCTCGTCAAAAACCTGCCCCTTTAGCTCCTCTTCACTTATTGAGGAGAGGAAATCCCTGCCGGCCAAAGGCCAGAGCTGGGAGAACTCCTCTTCGGAGTACTCCTTACCGCAGAAGCGACACTTTCCCCTGAAGATGTTGCCGTGGAGTTCCACCAATCTCCTTGAGCCGGCCTCCCGGTGAAGGCCGTCAACGTTCTGAGTTATAAGGAGGAAGTCCGGGAAGAGCTCCTCCATCTTCGCAACCGCGTAGTGGCCCGGGTTGGGGCGGGCGTTGGCAATAAGGTGCATCCTCCAGAGGTACCACTTCCAGACAAGTTTAGGGTCTTTCAGAAAGGCCTCGTAAGTTGCAAGCTGGGCGGGGTCAAATCTGTTCCAAAGGCCGTCCTTACCTCGGAAGGTGGGGATACCGCTCTCGGCACTTATCCCCGCACCGGTTAAAACTGCAACCTTCCGGCCTCTTTTCAAGACGTCTAAAAGGTCTGCCACGGACATTTCCATTCATCCTTTGATATCTGTTAACGAATACCGTTATTGCTTAGGCGTATATTTTACACGAGCCAATTAAGGAAAAGACACCAAGGAGAGGGGAAAGATGATAGTTGAAACTTCTCAATGGCAAGAGCTGGTAATACTTTCACTCAACGATAACCCTCTACCCGACCACGAAGGCTTCTTAAAACTCCTTCTTCCGGAGAATTACTTCTTCTCACTGGTCAGATTTAACCAAGAAAAGACCTTTTGGAAGGGAATTTTTAAGAGTAAAGAAGCTTTTAGAAAGTTCAGCGGAAAAGAAACTGTTGCCATTAAAAAAGGAGAGGGTAGTCCGATTCAGGTGATAGCATTAACCAGGTGTCTAACTTTCGTTAACACTCCGAGCCTCAAGTTTACCCTGAACGAGCTGAGTGTTAATCCCTGCATAAAAACTGCTTTAAATACGGGAGAGGGCATAGTCGTTAAATTCACCACGAGCTATTCAGAGAGCCTCTTTATAAAAGAGTTCTGGTCTTTCACCGCAAAAACGGAAGGCTTCTGCCCCCCTGCAGCCTGCGGCTCAGTGGATTGCCACAGATTGGGAGGAGTCTCGGCTCCGGTGATAATAAATAAGAACCAAATCTGTTAGCGCAGGAGCTCCGTATACCTTGAGGGGAGCTCCCCCGTTGAGTAGTAAATCTCGGCAACGGCCTGATTGTAAGCAGATAGGGCTGCAACGTAGGAGCTCCTTGCCTGATTGAGTGCCGTTTGAGTGTCAAGGAGCTCAGTAATCGTTGCAACGCCGCTCTTGTACCTCTTTTCAACTATCCTTAAGCTCTCCTGAGCCGACTCAAGGGCAGCCCTGGCAAGCTCAACCCTCTTTTTGGCAGAGATAAACCTGTAGTAAGCCTGAGAAACCTCAAAGGCTATTCCCTTTTTAGCCCTCTCCTGATATTCCTTAACCTTAAGCTGAGTAATTCTGCTCTTCCTCAGTTTGTAGAACTTCTGACCGCCGCTGAAGAGGTTTATTGAAGCGGAAATTCCCACAGCCCAGCTTGAGTTTTCCTTGTTCCACGGAGCCGTATCGTCGGCCATAAAGATTTTTCCGAAAGCCCCTACCTGAGGTAAAAAGTCGGCCTTGGCCATCTTCTCCATATCCTTACTCTGCTCAAGGCGAACCTGGAGCTCCTTAAGCTCGGCTCTGTTCTTGAGAGCCCTCTCTATCAGGTCATCAAGGTTAAAGCTCAAATCCCTGTAAACTAAATCGCCGTCAACAGAAACTCCCCCGTCGGGGAACTCTCCCATTGCAACCTTAAGAGCCCTTAAGGCTATCTCGTAGTTGCTCTTGGCCTTAACTAAGTTCTCTTCCATTTGCTCAAGGTAAACCTTCGCCCTTAAAACGTCGGATTTTAAGCCCAGCCCGGCCTTATAAACGGTCTGAGCGTCTTTAAGGTGCTTTTGGGCATCCCTAACTGCAAGCCGAGCGGTCTCAACGAAGGCCTTCGCCGTTAAAACCCCGTAATAGGCCTTTACAACGTCGTAAACAACTTGGTTTTCGCTCTTTCTAACCTGCTCCTTAGCGGCCTTGACCTCCTTCCGGGCAAGGTCAACGGCCAGCCTCAGTTTTCCCCCGAACCAAATTGGTACCTGAGTCTTTAAACCGGTCTTAAAGAGCTGATATTTCCCCGGGTCGTTAAAGTTGGTTCTCATCATGTCAAGCTTCTTAACTTCCATCCTGTTCATAATCGCGTAGGGAGGGTCAGTCGTTTTGTTGTACTGGGTGTAGAGCTCAACAGCGGGAAGAAGCCTTGCCTTTGCGCTCTTTACGTCGTAGTACTTCTCTTTAAGCTCAACCTTCTTTGCCCTTAAGAGGTTGTTTTTCTCAAGGGCGGTTTTTATCGCCTCCTCAAGGGTAAGACCGTAAGAAGTTCCGAAGCCCAGAAGTGTAAAAACAACAGCAAAGAGCCTTATCTTCATTTTTCTCCCCATTAATTCAAATATTGCAATTAATTTATACTGGCAAGAGGGTTTCCAGTCAAGCAGACTTCAATAAAACGGGCTTTAAGTTCCCCTTTATTACAAATTTACCGTCAATTAAGACCAGAGCTCCCTCCACCTCAAGCTCTTTAACCCTCCTTAAAGCATTCTCGGGGCTGGTGGAGTTACCAAGGTAAGTTGCACAGCAGTCGCTATAGACCGGATTGCAGGAGAGGACGGTGGCAATCTGAACCCTTCCCAAACTTAAGGAGTGGCCGATTTTACTTGAGGAGGATGAAAGCCCCCACCTTCCTGGAGGGAGACAAACTGCTAATTTCCCGTCAAGTCGGGGCTCACCGGTAAGAATTAGGGAAACCGTCTCAGCTTCCCTGCTGATGTAGGTATCCCCGCCGTTCTCAATTATGAACTCATCTATTCCCAGCTTCTCAAGTTTCTTGCCGATAAAGAGGTTAATTGCACCGGCAACCCCCGCCATTGGCCCTACGCCGCACCTTCCGCACTCAAGAGCCATCTTCTTTACAATCCTTGGGGCAAGGGGCTCAACCTCAATGGGAGTCAGGGATGTAAAGAACTCTCTTCTCCTCTTTCCGTAAGCCTCTATCTGGGAGCGGAGAGAGATTAAGGTCTCTTCAACCGCCCTTTCAAGGGCCGGAGAGTACTCTCCCTGCGGAACGGCAATCCAGAGGTCGCTCTCGCCGACAATAACCTCAAAAGAGGCAAATCCCTTCGGCTTCTGAAACCGCCTGTAAAACCTCTTTTCAGGCCTAACCATTACAGCCCTTCAATCAGCCGGGAAATCTCCTTAGAGCGCTCGGTAGCCCTCTTTACCGCCTCAATAAAGGCGTAGCGAACTCTGTTCTCCTCAAGGGCGGCAAGCCCCTCAATAGTCGTACCCGCCGGAGAGGTAACCTTGTCCTTTAAAACTTCGGGGTGCTCACTCTGGGCCATAAGGGAGCAACCTTCAATAACTTGAAGGGCAATCTCTTTTGCAACCTCTCTACTGAGGCCTACCCTTACTCCGGCGTCGCTCAGGGCTTCAATCAGAAGGAAGACGAAAGCAGGAGAGCTCCCAGCTGCACCGGTAAAGGCGTCAAAGAGGTTCTCGGGAAGGGGATAAACCTTCCCCGTTGTTTTAAGGAGCCCCCTTACCCTCTCTACCTCCTCATCCAAAAGCCTCTTATTTTCACAGCAGGCAATTGCCCCCTTTCCTACCTTAACCAGTATGTTTGGCATTATCCTGATAACCTTTTTATCATCCCCCACAACCTCCTCAATCTTCCTTATGGGGTAGCCGGCGGCCATTGAGACCAAAATTTGAGCGGGAGTTATTGCCTCCTTTACCTCCTCCAAAACCGCAGTTAAAACCTGAGGCTTAACGGCAAAAAAGATAACGTCGCTGTTTAAAACAACGTCAACGTTCCTCTTAAAGACCTTAACTCCGTACCTTTCGTGGAGCTCCTCTAACCGCTCCTCCCTAACGTCGGAGACGGCAATCTGGGAGGGTAGAAGGAGCTCCCCCTCAACAAAAGCCCCTATAAAGGCCTCCGCCATATTCCCGCCGCCGATAAAACCGACTCTCAAGTTCATTATTTCCTCCATAGGCTAAAATTTCCTATATTATAGTTTGCAAAGTGCCCGGGTGGCGGAATCGGCAGACGCGGGGGACTCAAAATCCCCTGCCCTTACGGGCGTGCGGGTTCAAGTCCCGCCCCGGGCACCAAGTTAAAAAGCAGGGTAAAACTGAAGAGCTCCGCAAAATCCAAAACTCTCTTCCCTATAAGCCTCCAAAAAGAGAGAAGACTCCTTAAAAGCTTCCGCCACCTCCGATTTTTTAACAATTAAGGAAAGTAGAGCAGAGGAAAAGGCACAGCCGGTTCCCCTTACTACCCTGTTATCTTTTTTGTGGGAAATCCTCTCAATAACTTTGCCTTTAACGATTAAAAGGTCTTCAACCTCGCTTTCGCCTTTGGGAGCTCCCTTCACAACGACAACCTTCTCCTTAAAAAGCCCCCCAAAAACGGGCTTTAACCTCTCAAACTCGGAGTAGTTGGGAGTTATTACCGTAGAAACCTCAATCAACGGGGCTATGGCCTTTAAGTCCTCAACAAATTCCCGTCCGAAAGTGGGGGCAAGAACCGGGTCAAAGACAACGGGAACGCCGAGCTTCTCTACCCTACGGGCTATCTCCCTGTTTACATCCTCTTCCCTGTGGGGCAACCCAAACTTTACCCCCTTAACGGGAATCTCTTCAAGGACAGCGTCAAGCTGCTCAATTAAAAAGTTGCCGCTGACAAACTCAACCCTCTTTACACCTTTTGTATTCTGAACGGTGTTTGCCGTAATAACGGCACACCCCAAAAAGCCAAAGTGACGAAAAGTGGCGTAATCCCTTAAAATTCCTGCGCCGCCGGTCGGGTCAAAGCCTGCAACGGTAAGGAGAAATTCCTTCATAAGCCCTCCGATAGAAGTATAATTAGGCCACCAAACGGGAGGTCAGAGATGAAAGTAGCCCTTGCCTGCGACCACGGAGGTTTTAAGCTCAAAGAGGTCATTAAATCATACCTTGAAGAGTTGGGAATTGAGTACGTTGACTACGGAACTTTTTCGGAAGAGTCGGTTGACTACCCCGATTACGCCTACAAGGCCGCCAAAGGAATAGTCAGCGGAGAGGCCGACAGAGGAATCTTTATCTGCGGAACCGGAATAGGAATCTCAATTGCGGCGAACAAGGTTAAGGGAATAAGGGCGGCATTGTGCTACAACGTCTACGCAGCGGAGATGAGCAGGCGCCACAACGACGCAAACGTTCTGTGTTTAGGAGGAAGGGTTTTAGGGGAAGAGCTTGCAAAGAGAATCGTTAAGGCGTGGCTTGAAACCCCCTTTGAGGGCGGAAGGCACGAAAGGAGGGTAAAGAAGATAGCCGAAATTGAGAAAAACGAATGCGGAGGATAGTTAAATGAAGCACCTTAAGAAGGTTGACCCAGAAATCTTTGAAGCCTTAAAGTGCGAGTACACGAGGCAGAACGAACACCTTGAGCTGATTGCTTCAGAGAACTTTACCTCTCCGGCCGTTATGGAGGCTCAGGGAAGCGTCTTAACAAACAAGTACGCAGAGGGCTACCCCGGTAAGCGCTACTACGGAGGGTGTGAGTGCGTTGACATTGCAGAGAGGCTGGCAATTGAAAGGTGTAAGGAGCTCTTTAACGCCGAGCACGTTAACGTCCAGCCCCATTCTGGCTCTCAGGCCAATCAGGCAGTTTACTTAGCGGTCTTAAAGCCTGGAGATACAATCCTCTCAATGAACCTCTCCCACGGAGGCCACCTTTCCCACGGCTCCCCGGTAAACATGACGGGCAAGTACTTTAACGTAGTCCAGTACGGCGTAAGGAAAGATACCGAAACCATAGACTTTGACCAGGTTTACAGGCTTGCAAAAGAGCACAAACCAAAGCTGATAATCTGCGGTGCTTCGGCCTACCCGAGGGTAATTGACTTTGACAAGTTCAGGGAGATTGCCGACGAGGTCGGAGCTCTGCTTTTAGCAGACATTGCCCACATTGCAGGATTAGTAGTTGCCGGCCTTCACCCTTCACCCATTGAGGCCTGCCACTTCGTCACAACAACAACCCACAAGACCTTAAGGGGCCCAAGGGGTGGCGTCGTAATGTGCAAAGAGGAGTTTGCAAAGGAGATAGACAAGGCGGTCTTCCCCGGCCTTCAGGGAGGTCCCTTAATGCACGTTATCGCCGCCAAGGCCGTTGCCTTTAAAGAGGCTCAAACCGAGGAGTTTAAAAAATATCAGGAGCAGGTTGTTAAAAACGCAAAAGCTATGGCCGAGGAGCTCAGCAGGCAGGGCTTCAGGCTCGTTTCAGGGGGAACAGACAACCATCTTATGCTGGTTGACCTTACTGATAAGGGAATTACCGGAAAAGAGGCCGAAGCCGCCCTCGGAAGGGCAAACATTACGGTTAACAAGAACACAATCCCCTTTGACACCAGAAGTCCGTTCGTTACAAGCGGTATAAGAATAGGAACTCCCGCAATTACGACCAGAGGAATTAAGGAGGACGAGGCAAGGAGAATTGCCCAGCTTATAGCCGAAGTTCTAAAGAACATTAACGACGAGAAGGTTATTGAGAGGGTTAAGGCCGAAGTCCTTGAAATCTGCGGCAAGCACCCTCTATATCCGGAGCTAAAGGAGCTCTACTCTTAAAGGCAAAACCGGGGGAGGGGGAATTCCCCCTCCTTTTAACTTCGTTAAAGTTTTTCCTCCCTTCATCTCTGTTTTCAAATTTAACACTTGATACATACTCTCCAAACCACCTTTTAAAGCTTGGGAAAAAGCCTTCTACCGGCCATCGTCTACCACAACCTACAGATTCTTTCCATCTCTTCTCCTTATTATCATTAGGAATCCTTTCGTCCCTATTCTCTGCAAGTCAAAAGCTGTATGAATTTTCACCCATCTTCTCCTTACGCAAATTTCAGGAACAGGAGCAATATTATCAGTCGGTCAGGGTATAGGGCTGTTTGAAAAAAACACACAGATTGAAGTTAAGTCTCTTTGCTTTCATACCGGAGAGGATAGGCTTTTTTATGGAGTTGGCAATTTTCAAACTCCCACATGATTATGTCAAAAAGAAGAGGGATTTTGGCAAGAGAGGAACTTCTACTCCTCCCTTGCAAGGGCTTCTATTTTCTTCTCCTGCTCGGCTGCGGCCAAGGCGTCTATCATTTCGTCAAGCTCTCCGTCAAGGAACTCCTGAAGGTTGTAAAGGGTAAGCTTTATCCTGTGGTCGGTTACCCTTCCTTCGGGGAAGTTGTAGGTTCTTATTTTCTCACTCCTGTCTCCCGTTCCCACCTGGCTTCTTCTGGCCGAGTCCATCTTCTCCTTCTGCTGTCTCTCGTAGAGCTCCTTGAGTCTTGCCCTTAAAATTTTCATTGCTTTAATTCTGTTCTGTATCTGGGAGCGCTCGTTTGAGCAGGTTACTACTATTCCCGTCGGAATGTGGGTTATCCTTACTGCAGAGTCGGTCGTGTTTACGTGCTGACCTCCGGCACCCGAAGAGCGGTAGGTGTCAATCTTCAGGTCGTTTTCGTTTATTTCAATGTCAACCTCTTCTGCCTCAGGAAGGATTGCCACGGTTGCCGTTGAGGTGTGAATTCTTCCTCCCGACTCGGTAACGGGGATTCTCTGAACCCTGTGAACTCCCGACTCGTACTTTAACCTTGAGTAGGCGCCTTTACCGGAAATCATTGCTATTACCTCTTTAAACCCTCCGAGCCCCGTTTCGTTGAGGGAGAGGATTTCAACCTTCCACCCTTTTTTCTCTGCGTAGCGGGAGTACATCCTAAAGAGCTCCTGAGCAAAGAGTGCTGCCTCCTCCCCTCCTGCTCCGGCCCTGATTTCAAGGATTACGTTCTTTTCGTCGTTGGGGTCTTTGGGGATTAAGAGTTTCTTCAGCTGGCTTTCAAGCTCTTCAACTCTCCTTTCAAGCTCCTTTTTCTCCTCCTTTGCAAGCTCAACGAACTCCTCGTCTTCGGCGGTTTCAATTATCTCCACCGCCTCTTCTATTCCCTTCTTAGCCTTCTTGTACTCCATGTAGGCTTCGTAGATGGGCTGGAGCTCCTTGTGCTCCCTCGCAAGTGCCTGAAATTTCTTCTGGTCGGCAATCACCTCCGGCTTACCGAGGCTCTCCTCTATCTCCTTAAACTTCTCGGCAATCTTCTCAAGCCTGCTTTCTATTGCCCTCTCCATGTGGCATACCCCGATAGATTTTGTTTTAATAAGTTTAGCCCCATAAGGGGCCATTTCAAGGAGGAGAGAACTTATGTTTAAAAGGGCTCTTTTGGCTCTTTTCCCGCTCATTTTCGGGTGCGGAGGGCCTCAGTTTGCCGTCTCGTACAGGTACGAGCCTCCCGCCGATAACTCATCTTGTTTAAGCAGGTGTAAGGCCGACTATACCTCCTGCAGGCTCTCCTGTTTAAAGAAAAGGCAGGAGTGTATGGAGAGGGTGAGGGATGAGGCGGGAAAGATTTACAGGCAGGAGCTTAGGGCTTATGAAAAGGAGCTCTCGGCCTATCAGAAGGCCTACTCGGCCTACCAGAGGGAGCTCTTAAACTGGAACAGCAATTACAGGGAGCTCTACCGCGACTACCTCTACTTTAAGAAGAGGTGCAAGAAGGATAAAGACTACTACGCTTGCCGCAGGAGGGACGACCTTGAGGAGGCGCTTCAGACCCTCAGCCGGACGAAACCTGAGCCTCCTTCAAAACCGGTTAAACCCTCACTGAGCCAGATAGTTAGGGAGCTCTCTTCCTCCTGCCCTTCCGACTGCGGCTGTAAGGAGGAGTACGACGCCTGCTTTACTTCCTGCGGAGGGAGGATAGTTCCCTACAGGTACTGCGTGAAAAACTGTAAGTAGGAGGAGAGATGGAGGTTAAGACCCACCTTAAGATTGACAGGAGCTTGAGCGGTGAGCCCGTCTCCCTCTCAGAAGGAAGGGCTGTTGTAAGGTTGAAGACTACGCCGGTAATGGCCGCCGATGAAAAGGGGCTCGTCCACGGGGGATTTCTCTTCAGCGCCGCCGACTACTGTGCCATGCTTACCGTAAACCACCCCAACGTTGTTCTGGGCTCAGCAGCGGTTAAGTTTTTAAAGCCGGTAAAGGTGGGGGAGGTTGTTGAGTTTGAGGGGAAGTTAACCTCTTCCGAGGGGAAAAAGAGGATTGTTGAGGTTGTAGGAAAGAGAGATGGAGAAGAGGTCTTCAGGGGAGAGTTTACCTGCTTCGTCCTCCCTACTCACGTTTTTGAAAGGGCTTAAGGTGAGCCCCGAGGTTTTAAAAGAGGCGGAGAAGGAGGGGAGCTCCCGGGAGTTCTTCTTCCGCCTCCTTGAGCTCCTATCGGAAGGGAGGCTGAGCCGTAGGGAGATAAAGGCCCTCAACCACAGGGAGGTTATTAAGGAGATTGTAAAGGCCAACTCCCTTGAGGAGTACTTCTTCCCCGGTAGGGCTAAGAACATCTACAACGCCCTGAGGAATGCCTTCAGGTTGAGGGAGAGGGCACAGGTTGAGAGGGAGTGGGAGGGGAAGTTAAAGAGCTGGCGGGAGGAGTTTGAGGAGCTCCTATTAAAGGCCGCATCCTCCTACCTGCTGAAGGTTAAGGACGAGGAGCTCTTAAGGGAGCTCTACGAAAGGGACTGGCTTTTGCCCTCCGACATTCTCAACTCCTTTCCCGGCGGGAACTTTGAGGAGTGGATAGTTCGGGTTTCAACCGCAGAGTTCCTTGAAGGCAGGCTTGAGGGGTGGCTGGAGCTTCCTCCCTTTAAGCGGAGGGAGAAGGTTTTGAGGGACATATTGAAGGCCTACCGTTTGAACTGTCTTGAGCTTGCAATTTACGGCCTTTTCCCCCAGTGTGAAGGGGTTATCTGGGATACCTTTGTAAAGGAGAATACCCTTGAGGCCGACATTGAGGAGCTAATCAGGAAGAGGAGCAGGAAGTTTGTAACGATTCAGTACGCTACCAAGCTCCTCCTTCAGGAGGTTTTCGGGAAAGGGGAGCTCCCTCCCTTCTTAAACCACCTCTCTTTTGTTGACTATAAGGAGGGGACTTTAAACCGCCACGCCATAGGCCACGGAGTTGCGGTCAATTTCGGAACGGGGGAGAATTTCCTGAAGCTCTTTTTCTTCCTTGACTTTCTGGCCGAAATTATCTCTTACATTTTTAAAAGTAAACGGTAAAGGTCGTTCCCTCACCCTTATTACTTTCAGCCTCAACTCTCCATCCGTGGAAACGGGCTATCTCCTTAACTACCGAAAGGCCTATTCCCTCTCCGTTACTTCTCCTCCCCTTTACGAACTTCTCAAAGAGCCTCTCCCTTATTTCCTCGTCAATTCCGCCTCCCGTATCGGAGACTTTTAAGTAGCCCTCGGTAAGCTCAACTTCAACCCTTCCCCTCTCTGTGAACTTAACGGCGTTATCAAGAAGGTTTATGAGAAGCTGCTTAAAGAGGGTGGGCTCTGCCGGGAGGTTTGCGTCTTTAAGAGAGCATTTGAACTCTAACCCCTTTTGCCGGGCTCTCTTCTTAAACTCTTCTATACACTCAAGGGCGATGGGTCTCAGGTTTATCAGGGGAAACCTGCCGCTCCTTTCAAAAAGTTTTTGAAGTCCCTTGAGAATTTCCTCAATTTCAGCACACTTTTTAACAATCTCTTCAATTTCCTCCTTTTCTATCCCAAACTCAAGGGCCATTTCGGCATTTCCCCTTATAACCGTTAAGGGCGTTTTTATCTGGTGGGAAAGGGTTGAGAAGACCTCCCTCTTTAGCTCCTCTACCTCCTTCTTGAGGGTTATCTCCTCCCTTATGAAGACTCCGAGCTTCCCTACCCTTTTTCCCTTAAAGAGGTAGTGCCTCCCCCTCTCTTCAAACTCAAAGGAGCTCTCCCCCCTCTCAAAGAGCTCCCCGTGGGCCCTTACCGCCTCGGGGCAGGGGTACCTCTCCCACAGCTTCTCTCCCCTGCCGACGATTTCTCCCTTATCGTCAACAATTAAGAGCTCCTCAAAAGTCCTTCCCAGCTCCCTAATCCAGTTTATACCCGACTCCCCAGACCGTTTTAATCCTCTCACCGAGCTTATCCCTCAGGTACTTTACGTAAACGTCAACAATTCTCTTTGAGCCCTCCCTCTTCCATACCTTGAGGAAAATCTCCTCCTTTGAGACTGTCTGCCCCCTCTTAGAGAGGAGGAGAGCCAATACTTCCCTCTCCTTGGTCGTGAGCTTTATCTCTCTGCCTTCAACGATTACTCCCCTTTCGGTTAGGGAGAGCTCTTCCCTCTTACACCTCTTTGAGCGCCTCGTTAAAGCCCTCACCCTTGCAAGGAACTCCTTCAGGCCGAAGGGTTTGGTCAGGTAGTCGTCGGCTCCCCCGTCAAGCCCCCTTACCTTGTCCTCCTCCTTTGAGAGGGCCGTTAAAATCATAATGGGAGCCTCAATGCCCCTCTCCCTTAGGAAGGAGCAGGTCTCAATGCCGTCTGCTCCCGGGAGCATAACGTCAAGGATTATCAGCTCAAACTCCTCCCCGTAGTTAAAGATTGCGTCCCTCAAGGCCTCTGCCGTTGAGAAGAGCTTAACCGAGTACCCCTCCTTTGAGAGGGCCCTTTTAAGGAGGTTGCCCACCGAAAGGTCGTCTTCAACAACCGCTATTTTCATCCTCTCCCTTTTAAACCTTTATGGATAGCAGTATATTAAAATAACCTGCACCTTGAGGGAAGAAAAATGCTCTCAGAAGAGTTTATGGCCGCCGTTGAGAAAGCCTTTACGGTAAAGGGGTTTGACTTAAACGTTGAGTTTAGAGACGTAGAGTCGTGGGACGAGGCAATCTTCTTTACCAGAGGAATGATTTCCGAGAAGGATGTCGGCTACGTCTCTTACCACCATACCTTTAAGGTTGAGTTCCTCCTTGAGAACGGAAATCTGATTTCTCTGAGCTACAGACCCGGAGGTTTTGATGGAGACTCCTATTGATGTTGCCCTGAAGGCTGCAGAAAGGGCTTCTGAAATCCTTCTTGACTACTTCGGTAAGGTTAGGGAAGTTGAGCTGAAGGCCAGGAACGATTACGTGACGGAGGCTGACAAACTATCAGAAATGATTATTATTAAGACTATACGAGAAGCCTTCCCTCAACACAGTATAGTTGCAGAGGAGAGCGGAGGTTTCTCCTCCGGGAGCAGGTGGAAGTGGTACGTTGACCCCCTTGACGGGACGAAGAACTTTATCCACGGGCTCCCGATGTTCTGCGTCTCTATAGGGATTGAGCTTGACGGTGAGCTTGTCGGAGCGGTTATAAACGCCCCGCTCCTTGAGGAGCTCTTCGTGGCCGAAAAGGGCGAGGGAGCCTACTGCAACGGCGAGAGGTTGAAGGTAAGCACGAGGGAATTCTCTCAGGCTCTCGTTGCAACGGGCTTCCCTTTTAGGGGAAAGAAGTACCTTGACAAATACCTCTCCTGCTTTAAGGAGGTATTTCTTAAGGTATCCGGGCTCAGGAGGTGCGGCTCTGCAGCCCTTGACCTTGCCTACACTGCCAAGGGAGTCTTTGACGGCTTCTGGGAGATGTCCCTCCACCCGTGGGACATAGCCGCCGGAGCTCTCTTGATTGAGGAGGCCGGAGGAGCGGTCTCCGACTTTAGCGGCGGTAAGGATTACTTAAAGAGCGGGAACGTAGTAGGGGCTTCGCCCGGAACTTACGGAGAGCTCTTAAAGATAGTTAACAAACACCTTACTTAAGAGAGAAGGAGGAAAGAGATGGCATACGACGAGAAGAAGTGTGAAGGTTGCCCCCACGCAGATGCCTGCAAAACCGCCCAAGACCCTCTTGACGTAAAGCTCACCTGCAACCTCTCAAAAATCAGGCACAGAATAGGAGTTCTCAGCGGTAAGGGAGGAGTAGGAAAGACCACCGTTGCAACGAACCTTGCCGCAGAGCTTGCAAAGAGGGGCTATAAAGTAGGCCTTCTTGATGCCGACATTCACGGCCCAAACGTTGCAAAGATGTTCGGAGCCGAAGGACAGAGGCTCTTTGCAGACCCCAACAGCCAGACCATAAAGCCCTTTATCCCCCTTGGAATGCCCAACCTTAAAATCGTCTCAATGGCCTTTCTCCTTGAGAACCCCGACCAGCCCGTAGTCTGGAGGGGACCTTTAAAGCACCAGGCCATAAAGCAGTTCTTGGCCGAGATTGACTGGGGGGAGCTTGACTTTCTAATCGTTGACCTTCCTCCGGGAACGGGAGACGAGGCCTTGAGCGTTGCCCAGCTTATAAAACCCATGGACGGTTTCGTTATCGTAACGACTCCTCAGGAGGTCTCTCTCCTTGATACCCGCAAGTCAATCAGCTTTGCAAAGCTGATGAACGTTCCCGTTTTGGGGATAATAGAGAACATGAGCGGTCTAATCTGTCCCTACTGCGGTAAAGAGATAGACATCTTTAAGAGGGGAGGCGGTGAGAAGGCCGCTCAGGAGCTCGGGATTCCCTTCCTCGGCAGGGTTCCGATTGAGCCTGCCGTTGTTGAGGCCGGAGATGAGGGGGTTCCGATTGTTATAGCTTACCCCGAAAGCGCCTCGGCAAAGGCCTTTTCACAAATTACCGATAAACTATTAGAGGAAATCGGTGAAACGGTTAAAGCCCAGTAAAAAGGTTTTGGCGGCGGGAGCTCTCGTGCTCTCGCTCCTTTTAATTGCCCTGGGTCTTTTCAGGAACGAGCTCTGGATTATCTACAATAACGGCAAAATTCTCTGCCTTACCTGTATAGGGATTAAGTGATGCTCAAAGTACCCCTTCTTAAAAACAGAAAGCTCTACCAGTTCCTTACCGGCTTTCTTGCAAACCTTCCCCTCTACAACTTCATAACCTCAAGGCTCTATACGGGGAAGTTAAAAGCCTTTCCCTTTCCGATAATGAACTGTTATGCCTGTCCTGCAGCACTCTATTCCTGCCCAATCGGTACAATTTCCCACTTTCTCGTAATAAACAAGCTTCCCCTCTTTACTTTGGGAGTTATTTCGGCGGTTTCTGCCTCTTTCGGAAGGTGGATTTGCGGCTGGGTCTGCCCTTTTGGTCTCATTCAAGACCTTCTGAATAAAGTCCCCTCGGTTAAGTTTGACCTTCCCAAGCCCTTTGTTTACCTAAAGTACCTTATGCTCGCCCTCGGAGTTGTTTTACTCCCTTTCCTCTTTAAGGAGCACTATTTCTGTATGGTCTGCCCCACCGGAACCCTTGAGGCGGGAATCTACTGGGTTGCCGTGAGTTCTGCGATTTTAAACATGGCCGGCCCCTTCTTCCTCTTTAAGCTGGCCTTCGGAAGTATGTTCCTCTACGGCTCAATCTTTATTAAGAGGCCTTTCTGCAGGTACGTCTGCCCGCTGGGAGCTCTCTTTTCCCTCTTTAACAAACTCAGCATCGTAGATTTTTCTGTTGAAAAGGAAAAGTGTATAGAGTGCAACCTCTGTAAAAAGTCCTGCCCGGTTAACTACCCGATTTACCAAGACCCAAACTCCCCGGCCTGCTTAAGGTGTTTAAACTGCGTAAGAGTCTGCCCGATTGTTAAGGTAAACACTCCGCTTTCGGATTTAAAAGAAATAGTGAGAGAAAATCACTAAAGTCCTTCTAAGATTTCTTCTTTTATCCCGCCTTGCTCATTTTCGGAGACGGAACCGACCAAATCCTGCTCGTTTTTTCGGGTCTTTCAACTGCTGACGGGCGATAATGTCCGTTGGCACTTTGGCGAAGTCGCAATCCCGCTCATTTTTTCGGGCCTTTCAACTCAATGGAGGTGTAGTATGATTGCAGAGGTAGTATCGTCGCAATCCCGCTCATTTTTTCGGGCCTTTCAACCCGAAGTCATCCAATTTAAAAATGGAGTGATGGCCAGTCGCAATCCCGCTCATTTTTTCGGGCCTTTCAACTTGAATGTACAATTGGATGCTGATATTTGCAAATCATGTCGCAATCCCGCTCATTTTTTCGGGCCTTTCAACCGCACCTTTTCTGAAACCCTTGTAAATCAAGGGTATTACTTTTGACTTAAATCGTAATAAATAGCTCAAGCCCTTACAGGGCAATAGTCCCGAAGTAGACAATTGTTAGTGCGCCCTAATTTCCTATTCTGCTGTTAAAGACCTCTTCTTAATTTTAGAGAGTTTTTGCTTTAAAGTCAAGTTGGGAGCTCCCCTTAACCTTCAATCTCTCCTACCGATAATTAAACCGGAATTCCCCGACGCCCCACAACAAGCCGTCCCCGGCCGCCTCGTGCGGCCAGAAAGCCCCCTTTTCGGGGGCCCCTTTCCTGTTATAATCAATCCTATGAAATATCTCTTCCTTTTGCTCTTAATTCTCTTTAACCTTAGCGCACAAGCTCTGACTTTAAGCCGGGCTTTAGAGTTTGAGAGGGCTTTGAGGGAGGGGGCCTGTAGCTTGGAGCTCTACAGGGAGCTCTCGGCTACGGAGCTTAAAGAGCCCTTTCTCCTCCTTTTTATTGAGGACTGTTTTAGCAGAAGAGATTACTCCCTGCTTACAAAGGCTACGGAAGTTAAGAACCTTTACGGTAAGCTAAAGGTTGCCGTTGCTCTAAGGGAGAGCGGGAGGGAGAAGGAGGCACGGGAGCTCTTTAAGGAGGTTTTTTCCTACCCCGACCTCTCCGAAGAGGTTCTGGAGCTTAACCTTAGTGATTCCTCTTTTCTCTTTCAGCCGAAGGTTTTAAGGAAAAAGGTTTGGCTTCTTGCCTCTCGGAGGAATACCGACGAAGCCCTCTTCTACCTCTCCTACTTAAGGGGAGACCCTTACTACACTTACTTATTAGCCTACATTTACTTAAAGGCCGGAAAAAGGGAGCTTGCAAAGAGGTTCTTTAAAGTCTCCTCCGTCCCCAAGAGCTCCCTCTACCTCCTCTACCTCTCAAAGGAGCCGGTAGAGAAGCTCGGCTACTTTAGGCAGCTTCTTGACTCTCCCCTTCCCATCTCCCTAAAGAGAAGGGCCTCTGTTTACCTCCTTGACTACCTCTTCAGGAGCGACCTCGGGCTCTTTAGGAGAGCTCTAAACCTCATTTCAGATAGAAAAGGGCTGAGACAGACCTACCTCTACTTTAGAGACAGGTACTCAATTTTCGTAAAGGGGTGCTCGGCAAAAGTCTCTGAGCGGGAGCCTCAGAAGTGGTGGAAAGTTGCCTGCGGTAAAGGGGGGGAGCTCCCCTCCGGCATCAACTTCTACTCCCTTCTCCTCAGCCCTCCCGACAAGTTCCCCTACGATAGAAGTAAGATTTTTGGGGGCTTAAACCTGAAGGACGAGGGGCTTAAGTACCTCTACTCAAAGGGCTACTGCAATATCCTGACCCTTATAGATAGGAGAACTCCCCAAACGGCTCTCCTTATGTACCTGTGCGGCGACTACAAAAGAGGAATTAGGTTTGCCCTGCCCTTTAAAGGGGAGCTCTCCCGCCACCCCTACCTTCTGGCGGTACTCTACCCGAAACCTTCGGTTTTTAAGGACGACCTCATCTCCCTTGCGATTGCCCGTCAGGAGAGCCTCTTTGAGGTCAGAGCCCTCTCCCGTAGCGGTGCAAGGGGGCTGATGCAGATAATGCCTGCAACGGGGCGGTACATTGCAAAGAAGTTAAAAGAGGAGGATTACCACAGGGCAAGGCTCTTTGAACCGGAGCTCAACTACCGCTTTGGCTCTTATTACATTCACTCACTCTTAAAAAAGTTTAAGCTCTTCCCTCTTGCCGCAGCCGGCTACAACGCAGGCCCCTCAAGGGTTTCCAAGGCGCTAAAGCTCTTCGGGGAGATAAAGTCGCCGGGAGATTTGGTTCTCTTTACCGATGTCTACCTTCCCTTTGCCGAGACGAGGGATTACGTTAAAAGAACGGCGGTAAACCTATACTACTACTCAAACCTCTACGGAACGGGGAAGGAATGGAGGACTTTCTTAAGGCCTTGATAGAGGAGGGGTATAAGCCCAACACCATAGATACCTACAGGAGGGTTTTAAGGTACTTTGACGCCTTTCTAACCCTCTACAGCTACGATTTGGTTAACTTTGACCAGGAGAAGCTCTACGGCTACTTTGCCGTCCGTTACAGAACCGAGAAGAGTTTCAGGACGGCAATGTCCGCAATTCAACACTACCTCAAGTTTAAGGGGATTAAGAGGCGTTTAAAGTTCACCCCTCCCGAGACCGCAGAGTTTAAGGAGTTTAGGCCTATTAAGGGGGATGAAATTTCCCGTTTTGAGGAGGAGATTGAGAGGTTGAGAAATCCCGAGCTCCAAACTGCCCTCTTGATGGTCCTCCACTTGGGGCTTTCTCCGGCAGAAATCGGCAGGTTAAAGGTAAGCTCTTACGACAGTTTTATGGGAATTCCCGTCCTTAGGGAGGGGAAGATAAAGAGGTTCGTTATAAACGGCAGGGTAAAGGAGAGGCTTGACGGAATAAAGGAGGAGAAGCTACCGATAGCTCCCCTCGTCGGCGTCCGTCCTGAAACGGTGAAGGTAACCTTCCACAGGCTCTTAAAGAAGCTCGGTTTTGACTTTAAAGTTACCGACCTGAAGGATAACTACGTTGCAAAGCTCCTTAAAATGGGGCTTCCCCTTGACATCGTCGTTGAGTTTTCCGGCAGGAGTCTTGAGAGAGTCTCATACATTAACCGCCTTCTGAACCTTCAGAGTAAGGCCGAGGTAATTGAGAAGACCCTTAAGAAGAGACAGTAAGAACTCTTCTGTCTTCCTTTTTGAGGGGAATTACCCTGCTGATAAAAATCTCCTCTCCGTCTGTGAAGGTTGAGGCTTCCCCCAGTTTACACAGCTCAAGGACTGCAAGGAAGTAGGTTATGGCCTCTAACTTACAGGAGCTCCTTTCAATAAAGGAGCTAAACTTTAAGAGGTAGTTTTTCTTTAATAGCCCCCTAATTTCCTCAACCTTCTCAGAGACCTTAAATGATTCGCTTGAGAGCTGTAGACCAATCTTTATTTTGGGCTGAAATTTCCTCTCAAGGACTTCCCTGAAGGCCCTTTGGAGCTCCTGTACCGTGTTTGCAATTTTTACCTTCTCCTGAAACTGGAAAATCAGGTCTGAGGGGTCGTGGGGAAGGTACCTTAAAGCCCTCTCCTCAAGTCTTTCAAGCTCCTTTGCAGCCCTCTTTGACTTGAGATACTCCTCAATTATCTGGACGAGCTCCTTTCTCGGGTCTTCCTCTTCTTCACGGGGAATAAGGTACTCGGACTTTATCCTTGCTAAGGTAGCCGCCATGAGGAGAAACTCCGAGGCCAGAGGAATATTTAACTCCTGCATTGTATAGATGTAGTTGAGGAACTCTTCGGTAATCTCGGCAATGGGAATGTCGTAAATACTTACTTCCCTCTTCCTTATCAGGTAGATAAGGAGCTCCAGCGGCCCCTCAAAAACCGGAGTCTCTACCTTTACTTCCATTTAACCCCTTATTGCGGCTATGAGATTGGCAAACTCGGTGGTTAGGAGCTCCATAACGTCGTCAACCGAAATCAGCCCTACAAGTTTACCCTCTTTGTCAACCACGATTAAGCGCCTTACGGCCGCATCTCTGAAGGTTTTTGTTAGCTCAAAGAAGGTCGCGTCGTCCCTTATTGTTATGGGGTCTTTCGTCATTACTTCCCTTACGGGAGTTTCAGGAGATTTCCCCTCTCCCACTACCCTTATTGCTATGTCCCTGTCGGTTATTATCCCGATGGGTTTGTCTCCTTCAATTACTACCAGAGCTCCCACCAGTTTGTCCTGCATTCTCTTTGCAGCCAGCTTTACCGTGTCGTCAGGCTCAATTACTACGACTTTTCTCTTTATTAGGTCTTTTACCGGCATCTCTCCCTCCTTCTCGGGCTGTTCTAACCTTTAATTTAAAGCCCCCGGAGGGAGATTGTAAAGAAAGGGGGCTCATCGGGAGCCCCTCGTTTAGCCCTTTGAAATTCCTTTAAGGATAATTTCGTACCTGGGGTGGTTGATGTTGTACATGTGGGGGAACTTCTGGTAGATAGGGCCTGCGTAGATTACCTTTCCGTTCTCCTTAACCTCAACTAAGATTGCCGGGTTCTGAGGCTCGTTTGATGCGGAGGTGTAGCCGTTATCAAGGACGAGGTGGGGAACGACGTAGAGAACTTTAATCTCAAGACCGCCGTAGTTAACGGTTTGACCGTTTTGAACCTTAAACTCCTTTGCCACTTTACCGCTGGTCTTATCAACTATGTCAATTGTTGCGCTCTTCCAGGTCTTTTGGACTTCCTCGGGGATTCTTATGGGCCTGTCAAACTTCGTCAGGTTCTTACCGCTGTGCATTGACATGAGCTCTTTCTGAGCTCCTACCGGCGGGTGTCCTGCGGGCATGTTGTTGATGGGAGGGTGGCCTTCGGGAAGTGAGGTTTTACCCTCTTTTGCAAGCTCCGTAAGAGGTTTGGGCTCTACGGCCTTGGAGCTCTCCTCCTTTTTGGGAGTATTCTCGCCCTTACCGCAGGCGGTTAGAGCTGTCCCCGAAAGTGCTACGACCAGTGCAAGTGCAAGACTCTCTTTCCTCATCGCACTCTCCTTTAGAGTTTATTTAGCCTTCAATTGTAGCAAACAGCTCTTTTTGGGGCTCTCTATATTCAGACCCTTACTTTATAGTTATTTTGAATCGGAAAGATAGCTCAATATAATACCTGCAAACTCTCAGGGAGGTAAGCACTTTATGGAGAGAAGAGAGTTCTTGAAGGTTGCGGGATTGACCGTTTTAATAGGAGCCGGAATAGAGGTTAAGAGGGGTGAGGGGAGGGAGCTCTTTAAACCTGTTTTGATTTTTGACCAGGGAAAGTGTATGAGCTGTAAGGCCTGTATGGCCGCCTGCCAGCTTGAGCACGGCCTAAACGAAACCCCCGAAGTTAACCTCTTCTGGATTAAAGAACAGGAAATCGGGAAATACCCTAAGGCCAAGCTGGTTTTTAGTCAGGAGAACATCTGTAAGCAGTGTTTTGAGCACCCCTGTGTCTCTGCCTGTGCCTTTGGGGCAATTGAGGTTAAAAAGGGAGGGGTAGTAGTAATTGATGGAGATAAGTGTACCGGATGTGAAAAGTGCGTTCCGGTCTGCCCCTTTGACGCAATAGTTATGAATAAGGGTAATAAAGCAAGAAAGTGTGATATGTGTTTTAGCAGAAGTGTTGAGAGAGGAGACGTTCCCAGGTGCGTTGCCGTCTGCCCCAGCGGAGCTCTAATCTTCGGGAACCTCTACAGGCCCAGCGGCCCGCTGGCAGAGCTCCTTAAGGCAAGGCCGGAAGTTAGGAGAGCTCTCCTAAAGAGCTCCCACGCAGAAATCGTTCCCGAAGTTAAAAAGGTGAACCCTTATTCTTACCCGGAAACCAAAAAGCCTGAAGGAGATAGAATCGTCAATACCGTCTGCCTTGCCTGCAACGCCCGCTGCGGCTTAAGGGTTACAGTTAAGGACGGTAAGCTGGTTCAGGTTGACGGAAACCCCTACCACCCCTACAACCGCTCCGGTAAAGAAATTCCCTACGAAACGCCCCTTCGCGAGAGCTTCAGGGCTGTTGCAACCACCTGCGCAAAGCCCCAGATGGACAACGACTACCTCTTTAACCCTTATAGGATTACCCAACCCTTAAAAAGAATCGGGAAGAGGGGTGAGGGCAAATTCAAACCCATAAGCTGGGAGCAGTTAATAAGGGAGGTTTCAGAGGGGGGCTACCTCTTTAAAGAGATTAGAGATAACCGCTACTACCCGGGAATTAAAGACGTCCTTTCAGATGAGCCGGTTGAGCCGGGAGCTCCGGAGCTCGGCCCTAAGAGGAACCAGCTAATCTGGTTTACCGGCCGCTCTCAGGCAGGCAGAAGCCACTTCATAAAGAGGTGGGTCTTTAATGCAATCGGCTCAAAGAACTACATAGCCCACACCGACATCTGCGGAATCGGCTTCAGGATGGGCAACTACGCCCTTTCAGATGGCAAGCAGGTTGAGTTTAAGGCCGACTACTGGAACAGTAAGTACATGCTTGTCTTTGGCTCAAACATCTACTCGGCCCAGCAGCCGGGGGTTAACACCTCGGGAGCGATAATTGCAAGGAGAATTGCCGCCGGGGAGCTTAAGCTGGTTTTAATAGACCCGAGAGCTCCCAAGGCCGTAGCCCACGCTCACAGGTGGCTCCCCGTTAAACCTACTAAAGACGGCCCCCTTGCAATGGGCTTCATCAGGGTAATGCTTGAAAACGGCTGGTTTGACAGAGACTACCTCTCAATCCCCAACATGAAGGCCGCCGAAAAGGCCGGGAGGAACGTCTACACAAACTCAACCCACCTTGTAATAGTTGACGAAAAACACCCCGAAGCCGGCCGCTTCTTAAGGGTTAAAGACGTTGAAGGTATGGAAGGAAACCCCGAAGAGGAGGTTGTAATAGACCCTAAGACCGGTAAGCCCGTTCCCGCCTCTGAGGTTGAAAGGGCTACTTTGGAGTGGGAGGGTAAAGTCGGCAGAATAAGGGTTAAAACCGCCTTTACCCTCATGAAGGAGAGCGTCTTTAAACACCCCCTCTCCTTTTACGCTAAGGAGAGCGGAATAGACGAAGAGACGATTAAAGAGGTTGCCAAAGAATTCTGGGAGCACTCCCCCTACGCCGTTGCTTACGCCTACCACGGCGGTGGAAATTTTGTTGGCGGAACCTACGCAAGCTTCGCCCTTGCAATGCTTAACGCCCTTGTAGGCAACATTAACAGAGAAGGCGGATACCTCTGCAGGGGTAAGGGTGCTGCAAGCTGGACTAAAGGCCTCTACGACCTCAAAAACTTCCCCGGCGCCAAAAAGCCAAAGGGAGTAAAAATTTCAAGGGAGAAGGCCCGCTACGAAGACACGACCGAGTTCAGGAAGAAGGGCTATCCCTCAAAGCTCCCTTGGTTCCCCTTCACTAAAGGGGGCCTTTCGGTCTCTGCAATGTCTGGAATTGACCAGAAGTACCCCTACCCGGCCAAGGTGGTTATTACCTACTTCTCAGACCTAATCTACAGCATGCCCGGCGGAAGGCGCTTCATTGAAACCCTTAAAGATCCCGATAAGGTTCCCCTTTACATCTCAATAGACATTACCATTAACGAAACAAACATCTACGCCGACTACATCGTTCCCGACGTTACCTACCTTGAAGGCCACTACGGCTTTTTGACTCCCCACGCCCCTGCTTGCTGGTTTACCGCCGTAAGGACTCCTGTGGTTGAGCCGCTGGTGGGCAAGACGGACGACGGAAGGCCCTTCTGCATGGAGACCTTCCTCATTGACGTTGCCCGCCACCTGAAGCTCCCCGGCTACGGAGAAAGGGCAATTCCGGGCAAAGATGGAAAGCTCTACCCCTTGATTAAACCCGAAGACTACTACCTGAGGGGCATTTCAAACCTTGCCTACAACGCTAAGGTTAAAAGGGCTTCTAAAGAGGAGATTGAGTTTGTGGAGAAAAACTACCCTGTTGCAAAGCACAAAGACATTCTCCCTAAAGAAGAGTGGGAGAGGGTCTGCACTGTTTTAGTAAGGGGAGGCGTCTTTAAGCCCTTGAAAAGCGTTTTTGACGAGAAGGGCAACTTTAAGTTCGGAATTCCGAAGGTCTGCATCTGGAACGAAAAGCTCGGAACCAGCAGGAACTCACTAACCGGAGAGAGAAACTGGGGAACGATTAAGTATTACCCCTCAAGTACTTACTTTGGTAAACCTGTAGAAGAGCTTGATAGAGATTATCCCTTTACGGTTATTACCCATAAATCAGCCCTTCACACTCAATCAAGGACAATCGTCTACAATCAGGCCTTGGTTTACGAGCCCGACTTCCAGCTTAAGGTTAACCCCGAAGATGCAGAGAAGTTGGGGCTCGAAGACGGGGATAGGGTAAGGGTTTACTCGGCCTCTAACCCCGAGGGGGTTATTACAAGGGTTAAGATTACAAACCTCGTAAGGCCGGGAATCGTGGCCTACTCACACCACTTCGGCCACTGGCAGCACGGCGCTTCCCCGGTCTACATAGAGAACGCCGGGAAGGTTCTTCTCGGAGGAGAGAAGGTTGCTATCGGCAACTGGACGAAAGTTAATCCCAGACGAAGCGTAGGGATTACGATGAACAAGGTCACAAGGCTTGACCCGGAACTGGCCAACCTGCCTTTAGTTGAGCCGATTGGCGGAATACCTGACTTTTCCAGCACCAGAGTAAGAATAGAGAAGCTTTAGGAGGTAGTAATGAGAAAGGCACTTCTTGCCCTTACGGTTTTTGCCTTCTCCGTTCCTGTCGGTGCCCAGGAGCTCTCTAACGCCGAAATCCTGAAGAAGCTGGAGGAGCTTGAGGCAAAGGTTGAGAAGTTGGAGAAAGAGAACAGAGAGCTCCGCTCTCTCCTTTCCCGGAAGGGCGGCTTGATTGCTCCTGCAAGGAAGAAGGACACCCATATGAAGGTGGGCGGTAGGGTTCTCTTCAGGTTCTCTCAGACTCAGGACTTAGAGGAGGCCGGCGGAAAGTCGGTTTACGGAGACCCCAGCAACGGTTTTACGGTCAGGAAGGCAAGGCTCTTCGTTAGCGGTAAAGTTGCGGAGGATTTTAAGTATAAGGTTCAGATAAGGGCAGACAGGGGAGCTCCGGTAGAGCTCTGGGACGCTTACGTAATTTACTCTCCTTCTTCCCTTCCTGTTTCAATAAAGGCAGGCCAGTTTAAGGTTCCCCTCTCAATGATTTATCTGAGAAGCGGAACGAAGCTGGCCTTACCCGAAAGGCCCGTTGCGGTTAACAAGATTGCCCCCGTCTGGAGAGACGTTGGAGTAGAGGTCAGCTACAAACCCTTTAAGGGTTACAAACTGGTAGGTGCAGTTTTAAACGGTGAGGGCTGGACAAATAAAGAAAAAATTTACAATAAGGACAAAAAGTACGCCTACGTCTTAGCCCTTGAGGGAACTCCCGTTAATACACCTTCCTGCCGCTTAAAGTTCAGGCTCGGCTACGAAACGGGAACCGACTCTTCCTCAAAGCTCGTTTATAAAAGCTACGGAGCGACTTCAGCTAAAAGGCACCTGATAGACGCCGAGACATCTTTAACTCTTAAAGACTACGGCCTAACCTTTAAAGGGGGCTACCTCTTTGACAACCCGACTAACGGTAAGGATGCAAACGGCAACTCTGTTAACCTCGGGAATGCCAAGGGCTACTACCTTCAAGCCGACTATGCCCTTCCCTTTGAGCCGAAACTCCACCTTGTCGGCCGCTACTCTTGGCTTGACCCCAACGACGACGCAGACGACAAACTTGACGTTGACTATACCACCTTCGGCGCCTACTACCTGATTCACGGCTGGCAGGCTGCAATCAGAACCTCCTACACGATTGCCAACCAGAGGAAGACTGAGGAGCTTGACGACAACCTCTTTACGGCGGAGCTCCAGCTCCTCTTCTAACCCTTGCGGAGGAAAAAATGGTTAAAACTTTAGCTAAAGTTTTCGTTATAGCGGCGGCCCTTCCGGTCGCCTCCCTTGCCGCAACCTATCAGATTAAAGAGGTTGTGGAAGTTAAGCCTCAGCCGGAGGCTAAGCTAATTGAAGTCTGGATACCTTTACCTTATCAGAACAGGTGGCAGAAGGTTTCAAACCTGAGGGTTTCTTCTCCCTTTACCTTCACCTTAGCGAAAGAGGATGAGTACGGAAACAAGTTTCTTTACGTAAGGCACGAGGGAGCTCTGAAAGAGCCGATAAAAATTACCCTTGAATACAGGGTTGAAAGGGAAGAAGTTTCCCCGAGCAAGGCCGACTGCAAACTACCTCTCCGCTACCTCCTTTCGGACAAACTCGTTCCCGTTGAAAAGTTCAAAAAACTTGCTCAGCAGATAACCAAGGGCAAGAAGACTGACGAGGAGAAGTTAAGGGCTATTTACGACTACGTTGTCTCCCACATGAAGTACGATAAGAGCGGTAAGGGTTGGGGAAGGGGTGATGCAATCTGGGCCTGCGACGCAAAAAGGGGCAACTGCACCGACTTCCACTCCCTCTTTATTGCCCTTGCCCGTGCCGTTGGAATACCGGCAGTCTTTGAAATCGGCCTTCCGATAAACAAAAACGGCCTTGTTAAAGGATACCACTGCTGGGTTATTGCCTACCCTGACGGCAAAATTTACGGAATAGACGCCTCAGAGGCGGCAAAACACCCTAAAAAGAGGAACTACTTCTTCGGCCACCTCTGTGATAGGCGAATCGGCATAACGAGAGGAAGAGACCTTCTCCTCGCCCCACCCCAGCACGGCGAAAGGCTTAACTACCTCTACAAAGCCTACGAAGAGGTTGACCTAAGACCGGCCGACGGCATACAAACCTACTACTCAGTTAAAAAAGTTGAATAACTGCCGGGAGGATTTTTCCTCCCGTTTTTTTACTGAAGTTGCATCAGAGCGGTTTCTTAGTTTATTCTGCTTAACTCCTTTACTATCAAGGCCTTCCTACTGATTTATTCATTTATTAGCATAACCTTAATAAAGGTTCGCTGCACAAGACTTCTCCTTGACGCATTTGACGATGTTGAGTAAACTATTGCTGTTCTTTGACTTTTTGAATACGGAAATTGCAGGGGTTTTATTTGAACAAGTGAGATTTAAAGGCTCCAAGCGTTGCCGGGTTAGCAACAATCACTTGAAGTTTTATTTGAACAAGTGAGATTTAAAGCCTCAAAGAGGAGATAAACGGGCTGTATTTTGCGAGGTTTTATTTGAACAAGTGAGATTTAAAGGAATTCGTGAGCTTGTTGCGGAGCTCCTCCGGAACTGTGTTTTATTTGAACAAGTGAGATTTAAAGTTTAGAAGGGGATAACTCTCTTGTCGGTTCTTATGTAGGTTTTATTTGAACAAGTGAGATTTAAAGTGTGCTTACGGCTCTCAAAGACGAGTTTCTCCGCCTGTTTTATTTGAACAAGTGAGATTTAAAGGTTGTTAGACGAAGCCCTTAACGCCCATTTTTCACGGGTTTTATTTGAACAAGTGAGATTTAAAGCATACTCCGAAAGAGCCTGCCCAAGAGGCTTTTCAAGTTTTATTTGAACAAGTGAGATTTAAACATTCGCAAGTCCATTAAGCTCGGAAACAGGAGTTAAGTTTTATTTGAACAAGTGAGATTTAAACGACGCTAACAGGCGGGAGGAAATAAAGGCCAACCAGTTTTATTTGAACAAGTGAGATTTAAAGTTTATACTGACCCTCAAACAAAAGCCGTTGTAAAAGGTTTTATTTGAACAAGTGAGATTTAAAGTTTATACTGACCCTCAAACAAAAGCCGTTGTAAAAGGTTTTATTTGAACAAGTGAGATTTAAAGCTTTTTGTAGGAAATTCTGAAGGTTTTAAGTGTGAAGTTTTGGTATCCACGATAGTTGGGCTTATCATTTCAATAGGTACATTAACTTTTGCTTTCTTAATGGCCATTGTATAAGGTCGCTGATGTCTGGCTTTTAGGAGGTGCCGTGATTGTTCTTGAGTTTTTGATGGCGTTGCTTTTATTAATGCTTGCCTTCTTCCCTTTTCCTTTATTTACTTTGCGATGCCTCGAAAAGAATCATAGTTTAAGGGAACTTTATTAAACCGGAATGACCCTTACTTTCACGGCTTTAAAGCGGGCGGTTTTGACAAATTCATCTGCCTCGTCGCCAAAGAGCCGGTTTACTTCGCTCCTGCTGTGGTGGAAGGTAGTAAAAAGAGTTCCTCTTTTTATGTGGGGGTTCTCTTCAACGGGAAGGGGGGAGCTCCTACCGTACTTACTCTCTAAAACGGCCCTCTTCGGGTGGCCAAGCTTTTTTGCGTCTTCGGGGTTCATGTAGAGGGTGTCTTCCTGGAAGGTTTTAAACTTCCTCAGGGTTTCGCACCTGTTTGTCTGGTTGGCGTTGTTGTAGTGGACTAAGTTCCTTCCGGTTATCAGGTAAAAGTCTTCAACTTTCCCCTTTTCTAAGAGCTCCCTCACCATTCCCCTAACTTGGTAGGGGTTAAACCTGAGTTTTGCTTTTCCGTCCTCGGTAGGGAAGGAGTCTTTATAGAGGATTTCCGTTCCTCTTCCGTCCTTTACAGGCCACTGTGGGGCGTTCAAAATGTTTTTTTCAAGGAGCTCGTAGGTGGCCTCTCCGAACCTTTCGGGGGCGTCTTTCCTCAGGCTGTCCCACACATCTTTACTGCTTTTAAAGCCGAAGTCGTGGTCCAGCTCCTTTGATACTTCGGCTATTACCTCCCAGTCGTCGGGAAGGGAGCTCTCAAAAATCGGCGTAGAGAGGTGCATTCTCCTTTCGGCGTTTACGTAAACGCCCCTCTTCTCGTAGGCACTCTTAACCCCGAAAATGACGTCTGCAAACTCGGTAATCCTACAGGGGAAGAGCTCGTTAACCGCAATAAACTCAAGCTTCTTTAGGGCTCTCTCAATTTTGTTCAGGTTGGCGTGAACGTGGGCTATGTCCTCACCCATTACCCAGAGGGCTTTAATCTCTCCCCTCAGAGCTCCTTCAATTACCTCCGGTGTCATGTAGCCTATCTCTTTGGGCCTTTTGTAATCCGGAAGGTAATAGGGAAGCATTCCGGCGTCGCAGGCTCCCTGAACGTTGTTCTGTCCTCGCAGGGGCATCAGCCCTGCCCCTTTAACTCCGAGGTTTCCCGTTAAAATTGCAAGGTTTGCAACGGCCATTACTGCCTTGCTGCCGTCAGTGTGCTCGGTTATTCCGAGCCCCCACAGGAAGACCGTTCTCTTTGTGGCGATTTCTTCGGCCAGTGAGTAAATCTGCTCGCAGACTTCTTCGTAGCCGGGGAGCTCCTTAAAAACTTCAGGCCTGCTCATCTCGTCTTTAAGAATGGCCTGTTTGAACTCCTCAAAGTTTGAAACCCTCTTTTCAATGAATTCCCTATCGTAGAGCTCCCTCTCAACAATCACCCTTGCAAGGGCGTTTAGAAAGAGCAGGTTGGCTTCAGTCGGAATTGTTATCGGGTACTTTGCAAACCTGAAGAGGCCGATTTCCCTTACGTCAACTACTGCTAAAGGCGTTCCCTCCCTTGCCTTTTCAATAATCCTGTGGCTTACTATCGGATGGGCTTCTGTAGTGTTTGAGCCCATTACAAAGATGAGCTCGGCGTTGTAAATCTCGTCAAAGGGAATTGAGGCTGCACCTTCCCCTACGGTCTCCCTCAGACCCTTCAGGCTGGGGGCGTGGCATATTCGGGCGCAGTTGTCAACGTGGGGAGTGCCGAAAACCTCCCTTGCAAACTTCTGGAAGAGGTAGGCACTCTCACAGCTCGTCCTTGCACCGCCGATTGCCGCAAAAGCCTTCCTTCCGTACTTCTCCCTTATTTCCTTTAATTTCCCTGCCGTTATCCTGTAGGCGATTTCGTAGGGAACTCTTCTGAACTCTCCCTTCCACTTCTCAAACTTTTCCGGCTCGTAGCCGAATTCCTTTAAGAGCTCCTTTTTAACCAGAGCTCCCCTTATTCTCTCCGGGTGGTTTACGAACTGGTGGCCGAACTTTCCCTTTATGCAGAGCTTTCCCTTACTTACGACTCCCTCTTTAACCGGAATAACCTCTTTACCGTTAAAGCCTATCTCACACCCGACGCCGCAGTAGGTGCAGACGCTCTTTGCCAAAACGACCTCCGGGAGCTTAACTGTCTGGTAATTTTACAGATTTTGATTCTCTTGGATTGACTTTAACATATGCTAATACATATAACATAACAACGCTTGACACCTTCTAATGTGAGTATATATTTATGGCTACCCTCCCTCCGATTCCCATGGTACCCTCCTCCGGTCGGCCAGAAGGCCGGCTTTTTTTTATTTGCACGGAGTGATTTTGAAGAGTGAGTCCTTGAGGGGCAGGTTTCTGATGACTTTCTTTATTCGGTATTTCGCTTTTGTTCCGTCTTCCTGAAGAGTCTCAACCTCTTTAAGCCTTCCCTTTTTCAGTACAAACTTCAGCTCTCTAAAGAAGGCCTCTTCGTACTTGGGTTTAACTGTTATTATCTCTATACTTCCTTCCTTCTCAACCTCTTTAACTTTAAAGTCTCTTTTAAACTTTTGCGGGTTTTCAATGAGCTCAATCAGCGGAAAGAGGGGCTGGTTTGAGAGCTCCCCAACCTGGCACTCCCCCTCAATTTCACTCTTAAAGAACTTCCCATCTGAGATTATTAAAACATTTGCTCCCTTAGTGTACTCCCATCTGAACTTTAAAGGCCTCTTGTAGTAAATTACCCCCTCGTAGAGGGAGACCTCGTCGCCGGCAACCGGGAGTTTTGTTCTCTGGGAATAGACTATCTTCAAGGTTTTTACTCCGTTAAAGAGGTTGTAGAGCTCCTCCCGCCCCAGTGCGGGCACCGTCAGGAAAAGGATAATGAGGAGGGCCTTTAGCAGTTTCACACTAACCTCCGGCAGATTAAATTAAGACATAAACTCTACTGGAGCGTAGAAGATGAGGGTCGTAGGTGGAAAGTATAGGGGAAGGCGGATTAAGTCAATGCCCAAGAGGGAAGATACGAAGCTCCTTCGCCCCACTACCGAGAGGGTTAAGGAGTCTGTCTTCTCAATTCTCAACAACTACCTTGAGGGGACCAAGTTCCTTGACCTCTTTGCGGGAACGGGAGCCGTCGGAATAGAGGCCTTAAGCAGGGGTGCGGAGAAGGTCGTCTTCGTTGAGAGTGACAGGCGTTTCTGCAACCTCATAAAGGAGAACCTGAAGGCCTTAAGAATTCCGCCGGAGAAATACGAGATAATCTGCGACGACTTTACAAAAGCTCTAAAGAAACTCGGAAAGAGGGGGGAGAAGTTTGACTTCATCTACGCCGACCCCCCTTACGAGAAAGGCTACTACACGAGGGTCGTTAACATGGTTAAAAATCTCGGTCTCCTTGACGAGGACGGCCTTTTAATCTTAGAGGAGCCCAAGAAGAACCCCTTTATTCCGGAAGACGAGGAGTGGCTGGTTGAAAAGCGCCATTACGGAACTACAACAGTTAGCTTTTTAAACTTTAACCCCGAAGGAGAGGAGTAATGTTCGTTATTTCAAAGAGCTTTGGGTTTGCCGCAGCCCACTCGGTCCACTCCCAGAGACTAAATAGGGAGTGGGCCGGTAGCGATTACCCTAAGTGCCGCCGTCTTCCCGGCCACGGCCACAACTATAAATTAACGGTTTATTTAGCAGGAAGCCTTGACGAGAGTCAGATGGTTACAGACTTCGGCCACCTTAAGTGGCTTAAGGAGTTTATTGACAACTGCTTTGACCACAAGCTGATTTTGGGAACCGACGATCCTGCCTTCAGGCTCTTCTTTGAGAGGTTGGGGCTGATTGAAGGGGAGGAGTTCAAGCTCCCCTTTGAGACAAAAATAACAGCAGTTGACGGGAGCTACAGGGTTAAAAGCTTTACCGGGAGCTCTATTTCCTTGGAGGAGCTCTTTTCCTATAACTTCATCACCTTCGGGAGCTCCCCCCTACAGAGTGAGCCCCTCCTTGACTTCTACCAGAGATTGGTTGACGGAATAGCCCTCTTTAAGGGCTCTCCGACCTCAGAAAACCTTGCGAGGTTTTTCTATTACTTCGTCAAGGAAAACGTTAAGCCCCTCGGTGTTGATTGCTACAAGGTTTCAATAAACGAGACTCCAAACTCCTGCGCCTCTTACGGAGAGAGATGAGGGAGAAGTTAGAGAGAGTGCCGGAGCTCCCCGGCGTTTACCTCTTTAAAGATAAAGAAGGCAAAGTTTTATACGTGGGCAAGGCAAAGAACCTGAAAAAACGCCTCTCTACCCACCTCTCTGCAACCAACCCGAACGATAAAAGCTACCGAATAGTTAAGGCTTCGGCCGACTTTGACTTTATAGTAGTTAAAAACGAAAGGGAAGCCCTTGCCCTTGAGGCTGAGCTTATAAAGGAGCACCTTCCCCCCTTTAACGTTCTGTTGAAGGACGACAAGAGCTACCCCTTTTTGGTCATAACCGATGAGGACTTCCCCACCGTTAAGTTCGTCAGGAAGAGGGATGGAGAGGTTAAGGGGGAGAAGTTCGGCCCCTTCATTCCTCCGAAGAACGCAAGGCGCTTAAAAGAGCTGATTCACAGGGTTTTTAAGCTGAGGAAGTGTAAGGAGCTGAAAAAAAGGGAAAAGCCCTGCCTTGAATACTACATAGAGAGATGCACAGCCCCTTGCGCAGGGAAAGTCAGTAAGGAAGACTACAGGAGGCAGGTTAAAGGAGCTCTTGCCTTTTTAAGGGGGAGCGTTAAAGAGCTCATAAGGGAGCTCCACTCAGAGATTGAAAAGGCCGCAGAGGACCTCCAGTTTGAGAGGGCGGCCCTCTTGAGAGACCAGCTGATTGCAATAAGGAACGTTTACGAGAGGGGAGCTCTCCTCTTTGATAAGTACCCCAACGCTGACTTCTTCTACCTTGAGGAGAAAGGCGGCCTCTTTACCGGTATTAAGCTGACCGTCAGGAACGGAATTCTCTACGGTAAAGAGACCTTCACGTTTGACCCGATAGACCCGTGGGAGGATGAGTTCCTTGAGGCCCTCTTCTCCTACGGTGAGGCAGGGGTTAATAAAGACGTTGTCGGAACCATATGGCTTAAGAACACCTACGCCCGGACTTCTCCCCCTGAAAAGGTGATTGCAAACTTTAACTCCCTTGAGCCCTCAATTGTTGTGGAGCCTTTCCCTGAAGAGATTTTGCCTCTGGTTAAGAGGAACAGGGAGCCCGTCCGCTACAACCTTTCCTTGGAGGCCGTCTCTGAGGAATTTGAGAGGGTTTTCCTTGACTCTTTCCCAAACAGGATAGAGTGCTTTGACATCTCAACCCTTCAGGGACAGGGAACTGTAGGCTCCTGCGTAGTCTGGGAGAACGGAAGTTTTGTAAAGAACGACTACCGCCGCTATAGGGTTAAAACCGTTAAAGGAGTTAACGACTACGCCGCAATGGGAGAGGTTTTAAGGCGGCGGTTTAAGAAGATTAAAGAGGGAGAGGTAAAAGCCCCCAGCCTTGCGCTTATTGACGGAGGGGTTGGCCAGCTTAACGTTGCCCTGAAGGTAAGGGACGAGCTCGGCCTGTCTTTTAGAGTTTTTGCCCTTGCAAAGAGGGAGGAAACGATTTTCACCGACGACGGGGAGGTTGTTGAGCTTAAGAATTACCCCCACCTCTTCAGGCTCTTTACCTCAATAAGGGACGAAGCCCACCGTTTCGCCCTTGCCTACAACAGAAAGGTTAGAAGTAAGGAGATGTTAAAGAGCCCCTTTGACGGAATTAAGGGGCTCGGAATGAAGAGGAGGGAGCTCCTAAACCGTTTTTACCCCGACCCCAAAGAGCTTGCCCTCATTACTCCGGAGGAGCTCTCAAAAATAGGAATACCCTTAAAAATTGCCCAAGAAGTGGTAAAGAGAGCGAGGGAGTTCTTCGGTTAGCGTTGGACAAAAAGCTAACTTCGTTGGACAAACTTTCCCGTCTGGACTATTCTTTAGGTAATAAAGCTACTTTAGGAGGGAACTTTGAAGACGGCAGAGAAGGCTTCCCTTAAGGGAATTTTGGCTGAGAGGCTTTCCTTTCAAAACCTTGAGGCCCTTGAGAGGTGGTTGAGAGAAAGGGTTGTTGAAAGGGGGAAAAGAGAGATAGTAAAGAACCCTTCAAGGGCTTTTGAGGACAGCGTCGTCGTCGTAACGGAGAGGAAAGAGCCCAAGGGAGTTTTTATTAACCTGAAGGACGCCTCTAAACTTCCTCCGGAGGTTCAGGCCTTTCTCTTTATGGCCCTCAACGCCCTTGGGTGTAAGTACATAGTGGAGAAAGGGAGTAAGTGAGAGAGGTAGTCGTAGTAGTTGATTCTACCAAGCTTAACCAGCTTGCCCGCTTCTGTTTAACCTGTAGGGGCGTTATAAAGGACGTTTTCCTCTCTGGAAAGGCCAAGGGCTACAGGTTCGTTTCCACCACGACGAACTTTAGAAGGGCCCTTCAGGCTTTTATCAGAGAGCTCCCTGAAAGTGTAGATTTAAGCGCCGTAAGTAAGTTATACGTGAAAGAGGCCTTTCTCCTCCTTGACGCAGTCATTCCTAAGAGGTTTTACGCCTCTTCCTTTTCGCTTGCAAAAGAGCTTTTAGAGGACGAGGATTACGAGTTTGAGGACGCTCAAGCCCTTGCCCTTGCGGTAGAGCTGAAGGGAAGGCTTTGAGGTTTTCCTCTGGACTAACGATAAGGACTTCCTTTCAAAGAGCTCTAAAATAGAGGAGACAACAGGAGTTAAAGTCATAAAACTCCTTTAGGAGGTGGAAGGTGGGGATTTGGGACTGGAAGGACGAGAAGGTTAAGAGAGGAGTCAGGAAGGTTTTAAAGCAGAACCTCTGCTGCGGTAAAGAGGATAGGCTTGCCGTTTTAACTGATACCTACAAGGAAAGAGTTGGGGAGCTCTTCTTCTGGGAGGCAACCAACCTTAATATTCCCGTTTTCCACCACACCTACCGGCCTACCGGGAGACACGGCCTTGAGCCCCCTGAGAGCGTCTGGAGGGCCGTTTTCGGGGATGAGTTTGTAAGCGAGCTGAAGGAGAAGGGGCTCTTTGAGAAGATTTTAAGGAAGGAAATTACCCACTCGGACGAGCTTGAGGTTAAGGAAATACTCCTTGAGAGCACCTCTCCAACCGAGCTCCCCACCGCCGTAATAGCGGTAAACCAGCACTCAATCTCCCACACCCTCTTCAGGAAGCTCTGCTCAGACTTTCTCTCAATGCGCTTTGCAAGTATGCCCCTCTTTGAGCCCTTTATGTTCTACACCTCCTTACAGGCAAACTGGAGCATGGTTGCAAGGCGCTCAAGAGAAGTTGCTTCACTTCTGACCGACGCCGTAAGGGCAAAAATCACCTGCCCCCTCGGAACAGACCTCTCTTTCTCTTTGGAGGGCAGAGAAGGACTTGCAGACACGGGGAAAATTTGCTCTCCCGGAGACTTTGGAAACCTCCCTGCAGGAGAGGCCTTTATAGCCCCGGTTGAGGGGACGGCGGAGGGAGTTTTTATAACCCGCTACGCTCCCGATAGGGAGCTCTCGGCTCCCGTAAGGCTGATAGTTGAAGGTGGTAAAGTTAAAGAGGCCGTCGGGGAGGACGAGTTTGCCAGTTTTATTAATTCGGTAATTCACAGGGAAAGGAACGCCGACAACGTTGCAGAGTTCGGCATCGGGACAAACGAGAAGGCTCAGGTCAGGACGAACATTTTAGAGGCAGAGAAGATTTTGGGAACCTGCCACATTGCCCTCGGAGACAACAGCGCCTTCGGAGGAAACATCAGAGCAAACCTTCACGTTGACTTGCTGATTGAAAAGCCGACAATTGTTTTAACTTTTGCTGACAGCAGGAAGTTTACCCTGATTGAGGAGGGGGAGTTAAAAGTTTAAAGGGGGCAGGGCGCCCCCGATTGGAGTTTAAGCTGAGAGTGCAGCTTTGGCCTTCTCAACAACTGACTTAAAGGCCTCAGGGTCTCTTACTGCAAGGTCTGCAAGGATTTTCCTGTCAAGCTCAATTCCGGCCTTCTTAAGGCCGTAGATGAACCTGCTGTAGTTGAGTCCGAGGGGTCTTACTGCGGCATTAATCCTCGTAATCCAGAGCCTTCTAAAGTCCCTCTTCTTTGTTCTCCTGTGCTGGTAGGCGTAAAAGAGGGACTTCATTACGGCAATTTTCATAGTCCTGTAGAGCCTTGAGCGTCCGCCGAAGTAGCCTTTGGTCAGCTTCTTTAACTTCTTTCTTCTCTTCCTTCTGGGGCTGTACTTTACCCTCATCTTCTACCTCCTTCCTTAGCTTTGCAGGCGCCCCTTTCGGGGTCTTTTTAGCCTGCCGAAGCTACATGTAGATAATCAGCTGTTTGTAGTTTGCGGCCTGTCCTCCTTCAAGGTACTTGGCCTTCTTGAGCCTCCTCTTCCTTTTCCTGTTCTTCTTTGTAAGAAGGTGGCTCTTGTTGGGAGACCAGTGCTTAATCTTTCCCTTGGCCGTAACCTTTACCCTCTTGGCAGCAGACCTGCGGGTCTTTATCTTGGGCATCTTGAGCCTCCTTAGGGTTTTAAACGGGTTGGAATTATAAGCTATTTTTTCTTGGGTGCAAGTATCATAATCATGTCCCTGCCCTCTTTCTTGGGCTTTCTCTCCATCTCGGCTATATCCTGGACGGCCTCATATATCTTCATGAGCTGGGCTTCGCCGATTTCAACGTGGGCCTGCTCCCTTCCCCTGAACATTACGACGGCTTTTACTTTGTTCCCCTTCTCAAGGAACTTACGAACCTGCTTGATTCTTACCTGCATGTCGTGTTCGTCGGTTCTGGGGCGGACTTTGACCGTTTTAACCTCAACGGTCTTCTGCTTCTTCTTGGCCTCGTGCATTTTCTTCTGCATCTGGTACTTGTACTTGCCGAAGTCCATAATCCGGCAAACCGGAGGTCTGGCGTTGGGAGAGACTTCTACCAAATCAAGACCTTTCTCCCTTGCAATCTCAAGGGCTTTGTAAGTGGGCATCACACCTAACTTCGTTCCGTCCTCGTCAATTACGAGAACTTCCCTCGCCCTAATCCTCTCGTTTATCCTCGTTTGGTCAAGTTTCTTACTGATGGCTAACCTCCTCCAATTAGCGTTTCTCTTTAATTTCTGTCAGGATTTTATCTAAAAACTCCTGTATTGTCATTGCTCCGAGCTCTCCTTCCCTCTTTGAGCGAACCGAGACAGTTCCGCTCTCTTTCTCTTTTGCTCCGACAATTAGCATGTAGGGGATTTTTTGGGTTTCTGCCTTCCTGATTTTGTAGCCTACCTTTGCACTTTCATCGTCCAGTTCAACTCTGATTCCGGCCTCCTTTAGTTTCCTGTAGACTTTGTCGGCGTAGTCAAGGAACTTATCGCTAACCGGAATTACAACCGCCTGAACCGGTGCGAGCCAGGTAGGGAAAAGGCCTGCGTAGTGCTCAATTAAGAGGCCTATGAACCTCTCTATGCTTCCCATTATGGCCCTGTGGACCATGACGGGGCGCTTTTTCTGGCCGTCTTTGTCTACATAGCTTAGGTCAAACCTCTCGGGGAGGTTAAAGTCAACCTGAATTGTGGGGCCGTCCCACTTCCTTCCGATTGCGTCTAAGACGGCTATGTCAATTTTGGGGCCGTAGAAGGCTCCGTCTCCCTCTACTATGTTGTACTCAAACCCCCTTTCCTCTAAAGCGTCTATCAGTGCCTTTGTTGCGTGCTCCCAGGCCTCGTCGCTTCCTATGTACTTTTCGGGTTTCGTTCCGACGTTTATGACGTAGTCAAGCTTGAAGACTTTCAGGAGCTCCAATATGTAGTCCATTACTCCCTGAATCTCCTCTTTAAGCTGGTCGGGGCGGCAGAAGATGTGGCCGTCGTCCTGAGTAAAGCCCCTGACCCTTAAGAGGCCGTGGAGTGAGCCGCTCTTTTCATAGCGGTAGACTGTCCCGAACTCAAAGTAACGGATTGGGAGCTCCCTGTAGCTCCTGGGCTGGGATTTGTATATGAGAATGTGCCCCGGGCAGTTCATCGGCTTTACGGCGTACCAGTGGGCTTTCTCAATCTCAGAGCAGGTCAAGGGAACCTCTTCGTTTCCGAGCCTCTCCTCCTCATCGTGCTCAACCACCGGAACAAAGAACATGTTCTCCCTGTAGAAGTTGTAGTGGCCGGAAGTCTTCCAGAGCTCCGCCTTCATTATGTGGGGGGTATAAATCCTCTCGTACCCCCTCTTCCTGTGCTCCTCCTCAACCCACTTCTCTATCTCCTGCCTTATTACCGCACCTTTGGGATGCCAGAAGACCAGCCCGGGTCCGGCCTCTTCGTAAATTCCGAAGAGGTCAAGCTGTTTCCCTATTACCCTATGGTCTCTCTTCTTTGCCTCCTCAAGCCTGTGGAGGTGCTCCTCAAGCTCCTTCTTCTTCCAGAAAGCCGTTCCGTAAATCCTCTGGAGCATCTTGTTCCTTGAGTCTCCCCTCCAGTAGGCTCCTGCAGTTGAGAGGAGTTTGAAGGCCTTTATCTGGCCTGCGTGCTCAACGTGGGGGCCTTTACACAGGTCAAAGAAGTCATCTCCGAGCCAGTAGATTGAGACCTCTTCGTCTTCAGGAATGGCCTCAAGGAGCTCCAGTTTGTATTTGTCATCCTTAAAGAGTTCCCTTGCTTTCTCCCTGCTTATTACCTCTCTTCTGAAGGGCTCTTTCTCCTTAACTATCCTCTCCATCTCCCTCTCAATCTTCTCTAAGTCCTCCTGGGAGATGGTCTCGGGAAGGTCAAAGTCGTAGTAGAAGCCTTCTTCAGTTGCCGGACCTATTCCCAGCTTTACCGCCTCTTTACCGTAGAGGTTTTTAACCGCCTTTGCCAAAAGGTGGGCGGCACTGTGCCTTAATATCTCAAGGGATTCGGGGTCTTTTGCCGTTAATATCCTGATTTCGCCGCTCTGTGTTATGGGGGTGTGGAGGTCTATTATCTCGCCGTTGAAGATTGCCCCGACTGCGTTTTTCTCAAGGCTCTTAGAGATTTTGGCAGCAATTTCCTTAACCTTTGTGGGCTTTTCAAACTTTAAGAGCTTTCCGTCGGGTAGCTTTATTTCAATCATCTCTCTTTACCCCTTCTCGGTTTTGGCTTTGTGAATTCTACTACTTTTTCTTCTGCTGTAGGCCGTTTGTAAGTACAAAATCTTTATTAATTTCGGTATAGGTAATTTCCCCTCCCGGTTCAACCCTGTACTCCCGTTTGTCGGGAGCCGTCCTTTCGTAGAGGAGGACCCTCTCTGAGAGCTCCCTAAATAGCGGAACGGCAATTTTACTCGCCCAGAGCATATTTTTTGGAACTTTAGGCTCGTCAACAGTTACTACCAAAACGTAGCGGGGGTCGGTAATTGGGAATGCTCCGGCGAAGGTTGCCGTGATTTTGCTCCTGTTGTAAGTGCCTAATTTCGGGTCGTACTTTACTGCCGTTCCGGTCTTGCCTCCTACGTAGAAGTTTACGAATTTCGTTCCGACCCCCGTCCCCCCCTCAACTACCATGGTTAAAATACGCCTCATTACTTGTGAAACTTTCTCCGATATTACCCTTCTCTCCTTAACCGTTGGAAACTCCTTGACCACCCTCCCCTTTTCGTCAATTACTGCCTTTAAAATCCTTGGCCTGTAGTAGATGCCGCCGTTAACGAGAGTACTGTAGGCGGCTGCAAGCTGGAGCGTTGTTGCAGAGATGTTGTGGCCGAAGGCTAATGTAGCAAAGTCAACGTCCCTCCACTTTTTCCAGTTCCTTAAAATTCCCGGGCTCTCTCCCGGGAGCTCTATCCCTGTTCTTGAGCCGAAGCCAAAAGCCCGATAGTACTCGTAGAGCTTCTTTTTCCCGAGTTTCTGGGCTACTTGAATTATCCCTACGTTGTCGGAATACTGGATTATCTCCCACGCCCTTAAGTGAACGTCTTTTCCGTGGAATTCGTTCTTAAACGTTTTGTCTCCCACCTTCATCGTGGGGGGACAGTGGAAGACAGTGTCTTTTGTTATGAGCCCCTCGTTGAGGGCTGCTGCCAGTACTAAAGGCTTCATAACAGAACCGGGCTCGTAAGGTGTTGTTATGTAGCGGGGGGTCAGGTGTCTGAGGTTTTTTTTCGTCCTCTTTTCGCCGTACTTAAAGTAAGGCCACGAGACTGCGGCCAAAACCTCTCCGGTGTTGGGGTCCATTAAGATGGCGTTTATAAAGTCCGGGTGCCACTTTTGACCGTACTTTTCAACGATTTTCTCAAATATGTACTGAAGATTTCCGTCTATCGTAAGCTGGACGTTGTTCCCCTTTTCCTTCCTCAGGAAAACGGCCACCTCTTTCCCCAGGTAAACCCTTCCCCTTGCGTCCTTTTCGCCGGAGAGCTCCAAGGTCTTGCCGGTTATCATGTTCTTCTTCTCAAGGAGGTACTCAAGGTTGTAAAGTCCCTCCCCAAACTTGTTGGTTATGCCTATTACCGTTGAGCCCACCTTGTAGGGGTAGACTCTCGTGTACTCGGTTAGGAAGCCGATGAGGTCGGGGTGCTCCTTCTTAAAGCGGTTCTCTCCCGATAGAGTATAGTAGATTCTTAGGGCTAACCTGACTGCTCTTCTTACCTCTTTGGGGTTTTCGGCAACCTCTTTCTTGAGCCAGACGAAGGGAACTTTAATCTCTTTACCGCTTTTGGTTTTAACTACCGTATATTTCTTCTCGTAGGCCTTTTGAAGCTCGGCTTCGGTGATTACTGACAGGGGTTTAAGGAGCTCTGAAACCCTTTCGGGCTTTACTCCCCTCTCCTTTGCATAGCGGTTTATTACCTCCGGCTCTCCCTTGATTACCTTCTTAAAGAGCTCCCAGTCTCCTATCTCCGTCGGCCTAACGTAGAAGGAAACCACTTTAAGGCTTGCGGCAAGGAGACTTCCGTTTCTGTCAAGGAGCTCCCCCCTCTCGCTTGACAGCTTTAAAACTCCCGTAAACTGGGAGGATGCCAGCTTCAGCCACTTCTCCCTGCTGAAGTAGGAGAGGTCAAAGACCCTCCAGATGAAGATTACAACCATCACGAAGCTTATGAAGATAAAGTAGTTGAGCCTGTCTTCTTTAAAGGGTTTAAAGAAGCCGTAGAGCTTAAGCAGGAGCTCCTTCAAAAAAATAAGAAGCCTCATTTGACGTACTCTACCTCGTCTTCACCGAAGGTCTTAAGGTCGCTGCTCCCCTTATCTGAGAGTTCAGGCCTTACCTTGGAATAGTACTCAACGGTTAACCTCGTGTTCTCATCCTTAAGGTCGTTAATCTCGGAGATTAAGGCGCTAATTCTCTTCTTCTCCTGAGTACACTTTGAGCGTACTTCAACAACCTTACTTACTATGAGAAGGGCGGCAACTGCGGAAACTGCGTAAAGGAGAATGCAGGTAGCGTTAAGGAGTTTACCCATCTTCACTTAAGTCCTATATTATCCTTTAGCCCTGCGCCCGTAGCTCAACCGGATAGAGCACAGGCCTCCGGAGCCTGGGGTTGGGGGTTCAAATCCCCCCGGGCGCGCCACTACTCCTTCTTGGCCTGAATAACAATACTTTCCGGAACTTCTATGGGGTAATCCCCGTCAAAGCAGGCGGTACAGTAGTTCTCCCTGCCCCCTCCTGCAGCCTCAATCATTCCCTCAAGGGAGAGGTACCCCAAGGAGTCTGCTTCAATGTAGCGGCATATCTCTTCAACCGAGTGGGAGGAGGCTATTAGCTGCTCCCTCGTGGGAGTGTCTATTCCGAAGTAGCAGGGCCACTTTGTGGGAGGAGAGCTGATTCTCACGTGAACCTCTTTTGCCCCGGCCTCCCTTAACATTCTAACAATTTTCCTACTGGTGGTTCCCCTGACAATTGAGTCGTCTATTACTATTACTCTCTTTTCTTTGAGGAGCTCCGGTACCGGGTTGAGCTTTACCTTAACCCCTATGTCCCTCATCTTCTGCTGGGGCTTTATAAAAGTCCTTCCGACGTAGTGGTTCCTTATTAAGGCCAGCTCAAAGGGAATTCCCGATTCCTGAGAGTACCCAAGGGCGGGAACGACTCCCGAGTCGGGAACCGGAACGACTACGTCAGCCTCAACCGGGTTTTCCCTTGCAAGCCTCCTTCCGAACTCCTTTCTTACCTCGTAAACGCTCTTTCCGAAAATTTTACTGTCGGGCCTTGCGAAGTAAACAAACTCAAAGATGCACTGAGACTTCCTTGCCCCTTCAGAGCCGGGAATCCTGTAGCTCTTCATCTGACCGTTCTCAATTAAAATCACCTCTCCCGGCTCAACGTCCCTTATGTACTTTGCCCCAATCAGGTCAAAGGCACAGGTTTCGGAGGCAAAGACAGGGCTACCGTCAAGCTCGCCCATACACAGGGGTCTAAATCCCCACGGGTCTCTTATAGCTATAAGCTTCTTGTTTGTCATAACGAGAAGGGAGTAGGCCCCTTTGAGTTGAGAGAGGGCGTCCATAAGTTTCTCAAGGAACCTCTTCTTCTTTGACTTTACAATCAGGTGAACTATGACTTCCGAATCGGAAGTTCCCCTGAATATTGAGCCCTCCTCCTCTAACTTCTCTCGGAGCTCCAAGGCGTTAACGAGGTTGCCGTTGTGGGCTATGGCCATCTGGCCGTACTTGTAAGAGACGACAATCGGCTGAATGTTGTCGGGAGAGTCTGAAGCCCCGGAGGTAGAGTATCTGTTGTGGCCTACCGCAACGTGGCCTGTTAACTTCCTTAAATTTTCGTCCTTGAAAACGGAAGAGACGAGGCCGAAGTCCCTGTAGTAGGTGATTCGTCTACCGTTGGTTGCGGCAATTCCCGCGCTCTCCTGTCCCCTGTGCTGTAGGGCGTAAAGCCCCAAGTAGGTATAGTATGCGGCGTTGGGGTTGTTGTATATGCCGAAAATCCCGCAGTACTCCTTCATCTCCAGAACCTCACCTAAAATCCCTTAGAGCCGTTAATTATACACCCGTTTTCCTTTATAATTTCGGTGTCCGAATAACTTTTATTAAGGAGAGAGAGATGGAAAAGAGGGAGAAGCTCTACGAGGGAAAGGCGAAGATTCTCTACAAGACTGACAGCGATAACTTACTTATTGCTTACTTTAAGGACGATACTACCGCCTTTGACGGCGCTAAGAAAGAGGTCCTTGAGGATAAGGGGGTTATCAACTGCGCAATCTCAACGGTAATCTTTGAGTACCTTGAGAAGCACGGCATTAAGACCCACTTCGTTGAAAGGCTCTCTCCCCGTGAGATGCTGGTAAAGAAGTGTGAGATTATTCCCGTTGAGGTGGTCGTAAGGAACGTTGCCGCCGGTAGCTTTTCAAGGAGGTACGGTGTTCCCGAGGGAACGCCTTTGAAAGAGCCCCTCGTTGAGTACTTCTATAAAAACGACGAGCTCCACGACCCCATGGTCTGCCCCAACCACGTTTACCTCTTCGGCTGGGCTACGAGGGAGGAGCTGGGGCAGATGACAAAGACAGCCCTTGAGGTTAACGAGCTCTTAAAGAAGTTCTTTGACGAGATTGACGTTCAACTTGTTGACTTTAAGCTTGAGTTTGGAAGGTGCGGTGGTGAGATTGTCCTTGCAGACGAGGTTACTCCCGACTCCTGCCGCCTCTGGGATAAGTCTTCGGGTGAAGTTTTAGATAAGGACAGGTTCAGGAAGGATATGGGCAAAGTTGTTGAGAGCTACAAGGAAGTTTATCGCCGCATAATGGACAGGTACGAGAGAGTTGAGGAGTAAAAGGGAGGTTTAGACGGCATGGAGAAGAAGCTGATAATCTCCGGCGTTGATAAGGAGATGAAGATAGCCCTTGAGAAGTACGAAGAGCCTAAAGATATAAAGAGGGTTCTCTCCGGAATGAGGCCCACCGGAAAGCTCCACCTCGGGAACTACTTTGGCGCTCTTAAACCGTGGCTGGAGCTCCAGGAGAGGGCAGAGAGCTTCTTCTTCATTGCCGACTGGCACGCAATAACAACCTCATACCACGACACTAAAGACTTGGCCGAAAATACTGTCCAGATGATGGCCGACTGGCTCGCCTGCGGTTTAGACCCGGAGAAGAGCACTCTTTTTGTCCAGAGCTGGGTGAAGGAGCACGCCGAGCTCCACCTTCTCCTCTCTATGATTACTCCCGTAAGGTGGCTTGAGAGGAACCCGACCTACAAGGAGATGATGGAGAACCTTAAGGATAGGGAGCTCGCAACGTACGGTTTCCTCGGCTACCCGGTCCTTCAGACTGCCGACATAGTCCTATACGACGCCGACACCGTTCCGGTCGGGATAGACCAGATTCCCCACCTTGAGCTCTCAAGGGAGATTGCAAGGAGGTTTAACAGGTTCTTCGGCCAGCTCCTTGTTGAGCCCCGTCCCTACCTCTCCGAAGCTCCTAAGCTCCCCGGCCTTGACGGCAGGAAGATGAGCAAGTCCTACGGCAACTGCATCTACCTTTCAGACACAAAAGAGGAGGTTGAGAAGAAGGTCAGAACTATGCTTACTGACCCTGCAAGGGTAAGGAAGACCGACCCAGGCCACCCGGAAGTCTGCACCGTTTACGCCTACCACAAAATCTTCACCCCCGAAGAGAAGGTTAAGGAGGTTGAGGAGGCCTGCCGCAAGGGAGAGATAGGGTGCGTTCAGTGTAAAAAACTCCTTGCCCAGAGCATTAACGCTTTCCTTGAGCCCATAAGGAGTAAGAGAGAGGAGCTCCTATCCGATAGAAACTCCCTCATTGAAATCTTCAGGGAGGGCTCAAGGAAGGCCTCAGAGATTGCCGGGGCCAAAATGGAAGAGATTAAGAGGGCGGTAAACTTCCTTGAGTAGCGGTCTTAGGAAGTCTATAGGTAAGCAAATAGGGATACTAATCTTTCTCATCGGCCTTTTAATTTTCTACGTCTACTACCACTTCAAGGGCTTTTAGCCGTAAGAAGATTGAAGGGATACCTGAGAGAGGCCGACCTGTACGCCGAGAGCTTGAGGGGGGTTTAGAAAGGCTCTCCTCTATTTCCGATGACCGAAGAGAAGTTTTCGGAGCTCTCGCTGATAGAAAAGGATATGCTTGACGTTCTGGCCTTCAGGTTTTCAAAACTTCAGGATTTGCTCGGGAGCAAAATTTTCAGAGAGTTTTTAGTGTGTCTATAAAAGCAACTTCTGTGTAAGGTTTCTCCGTTAAAAACTCGTAAAAGTGAGGGAATAGCTTTTCACCTATAGTACTTTGCACTTTTATAAAGCGAAAAATAAAGGCATCTAACAGTATTAGCTTGTCGTAGTCTCTTAAGGAGTTTTCGTTCAGAGGTTCGGATTTAAGTTTTTCTTCTTCGTAATTGAGAAGCTCAAGGTGTCTGTCTACTTCGTCTATAATTAGTTTCAGCCTTTGTGCTGTCATAGCATTCAAATTATATCAGTCCTTAAGGAGCTCCTTTTGTGGGTTGAGCTGAGTCAAGATGAGTGGTTTATGAAACTGGCGATTGCCGAGGCTTACAGGGGTAAAGGGAAAACCCTTCCCAACCCGGCCGTCGGGGCGGTTGTAGTAAAAGAGGGAAAAGTTATCGCCACCGGATACCACCGGAAGGCCGGTCTTCCTCACGCCGAGAGGGTAGCCCTTGAAAAGGCCGGCAGGGAGGCTGAAGGCTCAACACTCTACGTTACCTTAGAGCCCTGCAACCACTACGGGAGAACTCCTCCCTGCACCGAGGCGATAATTAGAGCGGGAGTAAAGAGAGTAGTTATTGGAGTAAGAGACCCCAACCCGGTTGCCTCCGGGGGAGTTGAGAGGTTGAAGGAGGCCGGGATTGAGGTTGATGTGGGGGTTTTGGAGAGTGAGTGTAGGGAGCTTATAGAGGATTTCGTCTTTAACCTGAAGAGCGCCCGCCCTTTCGTCTCCCTTAAGCTTGCTTCAACCCTTGACGGAGCGATTGCCGACCGAAGCGGCAGCTCAAAGTGGATAACGGGAAAGGAGGCCAGAGCTTTTGTCCACAAACTCCGCTCCTGGCACAACGCCGTTATGGTTGGGATAGGAACGGTACTGAAAGATGACCCCCTTTTAACCGTCCGCGAGTACCCCGTTGAGAGTCAGCCTCTTGCCGTTATCGTTGACCCGAAGTTAAAAATTCCGACCAACTGCCGATTAGTTAAAGAGAGGGCGTCGGAGCTAATTGTTATAACCGACCAGAGCTCCCTCTTAACCTACAAAGCCGGAATTTTGAGGGATTTGGGAGTCAGACTCCTTCCGGTTTTCGGGGTTGAGGGAGTTATAGACCTGGCGGAGGCTTTAACCTCCTTAAAAGAGGAGTTAGGAGTATACTCGGTTCTGTGTGAGGGAGGCAGCAGCTTGGCGGGAAGGCTACTTGAGAATTCCCTCGTTGATAAGCTTTACCTTTTTTACGCCCCTAAGGTTTTAGGAGGTAGCGATTTTATTCCTCTCTTTGGAGGGAGCTCCCGCCGGCTCGGTGAGGCCTTCGGCTTTGAGCTTTTTGGCATTGAAGTTTACGGCTCTGACGTTCTCTTAAAACTCTACCCCCGATTGGGAGGATAAGGTGGATAAGGTTTCGGTTTTGGTTACTGGAAAACCCTCAGAAGAGCTCGTTGAATCCCTCTTTTTGAACGCTGAATCAGTATTAGAAGTTGTCACTCCCTCACCCTCCTCAGAGGAAAGCTCTTCACTTCCCGTAAAGAGCGTTGAAACCGGGGAATTGAAGGGCGGAGCTCTCCTTAACGCCCTCGTTAAAGAGGCATCTTCCGATTATCTCCTTATTGTTAAACCTACCGTCTCTTTTGAGGAGGAGTTTATACAGGAGCTCCTTGAGGAGTTTGAGGAAAACCCTGCCGATGCCGTTTTTCCCAATATAATCTTAAGGTCCAGAAGCGGGGAAGAGGTTAAAAACTACCAGCAGGTTTACGGCAGGGAGGTTTCCCTCGTTGCCAGCCTCTCCCTTGAGGACTGGATTCCCGGTGAGGTTATTCTCTTTAAAAAAGAGGCCCTTGAAAGGGGCGCCCTTTTTGACGAAGACCTTTGGGATTACGAGATTTACGACTTCCTCTACAGAAACTTAAGGTGGATAAAACTGAGGTTGGCAGAGCTCTCTTACGCAACCTACTCCCTTGCCGACTCCTTTATTGACACGGCTTGGAGAAGTTATGCTCTCAGGAAGAGGGTTTTAAAGGAGTACGACTGGAAGAGGGAGCTCTTTCCCTTCCTCTCCTGGGACGAAAGGCCGGAAGTCGCTGAAGCTACCGCTTTAACCCTTATAGGCAAAAGACTTGCATCCTACTTTGATTACTTAAACGCTTCCGACTACTTAAGAAGAGCCCTCCTCAGGTTCCACAATCAGGAGAGCTTGAGGGAGCTTATTGAGGTGTTGGTAAATATGGGACTTTTTAAAGAGGCAAAAGAGCTCCTTTCACCCGTTCAGGGTATGGAGGATGGCAAGATAGAGGCGAAAAAGGAAAGAATAGAGAAACTTGAGTCTTTAATTGAAGAACTTGAGAAGGCCGTGGGAGAAGGGAAATTGGAGGAAGTTCTTGCAGTTGCTTCAGAAGTTATTCAAGTTTATCAGGGAGCTCCCATCCACAACCTCCTCGGCTTTATCTACTGGGTAGGTGAGAGGAGAGAGGAAGCCTATCGCTTTTTCTACAAGGCCGTTACCATGAACCCTGTTGATAGGGATTACCTTTACAATCTTGCCTCTGCGGCAAAAGAGCTCGGAAGGGAGGAAGAGGTAGAGAAACTTGTAAGGATTTTGGTGGGAGAAGGTGATGGTTAGTCCGGAGTTCCTTCAGGTAGAGTCTTATGTTCAGCTCAACCGTCTCTTTAACTTTCGCTTCCCCCTCCCCTTTACCAGAGGTTGGGCTGCGTCGCCCGACTTCCTTATTGCGGCCGTTAGGGAGATTTTGGCTTCAAAAAAGAAGAAGCCTGTAATTGTTGAGGCCGGCTCGGGAGTTTCAACGGTTGTTCTGGGCTACCTCCTTGAAAAGTTTTTCCCCGAAGGACTTTTAATCTCACTTGAGCACGACTACAACTACTACGAGAAGACTAAGAGAGAGCTTGAGCTTCACGGGTTGAAGGGAGTTAAGCTCCTTTACGCTCCTCTGGTTAGCTACCTGATAGACGGTAAGGAGTGGCTCTGGTACGACCTGAGAGAGCTCCCCCCGGCTTTAGGGGGCAGGAAAATTGATGTTTTACTCGTTGACGGTCCTCCGGAAACCACTCAGGAGAAGGCCCGCTACCCGGCCGTTCCCCTTTTAAAGGACTATTTAAAAGAGGACTTCCTGCTTCTGCTTGACGACTCAAAGAGGGAAGGAGAGAAAAGAGCAGTAGAGAAGTGGAAAAGAGAGGTTGAGGTTTACCGGTGTGAGGAGCTCCCCACCGAGAAGGGTACCCTAATTTTCAGGGCTATCCCCCTTAAAAAGAGGCCCTTTTTCTCAGTCTGCATACCCACCTACAACAGGGCAAACTACCTTAAGGAGGCCATTGAAAGCGTTCTCTCCCAAACCTATCCCGACTTTGAAGTTGTCGTTTACGACGACGGCTCAACCGACTCAACTGAGGAGGTTGTAAGGAAATTTAAAGATGAAAGGGTTAGGTACTTTAAGGGAGAGGAAAACAAGGGAAGGCCTTACGCGAGGAACAGGTGTATAGAGCTTGCCCGGGGGGAGTGGATTGTCTGGCTTGACGACGATGATGTGTTTAAACCGGAGCTCCTTACCGCTTTTGCCGTTGAAATAGATAAATTTCCTGAAGTTTCGGTTTTTTACCCTTTGAAGGTTCTTCTTTTTGAAGAAAGTAAAGACTCCTTAAAACAAGTATTTATAACAGACTTCTATAGAAATAGGACGAGATTGATTAGATGTATTATAAGGAAATCCCCTATTTCTAACTGCGCTTCATGTCTAAAAAGAGAAATTTTTGGGAAGTTTGGTGGCTATGATTCTAATTTTCCCCGGGCTCAAGATTATGAATTTTGGTCAAGAACCCTTCCATTCCTTGAGATTAAGGGAGTAGATGTAGAGGGATTTGTTTATAGAGTGCATGATAACAATATTTCTGTTAATTTTCTTAAGATGGATTTATCTTACGAATCTGTTATCAAGAGAAAATTTTTGGAAAAGTTTTCATTATCGGAAATTTACTCCTACGGAAAAAGTAAGGAAGTTGAGTTTTTAGTTAAGGACCTTTTGCTTCATGAAGATTACTTTAATGCTTTGTATTATTCGTGGCTTTTTGAAGAAAAAGAACTTTACGATAGACTTCTATCTGAATCCGGTATTTCCTTAAAAGGGAAAAGAAAGCGTCTTGAGAAGAAATTCTTTAATTTTCTTGGCTCTTCTAATTACACTTCTGCCTTCAAGCTTGCCGAAAAGCTGGGTAAATTTCACTATTATCTTGCGTATTCCTTTATTAATAAGAAACTTTCTTTCTCTTTACTCAAGAGAGCTGCTCTTATTAATCCTTTGTTTGATTTTTCCCGGTTTATAGGCGAGGATTTTTTGAGGGAAATTAATGAGGTTAAGGAAAGAGTTCTGTCAAAATTGAATAAATATGAAGAAAAAAAGGATTGTTTTGTTAACACCTTAAGGGAGGGGGAGTGAAGCTCTCTGCCTGTATAATAGCCAAGAATGAGGAGAGAAACCTTCCGAGACTTTTAAAGTCTTTGAAGGGTAAGTTTGATGAGATAGTTCTGGTTGATACCGGTTCAACGGACAGAACCGTTGAGGTTGCTAAAGGCTTCGGCTGTAGGGTTTTTCGCCACAAGTGGAACGGCTTTGCAGACGCCAGAAATAGGGCCGTTAAGGAGGCTACCGGAGACTGGCTCTGGCACTTTGATGCCGACTTTGAGCTTGAAGAGGAAGAGTTTAAGAAGGCTCTGGTGGCGCTAAGGGGAGCTCCTGCCGAAATTGAAGCCTTCTCAATCGGGGTTAGAAACTTCGGCCTTGACGGTAAGGTAAAGGCCGTCTCCTCCCACATCTTTATCCACAGAAGGGGTATTGAATGGGAGGGAAAGGTCCACGAATCTCCGAAAACTCGTAAAGTAGTTGGAATTCCCGTTTTTGTTAACCACTACGGCTATGCCGACCCGGAACTCCTTTTAAAAAAAGCCGAAAGAAATCTGGAGCTTTTAAAAGAGGAGCTTTCGTATTTACCTAAGGGAAGTCAAAAGTACAACTTTAAGTTGTTTTTTCTTGTTCAAACTTATAGCCTTCTCTCTACTAAAGACAGGAGTTTTCTGACTTTGGCTCTTAAGTACGCTGAAGAGTTTCTGGAAGGGGCAAGGGATAAGCCCGAAGAGTATGGCTTCTTTTTAGTTTTCATGTACAACTATTACTGTAGGATTCTCTGGGAACTCGGTGATTATAAGAGAGTCAAGGAGGCCATTTCAGAGTTTAGGAAATTAGGTTTTGAACTGCCGGAGCTCTCTTTTTTGAATTATCGGGTCTTAAGAATAGAAGGAAGGGAGAGTGAAGCTCTTGATAGTCTGATTGAAACTGCCGTTCTCCTTGATAAGCTTAATGAAAACCCGTTTTCGTTAAAGTGGGGTGGAGCCTCGGAGTGCCTTCCTCTTTTTGAGGAAGATCTTCTCTTTGGGTCTCCTCCGCGGGTCTCTCCTCAGAAAATTAAGGAAGTAGAAAAGCTCTGGAAAAGGAGAGGCGGTAGGAATCTCGGACTTGTCTTGTTTTGGCTCACAAAAAGCGAGCGTATACTTAAAAAACTGGTTTTTAAGTATCCCGAGGACCTTATTCTTCACACTCTACTTTTTAGTTTTCTCGTTAAGTCAGGTAGAGAAAAGGATGTTAAAAGACTATCAAGAGTTAATTGGCCTTTTTCAAAACTTTACAGAGCACAGCTTCTTGAATGGGAGGGGAAGAGTGAAGAGGCTCTTCTTCTTCTTTTGAGCTTCCTTCAGGAAAACCCCAACCGCTACCTTCTTTCCTACCTCTACGATAGGTTTCCTTCACTTTCTAAAATCTTTAAGCTTTCTGACGATAATGGTAAGTGAAAACCAAAGGTAAGGAGGTAGGCCATGGCACTGAGGATTAATTACAACTACCAGGCCGACTTTACACACTTCAACCTGAAGCAAACCGAGTACAACATGAACAAAGCCCTTGAAAGGCTTGCTACGGGCTATAGGATTAATAGGGCGGCCGACGATGCAGCAGGCCTCTACATCGCCGACCAGCTGAAGACCTATGCAATCTCCCTTGAGCAGGGAACGAGGAACTCACAGGACGGTATCTCAATCGCCCAGATTGCACAGGCTTCACTCCAAAACGTCTACAACATTCTTAATGATATCAAATCAAAGGCGATTGAGGCTGCTAACGACTCACAAGACGATGCTACGAGGGAAATCATTCAGCAGGACATTAACAAACTCGTTGACGTTATCTCAAAAATCTTCAGCGATACTGAGTTTAACGGTAAGAAGATATTTAAGTCATCAAAAAACACTTTTACTATTCATTACGGAGGAAGAACCAATCAGAACCTTACTATGGATATTTGGACTGCAGTTGCAACGGCTGCGGCAACAGCTTCGTCTCCTTCAACTATAACTATTGCTGCTTCTGGATTTACGATTGATGTTACAAGTCAAGCGAAGGCTGAAAAAGCCATAAAGAATATTGACGACCTGATTAAGAAGGTAGACCAGCTTAACGCTCTAATCGGTTCTTACCAGATTGAGCTTGAGAAGATTGTTACAAACAACGAAAGCCAGAGGATTAACGTTCAAGAGGCCGAGTCAAGGATTAAGAACGTTGACTTTGCTAAGGAGATGTCCGAGTTCACAAGGAATCAGATTCTCATGCAGTCCGGTACTGCAATGCTTGCTCAGGCCAACCAGCTTCCTCAGCTCGTTCTCCAGCTTCTCAGGTAATCTTTTCGGGGGCGCTTGCCCCCTTCTAAATAGCTTTAGTTGGGGAAGGTTATGGGCGTAAAGCTCGTTGCAAATATTCAGAGCTCCCTTGAGACCGACCTCCAGAGTATAGATTTTAAAAAGAGCCACCAGGTTCAGGCTCAGGAGCAGAAAAGAACTCAGGAGCAGCAGAAAGAGAGTTCTCAGGTTTCCCCGGAGCTCCTTGAGGAGGTAATAAAGAACCTGAAAGAAAAACTGAGCATGCTCAATACTCAGCTCCAAATTCAAATAGATAAGGAAACAGATATCGTTGTTGTAAAAGTAATAGACAGACAGACCAAAAAGGTAATAAGGCAGATTCCCCCTGAGTACGTTTTAAAAATAGCAAAGTACCTCGACGAAATAGCGGGGCTGCTCTTTTCCGAAAAAGCTTAAAGGAGCCTTTAAATGGCCGGAGAGTTCTACATCAGCAACCTTGCAGGAACATTTGATTATCAAGAGATTCTCAACCTCTACTACCAGTCCCAAATAGCTCCCGTTAAACTTCTCCAGCGGCAGGAGTCAAAGATAAGCGATAAAGTTTCTGCCCTTAACGACTTTGAGTCAAAATTAAATTCCCTCTACGATGCCTTTAATCGGCTCACTTCAGCTACCCTCCTTGAGGAGAAAAAGGTATCTGTCTCGTCCCCCGACGTTTTAAGCGCTACGGTCGTTGACCCTTTAAAGGCCGTTGAAGGAACTTATCAGGTTAACGTTACCAGGCTTGCCAAAAATGACGTCTGGCTCTCTCAGTCGGGAGTTTCCGACCTCTCCTCTGCCGCCGCAACGTCCGGCGGCCAAATAACGATAACTTACGCAGGCCAGACCGTTGCGGTTATAGACTACGATACCGATAGTGCCGACTCCGCAAAGCCCAGCACTTTAACCGAGATAGCTAAGGCGATTAACGACGCTCAGGATAAACTAAAGGCTTCTGTCATCTACGACGGTAGCAACTACCGTCTTCTACTAACCGGGAGCGATACAGGTAAAGACTCCACAATCTCAATTTCAGAAACCGGAAGCGGAGACCTCCTTGACCAGCTCCAGCTGGGGGACGACTACTCCGACAGCCACGTTCAAACTGCTCAAGACGCCCAGATAGAGGTTTACGGAGCTACAATAACCTCCCCTACCAATACCTTCACTGGCGCAATTCCCGGTGTTGAGCTTACGATTAGTTCCACAGGTACCTCAACCGTTGAAATCTCCGCCGACTACCAGCCCTTTAAAGATGCTCTTAACGCTTTAATAAATGCCTACAACTCCGTAGTTGACTTTATAAACGAGAAAGCAGGAAAGGACGGAGTTCTCTCAGGTGATAACACCCTCTACATGATAAGGTCAGGAATCCTCTCAAGACTTCAACCTCTCTTTAACTTGGGGCTTCTTGACGTTGATAAGGATACGGGCCACGTCAATATAGACTCCGAAAAGCTTGACTCTCTCATTGAGAATGTCCCCCACACCCTTGAAGACGCACTCTCCCAGCTAAAAGACTCACTTCAAGACTACCTCCTCTTCCTCGTAAGTCCCGATAGCCCCGTTGAGAACGAGATAGAGAGTTTAAACGACCAGAAGGAGAGGATTGGGGAGAGAATTAACGAGCTAAACAAAATGCTCAGTGAGCAGATAGAGATTTTCAAGAAACAGCTGATTCAGGTTCAGCTCCTTCAACAGCAAATGGCGGAGCTCCGCGCCAAAATCGCCTCAACTTTTGGTCAAACAACCCTTTTAAAGCAGAGCTAAGGGAGAGTGAACGATGAACCCCTACCTTAAGATGCAGGTTGAAACCTCTACGCCGGTAGAGAGAGTAATCCTCCTTTACGATAAGGCAATTTTGCTCCTTAAAGAGGCCTTAACTTCGCTCCGTCAGGGAGACATCCCCGGTAAAGTCAACTCAATAGCCAAGGCCGAAAGAATAATTCAGGTCTTAAACTCCTCCCTTGACATGGAGGCCGGAGGGGAGGTTGCGAAGAGCCTGAGGGAGTTTTACGAAACGCTCCTTGCGGGCCTCTTTATTGCTAATAAAGACAACGACGAGCTGGCACTTGAGAACGCAATAATGATGCTTGAGAGGGTTAAAGAAGCTTGGGAAGAAGTGAAATTGAAAGGTTAATCTCCCGTCTTATCGTTTTAGTTCAGCAGGAGAATTACGAAAAAGCCCGGGAGGTTTTGGTAATACTCTCTGAAAACCTCTCTTCCTTGACTCCCGAAGAGGCCGCCAAGTTAGACCGTCTCCTTGCACAGTTTCAGGGTGAGCTAAAATTAAAGGAGCAGTCTATTCTAAAATCACTGTCAAACCGGGATAAAGTTAGGGGCTCTTACCTGAAATGCTCTTCATAACGGGAACAGATACGGGAGTCGGTAAAACTTTTTTCTCGGCCTCTTTGATAAGGGCTTTGAGGGACTTGGGCGTAGAGGCTGTAGGTTTTAAGCCTGTTGAGACCGGTTGTCAGCCCTACTGCCAAGATGCCCGCCTCCTTTCCGAGGCTTCCGGGATTTACCTTGAGCCCGTTTACTCCTTTGAAACGCCCGTTGCCCCTTCGGTTGCCTCAGATATTGAGGGGGTGAAGGTTAGCGCCAAGCAAATTAAAGAGAGAATTTCCGAGCTTTCGGAGCTTTACTCCTTTTTGGTTATTGAGGGGGCGGGTGGAATTATGGTTCCAATAACCTGGAACTACCTCTACCTTGACCTGGTTAAGGAGCTCTCCCTTCCCGTAATAGTTGTTGCCCTTAACAAGCTGGGGGTAATAAACCACACCCTTTTAACAGTAAAGGCCTGTAAGAGTGAAGGGATTAGCATAAAAGGCGTTGTACTGAACGTGTTTAAAGAAGAAGACGAAAGTTTTAAGAGTAATTACGACAGCCTTAAAAAACTCCTTGATGTTCCCGTCTACCCCTTTTCACAACCTCAAGATGCCCGCGCGGTTGCCCTCTCCCTCATTAGTTGAAAACTTCTTGCACAAGGATAAAATTCCTATTTAGGAAACCATAACTCTTTTAAAGGAGGGAGAGATGAAAAAGTTTTTATTTGCTTTAACGGGAGCTCTCCTTATAGGCTCTTCTGCCAATGCCGGGGTTTGGGAGACCAACTGTGCAGGTTGCCACAACGGGGTGCTGGCTCCTACAAAGGAGCAGCTTCTTAAGAAGTTTAAGAGCTCCTCAGCGTTTGTTGAGGCCGCCAGAAAGGCCGTAAGGGAAGGAAAGATGCCCAGAGGCCTCGGTATTAGAAGGGCAGCGATGGAGCTCTACGGTACCCCTGTAGCTCACGGAAAAGCAAAAAAAGCCCAAACCCATGCTACTACTTCTTCTGCTACTACCTCAAAAGACCCCTACGCCAAGTACAAAAAGTTCTTTACTCCGCTTCCGGCACTTCCGCCGATTCCGGCAGACAACCCCCTTACTCCGGAGAAGGTTAAGCTCGGTAAGATGCTCTACTACGACCCGAGGCTATCAAGAAGCAAGGTTATCTCCTGTAATACCTGCCATAACCTTTCTCTGGGCGGAGACGACAACGTTAAGACCTCCCTCGGCCACGGCTGGAAGACCGGTGGAAGGAACGCCCCGACAACCCTTAACTCCGGCTTCCTGAAGGTTCAGTTCTGGGACGGTAGAGCTCCCACCTTAGAGGAGCAGGCTAAGGGGCCCATTCAGGCCCACGTTGAAATGAACGCAACCCCCGAGCTCGTTGTAAGAAGGCTGAAGGCAATTCCCGAGTACGTGGAGCTCTTTAAAAAGGCCTTTCCCGGCGACCCCGACCCGGTTAACTTTACAAACGTCGTTAAGGCAGTTGCCGCCTTTGAGAGGACTCTAAATACTCCCAACTCTCCCTTCCAGAGATACCTCCTCGGAGACGATAGTGCTCTAACCAAAGAGCAGAAGGAGGGAATGGAGCTCTTCGTTAAGTACGGCTGTACTGCCTGCCACAACGGTCCCGTCCTCTCAGACGGCCAGTTCCACAAGTTTAAGTGGAACGACGACCTCGGCAGGTACAAGGTTACGAAAAACCCTGCAGATAAGTACAAGTTCAGGACTGCTCAGCTACTCAACGTAGGGGTTACCGCTCCCTACTTCCACGACGGCTCCGTAAACAGCCTTGAAGAGGCCGTTAAGGTGATGGCCGCCAAGGAGCTCGGTAAGAAGCTGACTGATTCCGAGGCCAAGAAGATTGCGGCCTTCCTCCGCTCAATGACCGGTGAAGTACCCCTTGAGGCAAGGGTTCTCCCTCAGCTTCCCGGTAATAATCCCGAGTAATCTTTAAAGGGGGCTCAGCCCCCTTTATAATTCCCCTATGAACTACTTTATTGCCGACTGCCACTTTTTCCACTCAAATATCGTTAGGCTCAACCCTTTAAAGAGAAAGCCCGGCTTTGAGATACGGATTTTAGAGAGCCTCAGGGCTGTTCTTAGTAAGGATGATAGACTCTTCGTTATCGGCGACTTTGCCTGGAGGCTTCCCGAAGGATTCCTTGAGGAGTGGACTTCCCTCCCCGGGGAGAAAATCCTCGTAATGGGAAATCACGACTGGTGGTTTAAAGAGGGGGAGCTCTCACCGTTCTTTGACTACATCTACGATTTCTCCTGCTGTGTTGAAATCGGGAATAAAAAGGTTCTCCTGTGCCACTTCCCTTCCAAGGACTTAAGAACCTACAGGTACCTTGAGCTTCAGGAGAGGATAACCAATGAGTTTAAAGACGGTGACTACTCCCTCCTGATTCACGGCCACGTCCACTGGAACTCTTACGGGGTCTTCTGCGGTTGCCACCTTAATTGTGTAAAATGCCTTAACGTTAATGTTGAGTTCACAGGTTTTAAACCAATCTCGGAAGAGGAGCTCCCCCTATGGTAAAACTCTTAATCCTTGACGTTGACGGAGTTTTAACCGACGGTACAATTTCCTACGACCCTTGGGGAAGGGAAGTAAAGTTCTTTAATATCAAAGACGGCTACGGAATTGTAAGGGCTTTAAGGGAAGGAATTATAGTTGTCGTCGTTAGCGGGAGGTATTCCTGGCAGGTTGAGAAAAGGTGCAGGGAGCTCGGAGTTGAGGAGCTCTATCAGGGAGTTTCCGACAAGATGGAGGTTTACCGGAAGTTGAAGGAGAAGTACTCCTTAAGTGATGAGCAGGTAGCGGCTATGGGAGACGACCTTCCCGACCTGCCCCTCCTCAAGGCAGTAGGAGTTTCGGGAGCTCCCGCCGATGCGGTTCCCCAAGTAAAGGTCGTTGTTGACTTTGTTTCCCGAAGGGAAGGTGGTAGGGGGGCCGTCAGGGAGTTTATTGACTACCTCTTAAGCAGAGAAAGGGAATGAGCAGGAGCTTCTTTTATAAGGCTGCCCTCATTTTGGCCCTCTCCTCCCTCATTCCTTTCATTATTTTCCTTTCAAGGAGGGAGAACCCGCCGGAGAAGATTTCCGTGAAGCTCCACCAGAAACAGACCGTTGAGAACTTCGTCCTTACGTCTTCGGGAAAAAGCAGGTGGATTCTTAAATCTCCCCTTGCGGTTTTTAGGGAGAAGGAGCTGATAGAGCTTGACTCTCCCGTCTTAACCGTTTCCGGCTCTCCCCCCATTGTTGTTAGGGCCCGTAAAGCCCTCTTTGACAGGAAGAGGGGGGAGCTGGAGTTGGAAGGGGTTGAGATGGAGACGGGGGAGCTCTCTGCCGCCTCTCCGCAGGGAGTTTATTTTGTGGAGAGAGAGCTCTTTAAGACAGATAAGGGCTGTTTGGTAAAGAGCGGGAGTGCCACTACAACCGGAAAGGAGTGTACTCTCAAGTTAGATAAGAGAAAGGTTATAATCACACAGCAGGTAAAAACTGTAATAACCGGAGAAGGAAAATGAAGAAGCTCTTGATTTTGTTCCTCCTCTTCCTTGCTCCCTATGTCGGAGTTTACGCTCAGCAGAGGGAGAAGGTTGAAGTTAAGAGGGGGCTCCCGGTAGTAATAGAAGCTCAAAAGTTAACCTATGATGATAATAAAAAGTTGGCCGTTTACGTGGGCAACGTAATAGCCCAGCACGGAAAAACCCTTTTAAAGGGCGATAAGCTCGTAATTTACTTCACTAAAACCGGTAAAGAGATAAAGAAAATAGTGGCTATTGGGAACGTTTACATAAAGGACGAAAGGGGTGAGGGATGGTGCCGACAGCTCATTTACTACCCTGCTCAGGAAAAGGTTGTTCTTATAGGAGATGCAAAGCTAAGGCAGGGTAAGAACGTCCTAACCGGAGATAAGATTATTGCTTATAGAAGCGGCAGGGTTGAAGTAATCGGGAATAGAACGAGGGTAAAAACCGTTATCTTCCCCGAGGAAGAGGGTGGAAAAAGTAAGAGACCTTAACCTCCTAAAGGCCGATGGAATAACAAAAGTATACGGCAAGAAGAAAGTAGTAGATAACGTCAGCATTGAAGTCTTTGAGGGGGAAGTTGTAGGCCTTTTAGGTCCTAACGGAGCGGGTAAGACTACAACCTTTTACTGTATAGTTGGTTTGGTTAAGGCCGACGGAGGTAAGGTCTTTATAGGAGAAGAGGAGATTACTAACGAGCCCACTTACGTCAGGGCGAGAAAGGGTATTTCCTACCTTCCTCAGGAGCCGTCGGTTTTCAGGAAGTTAACCGTTGAGGAGAACGTTAGGGCAATCCTTGAAATGCACGGCTACTCTGAGAGGGAGATTAGGGAGAGAACCGACTGGCTCCTTGAGAGGTTCGGCATCTCCTCCCTCAGAAATCAGAAAGCGGCCTCCCTCTCCGGCGGCGAGAGGCGCAGGCTTGAGATAGCCAGAGCTCTAACGATAAATCCTAAGTTCCTTCTTCTTGACGAACCCTTTGCCGGAATAGACCCGATTGCCGTCTCCGACATCCAGGGTCTTGTAAGGGAGCTCAAGGAGATGGACATCGGAGTCCTCATAACCGACCACAACGTTAGGGAAACTCTTAAAATAGTAGATAGGGTTTACATAATAGCCCACGGTAGGGTTGTGGCCTCAGGTGAGCCGGAGGAAGTTGCAAACCAGGAGATAGTCAGGAAAGTTTATTTGGGAGAAGACTTTTCCCTTTAACTATGAGAGTGCTTTTAATAGAGGATAACGAGCTTTTAGGAGAATCTGTAGAGGAATACCTCTCCTCCTACGGTATTGAGATAAAGTGGATTAAGGACGAAAGAGAAGTAGAGTACGAAGACCTATCCCTCTACGATGCTGTAATTCTTGATTTAATGCTCAAGTACCACCCCGGAGAGGATATTTTGTTGGATATAAAGAGGAAAAACCCGAAGCTTCCCGTTTTAATCCTTACAGCAAAGCACAGGATAGAGGATAAAGAACTCTGTTTTAACAGAGGGGCAGACGACTACCTCACGAAGCCCTTTGAGCCGAGGGAACTCCTCCTCAGGATAAAGGCCCTCGCCAGGAGGGGTATATCCTACCCTATTGAAAGAATAGGGGATGTGGAGGTTGACTTAAAGAGGGGAATCGTCCTTAAAGGAGGAGAGGAAGTAAGAATATCCCCTACAGCTTGGGAACTCTTAGTTTTTCTTCTTAAGAACAGGGGGGAAATCGTTCCTAAATCAAGGATAATGTCATACGTTTGGCGTGATAAACCTGTCAGCGAGGACGTCCTGAGGACATACATTAAAGAATTGAGAAGGCTTTTGCCAGAAGGCGCTATAATTACCTATAAGGGACGGGGTTATAAGCTTGTTGAAGAGTTTCCTCCAAAGGACTGAACATAAGTTTATAGTGGTCCTTCTTGTTATCCTATTTATTGGATTATCAACTGTAAATGTTATATCAATCTCCCTTTACTACTACCTTGGACTTAAAGGGTTTGAACACCAGGTACTTGCCGACTGCTTCAAAAGAGAAGCCCTGATAACGTACACTTCTGCACTTTTTCTCCTTGAAGTTCCCGTCATAGCAGTTATTAGTTTCCTTATATACAAGACTTTTCTCTCCTACTTGGGCAGGGAGAAGAAAGCAAAAGACCTAATTAGGCTTTTCTTCTTGCTCTACGCCCATAAACTCGGGAATTTTCTATCCCTGAATAAAGTTAACCTTGAGCTGCTAAACAGGAGGTGTGGCTCAGACAAAGCCCTTATGAGGCTTAAGAAGTCCTATACCTTTCTTGAAGAAGACTTTAGGAAGAGCCTTGAATACGTTCGCTCCCTTGAGACAAAGCAGGAAGAAATCTTTATGGACATCTCCTCCCTGATAAAACGGCTCGTATCAAAGTATCATAATCTCTTTCCCGATAGGGAGCTTGAGCTTAACCTGTGCCCCTTTAGTGTAAAGGTAAAGAGACAGGATGCTGAAAACCTCTTCCAAATCCTCATAGAGAACGCATTTAAGTACTCTAATAGATTTGTAAAGGTTGAGATGAAAAGAGTGAACAAATCCTGCCGTATTTTATTCGTTAATGATACCGGTATGCCCCCTTCGGCCTCAGGTTCAGGGGTTGGGCTGAAGCTGGCAACCCTTTTGAGTGCTATGCTCGGCTGGGAACTTGTGTACAGGGTGGACAGGCGCTACTTCAGGGTTTTTGTAACCATTAGATGAAGGATTGACTTTACTTTATACTGAAGTTAAATTACCTTTGGTAAGTCTCTTCGGAGGTTCAATGGGCCTGTTGGTTTCCTTACTGTTGCTCTTCCTTCCCCTGAGCTCAGGTGCCGTTCTGCTGGAGAGCGGCAAACAGGAGAGCAGGATATCCCCTGAAGATGGCTTCTCCAGTAAAAGCTACATAGGTCTTTACCTCGGAGATGAGTGTTTTGACACAGAAACAGGACTCAGGTGTCTTCCTATGAGAATAAGATCCCTAAAAGGGGTTAAAGAGGGAAAACGCTACCTTGTAAGGGAAATCTACCTTAAGGGGAAGCTCTATGACGCTCAAATTGAACCTGTTGACAGGGATTAAAGATGGAAGCTCTTCTGAGATTCATCCTCATTCCCCTGTTAGTGGCCCTTCTCAGCCAAGAGTCTCCCGGTTATGAGGGTAACGGAAAGTATGAGGCGATTCCTCCGTTCCTTTTGGGGGAGGTAAAACCCAACGTCCTAATAATACTTGATAACTCAAACTCTATGGATGAGGACTTTTACGGTGAGGCGGTAGGTTCGTACTCACCGGCAAGCAAGTCAGTTGTGGCAAGGAAAGTTTTGAGAACCCTCATAGATAAGTATAAAGATAGATTAAGAATAGGACTTATGACGTACCGTCTGCCTTCAAGAGTAAGGAGATACCACCTCCATAACTCACCTTACTTCGTCTCCTACGACCCGAGGTCTTACTGTCCTAAGCCCAAAAAGGTCTGCTATGAGAATCCCTCTGTTGAGTGTAACGGTGATGACGACTGCCCCTCAGGCCCGTGCGTTGACTCGTGTGTAGCCTACTGCCAGACGGAGAGAACGGACTTTAAAACGGCGTGCCTCAACAGTTGTAGGAGAGGAAATCCCCTCTTTGACCCGTACTACTTCGCCGATGAGATAATTAACGCCTACCCTTTAGGAAGTTCCACGAGGAATAAGTACTGCGAGCTCATTTACCCTAAAGTTAAACGCCTAAGAAATCCGACTGACCCGAGCAACTACGTCTACTATAAACACGCCTACCCTTTCTACTCAGGCAGTAGTCAGGGAACAGGTTTTGCCTACTCAACGAGCTATGACCCCAGAGAGGGGTCACCATACGATGTTTACCGATTTTACGACGAGAAAAGGGGAACGAGCGATGGATTTAGCGGATACTATGGCTACCAGGGAAGGTCAAGGCTTTATCCTACTGACACTGACATAGCTCTCGGCTACCTTGACTTTGGAAGGCGTCTGATGTGGTACCACGTCGGTAGGACGTGGTTTTCAAATAGCTCACCGGGAGACGGATACCTCCACGTTCCTGTTGATGACCTGGTTGATGAGTATGGTAATACTACATCAACTTATCAGGAGCTGTGGGAAAAACTTGACCCAAAGGAGAACGATGAAAGTGGCTATATGAGCTGTAATAAGAGTGATAAAAACAGGTGTTCTTACATTATTAACGCTGGTCTTACCCCAACAGCCGGAACCTTTAGAACTGCAATTGATTACTTTAAAGGGAGTAGCTCACCAATTGAGTACAGGTGTCAGAAGAACTTTATCGTATACGTTACGGACGGACTTCCGAGCGTTGATGAAAGTGGACACAAGAAGAGTGCTGACGAGCTTATGCCTCAAGTCCTTAACAGGATAGACCAGTTGAGAAACCTTACAGTTGAAATAGACGGCGATGAGTATACTTTTGACGTTAAAACCTACATTGTCGGAGTGGGACTTTCGGAAAAAGCCAAGGAAAAACTTGATGAAATGGCCCGTCACGGGGGAACCGACGTTGACGGCCACGCTTACTATGCCGATAACCCGGACGAGTTCTACAGGGCCCTTGCTGAAATTTTTGAGAGGATAGAAGCAGCATCGGGGACTTCCTCCTGTATGCTTTCAGCCAAGTCCAAAAAGGGAAGTCTCTCTCTTCAGGCCACGTTCTTCCCGAACCGTAAGCTCAGCGGCAACACGGTAAGCTGGATAGGCTACCTCTACGCCTGGTGGCTTTACGCAACGAGGAACGTTCAAAACCTAAGAGAGGATACCGATATAGACAAGTACCTTGAGGTGCTGGACGACCTGATTCTTCAGTGGCGAGTTGAAGAATCAACTGGGGAGCTCTTCATTGATACCTACTCCAGTAACTCTGACGGAACTCCAAAAGACCTTGTTGCGACATATACCTCCTTTGATGAGCTCCACCCTCTCTGGGAGGCAGGCCAGAAACTCCTTGAGACTGACGAGACTGAAAGGAGAGTTTTTACGGTAAGCAAGGAAAATCAACTTGTTGAGTTTACGAAGAGTAACCTTAACAGCTTTAGTGATTACCTTGGGAGCGAGTTTCCTCCTTGCATCTCCTCCCCGGATGACCTCGTAGACTATATCAGAGGAAGGGATATCCCCGGCTGCAGGAGCAGGACAGACGGCTCAGGAAAAGTGTGGAAGCTGGGGGATATAGTCTATTCAAGTCCAACGATTGTTGACTACGGTGACTACAGCGTTGCTTTTGTTGGTGCAAACGATGGAATGCTCCACGCTTTTAAGGTAGGTTATGTAAAATCCGTAGGCTCCTCTGGTAAAGTTGCCCGACTGCAGAACGAGAAAGACTCTCCCGGGACGTCTGAGTTGGGAGAGGAACTCTGGGCCTTCATACCAAAGAATGCTCTTCCCTACCTCAGGTACCTTGCCGACCCCGACTACCGCCACATGTACTTGGTAGACCTTCAGCCCTTCATCTTAAACCTTGATGATGGAAGGAAAATCCTTATTGGGGGAATGCGCCTCGGAGGGGGAACGGTATGTGAAAATGAAGTAAGTAGCAAGTACTGTAAGGAAAACTACGGTTATGTTTTCCCTCCGTCCGATACCTGTCCTAACCCTGAGGATGGGGATGAGGAGTGTATAGGACTCTCTTCCTACTTTGCAATTGACATCACAGATCCCGAAAACCCTCAGTTCATGTGGGAGTTCACAGACAGGAACCTTGGTCTGAGTTTTTCTGGTCCGGGAATTGTAAAGGCGAAAGTGTGGGACGATGAGAACGACAGATACGTTGACAAGTACTACGTAGTATTTGGGGAGGGCCCGGATACCCCCAAAGCCAGAGTTGCTAGAAAGGACGATAAACTCTATTACTTTGTCCTTGACCTTAACAGCGGCCAGCTCCTCCGGACCTTCTCCCTTGACAAGGGCAAATCTTTCAGTGGAAGGCTATTTAACTGGGGACTTGACTACGACCAAGACGGCTATAGTGATTATCTCTTTGTAGGTTATTCCCGGTTAAGGAATGGTAAGTGGCAGGGGGGAATTGTAGCATTTAATGTAAAGGGAGGTAAACCTGAAAACTGGAGCTATACTACTTATCTGGACGGGGAGATAAATCCTGTAGTTTCAAGGGTTATATACGGTGATTGTTTTGTTTCCTATTTCTCCTCCCATCAAAGGGATTTTGACAACAAAATTATCAGGTACATTTACTTTGGAACAGGCAAGTGGTTTTGGAAAGAAGACGATGCTACTACTTACTCGGTAAACTATATCTACGGGCTTCCTCTGAAGTGCGATTCTTCGGGTTGTGACCTCATAACGGAGCATGTTTATGAAGAGCCTGGAAGGGTATGTAGCTCTGTTGTTAACAACCACGAGATGGCTGGCTGGAGGATAGAGCTTGAACCCTCTTACGGAGAATATCTGAAGGAGAAGGCTCTTAGCGACCCTCTCTTCCTAAAAGACAACAACGCGGTCCTCTTTGGTACCGCTATGCCCTCTGGAGACGTGTGTAGCGTTGGAGGGAAATCAAGGTACTGGATGCTTAACTGCGCCCTTGGTTCAGGAGTTGATTTTTCTTGTCCGTCGGCTCCTCCCGGGGAAGAGCTTAAGAGCTCTCCCCTGAAGGGGACTGTATTCGTCCAGCTCTCAAACACCAGAATTCTCCAGCTGAAGGAGGGGAGCTTCTCGGAGAACGAGGGCAGGAGCACTAACTGGTATCAGGGGATAGTTCCGGAAGCCCCGCCGACCGTGGTTGCTCCAGGAGGAGGGGTCAGAGTAGGAGAACTACTCCTGTGGCTTGAAAGATGAAAGGTAGAAAAGGGTTTACCTTAATAGAAGCGATAGTAATTCTCATCATTGTCGCCGTTCTCTCTTCCCTTGCTCTCCACTCGTACTCCCGCTGGAAACTTAAGACCGAGGTAGAGAGGGACGTTCGTACACTGGAGACAACGATAAACAAGCTGAGAATGGAGGCCTTCTCAAGGAAAAGGAGCTATAAACTGGAAATCGTGGATAAGTCACTTACCGTTAAAGATGCGTCAACTGATGAAGTTCTGTATACCTATCAGCTCCTTACGCCCTTTGGTTCTTCTTCTGGAGGACGGGTAACCTTTACGATTGACAGGAAAGGCATTATATCGGTAAGGAGGAACATAATCTCAAAAGTTCGGGGAATTTCCTCCCTGAACCCTGACTTTGACTGTATATCTGTGGGAAAAACCTACGTAAGGGTCGGCAGGTGGAATGGAACGGCGTGCAAGTAGAGGCGGCTTTACAGTTCTTGAAGTCCTTGTTGCCAGTGCAATATTTGCCATCGTATCCCTCGGGCTCGTGGCAGGTCTTGTTCTCTCCTACAGGATAACCCTCTCAAACCAGCTCAGGGACGAGGCGGTAAGTATTCTGAGGGAGGAGGTTGAGCTAATAAGGGAGCGGAGCTACGACGAAATTACGCCAGCTCTTAACAACGGGGCCAACGATTGCGAGGACGCCCTCAACGGGAAAAATTTCGTTGAGAGACAGGTGGGTAACGTTAAAAGGCGCTTTGGAATCTTCTTAACAGTTAAGGAGGATTCTGCCCTTGAAATTAAGAAAGTTAGAATTGAGGTTTGCTGGCGGGAGAGGGGAAACTTTAAATCAGTGTCTGGGGAAACTTTAATAGCCAAGGATTGATGATGAGACGGGCAATTTCACTCGTTGAGTTAATGGTAGTCGTTGCAATAACGCTGGTCGTCCTTGCCGCAATCTACTTTGCTTACCTTAACTTATTTAAAGGGTTCAAAACTCAATCTGTATCAATCTCCTCTCAGATTGAGAGGAATATCAACCTTGAGATTGTAAGACAGGACGTTGAGCACGCCGGCTTCGGAATAGCGAGGGATAACCCTGACCGGACTGAGGACCTTCCCGTTGAGTACGACGCTGCCCATGGAAGGTTAATACTCCGGTCAACGTACAACGTAACTAACAGTAAAACCCAAGGCTGGGCTATGATATCCTGCGGGACAGATGGGAACATAGCCAGCGTTATCGTTGACGAGCTTCCGGATACGTACGACTGCGTGGTCTACCTTGACCTTCAAGGGAGTTTCGTGGCTCCGGGAGGAGCCTGTAACATTGAGGTCGGCAACCCGTGTCCTCCTGGAGCGGCCGGAAAGGTACTACTTGCATTTCCCTACGATAGCCACGTTTCCTCAGGATGCAAGAACCAGTACTGTACGGCAATCGGCTATAGACTGGCCGCCTCGTCAGTTCAACCTCACCACTGTGCGCCCGGCACAAAGGTTTTTGTAAGGGAGCTCCTTGACTCCGACGGTAACCCGCTGGGAGGAGGTGCCAGGAACTTTATCGTCTTCTGCGTGGCTGACTTTAAAGTAAGGTATAAGTGGAATGGTGCCCTGATTGACCCGAGTACAATCAACCCTACTCTTGAACAGTTAACGGAGAACCTTGAAGAGGTAAGGTTTTACCTCTTAGTCCAGAACTCGGGGAAAGATACCTCTTTTTCGTTTTCCGGGAACCTTGAAGTTGACGGTGTAGAACTCTCCTACTCATCCGTCCGGGATGGCGAACACTACAGGTGGAAAGTAGTTAAGCTGGTTACAAAACCGATGAACTTAAAGAGGTAACCGTGAGAAATGGTTTTGCCCTGCTCTCTTCAATAGTTCTTGCCCTTATCGCCCTTACCTTTGTGGGCGTACTCCTCTATATGGGGAGCCAGAGTACAAGGGTCTCCGGCCTTAAGAGGGAGTACTCTTCTGCCTATGAAGCCTGTAGGGGAATAGCAGATTACCTCATAACTTTAATGGAGAGGGGAAGCCTGTGTGACTCCCTTCAGGACCCGGCAGCTTGTGACCGGCCGGGGATTATTTCAAACATCCCAATAGGCCTGGGAGCCTACTCTGAGCTCGGTAATTTCCAGATGGAGGCCGAATTGAAACACTGCATCCCTGAAGAGAACGGAACTTGCAGGGATGCAGAGAGGACTGACGGAGCGAGGCTCTACCACGTTACCGTCAGGGCTCAAGGGCCACAGGACAGAGCAGAAGTTGAGTTTGTCTACCGGGTCTACTACCGTTAAAGTGGGGGAATTCTATCAATTTGGAGGTAGCGTCTAAGAGCCTCCGGAACAATAACGCTACCGTCTGCCTGCTGGTACTGTTCAAGGATTGCTATTACCGTTCTTCCTACCGCCAGTCCCGAGCCGTTTAGGGTATGGACAAGGCGGGTTTTACCGTTTTTATCCTTAAACCTGATTTTGGCCCTTCTTGCCTGAAAGTCCTCACAGTTTGAGCAGGATGAGATTTCCCTGTACCTGTTCTGTGAGGGTATCCAGACTTCTATGTCGTAGGTCTTTGCCGCCGAAAAGCCTAAGTCTCCGGTGCACAGCTCCACGACCCTATAGTGAAGGCCGAGTAGCTGAAGTACCCTTTCTGCCTCTCTTACCAGTTTCTCGAGCTCCTCGTAGGATTTCTCCGGGTGGACGATTTTTACCAGTTCAACCTTGTTAAACTGGTGGAGCCTCATTATTCCCCTTACGTCCCTTCCGTGAGCTCCCGCCTCTCTTCTGAAACAGGGGGTGTAGGCGGTGTAGTACTTGGGGAGCTCTTTCTCCGGCAAAATTTCATCGGCGTGGAGGTTTGTTAGGGGAACCTCGGCAGTCGGAATGAGCCACAAGTCTTCATTTTCAACCTTGTATAGGTCTTCTTCAAACTTCGGCAGCTGCCCCGTTCCCGTCATTGTTTTTGTGTTAACAAGGAACGGAGGAATTACCTCCTCGTAGCCGTGCTCGGTTGTGTGAAGGTCCAACATAAAGTTGATTAAAGCCCTCTCTAACTTTGCTCCCCACTTCTTATAGACGACGAACCTTGAGCCTGCCAGCTTTGTAGCCCTTTCGAAGTCAAGTATTCCGAGCTTTTCGGCTATCTCCCAGTGGGGAAGGGGCTCAAAGTCAAACTCCGGTTTCTCTCCCCACACCCTAACCACGACGTTATCTTCTTCGTCCTCCCCAATCGGAACTGAAGGGTGAGGAGGGTTAGGGATTGAGAGGATGAGGCGGTTAAATCTCGCCTCTACCTCCTTTAGCTCCTTTTCTAACCTTTTAACCTTCTCCGAAATCTCCTCAACTTCACCCTTTATTTTAAGGGCTTCCTCCCTTTTGCCCTCCTTAAAGAGCTTTCCTATCTCCTTTGAGAGTTTGTTCCTCTTTGATTGAAGGTTCTCAATTTCGGTTATTAGGGCCCGCCTTTCTCTATCAACTGCTAAGAGCTCATCAACCATTTCTGCGTAGACCTTATCTCTTCTGGATAGGAGCTCCTTAATTCTTTCGGGCTCTCTCCTAACCGCCTTTATGTCAATCACCTCTAAACCTCCTCTTCCTGAACTTTTGAGACTGAGACTACTGCATCGTCTTCAGATAGTCTCTGAATTCTTACGCCCCTTGTGTGCCTTCCGTAAACGGGAATGTCGGAGCTATTAACCCTTATGATTTTCCCCTTCCTGGAGACGAGAATTATCGGCTCGTCGTCCTTTAAAGTTAGGGCGTCGGCAACCTTGCCGGTCTTATCGGAAGTTTTAGTCGCAATTACCCCTTTTCCGCCCCTTCTCTGAAGGGGAAAATCACTTATCAGAACTCTCTTACCGTAGCCCTTCTCAAGGACAATTAGAAGGTACTTATCGTCGGGCTCAACTATTGTTGCAGCTACGACTGAATCGTTTTCGTCAAGGAGTATTCCCCTTACTCCCCTTGCGACCCTTCCCATCTGCCTTACGTCCTGAACGTGGAACCTTATGGCACGGCCGTTCTTTGAAATCAGCATTACGTTGTCCTTCTCGCTTGAGAGGCCTACGTAAACGAGCCTGTCTCCCGGTTCCAAGGAGATTGCGGTTATTCCCGTTGAGCGGGGGTTTGAGAACTCGTTGAGGGGCGTTCTCTTAACGTAGCCCCTCTGGGTAACGAAGAAGATGTCCTTGTTCTCGGAAAAGTCCTTTACGGGAATAATTCTTGAAACTATTTCATTTCCGGCCATTCCCGGAAGGAAGTTCCTTATGGACTGTCCCCTTGAGCTCCTTTCGGTCTTGGGTATCTCGTAGGCTTTGAGCCAGTAAACCTTCCCCTGATTTGTGAAAATCAGAAGGTAGTCTTTTGATGAGGCCGTTATTACGTCCTTAACGAAGTCTCCCTCTCTCGTCCTTATTCCTCTAACTCCTGCTCCGCTCCTTCCTTGGGTTCTGTAGGTACTTGCGGAGGTGCGGGCAACGAAGCCTTTGTGGGTAAGGAAGATTACTACTTCCTCCTCCTCAATCATTGCCTCAATGTCTATCTCGCTCTCCTTTGAGACTACCGCCGTTCTTCTCTCGTCTCCGAACTTCTCAATAATTTCTTCCATATCCTCTTTGATAAGTCTCTTCTGCTCCTCGTAGCTCTCAAGGAGGAATCTCAGGTACTGTGCCTCTTCGGTTAGCTTCCCGTGCTCCTCTTTGAGCTTATCCCTCTCAAGGCCGGTTAGCCTCTGAAGTTTCATGTCAAGAATTGCCTTGCCCTGCTTTTGGCTGAGGCCGAACTCTTCCGAAAGGCCTTCCATAGCCTCCTGAGGGCTTTCTGCCCCTTTTACTATTGCTACAACCCTGTCTATGTTCTCAAGCGCCTTTAAAAGACCTTCAAGAACGTGGAGGCGCTCCTCCGTCTTCCTCAGCTGGAAGGCGGCTCTCCTCAGGATTACCTGACGCCTGAACTCAATGAACTCTTCAAGGTAGCGTTTGAGGTTAAGGAGTTTCGGCTCGCCGTTAACTAACGCGATGAAGTTAACGCCGAAGTTGGTCTGGAGGGGGGTGAACTTGTAGAGCTTGTTTAAGACTACCTGAGGAGTTGCGTCCCTTTTAAGCTCAATTACTACTCTTATTCCTTCTCTGTCCGATTCATCCCTAATGTCGGCTATTCCGTCAAGTTTTTTCTCTTTAACGAGGTCGGCGATTTTCTTTATAAAGTCGGCCTTGTTTACCTGATAGGGGAGCTCCGTTATAACTATCGCCGTTCTCCTCTTGAGCTCCTCTATTTTGTGCTTTGCCCTTATTGTGATGCTTCCCCTACCGGTTTTGTAGATTTTGGGAAGGGCTTCGGGGTTGATGATTTCGGCTCCGGTGGGGAAGTCTGGACCTTTGATGAAGTTTAGGAGCTCCTCGATAGTTGCTTCGGGGTGGTCAACGAGGTACTTAACTGCCTGACAGACCTCCTTAATGTTGTGGGGAGGAATGTTTGTTGCCATACCAACGGCAATTCCCGCTGCTCCGTTTACGAGGAGGTTGGGGAACCTTGCAGGTAAAACTTCCGGCTCCTCTAAACTTCCGTCAAAGTTGGGTCTGAAGTCAACCGTGTCCTTTTCTATATCCCTTAAGAGCTCAAGAGCAACCTTAGAGAGCCTTGCCTCGGTGTTGTGGTTTATGAAGCCGTTGCCTACGAATGAGTGGCAGGGGCTGTCAACCTTAACCGAGTAAACGACCTTCTTGCCGGTAAACTCTTTCTTCTTTACTCTTGCGAAGTAGTACCTGTTCCTTAAGAGCTCCCTGTAGAGCTGCAAATCCCTTTCGTCAAGGAGTTTCTCAAGGAGCTCCCAGTTCTCCTCAATCCGGTCGTACCTGTCAATGTTTACCTTTCTTAACTTCCAGTGGCCGTACTTACTCCTTACGTAGTCGGCGATGAACGGGATGTAGTCGCTCTTTGAAAGGCTCCACCTCTTTCCTTTTAGGCACTTGCTGTAGAGCTCCTCAAGTTTTGCCTGTTTCTTTCCGGAAAAGCCGATAAGGTTCATAAAGAGAACTACGTTGTTTCCTCCCTCTATCAGGAGCCTGTAGTTGTTCCTATCCCTGTGGATTTTAGAGACTATTCCGAACCCGAGAAGTAGAATCTGAACCTGCTTAATCAGTTTTAGGCTCTTTGAGGAGTAGGATATTACGACGCTCCTGTTTGTCTCATAGACACTGCCGTCTCCCTCAAATAGCCCCTGAAGGAAGAGTCTCTTAACTCTCTTTGATGAGTAGAGAACGGCTGCCGGTACTTCTTTCTCTCCCGACTTGCCGTTAAATCCCAGCTCTTTGAGCCTGCTCAGGGCTTCCTTCTCGTGGATTTGGAGCTCCAAGAGCTCCTTTCCGCTCTTTAGTTCCCTTTTATAGATGCAGAGTTTTGCGGTTAAGGAGCTCTCTGCCGATAGTGCCACCTTCTCAAAGAACTCTCTATCTGTATTGTTGAAGCCCGCCCTGTTTTCGCTGATGTAGCCTTCAGAGGTGAGAGCTCCTAATAGGAATGCCTCCTCCGGAGTAATAAGGTCCTCCTTTGAATCTACTTGGTAGTTCCTGTTTATTACGACGAAGTCCCCCGGCTCAATTTTCTCAAGGAGCTTCCACTTAAATACCGGCCTTCCTCCTTCAAGGGTAAAGGTTAGAACCGGGTGGTTTAGGGAGCCTTCAAGCTCGTACCCCTCTTCCGTTTCAATTCTTACCGTTTCGTGTACTCCGCTGTTAAAGAGTTTTACCGCCTTATTAACCTTTCCGTTGAGAGACTGTACCTCAACCTCTATTTCGGTTTCCGAATCTTCGGGTATCTGGGCAAGCTCTTTTATGGGAATTAAGCCCTTGTCGGTGTTTATGAGGGTCTCCCCGACGACGCAGTACCTCATTGCGGCCGCTGAGTCGCCGTCTATTGAGCCGAAGTTACCCTGCCCCTCAATCAGAGGATACCTCATAGAGAAGTCCTGAGCCATCCTGACAAGGGCGTCGTAAACGGCCGTATCCCCGTGAGGGTGGAATTTACCGAGACAGTTGTGGGAGACGATTCCGTTTGCTATGAACTCGTGTTCCTCTTCCACCTGAATGTCGTAAGTAATTTCGGCCGGGAGCTCCCTTACCTCTTCAACCCTATCAAAGAACCAGTTAAACTTTAGGGTGTTCTTTAGGAGTTCCTCAAACTCTGAGCCTATCAGCTCTGCCTTCTGCAAAAACCCCAGCTCGGCTATGGCGCTCCTGTAAAGCCTAAACTCTTCCTTTAGCTTCCTGTGATAGCGGAGTTTTGTCCCGTCCTTGTACTTGAGGCCACACCTAACCTTTTGGCCGTCTTTGCCTGAGTACCAGCCTCCTCCAAGGTGTTTTCGGGAGAACTCCTCTAAGACGAGCTTTCCGATGAAGGGAACTTCTTCACTGGAGCACCTTTTGAACTTTTCAGGCCTAAAACCTGAGAGCTTTAAAGCTATAACGGGGGCTTTGAGGAGCTCCTTTACGAAGGAGCCGGTGATTTCAAGCCTGTAAAGTGGGTATCTCCCTGCTACTACTTTGTTGCCTACTTTGCCGTTTCGGGGCTGGCTTGTGTAGAGTTTTGAGGGTATTCCTATGGCAAAGAGGAGAGTTTGGAGCTCCTTGGCAAGTTTTTCGGAAATTGTGGTTATAACAACTACATTTCTCTTACTGTGAACGAAGCCGTCGCTGTCTACTAAACCCGAGAGGAAGGATAGGATAACCTCTATCCTTGAGGTAAAAAGCCAGCGGGGTATTGACTTTGTGGGGGCAGAGACCTCGGGAGTACATTCAAAGATTTTCATGAGCTTCTTTGTTCCCTTTGAGGAGACCCTGACTGTAGAGCCTGAACTTTTGGGTTCAACTCCTATTCTCCTTAGAATCTTCCGTGCCCTCTCTACTGCTTCGGGAAGAGTTCTTATTGAGAGGCCGAAGCGGTGATAACCCCTTTTATCTTTCTCAATCCAGCCGTCTCCGATAAACAGTCCCGTAAGGTAAGCAACTTCCTCATCAAGAATAATATCGTCCGACCTCCTGTAAGGAAGGTTTTCCGGGTATGCGGCCCTCAGTAACAGTACGTCCCCCCTTTGGAGCTCCCGAGCCTCTCTCCACTCTAACTTCCCGTCGGGAGTTAGAACCTTGAACATCTGTCCCGGGGTACACTTAACTGAAAGGCCGTTTTTAAGCCTTATTTCCTTTAGAGGTTGAGGGGGCATTACGTAGAGCTCTTTTACCCTTTTTATGCCTTTTGATGTGTAAACCTCATCGCCGACCCTTAGGTCTTCAATGTTTATCAGCCCCTTAGGTGTAGAGACCTTTGTTCCCTTGACAAAGCACTCGCCGACGATTCTTGCGCTTTTTTTAAAGGGTTTATCGGGGGTTAATCCCAATTGGTACATTGAGTAGAGGATTCTCCTGTGGACGGGCTTTAGGCCGTCCCTGACGTCGGGCAGAGCCCTACCTACGATTACGCTCATTGCGTAGTCAAGGTAGGATTGTTTCATTTCGTCTTCTATGGGAACGGGAATTACTCTTTCCACTTCAGTTTACCTCCTCTTGGGTTTCTCCCTTCTCCTCCCCGAGGGAGTTAATCAGCTGGTCGTAGTAAATCTCCTCCATCTCCTTCTCGGGGAAGTGGGTGGGCGGCGGATAGCTCTTCACAATTTCCTCGTAGGGAGGAATAAATTTTCCACAACCGTACTTTTTGCAGGTTTCCATTGCAATTTTACCCCAAGGGGGAGCGGCAACGCCCCCTCCGGTTGCTCCCCTCCACATCGTTTTGTAGCTGTCCCTTCCGAACCAGACGCTCATAATGAATGAAGTTGTAAACCCGGTAAAGTAGGTATCCCTGTAGTCGTTTGTCGTTCCCGTCTTTCCGGCCACGTCAAAGTAGTCTGTTAGGTAAGAGATGCTTCTGGCGGTTCCCTCTTTAACTATGTCCTGCAGGATTGAGCGTAGTATTTGAACGGGCTCTGGTTTGGCAACCTTTTTGAGGGTCGGGTATCCCCGGTAAATCGTTCTCCCCCTAAGGTTAATCACCCTCTCTATAACGAAGGGTTCCTTTAGAATTCCGTTATCCTGAAGGGCCGAGTAGGCCCTTACAATCCTGTAGAGGTTTGAGGGGAAGCTCCCTAAAACGTAGGAGAGGTCAAAAGGGGCGCTCTTCTTTATGAGCTCAAACTTTATGAGCGTTTGTCTGATTTCCTGAGGGAAGTTCATCGCAAGGTGAAGGGTTGCAACGTTAACCGAGTTCATTAGGGCTTCCCTCAGAGTCATAAAGGGTGAGAAGCGCTTTTCGTAGTTCTCCGGCTTCCACCAGAGCCTCTCTCCGGTTTTGGGGTCAAACTTGTCCATCGGCATCTCTATCGGCTGGTTTGAGATAAAGTCAAGGGGAGACCAGCCGTTTTGGAAGGCTGTGAGGTAGGTAAAGGGCTTGGCGGTTGAACCTATTGGCCTCAAGGCCTGAAATGCCCTGTTTAGCTTGGTCTTTGAGTAGCCAGAGCCCCCTACTATGAAGAGGACCTCTCCCCTCTTGTTTATCGCCATCCCGGCACACTGAAGGTCTTCAAGATTATGTTCCTTTGAGTACCTCTTTTGGTATTCTGATAGGACATCTTGGGCGAAGTTCTGTATTTCCTCGTCTATGGTCGTCCTTACCTTATAGCCCCTCGTGTAGAGCTCCTTCTGGGTCAGAATTCCCTTCCTCAGGAGCTCAAACTTTATAAAGTCAAGCTCGTAGCCTGCAGTTCTTGGAAAGTTCGGAGACTCAAGGGGTGTCAAGGGCTCTGATAGGGCACTCCTTAGTTCCTCCCTCGTTATGTACCCGTCCTCAAACATCCTCCTCAGGATGAAGTTCCTCCTCTTCAGCGCCCTATAAGGACGTTTAAAGGGGTTGTAGTACTCAGGCCCCCTTATTATTCCGGCCAGAAGGGCACACTGGGCGGTTGTTAGTTGTGAAAGGTCGTCCTTGCCAAAAAGAACCCAAGCAGCAGCCTTTACTCCGTAGGCTCCGTTTGAGAGGTAAACGTAGTTGAGGTAGAGCTCCAAAATCTCCTCTTTCGTCAGCTTCTCCTCAAGCTCCCTTGCTAAGGCCATCTCCTTTAGCTTTCTCTCAACGGTTCTTTCTGGAGAGAGGTAGACCATCTTCGCAAGCTGCTGGGTGATGGTGCTTCCCCCTTGAACAACCTTTCCCTTTGCTATGTCTGTAATTGCCGCCCTTACGATTCCTAAGGGGTCTATTCCCTTGTGTTTAAAGAACCTCTCGTCTTCGGCGGTGATTACGGCGTAGATGAGCTTTTTCGGGATTTCCCGATATGGGGCGTAGAGCCTGAACTTATCTCTATAGAAAAAGCCTATTACTTTGCCGGTTCTGTCGTAGACCGTTGTTGCGAAGGATGGTAGGAGCTCCTCTTTATACTTTTGGGAGCTCTGGGCTACCTGGGGAATGAGTGAAATTATTAGAAGGAGGGCGGTTAGAAGCCTTTTCATACTCTTCTCCCTTATACCACTTTTACGCTGGAAAATTTATGCCTAATGATACCTTCTGTCTTTACGGTTAATCTGCCTTAAGGTAAAAAGGATTTAAACTTTTTGGACGGGGAACAATCGGATAAAATTACGGGGAAAATACTGCAAAGGAAGGAGTGGAGATGGAGTTTGAAGCCGTAATCGGCCTTGAGGTTCACGCACAGCTGCTTACAAAGACGAAAATCTTCTGCGGGTGTAAGAACGAGTTTGGAGCTCCCCCCAACACAAATGTCTGCCCGGTGTGTCTCGGAATGCCCGGCTCACTTCCGGTTCTCAACAAAAAGGCCGTAGAGTACGCCGTTAGAGCGGCCCTTGCTCTTAACTGTAAAATCAACCGCTACTCTGTATTTGCAAGGAAACACTACTTCTACCCCGACCTTCCGAAGGCCTACCAGATAACCCAGTACGAACTCCCCTTTGCCGAGAACGGCTGGGTTGAGATAGAGAAGAGTGACGGAACTAAAAAGAGAATCAGAATTAGGCGAATCCACATGGAGGAGGACGCCGGTAAGACGATTCACGGCGAGGGCTTTGACGAGAACTCCTACGTTGACCTTAACAGGGCCGGAACTCCCCTGATTGAAATCGTCTCAGAGCCCGACATCTCAACCCCCGAAGAGGCTCGCCTCTACATGCAGAAGTTAAGAGATATCCTCGTCTGGATAGGGGTTAACGACGGAAACCTTGAAGAGGGCTCTTTAAGGTGCGATGCAAACGTCTCAATAAGGCCTAAAGGGAGCTCCGAGCTGGGTACGAGAACAGAGATAAAGAACGTTAACTCTTTCCGTTTTATCCAGAAAGCCCTTGAGTACGAGATAAAGAGGCAGATTGAGGTTGTTAAGAGTGGCGGAGAGGTCGTTCAGGAGACCCGCCTCTTTGACTCTGCAAAGGGAATAACCAAAACCATGAGAACCAAAGAGGAGGCCGAGGACTACCGCTACTTCCCCGAGCCCGACCTTCCTCCCCTTATTATTGACGAGGAGTGGCTTGAGAGTATTAAGGAGAGCCTTCCCGAGCTCCCCGACCAGGTTAAGGAGCTCTTTGTCTCCGACTACGGCTTAACCCCTTACGATGCGAGCGTTCTCGTTAGAAGCCGTGAGCTTGCCTCCTTCTTTGAGGAAGCTGCAAGGGCCTACGACGGAGAGCCCAAAAGGGTTGCAAACTTAATAATCTCCGACATGCTGGGGATATTGAACGAGGAGAAGATGGAGCTCTCCGATTTCCCCGTTAAGCCGGCTCAAATTGCTCGGCTCCTTAAACTGGTTGACGACGGGGTAATCTCAATAAGGGTCGCCAAAGAGGAGGTTCTCCCCGAAGTAGTTAAGGAGGGTAAGGAGCCCAAGGCCGTAGTTGAGGAGAAGGGGCTCGTTCAGATTTCGGACGAGAGCGCCCTTGTAGAGGTGATAAAGAAGGTTATGGCCGCCAACGAAAAGGCGGTTAAGCAGTACAGGGAAGGGGACGAGAAGAAGAAGACCAAGGCCGTTAAGTTCCTAATCGGTCAGGTAATGAAGGAGACAAGGGGTAAGGCAAACCCCAAACTCCTCAACGAGCTTATCCCGAAAGTCCTTGAGGGGGAGGCCTAAGCCTCCTCCTTTAACTTTAGAGTTTCAAGTACCGCCCTCTTCAGCTCCTCTTTTGCCCTCTTTGAAAGGCCGTTTACAACGTAGTAGTAGAGAAGGGCCACTATAGAGACGGCAATACCTAAGGCCGTTGCCTCAAGGGCGAAGGCTATCCCCTTGCTAACCTCGGCAATGTCTGAAACTCCCCTCTCGGCCATGGTTGAAAAGGAGTTCATTATTCCCAAGACCGTTCCGAGCAGTCCCATTAGGGGTGAGGCAGTAATTACGAACATTAAGACTCCCTTTCCCCTTTCGGTTTTTGCTCCGTATGAGTGGTAGAGGGCTTCTGCCGTAAGCTCGTCCTGTCCTTCAACCTCTTTCCTCAGGAGTTTCTTCTCTGCCGGGAAGGTGAAGAAGAAGTAGAGTAGCCTCTCTATGAAGACTGCCGTAGAGATAAAGAGGAAGAAGAAAAGGGAGTAGAAGACCAATTTGTGAGCGACCTCTATGTTTAAAAGCACCTCTCCTCCGCTGTTTTGAGATTATAATAATTGTATACCAAAGTTAAAGGAGTTTTTCGGTGTTCAGGTTTAAAGAGAGCTCCTGCGACGAAAAGCCCGAGCTGATTATAGTTCCGATGGTTGACGTTATGCTCTTTCTCCTCGCTTTCTTCGTTCTTATTGCCGGGAGCATAATTCCCGGCCTTGCAATGAAGACCAATCCCCCTAAAACCCTTCAGAAGAGCTCCTTCCACCCCAAAAAGAGGGTTATAACGATAACCGTTAAAAGGGACGGCTCAATCTACTACGGAAATCAGAGGCTCACCTTTGAGGAGCTCGTCAGACTCTTAAAGGGCTTTAAGAGGCAGAGCCCGGCGGTTTCGGTTGCGATTGATGCCGATAGGGATGCCTCGGTTCAATCCCTCGTAACTGTTCTTGATGCCGTAAGTAAGGCAGGAATAAACTCGGTAGGCCTCCTTGCAAAGGAGGAGAGGAAGAGGAATGGGAGCTCCCGTTAGGTACTTTATAGCCTTTATCTTCTCTGCCCTTTTGGAGCTCCTCTTTATAAAGGCGATTCCCTCCCTTTTAAAGCCCCCCCCGAAAGAGGTTAACAGGGTTATTGAGATTTCCCTCTTTAAACCCCAAGTAAAGAGAACAGAGGTAAGGGTAGAGAGGGAGAAAGGGAAGAAAACCGTTAAAGAGGAGAAGAGAAAGGTTGAAAAGACTCCGAAACCTCAGGTTGTCTCCCGTAAGCCGGAAAAGGAGCTCCCAAAAAAGGCAGTTAAGAGGGAAGAGGTTAAGGAGAAGAAAACCGGAGGCCTTAAACCCCTCAAGGGAAATCTCCCTGCTGATTACGTTGATGCAGTTAGGCGTGCAATTGAGGAGAACATCTTTTACCCCCTTGAGGCTGTTCAACAGGGGATAGAGGGGCCGGTTATGGTAAGGTTTACCCTTGACAGGAGCGGTAGGGTCGTTGAGTGTAAACCCCTCTTCGGCCAAAGGATTTTAGAGGACGCAACCTGCCTTGCCATAAAACGCTCAACCTTTCCGCCGATTCCCCCCTCGGTTAAAAATGAGCGTTTAACCTTCCAGCTTCAGCTTGAGTACGACCTAAAAAAGGCTTTGAGGTAGGCGGGTCCGCCTTTTGCTTTTCCTTAGTGCTATCTTAATTATTACCCTCGGGCTATTCCCTCCTAACCGAGAGGGCTACTTTATCCCCCTCTCTTAACCCCGAGACGATTTCGGTGTAGGTATCGTCGCTCCAGCCCACTTTAACCGGAACTTCAACTACTTTACTTCCCTCTACTTTGTAAATTATGAACTTACCGTTCTTCCACTTAACCGCCTGGTTTGGAACTACTAAAACCCCCTTCTTTATCCCTGCAATTATCTGGTTGTGGGTCGTCATTTCGGGCCTCAGGAGCTCCACGTCTTTAAATCCCCTTGCCACAACTACGTAGTAGACCACGTTGTTGAGGATTTTGGGCTTGGGGTAGATTTCAACTACTTTTCCCTTAAAAACCTTATCCCTGTAGGCGTCAACCCTGAAGACCACCTCCATTCCTTTCTTAACTTTGCCGATTTCGGTCTCGTCAACGTAAATCCAGTTTTCAAGTTTTTCGGGGTCTAAAATCGTTACGAACTGGGGAGCGTTGAGGCCTGCAACTACGGTCTCCCCTTCCTGGGTTGAGACGAAAGAGATTATTCCGCTTTTGGGGGCGTAGATGTAGGAGTAGGAGTAGCGGATTTGGGCGGTCTTGAGGTCGGCCTCGGCCTTTTTTAAGCCCTCTTCAAACTCGGCTTTTAATCTCTTTAGCTCCTCCTTTGCCGCCTTCAGGTTGAGGAGGGCCCTCTTAAGGTTCTCCCGTGCGCTCTTCAGGGAGCTCTCTGCTAATTTCAGCTCCCTCTTTGCGCTTCTGTACTTCTCTTCAGTCGTGTAGCCGATTTTGAGGAGCTCTGCCTGCCTCTCAAACTGCCACTTCTTGAGGGCGTAGTTCTCCTCTTCTGCCTTTAACTTTGCCCTTGCCGCCTTAACGTCTGCCTGAGCCGACTCAACCTTTAACTCCTGTTCCTTTATTCTCTTGGGGTAAGTCCTCTTAATCTCCTCAAGGTTTGCCTCTGCCCTTTTCAGGCTCTCGGCAAGCTCTCTGTTGTCAATAACTGCAATTAGCTGGCCTTTCTTAACGAAGTCTCCAACTTTAACGGTCTCTTTTATCACTGTTCCCGAGATTCTCGCCCCTACCTTTATTTCCGCTCCCACCTGAGGCTTAACTATTCCGGTTGCGTCAATAACTTTCTTTACCTCCCCCCTCTTTACCTCAACTACCTTTACCGGAACAATCCTCTCCTTTTTTCCTTTAAAGAGGAGAAGACCTCCTGCGACCGCCATTAGAGTTAGGATTAAGGCTAAGAGCTTCTTCACTTTTCAACCTCCGTTAGGAGCTCTCCTGTGGCTTTTTTTAGGGAGAGAAGGGAGAGGTTATAGGAAAGGAGAGAGGAGACGTACCTATCCTGAGCTCCCTTTAGGTTGTCGTAGGCCTGAAGGAGTGCGACAATGTCGGAGACCCCCAGCTTGTACTCGTTGAGGGCCCTGTCGTAAGCCTTCTGAGAAAACTGAAGGAAGGCCTTATCCGACTTTAGGTTATCGTAGCTTGACTCAACATCGGCCACGGCGTCAAGGACCTCCCTCCTTACCCTGTTTTTGACCTTTCTCAGGTTGAGGATGGCAATTTTCCTGCCCTTTTCCTCCTGAAGCGCTCTCAGGCGAGTAAGGCCGCTGTCAAAGAGGGGGAAGTTGAAGGTAACTCCGGCAGAGTAGCTTCTTTCTTCGGGCCAGAAAGTTGTTCCGCTTCTGCTCCACGAGAGGTTAAGGCTCAGTGTGGGGGAGAGGTTTCTCCGGGCATACTCAATCTGTAGGAAGCTCTCCTTTACCTCTTTTTCGGCCTTCTTTACTTCGGGCCTCAGCCTGTAGGCTCTCTTAACTAAACTCTCGGTTTTTAGGGAAGGGAGCTCCTCAATCAGTTCAACCTCCGGCTCTTCGTCTCCTTTCAGGGAAAAGTTTAAAAGCTCGTTAAGCCTGTTAAAGCTCTGCTCGTACTTGGCCTTTAAAGTACTGAGCTCACCCTTAACCTTTTCTACTTCCGACTTTGCCTTTAGGACGTCGGTTATCATTACTAAGCCCTTTTTATACTTCTCCTGAGCGACCTTTAAAATCTTTTCTGCAGACTTTAGGGCCTCCCTCTTAAACTCAATTCTCTTTTTGTAGGCGCTGAGGGTGTAGAACTCCTTTAACGCTAAGTAGAGCTGCTCAAGGAGGGTCTCTTTCAGCTTTTCTTCCTCTATGAGGGTATTTAGGGAGTCAATCTTCAGTTTTACAAACCGCCGGAAGTTAATCGGCTCTGCCGAGAGTGTGGCGCCGAGGGAGTAGTTCTGATTCCAGCCGTTTTTAAAGTCCGGGTAGAACTCTGAAAAGGAAGCCGAGAGGTTCAGTCGGGGAAAGAACTCTCTCTTTGTGGCCTTTTCACCTATCTTTGCCCTCTCAACCGACTCCTTTGCAATTTTAACGTCAAGGGAGCTTTTGATTAGGAGCCGGCCTACTTCTTTAGGAGTGATAGAGTAAGCCGAAACCGGAATAAGGGTAAGGAGCGCGGCGGTTAGAAGCTTCACTACTTGTACTCCGCTTTTTGGTGTGCGGAGTTAATGATACAAAATCCTGTACTTCCTGTCGGCCTCCAAGTACTCTACGCAGCCCAGCTTCTTTATTCTCCCTGCCTCCTCCTTCGGGGCCTCTATCAAGAAGAGGCACTTAACTGAAGAGTACTCCTTCAGAATTTTTACCGAAGAGAGCTCTTCTACCCTTTTTAAGCACTCTTTACACTCTTTCTCTTTCAGTTTCATTAGATACCTTATTCCCTTTACCTCCGGGCTACAGGCCGTTAAGAGAAGCCCTCCGGTCAGGAGGGCACAGAGGCTACTCAACGGTAATTTCAACTATTCTTTCCTCGCTTCCGTTCCTGAAGATGAGGGTTTTCTTGCCGGAGCTCTTAAACTTGTAAGAGCCGGTAAAGATGCCGTCTTCGGGAACTTGGTCGGGGAAGCTGCCGTCGTCTTTAAGTATCACAACGTCTCCCTGGGGAACGATTTCAACCGAAACTTCTCCTTCGGGGTTTTTTCCCTTAACGCTTATTGTCTTGAGCTCTACCGGCTGGTCTTTTGAATAAGTTTTGCCGTTAAGGGGATAGAGGACTTCAAAGAGCTTACTTTCGCTGTTGAGAGCTCCGTAGGCGCTTAACCTTTTACCGGTTAAAGTTTTACCCCTTAACCCTGTGGCCTCGTCGCCGCCCGTTAGGATAAGGTTCCTTACCTCATACCAGTTGAGCCTGGGCTCTTTGGCCTTCAAGAGGGCGACCGTTCCCGTAACGAATGGAGTTGCCATTGATGTCCCGCTCATGTACTTGTAGTTTCCGTCGTTAGAGAGATAGGTGCTGAGGATTCCAACGCCGGGAGCTCCTAAGTCTACAGTCTGCCTTCCGTAGTTTGAGAAGTCGGCCAAACTGTCGCTCCTGTCGGTTGCTGCAACGCTTATGATGTTGTCAACGTCGTAGGAGGCGGGGTACTGGGGAGTTGAATCGTTGTCCTCCCCGTCATTTCCGGCTGCTGCCACGAAGAGGATTCCGCTCTCTTCTTGAGCTTTTATTGCGTCTTCAAGGGCACTTGAGTAGTCACTTCCTCCCCAGCTGTTGTTTGAGACTATTACCTCTATGCCCTCCTCGTCGCGGAGCTTCTTTATGTAGTCAAGGCACTCAATTGCCGCCGAGACCGAACCCCTCCCTTCGGAGTCCATAAACTTACAGGCAAGGAGCTTTACGCTCCAGTTTACTCCTGCAACTCCGGTTGAGTTGTTGCTCACTGCTCCTATTATCCCTGCAACGTGAGTTCCGTGGCCGTTGTCGTCCATCGGGTTTCCTGCGTCTTTACCGGAGGAGCCGCACCCGGAGTTTGAGTTTAAAGATTCGGTATTTACCGTATTTATCCCGTGAATGTCGTCTATGTAGCCGTTCCCGTCGTCGTCCTTGCCGTTATCGGGTATTTCGTTGGGGTTGCTCCAGACGTTCTCTTTCAGGTCTTCGTGAGTGTAGTCAATTCCGGTATCAATTACGGCTACTACCAGCTCTTCGTTCCCCGTTGTTTCGTTCCAGGCAAGGGGAGCTCCCACCTTCTCAAGCCCCCACTGTTTCTGGTAGTAGGGGTCGTTGGGAGTTTTCGTGGCCTTAACTACGTAGTCCGGCTCGGCATAGACCACCTGTGAGATTTCGGATATTACCCTTAGGGCTTCCCTTACCGATGTTCCGTCAGGGAGCTTTACCAGGTAAAGGCCGGGAACACTGTAAAACTCCTTTAGGATTTCCGCTCCCGGTAGAACTCCATTTAGAAGGTTAAAGGCTTCAACCGGCGAGACTCTGCTAAACTTGACCAGCAACCTTCCCGGTATGAAGTTCTCAACCTCCTGATTGGAGTTAATCAGGGTTTTTTCTGAGTTTGCGTTGATTCCCACTGCCAGGGGAGTTAAAAGGGAGATTGCTGCAAAAATCGGCAGATAGCGTCTTCCTATACCCACCTTTTCCTCCTTTTCTTCTTTACGATTTGATTCTATATTAAGGTGGGCATGAAAAGTTTTAAATAAACTTAATTTTGAAGGGGGCGGGAGCCCCCGGTGGTTTTAAACCTTTTGGAGAGCCTTTCTCTTCTCCTTCAGCTTTTCTTTGAGGAAGTTAATCCACTCCTCAAGCCCCTCTCCGCTCTTTGCGGAAACGGTAAATATTTTGAGCTGGGGGTTGAGTGAGAGGGCTTCATTTTTGACCTTCTCAACGTTAAAGTCAAAGTAAGGAAGGAGGTCTGTTTTTGTAATTACGAAGGCCTGAGAGGTTTTGAAGGCCTTGGGGTACTTTGCCGGCTTGTCCTCTCCTTCGGGAACGGAGATTAGTACTACCCTGACGTCTTCTCCTAAGTAGAAGGAAGATGGGCAGACGAGGTTTCCCACGTTCTCAATAAAGAGGATGTCGGGAGCTCCTCCCATCTGCTTCGTTAAAGCGTGGTAACCTTTGTGAACCAAAGGTGCCTCAAGGTGGCAGGCTCCTCCGGTAGTAAGCTGAACGGCTGCAGCTCCTTTCCTCCTTACCCTCTCTGCATCCCTCTCGGTCTCTATGTCTCCCTCAAGGACTCCGATTTTGAGCTCCTTCTTAAGGAGCTCTATCGTCCTTTCAAGGAGGGTTGTCTTACCCGAGCCGGGAGAGCTGATGAGGTTGATTACCAGAACCCCGTCCCTGTCCCAGTGCTCCTTGTTGTGGCGGGCTACTTGCTCGTTCTTACTTAAAAGACTTTTCTTAATTTCAACGTTCTTCTTAGCCGTGTCGTCGGAGACTTTAAAAAGGTTCTCCGGTTGACCGCAACCGCATACATCACACATCTTAAACCTCCCTCTTTATGGCTATTACCGTTGACGCTATTCCGCCCATAAAGTTTTTAACCTCTGCAACCTCAAAACCCTCTTTTTCAAGGAGCTCCTTAAACTCGGCTACCGTCATAAATCTCTCAATTGACTCAAAAAGGTACTCAATTGCCCTTTTGTTTTCCTTTGAAACCAGTTTATTCAGTCCCATGAAGGATTTAAAAAGGGTTTCGTTTGTTAGGGTGCAGAGGCTCTTCTCCTTTACTTTAAAGAAGTCAAGGATTGCCCAGACGCCTTTCCCTCTTAAGCACCTTTTGGCTTCCCTCACCGTAAGCTCAATCTGTGGGGAGTTTCTGACGCAGAAGGAGGAAAAGAGAAGGTCTAAGCTTTTCCCCTTTAGGGGGAAAAAACGGTTGTCAGAACGGATGTAGTATGCCCTTTTACCGAAGCTCTCCTTTGCCATTTGAAGGAGCCTTTTACTTATGTCGCAGTTTATCAGTTTACAGTCGGGTCTTTCCTTTAAGAAGAGAGCTCCCACGTTTCCCGCCCCCGAGCAGCAGTCAACGGCCACTTTCGGGTCTTTGCAGAAGGTTAAAGCTCCCCTTACGAGAGCTCTCCTCCACCTGTTAACGTAGAGGGGGCTTGAGAGCCTGTTGATTACCTTTTCATAGTAGGTTGCGAAACTGCTGTTAAATATCTCCTTTACCACCATCTCACACCTCTAACTCTGCGTTGACTACTTCAAGCTCTTCTCCCCTTATCAGTTCAAGGTTTGCCGAGCCGCACTTGGGGCACTCGGGGAAGAAGACGCTCTCGGTCTGAAACCGGTGGCCGCACTCCTTACACCTGTAGGTTATCGGTACCTCCTCTACTATCAGTTCTGCATCTTTAAGGCGGGGGCTCTGTTCCTTTAGGGCGTTAAAGGCGAAAACGAAAGAATCTATAACAATCCCCGAGAGCTTCCCGATTTTTACTTTTACCTTTAAAACCCTCTTTGCCCCTTCCTTTCGGGCGAGCTCTTCAAGGGAGTTTAAAAGCCCCATTGCAATTGAGGTTTCGTGCATTTACCCATCCCCCTCTTCCAGGGCTTGAAGGACCTCGTCAAGGGCTTTCCATATCTCCTGAGCCTCTTTCTCGTCTATCTTCTCAATTGCGTTTCCCACGTGGACCATAACGTAGTCTCCCTCCTTTACCTCTCCTTCGGGAAGGAGCATTAGGCTTATAGTTCTTTTCACTCCTTTAGCCTCTGCAACGGCCATCGGATAGTTGATTTCAACGACCTTCATAGGAACTCCTACGCACATTTAGACCTCCTTTACTCTTTCTTCCCACCAGATTTCGGGATTTTCGGGTTTCTCTTTCGGTTTGGGGGGAGCTCCCCAACTTTTCAGCACTTCAACTACTATCTTTTCAACCTCGGGAATCTTCACTTCAAGCTCGGGAGTTAAGCCCGTTCCCGTTTCAACCGACTTTGGAATTATCCCGATTAGTTTAACCTCTTTGGGGCAGGTGCCCTTCAGCTCGTTTAGGAGCAAAACCTCCTGAAGCCCCAGCTGGTGGGGGGAGAGCTTCAGAGGGAGTCTGTCTATGAAGAAGTCCTCCTTTTCGTAGATTTTCACCTCTCCCGGCTCTCCGTTTGCTTTAACTACGTCAACTATGAGGAGTTTGTCAAGGTAATCTATTTCGGGGGAGAGGAAAATTCCTGCCGTTCCTCCGTCAATTAGGACAACGTTTTCCGGAAAGTCGTACTTAGCTTTCATCACGTAAAGGAGTTTTACTCCGAAGCCTTCGTCTTTTAAGAGTATATTTCCTACTCCCATAAAACCGATTTTTTCCATTTTTCCTCCTGAAATTAATAAAGGGGGAGACGAGCTCCCCCTCCGATTTTACTTGCCGAGAGTTTGGGCTTAGCTCTCTTTCTTGTGGAATTTATACCCGTCAAATATTGAGGAGATAAGGCCTTCCGGATTCTTAATGTCGTTCCAGACCACGATGTAGATGTGGACGAGGGCAAACCACGCGAAGTACCAGTTGAGGATGTAGTGGATAAACCTCGCCTCCTGCTGAGTTCCGAAGAGGGCACTTCCGAGGGAGACGAAAAAGCCGTTCTCGGGGTAGAGGAGGTAGAGGCCGGAGATAAATTGGAGAACTGCAAGGAAAATTGTGAAGAAGTAGGCCGTTCCTGCTAAGGCGTTGTGGCCGAGCCTTTCCTCGTGGTGGTCCGTAAGGTAGGCGTAGTAAAGGAGGGTTGATATAAGATTCTTAACGTTCCTCCCGGTAATGGGGAGGAAGTCCCAGACCTTCTCGTACTTATTCCCAAAGAACCACAGGTAGAGCCTTGCCAAAACTGCACAGGTGAAGAGCATTCCGGCTATAAAGTGTATCCAGCGCATTACCGCCATCGTAAACTGGTGGCTTCCCTCAAGCCAAGTATTTGTCCAGGGCCAGTGGATGTAGAGCCCTGTAACTATGAGAATGAATATTGAAGGAGCGAACGTCCAGTGGAAGAGCCTCAGGAGAACGCTCCAGACGTACTTCTTCTCGTAAGCTGCCATTTCTTCCCTCCTCATTGTCTTTGGGAGGGAGGGGAGCTCCCCTCCCCTAATTTAAAGAACTTTAACCCTTGTAATCTCGTTTCCTTCAGGGTCGACCATGTGAACGGCACATGCGATGCACGGGTCAAAGGAGTGAACAGTCCTGAGAACCTCAAGAGGTTTCTCCGGGTCTGCAAGTGGATTGCCGATTAGTGAAGCCTCGTATGGGCCGTGCTGTCCTTTATCGTCCATCGGTGAAGAGTTCCAAGTTGAAGGAACAACAGCCTGGTAGTTCTTAATCTTTCCGTTCTCAATAACAATCCAGTGAGAGAGCGTTCCCCTTGGAGCCTCGTGGAATCCGCAGCCCTTAACTTCTCCCTTGGGATAGCTGGGCGGGTTGTAGATTTCAAGGTCTCCGCGACCGACGTTATCAACGAGCTGCTCCCACTGCTTGAGGGCAAGGTCAGAGAGGACTTGAGCCCTGAGTGCTCTTGCAAGGTGCCTTCCGGGAGTTGACTGAAGGGCGTTGATGTCAACTCCGTCTGTGCTCTCTCCCAGCAGTGATAGGATGCTCTTAAGCTGCTCAAGAGCATTGTCAACGTACTTCTTGGTGAGCTCGTGGCCGAGGGCGTAGCTGACGAGAACTTGAGCAAGGGGACCAACCTGCATCGGAATGTAGCCGTCTCCCTGCTTAAACCTTGGAGCCTTTGTCCATGAGTACTTGCCACTGGGGTCAACGTATCCGCCGGGCATTCCGGTGTAGTTGGGAACCGTCTCTTCGTCCCAGGGATGCCTTGTCCAATCACCCTTGTACCACGAGTGGGTAATGTTCTCAACGACGTTGTCAATGAAGTACCTGTCGTTAAAGCTCTTAATCGGCTTAACCGTTGAAAGGTCCCCGCCGATAATTGTTCCGCCGTAGATGTCAAAGGTTTCACCCTTGGTATCCTGAGGTAGGTCGGGAACTGCAAGGTAGTTATCAACGCCTCTTCCGTAGTTGAGCCACTCCTTGTAGAAGGCAGCAATTGCGATAACGTCGGGAACGTAGCAGTTGTGGACGAAGTCCCTTACCTCTTCAAGGAGCTGCTTAATGTAGTAGAGCCTCTCCATGTTAAGGGTGGCTTCGTTGTCGGGGTTGATTGCAGTTGAAACGCCGCCTACTGCAAGGTTCTGGATGTGGGGGTTTTTACCTCCGAGGATTGCAATTGCCTGGTCAGCCTTCCTCTGGTAGTCAAGGGCTTGGAGGTAGTGGGTTACTGCAATGAGGTTAACCTCGGGAGGCAGTTTCATTGCAGGGTGGCCCCAGTATCCGTTTGCGAAGGGACCGAGCTGCCCGCTCTCAACGAACTTCTTGAGTTTATCCTGAACTGCCTTAAAGATGGGAGCTCCGTTTAGCTTCCAGTTCTGGTAGCTCTCAGCAATCCTTGCAGCCTTATGGGGGTCTGCCCTTAAGGCTGAAACTACGTCAACCCAGTCAAGGGCTGAAAGGTGGTAGAAGTGGACAATGTGGTCGTGGAGTGCGTGGGCTGCAATGATTATGTTCCTTACCATCTGAGCATTGTAGGGAATTTCAAGCTGGAGAGCATTCTCAACAGACCTTACAGAAGCTATTGCGTGAACAGTTGTACAAACCCCGCAAATCCTCTGGGCAAACATCCAGGCGTCGTCGGGGTCCCTACCCTGAAGGATTACCTCAATTCCCCTCCACATCTGGCTGGAGGAGTAAGCCTCTTTAATAAAGCCGTTCTCGGGAACTACCTCTATCCTTAAGTGACCCTCAATCCTCGTAATCGGGTCAACTACTACTCTGTTTGCCATCTTTTACCTCCCCATTTTCGGGTTTTTATTCAATTACTCCTCAGACTTTGAGCCAGTTGCAAGCCTCTTTGCGATTCCTACGCCGGCATGGATAGCAACTGCTGCCGCAGTAACTCCGAGGGCGGCCTTACCGATTTCGGTCGCGCTTGCCTGAATACCCTTACCGCCGGGTATCTTAACGTTAGGCAGCCTCTTGTGGAAAGGAGTCATCGTATCCCAGAAGTTTGGCTCGGTACAGCCGTAGCATCCGTTTCCGACGGAGACGGGCCATACTTCAACGTCGTTGAACCTGATTACAGGACAGTTGGAGTAGGTCTCAGGCCCCTTACAGCCGACTTTGTAAAGACAGAAGCCGAGCCTGTGGCCGACGTCTCCGAACCTCTCTGCAAACCTTCCCTCGTCGAAGTGGGGTCTCCTTTCGCAGTGGTCGTGAACTTTCCTTCCGTACGCAAAGAGGGGCCTACCGAACTTGTCTGTCGGCGGAAGCTTCTTAAAGGTAAGGTAGTAGAGTACAGTTGAGAGGAAGTTGTGGGGGTTGGGGGGACAGCCGGGTACGTTAATAATCGGTTTATCCTTGATAACTTCCGAAACTCCTACTGCTCCTGTGGGATTGGGCTTTGCAGCCTGAACTCCGCCGTAAGCGGCACAAGTTCCGATTGCGATGATTGCGGCGGCCTTTTCTGCAGCCCTTTTGAGGATTTCAACGGCAGTTTTCCCACCAATCTTGCAGTAAACTCCACCGTCTTTGAGGGGAATTCCGCCTTCAACTACTAAAACGTAGTTGCCCCTTTCAATAGCCTTTTCAAGGTTCTCCTCTGCCTGCTTTCCGGCTGCTGCAGAAAGAGTTTCGTGATAATCAAGAGAAATCAAGTTAAGAATAAGGCTTGCTAAGTCCGGGTGGGAAGCTCTTAAGAGGGACTCTGAGCAGCCTGTACACTCCTGAAAATGAAGCCATACGACGCTGGGCCTTTTAGGATCTGAGGCGGCCTGGGCCACCTTCGGAACCATCTCCATGGGCAAACCCATTGCGGCAGTAGCTATTGCACAGGCTCTCAGGAACCCTCTACGGGAGACTGTTTTGGGAATTCCCCCCAGGAAAAGACTTCTATTCATGGTGCCCTCCTCGTGAAGTGGGTTCTCTATTTCTAATAAGCCATTTTAGAGCAGTTTAGATTGGGAGTCAAGAGTATGCTAATTTTCTATTTTTAGAAATTTAGACAAAGCTTAACGAATTGGATAATATAAGGAATTTTTTATATTAGAGCGACTACGGATGTCGGATTTGGGTAATTGTCCCCTCCTTCCCCGTTAGGGTTGTTTTTTGGTAGTTGTGTACTCTTCTCGGGGTGGTCGGTTTAGCGAAAAAGGAGTTCCACAATCTCCTTTATAACCTCGTTATTTACCCTGTAGAGGACTCTTGTCCCTTCCTTCCTGAAAGTTAAGAGACCTACCTCTTTCATAAGTCCTACGTGCTGGGAGACCTTTGGCTGTGAAATCCCCAGTGCTTCAACTAAATCTTTAACGCACATTTCCCTGTAGAGGGTAAGGAGAACTATTGCCAATCTCTCGGGGTGGCCGAGGACTTTTAGGAGCTCTGCTTTTTCAAGAAGCTCCCTTTCTGAAACTCCCTCGTAAGTAACCATTAGAACACCTCCTCTTCAAGATTTGTATCTTCAACGCTGTTCCAAGCTCTGTAGAACTTCCTCAGCTTGTTGTCGCTCCACTTGGGGACGGGAAGCCCCAGCTCTATCCTCTCAAGTATGTCGTTTATGTTAAGAAGGGTTTTTTCCCTTAAACAGGAAATTATACTCTCAACCTCCTCTTTCGGAGCTGCTTTCAGTTTAAGCTCTCCTGGAGCGAGCTTTTGAACCTGAGCAAGGGTGTACCACCCCCTCTCACTTCTGACTATAAAGAGCCCCTCTTCAGGGTTCTCTTTGGGAACGAATGTGATGTCCGTTCCCTTTGCACTCATGTTGAGACAGTAGCGGCAGGCGGTAAGGGTGTAGCTGTGGTGGACGCGAGGCGGAACTTCTACGCTTTCCCCGTCGTCGGTTTCGTAGTAGAGAGCTCCACTGCCGAAGAAGACCCTCTTTACCCTCTTCCTCTTTCCCGTTATGTGGGTTATCTCGGCAATTTGTGCAGTTTCAGTTAGCGCTCCCATACACAGGAGCCCTACTTTCAAGGCTACTGCCGTTTTCGTCCAGTTGCACCCTATTCCGAAGTACTGGGTTTTGTTTAGGCCGTCAAACATACAGGACGGAGCAAGTACGGCAAGCTTGCTGAGCCTGTACTTTTGGACGGCCCTTTTTAAAAGAGTGTTAACGCCAAAGCACCTGTTTAAAAGGGAAATTTTTACTTCTTCGGCCTTGAGAAAGAGGGATGGGACGGGTCGGCCCTCTTCCTCTCCACAGGTTAGGATGCCGTCAATTAATCCCTTTTTTAGCATAAGTTTAAAGAAAACCTTTATCGGGTTTTTACCGGAGCTCTTTGCTAAAAAAACTTTCTTATAACTTCCTAAGAGAAACCTCTCGTTTAAGCTGAGCAACTTTTACTCCTTTAACTGTAAACCGGTTGCGGGTATGGTTTAAAGCTCTGCGGGCATGCCGCAAGGCACGAACCGCAGTGGACGCACATTGACGGGTTAAAAGTAGGCTTCCCGCAATTCTCGTTGTATGATATCGCCCTTGTGGGGCAGGCAGTTGCACAAGTTCCACACCCTACACAGAAGCCCTTGTTTACCACTTCGGCTATCACGTCAAATCCTGAGGCGTCTTTTGATGAAGCCATGAACTCAAAAGGCTGGAGGAAGTCGTCGTTAAGCTCAAGAAGTGCAAGAAGGAAGCTGTAAAGGAGCGATGGATTTGGAGGGCAGCCGGGGATTGCGTACTTTATTTTCCCCTTCAGGAGCTCTATCTCGGTTATCGGAACGAAGGATTGGTGCTGAGGCTGGGGAAGTTGGTTTCCGCAGGAAAGCCTCCTTACTCCTCCGAAAGAGGCACACCCTCCTATGGCCACTATAAGTTTGCTCTTTTCTGCAAGCTCCTTAATCAGACCGATGTGGTGAGAGTCTTCAAGACAAAGGGCACCTTCAACGAAGGCTACGTCAAGGAAGGGAATTTCCCTCTGGCGGGTCAGCATATTTGAGTAAACGAGCTCAACGGTGTCAAGGATTTCAACTGCCTCCTCAAACATGTCAAGGAAGGCAACCTGACACCCGGAGCAGCTTGAGAAGTGTAAGAACCCGATTTTCAGCTTCGGCTCTTCTTCGTTTATTAGCTTGTCCCTGAAAAACATTTAGTTGTTCTCCGACGCTTTAGTGGGCGGCACAGACTATACAGGGGTCGTAAGCCCTCACTATAAACTCGGCCCAGGCCGCCCTCTCACCTTCAAGGGCACTGCTTACGGCGGAAAAGTTTAACTCCGTAGGAACTATAATTTTATAATATACTATTTTTCCGGATTTATCTACTTTAACGGCGTGAACGTTTGTTCCCCTCGGTGCTTCGTGAACGCCCACTCCTAAGGTCTCTCCGTCCCCGACAGGAGCCCGTTTGTTCCAGAGTTCCCCGTTAAACCTTCCCCTTTCTAATATCTCTTTTATTCTCTTAAGGGCGTCAAGGTTCTCCTGACCTCTTAAGATGTGGAGCTCCTTCACTCCTCCCTTTGGCTTGTACCCCTCAAAGAGAACCTTTCTCGCCCTCGGGCCTGTCTCAACGGGCTTACCCCTGTAGAGGGGGAAGAGGTTTGATACTTTGCTCTTTAAGTCCTCGGGCATGAACTCCTGAGGGGTTATGAATGAAAAATCATTAAAGTCCACCTCTCCGGCGTAGAACCTGTCGGTTGCAAAGAAGCTGGTTTCGTGTTTTCCTAAGTCTTCCGGCAGGCCCTCCCTCTTCCACATGCCGTTTAGTGCCTCTTTAAACTCAGCGAAGGAGGTTTCAAGCTTTTCCATTACGCTGTCTATCTGTGAGAGGATTCTCTCCCTGACAAACTCCTCAACGGGCTCAGAAATTCCTCCCACTACGATGTTTGGAGAGTGGATAATCTCTCCTCCTATGCTCTCAAGGATTTCGCCCGTAAACTTCCTAACCCGCTGGACTTTCCTTATGAAGTCAAGCTGGGAAATCTTATCCGGGAAGAGGTCTTCGGAGACGACAATCTGGTGGAGGAGGTTGTTGTAGACCCTGACTGTAAGCCCTAAAACCTCCCTGAGCTCTTGGGCTTCGGGAGGAACCTCAATTCCGCAGGCCTTTTCAATGGCCCTTGCTGAGGCTATTGAGTGGGTAATCTGACAGAGGCCGCAAATCCTGCTGGTTATTACGGGGGCTACTTTTGCATCTTTCCCCAGTAGCAGGGTCTCAAATCCCCTTACCGGGACGAGGGCAAAGTAGACCCCTTTCTTTATTATTCCACTCTCAACCTCAAGGTGGAGCCCCGAGTAGCCCTCGGTCAGGGGAATTCCTTCAATCTTAACTACCTTTCTCAACCAGACCTCCGTAAACGGCCTGACCTAAAGATATTCCTCCGTCGTTGGGGGGAACAACCTGATGGGTCAGGATTTTAAATCCCCTCTCCTCAAGTGTCTTTGTGAGAGTTTCGGTCAGTAGTCTATTCTGAAAGACTCCGCCAGAGAGGGCAAGGGTTTCAATTCCCTTTTTCTCCCTAACGAATTCCGCTCCCATTACCGAGAGCTCTACGACCCAGTTGTGGAACCGCCTCGCAATCTCCTCTACCGGAATTCCACCCTCCTTTAGCCTTACGATTTCCCTTATAGCCTCCCTCCAGTCAAACCTGTCTCCCTCTATTGACAGGGGAAGGCTTTTAGCAGTTGAGCTCTTTAATGCTGCCTCCTCAAGAACTACCGCCCCCTGAGCCTGATATGAAACCCTCTCTTTAAGTCCCAAAATTGCCGAAACTCCGTCAAAGAGCCTACCCATACTTGAGGTTATCGGGCAGTTGATACCTTTATCAACCATTTGAGAGACAAACTCAACCTCACGCCTCTTTCCTAAAACTTTCTCGGGCTCAATACCTGAGAGCTTTAAGAGTGAAACTGCAACTCTGTAGGGCTCCTTAACGGCCTTTTCCCCTCCGGGAAGGGGGAAGGGCAGGAGAGAGAGCTCCCTCTCAAACTCGGTATACGAAGCGGTTAAAATCTCTCCGCCCCAGATTGTTCCGTCCTTACCGTAGCCGGTTCCGTCGTAGGTCAGGGCTATGACCTTTTCCCCCACCTCTACGCCGTTTTCTGCCATAACCGAGATTGCGTGGGCGTGGTGGTGGTAAATCTGAATCAGCTTCTCTGCGAACTCTTCCTTACCCCATTTCGTTGTGAAGTAGCCCGGGTGGTAGTCGCACACAACCACTTCCGGCTCAATCTCAAGGAGGTTTATGAGGTCCTTGACCGTCTCCTTCAGGAATTCCTCGGCCTTTAAGTTGTCAACATCTCCGACGTGCTGGGAGAGGTACACCCTGTTCTCCTTCCCCAGAGCTACCGTGTTCTTCATGTGGGGGCCCAGGGCTAAAACCGGGCCCTTTAGAGGAAAGGGAAGTAGAACCGGCAAAGGAGCATAACCCCTTGAGCGCCTGAGGGGAACGATTTTCCCCCCTATTATTCTTACTACTGAGTCGTCGCACCTCCTTGCAATCTCTCTGTTGTGTAGGAGAGCTCCGTCAATCAGTCTCCCCAGCTCCTTTTCAACCTCCCGGTTATCCTTCATTATCGGCTCGTCGGTAATGTTGCAGCTGGTTGCAACTATCGGTCTTTCCACTCTCCTCAAGAGGATGTGGTGTAGGGGAGTGTAGGGGAGGAAGGCGCCGACGGTCTCCGTGTCCGGTGAAATTTCCCTCGGTAGCTTTCCTTTGCTCTTCAGAATTACTATCGGAGCTTCAACCCTTGTAAGGGCTACCTCTTCAAGGGGGCTAACCTCGGCAAACTCTTTAACCTGCTCAAGGTCTTTGAACATTACGGCAAAGGGCTTTTCCTCCCGCCTCTTTCTCAGGCGGAGCTCCCTTACCGCCTCGCCGTTTGTTGCATCGCATACTAAGTGGAAGCCTCCTAATCCCTTAACCGCTACTATTTTTCCCTCTCTTATCCACCGGGCAAGGAGCTCCAGGGCTCCATCCCTCTCTGCGACCCTCTCTCCCCTCTCGTCAACCAGCCAGACGTGGGGGCCACAGACCGGGCAGGCGTTGGGCTGGGCGTGGAAGCGGCGGTCTGTAGGGTCCTCGTACTCCCTTCTGCACTCGGGGCACATCTTGAACTCTCTCATCGTCGTATTTTCCCTGTCGTATGGAAGGGAGAGGATAATCGTGAATCTGGGGCCGCAGTTTGTACAGTTTATGAAGGGGTAGAGGTAGCGCCTGTCGTTTTCGTCAAAGAGCTCCCTCAGACAGTCCCGGCACGTTGCAAGGTCTGGAAGGACGGAGACCTTTACTTCTCCGCTCCTTTCACTCTTTCTTATTTCAAACTCTTTGTAGCCTGCCTCCTCAAGGAACTGTGATGTTATGCTGTAGATTGCCGCGGCCGGGGGCTTTTCCTCCTGAAGCCTCCTTAACAACTCAATCAGCTTCTCCTTTTCCCCCTCTGCCTCAATGCTGACTCCCAGCTCGTTGTTGAGGACAAACCCCTTTAAGCCCAGCTCCCTTGCTAACCTGTAGACGAAGGGTCTGAAGCCTACTCCCTGAACGACTCCCGTTATGTTTACTCTAAGGCGCATCGGCTTTCCCCTTCCTTTATAATTTGGCTGAAATTCAAAACACACGGAGTTTAAGTTATGAAGGAGCTGGTTAAGGAGAAAGTAGCCGAAGTGATTTCCGAAGTTTACGGAGACGACGGAGTAGAAGTCCTTGAAAGGGCTTCGTTTGAGAAGCCTAAGAAGAAGGAGTTCGGCGACCTGGCCACAAACGTTGCCTTTCTCCTTGCCAAGGTCGTAAGGCAAAGTCCCGGGACAATTGCTCAGGAGCTGGTAAGGAAGCTCTCTGCCTTCCCCGAGTTTGAGAAGGTTGAGGTTGCGGGAGGAGGTTTTATCAACTTCACCTTCAGTCAGGAGCTCTTTTCAAGGATTTTAAGGGAGGTTGTTGAGGAGAAGTTCTACATCTGTGATGTGGGCAGGGGTAAGAGGGTCCTCCTTGAGTACGTCTCTGCAAACCCGACCGGCCCCTTACACGTAGGTCACGGAAGGGGAGCCGTTGTGGGAGACGTTCTCTCAAGGGTTATGAAGTTAACCGGTTACAGGGTGGAGAGGGAGTTCTACATTAACGACGCCGGAAGGCAGATTTACCTCCTCGGCCTCTCAATCTACTTAAGGGCTAAAGAGCTTGCAGGTAAAGAGGTTGAGTTCCCCGAGGATGCTTACAGGGGAGATTACATAGTTGAGGTTGCAAGGGAGCTCCTTAAAGTAAAGCCCGAACTCCCTGAACTTCCGGAAGATGAGGCAGTTAAGGTTGCGGCCGAGTTCGGGAAGGAGCTCCTTTTGAAGGAAATACAGGAAGACCTTAAAAAGCTCAGGGTTGAGTTTGACAGCTGGTTCAGTGAAAAGAGCCTCTACGAGAGGGGAAAGGTTGAGGAGGTTTTAAAACTCCTAAAGGAAAAGGGGTTAATCTACGAGAAGGAGGGAGCTCTCTGGCTCAAAACGACCCTTTTCGGCGACGATAAAGACAGGGTAGTAAGGCGCTCAAACGGCGAGTATACCTACTTTGCATCCGACATCGCCTACCACTGGGATAAGATTAAGAGAGGATATGACAGGGCAATAGACATCTGGGGAGCCGACCACCACGGCTACATACCGAGGGTTAAGGCGGCAATTGAGGCCCTTGGCAAGAGCCCCGACTGGCTTGAGGTGATTTTAATTCAGCTTGTTAAACTCTTTAAGGGCGGTCAGGAGTTAAAGATGTCTAAGAGGAAGGGGGACTTTATCCCCTTAAGGTGGCTCATGGAGGAGGTCGGGGTTGACGCCGTCCGCTTCTTCTTCCTCCTAAAGCGCCACGATACCCCCCTTGACTTTGACATAGACCTTGCCCTCTCTCAAAAGAGCGAGAACCCCGTTTACTACGTCCAGTACGCCCACGCAAGGCTGTGTAGCGTTCTTGATAAGGCGAGAGAGGAGGGCTTCAGGCCCTCGCCCGAAAACCTTAACCTTTTAAGCTCTCCCGAGGAGAGGGAGCTGATTTCAAACTGCTACCTTTTAAGGTACGAGCTTCAGGCCGTTGCCAGGAAGAGAGAGCCCCACAGACTAACCTATTACCTCATTGAGCTTGCCTCTTCCCTCCACAGGTTCTACAACAAACATAGAGTAGTAAATAGGGATGAGAGGGAGCTGACTGAGGCCAGACTCTACCTCGTTGAGGGAGTAAGGAGGACCCTTGAAGTGGGTCTTGGAATACTGAACGTAAGCGCGCCCCGGAGGATGTGATGGAGAGGGATAGGAGGTTGATGGCCGTAGTCTCTGCGGCAGTTGTGGTTATCTTTGCCTTTTCCTACGCCGTGGGCTACTTTGTGGGTAAGCAGGCGGGAATTAAGGAGGAGAGGACAAAGTGTGAGATGGAGAAAAAACAGATTGTAAAGACTCTTGCCCGGATAGCTCCCGTCTCAAGACCCCAGCCGCAGATTGAAGAGAAGGTAATCGGCCAGCCCCAAGCACAGGAGACTAAACCGGTTTCTTCAAACTCTCAGTCAAGCTCTCAGGAGGTAAACTCGCCCGCTGTTAGTTCGGCTCCGGAGAAGGAAGAAAACCCTTTCAAAGAGTTTGTAAAGGCGGCAAAGAAGGAAGAGCAAGTCCCTCAGCCTAAGGAAGAAGAGGTTAAAGAGGAACTCTCTAAGAAGAGCGAGAGCGGAAAGCTCTACTTCCTCCAGCTCGGAGTCTTTAAGAACAAGGCAAATGCCGTTAAGCTTGCAAACGAGCTTAAAGCCAAAGGCTTTGACGCAAAGACAGAGTTCTTCAAGGGCTACGCGAGGGTAGTTGTCGGCTACTTTAAGAGCTGGCAGGAGGCCGAGGCCGTAAGGAAGGAACTCCTAAATTTGGGCTACAAAGCAATAATCAGGTGGAGGAAGAGTTGATAGACACCCACGCACACCTCCACTTTCCCCAGTTTGACGCCGACAGAGAAGAGGTTATAAAGGAGTGTGAGGAGAAGTTAGACGCCGTTATTACCGTCGGCTGCGACCTTGAAGATAGCAAAAAGGCCATTGAAGTTGCCTCTTCAGGTAAGAACATCTACGCCTCTGTCGGGATTCACCCCCACGAGGCGAGAAACTACTCTGAAAAGGACTACGAGAGGCTCCTTGAGGTTGCAAAGAGCTCTGCGAGAGTTGTAGCCCTCGGGGAGATGGGGCTTGACTTTTACAGGAACTTTTCCCCCAAGGAGAAGCAGTACGAAGTTTTTGCGATGCAGGTAGAGGCGGCCAAGGAGCTGGGCCTCCCCGTGATAATCCACACGAGGAGCGCCGCCAGGGAGATGGCCGAGTTTATAAGGAGTGAATTTAAGGGGGAAGTAAGGGGAGTAATTCACTGCTTCAGCGGTGAGAGGGAGCTCCTTGAGGCAGCCCTTGACGAGGGGCTCTACGTCTCATACGCCGGCCCCGTTACCTACCCGAAGAACGAAGCCTTAAGGGAAACCTTAAAGTACGTTCCCTCCTCAAGGCTTCTCGTTGAGACCGACTCCCCCTACCTTGCCCCTCAGCCGGTAAGGGGCAGGAGGAATAAACCCACCTACGTTGCCTACACGGCAAAGGCCATTGCCGACTACCTCGGCCTCTCCTTTACAGACGTAGACCGGATAACAACCGTAAACGCCAAGCGCCTCTTTAACCTTCCCTTAACTCCCGAAGAGGAAAAGGAGAGGCTCGTCTATCCGGTTGCCGGCAGGCTCTACATTAACCTAACTACCAGGTGTCCCTGCTCCTGTAAGTTCTGCTTTAGGGGAAGCGAGGATTATGTCCTCGGATACAACCTAAACCTTAAGAGGGAGCCGATAGCTGAGGAGTACATGTACAGGATTAAGAACCCCAAGGTTTACGACGAAATCGTCTTCTGCGGCTACGGGGAGCCCTTTGAGAGGTTTGAGGAGCTCAAGAAAGTTGCTCAGTGGATTAAGAAGTTCTCCAAAGACACGCCCGTAAGGGTTGATACCTGCGGCCTTGCCTACCTCATAACCGGCAGGGAGGACCTTCTTGAGGAGCTCAAAGGCCTCGTTGATTCCTTCAGCGTAAGCGTTAATGCGGGAACTCCCGAGGAGTACTACAGGGTTGTAAACCCCTCCTTCGGTAAGGGGAGTTGGGAGAGTCTAATAAAATTTATAAAGGACGCTAAAAGTAAGGGCTTCAAAGTTCAAATTACGGCCGTTGACTACCCTGGCTTTAACAGAAAAGCCTTTGAGGAGCTTGCAAGGGAGCTCGGAGTCCCTTACAGGATAAGACCATTTAAGAGGTTTAAAAAGTGGGAAGGTTAGTCAGAGTTGCAGTTTCAATAGACGAGAAGCTCTTTAAAAGGTTTGAGGAGCTGATTGAAAAGAGGGGATACGTAAACCGCTCCGAGGCAATAAGGGACCTCATAAGGGCCGCCCTAATAGAGGAGAGCCTGAAGGAAGACAACTTTGCCTTCGGGACGATAACCCTCGTTTACGACCACTACCAAAAGGAGCTCTCGGAGAAAATCACCGACATTGAGCACGGCTACCTTGACAACATAATCTCTACGATGCACATCCACATAGACCACAACCACTGTCTTGAAGTTATAGCCGTTAAGGGTAAAGTTAAGGAGATAAAGGAGCTTGCAGATAAGCTCTTAACCCTTAAGGGCGTAAAGCACGGCAAACTGGTATTTACCGGGATTGAGCCCTAAATTTTCTGGCTGAAAGCTTTAGGGAGGTTGGAAGATGGCAGGTCACTCAAAATGGGCAAACATACGCCACAGGAAAGCCGCTCAGGACGCAAAAAGGGGAAAAATATACACCAAACTCGCCCGTGAAATCACCGTTGCAGCAAGGGAAGGGGGAGGAGACCCGGAGAAGAACCCCCGCCTCAGGGCCGCAATAGAGAAGGCCCGTAAGTTCAACATGCCCAAGGAGAACATTGAGAGGGCCATAAAGAGGGGAACTGGGGAGCTCAAAGGAGAGACTTACGAGGAGGTAACCTACGAGGGCTACGGACCAGGAGGAGTTGCAATAATCGTTAAGTGTCTGACCGACAACAGGAACAGGACTGCTTCGGAGGTAAGGCACGTCTTTTCAAAACACGGGGGGAACTTAGGAACTTCCGGGTGCGTCTCTTACCTCTTTGAAAGGAAGGGAGTAATTACGGTTCCGGCAGACAAGTTTGACGAGGAGACAGTAATGATGGCCGCCATTGAGGCCGGAGCCGAGGACGTTGTTAACGAGGACGGTAAGTTCGTAGTCTATACCGAGCCTACCGAGCTTGAGGCGGTCAGGAAGGGCCTCATTGACGCCGGAATTGAGGTTGAAGAGGCAAAACTTGACCTTATTCCCACCACTACCACAAGGGTTGAGGGAGAGACCGCTCAGAAAGTCCTTAAGCTCCTCATGGCCCTGGAAGAGCTTGACGACGTTCAGGAGGTTTACTCTAACTTTGACATGCCCGAAGAGGTTATGAATAATGCGTAAACTCCTCCCCCTCTTTCTCCTTTTCTCCTTTACTTCTTCTTACGGGGAGGATTTAAGGAGCTCCGTCATAAGCGAATCGGCGGGGCTTTTAAGCTGTTTTTCGGGGAAGAGGGAATGCCCCTCTTTCCTTGATATTCCTTGGGATAAGCCCTCTTTTCAGTTCTGGAGGGCCTACTACCGCAACAGGTGGAACAGGCTGAAGCTGATTTCTCAGGTTGACAACTTTAAGCTCTACTACCCCCTCGTTGTGAAAATCTTGAGGGAGGAGGGGCTTCCTCCCGACCTTGCTCTCCTTGCCATAGTTGAGAGCAACGGTGAGCCCTGGGCCGTTTCAAAGGCCGGCGCTGCAGGCCTGTGGCAGCTTATGCCGGGAACTGCAAGGAGGCTCGGCCTAAAGGTGAACAGGTACATTGACGAGCGGTTTGACATTGAAAAGTCAACGAGAGCTGCCGCAAAGTACCTGAAGGAGCTCCACGGCCGCTTCAAAAGGTGGGACCTGGCAATTGCCGCCTATAACGCCGGCCCGGGAAGAATAGAGAAGAGGCTCAAAAGGCTCGGGGCTGACGAGTTCTGGGACTTAACGAAGCTACCCGACGAAACCCTCAACTACGTCCCGAAGTTCTACGCGGTTCTCTCACTCGTCCACGAGAAGGGGCTCCTTAAAAAGCCTTCAAAGGAGAGGTTCTTAAAGATAAAAGTTGCCTCAAGGACGAGCCTTTACAGGATTTCAAGGAAGTTGAGGGTTCCCTTTAAAAAGCTCTACCTCTTTAACAGGCAGTTTAGGAGGAAAGTAGTTCCGGCAGGCTACTTTGTTTACATTCCCCAGAGGGCTATCGGCAACTTTACCCTCCTTCGCTACTCAAGGGAGAGCAAAATCTACCTCTACTCTCCGAGAAGGGCAGAGAAAATCACCAGAATTGCGAAGACTTTCGGCGTCTCTCCCTCCTTTATAAAGAAGGTAAACGGCTTAAGGAGGAACGTCGTTTACAGGGGAGAGGCCTTAATAATAGTCAAGGCAGAAAGAGGAGAAGTCAATACAAATGGATAGAGTAAAGGAGAGCGACACCGTAATTTTGTTTGACCCGGAAAAGGGAAAGAAGTACTTTCTGAACCTTTCACTGACCAAGGGAGAGTTTAACACCGAAAAGGGGAAGATTGAGCTCTCGCAGCTTGTAGGCCTGCCCTACGGCTCAACTGTTAAAACCCATAAGGGTTTTGAGTACCTTCTCCTTCCCTGCTCCCTCTACGAATTTATAATGTACAAGCTCAACCGCCTTACCCAGATAGTTTACCCAAAAGATGCGGCTTACATACTCCTCAGGCTTGACGTTAAGCCCGGTGATAAGGTTGTTGAGAGCGGAATAGGGAGCGGAGCTCTGACGGCAGTCTTTGCTCAAGCGGTAGGTAAGAGTGGAAAGGTTATAAGCTACGAGAAGAGGGAGGAGTTTATAAGGAATGCCCTATCAAACCTGAGGAAGTTGGGGCTTGAGGGAAGGGTTGAGGTAAAGCACAGGGACATTGCCGAGGGTTTTGACGAGACCGACGCCGACGCCCTCTTCCTTGACGTTAGGGAGCCCTGGCTCTACCTTGACAAGGCCTACGAAGCCCTTAAAACGGGAAGATTTCTCGGAATTCTCGTTCCGACGGCAAATCAAGTTATAGAAACTTTAAGGAAACTAAAAACTCTTCCCTTTATGGATGTTGAAGTTTGTGAGATACTCCTGCGTAAGTATAAGACCGTCCCCGAGAGGTTTAGGCCTGAGGACAGAATGCCTGCCCACACGGCCTACCTGATTTTTGCAAGAAAAATACCTGGAGGGGTGAAAGTAGAATGGAAGGATTAGAAATCCTCCAGAAGGCAGGAGTTATCGGCTACATAATCCTCCTGCTCTCCGTAATCTCCGTGGCGATAATAATAGAAAAACTGCTGATTTTAAGGTTGGGAAAGCTGATTCCAAAGGAGGATTTGGGGCTCCTCGTTGAATTCCTCAGTCAGGGGAACATTCCCGACGCGGTGGAGCTGTGTAAGAAGAGGAAGAGCTTCCTTACCGACGTTGTCTATGAGGCAATAAAGAATATGGGGGTTGCCACGAGGGAGAACTTTGTTAGTGCCTTTGAGGTAAGCGCAAAGAGGAAGTTAAACGAGCTTGAGAGGGGGCTGACCCTCCTTGCGACCATTGCCGCAATCTCTCCCCTCTTGGGACTTTTGGGAACTGTTATAGGAATGGTGAAAATCTTCGGGGTTTTAACCGTTGGCAGCGGCGCAATCGGGAACCCTCAGGAGCTCTCGGCAGGAATTGCTCAGGCGCTTCTAACTACCATTTTCGGCCTTATCGTGGCCATTCCCGCAATTCTCATGTACAACGCCTTCCAGAAGAAGCTTGATAAAATCGCAACGGAGCTTGAGAGCGCCGGAATTCTCATAGCCAATAACTTTAAGGGCCTTAAGCGATAGGTAATGCTGAGGGTTGCCACCTGGAACGTCAACTCAATCAGGGTAAGGAGAGAGCTGGTTATAGGCTGGCTTAAGGGGATGGGAATTGACTGTGCCGGCTTTCAGGAAGTGAAAGTGGAGCCCTCCCTCTACCCCCACTCCCCCTTTAAGGAGGCCGGCTATACCTGTTCTGTTCACTCCCAGAAGGCCTACAACGGTGTTTCAATCTGCTCAAAGGCCGAGCCCCTTGAGGTTTTAAAAGGGTGGCCCGACGGCGAAGACGACGAGAAGAGGCTGATAACCGCTAAGTTCTCCGGCTTTTCCGTAGTTAACGTTTACGTTCCCCGAGGCGGGGAGAAGGGAACAGAGAGGCACGCCTACAAGATTTACTTCCTGACCAAGCTTAAACTTTTCCTTGAGGAGAACTTCTCTCCCGACGAGCCCTTAATCGTTATGGGAGACTTTAACGTTGCCCTTACCGAGCTTGACGTTTACGACCCCGAAATCTGGAAGGGTAGAATAGGCTTTATGGAGGATGAGAGGGAGGCCCTCTCGGAGTTCCTAACTTTCGGCCTCTACGACCTCTTCAGGGAGCTCCACCCCGACGAGTGCCGCTATACCTGGTGGGACATTGAAACGGGAGCCTTCAGCAGAAATCAGGGCTTGAGGATAGACTACATCTTCGTTACGAAACCCCTCCTTGATAAGGCCCTTGAGTGTGAAGTTGACGTTGAAGTGAGGAGAAAGAAGGGTAAAATCCTACCTTCAGATCACGCTCCTGTCTATGCAACATTTAGAATTTGAGGGAGGTAGAAATGGAAGAGTTAAAGCGAATGATTGAGGAAGCCTGGGAGAACAGGGAGCTCCTTAAGGACGAAAAGTACAAAGAGGCAGTGAGGGAGACGGTTGACCTTATAGACAAAGGTAAGCTCAGGGTTGCCGAGAGAATCAGCGTCGGGAACTGGAAGGTAAACGACTGGGTAAAGAAGGCAATTCTCCTCTTCTTCCCCATTTCTGAGATGAAGGTAATGGAGGTCGGCCCCTTTGAGTACTACGACAAAATCCCCCTTAAAAAGGGCTGGGAGAAGTTGGGAGTAAGAGTAGTTCCCCCTGCTACCGCCCGCTACGGCTCCTACATTGAGCCCGGTGCAATTCTCATGCCCTCCTACGTTAACATCGGTGCCTACGTTGGCTCCGGAACTATGGTTGACACCTGGGCAACCGTAGGCTCCTGCGCCCAAATCGGGAAGAACGTTCACCTTTCCGGAGGAGTCGGAATCGGAGGAGTCCTTGAACCCCCCAACGCTACTCCCGTAATTATTGAGGATAACTGCTTTATCGGCTCAAGGTGCATAATAGTTGAAGGGGCAGTTATTGAGGAGGAGGCCGTTTTAGGTGCGGGAGTCGTAATTACCGCCTCAACCAAAATCATTGACGTTACCGGCGACGAGCCCGTTGAGTACAGGGGAAGGGTTCCGGCAAGGAGCGTCGTAATTCCCGGAACGAGGGTCAAGAAGTTCCCCGCAGGTGAGTACCACATCCCCTGCGCCCTCATTATCGGAAAGAGGAAGGAGTCAACCGACAAGAAGACCTCCCTCAACGAGGTCTTAAGGGAGTTTAACGTTCCCGTTTAAGGAGGGAAGATGGAGAAGTTCTATGTTACAACGCCAATTTACTACGTTAACGATAAGCCCCACTTGGGCCACGCCTACACAACTACAGCAGCCGACGTTATAGCCCGTTTTAACCGCTTCCTCGGAAGGGACGTCTTCTTCTTAACCGGAACCGACGAGCACGGCCAGAAGATTCAGCAGGCGGCCGAAAAGAGGGGAATGAGCCCCAAGGAGTTCGTTGACTCACTCGTTCCCGTCTTTAAGGAGCTCTGGAAAAAACTAAACATCTCCTACGACCACTTCATCAGGACTACCGACCCCGAGCACGTTAAGGCCGTCCAGCACATCTTTATGAAGTGCTACGAGAACGGGGACATCTACCTTGGGGAGTACGAGGGGTGGTACTGTATTCCCTGTGAGACTTACTACACCGAAAAGGACTTAATAGACGGGCGCCTGTGCCCCATGTGTAAGAGGGAAGTAGTAAGGGTTAAGGAGGAGAGCTACTTCTTCAGGCTCAGCAAGTATCAGGATAAACTCCTTGAACTCTACGAGAAGAACCCCGACTTTATCGCCCCTGAGTTCAGGAGAAACGAGGTAATAAACTTTGTCAAGCAGGGCTTAAAAGACCTCTCAATCTCAAGGACGAGCTTTACCTGGGGAATTCCCGTTCCGATTAACCCGAAGCACGTTATCTACGTCTGGTTTGACGCCTTAACAAACTACCTTACCGCCGTAGGCTACCCTGACGACGCCGAAAGGCTCAGCCGTTACTGGCCTGCCGACTTACACCTTGTAGGTAAGGACATTCTACGCTTCCACGCAGTCTACTGGCCTGCCTTCCTCATGTCTGCCGGCCTTCCCGTTCCCAAGAGGGTCTTCGCCCACGGCTGGTGGACTGTTGAGGGCGAGAAGATGAGCAAGAGCAAGGGGAACGTTATTGACCCATTTGAGCTCGTTGAGAAGTTCGGCGTTGACCAGGTCAGGTTCTTCCTCTTCAGAGAAGTCTCCTTCGGCCTTGACGGGGACTTTTCCTACGAGAAGTTGGTTGCCAGAATTAACGGTGAGCTTGCAAACGACTTAGGAAACCTCTTTAACAGAACCCTTTCAATGCTCAAAAAGTACAGAAAGAGCGTTATTCCTGAGCCCAAGGGCGACTTTAACGAGCTTGACGAGAAAATTAAGAAGAAGGCCGCCGCAACCTTAAAAGCAATTACCGAGATGATTCCTAAGGCCGAGCTAACAAAGGCCTTGGAAGAAATCTGGCAGTTTGTGGGCTTTGTCAACTACTACATAGACAGGAGAGCTCCCTGGAGCTTAAACAAAGAGGGCAAAAGCGACGAGCTTGATACTGTCCTCTACAACATGGTTGAGTCTCTCCGGTTCATTACCGCCTTCCTCTACCCCTACGTGCCCTCCTCTGCCCAGAAAATGGCAGAGCTCTTAAAACTTAAAAAAAAGGCCAAGGAGCTCAGGCTCTCTGAGTTTGAAGAGTGGGGCGGAATGCAGCCCGGTAAAGAGGTTGAGAAGGGCGGAATTCTCTTCCCGAGAATTGAGTACGACAAAGAGACCGGAGAAGTCCGACTTGCAAAGACCAAGAAGGGATAACTCTACCGGGGGCTCTCTGCCCCCTTTAATACCTCTGCTACTTTCTTTAAAATCTCCTCTGCAACTTCTTCCTTGCTCCCGCTGGTCTCTAAAACCTCTCCGCTTTTCCCGACTATAAAGACCCGCGTCTGGGAGCTCCCGAAGACCCCCTCTTTAACCGAGTTTGCAACTATTAAATCCAAGTTTTTCTTCTCTAACTTCTTTTTGGCGTTCTCTAAGAGGTTTTCGGTCTCTGCGGCAAAGCCGACAACTACCTGTCCTTCCCTCTTTTTCTGGCCGATTAGCTTTAAAACGTCCGGCGTCCTCTTCAACCTTATAACCAGCTCCCCTTCGCCCTTCTTAATTTTTTGGGAGCTCCTTTCAACCGGCGTGTAGTCCCCGATTGCCGCCGCCGAGATGTAAACGTTGGCACTTTCAAACTCCTTTAAGGCCGCCTCTTTCATCTCCTCAACAGTTTCAACCTCAATTCTTCTAACCCTGTAGGGGGGCTCAAGGCAGGTCTTACCGCTGATTAAAACAACCTCTGCTCCCATACCTGCGGCGACCTTTGCAAGGGCGTAGCCCATCTTCCCGCTTGAGGGGTTTGAGATAAACCTTACCGGGTCTATGTACTCCCTTGTGGCTCCGGCGGTTATTACAACCTTTTTGCCCTTTAGAAGTTTGGGGTAGAACCAGTACTCTGCCGCCTCAACTATGTCCTTAACCTCTGCAAGCCTTCCCTTTCCCGTGTCTCCGCAGGCGAGGTATCCGCTTCCCGGCTCAACAACTTCCCAACCCAACCTCTTTAGCTTCTCTAAGTTCTCCTGAGTTATCGGGTTCTCGTACATCCTGTCGTTCATTGCCGGGGCAATAATTCCCTTACCAAAGCACAGGGCAACTTCGCTTACCGGCGTATCGGCTATTCCGCAGGATATCTTTGCAATCGTGTTTGCCGTTGCGGGGGCTATTAAAAGAAGGTCTCCCCACCGGGCGAGGGAGGTATGCCTTATTTCCTGACCGCTTTCGGGTATTACCCTGTCGTAAACGGGTTGGCCGGTAAGGGCTTCAAGGGTCAGCTTTCCTATGAACTCTTTTCCCGCCTCGGTTATTGCAACCTTTACCTCTGCTCCCCTCTTCTGGAGCTCCCTCAAAACCTCAACGCCCTTGTAGGCGGCGATGCTCCCCGTTATTCCCAAAACTACTTTCTTTCCCTTAATCTTCATTCTCCTCTTCCACCTTTCCCGACATCGGCTTTAATCTGATTTCCTGACCCAAGTAGAGGCTGAAGCCGAAGCTGGTCGTGTAGCTCGTTATTATTGCGGCGGTCATCGGGATTACAACGTCTGCGTGGGTCATCTCGGTAATCATCACGATTGCCGCCAGGGGAGTTTTTGCTCCTGCTGCCAGTGCCGCTCCCATTCCGGCAAGGGTGAAGGTAACTACCTGCTCCGGGAACATGTGGCCGAAGACGTTCCCTACGGCCGCTCCGATTAAGAGGTTGGGGAGAACGAGTCCACCCGGAATTCCGAAGGCTAAGGTAAGGCTCGTTGTAAAAATTACGGCAACAATTATAAAGAGGTCAACCCCTACCGGGAAAAGGGATTGAGCCAGCTTTGAGACAACTCCCATGTGGGCGGGGGCGGAGAGGAAGTCCGTATCCTTCGTTATCAGGTAGAGAGCAAGTAAAATCGGAACTGCCAGGGCCGTCCCTACCACCGGCCTTACTTTTGCGTCAAAGAACTTGCTTGAGCAGTTGCAGGTGTGGAAGATAAATGTGTAGGCGTAGATTACGAGGCTAATAGTGAGCCCCATTACGACGATGTAGGGAATCGTCTTTAAGTCCCAAACGGGCTCTTTAACCAGGTGAATAAAGGCGCTCTCACCTCTAAAGAAGGAGAACGTTAAATAGCTGATTATTGAGGCGATAATCATGGGGACGAAGGGGCGGTAGTCAAGGTTGTACATCTCCTCAAGCTCCATTGCAAATATGGCGCTACCCAAGGGAGCTTTAAGGAGAGCTCCGGTGAACGCACCGCCCCCGATTAGTCCGAGAAGGCTCTTGTACCTCTTCCCCAGGCCGTAGGCCTTCCCCAACCACTCCCCAATTGCAACTCCGATGAAGAACGAGGGTCCCTCCCTTCCGGCTATGAAGCCTCCGGAGAGGGCAAAAGTTGAAGTAATTAACTTCAGAAGAACCGTTTTGACGGGAATGTAAATCTTTGTCTTCAAGTGGAGAATTGCGTACCCTATTCCCGGCCCTCCTATTGCAGGCTCTACCGAAAGGGCAAAGCCGGTTATTGCGGCAACCAGAATGGGATAGAGGACGAGGACGGGGGGGTTCTTTATCAGGAGTCTGTTTAGCTCAATTATGAGAACATCCATTAAAGAGGCAACGGCGCCGGTGGTTATACCCACGGCAAAGGCAAAGGGTATCCACCGGCCGAAGAAGACCGAAATTGACGAGATGTCAAACCTGTGCTTTATGTTGGTCTTTGCGCAGCCTTCAATGAAAGAGCGGAAGAGCCTCCAGTCCTCTTTTCGGGGCAACTGGCTTAATATCTCCAGAAGGTTTGTCTAATTCTACCAAAGAGTTTTCTCGCAAGCTCAAGGAGCCTTGCAATCCTCTTTTCCGTAGGGGGGTGTGTAGAGAAGAGCTCGGCAAGGAAGTCCCCTTTGAGGGGGTTGACTATAAAGAGGTGGCTCGTTGCCGGGTTGACCTCCTGCTTTACCAGCTCCGGGGGAATTCTCCTTGAGTACTCCTCAAGCTTTTTTAGAGCGCTTGCAAGGGCTTCGGGCTTACCGGAGATGATTCCTCCGGTCTCGTCTGCCTTGTACTCCCTTGCCCTTGAGATTGCCATCTGGATTATTGCGGCGGCAATGGGAGCGAAAATTACCATCAAAATCAGCCCTATCATCTCAAGCCAGCCGCCCCCTTCCTCTTCGTCTCTGCTCCCTCCGAAAAAGAGGAACCACTGGGCCATGTTTGCAAGCATCGTTATTGCGCCTGCTATTGTTGCGGCAACCGCCTGAATGAGCGTATCTCTGTTCTTAATGTGGGAAATCTCGTGGGCTAAAACTCCCTCAAGCTCGTCCTCGTTTAGGAGCTCCACAATCTTGGGGGTCACCACGACAACCCCGTGCTCGGGGTTCCTTCCGGTTGCAAAAGCGTTGGGAACGTCCATGGGAGCTATTCCCACTTTCGGTTTGGGAATTCCGGCGTTCTTTGCCAGTTTCTCAACGGTTGCGTGGAGCCAGGGGGCCTCCTCCTCGCTCAGGAGTTTTACTCCGTACATTGAGAGGACGATTTTGTCCGAGAAGAACCAGCTTGCAAAGTTCATAATTGCAGCCATAAAGAGGGCTACGACCATTCCGGCATTTCCGCCCAAGAGCTTTCCGAAGAGCAGTAGAAGGCCGGTCAGAAAGCCTAAGAGTATCGCCGTTTTAAGGCTGTTCCACATAAATCTCCTCCTTTCCTACGATTGTAATTTCTTTATCACGAAAATATAGGAAAGCTCTTACTCATTGAGGAGTTTCTCCGTTAGCTTCAAGGCTCCGTAAAGGCCGAACCCCATCAAAATCCCGTCGGATATGCTGAAGGTGAAGGGAATTCCGATAAAAGTTATAAAAGCCGGGAAGGCCTCTGTAAAGTTTTCCCACTCAATCTTCTTTAAGCTCTGTGCCATGAAGAAGCCTACGTAAATCAGGGCGGGAGAGGTTGCAAAGGCCGGTATTACGTTAATCAGCGGGTAGAGGAAGAGCGAGGCGACAAAGAGGAGGGCTACGGTCATTGCCGTAAGCCCCGTTCTCCCTCCTGCCGCAACTCCCGAAGCGCTCTCAACGTAGGTGGTTATCGTTGAAGTCCCCAGGAGAGCTCCAGCTGTTGTTCCCACCGCGTCGCAGGTAAGTGCCCTTCCTACCCTCGGGTCGCTTAAGGGTATCCCCAGCCTCGTGCAGAGCGCCGAGAGGGTTCCGACTGTATCAAAGACATCAACCAACAGAAATGTTAAGACCACCGGAACGATTGAGAGGGAAAGGATTTGGTGGAAGTCCAGCTTAAGGGCGGCCGTCGGCTGGGGAAGTCCGAAGAGCTCCCCGGGAGGGCTGACCTTTCCAAAGAGAGTTCCTAAGAGCGTAGCAAAAACTATCCCAATTAGCAGACTTCCGGGAATTTTCCTCTTTACGAGCAGAGTAATTAGAAAAAGGGTTATGAGGGTTATTACCGCCTCAGGTGAGGTTATCTCCCCCAGCTTTAAGAGGGTTGCCTTTGAGCCCTCAACTATGTGGGCGTTCTTTAGGCCAATCAGGGCAATAAAGAGGCCTATTCCTCCCGAGATTCCGTAGGCCATGTTTTTCGGGATTGCCCTTAAAATCGCCCTCCTTGCCCCGAAGAGGGCTCCTATGAGGAAGAGAATACCTTCAATAAAAACCGCCGCTAAGGCCGTTTTCCAGCTTACTCCCATCTGACCGCAGACGGTATAGGCAAAGTAGGCGTTTAGTCCCATTCCCGGGGCGAGGGCAAAGGGGAGCCCCGCGTAAACCCCCATCAGGAAGGTTGCAAGGGCCGAGGAGACTGCCGTTGCAAAGAGGACTCCCTCCTTCGGCATTCCTGCCGCCGAGAGGATTGCCGGGTTTACCACCAGGATGTAGGACATTGTGAAGAAGGTCGTAAGCCCGGCTAAAACTTCCCTCTTTATCTCCTCCCCTTTCACCTTAACTTCCTTCCGAGCTGGTTGTAAATCCTCCTCTTTGGGATTTTATAGTAAATCGGTCTTCCGTGGGGGCAGCTCTCCCTGTTCTCACACTCAAGGTACTCGTTAAAGAGCTCCTCAACCTCCATCCAGTCCTTTACTCTGTAGCCGGCCTTAATCGCCCTTTTGCAGGCAATCTCGGCAACAGACTCAACTCCTTTGCTTTCAAGTAGTTTAAAGTCCTCAGGTTTTAAAATCTCCGGGATTTTGTAGATAACTATCCTCTCTCCCTCCTCAAAGAAAAGGGCCCCCAGCCTCTCTGCTTTTTCCTTTAACTCTTCAGGAAGCTCAAGGGGCGGGTGGACTTCTGAGAGGGGAATCTCTCTCCTTTTGAGCGCTTTTAATAGCCTTTCGTAGTTAACCCTCTCGTGGATAAGGTGTTGGTCAAAGAAGTAGTAGTTTTCACCGTCGTGGGCCACTATTACGGTTCCGTCGGAGCCGATGAGCTTTAAGGGGGTGCAGTACGTAATTCGGGAGCTCTCCCTGGCCGTTATCAGCCTCGGCAGTGAAAACTCCTCCTTTAAGAGCTCCTCAACGTCCCTTATAACGCTCCTATCCTCAATCAGAACCCTCTCCTTTGAGGGCGTAAGGTTGAAGTCAACCAGCTGCGGCTCAACCTCTATGAAGAGGACGTAAGACTTTAATCTCTTCTCCTCAAGGAGCTTCTCAACCTCGGGAAGGGAGACAGGCCGCCTGTTTACGAAAACCTGCTTCACTCCTCTTTCTTCCCTACTAAAAAAGAGCTCAATCCTGTTTGAAGAGACCCTCTGAAGCCGAATTCCCGTTAACCTGTAAATTCTTTCGGGGAGGGAGCTCCTAAAAAAGCGCTCGGAGCCGATTGTAAACTCAACTTCCGGGTGGCACATTGCGTAAACCTTTGCAAGTCTTACCATAAGCCCCTTCTCGCTCCTTGAAGTCGCCCTTCTCCTTACCGGGGCGTTGAAAAAGAGTTCCCTAACCTCTACTGCCGTTCCCTCCTTAAAGGGGAAGGGCCTGTGCTCCCTGATTTCCCCTCCGACGACCTTCAGAACTCCTCCGACCTCCTCCCCCCTCTTCCTGCTCTTAATCGTCAGGTGCGAGAGCTCTGCAATTGCGTGGAGGGCTTCCCCTCTGAAGCCGTAGGTCTTCAGGCTCTTTAGGTCTTCAAACTCCCTTATCTTGCTCGTTGCAAAACGCTCAACGGTCAGGGGGAGCTCCCTATAACCTATTCCCTCGCCGTTATCAATTACCTTGAAGTTAAAGGGGCTCTCAATCTTTACCTCAATCTTCCTCGCGCCGGCGTCAAGGGCGTTCTCAAGGAGCTCCTTCAAAACAGCCCTCGGGCTCTCTGCAATCTGTCCCGAGGCTATTCTCCTTACAACCTCCTGAGGTAACTTCCTTATCATCTAAATGATTCCCTTTTTAGGCTACGTGTGTTTGCCCTTGAAATTATTCCGGCCGATTTTTTAGTGCTACGGCCTTACATGGTTGTTGTGATTTTAAATAACTATTAATTGTGGTTTAATAGTTATAGGAAGTATGCTGTTAATTGGATTTCAGGTTTACTGTAGTTGACTTAAAATTTTATTTGACATAATTTAACTCGCAGAAATAAAGAAAAGGAGGGAGAGAACATGGTAATTAGAAAAGAGCACGCCCTTGCGCTCCTCAGGGTAAGGGAGGAGGAGAGGAATCAGGCTCCGACCTGCCGGCTCTTCGTTAAGAGTGAAGAGCCCCCCTACTTAGAGCTTGAGAGGATGAACCTCTTGAGGCTCGTTCGTCCCTTAGAGTACTCGTTAACATACTGGGGCAGAGTCCTTGCAAACATCATTGACGAAATGGTTGAGAAGGGGCTCATTCCCCACCCGAGCAAGTGGGATGATAACTTCAGGTGGTTGGGCTCTGAAGTCCTTATGATGATTGAGACCGCCATTGAGAACGATGACATTCCCGGCCCCTTAACGGAGGAGCAGCTCGCAAAGAGGGGCTTTATTGAGGAGAGGAAGATTGAGAAGAAGGGGACTTTCAAGGCGATAAACCAATACGCAAAGGACGTTTACGAGGTCTTCAGGAACGCACACCCGAGGCTCATAATTGACAGGGAGCTCTATCAGTACATTAAGGAGATGCCCGCAGGTCCGGCAGAGTCCTCAATGCTTCCGGCAGGCGGAAGATTCCCCATTTTAATGGGAGCAATGAGGCTTCTGGCCTTCTCCGTTCCCAACTCCGACGTTTACGCTTTAACTGCCTTAGGCAGGGAGATTAAGGCCGCCTGTGAAACAATCGCTCCGACACTTGAAACCGTTATCTCTGAAGACATTATGGACAGTCTTGAGAGGGCAGTTTACGAAGGCTTTGAAGCAATAAGTGATGAGGAGAAAGAGGTTCTCTTCGCCCTTGCCCTTATTGACGACAAGGGCAATCCCTTGCCGGCAGGTGAGCACCTCCTTGAGGCTTACAGGATTTGGAAGGAGAGGAGCTTTAAGCCGGTTAAGTCAATCAACGTTGAGATTTTAGACGCAGAGCTCCTGAGAGGAATTGAGGAGGTCTGGAAGCACCACGAGCAGGACCCCTCAACCCTTCCCACAGTTGACGAGCTCGTCCACTACCTCTTCTACAAGCCTTTGAAAGAGTACAAACACCTCCTTGAGCATTACGGAAGGAGGCTCTACCAGGACCTCGGCTACCAGAAGAAGGAGGAAATTAAGAAGAAGTTCAGCGAGGTTAAGACTGTAGAGGAGCTCTTTAAATCCTTCTACGAGAAGGGCAACGAGTGGTACAAGAAGATGTACGACATCGTTCAGGAATCCCTCTACACCCTTGAGTCCTTTAACCTTATTCGCTCTGAAAACTACGAGGGCAAGAAGGTTCACTACCTTACCGACTACGGTAAGAAAGTTCTTGAAGACATGAAGACCCGCGGATTTAGAGAAATTCCTGCAGTTGCCGTTAAGGCAATCACAATTACGAACAAAGAGTTTGCTGCTCCCAACGTTGACTGGTACAACAAGGGTGTTGCCGCCTACTTAATCGGCGGAGGTGAGGCTACGGAAGCAGGTAAGATGTACGCCCAGATGGCCTACGAGATTAGGAGGCTTCCCCACATTACTCGCTTTGAGCTTCAAGTTCTCCACAAACTTCCCGAAAAGGGCTTCTTCGTCAAGGACGTTTACGAGGCCTTTGACGAGACCTGGAGGGAAGAGGTTGAGTACGCCCTCAACAAACTTGAGGCGAGGGGCTACATAGATATCCTCCAGAACGAGGCCATAATCCTTACAGAGGCCGGAAAGCTTATTAAGAGGGCACTTTCGGGAACTCCCGAAGGCCTTGCCAACCCGATTACTCCCCTTGCAGTAAGGGTTCTTGAGGCCTTGAGGAAGGTGGGAACCCTCTACGTTAAGGAGCAGAAGGTCAGGGTTCTTCCCAAGAACATCAAGGAAGCCATTAAGCTCTCGGGCCTTGACCCCGACACCTTTGAGGAGGAGATGGTTATCCTCAGGGCTTCAAACCTCGTAGGTAAGAGCTCCATCAACGAGGCGGGTCTCTTAATCCTTGAAGCCCTTGAAAAGCTCAATTAAGACTATAACTACTATTGGGAGGGGTTATAGCCCCTCCCTTCTCAAAGAATAACGAGGGGGTAAACCAAATTTAGTGGAGGGAGAGATGGCAGTAATCTACGGAAGGGTTGAAGGACCCGAAGACATCAGGCGTATCAACTGCATCATCAGAGACGAAATGCTTGAGGTTGAAACTTCCGAACAGCTCACAGACCTCAAAAAGCGCTCGGACTACCTGTGTACCCTAACCTACTCCCCCTTCTGGAAGAAGAAGTTCGGTTCAATGGTTGAGGAGCTCAGGGAAGTTGCCTGTGAGGAGAACAGGGTAACCGTAAGGCTTGCAAACTACATCACCAAGTACAAGGGCTGGGACAAGGAGTACAGGCCCTGGGGAAGTGACAACCTTACAATTGAGGAAAGGCTCAAGGAGATTCCTGAAAAGGTAATGAAGGAAATCCTTGAGAGCGTTGTTGACCTGAAGCTCTCTCCTGAAATTCTTGAGGAGCTCCGCAGGAACTTCTGCGAAATCAGGAAGGCAATGGTCCTTGCCGACAGTGAAGAAACCCTTGAGAGGCTCAAGAAACAGGGAGACCTGATTGTTGCAATTACAAAGCTTCCCGACTTTAGGGAAAGGTTCGCCGACACCTTAGACAAAATTGACGAGCTCGTTGAGAAGGAAGAGAAGAGGAACGTTAAGCTGGCAAACATAATTGCAGAGGTTAAGGGTTGGAAAGTTGAGTTTGAGGTCTGGACTGAGAACGAGGTTAGAGAGGACGAGACCTTAGAGCAGTACGTCCAGAGGCTTCTGGAGGAGGAGGAAAAGGCAGAGAAGTACATTCCCACCGAGGCCAAGTACAAGGAGGGTAAAGTCCTCTGGCTTGTTTACTTCCACAAGGGGAGGAACAGGCACTACGCCAAGAGAATCTACTTCCCTGGAAGCGCTAAAGACATTGAGATTGAAGGCCCCGGCGAGTTTGAGAATAAATTTGGCAGAAAGGTTTGGGGCGTCAGAATCAAGTATAAGGCAAGGGTTGCTCCCGCAACAATCAGGATAGGCGGAAGGGTTATCCACCTTCCCGAGAGGTGGGTTGAGAGGGTAAAGGTTGTTCCCCTTCCCAAAGAGGCAACCGACATTAAGCTTGTTGAGGAGAGGCCGGAGTTCGCTTACCCGGTAGCTTAAACTTACGGGTTCACTCCTGACCTCTAAATCAATTAAAATTACAGTCCAAATCAAATTTACCAGGAGGTTAGGAGTGAACCTTAAGCTAAAGTTTTTAACTCTTTCACTCGTTTCCCTTGTGGCAATCCTCGTCCTTTCCTACTTTCTCGTAGGAGAAGCTCGTCAATCCCTTAAGGTATCTCAATCCCTTGAGAGGAGTGTTGTCCTCTCAACAAAAATCTCAGAGCTCGTCCACGAATTTCAGAAGGAAAGAGGAAGAACTGCCGGCTTCCTTGGAAGCGGCGGTAAGGCTTTTAGGGAGGAACTTCAGGAGCAGAGGAGGCTTACTGACGAGAAAATTAAGGAGCTTGAGAAGTACCTGACAAAAGAGTACGTCTCCGCTCTTCCCTCCAAGGCTCAGGAAGTTTTCCTCTCTGTTATTCTTAATAAGCTAAACGACATAAGCCAGGTAAGGGTAAAGGTTGACTCCCTGCAGATTCCTCTTCGGGAGGCAATCAGGTACTATACCCAGCTCAATAACGACCTTATAGACTCTGTAGCTCTCCTTGCGAGGTACGCAAATGACGCCGGAGTTGCTAAGGAGCTCCTTGCTTACGCCGACTTTATGTACGCAAAGGAAAAAGCAGGCCTTGAAAGGGCCGTTCTTTCTATCGCCTTTGCCAATAAAAGGTTTACGTCTCCCCAGCTCTTTACAAGGTTCGTTGACCTGATGGCACAGCAGAAGGCCTTCTTAAAGGCTTTCTCACTGGCCGCACCCGACAGGGTAAGGGAGTACTACAGGAAGACTGTAGTCTCTTCTGAGCCCTCGCTTCAAGTTCTCAACTACGAAAGGCTCGCCCTCTCCTCTCCCTTTACCGAGGGAGCTCTCAACATTGACCCCAATCAGTGGTTCTCAACGATTACGAAGAAAATTGACCTTATGCACAGGGTTGAGAGCTTTATAGCCAAAGACCTAATTAACAGAATTGAAGAGATAAAGAAAGAGGCTAAAAAGAGGCTTAACGGCGTTCTTATCCTCTCCTTTATTGCGATTGCAGTTATTCTTGCCGTATCCTTTGTCTCTCTCAGGGTTAAGGAGGGGTAGCCGCCCCTCCTTTAGCCTTTCAGGTTGTAAATCGGTTTTACGAACTTCTCAATCTCAACGGTTTTAGGCAGGAACTCCAAAATCTCGTTAGGGTCTTTGTAGGCAAAGGGAGCTTCGTCAAGGGTCTCCTTTGAAACGGTTGAGGAGTAAACTCCGGCCTCCTCAACGGCTCTTCTAAAGTCAGAAACAGAAAAGAGTTCTTTTGCCCTTCTCCTGCTCAACTTCCTTCCTGCACCGTGAGGAGCAGAGAGGTTAAGCTCCCTTACTCCTTTCCCCCTTCCTATAATCAGTCCGGTAGTCAGGTTAAAGGGAATTACTACTTTCTCCCCTTTGTGTGCCGAAATTGCCCCCTTCCTTACGCACATGTCCCTATCAAGGTCTATGTAGTTGTGAACGCTTTTTATAAGCTTTTTCTCCTTAAACTCCTGCCTGAAGAACTCCTCAACGATAATCTTTAAAATCGTTCTCCTGTTTAGGTCTGCGTACCTCTGGGCAAGCCTCATTGCCCTCAAGTACTCCCTTCCTCCCTTATTTAGGGGCAGGAAAGAAAGGTCTGCCGGAAGGTCGGGCATAACTCTCTTCGTGTACTCCTTTGCCTTTCTCTGGAAGTGGTTGCAAACCTTTAGCCCTAAGTTCCTTGAGCCTGTGTGGACTGTCAGGTGGAGCTCCCCCTCTTCGTCAATCCCTAACTCCAAGAAGTGATTTCCGCTGCCCAAAGTTCCTACCTGTAAAAGGGGCTCGTTTAGGTCAATCTTGTATGTGTTAATGAGGATTGAGCGGATTTCTGATAGGAGCTCCTTATCCTCTTTTGTTAGCGGTAGCTTCTTGGCGTTCTTCTTACTTCGTGAAGTGAGCCCCGTAGGGATATTTCCCTTAACGAAGGCGTCAAATTTGGGTAGGTTGATGTCTGCCTGCGGGTTTTTCCTGTCAACTTTTATTCCGAGGGGGTAAGTATAGACTCCGCACCCTATATCAACCCCTACTATGTTTGGAATTACGACCTCGTCAAAGTAGCCGGTAAATCCTATTACGCACCCCTTACCGGCGTGGCAGTCGGGCATTATTACAATCTTATCCCTGAAAAAGGGTAAATCTTTTAGCCTCTCAATCTGCGCCCTTACTTCTGGCTCAATCTCTTTGGCGTAAACGTAAATCGGAACTCTCCCTTCAATAACCGTCGGCTCAACGGCCATTTCCACCCTCTCCTTCTTTTAGTTTCCCCCTAAAAATAGGTACTTTTTCCCTTTTGGGAGAGTTCCTAAACTATGAATCAATGTTTAGTTTACTAAAGCCAAAAGGAGAGGAGAATTGCCGAAAGTCCTGCTTAATTTTCCGGGCATTTCAAAGAGGTAGAGAGCCGTTTTAAGCGGAAATTAAAAGCCGGCCGTGGTTCCGTTCACTCGGATATTTCCACAGCCCTAAGTCGCAATCCCGCTCATTTTTTCGGGCCTTTCAACAAGAAATCAAGAAAGTTTACAAGGAGACAGGATCTCGTCGCAATCCCGCTCATTTTTTCGGGCCTTTCAACTTAGCTAAGTACTTCCCATCTTTATCAGAAGATGAAGTCGCAATCCCGCTCATTTTTTCGGGCCTTTCAACATATAAATCTGAAATGGGGGCCAGGATAAGTGTTTCGTGTCGCAATCCCGCTCATTTTTTCGGGCCTTTCAACCGCACCTTTTCTAAAACCCTTGTAAATCAAGGGTATTACTTTTAGGTTAAATCGTAATAAACGACTTAAGGCCTTGTGAGTCAATAGCCCTGAGGTAGACAATTGTTAGAAACCCCTAATTTCCTATTCTCCTGTGAAAGACCTTTTGGTCAATTCTATTTCTTTTTTCTCGGTTTTTCAAGGGGAGCTCCCCTCCTCCCTCCGCTTGAAATTTTTACAAAATTTTTACATAATTTTTACAACCAAGTAAGATAGCTTGGGAAACCTAAAAGCTCTTTTCAACAAGGAGGAGAAATGGGACTGAACATCGTCCAGAAGATTATCAAGACCCACCTTGTAGAAGGGGACATGACCCCCGGAAAGCCCATTGCCATCAGGATTGACCAGACCCTTACTCAGGACGCTACCGGAACTATGGCCTACCTTCACTTTGAGGCCATGGGTCTGCCCAAGGTTCAAACCGAGCTTTCGGTTTCCTACGTAGACCACAACACCCTTCAGGCAGGCGGCCCCGAGAACGCAAACGACCACCTTTTCCTTCAAACTGCCGCCGCAAAGTTCGGAGTTTATTTCAGCAAGGCCGGAAACGGTATCTGCCACCAGGTCCACCTTGAAAGGTTTGCCGTTCCCGGTAAAACGCTTCTTGGTTCCGACTCCCACACTCCCACTGCCGGCGGTATCGGGATGCTTGCAATCGGTGCCGGCGGAATGGACGTAGCTCTTGCAATGGCCGGAGAGCCCTTCTACCTCACAATGCCAAAAGTTGTAAGGGTTAATCTCTACGGTAAGCTCAGGCCTTTCGTCTCTGCTAAAGACATTATCCTTGAGCTCCTTCGCAGGCTAACAGTTAAAGGAGGCCTCGGAAGGGTATTTGAGTACGGCGGTGAAGGAGTTAAGTACCTTACCGTTCCCGAGAGGGCTACCATTACAAACATGGGTGCGGAGCTCGGAGCTACAACCTCAATCTTCCCCAGTGACGAGCAGACTTACCTCTTTATGAAGGCGCAGGGGAGAGAAGCCCAGTGGAGGCCCCTGCAGGCAGATCCCGATGCAACCTACGACGAGGTTATAGACATTGACCTTTCCGAGCTTGAGCCCTTAATTGCCTGCCCCCACATGCCCGACAACGTTAAGAAGGTTAAGGAAGTTGAGGGTTTAAGGGTTCATCAGGTCGCAATCGGCTCCTGTACAAACTCCTCCTACCGCGACCTTAAGACCGTAGGAGAGATGTTTAAGAGAACCGGTAAGATGGTTCACCCGATGGTTTCCGCCGCAATCTCTCCCGGCTCAAAGCAGGTTCTCAGAATGATGGATAAGGAAGGCTACTACGATGTCTTCTTAAGGGCCGGCTTTAGGATTCTTGAGAACGCCTGCGGCCCGTGTATCGGAATGGGATTTGCTCCGCCTTCCGGAGGAGTTTCCGTCAGGACCTTCAACAGGAACTTCTACGGCCGCTCAGGAACAAAGGACGCCGAAGTTTACCTCGCCTCCCCCGAAACTGCGGCCGCAACTGCAATGAAGGGAGTAATCACCGACCCCAGAGACCTCGGACTTGAGGAAATTAAGGTCTTCCTCCCCGAGAAGTTTGAGATTGACGACTCTATGATTTACGCTCCTGCCGCCGACCCTGACGAAGTTGAAATCTGGAAGGGTCCGACAATCAACTACGTCGGCTACAAGGAGCCCCTCGGAGACAAGCTTGAGGGTGAAGTTCTCCTTAAGGTCGGCGACAACATTACTACCGACCACATTATCCCTGGCGGTGCGAAAATCCTTCCGCTCCGCTCCAACATTCCTGCAATCTCTGAGTACGTCTACTCTGTCGTTGACGAGACTTTTGCTCAGAGGGCGAAAGAAAAGGGCGGTGGATTTATCGTAGGCGGTGAGAACTACGGGCAGGGCTCCTCCCGTGAGCACGCCGCAATCGGTCCCATGTACCTCGGAATTAAAGCCGTAATTGCAAAGTCCTTTGCCCGTATTCACCACGCAAACCTGATTAACTTCGGTATTCTCCCCCTCGTTTTCGTTAACAAGGAGGACTACGACAAGATTGACCAGGGAGACTGGCTTGAGATTGACCTTTCAAACTTTGCTCCCGGCGAGGACAACATCATTACCGTAATCAACAGGACTAAAGGAATCTCAATTCCTACAAAGCACGGCCTCAACAAGAGGCAGGTTGAAATCATCAAGGCAGGCGGCGTTCTTGCCTACGTTAAGCAGAAGTTTGAGAAGAAGAATAACCAGTAATTATCAGGGGGCTCTGCGCCCCCTTCCTTAAGAAAACAAATCTCTTAGGAGGAGGATATGGCAAAAAAGCCGACTATTATCTGGACAAAAGTTGACGAGGCTCCGGCCCTTGCAACCTATTCCCTCTACCCGATTATGAAGAACTTCGTTAAGCACGCAGGGGTGGAGCTTGAACAGAGGGACATCTCCCTTGCCGGGAGGATTCTCGCCCAGTTCGGCTACCAGCCCGACGACCTTGCCTACCTCGGTGAGCTCGTCTGGAAGCCCGAGGCAAACATCGTTAAGCTTCCCAACATCTCTGCTTCCCTTCCTCAGCTTATTGAGGCTATTAAGGAGCTCCAATCCCAAGGCTACAACCTTCCCGACTACCCCGAAAACCCCCAAACCGAAGAAGAGAAAGAAATCAAGGCCAAGTACGACAAATGCGTCGGTTCAGTAGTTAACCCGGTTCTCAGGCAGGGTAACTCCGACAGGCGCATCGCCCCGCCCGTTAAGAACTACGCCAAGAAGCACCCTCACAAGATGAGGGAAGTTTCTCCCAAGTCCGAGTCCTACGTTGCCCACATGAAGAGCGGCGACTTCTACGAGCACGAGAAGTCCGTAACGATTAAGAAGGACGGGAAAATCCGCTACGAGTTTGTTGACAAGGACGGAAACGTTCAGGTTCTCAAAGAGATTGAAGTCGGAATGGGCGACGTTATTGACGGAACTTACATGAGCCGCAAGAAGTTAAGGGAGTTCTTTGAAGAGGTAATCAACGACGCCAATGATAAGGACATCCTTTTCTCCCTCCACGTTAAGGCTACAATGATGAAGGTTTCAGACCCTGTAATCTTCGGAGACGCAATCAGGGTTTACTACAGGAAGCTCTTTGAGAAGCACGGCAAAGAGCTTGAGGAAATCGGGTTTGACCCGAACAAAGGACTCATTGACCTTGAAAACAAGCTCTCAAAACTTCCTCCTGAGAAGCAAGAGGAGATTAAGAAGACTCTTGAGGAGATTTACAGAGAGCAGCCCCGCCTCTACATGGTTGACTCAGATAGGGGAATTACGAACCTCCACAGGCCAAACGACGTAATCATTGACGCCTCAATTCCCGCCGTTATCAAGAACGGCCTTCAGGGTTGGGGACCGAGCGGTGAGACCGACGACTGCGTGATTACCGTTCCCGACCGCTGTTATGCCACTATGTACTCCGAAATCGTTGAGGACATTAAAGTTCGCGGCCAGTTTGACCCGACAAAAGTGGGAACCGTTCAGAATGTTGGCCTTATGGCAATGAAGGCCGAGGAGTACGGCTCCCACGACAAAACCTTCTTCCCCCCTGTCGACGGAAAAATCAGGATTGTTGACGAGGAAGGAAACGTTTTAATGGAGCACGAGGTAGAGGAAGGGGACATCTACCGTAGCTGCCACACAAAGGACATCGCAATTCGCGACTGGGTTAAGCTTGCGGTGAACAGGGCTAAAGAGACCGGCCTTCCAATTGTCTTCTGGCTTGACTCTTTAAGGGCCCATGACAGAGAGCTCATTGAGAAGGTTAAGGAGGAGCTCAACAAGTACGACCTTGAGGGCGTTGAGTACTACATCAAGCCTCCGAGGGAGGCGATGAAGTTCACTTTGGAGCGCTTCAGGAAGGGACTTGACACTATCTCTGTTACCGGAAACGTTCTCAGAGACTACTTGACCGACCTCTTCCCGATTATTGAGGTCGGAACCTCCGCAAGGGCCCTCTCAATCGTTCCCCTTATTGCAGGAGGCGGACTCTTTGAAACCGGTGCAGGCGGTTCAGCTCCAAAGCACGTTCAGCAGTTCGTTAAGGAAGGCCACCTCAGGTGGGACAGCCTCGGTGAGTTCCTTGCCTTCGTTGAGGCATTAAAACTTGCCTACAAGCAAGCCGGAAGCGAGAACAGGAAGATTCTCGTTATGGCCGATACACTCTCAAAGGCCGTTGAGCGCTACCTTGACACCGACAAGACTCCCAAGCGTAAGGTCGGCCAGCTTGACACCCGCGGAAGCCACTACTGGCTTGCCCGCTACTGGGCTGAGGAGCTTGCGGCTCAGACCGAAGACGCCGAGCTTGCGAAAATCTTTGAGCCCGTAGCGGCAAAGCTCATTGAGAACGAGGAGAAGATTCTCTCTGAAATCGCTGCTACTGAGGGCTCACCTAAGGACATCGGCGGCTACTACCACCCCGACGACGAGAAGGCTACTGCTGCAATGAGGCCTTCAAAGACCTTTAACGAGATAATAGATAATCTGTAAAATTTGTAAAAATGATGTAAAAAAGTTGTAAAATTAGGGGGCAGGTTCGCCCCCCTTTTTCATATGAAAGCACATAAAGCACTTAAAAAGGAGGAAATAGATGGCTCAGAGAGGAATTAGGGAGTACGACGGCAAGAGGATTCTTGCCGAGCACTGGAACGAGTACTTTGCTCCGGAGTTTGAGTACGACTTTAAGTCTATCCTCGTTACTCCGGAGACCGACCTTGACAAACTCCCCGAGCAGTACCCTTGGCTCCTTGAAACTCCCCTCGTTGCAAAGCCCGACATGCTCTTCGGTAAGAGAGGTAAGTTGGGGCTAATTCTCTTTAAGAAGGAAAAGCCCTGCGACGTTGACTACGAGACCGTCAAGCAGTGGATTAGGGAGAAGATGCAGGAAGAAGTTGAGATTAAGGGCAAGAAGGGTAAGCTTACCCACTTCCTCATTGAGCCCTGCGTTCCCCACGCTCCAGAGGACGAGTACTACGTTGCAATGACCCTCGGATACGACGGCGACCACATCTACATGTCCGCCTTCGGCGGAATTGACGTTGAGGAAAACTGGGACAAGGTAAGGGAAGTTGTGATTCCTCCCCTTGCAACCGAAGAGGAGATTGACAGGCTGATTGAGGAGAACGTTCCCCCAGAGATTAAGGACAAGGAGAAGTACGCAGACTTCGTTAAGCGCCTCTACAAGTTCTTCAGGGATATGCACTTTGCCTACCTTGAGATTAACCCCCTCGTTATGGTCGGGAACAAGGTCTATCCCCTTGACTTCGTCGGAAGAGTTGACGACACCGCCCAGTTCCTCGTCGGAAGGAAGTGGGGCGAGCTTGAGTTTCCGGCCGGATTTGGTGGGGAGCTCTCCCCCGAGGAGAAGTACATTAAGGAGATGGACGAAAAGTCCGGTGCTTCCCTTAAGCTAACAATCCTCAACCCCGAAGGCCGCATCTGGACTCTCGTAGCCGGTGGTGGTGCTTCGGTAGTTTACGCCGACACAGTTGCAGACCTCGGCTACGTTAAGGAGCTTGCAAACTACGGCGAGTACTCCGGAAACCCCTCAAGGGCCGAGACCAGGGAGTACGTTAAGACAGTTCTTGACCTTATGACCCGCAAGAAAGACCCTCAGGGCAGGCCGAAAATCCTTATTATCGGCGGTGCTATTGCCAACTTCACAGACGTTGCAAAGACCTTTGACGGAATCATTGACGCCTTCAAGGAGTACGCAGACAAGATGAAGGAGGTCGGCGTTAAGATTTACGTCCGCCGCGGTGGACCGAACTACGAAATCGGTCTTGCAAAGATTAAAAAGGCAGCCGAAGAGCTCGGCCTTACGATAGAGGTTTACGGACCCGAAACCCACATGACCGAAATCGTTAAGAAAGCCCTTACAGAGAACCCATAAGGAAGAGAGGAGGGAAAAATGGCAAGGCCTGAATACATACTCTTTGACAGGGACACAAAGGCAATATTCTGGAACCTCAACAGGAACGCTATTCAGCGTATGCTTGACTACGACTACTTGGTAGGCCGCTCACCTTCAATAGTTGCAATCGTCGCTCCCACCCAGAGCAGGAAGTTTGACAAGTTCTTCTACGGCACTGAAGAGATTATGATTCCCATCTACCGCTCAACTACAGAGGCGGCAGAAGCTCACCCCGAGGCCGACGTTCTCGTTAACTTCGCTTCCTTCAGGACCGCTTACGATGTTACGAGGGAGGCCCTTAACATTCCTACAATCAGGACAATTGCAATTACTGCCGAGGGTATTCCCGAAAGGCTTGCCCGCGACATGGCCGCAAGGGCTAAGCAGGAGGGCAAGTGGATAATCGGGCCCGCTACTGTCGGCGGTATTGCTGCAGGAGCTTTCAGAATCGGAAACGCAGGCGGAACTCTTGAGAACATCGTCAAGTCTAAGCTCCACCGTCCCGGCTCCTGCGGACTCGTAACCCGCTCCGGTGGTCTCTTTAACGAGCTCTCAAACATAATTGCCCGCAATGCCGACGGTATCGTTGAAGGTATAGCTATCGGAGGGGACAGGTTCCCCGGCTCAGACTTCCTTGACCACCTCTTAAGGTTCCAGAAGAACCCGGCAGTTAAGTACATGATTATGCTGGGTGAGGTAGGAGGAGAGCTTGAGTACAGGGTTGTTGAAGCCCTTGAGAAGGGGCTCATTACTAAGCCCTTAATCGCCTGGTGTATCGGAACAATTGCAAAGCACTTCGGCGGCGAGGTTCAGTTCGGCCACGCCGGTGCTAAGGCCGGTGCAGACAGGGAAACTGCCGACGCCAAGAACAGGGCTCTCAGGGAGGCCGGAGCTCTCGTTCCCGACTCCTTCAACGACATTCCCGAGCTCATCAGAAGCGTTTACGAAGACCTTAAGGCCAAGGGCGAAATCGGAGAGATTGAGGAGCCCGAAGTTCCGCCCATTCCTGAGGACTACGATAAGGCAAGGAAGGCCGGCAAAGTAAGGCGTCCTACCCACTTTATCTGTACAATCTCCGACGACCGCGGCGAAGAGGCTACCTACTGCGGCGTTCCGATTTCCGAAGTTGTTGAGAAGGGCTACTCAATTGCCGACGTTATCGGCCTCCTCTGGTTTAAGAGGAAGTTCCCCAAGTGGGCTTCCGACTTTATTGACATGGTAATCAAAATCGTTGCAGACCACGGACCTGCCGTTTCCGGTGCCCACAATGCGAAAGTTACCGCAAGGGCCGGAAAAGACCTGATTTCCTCCCTCGTTACCGGTCTTCTAACAATCGGCCCCAGGTTCGGCGGTGCAATTGACGGAGCTGCCAAGTACTTTAAGATGGCCAAAGAGAAGGGAATAGACCCATTTGAGTTCGTTGAGTACATGAAGAAGGTTAAGAAGAAGCCGATTCCCGGTATCGGCCACAGGATTAAGTCAACCAAGAACCCCGATAAGAGGGTGGAGCTCCTCAAGAACTACGCTAAAGAGAACTTCCCCTCTACCGAGCTCCTTGATTACGCCCTTGAGGTTGAAAAGGTTACTACCGCCAAGAAAGAGAACCTTATCCTCAACGTTGACGGAACAATCGGCGTTCTCCTTGTTGACATGTTCAGGAGTCTCGGTTTCTCCGAGGCCGAGATTGACGAGCTCATTGAAGCCGGTGCATTCAACGCCTTCTTCGTCTTGGGTCGCTCAATCGGGTTTATCGGCCACATCCTTGACGAGAAGCGCCTTGCTATGCCCCTCTACAGGCACCCGTGGGACGACATCCTCTACGACGTCAAGAGGCCCGAAGAAGCTTAAAACTTTTACGATTTTGTCGCAGAAGGGGGCTTCGGCCCCCTTTTTTATTTTGTTATAATTGCATAAGGAAGGAGGGGTTGGCGTTCATGTTTAACTCTGTGAAAGAAGAAAAAGAGATTTCCTACTATTTGAAAATTGATATAAGTGGTATTCAAGATTTCGTCTTCAGGGTTTACGGCCGTAGCGGCGTAGCAAAAACCCTCAGGGCAAGAAGTTTTTATCTTGAAGCTCTAACTAAGGCCGTAGCCCTTTCGATTAAAGAGATATTTAACGAGGTTTTTGAGGGTGTAGTTCGGCCCGAAATCCTTGACGGTGGCGGCAGCCTGGAAGTTCAGTTCTCTTTACCTTCCAGTAAGACTCAGCAACTTAAGAAGCTTAAAGATGAGTTAGAAAACTTTAAAAAGAAGCTGGAGAAGTTCCTTAAAAACTACTTGAAAGGTTCTTTAGGAGTGGCCTTTACCCTTCCCCATAAAACTCCTGAGGAGTTAGCCGAAAACCTTGAGGAGAGTAAGAGGAGAAAGTTTCTCTCCCTTTTTGAGGATGAAGAAGATGGCTACTTAATAGAGAAGCCAAAGAGAGTTCTCTGCCCCGTCTGCAGGCTCTTTTTCTACGACCCGCAAAATGAAGAAGATGATAGGTGTGACTTTTGTAAGGCCTTAGGAAACTTAGGAAGGCTGCTTCCCAAAAACAATTTCTGTGTTAGAAAGAATTCAGACAGCGTTAAACTAAAATTGCCTGAGTTACTTGATGATTACTCTTTAGTTGAAAAGAGAGACTGTGCTCCCGATGAAAGGCTAAAAGGCGTTGTTGTGCCGCTGATGGCTAAAAGTTTAACTGACGATAAAGACCTCTCTTCCCTTAAAGGAAAGGTCAGTGATGAGCTTATTTCTGAGCTTAAAGATGAAGATATAGAGAAGGGAGACATAGCTCCTTTTGAAATAATAGCCCTTTACGCAAAGGGAGATAAGAAACTTGGCTACCTTTTGATGGACGTTGATAACTTGGGACTTTTCTTTTCAGAAATTAAAGACTTTGGGCTACGAAAGTTCGTAAGCGAAAAACTTAACTCTTTCTTTAAAGACAAAGTTGCTGAAATAGCCAAAAATTTTGCTCCAAATGAAGACGACGATATAGAGAAGAAGTTGGAAGTAAGGTTGATAGAGGGAACAAAAATTTACATTCTCTACGCCGGAGGGGATGACCTTTTTGCAATTGCCCCGTGGAACGTTCTAATAGATTTTGCTCTTAAGATAAACAAAAAGTTTGATGATTTTAAGCGTGACCTTTTGGAAAAGCTGAAGAATTCATTCAGTAATAGAGGTGAAGAAGAGCTTGGAAATGTTTTAGAGAAGGTAGAAAAGTTTACCCTTTCGGCAGGGCTGGTAATTTCAAGGCCGAAGTTCACAGTTAGAATTGCTGCAGATTGGGTTAAAGAGGCAGAGAGTCTTGCTAAGAGAGCTCCAGATAAAAACTCTATTTACCTCTTTGGAGAGACGCTAAAGTGGGACAGGTTGAAAGAGGTGGTAGAAGAGGCCAACAGGTGGGTTAACTTTGTTGAGGATAAGGTCATTCCCAGAGGTTTCTTCTACAAACTCCTTCAACTCTATAAAGTCTACCACCGAGGGGAAAAGGCCTTCAAGTTTTACCCTTTTGCCTATTACTTTATAGCAAGGAACCTGAAAGACGAAGAGTTAAAGAATCGCATAGTAAAGATTGTGGAGAGCTACCCTGAAAAGGGCGGTTTTAAAGTTTTTTGTAACTACGTTCTAATGGCTACCAGGGGAGGGTAAAATGCCAATGTCAAAGCTGTGTAATCGTATTTTAGCTTTTGGAAAGGACTTTTTAGAGGAGTTAAGTAACGATTTAGATTTACTTCTTGAAATCTTGGATAAAGCTCTGAATTCCTCTAATAAAGAGGAACTTTACCAAAGATATAGGGAAATTACTGAGTCAATTAAAGCGAAGGCGGGTGATTGTATTGGCTCTTTGCCAAATTTGACAAGGGAGAAGTTTGAAAATAAGAAAGTACTGGAGAATTCAAGGAAGAAAGTAGAGGATTTAAAGAAAAATCTCAGGAAATTCAAAGAAAACTGTTTGATACTTTCTTGCCTTTTCTTGCTGAGGCAAGAAAATAGATATAAATTTTTTTCATTACTTAGCAATGAAGAACTGTATAGGCCGGGTTTTTATGTCTATAGACTATCGTACGATTTGAGAAGTTCATTGAAAGCTACTCAGCTTAGGAAGTTTTTTAATCTGATTAAGAAAATAGAAACTGACATAAAACATTTAAAGGGAACGAACCCTGATAAATTACAAGATATTTTGAAAAGTATCTTACGGATGTATCCATTGATTTATTACAGTGAAGCTAGAAATTTAATTCCCAAACCTTTTCTTAAGATATTAGTTGCTTTCCTTAATAGAGCTGAAGACGAGCTTGAAAAAGTTAAACAAGAGGGGAAGCCATTAAATGAGTGTTTAAGTGAGCTTAGGAAGTTTATTGAGTTTATGAATTCTTTGGTTGCTTATCATAAGTATTTTAACCCGAAAGATTGAGAGGAGGGGTTATGGCCGTTAAAGAGTTTAAGGGAAACTTGGTGATTTCCTATAGGCTTAAAGTTGAGTCTGGCCTTCATATCGGGGGAAGTAAAGAACACTTTGAGATAGGTGGTCTTGATAACCCCGTAATTAAGCTTCCCGAAGACATTTCTCCCATGGACATAACTTCGGCTTTTGACGAAAAAAAGTTAAAGGTAATCGGAGGTCAGCCCTACATTCCCGGCTCTTCCTTAAAGGGAAAATTGAGAGCTCTTTTAGAAATTGCCTACGGAGACTTTCAGGTTAAAGATGGCGAAACCGTAGAAAGGCAGCTTTTAGAGAAAGTAGAAGATAAAGATAATAAAGAAAACAAGTTAGTGTGGAAAGACGACATTCCAAACCTGGAGGAGATAAAGAAGCTTAGAAAGCTCTTCGGCATGTCTCCCGTTAAGGAAGACGAAGTTAAAGTCTTCGTTGAAGAGGGTCTCTTTCCGGTAAGAGGAAGGTTTTTTGACGCCTACCCCGTTGGTGAAGAGGTAGAGACTGAGGTTAAGTACGAAAACAAGATAGACAGAATAACCAGTAAGGCTAATCCCAGACCTTATGAGAGAGTTCCTGTAGGAACGGAGTTTGAAGGCAAGATAGTTATCAGGGTTTTTGACGAAAGCGACGTCGAGCTTTTAAAGCTCCTTGAGGAGGCCTTTAACCTTCTTGAGGACGACTACCTGGGAGGCGGCGGCTCAAGGGGCTCTGGAAGGGTGAAGCTGGAGCGCGTGAAGGTTGAGTGGAGAAGCGTTGACTCTTACAGGAGTGAAGGAGTTACCAGGTCCCCGTGGAAAAGTTTTGACGAGGCTTACCACAACCTAAAGCAAATTCTAAGAGGTAATCAGGGGGCTGGTGTTTAATGGCTGGAAACGATTCCTATAAGGTTTTTAAGGTATACCTTAGACCTTTCGGCTACTATACCTCAACTTTGCCCTCTTATACCGTTTTTGGGGCTCTCTGCTGGGCCTTAAGGTACTTGAATGGAGAAGAAAAGTTAAAGGAGTTTTTAGATGAAGTAAAGAGCGGCTCTCTTTTTCTCTCTTCCCTCATGCCTGTCGTAGGGGAAGAGGAATACCTCTTCCGTCCCCTTTTGAAGCCTAAAAAAATAAAAAAACGGAGCTCCGAAAGCGACAGCGAGTTTCGCTCTTTCGTAAAGAAGTTTAAAAAAACGAAGTTTTTGCGTAGAGATGTGGTAGAAAAAGTTCTTAAAGGTGAAATAAAAGACGAAGCGGCCCTGGCAGAAGAGTTTAGAGGAAAAGAAAACCCGGCTTCAGCCTTTTTTAACCTGGACTCTCTGCCCCACGCTAAAATTGATAGGCTTGCAGGCTCCACTACTCTGGGAGGAGAGTTTTACTTTGAGGAATCCTACTATTGCAGATTTGGAGGTAGCCCTGAAGAGAGAGAGCTAAAGCTTTACTTCCTGGTGGCTACCCGTGAAGAGGAACTCTTTAAAAATTTGCTCCTTCCAGCCGTTAGGCTTTTAGAGGACTGGGGCATAGGAGGCAACAGGAGTATAGGCTTTGGCTCTTTTGAGTTTTTAGACTATAAAGTGGACGGAGAGTTCTCAGACCACTTCCTGCCCCCCGGGCAGCCCGGCAGGTTTTTGACCCTTTCTCCGCTACTGCCTACCAGAGCCTTAAATTACTCAGACAGCTACTACGACGCAAAGCCCTTTACGGGGGCTTACGACAGCCCCTACCTGGTTAACGAAGGGCTGGCCAGTAAACTCTGGAAGGACAAGGTTTTCACCCTTCTTGAGGGAAGCGTTTTAGTTAGGAAAGAGGGTTTTAAAACAGCGGGGAAGCTCTACTCTCAGGGAGGAGAAGACCCTCGCTATCACTACCTTCTTGAATTTCCCTTGAGGATAGAAGAGGAAAAAGATGTTTAGGAAGACCTTAACCATAAAAGTTCTAACGCCGGTTCACATAGGCAGCGGCAACAACCTCCACCAGATAGACTTAGTTCTGGAGAACGGCCGCTTTTTCCGCTACGACTGGGACTACTTGATTGACTTTTTAATTGAAAAGGGACTTATGGCAGAATTTAAAGAAGTTCTTAAGAAAAGAGAGCTTAAAACCCTAACTGACATTAAATCTTTTCTTGAAACTAAAGGTTTTGAACTTCCAGAAGGGGCCATTCTCTACTCTGCTCCCATTTCTTGTTCTAAAAAACAAATTGAAGAGTTCATAAAGCTCTCGGGAAAGGTTTACCTTCCCGGAAGCGAGCTTAAGGGAAGCCTGAGGAGAGCTCTTCTCCTATATGCCCTTGAAAAAGATAACAAGCTCTTTTCCTCTTTTAAGAGGGTGCTGGAGGAGAGGCTTATTAACCCAAAGCCTACACACAGGAAACCTCTTAAGAAAGTTTTAAGCGAGATTAATACCTTTCTTGAGGACAGAGTTTTCAGACCTTTTGGCGGGAGCTCCTACGGTGACCTTTTAAAGTTCATCTCCTTCTCCGACAGCTCTTTCTGCGAGCCTGAAGAGGTTCTGGAAGTTAAAGAGGTTAGACTTTTTAAGCTTCCCAGAGTGCAGGAAAGTTTTGAACTAAGGAGGTGTTCAGACCTAATAGAAGACAGGCGTTCCATTTGCTCTGAGGTCGTCCGGCCGGGAAGCGAATTTACCGTGAGCTTCCTTTTTAGGGCGGAGCAGTTTAGAAAGTTTAGAGAGGAAGGGAAAAGGCTCTTTAACAATTTTGGCGGCTATAGGAGCACTAAGGTTTTAGAACTCTTTACCTTTTCAGGGGAGGAAGCCCTTAAAAACCTTTTAAAGGCCTGGTCGAAAGCTGAAAAACTCTCAGTTGAAGTTGACAAAACCCTTAAAAGCTGTCTGGAAGAGAGCGGCCTTGAGCTTACCGGGGAAGGGCACCTAATCAGGCTGGGTAAACACGAGGGTTTTCTCTTTACCACGGTTATGCCGGCCCTTTTAAGAAAAGGGGAAGAGGAGTTCTTTGCCAAAGTGGTAAACAAGTTGAAACTTGGAAAAGGCCGGAGCTCAATTTTCCCCAAAACCAGAAAGTTCTTAGTTGATAACTCCGGAAAAATTCCCTTGGGATTCTGCTCTGTGGAGTTTTGAGTTTTCTTAGGTTTTGGGATTAAGACTGTCTCTCTTTCACTTATCGGTTATACTTTGTTTCCCTTTCGGAACCTTTCCTCCTTTGAGCTTTAGGCTTAATAGCGTTAGCTCTTTCAAGTAAAGGGTTTTCTATTCTATGTTGATTCAGGTCAAAGATTTGTCTTTTTCCGGCGGTTAAAATCTTGAAAGGGCGGGAGAGAGGGAAGAGCCGGAGTCCGTACCGGATTTCAGCTCTGGCATCCCCCTCGGGGCGGCTCTCCCGCCCTTTTTTTAAAATTCTTTATCGTTTTCCATAGTCCTTTAAGCTCCTCCTCTGAATGCTCGGCGGTTATTGTTATCCTTAATCTGCTCTCTTTAACGGTCGGGGGCCTTATTGCGGGGACAAAGAAGCCCTTTTCAAAGAGGTAGTTTGAGAGCTCCACGGCCTCCCTTTCGCTTCCGACTATGTAGGGGAAGACTGCAGAGCGGCTCTCTATTCCCGTTAGGTCTCTGAAGAGCTCAATTAACCTGCAGAGCTTTTCCATTCTCTCGGGCACTTTCTCAATGTTTTTTAAGGTCTGGCAGGCTATAAAGGGCGGCAGGGCCGTTGTAAAGATGAAGCTCCTGCACCTGTTTATTAGGTACTCCCTCAAGGCTCTGCTCCCGCAGACAAATGCCCCGAAAGTCCCTAAAGCCTTTCCCAGCGTTCCTACTATTACCGTTTTTTCGTCGGGCTCAATTTTAAAGAGCTCAAGGGAGCTCCACCCCACTACCCCCGTTGCGTGGGCGTCGTCTATCACGAGGATTGCGTCGTACTTCTCCTTAATCTCAAAAAGCCTGTCAAGAGGTGCAATGTCTCCGTCCATACTGAAGACTGAATCTGTTATTATGAAGCAACGGCGGTACTTTTCCCTGTTTTTCCTGAGGTACTCCTCCACAAACTCCCAGCTTCGGTGGGGGTAAACCACCTTTTCTACCCTTGAAAGCCTTATTCCGTCAATTATTGAAGCGTGGTTGAGCTCATCTGAGAGAATCAGGTCTCCTTTTCCCGCAAGAGTTGAGATTACCCCGAGGTTTGCCATGTAGCCCGTTGAGAAGAGTAGGGAGTCCTCGGTTTTCTTTAGCTCGGCAAGTCTTCTCTCAAGCTCCCTGTGGACTGTGAAGCTACCGCAGACGAGCCTTGAGGCTCCGCTCCCGGCTCCCCACCTCTTCAGGCATTCACAGTCAAACTCCTTTGCAAGTCCGAGGTAGTCGTTTGATGAGAAGTTCAGGAGCTCCCTCCCGCCTACAATAACTCTCTTGCCCTGAGGAGTTTCAATCTCACGGAGCTCCCTGTATAGGTTCTTCTCCTTTAGCCTTTCAATCTCTTCCTTCATAAAGTCCAAAGCGGGGCAACCTCCAACTTTTTGTTATTGCTACCAGCCTGAGTATCAGTATAGAGAAAAAAGTAAGGCCTGTTGAGAGCTCCGGCGGAAGTCTTCCGTAGGTTAATAGGAAAACGATTCCGCCGATAAGGGAGCAAGAAGCGTAGAAGTCCTCCTTCAAAACGGAAGGAATCTTTCCGGTCAGCAGGTCGCTTATGAGCCCTCCGCCGTTTCCTGTTATTACTCCCAGTAAAACTACTCCGAAGTCGTTTATTCCCGCCTGAGCTCCCGTAAGGAAGCCGTTAACCGAGAAGGCCGAAAGGCCTACTGCGTCAACTACTTTAACCGGTTTTGCTCCGCTTAAGTCCCTTCTGAGGAGCTTGTAGGTTAGAAGGGCAAAGGCTATTCCGAAGGCAGTAGTTGTTATGTCGGAGCTCCCGGTAAGGGCCTTAGGAACCCTGTTAACCAGTAAGTCCCTGACGATTCCACCTCCCAAGGCCGTTAAAAAACCGAGGACGCATACTCCCAAGAGGTCAAGCTTTGCGTTTATTCCTTTAAAAACTCCCGAAACGGCAAAGGCAACGAGTCCGAGAAGGTTTGCAACCTCTATAACTTCACTGATTGAGGCCATACTTGTTGAGCTTTCTGTAGAGGTTTGAGATGTCTATCTCCATAAAGGCGGCGGCTTTTTTGAGGTCTCCGTTAAAGCGCTTAAGGACTTCCGTTATGTAGGCTTTCTCAAACTCATCCTTTGCCTTCCTCAGGGGGAGCTGTGCCAGTTTAACGATGCCTTTTATCTCCTCCCTCTCTACCCTTTTCTTGAGGGCTCCCTCAACTGCACTCAGGAACTTATCGTATTTTATGGGCTTTTCTATGAAGTCGTAGGCCTTTAACTTCATTGCCTTAACTGCCGTCTCAACCGTTCCGTGCCCCGAAACTATAACCACCGGAATCCTCTCGGTCAACCCCTCTTCGTTTAACCGCCTTAAAACCTCCATTCCCGAGATGCCCGGCAGGAAGAGGTCAAGGATTATAAGGTCGGGCCGGAGCTCCATAACCCTTTCCAAAACCCTGCTTCCGACCTCCTCGGTAAATACCTCGTACCCTTCCTCTTCCAAAATCTCCTTCAGGGTTTCCCTTATGGTTCTTTCGTCGTCAACTATCAGTACTCTCATTTTCCTTAACCTTTACGAAAAGGACTTTGGCCTCAAGCTCTTTGGCGATTTTCTTTATGAGCAGTTTGGAGCTCTCAGAGGGCTCTTTTCTCCTCTCCTCCTGTCGGGGCTCCTCTATTTTAACCCTCTTTCCGAACTTCCTTCTGAGCTCTTCTTCTCTCTCCTTGAGAATCCTGTAGGCGAGGGAGCTTATCGGAATTACCCTTACCTCTTCTCCCTCCTCAACAATCCTCTCTACGAAGGCCTCAAGGGTTCCGTTTTCGGTTTTTTTTTCTGCCGTTTCTCGGGGAATCTCTACCTTTAGGTTGCCTTTTAGGAGCTCCGTTAACCTCTTAACCTCTTTAAAGTATGAGAGCTTGTGAAGGTAGAAGAGGAGAGCCGTGTAGGGGTAGGGGTGTCTTGAGATTTCCCTATAGCCCTCTGAGAGGATTTTAAATGCGGCAACCGCCTCTTCTTCCGAGAGCTCTGCGGGGTTTAAAAACTCTTTCTCAATTACTTCAAGGAGCTGTTTAACGACGAAGACGGGGTTGTAGCCCTCTTCTTCAAGTTTCCTAAGCTTTTTAAAGAGTTCCTCTTTTTTCCCTTCAAACCCAAGGCGCAGGAGCTCCCTAACCTGCCTTCCTGTTAAAATCCCGAGGAACTCTGAGACTTTCGCCGTTTCAACCTTGCCGCCTCCCAATGCTATTGCCTGCTCAAGGAGGCTCTCGGCGTCCCTAACGCACCCCTCACTTGAGAGGGCTATTAACCTTAGGGCCTCCTCCTCGTACTCAACCCCTTCATTCCGGCAGATTTTGGCTAAGGTTTTAACTAAGAGCTCCTCCGGAATCCGCCTGAAGATGAACTTCTGACACCTTGAGAGGATTGTTGCGGGTATCTTGTCAATCTCCGTTGTTGCTAAGATGAAGAGAGCGTGCTCGGGGGGCTCCTCAAGGGTTTTTAAGAGGGCGTTGAAGGCCTCCTTTGTGAGCATGTGAAACTCGTCAATTATGTAAACCTTTTTCTTCCCCCTTGCCGGCAGGTAGTGGACCGATTCGCGGAGCTCCCTTATCTGGTCAATTCCCCTGTTGCTCGCTGCGTCAACCTCAATTACGTCGGGGTGGGAACCTTTAGTTATCTCAATACACTGGGAGCACTGATTACAGGGCTCTCCGTCAATCGGGTTCTCACAGTTGACGGCCTTTGCAACTATCCTTGCGGTTGTGGTCTTTCCTACTCCCCTCGGGCCGGCGAAAATGTAGGCGTGGGAGAGCCGGGAGCTCTTAACCGCATTCTTCAGAGTTTCTGTAATAAACTCCTGACCTATTACCTCGCTAAATTTCTGGGGGCGGTACTTTCTCGGGATTGCCTTGTAGCCCATGGAGCTCCATCCGGAATAAAGTGATTTAGAGCTTTTATTATAGCCCTTAAACTGGAAAAGGGTACCTGTAAGGCAGTTTAGGCCGAGAAGACCTTTCTCAGAATTTTAAAGTGGCCGGGTGCAAACATAAATTTTTTCTCTTTGTACATTCTCCACACGAAGAGTTTTATGTAGTCATTGATTAAAAGCCATGTTAGGGCATATCCCCAGATAAAAAGCGCCCATCCCCAACCAACCGGGGTTAGTAGGCCGAATCCATAAACTCCGATTAGCGTTCCGATTACTCTTGTGGAGTAAGTTGAAGCCCAAAGAATTGGTGAAGGCCAGGGCTTTTTCCAGAGATGGTCCATAATTCTTGCGTTATAGAGAGTTCCGTGGCCTTTAACTGCAAGTTTTAAAAATATTATGGTCTGAATTACTTCCATAGGTAACTTCCAATACTTTAAAAGCAGGAATAGAAGAATAAAAGAGGAAACAACTCCGGCTACTCCGAGGTAGAATGACATTACGTTTATCTCATACATATCCCATCTAACCGGCTTTTTAGATGTTTTTACTCTATCGTAGGCTATAGCTAAAATCGGTATGTCGTTTAGAAGTGCCAAGATAATAATCATAATGGCAGTAACAGGATATATCTGGAAGAAAATGATTGAAAGTCCCATAAAGCCTATAACTCTGATTGTTTCCGCAATTCTGTAGATGGTGTAGGCCTGCATTCTTCCAAATATCTGCCTTGCAACCCGGAAACCGTCAACTATTACTTTAAGTCCCGGTTTTAGGAGAACTAAGTCTGCGGCGGCTCTCGCAGCGTCTGTTGCATTGTGAACGGCAATTCCGCAGTCTGCCTTCCTTAGTGCGGGAGCGTCGTTTACGCCGTCTCCTGTCATTCCGACTATGTGGCCGGCTTTTTGGAGTTTATCAACTATGAAATACTTATCCTCCGGAAATACTTCTGCAAAACCGTTTGCCTCTTCAATCAGTTTTATTATTTCGGATTCGTGCCTCCTTACTGCTCCTTTTGGAAAGGGAATGTTCTTTAGTTCTTTTTTAACAAGCTCTACAACCCTTTTGGCTTTTTCTTCTGCTTCCTCTTCGCTCTTTCCTTCAACTTCTATAATTGCTTTTGCGATTACTTGAGCAAGAATTAGGTACTCCTTGAAGCTTTCCTCTTCCCCTCTTAGCTCTCTTGCACTTAGGATTTTTTCACCTATTCCCAGGAGTTTAGCTATGTACTTTGCTATCGCTACGTTATCTCCGGTTACCATTTTGACTTCTACGCCGAGCTCCTTGGCCTTTTCTACTGCTTCTTTTGAGTCTTCCCTTGGAGGGTCAAAGAGGGGTATTAAACCAACTACGTGAAATCTTTTCTCCTCCGGCCTTTTAAAGGCAACTGCTATTGTTCTAAAGCCGTTTTCTGCAAACTCCTCAACTTTATTAAAGTATTTCTCTTTTTCTTCTTTACTCAAATCTGAGAGCTCTGCTATTACTTGGGGAGCTCCCTTAGTTATTATTATCCTCTCTCCATCACACTCAACTTCTGCTTCGGTCCTCTTCCTTACAGGGTCAAACGGAACAAATGAGAGCTGTCTGCACTCTTTTAACCTGCTGTATAGTCCTTTTTCCCTTAGCCACTCAAATATCGGTATCTCAATAGGGTCCCTGTTTTCCTCTTTAGATGCAAGTGCTGCGTAGAGCATTAAGGTTTCCAGTTTGTAGCTTCCTAAAGTGAATGGTTGAGATACTGTCATCTTATTTTTCGTTAAAGTTCCCGTTTTATCGCTGCAGAGGACGTCAACTCCGGCAAGCTCCTCAATTGCCGCTAACCTACTTACGATTACCTGTTTTTTTGCTAATTTAAGAGCTCCTACTGCCATTGTTACGGTAAGGACAGCCGGAAGGGCCACGGGGATTGATGCTACTGTTAGAACGAGGGAAAACCGAAGGAGCTCTACTTTGTTTGCTCCCCTCATCAGTTCAATTATTACCATTACTGCCACAACTATTAGGGCGATTATTATCAGGAAGTTGCCGACTTTTATTACCATTTCTTGAAAGTGGGACCTTTGCTCTCTTTCTGCCTTTGCTACAAGTTGAACTGTTCTTCCGAAGTAGGTATTAAGCCCCGTTGCAACTACAACGGCTATGGTTTCTCCCTTCTTTACTATTGAATTGGCATAGGCTGTGTCCCCTTTCTTCTTAGCTACCGGCAGAGACTCTCCGGTTAAAGCAGATTGGTCAAGGAGAATAAAACCTTCTCCGACCAGCTTTACGTCTGCAGGAACGATATCCCCAATTTTTAACTTAATTACGTCTCCGGGAACTAAGTATTTAACGTCTATTTCAATCCACTTTCCGTTTCTAAGGACAATAGTCTTTCTTGCTAACTTTTGTTTAAGAACTTTTAAGGCAGATATTGCTTTGTGTTCCTGCCAAAAGTCAACTATTGCATTAACAAACAAGAGGACAACTATTATTACAAAATCCTCCCACTTTTTTACTAAGGCGGATAGAACTGCTGCGATTTCAATCATCCAGGGAATTGGTCCCCAGAATCTTCTAAATATTCTGTACCAGAGCGGTTCTTCCTTTTCGGGAATTTCATTAAATCCGTATTTCCTAAGTCTTTCCTCTACTTCTTCTTCTGTTAACCCGGTTTCTAAGTTGGTATCAAGTTCTTTTACAACCTCTTCAATGGATTTGTTCTTATACTCGTCAATTATCGTCATCTTTCTTTCCTCTACTCTTAAACCAGTCGTAAGTTATATAGCTTCCAGCTAAGAACGCCCCGATGATGTAGATAAAGCCCAAGTAATAAAAGAACTTAAAAATTGGGTCATTAGGAGTTTCCATCTTACTCCTCCTTACTTTCATTTTAACTCAAAATAAAAAAGGGCGCCCGAAGGCGCCCCGATTAGTTGCTTAGGAGAGTCAGCTCTTAGAACTCGGGCATTCCGGCACCGGGAGTTTTCTCCTCCTTCTCGGGAATCTCGGTTACAGTAGCTTCAGTTGTGAGAAGGAGGCCTGCTGCAGATGCAGCGTTTTGAAGTGCAATCCTCTCTACCTTGGCAGGGTCAATTACTCCAGCCTCAACGAGGTTTTCAAACTCACCCTTCCTTGCATTGAAGCCCCACTCAACGCCCTTCTCTTTGATGAGCTCCTTAACCTTCTCAACTACAACCTGTCCGGCATATCCAGCGTTGTCGGCAATCTGCCTTAAGGGAGCTTCAACGGCCTTCTTGACAATCTCAACTCCGTGCCTCTTATCAACTTCGCCTTTCTCGTCAAGCTCTTTTGCAAGCTCGTCAAGCTTCATTGCAGCCGCAAGGAGTGCAGTTCCGCCTCCGGGAACGATACCTTCCTCAACTGCAGCCCTTGTAGCGTGGAGGGCGTCCTCAACCCTTGCCTTCTTCTCCTTGAGCTCGGCCTCGGTAGCTGCACCTACCTTGATAATTGCTACGCCGCCTGCGAGTTTAGCAAGCCTCTCCTGGAGCTTCTCTTTATCGTACTCAGAGGTGGCCTTTTCAAGCTCAGCCTTAATCTGCTTAATTCTTGCCTCAATCTCTTCTGGCTTACCTTTACCGCCGATGATTGTTGTGTGCTCCTTGTCAACGACGACCTTGTCGGCCTGGCCGAGCATGTCAAGTGTAACGTTCTCAAGCTTGATGCCGAGGTCCTCAAGGATTGCCGTTCCGCCTGTAAGGATGGCAATGTCTTGGAGCATAGCCTTCCTTCTTTCGCCGAAGCCGGGAGCCTTAACTGCACAAACCTGGAGAGTACCCCTGAGCTTGTTTACTACGAGGGTTGCAAGAGCTTCGCCCTCAACGTCTTCGGCAATGATGAGGAGAGGCCTTCCTTCCCTTGCTACCTGCTCAAGGACGGGCAGGAGCTCCCTGATGTTGTTGATTTTCTTACCGTAAATCAGGATGTAGGGGTTCTCAAGAACGCACTCCATCTTCTCGGGGTCGGTTACGAAGTAAGGAGAGAGGTAACCCCTGTCAAACTGCATACCTTCAACCACTTCAAGGGTGGTCTCAAGGCCCTTAGCCTCTTCAACGGTGATAACACCCTCTTTTCCTACTTTGTCCATAGCTTCGGCGATGAGCTCGCCGATTTCCCTGTCGTAGTTTGCAGAAATTGTAGCTACCTGAGCAATCTGCTCCTTAGTCTCTACGGGCTTGGCAATCTTCTTGATTTCGTCAACGATTACCTTAACGGCCTCGTCAATTCCCCTCTTAACCTCAATTGCATTGTCTCCTGCGGTAATGAACTTGAGGCCGTCTCCGTAGATTGCCTGAGCAAGAACAGTAGCGGTGGTTGTTCCGTCACCTGCCTTGTCAGCAGTCTTCTGAGCAACCTCCTTAACGAGCTGAGCTCCGAGGTTCTCCACGGGGTCGGTAAGCTCAATCTCCTTGGCAACGGTAACGCCGTCCTTGGTAACTACCGGAGAGCCAAACTTCCTCTCAAGAACAACGTTCCTTCCACCGGGACCCATTGTAGCCTTAACGGCGTTTGCAAGTTTATCCACACCTGCTTTTATCTTCTGCCTTGCCTCGTTGCCGAATACAATCTCTTTTCCAGCCATCCCTCACCTCCTTAATTAGTTTTTTGATTACTCCTCAACGATGGCGAGGATGTCTTCTTCCCTGATTACAAGGAGCTCCTCGCCGTCAATCTTAACCTCGTTTCCTGCGTACTTGCTGAAGAGAACTTTATCCCCTTCCTTAACCTTAAGGGGCCTGATTTCTCCGTTCTCAAGAAGTCTTCCTTCACCTACTGCGATAACCTCTCCGATTTGGGACTCCTCCTTTGCAGTATCGGGAAGGATAATTCCTCCTGCCGTCTTCTGCTCCATCTCTACTTTCTTAACCACTACCCTATCGTAGAGCGGCTTTAACTTCATCCCTCACCCTCCTTATTCTGGTTTTTAGCACTCACTCAAGGTGAGTGCTAATTGCTGTCTATAAAGTTATGAAGTTAGGGGCCGATGTCAAGGGGTATTGACCCTCTAAAGGTGGGTTTTTAACTTTTCTCGGGGAGGTGAGATTTGAGGCTGAAGAAACATTTGGGTCAGCACTTTCTAAAGGATAAGAGCGTTATAAAGAGGATAGTTGGCGCCGGAGAGATAGGCCCCGAAGACAGGGTTGTTGAAATCGGGCCCGGAGGAGGAGCTCTAACCGAGGAGATTTTAAAGAGGAACCCTGCAGAGCTCTACCTTGTTGAGATTGACCCGGAGTGGGCGGAGTACCTGAAGAAAAGGTTCGGCGATAGGGTGAAAGTTTTTAACGCCGACGCCACTACTTTTGACTTCTCCTCTTTAGGAACGAGTCTAAAGTTCTTCGGCAACCTGCCTTACAACGTTTCAACGAGGATTATAAGGAACATTCTTGACCACAGGAAAGCAATGAAGAAGGGGATTTTCATGGTTCAGGACGAGGTTGCCGACAGGCTAACTGCAACCTCTGGCAAGGAGTACGGCTACCTTCCGGCCCTCCTTCAGAACTTTTTCAGGATAAAGAAGCTCTTTAGAGTTCCTCCGGGAGCTTTTACTCCTCCCCCCAAAGTAATGTCCGCTGTCTTTGAGATGGAGCCCACCGGTTTTGATATGGAGGAGAGGGAGCTCCTTTCCTTTGAGGAGTTTTTAAAGAAGGCTTTCTCAATGAGGAGAAAGAAGCTGAAAAAGAACCTAAAGGTTAAGGAGCTCCCGCCCCCTTTTAGTAGTATAGAGGAAAAGAGAGCTGAAGAGATACCCCCGCACCTCTTTTTGGAGCTCTTTAAGGCCCTTTACTGAGCCAGTGCTACCATTCCGAAACCTTGGCTGTTTTTATAGCCAAGCCCCAGCTTAAGGGCCGCCTCTATTGCCTCCCTTTCCCCCTCAATCTCAAAAATTCCTTTCCACGCCTCAACTATGAAACGGTTCCTGTACTGGATAACTGCCTTCTTAAATACGCTTCCTTCTGAGGGTTTTACCTTTACGAAGGAGAGTTCTCTATTGAAAAAGTGTTTTGCCTTTTCATTTATATTCTCTTCAATGAGTCTATAGAACTCCTCCGACGAAGGAGAGAAGTATTTGGTTTTTCCGTTTTCTTCCCTTATAAATACGGTGATCGGAGAGAGGGTTTTTACCGTTATAGGGGGCTCTTTTACTGCTTCTTCTAAGGGAGTTATTTCGGAAATCCTTACGGCATTTTTTCCCAAGTTTAGGATAGTTCCCTTAAGCCCTTTGTTAAGTTCCTCCTTTAAGGTAGAGACGTAGAAGTGGCAGCCGTTTTGGAAGATTATCTTTTTATTGTTGATTCTCTTCAGGCCGAAGAGGTTGGAGAAAGTAAAGGGAACTTCCTCTTTTATGAGGTTTGAAAAGATGAAACCTTTGAGAATGTGGTTGTAGTGGATTGGGAGGACAATCGGAGACTCAGATTCAAGTTTAACCTTAAACTTCATTTCTTCATCCCCTCCGTATTGTTGGTTTTAATTATCTCCATTATTTTAAGGAAAAATTTCTCTTTTTGTCTTAAAAAGCATTAATCTTTTGAATTCTTATGAAGGAGAGGCCTCTTTAGGCCTCTCCGAAGACTCTCTTGAAGATGTAGTCAACGTGTTTTGTGTGGTATGAGAGGTCAAAGATTTCCTCTATCTCCTCCTCTGTCAGAACCTTTCTAACCCTTTCGTCTTTCTTGAGGAGCTCCTTAAACTCTACTCCCTCGTTCCAGACCCTCATTGCGTTTTCCTGAACTATTGCGTAGGCCTCTTCCCTCGTTAGGCCGCCCTTTTCAATGAGGGTAAGAAGAACCCTCTGGGAGAAGATGAGCCCCTTTAAGAGGTTGAGGTTCTTGAGCATGTTCTCGGGGTAAACTACGAGGTTCTCCATCAGGTTTGCGAATTTCTGGAGCATGTAGTCAAGGGCTATGCAGGCGTCGGGGAAGACGGTTCTCTCGGTTGATGAGTGGGAGATGTCCCTCTCGTGCCAGAGGGGAATATTCTCCATTCCGACTATTGAGGCGCTCCTTACCACCCTTGCAAGGCCGCAGAGCCTCTCTGAGAGTATCGGGTTTCTCTTGTGGGGCATTGCGGAGCTCCCCTTCTGCCCCTTCCTGAAGGGCTCCTCAACCTCCCTTACCTCGGTCCTCTGAAGGTGTCTGATTTCGGTTGCAAACTTCTCAATTGATGAGGCGGTTAGGGCGAGGGCGTTTAGAAACTCTGCGTGTCTATCCCTCTGAACTACCTGGTTTGAGGCCTTTGCGTAATCTATTCCGAGCCTCTTGCAGGTCATCTCTTCAACTCTCGGGTCAATGTTTGCAAAAGTTCCAACTGCTCCCGAAATCTTCCCTACCGCCGCCCTCTTAACTGCAGCCTTTAACCTTTCGTAGTTCCTCCTCATCTCGTCGTACCAGATTGCCAGCTTCAGGCCGAAGGTTATGGGCTCGGCGTGGATTCCGTGGGTTCTTCCAATCATTACGGTATTTTTGTGCTCAAAGGCCCTCTTCTTTATGGCCTCCATTACTTTTTCAACGTCTTTAAGCAGGAGCTCCCCCGCCTGCTTAATCTGAAGGGCAAAGGCGGTATCAAGCATGTCTGACGAGGTCATTCCGAAGTGGAGGTACTTTGCTTCGTCCCCCACTATCTCCTTTATGTAGGTTAAAAAGGCTATAACATCGTGGTTCGTAATCTCTTCAATCTCTGCAATCCTCTTTGTGTCAAACTCTTTCTCCCCCTCAAGGTAGGGTTTCACTTTCTCCTTAATCTTCTCAACGGCCTCCTTGGGGATTTTCCCCAATTCCGCCCAGCTCTCGGCCGCCGTAACCTCAACCTTCAGCCAGTTCCTAAGTTTGTTCTGCTCGTCCCAAATTTTTCCCATCTCCGGCAGGGTGTAGCGGGCTATCATCTTACCTCCCTTTTAACCGTTTTTTAAAATCTCCTCTGCGGTTTCCTGAGCCGCCTTTGTGCAGTCGTTTACTCCTACGCCCGTGTAGGCGTTGTTGCAAAAGTAGAGATTTCCGAGCTCCCTTCCCCTCTTGAAAATCCTCTCAACCCTCTCTGCGTGGCCGAGGGTGTAGTGGGGTATTCCCCTTTCGTGTCTGAAGACCCTTATGTACTCTGGAGCTCTCCTTATCTTCATTATCTCTATGAGCTCCTTAACGGCTATCCTGACAAGCTCTTTAGGGCTTTTAAGGGCGAGCCCCGGCTGTCGGGCTCCTCCGATCATGACCCTGATTAGGGCTTTACCCTGTGGAGCTCTGTTTGGGAAAACCGAGCTATCCCAAAGTGCCCCTAAAATCTCTCTTCCTTCTTCCTTAGGAACTAAGAAGCCGAAGCCGTCAAGGTCGTGGCCGAGACCTTCTTTTGTAAAGCCGAGGGCGACAACCGATATGGGGGAGTACTCAATCCGGGATAGGAGGTCTGAGAGCTCCCGGTCAACCTCTTTTAAAATCTCCGAAGCGGCGTAGGAGGGGGTTGCCATAACGAGGGCATCAAACTCCTCTTCCCCCTTTTCGGTTCTGACGACCCACCTCTTCCCTCTTTTTTCAACCTGAGGGTTAACTCCCGTCTCTATTTCTCCCTTCAGGCTCTCCTCAAGGGCCTCAATCAGCTGGCTTACTCCCCTTTTGAAGGATGTGAGCTTTCCTCCCGGCCCTGCCGGCCCAGAGGCTTTTCCTCCTCTCTTCTTTGCCTCTTTCATTTTGGCTATTAGCCCCTTAATCAGACCTCCGTACTCCTTTTCAAGCCTGTAAATTGCCGGAAAGGCGGCCTTTAAACTCATTCTTTCGGGGTCGCCGGCAAAAATCCCCGCAACCATCGGGTCAAGGAGCCTGTTCAGGGCTTCCTCTCCCAGCCTCCTCCTTGCAAACTGGGCAAGGGTCTCGTCCTCCTCCCCTCTTTTGGGGGGAACGAAGAGCTCCCCTACCAGCCTTAACTTCCCCTTGGGGGAGAGGAGAGATGATAGGATAAAGGAAACGGGGTCTTCCGGGAGCCTTGCCAGTCTTCCTTTAGCGTATATGAACCTCTTTCTCGCTTTGTCGGAGCTGGGGTAGAGGGCTTCGGTTAAATTTAACGCCTTTACAAGGTTCAGGGTGTAGGGCTTACCGTCTAAGAAGCCGTTGGGCCCCGTTTCAACGGTGTAGCTCTCCTCGTAAACAGTTCTCATCTTTCCGCCGACCCTTTTCTCCCTCTCAAAAACCCTTACTTCCGCTCCGCCCCTTTTGAGGTAGAAGGCGGTTGAGAGGCCGGAAATTCCTCCGCCTATTACGGCAACCTTCATCTTCTCCCCCTTAACTTTTCAACCTCCTCTTTGAGAGCTCCTATAAGGAGGGGGTCTGTATGGTTGAGTTTAACTCTTTTAAAGTCAAGTCCCAGCTCTTTCGCAAGCTCTCCGTACTCCACGTCAAGCTCGTAGAGGGTCTCAATGTGCTCAGAGACAAAGCTGACGGGGAAGACTACAACCCTCTTAAAGCCTTCTTCTTTAATTCGCCTTAGCTCCTCCTCTGTGCTCGGCTCAAGCCACTCAATCGGCCCCACCTTGCTCTGGTAGGAAATCCGGTAGGGGTAGCCCTTAAACTCCTCCATTACGGCCTCTACCGTAGCCTTTACCTCCTCGGGGTACCTGTCTCCCTTTTCCTCTACTACGTACTTAGGAAGGCTGTGGGCGGAAAAGAGGATAACCGTCTCCTCCGGGTTTGAGCCTTTTAGCTCCTTCTTTATTCCCTTTTTAATCCAGTCAATGTATTTGGGATTTCTTGCCCAGCTCTTAACTTCCCCGAGTTCTACCCGATTTCCCAAGTGCTTCCTTCCGTCCCGCAGACACGCTTCCGCCGTTGCAATTGAGTACTGAGGGTAGAGGGTCAGATGGTAAACCCTCTTAAAGCCTTTTCTTAAAATCTCCCGGCTAACCTTCTCCATCAGGGGCTCGGAGTAGAGCATAGCAACGAAGACGGGCATTCCGAGGGCTTTTGATAGGAGTTCCCCCTGCTCCAGTGAGTACCTAACGAGAGGGCTTCCTCCTCCTATTGCCTCGTACTGGGGCTTTACTTTGGGAGCTCTGAAGGTAGCAATCAGGTAGGCAAGGGGCTTCTGGAGGAAGGAGGGAACTCCGAAGTTTATTAAGTCCCTGTCTGAAAAGAGCCGGTATAGGAAAGGTTTTATCTCCTCTAAGGTGGAGGGAGCTCCCATATAGCTTAAAAGAACGGCCTCTTTCAACCTACTCTCCTATTATTTTGATAATCGCCCTCTTGGGCCTCTGACCGTCAAACTCTGCGTAGAAAATCTCCTGCCAGGGGCCTAAGTCAAGCTTTCCGTCGGTAATCGGAAGGACTACCTGAAGGTGAACCAGGAGGTTTTTAAGGTGGGCGTCTCCGTTATCCTCTCCGGTTCTGTGGTGCTTGTAGTCGGGGCGGAAGGGTGCCAGTCTCTCAAGCCACTCCCAGATATCCTCGTGAAGTCCCTCCTCGTCGTCCTGAATAATTACCGCAGCGGTGAGGTGCATCGCAGAGACCAGACACAGCCCCTCTTTAACACCCGACTTTCTTACTGCCTCCTTTACCCTGTCGGTAATCCTTATGAGCTCTCTCCTCTTTTTGGTGTTGAAGAGGAGGTACTCGGTGTAGGCCTTCATCTTCTCTCCTTTTAAAGGCTTTTCGGGGAGTGAAATTATCTCACAATCGGCTAAATTGACTATAAAAAGGAAGGAGGTGGAGAATGTACGCGGTTGCAGTTATCGGAGGAGGAGTTTCGGGACTTTCCTGCGCCCTTACCCTTGCAGACGGGGCTAAGAGGTTTGACTTTGCCAAAGGTAAGAAGTTCTTAGTTGTTGACTCGGGCTCGTCGGACGCCCTCAAGGCCGTTCTGAACAACGTTCCCGGCGTAAAGAGGGGAACTACCGGCGAGGAGTACCTTTCCTTTTTAAGGGCTCAGGTTGAGGAGTTTGAGGATGTTAACCTTGTTGAGGGGGAGGTCTGTGAGGTTGTTAAAGAGGGGGAGAGGTTTAAAGTAATTCTCTCCGACGGAAGGGAGTTTGAAGCTGAGCTTGTCGTCTTTGCAACCGGTTTTCACTCTTTTCCCGTAAAGACGGAGCTCGTTGAGGTTGTCCCTCACCCTAAATCTCCCCGCCCCGGGAAAATCGCCCTTAAGCCGAAGGCCGAAGGGGTTTTTGTCTGCGGAAATGCCGCCGGTGAAATTACTATGGTCGCAACGGCCGCCGGGAGCGGAGTTTCGGTTGCCTGTGACATCCTCTCAAGGTGGGTCGGTAAGGTTGTCGTTCCCCACGATTCAATAGGCTAAAGAAGTTTTTTTATGAACTCCCTCCAGCTTCCGAAGGGGACCTCGGTAAACTCCCCTGCGAGTTTCGGGTTGAGGAGGTAAACCCACGCCTCAACCCACTCGTTCATCGGTATTAACCTTACCGGTCTCAGTTTTCTTATAAAGAAGCTCTCCTCGGGAAAGAGCTCGTTAAACTCCTCGTAGAAGTCAATTGCCTTCAGGGTCAGCTCGTCAACTCTGTAAACCTCCCCTATTACCTCTCCCTCCCCTTCAATTGCTCCGGGGAAGCCCTCCTCAAGGTGGACGAGCCTCGCCCCGTAGAGAATTCCGTGGGAGATAAACTGGGCGTCAATTAAGAAAGCGTGGGCCGAGAAGCCCGACATGAGGGTTCCGTAGACAAAGAGGAGATGGTTAAACGTCAAGGTTCCTCACCTCTTTTGCAAACTTCTGTATAAACTCCCTTCGGGGCTCAACCTTGTCTCCCATTAAGACTGTAAAGACCTCGTCCGCCCTTACCGCATCTTCAACGGTAACCTTTAAAAGAGTTCTGTTCTCGGGGTTCATAGTTGTTTCCCACAGTTGCTCCGGGTTCATCTCCCCGAGTCCTTTGTACCTCTGAATGTATATTCCCTCTTTGCCCGTGTCTATCAGGTAGAAGTAGAGCTCCTGGGCACTTTCAAACTCCTTAACCTCTCCCTTCTTCGTCTTGACCCTGTAGGGGGGAGCTCCCATCTTCTCCCTGAGCCTTTTCTTTATTCCCCTTCCCTGTTTAAAGAGGTCTGAAATGAGGAGGTCTTCGTCAACCACAACCTCTTTCTTCAGGTACTTCTCAAAGGGAATTCTTGCAACAATTCTGAAGGTGCAGTGCTCCTTATCCTCTACGAGCTCAAACTCGGTTCCCTTTAAACTCCCGGGGAGGTTCTCCTTTAACCTTTCAATCAGCTTCTCCGCCTTCTCCCTCTCGTAGAGCTCCTTGTAGTCTGCCCCGACCTGAAGGAGAAGGTTGATAAGCTCTCTGTCCCTCTTCCTTGAAAGGATTGAGACAATTTCCATAAGTTTCTTTAACTCCTTAACCGTCTCCCTTGCCTCCTCTAAGGGCAGGGGAGTGCCGTCTTTGGATAGGAGCTCCACGCTATCAAGGGCAAACTCTAAAACAACATTTTCAAGCTCTGAATCGCTCTTTATGTACATCTCTTTTTTACCTTTCTTAACCCTGTAAAGGGGAGGCTGGGCAATGTAGAGGTGCCCCCTCTCAACTATCTCGGGGAACTGCCTGAAGAAGAAGGTTAAGAGAAGCGTTCTGATGTGAGCACCGTCAACGTCGGCATCAGTCATTATGATAATTTTGTTGTACCTGAGCTTGTTTATGTCAAAGTTCTTCCCAACTCCCGTTCCGAGGGCCGTAATAATCGTCTTTATTTCGTCGTTTGAGAGGACTTTCTCAATTCTTGCCTTCTCAACGTTAATAATCTTTCCTTTAAGGGGAAGGATAGCTTGGAACCTTCTGTCCCTTCCCTGCTTTGCGCTTCCCCCGGCGCTGTCTCCCTCAACCAAAAAGAGCTCCGTCCTTTCGGGGTCCCTCTCGGAGCAGTCGGCAAGTTTACCGGGCAGTGAGAACTCCTCAAGGGCGCTCTTCCTCCTTGTCAGCTCCCTTGCCCTCTTTGCCGCCTCCCTTGCCCTTGCGGCGGTTATGACCTTCTCTGCAATCTTCCTTCCTATATCCGGTCTTTCGGTTAAGAAGTTCCAGAGCTTCTCGTAGACTATTGAGGCAACTACCGGCTTAACCTCGGAGTTTCCGAGCTTGGACTTCGTCTGACCCTCAAACTGGGGGTTCGGAACCTTAACCGATATAACGGCCACTAAACCTTCCCTGACGTCGTCTCCGGTAATTGAGAGCTTCGTGTTCTTTGGAATTAAGTTGTTCTCCTCAATGAACTTCGTAATTGCCCTTGTCAGGGCCGTCCTGAAGCCGGAGACGTGGGTTCCGCCTTCTCTGGTGTTAATGTTGTTTACGAAGCTGAAGACCTGCTCTGTGTAGGTTGAGTTGTACTGGAGGGCAACCTCAACCAGTATGTCGTCCTTTTCGCCGGTAATGTAAATGGGCTCTGGGAAGAGGGGGTCTTTCTTCTCGTTAATCTTCTTTACAAACTCAACTATTCCACCCTCGTAGTAGAAAACCTCCTTCCTTGGAGGCTCGGTCCTCTCGTCAATCAGGGTAATCCTTAAACCTTTGTTGAGGAATGCAAGCTCCCTTAACCTGTTTGCCAAGACATCCCAGCTGAACTCGGTGGTTTCAAAAATCTCCGGGTCTGGCTTGAAGGTGATAATCGTTCCCCTTCTCTTACTCTCACCTACGCAGGCAAACTGGGTTACGGGCTTACCCCTTTCGTAAACCTGCTTGTAAACTTTGCCTTCCCTGTGGATTTCAAGTTTCAGCCACTCTGAGAGGGCGTTAACTACCGAGACTCCAACTCCGTGAAGACCTCCGGAGTACTTGTAGGCCTTCTTCTCAAACTTCCCGCCGGCGTGAAGAATCGTTAAAACTATCTCTGCCGCAGGCTTTCCGTACTCCGGGTGTATGTCAACGGGAATTCCCCTTCCGTTGTCCGCAACCGTGATTGAGTTATCCGGGTGAATGATTACCTCAATCTCGGTACAGTATCCTGCTAAGGCCTCGTCAACGCTGTTGTCAACTACCTCAAAAACGAGGTGGTGGAGGCCGTAAACTCCGGTATCTCCGATATACATTCCCGGCCTTTTCCTGACGGCCTCTAAACCCTCAAGAACCTTTATCGCCGAAGCATCGTACTTTTCCTGACCGGCCATTGTCGGCTCCTTTTTGTTTTGATGGTAGAGTTAATTTTAAACTTTCCTCAGTTAATATGGTTTAATGGAAACGGAGCTCCCGCCCGCTTTTTCTATTAGCTTGCTTTTCTTTTTGCTATTAACTGCTCAATGATTTTTGAGGCTCTCTCCTGTGTCAGGATGTTGAAGTTGAGGTTTGAGATGTCGGTTCCGGTTTCCTCTGCCAGCTTTTTAATAAACTCAATCTGTTTTGTGGTCGCTTTAAGCTCCAGCCTCTTCTCCTTTTCCTCTTTCAGCAGGAGCTCCGCCAGCTCTCCCCTGTAAGCCTTCCTTCCGATTGAGAAGAGGGAGAGTGCCTTTTGAATTGCATCTGTTGTTGCGCCTTTGAGGGCATCTCCGGGAGTGTAGTTCTCGCTTCCCCCGAAGGCCTCTTTAAAGGACTCTGTATCCCCTACCCAGAGCCTGATTTTTACCCAGGCAAGGTAGCGGGTCTCTCCCTTTTTGCTCTCAACCTTGTTTATTGAATGCTCAACTATTTTGTAGCCCCAGCTGTTTGCCCCTATTACGCTGTTTAGGGCGTCAATTACTGACTGGGGCTTGTAGCCGTAAAGGTTTCTTTCCCTTCCGGGAACTTCCTGAACTGCTGAAGCTCCCTCTTTTTCTAAGATTTTGTCAACTTTTTCTACAATATCCTTCCAGTAGGTTTGAGCCATTTCAGACCTCTTAAATAGGGGTTTGGGTTTTTGCAGGCGGGAGCTCCGGCGGGCTCTCCTGAATAGAAAATTTCTATCACGAAATATAGGTGAAATTTATAGAATTTCAACGGCTTCGGAGGTTTTATGAACCTTAGAAGAAGGTTTCTCCTCTTCCTTACCGGCGTTGCTACCTCCCCCTTTATTGCGGCTCTCTTATACCCCGAGCCAAAGGCCGAGAAGGGGAGCTCCCCCATCGGTAAGAAAGTTGACCTTGACAAGGCCGTTTTTGTAGAGGGAAAGTACGGGAGAACTCTTTACACCGCCACTTCCTCCGACCCGAAAACCTTTAACCTTGTGGTTGCTCACGAGACCTCTTCAACCGAGGCTGTGGGGGAGCTCTTTGAGGGGCTGACCGAGATTGACGTTAAAACTTTAAAACCCGCCCCTGCCCTTGCCGAGAGCTGGGAGTTCAAAGACGGCGGGCTGAGGTGGATTTTCCACCTTCGCAAGGGGGTAAATTGGTTTGACGGCAGGGAGTTTACGGCCGACGACGTGGTTTTCACCTACAACAACATCTACTTTAACCCGAAAATTCCCAACTCAACGAAGGATACCTTCCTCATTGACGGGGAGCTCCCCAAAGTCAGGAAGATAGATAGGTATACCGTTGAGTTTCTCCTTCCTCAGCCCTTTGCTCCCCTTCTATACTCTCTGGGAGCTCCGATATTCCCCAAACACGTCGTTGAAAAGCCCGTAAAAGAGGGCAGGTTCATGGAGTTCTGGACCGTTTCAGCTCCCCCCGAAAAGCTAATCGGAACCGGCCCCTACAGGCTGGTTAAGTACGCCCCAGGCCAGTACCTTGTTTACGAGAGGAACAAGAACTACTGGAAAAAGGACGAGTGGGGAAACACACTTCCCTACGTTGACAGAAAAATCAAGTTTATCCTCCCCGACGCAAACACTCAGCTCTTAAAGTTTAAGGCCGGAGAGCTTGACTTTTACTCAATCAGGGGAGACGACTACCCCGAGCTCAAAAAGGGAGAAAGGAATGGAGACTACACAATCTACAACCTCGGCCCTTCTTTAACCGCCGACTTTATCTGCTTTAACCAGAACCCGAAGGCTCTGCCGAAGTGGAAGTGGGAGCTCTTTTCAAACAGGAAGTTCCGCTGGGCAATCTCCCGCGCCGTTGACCGTAAGGGAATAATCCTTACCGTCTATAACGGCCTGGGCTACCCGGTTTACGCCCCCGTTACTCCGGCCAACAAGCTCTACTGGAGCCCCGACTACCCTAAATTCCCCTACGACCTTAAAAAGGCTAAGGAGCTCTTGACAGAAATCGGTCTTAAAGACAGGAACGGCGACGGCTGGCTTGAGACTCCCGACGGCCACAGGGTTGAGATAAACCTTCTGACTAACTCCAATAATCCCGCCCGCGTTCAGATTGGAGCAATCCTAAAATACGATTTGAAAAAGTTAGGGATAAAGGTTAACTTCCAGCCCCTTGACTTTAACACTCTCGTAGAAAAGCTCCTCCACACCCACGACTTTGACGCCGTGATAATCGGTCTAACCGGCTCAGTTGACCCCAACGGCGGCAGGAACGTCTGGATGAGCAGCGGCCAGCTCCACATGTGGAACCCCGGCCAGAAAAAGCCCGCAACTAAATGGGAGGCCGAGATTGACAGGCTCTTTGAGGAGGCCGCAAGAACACTGGACTTTAAAAAGAGGGTGGAGCTCTATAAGAAGGCCTACTACATAATCGCCTACGAGCAACCTCTGATTTACGTTGCCGCTCCGCTGGTTTTAGAGGCTGCCAGAAATAGGCTTAAGAACTACTACCCGACTGTCTGGGGGACCTATAAACCCGAGAGGATTTTTATCGGTAATTCACAAGAAGCCAGAGGCCGTAAATAAGCCCCAAGGCCGATATTGAGAGTGGAATCTGCTTATACTTCCTCAAAAGGGGCGCTTTCTTTACCATTAACTCGGGATAGGCCAGTCTGATTAAACCGTTGAGTGTAAAGAGGATTCCGAGGGCCGTGAGCTCCTTAATCCCTGAACTGAAAATTACCGTCGGAACTCCGAGGAAGATAGAAAGCCAGGCAGATATTAAAACAAACTCCTTCCTCTCCATCATTTCAAGGACCATATCGCAGACCGACGGCCTTACGAGGTAAACACCGCAGATGAGGACGAGCCACCAGCCCCAGATTTTTGCCAGCTCCATCTCTCCTCTCAGTTAAGGAGGAACTTCTTGATTAAGTAGGTTGAAATCGCAACTTGAATCACTTTAACGGAGACCGAGATGGCTATTAACTTCCGCTTTGGGATTCTTTTAACTTTTTCTCTTATTTCCTTTATCATCTCTCTCATGGGCTCAATTTTACACGAAAAAGTTGATTTAGAATAGCTTTTAAACTTTGGCTGACGGGAGGAATTTTTGGAGCTTAGAGTTTACGGAAAGAACGCCGTTATTGAGGCCCTAAGGGCCGGCAAGTCTTTTGAGAAAGTTTACCTTCAGTACGGAAAGTTCTTTGAGCCCGAATTTCTCTCCCTTCTTGAGAAAAAGGGAGTAAAGTGGCAGTGGGCGAAGAAGGAGCAGCTTAAAAAACTTGCCGGAACTACGAAACATCAGGGAATAGTAGCCCTCCTTTCACCTATAGAGTACTCTTCACCGAAAGAGCTCTTTAGCGAGGTTATAGAGAGAAACTCCTTCTTTGTGGCCCTTGACGGAATTACCGAGCCTCAGAACCTGGGAACTGTTGCAAGAACCGTTGAGAGCTTTGGCGGTATCGGTCTTCTTCTACCGAAGAAGGGAGGAGCCCCCCTTAACGAGGTAGCCCTTAAAGCCTCCTCGGGAGCTCTTTTCCACCTTAAAGTCTCAAGGGTTGATTCCCTTCAAAAAGCCCTGAAAGACTTTAAAAGTATGGGAGGACGGCTCTACGCAGTTGAGACCGGAGGGAAGGATATCAGAGAGGTTGAGTTTAAAAAGCCCCTCTGCCTCGTAATGGGCTCTGAAGGGAGAGGAATAGGGAAAGAGCTCCTATCCCTCTCCGACGAGGTTACCACGATTCCGACGGTAGGGAAGACTCCCTCCCTCAACGTCTCGGTCTCCTGCGCAATAGCCGTTTGGGAGCTCTTCAGGCGCTAAACTACCTCTACTTCAACCGGCAGGCTTACCCATAGGCCGTGAAGGTTGCAGTAGCCAAAGCCCCTTAAAACGGCCTTACCTGTTTTTTCTACCCTTACCGTAAAGAGGGCTTTAGGAGCTCCCTGAACCGGCTTAAACCTTGCGCTTACCACTTCAAACCGGTCAATCCACAGGCTTACCGATTTTATTTTCCTAACCTGCTTTTGGTTGAACTTATTGATAATGAGAACTGTTTACAAGTTTGAGGACTGGCGAAAATTGAAGTATAATATTTTTACTTTGCTTAGACAGGCTTATAGAAATCTCAGGCACTTCTTCGTTATTCCGGTAATTCTGGGGGTTTTGGGAGGTCTTTCTGCCCTTCTTTTCAGGCGTTTAATTTCCTATTCAAACTTCCTGTTTAAACACTTCTTTGGTCTTCCCCACTACTACCCTTTTCTGATTCCGGCTATTTTTCTCATTACCTTCTTTATTTCAAGGAAACTTCTCGTCTCTCCCGAGAACGTTACGGTTGATGAGATTGCAAGGAAAATAGCCCTTGAAAGGGGAGGTTTTGACCCGAAAAAAGGGCTTTTGATACTTTCATTGACTTCATTTAACATAGGTTTCGGAGCTCCCGTCGGCCGAGAAGGTCCCATTGCCAAACTGGGCGGAGTCTTTGCCGAGCTCCTCAACAAGCTTTTTAAGGTTGACGGTCTCCACTTTCCCATTTACCTGACCTGCGGAGTCTCCTCTGCCCTTTCTGCAACCTTTAACGCTCCGGTCGCCGCAGTTCTCTTTGGGGCCGAGGTTGTTTTAGGGAAGGTTAACAGCTACGTTCTCATTCCCCTTATAGTCTCCTCAGCAACTGCCACGGTAATTGCCCGCTACTTCCTTGGAGACTTCAGAGCCTTTGTCGTTCCGCACTTGAGCTACTCTACGGCGGAGCTCCCCCTCTTCCCCCTGATTTCCCTCTTTGCCGCCCTTTCAGTCCTCTCAATCTCCCGCCTTTTAAAGCTCTTTGAGTTTCTCCGCTCCTCGTTAAGGGATTACTGGCACTTTGCCGTTCTCGTCTGCGGCCTCCTTGTGGGCTTTCTCCTTTGGCTCTTTCCTCAAACGGCGGGGGTCGGCTACGAGCAGATAACGCTCCTCTTCAAGGGTGCTTTTTCTCCAGAAAAGGCCGGTGAGATTGCCTTCGTTAAGGCCTTGGCCGTTGTTCTTACTTTCGGAAGCGGTATTTTCGGAGGGTTTATGGCCCCCTCAATCTTCATCGGTGCCTTCGGCGGCTACTCGGTGGGAGCTCTCTTAACCTCCGACCCGGGAGCCTTTGCCCTTGCCGGAGCTTCTGCCTTTTTGACCGGAATTTCGGGAGCTCCCCTTCGCTCCTCCCTCATAATAGTTGAACTTACCCACTCTTACCAGCTCATCGTTCCCGTTCTCTTTACAAGCGCCCTTACAAACTACTTTATGGGAGCCCTCTCCCAGACCAAGTTCTTTAAGAGAACCCTATTTCACAGGGGGCTTGACGTTGAGAAACTCCCGCCCCTTACCGAGCTCTCTGTTGAGAAGTTTATAACCTACGTTGAGCCTGTTAAAGAGGAGCTCCCCGTTTCCCTTCTGAAGAAGCGTTTCCTGAGAGAGAAGGAGAGATATCTTCCGGTTGTTGACGAAAAAAACCGTCTTGTGGGTATTGTTTCTCTCAGAGACCTTCGGCTTACGGCCATTTTCGGAGAAGAACTAAAGGTAAAGGACGTTATGACCAGTGAGCCCTTCTTCATCTACCTTGATTCGCCTCTTACTGAGCTAATCAAAGCCATTGCCCTCCTTGAGCGGGGGAAACTGCCCGTAGTTAAGGAGGACCGCACCTACGTCGGAATGTTCAGCTGTGATGATTTCCTGAAAACTCTTACCTTAAAGCTCTGAGGTGTAGTAGAATTTTCTCTACCACTTCCGGGGGTGTGAGATGCTCTTTAAGAAGCCTCAAGTAGCTTTTTACCCTTTTATGGTCTTGAGAGACGACTATAAGTGCGTGAGGTGTAAGTCCTGCGTCGACCAGTGCTCCTTTGACGCCACCTATTTTGACGAAGACCTCAACATGATAGTGAACAGGAACGAAAACTGCGTAAACTGTAAAAGGTGTGAGGCCTTCTGTCCAACCGATGCAATTAAAGTGGTCAAAAACCCCTCAACCTTCCACCCCGACGCCAACTGGACTGCTGAAGCAATCAGGGACATTCACGTTCAGATGCTAACTGGAGCCATCATCCTTACTTCAACCGGAAACGACAAGCCCATCAGGAACTACTTTGACCACCTCCTCCTTGACGCCTGTCAGGTTACAAACCCTCCCATTGACCCGTTAAGGGAGCCTATGGAGCTCAAAACATTTATAGGCCGTAAAACCGACCAGCTTCAGTTTGACTCCGACGGCGTTTCAATTAAAACCACAATAGGCAAACAGCTTGAGCTTGAGATACCTGTTCTTTTCTCTGCAATGAGCTACGGCTCAATCAACCTCAACCTTCAGAAGGCTATGGCGATTGCCTCAAGAGAGTTCGGAACCTACTGGAACACCGGTGAAGGAGGCCTTCACAAATCCCTAAGGGAGTTTAAGGACTGCACAATCGTTCAGGTTGCTTCAGGCCGCTTCGGAGTTGACCTTGACTACCTTGAGACTTCCGCTGCCATAGAAATCAAAATAGGACAGGGTGCAAAGCCGGGTATAGGCGGACACCTCCCCGGAGAGAAGGTAAACGAAGGGATTGCCCAGACCCGTATGATACCGGTAGGCTCCGACGCAATCTCTCCCGCTCCTCACCACGACATCTACTCAATTGAGGACCTCCGCCAGCTGATTTACGCCCTTAAAGAGGCAACAAACTATAAAAAACCTGTATTTGTAAAGATTGCCGCAGTCCACAACGTTGCCGCAATTGCCTGCGGTATAGCCCACGCCGGTGCCGACGCAGTCGTTATAGACGGAGTGAGGGGTGGAACGGGAGCTACCCCCAAGTCTTTAAGAGACCACGTCGGGATTCCGATAGAGCTTGCAATTGCCGCTGTTGACGACCGCTTAAGGAAAGAGGGACTCAGGAACGAGGTCTCCCTCATTGCCGCTGGAGGCTTCAGGAGTGCCGTTGACGTCTTAAAGGCTATAGCCCTCGGCGCTGATGCAGTTTACATCGGAACCGTTGCAAAGATTGCCGCAGGCTGTACCCAGTGCCAGCAGTGCCACACCGGTAGGTGTGCTTGGGGAATTACGACAAACGACCCTAAACTTGCAAAAAGGCTAAATCCCGAGATAGTAGCGGAGAACCTTTACAACCTCCTCAGAGCTTGGGCTCACGACATTAAGGAGCTCTTAGGAGCCATGGGAATAAACGCCATTGAGTCAATTAGGGGCAACAGGCTCAGGCTCAGGAGCTGGGGCTTAACCGAGCAGGAGAATAAAATCCTCGGCGTTCTGCCGGCAGGAATGTAGGGGTTGGTGAGATGGGAAAGAAGAGGAAGTTAATGAAGGTTTACCCGATAGAGGAGAACTGCGTCTCCTGTCGCTACTGTGAAGTGGCGTGTACGATGGTTCACAGCAAAAGTAAAGACCCCGTTAAGGCCTACAAACTTGAGAACCTCCTTCCCCGCGCAACGGTTGAGGTTAAGGGTGCCGTTTCCCTCTCTCTTATGTGCCGCCACTGTAAGCACCCCTTTTGTTTTGACTCGTGCATATCCGGAGCAATTCAGGTTGACGAAAATGGGCAGGTTCACCTTGATGAAGAGAAGTGCGTAGGCTGTTGGAACTGCGTTCTGGTGTGCCCCTTCGGGGCTGCACACCCTTACGTAAGTGAGGAGAAGAGGCACTCCTTTAAGTGCGACCTCTGCGGAGACAGGGGCTTCCCCGCCTGCGTTGAGGCGTGCCCCAACAGAGCTCTCGTTTATGATTATGAACGCTGATTTTGAGGAGTTCATGCGGATAAGGGAGATTGAAGATAGCCTTAAAGGTTCCCTCTTGGACAGATTGGCTGAGGTAGATAGTGAGCTGAAGAAACTTTTTGACAAGTACGGAGTTTCTTCGTACCCGAAACTCATTTTCGTTTTTGATGGAGTTCCTGAGGAAGATGGTCTTGACGATTACTTTGTCGCTCAAAACCTTGAATACCTGAGGCGAAAACTCGTTCGTCTTCTGGAAGTTCTGGAGAAAGGTGTTGAGGATTCTGTAGTAGAACATCCTTTTGAAGTTGAGGGAGATTTTCTGAAAGACTTTGATAGTTTTCTTTCTTTTATTCGTAAGAAGATTACAGAAGATAGGGCGAGGGGTGATTTATGAAGTACGTCATAGTCGGAAACAGCGCTGCGGCGGTAGGTTGTATAACCGGAATAAGGAAGGTTGATAAGGAATCTCCGATAACGGTGATTTCCTATGAGAGCTCCTGCTACTCAAAACCGATGATTGCTGACGTTCTTATTGACATTCCCCAGGAGAAGTTAATCTACCGGGATGAGAAGTTCTTTGAGGAGAATAAAGTTGAGCTGATTTTGGGCCACAGGGCAGTAAAAGTAAACACCGACTCAAAAGTGGTCGTCCTTGACTCAAACGAACTCGTTCCCTACGACAAGCTCCTTATATCAACCGGTGCAAAGCCCTTTATTCCCCCCATACCCGGTGCAGACAGGAAAGGAGTTTTCACCTTCACCGAGCTCTCCTCCGCCCTTGCCTTTAAAGACTACATAAAAAAGAATGGGGTTGAGGAGGTTGTAGTAGTAGGCTCGGGATTTATAGGCCTTGAGGTTGCCTACTTCCTGGCCAAAATAGGGGTGAAGGTTACGGTTGTGGAGCTCCTTGAAAGAGCCCTTGCGAAAGCCCTTGATGAGAGGAGCTCCCAGATAGTTGAAACCCTAATGAAAGAAGAGGGGGTTGAGTTTATATTCAAAGACAGCGTTGCCGAGATTCTCGGCGACGAGAAAGTTTCAAGCGTCAAGCTCGGCAGCGGCAAAGTTTTAAAGGCAGGTGCCGTCGTTATTGCCGTCGGCGTCCGCCCCAACACCGAACTTGCCCAGACTGCCGGAGTCAAAGTAAACGCTGGTATAGAGACCGACGGCCACATGGAGACCTCCGTTAAGGACATCTACGCCGCCGGTGACTGTATAGAGTGTCTTGACATAACAGACGGAAAGGTAAAGCCCCTTCCCCTCTTTCCTCTTGCCTTTGAGCAGGGTTTTGTCGCCGGCTTAAACATGGCCGGCAAGGAGATGGAGTACCTGGGCGGTTTACCCTTAAACTCCCTCAAGTTCCTTCCTGTTCCGGTTCTGAATGCCGGAATTGTCACCCCTCCCGACTCCTCTTATGAAGTTTTCGTAAACGACAGGTTTGAGGAGAAGGGCTTTTACAGGAAGGCAATACTCAAGGACGGAAAGCTCGTAGGCTTCGTTGCCGTCGGCCAGATAGACAGGGTCGGAATCCTTACGAACTTGATTAGACAGAAGATAGACGTCAGCCCCGTAAAGGAGAGGCTGGTAGAGCTTGACTTTGGTCTTGTTGACCTTCCCCAGTGGTGGCGGGAGGAGAAGTTAAAGCAGGATAAAACCGCCTACAAAGACTGGAGGGCTGTGTAATGGCTTGCTACTACTCTGAGATGTCCGGCTGTGGCCTTGCCGGGATAGTCAACAGGAACGGAGAGCCGATTTCCGGTAAGTTTATATACGACTCAATTACCGCCATGAAGGAAAGGGGAAACGGAATGGGGGCGGGCTACGCCGCCTACGGAATCTACCCGGAGATGAAGGACTACTATGCCTTTCACGTTATGCTTGACGAGATAGACTACGAGTCCGAAGTAAATGCAGTCCTCTCCCGCTCCTTCAGGATTGTAAAGAGCGAGATGATACCGACAAAGAGCGTTCCCTCCCTCTACAAGAAGACCAAGCCCCCGATTTTCTACCGCTACTTCGTTGAGCCCAAGGAAGATGCAAAGCTCCCGATGGAGACAGAGGAGGACCTTGTTGTAAGGGTTGTAATGACTATAAACGAGAAGGTTAAGGGCGCTTACGTTATCTCAAGCGGTAAGAACATGGGAGCTTTTAAAGGGGTGGGGCACCCTGACGAAATCGGCGACTTCTTTGAAATAAAAGAGTATAAGGGCTACATCTGGCTTGCCCACACCCGATTCCCCACGAATACTCCCGGCTGGTGGGGGGGAGCTCACCCCTTCACTCTCCTTGACTGGGCAATTGTCCACAACGGGGAAATAACCTCCTACGGAACGAACAAACGCTACGTAGAGATGTACGGCTACAAGTGTACCCTCCTTACCGATACGGAGGTTGCTGCCTACCTCTTTGACCTCCTATTCAGGAAACACCGCCTGCCTATAAGGGCAGTCTTTATGGCAATGGCTTCCCCCTTCTGGAAGGACATTGAGCACTATAAAGAGCTCGGAATGGACAAGGTCTACAAGATGGCAAAGATGATTAGGACAGTTTACGCCTCGGCGATGCTCAACGGCCCCTTCGCAATGCTCTTTGCGTTTAAAGACGGGGTAATCGGGTTTAACGACAGGATTAAGCTCCGCCCCTTCGTTGCTGCAGAGAAGGGAGATACCGTTTACATGGCAAGTGAGGAGTCTGCAATCAGGGTAATTTGCCCCAAGCCCGATAGGGTCTGGATGCCCAAGGCCGGAGAGCCGGTTACAGCTCTCCTCAACCACTGTAAAGAGGAAGACGTTTGCTATCCTGCTTAAAGGGGTAAAAAATGGAAGTGAGGCAGATAGACGAAAAGGTTTACGAGATAGTCTGCGGAACTACCCACTACAGGGAAGTTAACGCCAAGGTTAAGGAGCTTGTCTCTAAAGGTGCCGAAAAAGTAATTCTTAAAGAGGTTTACGGTCAGCGCTACATCGGAACGGGAATAAGGGGAAATGTAAAGATTGAGATTTATGGAACTGCCGGAAACGACCTCGGAATTTTTCTCTACGGCCCCGAAATTGAGGTTTTCGGCAACGCTCAGGACGGCGTCGGCAATACTATGAGGGAAGGGAAGATAGTTGTCAGGGGCCACGCAGGGGACGTCTGCGGCTACGGAATGAGGGGAGGAAAGGTTTACGTAGAGGGAGACGTCGGCTACCGGGTCGGAATTCACATGAAGGGGTACAAAAACCTCGTTCCTACTTTTATAGTCGGCGGTAAGGCCGGAAACTTTTTCGGTGAGTACATGGCCGGGGGGATTCTGATTCTCTTAGGGCTTAACAAAAAGCCTGGAGAGGATATAGTGGGAGACTACTGTGCTACCGGAATGCACGGCGGAGTGATGTTCGTAAGGGGAGAGGTTCCGAAGAGATATTTAGGTAAAGAGGTTAAAGTATTTGAGCCCACCTTAGAGGACATGAAGCTCCTGACAAATGAGCTTAAGGGCTTTTCTGAGGTCTTCAACATTCCCGTTGAGGAGATTTTAAGCGAGCCCTTTACGAAAATCGTTCCCGTCAGTGCAAGACCCTACGGCCGTATGTACGCCCACCGCTGGGGAATCGCTGCAGGTTTGATTAAGTAACCTCTTTTACTCTTTCGGAAATTTGCTTTAGTTTAAAAATGTGGTTAAATTTGCCGTAGCAAAGGTTTGAGCCAGGAGGAAGGAGTTTTGTACAGCTACCCCGACGAGAAGGGAAAGTACGGAATTTTCGGGGGCAAGTACGTTCCCGAAACCCTTATGGCGGCCCTTTCTGAGCTTGAAGAGAAGTACCTTGAGATAAAAGAGGATGAAGGGTTTCAGAGGGAGTTTAGGGAGCTCCTCAAAACCTACGTAGGCCGCCCTACTCCCCTGCAGTTTGCCGAGGGCTTCTCCCGCTACTTAGGAAACGACATTAAGGTCTACCTGAAGAGGGAAGACCTCAACCACACCGGAGCTCACAAAATCAACAACGCCCTCGGTCAGGCACTTTTGGCAAAGAGGATGGGTAAAAGGAGGATTATTGCCGAAACGGGTGCCGGCCAGCACGGTGTTGCTACCGCAACCGCCTGTGCTTTTTTGGGCCTTGAGTGTATAGTCTATATGGGTGAAGAGGACGTTCAGAGACAGGCTTTAAACGTCTTCAGGATGGAGCTCCTTGGAGCAAAGGTTGAAGTAGTTAAGAGCGGGAGCCGAACCCTTAAAGATGCGGTAAATGAAGCAATAAGGGACTGGGTAACAAACGTCAGAACCACCCACTACATAATCGGCTCTGTTGTGGGTCCTCACCCCTACCCGATGATTGTTCGGGACTTTCAGTCCGTAATCGGCCGTGAGGCAAAGGAGCAGATTTTGGAGGCCGAGGGGAGGCTTCCCGACGTTATAGTCGCCTGCGTCGGAGGCGGAAGCAACGCTATGGGCATCTTCTACCCCTTTATTGAAGACGAGGAGGTGGAGCTCATCGGCGTTGAGGCCGCAGGCTACGGTATAGAGACCGGTAAACATGCAGCAACCCTCTGTGCAGGTAGCGTCGGGGTCTTCCACGGTGCAAAGTCCTACCTCCTCCAAAACGAGGACGGTCAAGTTACTCCCACCCACTCTGTCTCTGCAGGCCTTGACTACCCCGGAGTCGGCCCCGAGCACTCCCTTTTAAAGGAAATCGGCCGCGCCGAGTACAATGCCGTTACAGACGAGGAGGCCATAAAGGCCTTTCAAATCCTCTCAAGGACTGAGGGAATCATTCCCGCCCTTGAGAGCTCCCACGCGGTAGCCTGGGTTATGAAGAACAAAGATAGGTTAAAGGGCAAGACGGTTATCCTGAACCTTTCCGGCAGGGGCGATAAGGACGTAAGCCAGATTAGAGACATCCTTGAGGAGAACAGGGAACTGCGTCTATGGTAGATGAGACAACCGGACTGCCTTCAAGAAAGGCCTTCTTCTCTCAGCTTAAAGCTATAAAGCCGGGTACTAAAGTAATCTTAGCCATATTTGACATAGACGACTTCCGATTTGTCAACTTTACCCACGGCTATCAGATAGGGGATACGGTAATAAAGGCAACCGGCAATCACCTGAAAAAGGTCTTTTCCAAGTACTTTACCAACTTTTTTATCGGCAGGACCGGCGCTAACCAGTTCTCCGTCATCCTCTACGATGATGTTCCCATATTAAGGATGGAGGAGGTTTTCAACAAACACATTCACTTGATTGAGTTCAGGCTGAAGAACGAATTTATAAGGGTTACGATAAGCGGAGGGGTAAGCAGCGGCGACGAGAAGCACGTTGAAATCTACTCTCAGGCCGAAGATGCCCTTTACACTGCCAAAAGGCAGGGGAAAAATACCATTGTCTTCTACCAGAGCTTCAGCCTGTACGATACTACACGCTTCAGAGAGGTAAGGCAGAAGTTAATTGAAGCCATAAGGAGTAAGAGCGTCCATCCTTACTTCCAGCCCATAGTCTCCTTAAGAACGGGTGAGATTTACGGGTATGAGGTTCTCTCCCGGATTTTCTATAAAGATGAAATCCTTAAAGGCGATTACGTCTTCTCGGTTGCAGATTCCCTTGCCCTGACCCCCGAAATTGATAAGCTCCTCTTCCTCAATACCATAAAGTACTTCGGCCCTTACAAGCTCTTTTTTAACCTATCTATGAAGTACTTTTTCAGGGAGCTCACCACGATTTTCCACATAGCCAAACATTACTCCCTTGACCTTTCAAACGTAATTTTTGAGATTACCGAATCTCAGAAGTTGATGCAGGAGGGGGCCGCAATAAGCATCTTCAGGCTCTTTAAGGAGTTTAGTGCCGGTATTGCAATTGACGACTTCGGAGCCGGCTACTCAAACTTTATGTACCTTAAGAAGTTCCCTGCCGACGTTATAAAGATAGACGGAGCTTTTGTCAGGGATGCCGTTGAGGACTTGAAAGACTTGACGATTGTTAAGTCAATAGTTGAAGTTGCCAGGGTCTTTAAAATCAGGACTTTGGCCGAGTTTATAGAAGACGAGGAGACCTATAGGCTTATGAAGGGAGTGGGGGTTTCCCTCGGACAGGGCTACTTTATAGGGAAACCCGAGCCGGAGCCCCGCGAGGTTAAAATAGAAATTTAAGTGTTAAAATTGATTTATGGAGAGTAGGGAGGATTGGCTATTCCCCGTTCTGTCTTTTTCTCTCTTTGACCTTTGGCTACTGGTCTTCCCCTTTGAGGGTTTTCTCCTCCCTCCCGATTTGAGAACATCCCTCACTGCAGTCTTTATAGTTTTTCACGCTTTCGGCTACTTTTTTATCTTTTCCTCGCTTCCCGGCGGGCATTTTGATTCTATTAGCAGGTTTTTCACCTCGGTTTCGGCATTTATTACTACCCTTTTCCCCTTTATCACCCATTTTTCTCTTCGCCTTTTCCTCTTCGCCCTTTTAGGATTTTCCTCATCTTTTATCCTGAGCAGAATTGCCCTCGCCCTTGCAAGGAGTTCCTCTCCCCTCCTCCTCTCGGCAGTTTCCCTCTCTATAGCAAACCTTTTAGTTCTCCTCTTATTCCACCTTTTTACGGTTGAAAGTTCCTCATTTATTCTCCCCCTCTTGGGGCTCTCTCTTGCCTCGGCCCTCCTGATTCCCGGGGGCGGGTACGGTAAGGGCGTGTTAAGCAGGGAGCTCCTTTTAAGAGTCCCCCTCGTTTTTCTCCTCTACTTCTTCATTGCCACCTCTTACATACAGCTTTCAAAGTACTACTCTTGGTTCTCCGCAGGCGGTTTTGATGCCCTCTTGTACGTCCTCGGAGTTATCCTGGCCTTTCTCCTCTACAGAAAGTGGCAGGAGGGGGCTCTCATTACTGCTATTTTGAGCCTCATCGCTCTTATCGGATTCCTCTTTACCCTCTTTAAGGGCTCGGTAGCTCCCTTCCTCCTTGCCCTTGTTCAGCTTGTTGCGGGCTTTAACGATATCTACGCGCTCTCCCTTGCCTTTAGGAGCATTAACGTCTTGAGGAGTTTTTCCCTATTTATGGGAGTTTCCCTTCTGGGAGCTTTTGCCGGTCTTCCCATGGTCTTCTCCGACTGGTGGGTTAAGGGAGCTTCAAAGATTCTTTTCTTCATAATGGCCTTAATTTTTGTAGCCCTTTACTTTTCCGGTATCCTTGATGGCAGGAAAGAGGAGAAGAAAGGAATTGAGGAGCTTTTAAGGAGGAAGGGAGTTTTTAAGGAGAGTTTTTCAAAGAGGGAGTGGGAAGTTTTAACGGGGATTCTTGAAGGTAAGAGTTTTAAAGAGATTTCCCAGGAGCTGGGAATTTCCCAGTCAACGGTTAGAACTTACTCTTTTAGGGTTTACAGTAAGTTGGGTGTCGGCTCAAAGAAGGAATTAATTAGGAAGTTGAAAGAGTAAAGGGGGCAGAACGCCCCCGGGGAGTTTACTCTTTATCGCTGTTTCCTTCCTTATTTTCCTCTTCTTCACCTTCTGTCTTTATCTTGGCCTCTTTGGGAGGGAGTTCCTCCTTCTCAACTGTGAAGGTAAACTCTCCCTTCTCTTTGTCGTAGTCAACCACTACCGTGTCGCCCTCTTTTACGCTGCCCTCAAGGATTTTGACAGAGAGGGGAGTTTCAATCTCCCTCTGGATTGTTCTCCTTAAAGGCCTTGCTCCGAATTCGGGAACGTAGCCCCTCTTTGCAAGCTCAGTCTTGGCCTCTTCGGTGAGCTTAATCTTGATGCCCCTCTCCTCAAGCCTCTTGTTGAGCTTGCTGATGAGAAGGTCAACAATCCTCTTAATCTCTTCCTCTGCAAGGGGATGGAAGATGATAATCTCGTCAATCCTGTTGAGGAACTCGGGCCTGAACCTCATTTTGAGCTGTTCCATAATCTGCTCTTTAATCTTGTCGTAGTTCTTCTCAAACTCCTCCTTGGAGAGGTTCATAAGGTACTCGGAACCTACGTTGCTGGTCATGATTATGACCGTGTTGCTGAAGTCAACAGTCCTCCCCTTGGCGTCGGTTAACCTTCCGTCGTCAAGGATTTGCAGGAGAATGTTAAATACGTCAGGGTGAGCTTTCTCAATCTCGTCAAGGAGGATTACGGAGTAGGGCTTACGCCTTACGGCCTCGGTAAGCTGTCCGCCCTCCTCGTAGCCGACGTAGCCCGGAGGTGCACCTATTAGCTTGGAGACTGCGTGTTTCTCCATGTACTCTGACATGTCAAGCCTAATCATTGCGGTCTCGTCGCCGAAGAGGTACTCTGCCAGCGCTTTGGCAAGCTCGGTCTTACCCACTCCGGTCGGTCCGAGGAAGAGGAAGCTACCCAGCGGCCTGTTGGGAGGCTGTAGTCCTGCCCTTGCGCGCCTTATGGCCTCTGAGATTGCCTTTATGGCCCGCTCCTGGCCGATTACCCTCTTGTGGAGCTCCTCCTCCATCCTGAGGAGCTTCTGGATTTCCTCTTCCTGAAGCTTGGAGGCGGGGATTCCGGTCATTTCGGAGATAACCTCTGCAACGTCCTCTGCAGTTACTACAGGCCTCTCCTCTCCGCTCTCCTTACTCTTCTCAATCTTCTCCTCAAGCTCCTTAATCCTCTCCTCAATCTGCTTAATCTCCTTCTTGAGCTTGGCGGCCTTGTCAAACTCCTCTTTCTTAACGGCCTCGTCAAGCTCGGCCCTGAGCTGGTGGAGTTTTTCTTTAAGCTCGCTGAGCTCGGGGGAGCTATAGGTTGCCTCTATCTTCTTCCTTGCACAGGCCTCGTCAAGGACGTCAATTGCCTTGTCGGGCAGGTACCTTCCCTGAATGTACTTCTTGGAGAGCTTGACTGCTGCTTCAATAGCGTCGTCAGTAATCTTAACCTTGTGGTGCTCTTCAAGCTTGGGCCTTAGGCCCTTGAGCATCTCAATTGCGGTTTCAATGTCAGGCTCGTCAACCCATACGGGAGCAAACCTCCTCTCAAGTGCCGGGTCTTTCTCAATGTACTTCCTGAACTCGTCGGTAGTTGTTGCACCAATTACTCTGATTTCACCCCTTGCAAGTGCGGGCTTCATGATGTTTGCGGCATCCATGCTCCCTTCTGCCGCACCTGCACCTATAACGGTGTGGAGCTCGTCAATGAAGAGGATGATGTTGCCCTCTTCCTTAACTGCGTCAAGAACCTGTTTTAACCTCTCCTCAAACTCACCCCTGTACTTAGTTCCGGCAACCAGTGCCGCCATGTCAAGGGCAACTATTCTCTTATCCCTTAAGTTCTCGGGAACTTCTCCGTTTGCAATTCTCTGGGCAACGCCCTCAACGATTGCGGTTTTACCGACTCCCGCAGGTCCGACGAGAACCGGGTTGTTCTTGGTCCTCCTTGAGAGGATTTGGATAACCCTCTTGATTTCGGTCTCCCTGTCAATAACGGGGTCAAGTTTGCCCTCTTCGGCAAGGCCGGTAAGGTCAATACCGTACTTCCTGAGGACTTCGGGAAGCTGCTTTCCTGCCCTCTTGGCCTTTGCTCCGATTTCCCTTGAAACTTTTGCCCTGCCTTCCCTGTACTTCTTAACGGCCTTGAGGGCGTCCTCTTTCTCAAGACCGAGCTTAAGGAGAATCCTGTAGGCCATACTCTCGGGAACTTCGTAGAAGGCAAGGAGAAGGTGCTCAAGGTCAACGCTCCTTGCTTTCATCTGGCGGGCTATGTCAAAAGCGGCGTCAAAGACCTTTTTAAGGGTAGGGGTAATGTAAATCTCTTCATAGCTCATGTAGCTTCCGGGAATCCCTACTCTGCCAACCTGCTCCCTAATGAACTTCTTTGACCTTACGGGGTCAAAGCCGGCTATCGTTAAGATGTCCAAAATCGGTGAGCCCGGGAGCTCCACCATTGCAAGTAAAAGGTGCTCGGTATCAACGTATCTTTCGCCAAGTTGCCTTGCGATTTCCTGTGAAAGGAGAATGGCGTCCTTCGCCCTTCCACTTAAAACGTCCCAGATGTTCATCTCTCTCCTCCTCTTTTTAAGGTTTATTTGTTTAATATCTCTATCAATTTATCCCTATCAAGCTCTTCAAACTCAAGCTCTTTTAAGAGGGCGAGGATTGTCTCCCTCGCCTCGGCGTCAAGCTGCTCGGCTATTGCGTTAAAGAGTCTCTCAAGGTCTTCCTCAAGTTTTAAAATCAGGTGAGTTCCGGCGACGTTAACGCCCCTTTCCCTTGTCAGGGAAACTATCCTCTTAATTCTGATTAAGTCCCGCTCGGAGTAAAGCCTCGTCTTGCCCTGAGTCCTTGAGGGTTTAATCAAACCCTCGTTCTCGTAGAACCTGAGGGTCTGGGGGTGAACCCCGGCTATCTTTGCAACTATACTTATCATGTATACCGGAGTGTCCTTGTCAATCACCGCCCACTCCTTCCAGAGTCTTTACTATCAATTTATCTTTGTTAAAGAATTTTGTCAACTAACTTAAAATATCCTTTTAAGGAGTGGACGCATACTTCAGTACGGGAGCTTTTCCCATTTAACGTTCTTCTTAATCCAATCAACGTACTTCGGTATTCCCTCCTCTATCTGCGTTTTGGGAATCCAGCCTAAGATTTTTTCGGTTTCGGTAAGGTCTGCCTCAGTGTAGTTTTGGTAGAAGTCGTAGGGGTTGTCAAAGTACTCAGTTTCTACATTTACTTCCAAGCTCTTTTTTATTATTTCAACAACCTCGTTAAAGCTCCTTGCCCTTCCGGTTCCGACGTTTACTATCCCGCTTTTTCCGCTTTCAAATGCTTTTATGTTTGCTTCAACACAATCTTCCACATAAATAAAGTCCCTTCTCTGCTCACCCCACTTAAAGAGCCTCGGCCTCTTGCCCTTTAGTATCTGCACGGTTAACTGCAGAACCATGCTTGCCATCTTCCCCTTGTGCTCTTCCCTGGGGCCGTAGACGTTGAAGTACCTCAGGCCAACTACTGGAATTTGGGGGTTCTCCCTCATGAACTTGAGGGCGACTCTGTCCATTGCCAGCTTTGAGTAGCCGTAAACGTTTTCTGGCTTGAGACCCTCGCTCACTCTCATGGGCGCAGGGGTGTTTCCGTAAACTGCTGCAGACGAGGCGTAGATAACGGGAGCTCCCGCCTCCTTCCCTACCTTCAAAATCTCCTTAAAGGCCTCGCAGTTTACCTCCATCATTCTTCTCTGGTCTGTGTCTGTTGTATTGACATTTGCCGCCTGGTGGAAGATTGCGTTAAGGCCTATTTTTCTGAGCTTCTCTATAGTCTCAGGCTCTGTAATTGAGCCGGTTATTACTTCCCCTTTAAAGTCTATGAGGTTTTTAAAGCTCCCGCTTGAAAAGTCGTCAAGGACGAAGAACTCCCAGTCGGGAAACCTCCTCTGGAGCTCTAAGGTAAGGTTTGAGCCTATAAAACCGGCACCGCCGGTAATGAGTACTTTCATCTAACTCCTCCTTAGTCTCCCAGCTCACCTTTCAGGTGGGTTTCATACCCCCTGCTCTGGAAAAACTCCTTTAAAGCCCTTCCGTACTTCTTTGCCAAGTTCCAGCTGTGGAAAACTCCGTAGGTAGTCGCCTCCTCAAGCTCGTCTCCGTTAAACCTTACTACCGAAACTCCCCACTCAAACCTCTTTAAATCCTCGTCAAGGTAAACCCTCTGGACGAAGACGTCGCATATTTTCTGGGGCTCTCCCAGAATTTCACCGAGCTCCTCGGGGTTTTTCCCTAAGGCGTCTGCCATCAGCTCTCTGAAGAACTCGTCACTCATCCTCCACCTCTACTTTTCAACAATGCTCTCCTTAACTTTCATTCCGAAGTGCCTTCCCGGCTCTTCGGTGTAGACCAGAACCTCGTCTCCCTCTTTAAGCTCAACAACCGAAATAGGCGTTCCGTCGGGCTTTGTTAGTCTAATGGTTTCGGCGTTCTGGAGAATTCCGCTAACTTTCTTACCCTCTTTTGTCTCGGCCTCAATCAGGAGCATAGGCCTCTTCTCTATCTTTGCCCTTCCTACGTAGGCTATTCTCCCCTCGCCTTTGTAGTTGTAAATCATGATTTCGTCGCCGCTCTCAATCTCTGCAAGGTACTTTGTTCTCCCTCCGGGGAGCCTTACGTACATGTGGACTGCTCCGGCGTTTACCCTGAAAGGCCTTGCGGCAACGTAGGGGTTGCTCTCGGTTTCTGCGTGGACGAGGAACATTCCGGCAGAGGAGTTTCCTACCAGTGCTCCCTCGCCCCTTACCATGTTTGAGCAGGTGTCTATGCAGACCCTGTCGCACATTCCAATGGGCTTAACTCTCTTTATTTTTGCCACTTCAAGTTTTACCTTCTCCCCTGCCTGACTTATTGCCCTGCCGGCCTCCTTAATCTCGTTTACGTCTTTCGTCTCAAGAACCACCCCCTTAACGCCCTTTTCAAGGATTGTTATGGCCGTTTTGGCCTCCTCTGCGTTCCTGACCCAGGCGTAAACCTCGTCTCCCTGAGCAAGGAGGTTCTCTAAGGGGATAATCGTCCAGTCTGTTGTTTTTACTATTACCTTCTTACCCTGTTTTAGGAGCTGTGCCGCCCTCTCCTCGTCCTCCTTGCCCTTTATCTCAACTATTACGAACTCCTGGCCGAGCTTAAAGTCTCCGTCGGGGGCGATTGTCTTTACCCTTGCAAGCTTTTTGACCCTCTCGCTCACCCCCTCTTTCGTTGTTAGGATTGCTGAAACTCCGCTCTCAAGAGCGGCTGTTATTACGTTCTTTTCTTTGGGGTTCTCTATTGCAACGATTAGCTCCTTCTTCATCTCTTAACCTCCCTTAATATTTCCTGGGGCCGAAAAGTGCCGTTCCTATCCTAACTATTGTAGCTCCTTCCTCAACTGCTACTGTAAAGTCGTGGCTCATTCCCATTGAGAGCTCGGGAAACTCCCTGCCGAACTGCTCCTCCATCCTGTCCCTTATCTCCCTCAGCCTCATGAAGAAGGGTCTTACAAGCTCAACCTCCTCGTAGTAGGGAGGAACGGTCATAAAACCCTTTACCTCAAGCCGGGGGAGTTGAAGGGCGTAGGATAGGAGCTCCTCAAGCTCCTCGGGCGGGCAACCATGCTTACTCTCCTCAGGGGAGAGCTTTACCTCTACGAGAACCGGAATTCTCTCCCTGCCTGCCTTTTCGGCCCTCTTTACCAGCTCGTCGGCGAGGGCTTTTCTGTCTAAAGTCTCTATCCAGTCAAAGAGGTTTACCGCGTACTTTACCTTGTTTGTCTGAAGGTGGCCAATCATGTGCCACTGAGCTTTCTCCATTTTCTCCTTTAAGAGAGGAATTTTTTCCCTTGCCTCCTGAACCCTGTTTTCACCGAAGAGCCTAATTCCGGCCTCGTAGGCCTCTAAGATTTCTTCGGGTGTTCTCGTCTTCGTTGCCGCTAAGATTTTCACCTCTTCGCTCTTCCTTCCTGCCCTTGCACAGGCCTTCTCTATCTCCTCTCTTATCCTCTCAAGGTTCTCCTTAATTCTCCCCACTTTCCAACCTCTCGTAAACCTGGTCTGCAAAGAACCAGAGGTCTTCGCTTAGGTTTGATTCGGAGCTCTCAACGAAGCTCTCGTAGTCTTTAAGTTTACCCTCTTTAAAAAGGTGGTAGCTTGAGGCGACAAATCCCCCTTCCTCAAAGCCTCCCTCACCGTCAAACCTGTAAACGTCTATCTCAACGAACTTGTTTACCCCCGAGTTAAATAGCTCGTTTGTTAACTTCCTCCAGAACTCAAAGTTTGAGCGCTTTAGAAAGAGCCTCGTCTTCCTTCCGGTTATTACCCTGCCATCCTTTGTTATGAACCGGTATTTGAGCTTTACGAAGACTCCTACTCCCGTAGGAGTCTTTACTACTATTAGGTCCTCGCTCTTTACGGGAAGGGTTTTGGCGTAGTAGCCGAGCCTCTCGCTTAAGGGAGAGGAGAGCTTGACGCTGTTAAAGATGTCTATCAGCCGGTTTACCTCTTTTAAAAGCTCCTCCCTGTTAAGCTGGCTCTCCTCCTTTAGCCTCTCTGCCCTATCCCAGAGGTGGCCGCCGTAGAGGTAGTTGGAAAGCCCTTTAAGTAGCGGTGTTCCGGCCTTTACCTTTATCCTCTTCCCCGAGCTGTCAAACAGGAGCAGGGGGTAGTTTGCAACGGCTACCTCAAACTCCTCCTTCTCAACTGCCACCCTTTCCTTGCCCACCTCAACGGGCCTGCCCTTAAAGAGGCCGATTACGGTGTCGGGGAACTCCCTGTAAACTATAACTGCGTCTTTCTCCTTTAATTCCCCTTCGGGCTCAACTACCCTTGCTACCTCCAGCTCAATCCTTCCGGTTACCTTAAAGAGCGGGAGTTCGTAATCTGTAAAGTCGCAGTTTACCCATCCCCTCTCGCTCCTTCCCCAGTAGCCTAAAAGGTTTAAGAGGGGGAGCTCCTGCCCCTCATTAACAGTCTCAACGAACTTTCCGCCGGGAGTTTCCCTTACAGAAAGTGCCTGACTCAAAACATTCAAACTCCCTTCCCCGTAAGCGTTTGCCCCAGTTAAAAGGAGGAGGGCTAAGGCGCTAAAAAACTTCTTCATTCCTTCTCCCTTACCACGAACATTACTGCCTCTGCTTCTGCAACCTTTTTGCCGTCCTTAACTTTCCTCATTACGGCTCTGGTTATCTTAAACCTCCTCCTCTCCTCCTCTATCCAGGCCTCTACCTCAACCTCCTCATCGGCCATGAGGGGGCTGTGGAACTTTACTGTCAGTTTGCCGGTTAAGAAGCGCTCTTTAAGGGTTTGGAGGTGGGCCATCGCCTCATCAAGGATAAGGGAGATAATCCCTCCGTGGATTATCCGGTTGTAGCCCTGATAGTATTCGGGCAGTGAGAACCTTGCGTATACCTTTCCCTCTCCCCTTTCAAAGGAGAGGTGCATTCCTTTAGGGTTCTCCTTACCGCAGACGAAACAGTAGTTATCCCTCAGTAACTCTTCTCCCTTCATGGCGGTTTGATTATAAAATAGTTTATAGGCCAAGGAGGGAGAGATGAAAAACAAGGAGCTTGCGGACATCTTTGACAAGTGGGCCGACATTCTTGAGTTTATGGGAGATAATCCCTACCACATAAGGGCTTACAGGAATGCCGCCCGTTTGATTAGGGACCTTTCCGAGGATATAGAGGTCCTTGCGAAAGAGGGGAAACTCTCAAAACTCCCCGGAATAGGCCAGAGGCTTCAGGCCAAAATCCTTGAGTTCTTGAGGACGGGGAAGATTGAGGAGTTTGAGAGGTTAAAGCAGCAGGTTCCCGATACAATCTTCACCCTCCTTGACATTCCCGGCGTTGGCCCAAAAACGGTTAAGCTCCTTTACGAGGAGCTGGGAATAAGGAGTATTGAGGACTTAAAGAGGGCTATTGAGAGGGGGGAACTCCTGCGCCTGCCGGGTTTCGGCCCCAAGAAGGTTGAGAAGATAAAGAAGGGAATAGAGCTCTTTGAAAAGAGCGGCGGAAGGATTCTGCTGGGAGTTGCTGTCTTCATCGCCGACAGGATTGTTAACCAACTCAAAGAGCACTCGGCCGTTGAGAGGATTTCGGTATGCGGCTCAACAAGGAGAATGAAGGAGACCGTAGGGGACATTGACATCTTGGCAAGCGGGAAGAACAACCTTGAGATAATTGAGGCCTTCGTCAGCCTCCCCAACGTCAAGGAAGTCCTCTGGAAGGGAACGAAGAAGGCCACCGTAATAGTTGAGGAGGGGGAGCAGGTTGACCTTAGAGTTATTGAGCCCGACTCCTACGGTGCCGCCCTCCAGTACTTTACCGGCTCAAAGGCCCACAACATTCACCTGAGGACTATCTGCCTTAAACTGGGCTACAAGCTCAACGAGTACGGCCTCTTTAAGGGTGATGAGAAGATTGCCGGACGGACGGAGGAGGAGATTTACTCTGCCCTCGGGATGGATACGCCTCCTCCGGAAATCAGGGAGGATACGGGAGAGATTGAGGCGGCACTTGAGCACAGGCTCCCCAACCTTGTGGGCTACGATGAGATTAAGGGGGACCTCCACATTCACTCAAACTGGTCCGACGGTGCCTCAACTATTGAGGACTACGTTAAGAAAGCCCTTGAGATGGGCTACAGGTACATTGCAATAACCGACCACTCAAAGAGCTTAAAGGTTGCGGGGGGGCTTACCGAGGAGGAGCTCCTAAAGCGAAACTACGAGATAGACAGGCTCAACGAGAAGTACTCGGGGAAGATAAAAATCCTCAAGGGAACAGAGGTTGACATTCTTCCCGACGGGAGCCTTGACTACCCCGATGAAATCCTTGCCCAGCTTGACTTCGTAGTTGCGGCAATCCACTCAAGGTTCAGCCAGGACAACACCGAGAGGATTTTAAAGGCCATAAACAACCCCTACGTTAACGCAATAGCCCACCCTACCGGGAGGGTAATAGGTCAGAGGGAGGGTTACCCCCTTGACCTTGAAAGGATTATGAAGGCCGCCGCCGAGATCGGAACCGCACTTGAGGTTAACTCCTACTACAACCGCCTTGACTTGAGGGACGCCCACTGCCGTATGGCAAAGAGGTTCGGCGTTAAGCTGGTAATCAGCACCGACTCCCACCACGTTGACCACATGTGGATGATTAAATTAGGGGTGGGAACGGCCCGAAGGGGCTGGGTTGAGGGTAAGGAGGTCATAAACACCCTTCCCTTAAGGAGCCTTCAGAAGTTTGTCAGGGATAAGAGAAGGAAGTTCGGCGTAAAGTAGTTGCAAGGATGGGTTTTAAGAGCTAAAATAAAGTTAGAGAAAATCTCAAAACCATTTTAAGGAGGGAGAGATGTTCGGAGGATTTTTCGGAAGAAGAGGGTTTGACCCCTTTGAGGATATGTTCCGCTACATGCGCGAGATGGAGCGCATGATGGAGCAGATGATGAGGGGGTTCGGAAGGGAACTCCCGGGCTTTGAGATGGGATTTGAGCCCAGAGTTGAGATGTACGAGACTCCCGACGAAATCGTCGTAAGGGCAGAGATGCCCGGCCTTGATAAGGACAGTATTGATGTTAAGGTTCGCGGAAACTACCTGATTATCAGGGGAGTTAAAAAGCAGGAGCAGAAGGAGGAGAAAGATAACGTCTTCTTCAGCGAGACCTTCTACGGAGAGTTCCAGAGGGTAATTCCCTTGCCGGTAGAGGTTAAAGAGGAGGGGATTGAGGCCTACTACGACAAGGGAGTTCTTGAAATCCGCCTTCCCAAGGCTGAGGCCGCAAGGAAGGAGGTTAAGATTATCGTTAAGGAGCCCGAAGAGGGTAAGGGTAAAGGAAAAGAGGATAAGGAAGAGAAGTAGTTTACCCGCTTTGAAGCCGCCTCCGGGCCCGCCGTGTGCGGGCCTTTTCTTTTTATTGGTTAAAGCTAAATTTATTGAGAACCGTTTTTAAGAAGGAGGTCTTAGCTGGTAATAATCAATGAGTGCTCCCATTTAGCCTATAGGTCGGGAGATTTGAAGGTCCTCCTTGTCTATCCCGGCCCCGAGAGGGTGGGGCTTTCAAGCCTCGCAATCCACAGGGTTTATACCCTTTTAAACTCGGTTGAGGGGGTCTCCTGCGACCTTATCTTCTCAGACTCTGAGAGCTCCCTCTTCTTAAACCTCCACCCGGCACAGTTTGACCTCATAGCCTTCTCAATAACCTACGAGAACCACCTCTTTGAGGCTGTAAAACTCCTTAACTCCTGGGGAATTGAGCCATTGAGGGAAAAGAGAGAGGGAGCTCCCCCGATTTTGGGGGGAGGAATAGGCCTCTTTTACAACCCTGCCCCCTTTTTCCCGATTTTTGACGCAGTTTACCTGGGCGAGGCCGAGGGTAGGCTTGAGGAGGTAATCTCGGCCTTTAGGGATAATCCCTCTCTTGAAGCCCTTTCAGGCTTTAAAAACGTGATGCTTTCCCGAGACTACTCCTTTACCTACGACGGCTTTAAAATCTCCTCCTTTGAGGGGCCGAGGAAGAGGATTTTCCGCTCTCACCTCTTCCCCAAAACCCCCTGCCATTCCTGTTTCCTCTCCGGAGATGCCGCCTTTAAGGACATGTTCCTCATTGAGCTCAACAGGGGCTGTATTGAGAAGTGTCGCTTCTGCGTTGCAACCTACATGGGACTACCCTATCGGGAGAAAGATATAGGGGTTGTTGAGAGGGAGATTGAGCTTGCCTCCCGCTATGTTGACAGGGTAGGCCTTATCGGGGCAGGGGTGAGCGACTACTCAAAGATGGAGGAGCTCTATCGGATTTTGAAGAAGTACAACATGAAGGCCTCCTTCTCCTCCCTCAAGGCATCTTCAACCTCTCCCTACATATTTGAGATTATCAGGGAGTCGGGACAGAAGACAATTACCCTCGCCCCCGAGGCCGGGAGCAGGGAGCTACGCTTTGCGATAAACAAGAAAGTTGAGGATGAAACCTACTACTCGTTTGCCGAAAAGGCCCTTGAGGCCGGGGCTCAGGACATAAAGCTCTACTTCCTGATTGGCCTTCCGGGAGAAACGGACTCCGACCTTGAGGCCATAGCCCACATGAGCGAGAGGTTCAGAGAAATTGCCCTCCCCTACTGGAGGGAAAGGAGCGTGAGGGGAGAGATTCACCTTTCCGTAAACCCCGTTATAGCCAAGCCCTTTACTCCCCTTCAGTGGTACGGCTTAAACCCTAAATCTGTAATTGAGAAGAAGTTGAGGAAGCTCTCAAAGTTAATCAGGAAAATCCCCGGAGTTAAGCTGACCCACGAGGGGGTTAAGGAGGCCGTTCTTCAGGCAATCGTCTCAAGGGGAGACGACAGGCTCGGTCTTGCCGCCGTAAAGGTTGTTAAGGAGAGGATGAACCTGAGGAGGGCCTTAAAGGAGATTGGACTTCCCTTTGAGGAGCTCTACACGAGGGAGAGGGAGAAGGAGGAGCTCTTCCCGTGGGAGGTTGTTGAGAGCGGAATAAAGAGGGAGTACCTCTGGAGGGAGTACAGGAACATCTACGAGAAGAAGGCCACACCTACCTGCTTCCCCGGGTGTTCTGTCTGCGGTCTCTGTCCGCCGGGTGCAAATTTGCAAAAGGGGGAGCTCCAGAAGGTATAAGGTGGGTTTATACCGGGGCTATAATTAGCCGAGGCAAACTTTTGTAGGGAGCTCCGATGCAGGTTTACCAGAGAACGATAGCAAGGGAAGTTGAGTTCAGCGGAATAGGCCTTCATACCGGCAAAAAGGTCTCCGTCAGGCTCGTTCCCGCTCCGGCCGATACGGGAATAGTTTTCGTAAGGACGGATTTGGCGGGAGCTCCCTCAATAAAGGCGTCTCCCCGCTACCTCTCAAGGCTCTTCTACGCCACGAACCTCTCAGACGGAACCGTCTCCGTTCAGACCATTGAGCACCTGATGGCCGCCCTTTCGGCCTTCGGAATAGACAACCTTTTCGTTTACCTCAACTCCGAAGAGCTCCCCATTCTTGACGGTAGCTCGGCCCCCTACGTCTACCTCTTTGAGGAGGCCGGCGTAAGGGAGCAGGCAAAGAAGAGGAAGTACGCCCTCTTAAAGAGGGAAGTGGCCGTTGAGTTTGAGGATAAGAGGATAGTTGCCGAGCCCCACATCTCCTTGGTTATAGACAACACAATCTCTTTTAACCATCCTTACAAGAAGGTAAGGTTTCAGAGGCTCGTCTATACCCACACCTTAGAGAATTTCAAGGAAATCTCAAAGGCAAGGACTTTCTGCTTCTATCAGGAGGTTGAGGCCTTAAGGGCTGCAGGCCTTGCAAGGGGCGGAAGCTTAGAAAACGCCATAGTTATAGACGATTGCGGAATTTTAAACGAGGGCGGCCTGAGGCTTGAAAACGAATTCGTTGCCCACAAGACCCTTGACCTGATTGGCGACCTCTACGTTTTAGGATACCCCATCCTTGCAAAGATTACGGCATACAAGACCGGACACGCCCTAAACGCCTCCCTCGTAAAGAGGATTTACGCAGAAAAACTCTATAAACTGGTGGAGCTCCCGGCTTCCTCTTCCGAGAGCGACGGCTTAGACTTCCTTACAGATGAGGGATTTTGCGAAACTGATTGAGAGCTATTACTTCCAGATAGCCCTTACTATAACCTTCACAGTTATAGCCCTTACCGTTCCCATCCTCTACTACCCCCTCTCCTTTAACCTCAGGTACGAAGCCCTCTCCTTTAGGTGTTTCTTCCTTGACCTTGCCTCAAGCCTCGTCTTTTACCTGGTTGAAGAGGGCAGGTTCAGAAGCCTTTTAACCTTTTCTATAGGCGGAGCTCTCTCCTCCCTCCTCTCTGCCAAGTTCCAGAAAACCCTCCTCCTTTCCCCCTGTCTTGCCCTGACAGTCTCTTCGGTAATGATGGTCTCCCTCGTTGCCTACCACTACCTCAGCTCTGATAGAACTTCTCGCAGACGGTTCTGACGAAGTTCTTCTCTCCCTCGCTTACCTTTTTATCCCTTATGTAGGTCAGCATCAGGAAGGGGAAGGCCTCAAGGGCGCTTCCCCTTAACCTTTTACTGTTCCTATGGCAGAAGTAGAGTATGTTTACCTTTGTCTCAAAGGGAAGCTGCCAGTTTAAGGCCTGCTTCTCAATCTCCTTTACGGCCTTCTCAAAGAGACTCTCCGTTAGCTCTAACTTCGTTAAGGCGGCGATTGAGTGGTTAAGGTAGGCAACCTCCTCCTTTGTTCTGAAGGAGCTCCTCCTTATAATCGTTATCAGCTCGTAAACGAAATCCTCAAGCTCTTTCCCTTCGGCCTTCTCGGTCAGCCTCTCTATTATTGAGAGTCCCTTTAGGTCTCTTCTGTTAAAGAGGTGGCGGAGCTCCCTTAATCCCCCCTCAACCTTCTTAACATTCAGCGGTTTTGCCCTCAGGACTTCACCCTTAAAGTGGGGCTTCTCAACTGCAACCTTAAAGTTGGGGCTCTCAACCTCCCTCTTAAGGAGCTCCTCCTCGCTTACCCTCCTAACCTTTACCGGGAAGATGCGCCTTAAACTCCTCTCAAAGGGCTCAGTTAACCTTCCTATTACCACTACCTCTTTTACTTTCGGCCTCTCCCTGAAGAGCTCCTCGTAGCGGTAGAGGGAGTTTACAACTGCACTTGAGAAGTCCGAGACCTCCTCTACCAGCTCTCCGTAGTTTGAAGAGCCCGTTAAGGGAGAAAGGGCAAGCTCAACCTCCTCCCCAGGAACCTCTCTTGAGTAGTTGAATTGGGGAATGGAGAGAGTGGTGCTCCTTTTAAAAAGAATTCTCGCCGCCTGACTCCTGCACCGGTCAAGGAGCTCGCCCCTTAAACCTTCCTTTCTCAGCTTTGCGTTTGAGATTCCCGTCTGGCCTACGAACCTGTTAAAGAGGTAGTTCCCGAAGAAGTCAACAAAGTGAAACTCCCCTAAGGGAATTACCGTAAGGAGCTTTCCTCCGAGGGAGAGGGAGCTCTTTGTATAGCCGACGTTTACGACTACAGTTTGGCCGTTAAAGAGGTTAAAGTCGTAGATTACCGAGAGACGCTTTCCGAAAGTCCCTTTCAGAAGGTTTCTAATCAGGTGGGTCGGCTTTCCGTAGAGGTAGCCGGGCAAGAGAAGTTCGTCGTAATCCCTGACGTTTACGCTGAAGAGTGCAAACTCAAGGAGGTCAATACCGTCGTAGAAGACCTCTCCTATGAAGAGGTAGTCCTTCCTATCAACGTTGTCAAGCATTGAGAGGAGCTTCTTCTTTACCTCAACGGGAACCGAGGAATAGTCAACGGAGACCTCACTTAGAAAGCGGTCTTTGAGCCTGAACTTCTCTATGGCCGTAGCGGAGTCGGGGTAGCCCAGGTAGAGCCTCAAAACCTTACCACCTCCCTGTTGTGGGCGTGCTCTTTAAACTCTCTCTTCCCTGGGTAGCCGTGGACGAAGGTGTACTTCTTGGGGGAGAGCTCCTGCCTCAACTTCTCTATCTCGTCTCCCCCCGAGTGGGCCGAGAAGTGGTGTCTCTTTATTTCGCACTTAAACTCTTTTAACACCTCTTTGTCGTGAAGGAGTTTATAGCCGAAGCTCTCCTCAACCATGTAGCCGCTTAAGATTATGGAGCTCTTTCTCCTCTTTGAAAGGAGCTTCCCGTAAACGAACGAGGGAGTTCCCTCCATGAGCATTCCCGAGGTTGATAAAATGCAGTCGGCCTCCCTCAGGTTTTCCCTGCAGGCCTCCTCAAAGCCCAATCCGGGGTAGGAGGGTGCCGGCTGGACGTAGTAGTTGAAAATCTCCCTCTCAAGGAGGCTCTCGTAGATGTTCGTAACTTCCCTTGCAAGGCCGTCAACGTAAACAGTTATCGGAGGAACCTCTCCTATCCTCATTCCCTCGGAAAGGAGAAGGATTATCTCCTGAGCCCTTCCGAGGGCAAAGGCGGGAATTAAAACTTTTCCTCCCCTCTCTATCGTTTCCCTTACGCTCTTAAAGAACTCCTCTACGCTTTTTTCCCTGTTAAACCTCTTCTTTGCGTAGAGGTATGTACTCTCGCTTACAAGGAGTTCCACCCTTTCCCCTTTCGGAAGAACCGCTCCTCCCACAGTCTCCTGCGGGCTCAGAGAGATGTCTCCGGTGTGGAATGCACAGCTCCCCTCTCCGTAGAAAATTCCCACCGAGGCGGCCCCGAGAATGTGGCCGGCAGGGTATAAGACGAGCTCAACGTCTCTAATCTCTATCCTGTCAAAGAAGTCCCTCCTCTCTATCCTTGAGAGGGCTTTGTCAAGGAGTTTGTACTCCTCCCAGAGCTCGGGGGAATTCCTGTCGTTTATGTACCTTACCTTTATGGCGTCCTCAACCATTAGTGCCAGTAGCTGGGCCGTCTCGTGGGTCGTGTAGATGGGGGTTTCCGGGTAGAGCTCCGACAGAATGTGAATGCTCCCGCAGTGATCAACGTGGGCGTGGGTTATTACGATGGCGTCAAGCTCGGGGGCTAAAGCCTTTAAAAACTCAAAGTCGGGGAAGGGTTCCCTCCTTGAGAACCGTATTCCCGAATCAACCAGGAGCTTAACCTTCCCGACCTGGTAGAAGTAGCAACTCGCCCCTATCTCGTTTCCGCCGCCTACGGGTATAAAGAGGTTTTCCATGGGCAGGAAATTTAAACCTTACCTGCCGTAAAGTCCAACCATTTCGTCTTGGGCTATTACGTGACCGTCAATTGCCCTCAGAAACTCCTCCTTTGTAGCTCCCGGCGGAAGCCCTATTGAGGGAAGGTCAAGGGCGAAGAGGATAAAGAAGTACCTGTGGGGTCTTCCCGGCGGAGGGCAGGGTCCTCCGTAGCCTATCCTCTTAAAGTCGTTTAACCCCTGTTTTATTCCGTACTCAAGCTCGGGAACGGGGGGAACGTCCTCGGGCAGTCCCTCAAAGCTTCCCGGTACGTCGTAGATAATCCAGTGGGTAAAGACTCCTACGGGAGCGTCGGGGTCGTCAACCAGAACCGCGAAGCTCTGGGTCTCCTCAGGAGGGTCAAGGAAAAGGAGGGGCGGGGAAATATCCTCTCCGTCACAGGTGTACTTAATCGGAATGTACTCTCCGTTTCCGAATGCAGGGCTAAATATTCTCATCTCTCTTTCCTCTTATTGTGGTTCTTTCTCCAGTTTACCACTTTAAAAGATAAAATCTACAGGTCTGCCACACTTAGGACACTTCCCGTCAGGTGTAAAGAGGACCTCTGTGTTGTAGCCGACCCTTCTGACTAAGAGAGCTCCACACTGAGGGCAGTAGGTAGACTCCCTCTCAGGCTCAATAACGTTGCCTACGTAAACGTAGTAGAGGTACTCCTTACTTACGTCGTATGCCGTGTCTATAACTTCAACCGGCGTCGGAGGGGTATTCAGGAGCTTGTAGGCGGGGAAGAACCTTGAGTAGTGCATCGGAACCTCTTTTCCCAGGTTCTCCGCAACCCACCTTGCAAACCTCTCAAAGTACTCTGGCGTGAACTGGTCAAAGCCGGGGACGATTAGTTTTGTGAGCTCAAGGTGTTTTCCCGCCTTCTTAATCTCCTCGCACACTTTCCAGACGTTTGGGTTGGGGAAAGAGGAGAACTTCAGGTAGTACTCCTTATCAATTCCCTTCAGGTCAACGTTAAAGGCGTCAATTAGGGGAAGGAGCTCCCTGAGGGCCTCAAGGCTAATATTCCCGTTCGTTACCAGGACGTTCTTTAGGCCGGTCTCTTTAACTTTCTCTGCAGCGTCTTTTACAAACTCAAACCAGATTATCGGGTCGTTGTAGGTGTAGGCTATTCCTATTGAGTCGTACCTTCCGGCGTAGTCGGCGGCCATTTCGGGGGTAAAAATCTGCCTCAGGTGGGGTGTATCCTGCCTTGCAATCTCCCAGTTCTGACACGACTTACAGTCAAGGTTGCAGCCGTTTGTTCCGATTGAGAAGATTATCCTTCCCGGGTAGAAGTGGTAGAGGGGCTTCTTCTCAACGGGGTCGTAGTTGGCCGATGTTATTTCCGAGTAGACGGTGGTTACTAACTTACCGTCCCTGTTCTGCCTTACCAAGCAGAAACCCTTCCCTCCCGGGGGTATCGTACACTCCCTCGGGCAGAGTGTACACTTTACCTTACCCCCTTCAAGGGGCTTCCAGTACTGTGCGATAGCTACCGGCATCTCTCCCTCCTTACTCTTTTGTTTGTCCGTCTCTCTTAATTCAATTTAACGCTAATCCTGTAGATGGCCAAAGAACTATTAAGTAAAATTGGGGAATAAAAATGCTCAGGTTTTAGCCGGAGATAAAATGGGGGACGAAAAACAACTCCTCCCTATCCCTGCCTATTTGGAGCTGGGGGGAAGTAGAGTAAGGGTTTTAAAGTTAGGGGTAAAGGGACTGGTTGCAGAGTGGTCTGCCTACTTTCAGTCTCAAAGTGAAGGAGGAAAGGTAAAAGTTAACTTTATCTTTCCCTACGACGGCTACAGCGAAATTGTCTTAAAAGAGGTTAACCTTCAGTGTCAGCTTGACGGAGTTGAGGAGGGGAAGGAGCCTCCCGAAGAGGTTTACTGTAAGTTTGTTGACCTTACTAAAGAGCAAGAGGAATTTTTTAGACTTTTAGTCAGGGACTACCTGTGGAGGCGAATTGTCTCCATTCCCAGCGAGTTTATGAACTATACTCAGGACGAGGAGGTTAGGAGAGAGCTCCTTGCCCTTCAGAAGAAGATTGAGCTTAAGAAAAAGCTCAAGAAGTTGGCTTTTGTGGGGGGAGCTTTAGGAGTTCTCCTTTTTGCCTTTTTCACCCCGGCCATTACCAAATTTTTATTTGAAAAGAGGGCAACGATAACCGTAAAATACAGAGAGGAAAAGGGAGGGAGCTCCGGAAAGGCCGAAAAAAATTCCGATTTGAACCTACCCCTTACCTCCCAGGAGCCGAAAGTTAAAAAAGTTGAAAGCAACCTCCCTCAGAAGCCGAATGAGATTGAGAAGAAAGAGGTTAAGCCCGTGGCAGTGGGTCTTTCAGTCCCCTCCGGAAAAATAATCCCTGCAGTTAAAGTTTCTTACGAAAACTCAGTGCCTGAAGGAGATATTTCCTCTAATGAGAGGAAGGCAGAAAAGGAGGAAAAGACCTCTTCCCTCAACCGGACAAAGACCTACTACTGCGTTCAGGTTGCCAGCGACTTTAAGCCGGAAGGTCTGATAAAGGAGGCCGAGGAGTTCTCATCCCTTCCCTACGTCAGGGTTGAGAAGATAGGCAAAGTTTACACCCTGAGGATAGGTTTCTGGGAGGACAGAAATGAGGCCAAGAGGTACCTGAAGCTGATTAAGAGGAAGGAGAGGGGAGCCTTCTGGAGAACCTGTGCCTATAAGCCCGAAAGGTGGGTCTACTCAGAGGGAGAAAGGTAGCCCTTTAGGAGCTCCCTAAACTTCTCCTTCCCCTCCTCGTAGTCCTTTGCCTGCAGTTTTACCTGAGTTTGGGGAATTGAGCGGCTGTAGAGCTTATCGTAGTAGTTGACCATGAGCTCCTTTACCGCTTCAGGGTACTCCTCTTTCTCTATCAGCTCCTTTATCTGCCTGTACTTCTCGTCTCCCAGTATCTTTCTTATCCGCAAGAGGGCTTCAAGGTAGGTCTCTTTGGGAAATTGTCCCACTCCGTAGTCCTCCATGGAAATCTTTACCCTCTGGCTTAAGGGGAGCTCCAGTAGAACCTTAACTCCCTCGCCCATCTTTTTCCACAGGGGTTCTGGTATAAAGAGCTTTCCGATTTTCCTGCTCTCCCCCTCCACCACCACTATCGGGCTCTCCTTTAACCTCTCAAGCTCCTGCCAGACGAGGGCGTCAAACATCTTCTGGCTGGGCTGGGTAAGTCCTATTCCCCCGAAGACCGAGCCCCTGTGCCCTGCAAGGCCTTCAAGGTCAATAACCGGGAAGCCTTCCTCTTTTAACTCCCTTAAAATTCTCGTCTTCCCAACACCCGTAGGGCCGTAGAGGACGATTACCTTTTTATCCTTCAGAATTTCCCCTATTCGCCTTAAGATGTAATTTCTGAATGCCCTGTAGCCTCCTTTTAGCCTGAAGACGTGTACTCCCGTCAGGTTGCAGATTGTCGCAACTGCTAAGCTCCTTAAACCTCCCCTCCAGCAGTATACGGCAACGTTCTTCTCCTTTTCCTTGATTTTCTTTATTTCCTTGACTATCCGGGGGAGTTTCGGGCTAACTATTTCAAGGGCGTAGAGCCTTGCCTCCTTCTCCCCCTTTTCGTAGTAAACCTTTGAAACCTTTTCCCTTTCCTCTTTTGTGAAGAGGGGAACGTTGTAGGCTCCGGGAATCCTGAACTCCTCAAACTCCTCCTTAGTCCTTACGTCAACGAAGGCAAACCCTCTCTTATAGGCCTCTTCAAACTCAATCTCCTTTACCAGCTCCATCTCTCTTAATCACCCTGAACTTGATTATTCCGAACCCTCCTGTAGGGAGCTCCTGCCCCACCAGTCTCTCAACTTTCGGGTTTACAAAACCGTCAACGGAAAAATTAAGGGTTGTCTTAAAACTTTCCACCCTCAGGGAGTACCTGCTTACCTCTCCCACCCACCTTGCCATCTTTAAAATCTCCTCTCTGCTCAGGAAACTTCCGGCCGAGTAGACGCTCTCCTTGAAGAGCCCTTTAACCTTCCTGTAGAGGTTTAGCAGGGAGAAGGAGTTGAGAAACCCCACTACGACAGCCTTCCTTGAGACTCTTGCCGCCTCAAGGAGGGCCTCTCTCTTCTCAACCATGAACTCAAGACTGGTCATAAAGTAGACGGCGTCAAAGGAGCTCTTCCTAAAAGGGAGGTGAGCTCCGCTCCCCTCAACCAGTTTTCTGAGCCCCTTTGCTTTCGCTACTTTTAGCATATCCCTTGATATGTCAAGGCCTACCGGCTCTTTGAAACCCTGCTCCTTAAGGTATTCAAGCCAGACTCCCGTTCCGCAGCCCACTTCAAGGAGCTCCCTTCCCTTAAACTCCTTCAGCGCCTCTACTAAGAGCTCCCCTTCAAGCTCCTTTACTGCCCTTCCGAAGGCAGTTTTAAAGAATAGGTCGTACTTAAGGGCTCTCTCTCCGTAGAAGGGATTACTCCCCAAGGGCTTCCCTCCCAGTTATTCCTCTGTGGCGCAGTATCTTCACAATCTCCTCAATGTCCTCTCTCGTTATTTTCACCCGCCTGTGGACCTCCCTCAGCGGGAAGGGGTACCCCTCTACTTCGTAGAAGGAGAAGATTTTTAATGCCTCCTCGGCCTCCATATCGGTTTCACACTTGTAAATTCCTTTGCTCAGCTTAAAGTAGAAGGTTGTGAACTCCTTGGGAGGTAGGAGCTCCTCAAACTCTGCCGGGAAGTGAAACTTCTTCTGGCTCAGGCTTACGCTGTAGGGCTCGGTATACCCGGGAGGAGGGTCTACTAAGTTGAGTACCGCAATGTCGGGAAGTATCGGGTCAAGGCCGTGGTTCCAGGAGTTTGAGCGCTTTGAGACGGCTATTATTTTCCCCTTTCCCTCTTCTATCAGCCTGTAGTAGCTGTAGAGGTACTCAAGGTACTCAAGGAAGCCGACTACCACCGGGTACTCCCTTCCGGGGAACCTTTCCGCGGCTTCTCTATAGAACTCCTTAGAGTCTATTTTGTTGAGGCTGAAGTTTTCCTTTAGCTTTTCAAAAGAGCTCAGGGCCCACTCCCTTCCCCTTTCGCTGACCTCGTGGTTGAAAACCACGGGCCTTAGGAAGTCTCCCACTATTGAGCCGTCAAGTAGGACTACTGTGGAGCTCCCCACCTCCTTCAGTGCCTTTTTTGCCTCAACTATCCCCATTAAAATCCTAAGCCTTGAGTCGGAGTACTCCTCAGGCTTTAGCAGGTCAATCTCTGCAATGTAGCTCTCACCGTTCAGTGAGCCCTTCTCAAAGACCACAGAGCAGGCGCCGACGGCGTAAACTACGTAGCCGGCGTAAGTTTTTTTGTTCCTGCTACCGTCAACTGCCGACAGCCTCTCTACCGCTTTCCCTTCGGGGATTTCCTCAATCCAGAGCTCTTTAACCTTTTCCCTTATCTCCCTCAGGGGAACTTGACTTAACTTAAAGGAGCTCCTCTTTCTTAGAGCGACCTCAATCAGGAAACTTCTTATCCTCATTTTACCTCTACTCCTGTGGCGGGGGTTTATATTATAAGGCGACAAGCTCCGGAGGTTAAGGAGTTGAACAGGAAGTTCTTGATTTTTCCCCTTTTAGCCATCCTCCTCTTAGGAGGATTTTCCCTTTTAATCAACCAGACTTTCGGCAACGAGGAGTCTGCGCAGATTTCTGCACAGAAAGAAAAGGGAAAAGAGGCTATAAAAATTGAAGGAGAGCCTGCAATAGTTAAGGCCTTAAAGAACGACTTTCTCTTCCAGTACTCCCTCTTCAAGAAGGCCTCCCTTGAGGGGAGCTCCTTAGTTTACGCCGACGGCCGCTACAAAATCTACTTTACTGTTAATCCTACCTTCCAGAGGGAAATTGAGAAGGAGTTTAGTCGCTTTAAGGTGAAGTACGGCGCCTACGTGGCTTTGGAGCCCGAAACGGGCAGAGTTCTGGCTGCCGTTTCAAGCCTTGAGCATCCCGACCTTACCCTTAAGCGTTCCTATCCGACGGCTTCAACCTTCAAGATTATCACCTCAGCTGCCGCCCTTGAGCTGGGAATTGCAAAGCCCGATACTGCCTTAACCTGCGGAGGCGTCGGAGATTCCTGCTCCCCTTCTGTCTGGCTCAACAGTAGGCTTCAGATAAAGAGGAGCTTCAGCCAGTCTTTCGCAACTTCTGCAAACCCCTTCTTCGGCAATTTAGGGAGGCTGATAGGGGAGGAGAACCTCTTAAAGTATGCAAAGCTCTTCGGCTTTAACGATACCTCCTACAACTTCCCCTGGGGGGTTCTCAGAGAGCCTCTTGACGATTACGAGCTTGCCCTTATGGCCGCCGGGCTGGGAGATACTACCGCAAGCCCCTTCCACGAGGCTTTAATCTCCCAAACTGTTGTAAACGGCGGGGTTATGATGAAGCCCCTTCTGGTTGATAGAGTTATTGACTTAAAGAGCGGTAAGGTATATACCTTTAAGCCCGAGCCCTTAAGGAGGGTTATCTCTCCTCAAACGGCCGCCGAGATTGAGAGGATGATGGTCCTTACGGTTAAAATCGGAACGGTCTCCGATAAGAGGCACTTCAGGCGTCTTAAAAGAAAGTTCCCGGAGCTGGTTATCGGCGGTAAGTCGGGAACTTTAACCGAGAGGAGCTATCCCGAGGGAAGGTGTGAGTGGTTTACCGGGTTCTTCTCCTACGGCGGCAAGAAGGTTGCCTTCTCAAGCGTTGCGGTCAACAACTGGCTCTACTACATCTCAGGCTACGAAATCGGAGCTGTTGCTGCTGAGAGCTTTGCTAAACTTATGAAAAAGGAAAAGGGAGGTGTAAAATGTGCGTCTTCTGTAAGATAGTTAAGGGGGAGCTCCCTGCCAAAGTAGTTTACGAGGACGAGCTGGTAATGGCCTTCCACGACATTAACCCTCAGGCTCCGGTTCACATTCTCGTAATTCCCAAGGAACACATACCCACCCTCAACGACCTTGAGGAGAGACACAGGGAGCTGATAGGCCACATCTTCCTCGTGATAAAGAAGATTGCCAAAGAGCAGGGAATAGACCAGAGCGGCTACAGGGTACTGGTCAACTGCAATAGGGACGGCGGTCAGGAGGTTTACCACCTCCACTTCCACCTGCTCGGAGGGAAACCTTTAGGGCCTATGGTTTGCCGTTAGTCTTCTCCCTGTACATTCTGAAGTCGGCAGATTCAAGGGCTCTCTGGAAGGGCTCTTCGGGGCTCTTCCAGATACTCACCCCCACCGAGGCCGAAAGGGGAGGGTTCAGGTTCTCGCTTCTGTTTATAATTTCAAGGTTTCTCTTTATTCTTCCGACAATCTTCTCAAGCGCTCCCTCCTTTAACTTGGGAACCAAGACGAGGAACTCGTCCCCTCCGATTCTGAAGACGAAGTCCGAGTGTCTTACGGAGGCGTTTATTACCTCGCTTAACCTTTTAAGGTATAAGTCTCCCGTTTTGTGGCCGAGGTTATCATTTATCTCCTTAAGGTTGTCCATATCTATAAAGATTACTCCTATCGGGAAGTTCCTGCTCTCGCCCGAGAACCTGTTTACTACTTCCCTTAAGTAGTGGCGGTTGTAGAGGTCTGTAAGGGGGTCTCTGTATGCGAAGTACTTAACCTTCCTCGGCACTACGTAGTTTATTCTCAAATTTACCGACTCTACCAGCTCGTTTAGTGCCTCAAAGAGGGCTTTAACTTCCCGGTCATTTATCGGCTTTTCCTTCACTTCAAAGCAGCCGCCGGTAATCTCTTCTATTCTGTCAAGGATTAAAAGGGTTTTTAACGAAACGTTTCTTCTTTTTAGCTCAATGCGTCTTTTAAAGGCTTTCAGGAAGAGGGAGCTCTGAAAGAGGAGGAGTTTCTCCCTGTTTACCGCCACCGGGTTGGGGTTAAATCCCCTTTGGCAGCCGAAGGTCAGATCCTCTTCGGCCAGAAGGAGGAGTTCGTCAAAGTTGAGGTTTAGCTCTTTGGAGAGCCTCTTTATGTTCTCAATTTCCCGCCGGGAAAGTCTGTACATTCCCTGTCAGCCGCCGGCTATTCCGATGAAGAGCTCCCTCTGTTTGGTGTTCACTATTAGGGGAATTACGTAGTTCATTTTTTGAGCAAAACACTTGTGAACGAAGGGCTTTTTTTCTTTTAGGGCCCTTTCAAACCTCTTTTTCCTGTCCTCCTCGCACCTTTGGGGAGCGGCCGAGTAGATTTCGCGGCAGTAGGGTGTGATAAAGTCGTAGTAAACTAGCTTTCCCGATTCATTCCATACCATTGCCGAAGCGTTTACCGGAAGGGAATACTTTCTCAGGAGGGCCCCAATCTCCTCGGGGGAGAAGAAGTCCTCAAGTCTTCCTTTCTCCATAATCGCTACTTCATCCTTCTCTTTAGTTCCTCTGCAACCTCGTCAAGGGTAATTCCTTCGTTTACAAGGGCTACCAGTAGGTGGTAGAGGAGGTCCGCAACCTCGTAGACGGCTTCTTTCCTCTCTCTTGACTTTAGAGCCAGTATGCTCTCTATGGCCTCCTCGCCTACCTTCTGAAGAATCCTATCCTGACCCTTCTTAAAGAGCTCTGCCGTGTAGGAACCTTCGGGGAGCTCCCTCTTCCTCTCTTCAATTATCCTGTATAGGTTATTTAAAACCTCTCCAATTTCTCCCTTCACTTCTCCTCCCCCACGGTTCTGAAAAAGCAGGAGTACTCTCCTGTATGGCAGGCCACCCCTTTCTGCTCAACTATGTAGAGGAGAGTGTCTCCGTCGCAGTCAACGAGGACTCTCTTTACTTTCTGGGTATTTCCCGAAATTTCGCCCTTTTTCCAGAGCTTTCTCCTTGAGCGGGAGTAGTAGTGGGCGAAACCGGTTTTAAGGGTTTTCTCAAGGGCCTCCCTGTTTGCGTAGGCTACCATTAAGACCTCTTTGGTTGAGGCGTCCTGAACAACTACGGGAACGAGTCCTCCACCCTTTTCAAAGTCTATTTCTTTCAGGTTTTCTTCTTTGACCTGCAGCATAGGGGCTCCTTTTGAGTTTAACTCCAATTATACCTACCACTTCACCTTAAAGGCAACCCCTTCATAGTAAGAGTTATTATTACCAATAGAACCTATTAAGGCCAAGCTACACTTACTACCCGGTTTTAAAGAGAGCGCAACTCCTCCCTCTTCTCCGACGTATTTGCCTGAGAACCTCCTGAGGTTCAGGTAGAAGAAGTTAACTTGGGGTTTTAACCTGTCTACCATCTTTAGGCCGGTTCTTAGCCCCCTTCCGGCGCTAACTTTCAGTACTCTTAAATTGCTCTCTCCGGGCCTGTAGATGAAGCCCTCGTTCCAGAAGTATTCCTTTAGGCCGAAGGTTTTAAACTCCTTTGAGTAGAGCCTGTACTCTGCTTTCCCCTTCCACTTTAAGAGCTCCCCCTTTAACTTAACAAAACCTCCCCAGCTCTCCCGTCCTCCCTCTGTCTGAACCAGCCCTCCCAGCTCAATACTTCCTTCGGTATAGTTAACTCCGAGGGTTGAGTTTGAGCCCTCACCCCTCCTGTACAGCAGGAAAGCCCCTACACCCTTTTTGCTCCACTTAAGAGTAAGGTACTTTGCCCTCTCTTTATCACTTTCAAAGAGGCAGTAGAGCTCTGCCTCTCTCCACTTCCCTCTAACTCCCGTTAAGCTCTCATCTATAAACCCTTTGAGGGAAAGCTCCACCATCCCTACCTTTAACTCCTCTCTACCTACCCATGCCTCCTCAAAGTGCCACTCTTTCCCGTGCCCCTTCTGGTACTTAAAGTTGTCTGCAGTATTCCCCCAAATCAGGTAGTCAACTTTCGTATCCCTTCCTGTTGAAACCTTTACTTTAAAGCCCTCCCCCTTTAAAGCCGCTTTGTAGGTCGTGTGCCAGAACCCCAAGTGCTTTGCAAGGGCGTACCCTTCGTACTCGCTCTGGGTTTTGTAATCTCTCCTCGGGAAGTCGCTGTACTCTCCTTTTATTGCTAAGTAATTTTCAACCTCCACCTGAGGGAGTTTTTCTCCTGCAGGAATTTTCTTAAGACTCCACCTTAAACCGCCGAAGAGTGCGTAAGAGCCCCGGCTCCCGAGAGCAACCTTCCCGAAGAGCGAAAATCCCTTTGCTAAAGGCTTTTCTCCCTCAACTCCGAGCTCGTTTCCGATAAGTTTCCCTGAGGCCTTTTCAACGTGAAGGCCGTAGACCCTCCAGTTAACTCCTTCTGCTTGAAATTCCGCTTCACTCTTTAAAAACATCAAGTTGCTGAAGGCGGGTTTATAGATTAGACCGATTCCGTTTACCCCCTCCTTGAAGCCGTAGGAGGTAAATTCCCTTTCCGCATATCCGCCGCTGAGGGTGAAAACCCCTTCCTTGAGCTCTCCGTAGAAGGAGAGTTCTCCGTTCTGGGTTGTTGCCGTTATCCTTCCCCTTTCCCCTTTGAGAGAGAGGGTTAACCCGTTTTTAGTCTCTGCCGGCTCTTTACCCTTTGCGTCAGAGAGCCAGTAAAAACCGAGTGAAATTCCTCCCCTCTCAACTTTCAGGTTAAAGATGTCTACGTCGTCCTCCTCCTCTTCGCCGAAGAGGAGGTACTTACCTTCGTACCCTGCAATCTGGTTCCACGTAATTCTCACTCCCCCTTCGGTTCTGTAGGTAAACTTCCCTCCCCAAAGGTAGTCGTTTAGGAAGTTCCCGATTTGGAAGGGCTGTTTACCTACCGTCAAGCTCAGGTTCTTGAAGATGAAGCCCTCTTTGTGGAAGTAGAGCTCTCTGACAGTAAAACTCTTTACTCCTGAGGCGAAAAGCCTGTCGGGGTCGGCCGTAAGCAGGTTAACGTAGGGTGCCTTGGTTGTTCCGCCGGTTATTGATAGCTTAAAGTAAGCACCCCTCTTAACCGGGCTCTCCTCCTCAAAAAGAAACCTATAGAGAAAACCGCTCTTTCTTCCCCTCCAGAGCTCGTAGCCGGTCTCTCTGGCGTAGTCTCCTTTCAGGTTTACCTTGTAGAGGGAGCTCTCAAGGGAGAGGTTCATTGCCGGTGCCGTAGCAGGTAAAATCAGAAGGGAAAGTAGAAGCGGAGTTGATTTCATTTTACCTCCAAACTACTTTAAGCAGAGTTAAATATTCCAATTTTACGATTATCAGGAGAGAATATGGAGATTGTCGGCCACCTGCCCGGGAGGGAGCTCCTTAGGGAAATCTCCTCGGTTGAGGAGATTGTCTCTTTGGGAATGGGCGTTGAAGTCCAGCTTACTTCCGAGCTCCTTGATACCTTTACTTTTAAAGACTTCGGCCTCTTAAAGGAGAAGGTGGGGGATAGGCCCATAACTGTTCACGCTCCCTTCCTTGACCTCAACCCCGGAGCTTCCGATTCCTACGTTCTTGAGGCTACGAGGCGCCGCTTTTCCGAAACCGTTTCTGTTTCAAAAGTACTGGGGGCAAAGGTTATAGTTTTTCACACCGGCTACCACCCTCAGAAGGTTGACCCTTTTTACAATAGCTGGTTTAAGAGAGCCGTAGAGACCTTCAGGCTCGTCTCTGAGGAGTTCGGAGGCAGAATTGCCCTTGAGAACGTCTTTGACCCCACCCCCGAGAACCTTATGAACTTTATGAGGGAGCTCCCCCCTTCGGTCGGCGTTTGTATAGATACGGGACACCTTAACCTCTTCTCAAAAGTCCCCCTCTCCGACTGGATTGGCGCCTTTAAAGGGAGAATCTACGAATTCCACGTTCACGATAACTGCGGTGGCTCCGACGAGCACGCTCCCTTGGGTAGCGGAACCTTTAATTTCGGGGAGTTCTTTGACCTATTAGAAACTGTAGAAGCTGACTATATATTTAACCTTGAAAACAAAAGGGCTTCCGATATTGAGAAGAGCCTTGAAGCCCTCAGGAGGTTTAAATGGAAAGGGAGATTAGAATTTATCCCGACGAAGTTTTAAAGAAAGAGGCTCAGAGAGTAGAGGAGTTTAACGCCGAGCTCAAAGAGCTTGTTGAGGATATGTTTGACACGATGTACAAGAGGGGCGGCGTAGGCCTTGCGGCAAATCAGGTGGGGGTCTTAAAGAGGGTTTTTATCCTTGACCTCAACTCCGGTAAGGAGAGGCAGGGCGAGGAGAAGTTAATCTTTGTTAACCCCGAGATTATCCACTCCGAAGGCGAAGTAGTTGCAGAGGAGGGGTGCCTTTCGCTACCGGGCTTGTGGAAGAAGGTAAAGAGGGCTGCAAAGGTAGTTATAAGGGCTCAAGACCTTGAGGGGAAAGAGTTTCAAATGGAAGCCGAAGGCCTCCTTGCAAGGGCCCTTCAGCACGAGCTTGACCACCTTAACGGAATAATCTTCATAGACAGGCTCTCTCCCTTACAGAGAAGGCTTGCCCTTGAAAAGTACAAGAAGCTTAAGAAGAAGTACGAAAAGAAGCTTGCCGGGGGAAGGAGATGAGGCTCGTAAAGTCGGCTGAGATGAGGGAGATAGATAACCACGCCATAGAGGTTCTCGGTATTCCGGGAATCGTCCTGATGGAGAACGCCGCAAGAGGAGTCTGTGAGGTTATATACGGCAGGGTAGAGGGTACTTCCGCCCTCGTCGTCTGCGGTAAGGGCAATAACGGCGGAGACGGCCTTGCAGTTGCGAGGAACCTCTACAACATGGGGTACGACGTTGAGGTTATCCTTACCGCTCCCGTTGAGGAGCTCAAGGGTGATGCGAGGAAGAACGCCGAGATTCTCTCAACTCTTCCCGTTCCGATTCACATTGTAGATACGACCGAAAAGCTTTTTGAGCTCTACACCTTTGCAAAGGAGTGTGACTTTATCGTTGATGCTCTTTTCGGAACTGGACTCTCAAAGCCCCTTTCGGGCTTTTACGCCGAACTGGTTGACTTTATAAATAAGCTCAATAAAACGGTTGTCTCGGTTGACATACCGTCGGGTTTAAGTGCCGATACCGGCGAGGTCATCGGCCCCCACGTTAAAGCCGACTATACCGTTACTTTTGCCTTCCCCAAAGTTGCCCACGTTATGCCCCCTGCCTGCTACAGCGTAGGGGAGCTCTTCGTAGTTGACATCTCAATTCCTGAGGACGTTCCGAACCTCATAGGTCCCGACAGGTTCCTCTTAACCCTTGACGAGGTTGCCTTTACTTATCCTATTAGAGAGATTATGAGCCACAAGTACACCTACGGCCACGTTGCTATTATCGGCGGCTCAAGGGGGAAGACGGGAGCTCCCGCAATGAGCGCTCAGGCCGCCCTGAGGAGCGGCGCGGGGCTCGTAAGCGTTATAGTTCCCGCCTCACTTAACGACATATTTGAGAACAAGCTTACAGAGGTTATGAGCATTCCCGTTAAAGACGACGGGAAAGGCTTCCTCGGGATAGACTCCCTTGAGGAGCTCTTGGCCGTAATTGAGAAGGGTAAGTTCTCTGCCGTTGTAATCGGGCCGGGTTTGGGGAGCTTCCCCGAAACTTACGAGCTCGTAAGAGAGTTCGTTAAGGAGTGTAAGCTCCCCATGGTCATAGATGCCGACGGAATCAACGCCCTTGCCGGCTCTACCGAGATTTTGAAGCTAAAGGAGGAGCCTGTTATCCTTACCCCCCACATAGGTGAATTCTCAAGGATTTCGGGTCTAACTAAAGAGGAAATTCTTAAGGACTTAACCAAGGTTGCCTCCGATTTTGCCTCACACTTTGGCGCTATTCTGGTTTTAAAGAGCGGAAGAACCGTTATTGCAACTCCCTCTGGTAAGAGCTACGTTAACGTTATCGGAAACCCGGGAATGGCGACTGCCGGAACGGGAGACGTTCTTGCCGGTGTTATCGGAGCTCTCTCTGCAATGGGAGTAGAGCCGGAGGACTCTGCCAAGTTCGGGGTTTACATCCACTCCCTTGCCGGCGACATTGCCGCACAGGAGCTTACTGAGGAAGCCCTCGTGGCTACCGACCTTATTGACTACCTTCCCCGTGCCATCCAGACAGTAAAGAAGTTTGAGAGAGAGGGAAAGAGAGAGAGGTTTGCCTTTATAACCTCCCTTAGAGAGATTGTAGGTGGATAGCAGGAGGAAAGTCCTTTTAGCCCTTGTTTTCCTGCTCGTTATACTCTTGGTCGGCTACTTCGGGGTCTCCTTTGTCTCCTCCCTTGCGGGGGAGTTCTACCTTAACAACCCTATCTTTCACGTTCTCTTTGCCCTTATTCTTATCGTTTTGACCGTTCTCTTTGTCTTCTTCGTCAGGAACCTTGCCCTTTTCTTTTTCCCCCAGTTTAAGACAAATATAAAGGTAAAAATCTTTACTGCCTTCCTTCTCCTCATCCTTGGGCCGGCGCTCTTCTCAATTTTTTTGGCATCTGGCGTTATTAACAAAGGCCTTGACAGGCTTCTCAGGATTCAGGTAAGCCGGATAGTCAACACCTCAAACGATACTGTAAACGACTTTTTAAACTTTATATCCAAAGACCTTGAGAGGCGCCTTGACCAGCTCTGGGCGAGGAAGAGGGTTTACCCCTATACCCTGAAGGCTTACGGGATAGACGGTTTCTTCAGGAAGGAGGGCAGGAGGGTTTATAGGGTCGGTAATTTTCCCCTTTCCGGAGAGGATATTTCCCACATAGAGAAGTTGGAGAGGTACTTCTTCCTTGAGAAGCGCTCAAAGCAGGCCGTCCTGTGTAAGAGGAAAGGGAAAGCCTTTGTCTGCATCTCAAAGAGGATACCCGATAAGCTCTTCTCCGAAATCTCAACGATCAGGGAGCTCCACTCAAACTACCAGACCCTCGTGGCTTACAAAACTCCCATAAAAACAGTTTATACCGTTACCTTCGGCTTTATGGGGCTTGCAGTCCTCTTCGGTGCTCTCTGGTTTGCCCGCTACTTTGAGAGGAGAATCTCAGTACCCATTGAGGCCCTCTACAGGGCTACCCAGAAGATAGGGAAGGGGGAGCTCTCTGTAAAAATACCCGAGGAGGAGGCAACCGACGAGCTCAAGCACGTAATCCACGCCTTCAATGAAATGGTTGAGCAACTCAGGCGCCTGAATAAAGACCTTGAAGAGAATAGGAGGTATCTTGAGGAGATATTAAACGCTATTTCTCCCGCGATAATAACTTTTGACTACTCCGGTAGGGTAATCTCCTGCAACCGCGAGGCTAAAAAGCTCTTTTCCCTCAGCGACTCAAGTAAGGGGTGTCTTCTGTGGGAGCTCCTATCCCGCTATCCATCCCTCTTAAAGGCCGTAAGAGAGCTTCTTGAAAGGGGTAAAGGGAGGACGGAGGTTAGAGAAGAGATTAACGGAAGGGAGAAGTTCCTCACGGTAGAGCTTATCTCACCTCCCGAAATAGAGGATAGGGTTTTGATAATAGAAGACGTTTCAGACCTTGTAAGGGCGAAGAAGGCCGAGGCCTGGAGGGAGGTTGCAAGGAGAATTGCCCACGAAATAAAGAATCCCCTCACTCCCATTACGCTCAACGCTGAGAGAATAAGGAGGCAGTTAAAGAGAGGCAACCCCAAGCTTGAGGAGATTGTTGACAAGGCCGTTGACTCAATCCTTGAGGAGGTTGAGGTAATAAAGCGCCTCATAGACGAGTTCAGGAAGTTCTCAAGGCTTCCTCTGCCGGAGAAGAGGTTAACCGACCTCAACTCCCTGATAAAGAGCTCCCTTGAACCTTACAGCTCTAAAATAAAGCTCTCCTTTGAATTTGAAGACATTCCCAAAATTCCAATTGACAGGAGCCTCTTTAGAGAGGTCTTGATAAACCTGATTGAGAACAGCATAGATGCCGGGGCTACTGAGGTAAAGGTCTCAACGACCTATAAGGACGGAAGGGTCTTCGTAGTCTTTAGAGATAACGGTCCGGGAATTCCCGAGGAGATAATGGATAGGCTCTTTAGCCCGTACGTCTCCACCAAAGAGGAGGGCTGGGGGCTCGGCCTCTCAATAGTTAAAAAGATAATAGAAGACCACGGAGGGAGAATCTACACCGTTGATAGGAACACCTTCGTTGTAGAGCTCCCCCTTTAAACGTACCTCTTTACGGCCCTTAAGAGAAGAAGGCTCCTTATTACGCTCTCAACCCCCATTGCTCCCCAAGGAATGAGGGCTGAGTGGATAAACTTTAACGCCAGCCAGGATGGGGCAATCCGTAAAAGCCAGAAACTGCTCAGGTTTATAAAGGCTTCAACCTCCGTCCTTCTTAAAGCCCTGAGGGCTCCCGTTAAGCTACAGCTTAGGGTGAAAAAGGGCTGAGAGAGGGCGGCAATTGACAGGTAGAGGAGGCTTAACCTTTTTACCTCCTCGTCAAGCTCAAAGAGGTAGAGGCTCGGGTAGGAAAAGAGCAGAAGAAGGGCTCCCACCAGAGCTCCCAGCAGGCTCGCCGTTTTTATCAGCTCTTTAATTCTCCTCCTTAAGAGCTCCCCCTTTACCTGCCCTATGAAGGGCAGAGCCGCGTCAAGGAGGGAGAAACCGACCGCCGCCGCAATCCCCTCAACCCTTAAACCCACCTGAAAGGCCGCCAGGGCTTTCGTTCCGCAGACTGCAACCAGGCCCGTAAAGACGTTGTAGGAGAGGGAGGAAACCGTCTCCTCAACCCCAGCCGGAAGCCCTACTCTTACCACCTCAAGGAGCTCCTTTACGGCTACTCTGAAATCGTTTAAGGGATTTAGCTCCTTACTTTTAAGGGCAACTGCTAAGTAGTAGAGTGAGGCCAGCGACTCGGAGAGGGCGACCGACCAGCCTGCCCCCTCCTCCCCCAGCCGGGGAACCAAAAGTGGGAGGAGAATCAGGTTGAAAATCAGGACGAGGAGGGTTCCGTAGAAAATCTCCTTCGTCCTTCCCGCTCCGTTAAAGAGGGCGTTCAGTGCGTTTGTCGTTAAGACCAGCGGAAGGAGGAGAATTACGGGCTCTGTAAAGTTTACCGCCGCTTCAAGGCTCCTTCCCTTAACCCCGAAGAGGGAGAGGAAGGAGGACAGGAGCTCCTGCCCGAAGGCGTAGATGGGCAGCGCTACGGCTACCGACAGGATAAAACCGTAGACGATAAACCTTCCCACCCTCTCTTCCTCCCTCAACCTTGAGGTTGTAAGTACTGCGATTCCCGTATAGACCGCCTCGTCAATTCCGTAGAGGAGCCATATCAGGGTTGACGCAAAACCAACTCCGGCAATAACTTCATCGCCGAGTCCTGAAACCGATAGGAGAATTACAAAGCTCTGGAAGGCGTAAATCCAGTTTGACAGGAGAATTGGAAAGGAGAGTTTGATGAGCTCTACGTTCACCTTTTCGCTCCCCGAAGGAATGGAGATTGAGAGGTGGAATTATATGAAAGACTTTGACTCTTTCTTTCCGCTCCTGAAGGAGTTTTTGGGAGAGGTTTACGGAAGTCCCGAAAGAGGCCTCTCTGTTTACCAGTCAAAGTACAGGGCCATTGACTACTACAGGAACTACAAGGCAAAGCCCAACTCTTACCTCCTCATTTTGAAAAAAGGAAACGAGCCGGCGGGTTTCCTCTACGGAAGAAAGCTGAAGGATTACAGCTACATATACGACATCTTCGTTAAGCCCCCTTACAGGGGAAAGGGGCTGGGAAGGGCTCTCGTGAAGGCCTTTGCCTCTTTAACTCCTCCCCCTTATAGGGCAGACGTCCACAGGGGAGCCCTTAAAAGCTTCAAAAGGTGGGGCTTTAAAGAGCTCTTCTCCTACTACGAGGACGGGGTTTTCTGGTACCTTGTTGAAGCCCCTACCTTATGAGCTCTCCAATCTTAAAGATTGGTAGGTACATTGCGACGATAATTACGCCGATTATCCCGCCGATGAAGACAATCATTAAAGGCTCAATAAGGGATGTAAGGCCGTCAACGGTTCTGTCAACCTCTTCCTCGTAGAAGTCGGCGACTTTGCTTAACATCTCGTCAAGGTTTCCTGCCTGCTCGCCTATTGCCACCATGTTGACCAGCATCGGCGGGAAGATGATGTGCTTTGAGAGGGCGGTTGATAAATTGATACCCTTCTCAACTTGAGCCTTAACGTCAAGGATTGCTTCCCTTATCACCTCATTGTTTGAGGTCTCTGCAGAGATTTGGAGGGCGTCAAGTATGTTTATACCGCTTGAAACCATTGAAGCTAAAGTCCTTGCAAAGTTGGCAACGCTGCTCTTTAATACCAGCTCTCCGAAAATCGGTACTCTCAGAAGGGCGTAGTCGGTGATGTACTTGAACTTCTTTATCTTCCTTGCCTGAATGAAGACTATGACGAAGAGGACGATAAAGAGGATTAACCAGCCGATGTAGTCCCTGAGCCAGTTGCTGGCGTTTATAACCATTTGAGTTAGGCCTGGGAGTTCCCCTCCGAGGTCTGCATAGAGCTGTTGGAAAGTGGGAATAATGAATACGAGGATTCCGGTTATTATCACCGTCGCAACTATCAGAACGAAGACGGGGTAGAACATTGCGCTCTTAACTTTACCCCTTAGCTTCTCAACCTTCTCAAGGTACTCGGCCAGCCGCTTTAAGGTCTCTTCAAGCGTACCGGCCGCTTCTGCAGCCCTAATCATTGAGATGTAGAGGTCTCCAAAGACGTCCCTGTACTTTGAAAGGGCTGTTGAAAATCTGCCTCCCTCCTCAATGAAGGATGCCATCTCCTCAATTATGTTCTTGAACATTCTGTTGGGAATCTGCTCTTTTATTACCCTTAGGGCCTGGATGAGGGGAATTCCGGCGTGAACCATTGCGTAAAGCTGCCTTGTGAATATAAGTATGTCCTTGAGGGATATTTTGTTAAGGAAGGGCACGGAGATATTTTTCTTTAAGATAGATTTATCTTCCGTTAACTTTTCAATTACTACAATTCCTTTGCCTAAGAGGAGCTCCCTTGCAAGCTCAATGTTGTCGGCCTCAATAAACCCTCTCTTTCTCCTGTCAAGGACGTCCCTTCCAACGTACTTGTAGATTGCCATTTTCCTCTATCCTAAACGGAGTAAGCCCTAATTAGAGTTTCAAGCTCTTTGGTATCGGGAGAGACTTTCTTGGCTTCCTCAATCTCTATTATACCTTCAACGTAAAGTTTTGCAAGGCTCTGATTCATCGTAATCATTCCGGTTGAGGCCTGTCCCGTCTGCATCATTGAGTAAATCTGGTGGAGTTTATTCTCCCTGATGAGGTTCCTGATTGCCGGCGTCGGGATAAAGACCTCCGTTGCCGCAACTCTTCCCCTTCCGTCTTTCCTCTTTAGGAGTTTCTGGGCCACTGCGCCGATTAAGACGAAGGAGAGTTGAGTTCTGATTTGGGCCTGTTTTTCGGCCGGAAAAACGTCAACTATACGGTTGATTGTCTCTATCGTTGAGTTTGTGTGGAGCGTTGAGAAAACAAGGTGTCCGGTCTCGGCGGCGGTTAAGGCTGCTTCAATCGTTTCCGGGTCCCTCATCTCGCCGACCAGGATAACATCCGGGTCTTCACGAAGAGCCGCCCTTAAAGCCCTTGCAAAGCTCTTTGTATCGTTGCCCAGCTCCCTTTGAGTAATTAGGGATTTGTTGTGGTCGTAGATGAACTCTATCGGGTCTTCAATCGTGATTATGTGGTAGGGGTAGGTGTCGTTTATGATTTTTATGAGGGAGGCAAGGGTGGTTGACTTACCCGAGCCGGTGGGTCCCGTAACCAGGACGAGTCCTTTATCCTTGTGGGCAAAGCTCTTTATTACCGACGGAAGGCCGAGGCTGTCAAAGTCGGGAATCTCAAAGGGGATTAACCTGAACGCTGCGGCCAAGCTCTGCCTCTGGAAGTAGGCGTTTCCCCTGAACCTTGCGACGTTCTTCATTCCGAAAGAGAAGTCAAGCTCAAGCTCCTCCTCAAGCCGCTTCTTCTGTGCGTCTGTCAAGACGCTGTATATGAGGTTTTTTGTATCCGTTGCACTGAGAGTTCCGTATTCGGTAAGGGGAATTAGCTCTCCCAAAACCCTTACCCTCGGAGGGCTCCCCGGAGCAATGTGGAGGTCGGAGCCTCCCCTTTCAACAACTTCTTTTAGAAGCTGAAGCATAGTTACGGCCATCGTTCCTCCCTATAACACTAAGAGCAGGAAAATAATTCCTACTACTATTCTATAAATCCCGAAAGGTATAAAGGTGTGGCTCTTTATAAAGTTTAAGAGCCACTTTACAGCAAAGAAAGCCGATATAAAGGCTGTTAGGAAGCCCACCAAGAGTATTATACCGTTATGAAAGTCTATAGAGTCAAAGTTTTTTAAAAGTTCAAATCCGGTTGCAGCAAGCATAGTCGGTATTGCAAGGAGGAAGGAGAATTCGGTTGCCGCAACCCTCTTCATCCCCAAGAGCATTCCTCCGATTATGGTTGCCCCGGAGCGGGAGGTTCCTGGAACCATTGCAAGGGACTGGAAGAGGCCTATCCCCACGGCCTTAAGGTAGCTTATCTCCTCCGGTCTCTCTACGTGGTGCTCTTTCTCTTTATATAGGAGCTCCACAACTATAAAAATCACCCCCCAGACAATCAGCATTACGCTTACAACGAAGGGGCTGAAGAGCTTTTCAATGTAGCCGTGAAGGAGCAGGCCGAGAATTCCGGTGGGAATAAAGGCGGCTATTAACTTTTTCCATAGCTCAAGGTTTCCCTTTAGCCTATCCCGGTAGATGAAGATTACCGACATTATCGCTCCCAGCTGAATCGCTATCTCAAAGGTCTTCTCAAAAGCGTTTTGCTTGAGCCCCAACAGGTGGCTTACCAATATCATGTGCCCCGTTGATGAAATCGGAAGGAACTCAGTTATCCCCTCAACGATTCCCAAAATGAGAGAGTCAAAAAGGTTCATTCTTCCTCCTTGAAGTGGTCGTACCCTTTTGTTCTGACTTTTCTGCCGTCAAGGAAGACTCCGCTCCCTTCCTTTACTTCGCCTATTACCTTAAAGCCTATCTCCTCAACTTTTTTTATCAGCCTTTCGGGGAAGGTTATTATAAGCTCGTAGTCCTCTCCCCCGTAGAGGGCAAACTCAAGTGCTTTCTCCTTTCCGAAGGTTTCAGTTAGCTCCTGTGAGAGGGGAATGAGGGAGCTCTCAACCTCAATTCTCACTTTTGAGCTCTCTGCAATCGTTCCGAGGTTAAAGAGGAGCCCATCGCTTACGTCGGTTCCGCACTTAACTCCCAGTTTTAAAGCTTCCCTTCCCTCTCTTACCCGCGCTTTGGGGCTCAAAAACCTCTCTATCAGGTACTTGGGCTCCGACCTACCCCTTTCAAGGAGCTCCAGCCCCCCTCTGCTGTCCCCGGCGGTTCCGGTTATCCCTACGAGCTCTCCCGGCTTCGCAGAGCTCCTTAACATATAGGAGGGGCTCTCTCCGATTAGGGTCATGTCAAAGAAGAGGGTTCCCGACTTGACCGTATCCCCTCCTACTATGTCCACTTTCAGCTCCATCGCCGCCTCTCCTACTCCTCTGTAGAGCTCTATGAGCTCTACCTCCTTCCCGTCGGGCGGAACTCCCAAGTTAATGAGGCCGACTTTCGGCTCTCCCCCCATAGATGCCACATCGCTGGCACATACGTTTACTAACTTTTTGCCCAAGAGGAAAAAGAATTCCTCCACCGTCTCTTTCCAAGCTCTCTTAAAGTGGCTTCCCTCAACGAGGGCGTCGGTAGTCAGGAGCCGGTAGCCCCTCCCGGCCTTTACCACTGCCGTGTCGTCCCCGACGCCTACTACTACTTTTTCTGAGGGAGGGGGGAGCTCCTTGATTAGCCTTCTTATCAGCTCAAACTCACCTAACCTCATTTCTCTTTAAAACCTTCAGGTAGCAAGTCTCTCCCTTCCTTAAAACCTCTGCCTCAACGGTGTACTCCTTTCCCCTGTCTGTTATCGGGTCAAGGCCTGCCAGACCGTAAGCGTAAATGCACCCGCTATCGTCAACAAAACAGGTGTCGGAGCGGGTGATTCCCGGGTTTTTGCACTCCTCAGGGCAACTCCACCCCATGTACTTTGCCTTTATGACAACCCTTTTTCCCTCAAGCTTTTTGCACTCTTTCTCTATGCTTCCAATCTTCATGAGCCTCAGCTTAGCCTCACCGTTTACTTGAACTGAAGCGCAGGAGGAGAAACCGAGCACTATTCCCATAATAGCGATTAATTCCTCTTTCATCTATTTCCCCAGTCTGTAGTATTCATCAAGGAATTCGTCCCAGAGGTTAACGGCAAACGGGTTGTAGTAGTTGGGGTCGCCGAAGCAAGTAATTGTTAACGACGGGCTTTCAAGGAGGTAGCAGGGGTAGGAGCTGTCAGATTGTGAGTCGGGAGGGAAGTAAATGGAGATACCCTTGAGCTGAGGGTCACTTGAGAATTTATATGCATTTTCAATTACCGAGACTATCTCTTCTGCTTTGGGATATGAGTCCTTAAGCTGGCTTGCGAAGGAGTAAAGGTCTACGTGATAGAGGCTTTCGTTCTGGTCGTCGGGAACTATTACCGAGTTCTCCCGTGCCTGTTGGAAGTCGGGGAAGGTATCGGCACTCAGCTCTGTGTAGAGGCCGTTTACGGCATCCGTAAGTTGTTTAATCTCTTGATTGCTGAGTACCATCATTGTTTTGCCGCTCTGGCTTAAGTAGGCCTCTTTGTAGGTGTCAACTACGAGCTTTCCCAGTTGGTAGGGGTCTAAAGAGGGGTTCTTAACGAGACTTTCCAGCAGGCTCGTGTAGTTCCAGCCGGTTCCCGGCTCAAGAGCTTCGGAGGCAACTACCGCCTTAGCAAATTGGCCTACGTCGTAAAAGACCTCTACCATTCCCATTAAGCACTCGTCAAAGCCTATCAGGTCTACCCTGTAACCGTTTTCTGAGAGCTCCTTTAGGGCGTCAACGAGCCTGTACATGTAGAGGTAACTGTCGTTTGTTTCGTCCACTGCAGCAGCTTTTGTGCTCCGCCAACCCTCTCCGTGGTCCCACAGGATTAGGGCGACTTTAGAGGCCGGGTACTTATCCTCGTACTCCTGTATAAACGTTTTAACCGTGTAGCCTGAGCCCGTGTTGGGCTCATCGGGGGTTTGGGAAATTTTCAGCTCTCCTGTGCTGTCGTCGGATTCGGCAATTACCGTTCCGTTCTGCTCAAGGAGGTCGGCCATTACTACCACTTTTACCTGAGGGTTGTAGGTGACTTGAGCCATTTCGTTAAGGTCGTCAAGGGCGTAGTCGTTGAGGTTGTTGTCTGCTGCCATCAGGATTAGTACGAGCCACTGTCTGTAGTTTACGGTGGTACAGTTGTCATTACTGTCGCAGAGCTCAACCTGAGGCTGGTTTGAGTCAAAGGAGACCTTTACTTCGTAGGAGCCGTTTTTGGAGTTGTTTACTGTTATAGTGAAGGGCTCCCGGTTCTCAATTGCCGTTAGGATTGCATCTACCTGAGGGCTTACGCTGGCCGTTATTTCCCCTAAATCAATCTTCTCAGCAGTTCCGTCGGGGTCATTTCCGAGGGCATGGATTACCTTTGCAAGGGCGTCCCCGGCCTGAGGGTCTTCCGTAAGTTTAAAGGGAGTTATGGTTTCCCGGTTTTCTTTTAAGGTGTACTCCCCAAGCTCTACTCCTCCGGCGTAGAAGAGGAGCGTAGGTTTGGGAGTAGAGCTCTCAACCGTGAAATTACCGTAGGCGTCGGTTTTTGTACAGTAGTTTTCCTGAGTGCACACCTTCAGACCTTCAACGTAGCTTGAAACAAACTTCCCGCTTACGGTGTAGGTTGTTGTAGAGCTCCCGCCTCCTCCACAGGAAATAACCGATAGAGCTAAGAGAGCAGTTCCTATAATTTTCTTCATTAACACTACCTCCTACCTTTCACAGCTACAGGGGGCAAACTTTATCAGGTCTTCGGGTTTTATTCCCTCCTTTATGCCAAACTCAATTACCCCATTCTTTGAGCCCTGTCTGAAAATTGTAATTCCCTTTAACTTCAGTTTGTAGCCCAACATGAATACTTTTTTAACCTCTTCAACCGTTGTCTCCTTTTTCATGTTTACCGTTTTTGAAACCGAGTTATCTACGTGTTTCTGGAAGACCGCCTGAACCTTTACATGCCACTGGGGTGAGATGTCAAGGGCGGTTGCGAAAACTCTCTTTATCTCTTCCGGAATTCCCTTCAAGTCCCGGATACTTCCCGTTTTTATTACTTTAAGGAGCTCCTCCTCGGTTAACATTCTTCCTGCGTACTTTAAGAAGAAGGGGTCAACTTGAATTACCGGCCTTCCGTCAAGGACCCTCTTAATGTAGGCTATTGCGAAGAGTGGTTCAATACTGGGGGTTGTTCCGGCTATCATGCTTATAGTTCCCGTAGGGGCTATGCTGGTTCTTGTTGCGTTCCTAACTTTCTTTCCCCTATAGATGCTCCTTTTTATGTTGGGGAAGCTTCCCTTTTCCTCTGCCAGCTTACACGAGGTTTCAAAGGCCACTTTGTTTATAAAGCCCATCAGCCTGTCTGCCAGTTTTAAGGCCTCCTCCGAATCGTAGGGGATTTTCAGGGCTATCAGGAGCTCCGCCCAGCCCATTACCCCCAAACCTATCTTCCTGTTCCCCTTTGCCATTCGCTCTATTCTTTCATCGGGGTACTTGTTAACGTCAATTACACAGTCAAGGAACCTTACTCCTACCTCAACCAGCTCCTTTAACTTATCCCAGTTAATCTGCCCCCCTTCCACCAGCTTTGAGAGGTTTATCGAACCGAGGTTGCACTCCTCATAGGGGAGCAGGGGTACCTCCCCGCAAGGGTTTGTTGCCTCTATCCTTCCCAGCTCCGGAGTGGGGTTGTGGCGGTTTATCTCGTCTATATAGAGGATTCCCGGGTCTCCGGACTCCCAGGCCGACCGTGCCATTAGGTTAAAGAGCTCCCTCGCCTTTACCCTTCTCCAGACCTTTCCGTCCCTCGGGTTTATAAGCTCAACCTCTCCGTCCCTCTTAACCTCCTCAAAAAAGTGGTTGGGGCAGGCTACCGAAATGTTAAAGTTCTGGAAGCTCTCCTTATCCAGCTTGCAGGTTATAAACTCCTCAACGTCCGGGTGGTTTAAGGAGAGAACTCCCATATTGGCTCCCCGCCTTTTTCCTCCTTGCTTTATTGAGTCTGTTGTGCAGTCAAAGACCCTCATAAAGGAAACCGGTCCGGAGGCTTTGCCGTTTGTTGTTTTTACGACGTCTCCTTTGGGTCTTAAGTGGCTGAAAGAGAAACCCGTTCCCCCTCCGGTCTTCTGGATTTTGGCCATGAGGGAGAGGGAGTCAAAAATCTCCTCAATTGAGTCCTCAATCGGCAGAACGAAACAGGCCGCAAGCTGCCCCAGCGGAGTTCCGGCATTCATCAAAGTAGGAGAGTTTGGGAGGAACTCAAGGTTAAACATTACTTCATAGAACCTCTCCTCCCATTCCCTTGCCTTTGAGGCCGGACCGTAGAGGAGCTCCGCCTGTGAGACGGCCCTTGCGACCCTCTCAAACATCTCCCCCGGGCTCTCTCCCGGCCTCAGATACCTTGCTTTCAAAATCGGATAAGCATTTTCGGGAATTTTTGGCTCCATTGCTCTCTCCTTGATGCGGCTTTCTCTCAATTCTACCCCTACCCCTTAGAAAATTAGAGAAACAGGGTAGGATAGCAGAGCTTTATGGAGATTAGGGGTTTGAGCTATTCTACAAGGGCTGGTTATCTATGATTTGGGCAGTGCTTAATTGAGTTTCAACTTAAAGAATTCTACGAGGTGGGGACAGAGTTCCGAGTTCCTTTTTACCTATCCTTTTAATTTTTCCGGGGTAGGGAGTTCCCCTACCCCAAAACCTTTTCTATATCCTTGGGCTTCTCAACGTTTATTACTTCAATTCCTCTGTCTATCTTCCTAATCAGCCCTTTTAGGACGTTCTTGGGGCCGATTTCGTAAACCCTCTTTACCCCTAACTCCTTCATTTTTAAAACGTCCTCAACCCACCTGACCGGCGAGAAGACCTGTCTGTAGAAGGAATCTTTAACCTCCTCAGGCTCTTTTATCAGCTTAACGTCGGCGTTGTTGAGAATCGGCACTTCCGCCCTCTTAAACTCCATCCCCTCCATCAACTCCCTTAACCTCTCTGCTGCGGGCTTCATCAGTTTTGAGTGAAAGGGAGCGGAGACTGCAAGTCTTATTACCCTTTTTGCTCCCGCCTCCTTTAACTTCCTCTCGGCCTCCTCAAGGGCCCCTATCTCTCCGGAAATTACGGTCTGCTCGGGGGTGTTGTAGTTGGCCACCTGAACGAAACCGCTCTTTATTTCCTTTAAAATCTCATCAACCTTTTCTGCAGCAAGGCCGATAACGGCACTCATTCCTCCTTTCCCTACCGGAACGGCCTCCTGCATGAACTCTCCCCTTTTCCTTACTAAGAAAGCTCCCTCTGAAACCGAGAAGACCCCCGCAGCCCCCGCCGCCGAGAACTCCCCGAGGGAGTGGCCTGCAACAAGGAGGGGCTCCTCCTTAAAGCCGTTTGCCCTCAAGACCCTTAAAACGGCCATGCTTACCGTGAATATTGCCGGCTGGGCGTTGTAAGTCAGAGTTAACTCCTCCTCGGAAGCTTCAAAGCAGAGCCTCTTTATGTCCACCTTTGCCCCTTCGTTGGCCTCCTCAAATACCTCCTTTGCTTCGGAGAATGTTTCGTAGAGCTCCCTCCCCATTCTGCTGTACTGGGAGCCCTGACCGGGAAATACAAAAGCAACTGCCACTTTCAACCTCCTCATTTTTTTGCCAATTTTATCAGCCCCTTCTACTTGAAAGGATTTCTCTTGCCACTCTCTTCCCTATCTCAACAGCCGGTTGGCCGTAAGGGTTAACTCCCATAAGCTTTCCGGCTGCGACCACTCCTATGAGGTAGCTCATCATCAGCTCTCCCATCTCCCTCTCGCTCAGCTCCTTGAGTTTGAACGTAATTACCGGCCTGCTTTTGCTCTTTAAGGCGTGGAGGGTTCCGATAAATTCTGCCTCCATCACTTCCGATATCCTCTTTCCCGAGAGGTAGGGCAGGATTTCGACCTCTTTCGGAAGTTTCGGGTCTCTCCTGTACCCTTCAACAAAAAAGAGCTGGTAGAGTTTGTCGTCGGGGCCGTCTACAAAGAGCTGGAGGATTGCGTGCTGGGAGGCCGTTCCCACAGCTTTAAGGGGAGTTTGGCCTTTTCCGTCCTTTCCCAAAGACTCCCCCCACAGCTGAACGTACCACTCGGTAAACTCTCCCATGTAGGAAGAGTAGGGCATTACTACGGAGATTTTCCTTCCTTTTTCGTAATGGAGGTACTTTGCAGCTGCGAGCTTTAAAGCTTTCAGAGGGTTTTCTACTACCCCCTTTGCCCCTTCCAAAAACTCTTCAACCCTGTAACCTGCAAAGAGAAGGGGAACGAGCCCTACCGCCGTAAAGACGGAAAACCTTCCGCCAACCTCTTCGGGTATGGGGAAAAAGGGAGCTCCGTACCTTTTTGAGAGCTCATTAAAGGAGTTTCCTCCGTCTCCGATAAAGAGGCACCTCTTTCCAGCTTCAATTCCCCTTTTTTTGAGCTCTTCCAGTATGAGGTTCAGCGCGGCAACTGTTTCAAGTGTTCTCCCTGACTTGCTTATAAAGGCGAAGGAGCTCTCTTCCCAGTTAATCTGCTCTAAGACTTTAACTATTAAATCCGGGTCTATGTTGTCTATAAAGAGGAGCTCCCCTCTCCTCTTCCCTATCGCTTCGTCTACCGCTTTTACGCCCCTTGAGGAGCCTCCCATTCCTACTACCACCAAGGTGGAGCTCCTCTCCTTTAGCCTCTCAACCTCTTCCTTTAACCTTTTGAGCTCCTTTCTCCCTATCAGCTTTATAAAGGGCATCTCCCTTTCATTAACCAGTTCTCTCAGCCCTTCCTCTTCTATCAGCTCCTCTAACTTCTCCTCCTTGATGAGGCTGTCGGAGAAGATTACCTCCATTTCCCCTCCCTTAGGTTTTTGTTTTTACTACCGGGTATCTGCACTCTCCCCTCTCTTTAAACTCAACGAGGTTCTGAAGGGTTTTCATTAAAATCCTCCTTATTGCCTCCTGAGTGTTGTAAGCGTTGTGGGGTGTTAATATTACATTCTCAAACTGGGTAAGGGCAAAGCTCTCAATTGCTTTCCTCAGAACCTCGGGGGAAACGTCCTTTTCGCCCCTGAAAATTATCAGCTCCTCCTCCGTCCAGACCTCTTCCCCTTCAAATGTATCAAGAGCTACCCCTTCTAAAATCCCCTCTCTCAGGGCTTCAACTACTGCTTCCGTCTCTACTACGCTTCCCCTTGAGGTGTTAATAAGGTAGCTCCCCCTCTTCATAAGCCTTATGTTCTCCCTGTTAATCAGGTGGTGGGTTGAGGGAAGGTAAGGGACGTGGAGTGTAACTATGTCGGAGTTTTTTAGGAGCTCCTCCAGAGAGGTGTACTCAACCGCGTACTTCTCAACCAGCTCCTCCTTCGGTTTAACGTCGTAGGCTAAAACTTTTACATCAAACCCCGAAAGGAGCTTAATCAACCTTGAGCCGATTCTCCCCGTTCCTATTACTCCTACCGTTTTCCCCTCAAGCTCCCTTCCCCTTAATCCTTCCCTCGTAAAGACTCCCCTGCAGGTTCTATCTATTGTCGTCCTTAACTTCCTCAGGAGTGCCAAAATCAGCATTAAGGTGTACTCGGCAACGGTCTCCATTCCGTAGTCGGGGACGTTGCAAACTGCTATCCCTCTTTTTTTAGCCTCTTCTAAATCTATGTGGTCAAAGCCCGTTGAGCGGGTGGTTATAATTCTTAACTTCGGGAGCTTTTCAAAAACTTCCCTGTCAATCCTTGAGTAGATAAAAATAGAGAGGGCTTCAACGTCCTTTATCTGGTCAAGGTCGCTCTCTTTAAGGGGCTCCCGGCTGAGCTTTACTATCTCAAAGCCTCTTCCTTCAAGCTCTTTCCTGATTATCGGCTCTTCCCATCCTTCAAGCTCAAAAAAGGCAACTTTCATCCTTAATCCCTTTAATGGATTCCCAACTTTTTCTCTATCTCGTAGACCGCCCTTATCACCTCAAGAATTGAGTCTGGGTTAATTGAGATTGAGTCTATTCCCTCTTTAACGATAAACTGGGCAAAGTCGGGATGGTCGGAGGGTGCCTGTCCGCATATTCCCACTTTTCTACCAACCCTTTTGCCCTCTTTAATTGCCCTTGAGACCATCCACTTGACTGCTTCGTTTCTCTCATCGTAAATGTGGGCAACGAGGGATGAGTCCCTGTCAACTCCCAGCGTTAGCTGGGTAAGGTCGTTTGAGCCTATAGAGAAACCGTCAAAGTACTCTGCAAACTCCTCAAAGAGAATGACATTTGAGGGAATTTCACACATTACGTAAACCTGAAGTCCCTTTTCCCCTCTCTTTAGGCCGTATTTTTCCATAATTTCAAGGACTTTCCTACCCTCTTCCGGAGTCCTGCAGAAGGGAACCATAACTATTACGTTGGTAAGCCCCATCTCCTCTCTTACCTTCTTTATCGCCGTACACTCAAGTCCGAAGGCCTCGGAGAACTGAGGGGAGTAGTACCTTGAAGCTCCCCTCCAGCCGAGCATCGGGTTCTCTTCCTTGGGTTCAAAGAGCTTTCCACCTAAGAGGTTTGCGTACTCGTTTGACTTGAAGTCTGAGAACCTCACTATTACCGGCTTCGGGTAGAAGGCCGCCGCTATCTTCCCGATTCCGAAGGCAAGTTTATCAACGTAAAAGGCCTTTTTGTTCTTGTAGCCCTTTGTTCTCTTCTCTATCTCCCGGGCCAGAAGGGGCTCTTTTTCGGCCACTTCGTCAAACTTAATCAGGGCGTTGGGGTGGATTCCGATGTAATTGTTTATTATGAACTCTTCTCTTGCAAGGCCTACTCCGTCGTTGGGGAGGAATGAGAGGTCAAAAGCCCCTTCCGGGGTGGCAATGTTGAACATTATGGGGGTTTTGGGTTTGGGGAGCTCCCTTAAATCAACCTTCTCAACCTTGTACTCAATTTTGCCGTCGTAGACGTAGCCCACCTCTCCCTCAGCACAGGAGACCGTTACGAACCTGCCCTCTTCCAGAACCTCCGTGGCATTTCCCGTTCCCACTACCGCCGGAACTCCCAGCTCCCTTGCGACAATCGCCGCGTGGCAGGTTCTCCCTCCCCTATTTGTTACTATTGCCGAGGCCTTTTTCATTATCGGCTCCCAGTCCGGGTCGGTCATGTCGGTTACGAGAATATCTCCCTCTTTAAACCTCTCTGCCTCTTCAACTGACATGAGAACCTTAACCTTACCCTCTGCAATCTTCCTTCCGACGGCTATTCCCTTTACCAGAACTTTCTCCTTCCTCTTCTCCGGGGGCTCTATAACCTTGTAGACCGTTATCTTTGAGTAGTCCTTCCTTGAGTGGACTGTCTCGGGCCTTGCCTGAACTATGTAGAGCTCGTTTCTCTCTCCGTCCTTGGCCCACTCAACGTCCATCGGAGTCCACTTTCTGTTCTTATTTGAGTAGTACTCCTCAATCTCACATATCCACTTTGCAAGCTGAAGAACCTCTTCGTCTTCAAGACAGAACTTCTCCCTGTCAGCAAGTGGAACTGGAACTACCTTAACCGGTTCCTTCTCACTATCCCCGTAAATCATCTTTTGGTTCTTCTCACCCAACTTCTTCTCAATAATTGCCTTAAAGCCTTTCTTTAAAGTCGGTTTAAATACGAGCCACTCGTCGGGAGTGACGGCACCCTTAACGACCATCTCTCCCAAACCATAGGAGCCGGTAATTAATACCACTTCCTTAAAGCCGCTTTCGGTGTCAAGGGAGAAGCCCACCCCTGAGGAGGCCAGGTCTGAGCGAACCATCTTTTGGACGCCCACTGCCAGCGCTATCTTAAAGTGGTCAAAGCCAAAAGTCTCCCTGTAGGAAATTGCCCTGTCTGTAAATAGTGAAGCAAAACACTTCTTTACTGCGTTTAAGAGGTTCTCTATTCCCCTTATGTTCAGGAATGTCTCCTGCTGGCCGGCAAATGAGGCGTCGGGCAGGTCTTCTGCCGTTGCCGAGGAGCGGACTGCAACGTCAACGTTCTCTACGCCGAACCTCTCCGAGAGCTCCCTGTAGTACTTCTTAATCAGCTCCTTTAAGTCTTCGGGGAACTTTCCACTCTTTATGAGCTCCCTGATTTTCTCCCCCTTCCGGTGGAGCTCCTCAATATCGTTAACGTCAAGGTCTTTAAGAGTTTCTCTTATCTTCTCTTCAAGGTTGTTAAACTTGATGAAGTACCTGTAGGCGTTTGCCGTTATTACAAAGGCGTCGGGTATCTTAACTCCTTTGGGCTCTAATGCTTTTTTCATCTCCCCTAAAGATGCGTTTTTACCTCCGACCAGCGGAACGTCCTCTATCCTCACCTCTTCAAGCCAGAGAACGAGTTTCTCCATCTCAGCCCTCCTCTCTTAGTCCTTTTTCTATTTTAAAGGAACTTCATTTATAGATGAAGCCTATTGTTATTAACGACTGATTCTTTATTCATTTGGAAAAACGTTTTCTTTGTGTTTTAATCTCTTTGAATTACCAAAAAATTTTACGGCAAATAGCCACTCTTCACCTTCTTTCGCACCATCCCGAACCCGAACCCCCAAGCAGCAACTTTCTTTATTTTATTGAAGTTTGGTAAACTTGAAAGGGAAACTCTATCACTTACCAGAAAATTTTACGGTTTCAACATTAGGGCAAAAAACTCCGCCCCCATTCACCTCAAACCCACAGCCCTATTTACAAATTTCACCAAAATCCGGAAAATCAATGGCACAGAACAAATTTCAAAATGCCCTTCTCCTCCATACCGTCAAAATACCGGTAGAGTTCCTCCCTACCTTCCGGAGAAACCTGCCTTGTCTCGTTGGCTATTACCTGCCTTCTAACCTCAGAAACGCACTCCACACAAAACAGAAAAAAGTACGCTAACCAGAGAATTTTACGGTAAATTTCCAAACATTCCCTCCCCCCTCCGCAAAACCCGGAAACTACTTTCCCTCCTCCTTCCTACGCTTCTCAGCGAGAGTATGTTTCCAAGCAAGAACAGCAAAAGAGAGAGGCAGAAGAACTGCAACAATCGTCACGAAAACACCGAGAACCTCATTTTCGCTCATTACCAACCCTCCTGGTAAACCTTTATGACATTGTAGAGAGTATCCCTCTCAACAGGGATTTTGCCGGCTTCTCTAATAAGTTTTATAAGCCTCTCCTTAGAGATGTACTGGCCAGCTCTTGCCCCTGCAGCCTGAGTTATATCCTCCTCAACAACTGTACCGTCTATGTCATCCGCACCAAACTGAAGCGAAATCTGGGCCACCTTATCACCGAGCATTACCCAGTAGGCCTTAACGTGAGGGAAGTTATCAAGAATAAGCCTGCTAACAGCAATTGTTTTAAGCTCGTCAAATCCGGTAGTATAGTTAGCACTTTCTATCTGAGTATTAACAGGGTGAAAAGCAAGAGGAATAAAAGTTTGAAAACCTCCGGTCTCGTCCTGAGCTTCCCTTAACCTTAATAGGTGGTCAACCCGATCCTCATAAGTCTCTATATGGCCGAAGAGCATAGTTGCATTACTTCTTAGCCCTAAACGGTGTGCAGTTTTATGTATCTCCAAATACTCCTCACCGGATATTTTGTCGGGACAGAGCCTGCTCCTAATCCTCTCTGCAAAGATTTCACCTCCCCCTCCGGGAATGGAGCCCAGACCTGCCTCTATGAGCTCTTTAAGAGCCTTCTCAACACTAACTCCCGACCTTCCGGCCATGTACTTTATCTCCTCGGCAGTATAGGCCTTAACGTGAATGTCAGGAAAGGCCTCCTTAACAGCCCTCACTATACCAGCATACTCCTCAAGGCCCCAGTCCGGGTGGAGACCTCCGACTATGTGAACTTCGGTTATACCGGGGTTCTTTGCTTTATAGGAAGAAATCTTCTCAATAATCTCCTCAACAGTAAGCTCGTAGGCGCCCTCCTCGCCCTTTTTCTTCTTAAAGGCACAGAACTTACAGGTTCCGACGCAGATGTTTGTAGGGGTAATGTGAAGGTTTACATTAAAATAGGCAAACCTGCCGTTCTTCCTCTCCGCAACGAGATTTGCAAGGAAACCGATAGTGTGTATGTCAGTACTTCTAAAAAGTTTAACTCCGTCCTCAAAGGAGAGCCTCTCCCCGGAAAGAACTTTTTCTACAACGGGGAAGAGCTCCCTATCCCTCACCATATTCAAAACCCTATCCATCAATCACCTCTATAACGTTATAGAGAGTGTCCCTCTCAACGGGGATTTTGCCGGCCCCTTTAATGAGCTTTATAAGCCGGCCTCTGGGCATGTATGAGGAGCTCCCGGCTCCCGCAGAGCGGGTTATACTCTCCTCAACAACGGTGCCGTCAAGGTCGTCAACCCCGAAGTGGAGGGAGACCTGGGCCAACTTCTCTCCCAAGGTTATCCAGAAAGCCCTTATGTGGCGGAAATTATCAAGGATAAGCCTGCTTACGGCAAGGGTCTTAAGGTCGTCAAAACCGGTTGTGAAACTGCCGCCCAGCTCCGTATTCTTCGGCTGGTAGGCAAACGAGATAAAGGCCATAAAGCCGCCGGTTTCGTCCTGGAGCTCCCTCAACCGGATTAAATGCTCAACTCTCTCTTCTATACTCTCAATGTGGCCGTAGAGAATTGAGGCGTTGCTCCTTATTCCGTAAGAGTGGGCTATCCTGTGGATTTCAAGGTACCTGTCGCTGCTCAACTTCTCCGGGCACAGCCTTTCTCTAACCCTCCCCGAAAAGATTTCCGCACCGCCTCCGGGAAGGGCATCAACCCCTGCCTTAAGGAGCTCCCTGATAACCTCCTCAAGGGAGAGTCCCTCCTTCCTTGAGAAGTAGTCAATCTCCTCGGCGGTAAAGGCCTGAATCTTTACGGAAGGGAACTCCCTCCTGATAGCCCTTACAAATTCAAGGTACTCCTCTAAGCCCCAGTCGGGATGGAGACCGCTTACAACGTGAACTTCCCTAACCGGGCCGCTCTCCCTAACCCTTTCAAGGGCTTCCTCTACGGTTAGCTGGTAGGCACCCTCTTCGCCCTTCCTCTTCCTGAAGGCACAGAACTTACAGGTTCCGACACAGATATTGGTCAGGTTGAGGTGGCGGTTAACGGTAAAGTAGACGAGATTGCCGTTAAGCTTTCTGTTTACAAAGTCTGCCAAGCGGCCAATTGTTAAAATGTCATTGCTCTTAAAGAGCCTAACTCCGTCCTCAAAGGAGAGCCTTTCACCGGCAAAGACCTTCTCTGCGATAGGAAGGAGCTGGCTATCCTCAACGAGCCTCAGATCAAAAGAACTCTCAACCATAATCACTCCAGCTTAAAACCCATCTCCTTAAGTTTTTTGGTGAGCTTCTCTATTCTCCTAACGGTCTCCTCTGAGAGGTGATGCTCCATCAGACACCCCTCCTGCTCGGCCTTATCGCGGGGAAGTCCCAAAACGTCTCTCAGAAAAGAGATTAAGACCTTGTGCTTTGAGTAGAGCTTCTTAGCGTACTCCTTCCCCTTATCGGTAGTAACGACGTAGCCGTAGGGCTCGTAGATTATGTAGCCCTTCTCCGTCAGGCGCTTTAAGACCTCAGTAACGGTCGGCATCTTAACGTTTCGGGCGGCGGCAATCTCCTTTACCCTTGCAACTTTATTCCTCTTCTCAAGGAGGTAAATGGTTTCAAGGTAGTCCTCAAGTCTGGGAGCAAGCTTTTCACCCTTTTCCATCTTATCCCCTTCTTTAAATCTTCAATCAGGAAATTTAAGCCTTAATTTGTTAAGTTCCACTAACTCCGCACCTTTATCCCGCAGTGCTGACAGAGGGAGCTCTCAGAAACAACAAAAAGATTTCCCCCCTCGGTTTTTTGGGGCTTACCGGCGTAGAAGTCCTCCATAAACCAAGCCCTCTCTCCGAGCCCCAACCTCTTTAATACCAGGTAGGCGGTTTTCCTCGCCTTTCCTACGGCCTTAACGGCGCTGCTCATTCCGTTAGAAGCGTCTCCGGTGATGAAGTCTGGCTTGAGGGAGGATAGGAGCTCCCCGTCCACCCTAAAACCTACTGCGGGAACGAGGTAGTCGTAGTCAAAGCTCCCGCAGTTAAAGACCGCCTTTCCCTCTTTAACTTCCTTTAAAGTACAGCCTGTACGGAGCTCCACCCCCTCCCTCAGGGCTTCCCTAACCTCCTTTTCGTAAGCCTTTACCCCTTCCCTGCTTCCCCTATAGAGAACAACGGCCTTCCCTCCAGACCTTACGGTGAGGCGGGCAACGTCAAAGGCCGTATCCCCGGCACCTATTACGAGAACTCTTTTGCCCTTAAGAGGAGGGGGACTTTTCAAAAAAGAGAGGGGATAGATTAGGCCCGGGGCTTCAACTGGCAGTTTTTTCTCAACCTGAGAGCCAATGCAGGCAACAACCACCTCAAAGCCCGAAGGCCTTTCTCTAATTTCCTCTCCGAGCCTGAGCTTAATGTTTTTAAAGGACGTTATAAACTCTATCTCCCTCTTAAAGAGCTCCCTATTGAGCTTAAATGGAGGAATGTAGTTGAGAGTTCCCCCAAGCTCCCTCTCCTTCTCAAAGAGCTCCACCTCTACCCCGCAGGAGGCGAGGTAGTAGGCAACGGTCAGCCCGGCAACTCCGCCCCCTATAACGGCAACCTTCTTGCCCGAAGGGGGGAAAAAGGGCTTCCTATCTTTAACCTGCACCCTCTCAAGGATTAGCTTCCCGAGCTCCCTGTGGACTTCTCTTATCCTTAAGGGTCTTTCCGGCAAAATGCCGCACTTCCTCTCACACTCGGCCGGACAGATTTCCCCCAGAGTAAAGGGAAACGGGGCCTTAGAGAGGAAGGAGGCGAAGGCCTTCTCAAACTCTCCCCTCTCGCAGAGGCTCATAAAGGTAGGAACGGGAACGCCGGCAGGACAGAAATCTTCACAGGGGGAACTCTCCCTCTTACTTCCCCTATAAGCGTCGTAAAGCTGAAGAAGATAAAGAAGGAGCTGGGAGCCCAAGAGCGTTATCCCGCCGTAGGATAGGAGCTCCCCGATGAGGTAGAGGTAGTGGAAGGGAAAGAAGAAAATAAGGGCAAAGAGGAGACCCGAAACAAGCCTCCCCTGATAGACTTGACCCAATCCGGGAAAGAGGAAGGAAAGGTAGAAGCTCCTCTTCCTCTTTAACCTTTTTCTGTAAAGGTAGCGGGCAAGCTCTCTATCGGCTTTAAACATATCTCTCTCCTTGCGGTGAGTTTAAATTATAGGCACTGAAGTTTAAAGGAGGAGAGAATGGTTAAGGAGAAAATAAAAGGGGCAGTTTTCGGAGCTGTGATAGGAGACGCCCTCGGAACCTTGGTTGAGGAGATGGACAGAGAGACGGTTAAGAGGGCTTACGGAGGAGCAATCCTCGGCTTTATGGAGCCCTCTCCCCTTTCGGTCTGCCCCTACCTAAAGAGGGGGCAGTACTCCCACGAGAGCCAGATTTTTCTCCTTGCCCTTGAGGTTTACGCCGAGAAGGGCTACTTTGACGAAAACCTCTACGTAGAGAAGCTGATTGAGTGGGTTAAGGACGAGAAGTCCCACAGGTACCCTTCCGGCGCCCACGTTAACGCAGCCCTCTCTTACGCCGCAGGCCTTGAGAGTGATGAGGCAAGAGTGAAGGCCTGTGACGTTGACGGGGCAATTCCGGCCGTTGCCGCGGGTCTTTTCAGGTGGGATAACTCCCTTGAGGCATATCAGGAGGGGGCTTACGTCTCTTCAATTACCCACTCTGACGAGACCCTCGTTGACTCTGCGGGGGTGCTGGCCGCCGCGGTTTCAATGGCGGTCGGGGGAAGGGCGGAGCTCTCAACCCTTGAGGGGAAGCTCTCTTTCGTTGACTCACTGAGGGAGCTTGCAAGGAGCGAGAACGTAAGGGGATACCTTGACCTTCTGGTTCAGGTCTTAAAGAAGGGGGAGCTCCCCCTTGACGACGTCATTCTGCTACTGGGAAACGGCAGCTTTGCCCCGGAGGCGACGTCCTTGGGGATTTACCTCTTCCTCAGATACCCATCCTCCTACAGGAGGGCCGTTCTATCGGCCGTAAACTCCTACGGGGAGTTCGGAGGGGATACTGACGCGGTGGCCTTTATTACGGGAGCTCTCTCGGGGGGGTACCTCTCAATCTCTGCCGTTCCGAAGGAGTGGATTGAGTGTCTTGAGAACTCCCGCCAGATAGAGATAACCGTTGAAAGATTCCTTGAGAAAATAAGAGTTTGATACAATCAGCAAAGTATTAAGTTTTGAAACTTGGAGGAACCATGAGAGCCTTTCTTCCCCTTCTTTTGAGCATTTTTGCAGTTTCCGGTTCTTACGGTAAGTGCAGCCCCGAAACGGAAGTTGCAAGGGTTGACGATAAAGGGATAACTCTCTCTTACTATAGGTACGTTGAGGAAGCGATTCCTCGGTGGGCACTTGAGAAGTACTATAAGGGGGAGAAGGGAAAACGGGAGCTCCTAAACAAGATTGTTGAGAGAACCCTGATTTTGGTAGATGCGGAGAAGAGGGGGCTCTTCAAGGGGGAGCCCCTTAAAAGCAGGGTTGAGAGGTTCAGGATAAGGAACCTTTCCTACTCCTACCTTAACGAGAAGTTAAAGGGGATAAAGGTAAGCAAAGAGGAGCTTGAGAGGGCGATAGAGAAGCTTCCCGAGAAGGAGAGAACTCCCCGGAGGGTAAAATCGGTAAAGGCATCCCTCCTTGCAAATAAGTACGTCTCAAAGAGGGAGGAGATACTTTCGCAGATAAGGAATGAGATTAAGGTTTTAAACCCCACACCGGCAAAACCTTCAGACGTTGTCGGTGAATTTAAAGGCCAAAAGATAACCTACGGAGAGATTTCCCCCCTCATTGAGGGAAAACCCACAAAGAAAAAGATAGAGAAAGCCCTTGAGACTTACGCCCTCTATACCCTCGCTCTGAAAGAGGGGCTTAACGAGAGAGAAGAGTTCAAGAATGCACTGAGGGCTTTTAAGGAGAGGCTTGCAGTAGAGGAATTTGAGAGGGAGCTCCTCTCATCGGTTAAGCTCTCAGACAGGGAGATTAGGGAGTACTACGAAAAACACAAGGAGAAGTTTAAGGCTCCGGGAACTGCGAAGATAAGGGTCTTCGTCTTTCCCGACGAGAAGGAGGCAAAGGGGAGCTTAGAGACCTTAAAGAGGGGTGAGAATATTCAAAAGGCCGTTCCCGAAAAGGTCTTAAGAAGCGCGAGGCAGTGGCTCGTCTCCTCCGACGACAAGGAAAACCCGGTCTCCCTCTTAGTTTTTAGCTCAAAGGAGAGGTTCAACCTCCTGAAAATGCCCGACGGCAGGGTTTTGTTGATTGAGGTTGAGGAGAAAAAGCCGCCTCGTCCTCTTCCCTACGGGGATGCCTACGGAAAAGTTAAGGAGGAGCTCCTAAGGAAGAGGGTTAGGGAGCTCTTTGAGAAAAGGATGGAGGAACTCAGGAAGAAGTACGGAGAGAGGGTTTACGAGGAGAAGTTAAGTTGCTTGGGGCAGGAGTAGTCCGACCGTAGGCTCTTCGGTGAGGAAGTTTACCCTCTCTATGAACTCCCCGTAGGTTGCCTCCTGAAGGTCTTTGAAGAAGTCGGCGTAGTAGCCGTCGTCTTCAACTATCGCTCCTGCAAAGCCGATTGCGTCGGCCTCGGCCTCTCCCGACTCCCTTCCGAAGAGCTCCCCCTTAAAGAGCTTGCTCTTTGCGAACTCAAACTCCTCCTTGGTTATTGAGGGAACTTGAGACAGGAGCTCCCTGAGCTCCCTCAAGGCTTCGTCAACCCTGTCGGTTATGAGGAGAACCGAGTAGTTTGAGCCAAGGAGAAGGTTCTGGTAGTTGGCGTAGGCTCCGTAAACGAGCCCCCTTTCCCTCAAGTGCCTATAGAGGAGGGAGCTTCTTCCCGAGGAAAGGAGGGAGTCAAGAATCTCGTAGTAGACGTCCTTCCTTGAGCAGGGAGGGAGCTTCCAGCCGAGGCTCACATAGGGAACGCTTACGGCAGGGTGGCTAATTTCAAAGTATCCCCCCCCTTTAAGGGAGCTCTCTACCGGGGGAGCGGGAGGCGGAGCACCCTTTCTATTAAGGTTGAAGTGCTCCTCAACTTCTTTGAGGGCTTCGTTTTCATTGAAGTTTCCCACAATCACGACTGCCATTCTTTCGGGAGTGTAGAGGGAGCTGTAGAAGTCAAGGAGGGTCTTGGCAGTAAACTTCTCAACGGTTTGGGCAAAGCCCAAAATCGGGTAGCGGTAGGGGGCATCTCTATAGAGCTCCTCCATAAACCTCTCGGCGAAGATCTCCTGAGGGTTATCCCTGCTCCTTGCAATCTCCTCAAGGACTATGGGCTTTTCCTTCTCTACGGCTTCGTCGGTTATTAAGGGATGGCAGACCAGCTGGGAAAGGAGCTCTACCGCCCTTAAACCTGCCGTTGAGGGGAGGTTGATGTAGTAGTAGGTGTAGTCGTAGGAAGTTGCGGCGTTTAGCTCCCCTCCCAGCTCCTCAACAATCCTGTCTATCTCCCCCTGGGAGTACTTTGAGCTTCCGCAGAAGAGAACGTGCTCAAGGAAGTGGGCTACGCCCCTGTTCTCATCACTTTCGTAGGAGGCTCCGGCTTTAACCCAGACGTTTACCGAAACGGAGTTAAGGTCTTCCCTCTTTTTGAGATAAACCTTGAGGCCGCTACTCAGGGCAAACTTTCTCATGGAGTTCTTCTCTCCCGCTTGAGTGTCGGTTAATTATAGCGGGAGAGGTTATCGGAGCTCTATGCTGTCTATAAAGATGTAGTTGTAGAACCAGCCCAGGGGGTAGCCCAGGAGCTCCACTTTAACGGCCTTTCCCCTCCACTTTGAGAGGTCAACTCTAACTGTTCTCCACCTTGAGCCGTCAATCTCACCGCTAAAGAGCTCCTCTCCGCCGGCCTTTACAACGAGCTTATAGCTTGAGTTTATATTTCCGGCGGTTCTGATTAGGAGCTCCCCGCCTCTTTCAGGAACTCTTACGACGCCTTCAACTACGGCTGGCTCGCTTTCGTTGGGAGGGGCAAGGTAGAGAATTCCCTTCGCTCCTTTAGGAGGAGCGGCCTCACCGAGCTCCCGGGGCTCTTCCTTCCAGCCGAACTTCTCCCTGCTGCCGGGAATGTTGAGGGGGTTGCAGACTACAACTTTAAACTCTCTTCCCCAGGGCTCCCTAATCTCCATTCTCTTAAAGAGGTAGGCCGGTTTAATTCCAGAAACGCAGCACTTGTCGATAGCGGGCTTTGAGATTCCCCTCTGGAGGTAGCACTTGGGCTTTTCCCCCTCAAAACCGCTCCTTACAAACTCCCAGGCGCTGCAGCTCGGGTCAATCTCGCAGAGCTTTTGACAGACCGAGGGCTTGTCGCTCTTCAGGATAAAGAGTTTGTACTCGTATCCTTCCCTTTTTGTGTTGTCCTTTACGAGGGGAAAGGCCTGTGCACCCCCTCCGAGTATCAAAATGAGTGTAGCTGCTGCCACTATTCTTTTTATTCCTCTCATCAGTTCCCCGAATTAAGTTAGCCCCCCTACCAGGGTTCAAATGCTAAAGGCTTTTATTTTTGTTGTACAGCCTTTTCTTTATTTTTTAATTATAGGTTTATCTTCAGTAACTTGTTGATTCACTATTCACTTACTTAATAAATGGGTTTGAAGCTATAATCTACTTTTGATCTAAGTCATTTCGGGGGAGACTTATGCTGAAAGCTCTAATTTTGGGGAGGGGGGTAAGCGGAAGAGGAGCGGGGGAGCTCCTTGAGAAGCTCGGCTTTGACTTTGACTTCTTTGAAGACGGAGACGGGATAGAAAAGGTTTCAGACTACGACTTTGCAGTCAAATCTCCCGGCTTTCCTCCCGGGCACCGTACGGTAAAGCTCCTTGAGGAGAGCTCCGTCCCCCTCTACGGTGAGGTTGAACTTGCCTACAGGTTCATGAAGGGGGAGATAGTGGGAATAACGGGAACGAACGGTAAGAGCACTACCACTGCCCTGGTTTACCACGCCCTTAAAGAGGCCGGTAGGAAGGCGTTTGTCGGAGGGAACTACGGAATTGCTGCATCTTCCTTTGCTCTTGAGACCGACGGGGAATCTATCTCTGTTTTAGAGCTCTCCTCTTTCCAGATAGAGGACCTTACCTCTTTTAGGGGGGACGTTGGGGCTATACTGAACGTCACTCCCGACCACCTTGACAGGTACGGCAGTTTTGAGGAGTACCTTAAGGCAAAGTTAAAAATGAGGGAGCACTTTGACTGGCTCGTTGTAAACAGGGAAGACCCGAGTTTGAAAGGGATAAAGGGAGAGGGAGTTATCGGTTTCGGAGAGGGAGGGGAGTTCAGGGTTGAAGGGAAGTGCCTGACGGGGGATGGGGTTAGGATTGATGTGGGGGAGCTCCCCCTTAAAGGAGTTCACAACCTTCAAAACTACCTCTGCGCACTCTCAATCCTAAGGCTCTTGGGGCTGACGGAGGAGGAAATCTACCGGGGGTTCTCCGGCTTCAAAGGGCTTCCCCACAGGACGGAGCCGGTTGGAAAGGTGAGGGGAGTTCTCTTTATCAACGATTCAAAGTCAACAAACGTTGATTCGGTGGCAAAGGCTCTTCTTTCGTTTGAGAGGGTTATACTGATAGCAGGCGGGAAGGATAAAGGCCTTGACTTTAAAGTCCTCTCTCCGATTATTAAGGAGAGGGTTAAGAGGGTAGTTGCAATAGGCCAGGCCGCCCCAATAATAGAGGAGAGCTTCTCTTCTCTGGTTGAGGTAATCAGGGCCCGGAGTATGGAGGAGGCCGTAAGGCTTGCCTTCTCCGGCGCAGAGCCGGGAGACGTGGTTCTCCTCTCCCCCGGGTGTGCCAGTTTTGACATGTTCAGAAACTACGCCGAAAGGGGAGAGGCCTTTAAGGAGGCAGTTAGGAAGCTGGAGGAAGAGGTTGTATAAGAGAGCCGCCGCCCTTTCAATTTTCTTGATTTCTCTGCTTCTCTCTTTGGCGGGAATTGTCTTTATCTACACCGGAAGCTACTTCTGGTGCTTAAAGCTCGGTCTTAAACCTTACTCCTACGCCCTTAAGCAGGCAATAGCTTTGGGATTGGGAGTTCTGATTGCCCTCTTTATATACAAGAGGGTTGACTACAGGGAGATTGCAAGGGAGAAGGTCCTCTGGGGGCTTTACGGCCTTGCGAACCTGCTCCTTGTGGCGGTCCTGCTCTTCGGAAGGGAGATAAACAACTCAAAGAGCTGGATAATAGTTGCCGGAATTTCCCTCCAGCCTGCAGAGATTGCAAAGGTTTTAGTTATCCTCTTTGTCTCAGGCTACGTTCAGTACAAGTGGTCCGACATTCAGAACGACTGGAGAGACTTTGCAAAATTAATGCTCCTTGCCTTCGTTCCGGTAATTCTGATTCTCCTTGAGAAGGACTTGGGCTCTGCAATGATTCTCTCAATAGTCATATTTGCGATTCTCTTTATTACCGGGCTAAACCTTAGGTACATCGTCGTTCCGGCCGCCTTCGGCCTTGCCCTCTTTACCTTTGCGGTTGTCTCGGCTCCCTACAGGATAGCCCGGATAAAAATCCTCTTTGACCCGGAGAAGTACTACTACACCAGCGGTAAGTACAGCAGCTATCAGCTGGTTCAGGCCTTCGTGGCATTTGCCTCCGGCGGGCTGACGGGAATGGGGATAGGACAGGGAGTTCAGTCAAAATTCCTCTTTTTAACATTTGCCTTCAGCGATTTTATGTTCTCCCACATTGCCGAGGAGGTAGGGGCCGTAGGGGCCGTTCTGATAATACTGGCCTACTTCGGAATTCTTTTCTTGGGGCTTTCTATAGCAGACCGCTCCGACGAGATGGTCGGGAAGTTTATGGCCTTGGGACTTACCCTCTACATCTTCCTTGAGGCTATGGTTCACATAGGGGTTAACTTGGGGCTTATCCCCACTACGGGAATTACTCTTCCTTTCCTGAGTATGGGAGGGAGCTCCCTCATTGCCAACTTCTTGGCCGTCGGCTTTTTGATGAGCATAGCAAGGGGTCTGCCGGCAGAGTCAAAGGTGAAGATAAGGTTAAAGGGAAGGGGAAGGTACGCTTGAGGGTAGTAATTGCCGGAGGAGGAACGGGAGGCCACTACTTTCCCGCTCTTGCGGTGGCTGAGGAGCTTAGAAAGAGGGGGCACGAGCTCCTGTTTGTCGGCTCAAAGGGGGGGATTGAGGGGAGGTTGGGCTTCCCCGCCGATAGGAGTCTCCTCTTTGACTATACCTCTTTTCGCGGTAAGGGAGTAAGGGGAGTTTCTGCACTCTTGGGGTACGGAAGGGCTGCGGTAGAGCTCTTGGGGATTTTAAAGGAGTTTAAACCCGACTGTGCCGTAATTTTCGGGGGCTACTCCTCGCTTCCGCTGGGGGTGGCCTGTGCTCTGAAGGGAGTTCCCCTCTTCATTCAGGAGCAGAACTCGGTTCCGGGAAAGACAAACAGGTTTCTCTCAAGGTTTGCAGTTAAGGCCTTCCTCGGCTTCCCCCAGGCCGAGAGGTACTTAAGGTGTGAGTGCCTCTTTACGGGAAATCCCCTCAGGAGGGAGGTTTTGGAGGCGGCCGAGAGGAGGGATGAGCTAAGGAGGAGGGTTTTAGCCGAGCTCTCCCTTGAGGAGGGGAGGAAGACCCTTCTGATCTTGGGGGGAAGTCAGGGAGCTCTCTCAATTAACAGGCTCGTTGAGAAGGCTGCTCCGGGTTTAAAGGGAAAACCGCTGCAGGTTATCCACCTTACCGGGTACGGCAAAGAGGGGAGGTTGAGGGAGGTCTACGCAGGCAGCCGAATTCCGGCGGCGGTTATTCCCTTTTACGGGAAAATCTGGGAGCTCTACGCAGCCAGCGACGGGGTTGTTTCAAGGGCGGGAGCTCTGGCAGTCTCGGAGATTGCTGCCTTCAGGCTCCCCTCTATCCTGATTCCCTACCCCTACGCGGCGGACGAGCACCAGTACTTTAACGGTAAGTTCTTGGCAGATAGGGGAGGGGCGCTGTTGTTTAGGGAGTCTGAGCTCAGCGTAGAGCTTTTCCTACAAGGAATAGAGAGAATCCTGTTTGATATAATGGAGCGCAGGAAGATGGAGGAAGCCCTATCGGGGCTTTTCCCCCCCGACGGAACCTCCCTCATAGTCAGAGAGATTGAGGAATGGAGAAAGAGAAGAAGTTAATTGAAGGGGCAATTTTCCTCTCTCAGGAGCCGGTTTCGGAGGAGGAGCTCTCGGAAAAGCTGGGGATAGAGAAAGAGAAGGTCTCCCTCGTGATTTCGCAGCTCCTCCTTGACTATTCCGACAGGGGAATAGTTTTAAAGAAGGTGGCAGGAGGTTATAGGTTCTTTACGGCTCCTGAGCTTAAGGAGGAGCTCTCTAAGTTCGTTGAGGAGAGGCCCGTAAGGCTCTCAAGACCTCTGCTTGAGGTTTTGGCTATAGTGGCCTACAACCAGCCCATAACGAGGAAGAGAATAGCCCAGATAAGGGGCCAGAACCCCGACGGGGCTCTGAAGTCACTCCTTGAGAAGGGGCTAATTGAGGTTGTCGGCAGGGAGAGCTCCCCGGGAAGGCCGAAGCTCTACGGTACTACGAAGGCTTTCCTTGAGCACTTCGGCCTTGCCTCTTTACAAGACCTCCCCCCGATAGAGCTTACAGAGGTGGAAGGTGAAGGAGAGGGATAGGGTAGTTGGTGCGGTGGAGCTCCTTTACGAGGATGAGGAGCTCGCCCTGTGTTGTCCGGAAGTTCTGCCGGTCTTGGAGGAGTTCTTTACAGAGCTTGACAGGGTTTTACCGCCTCAGTGTGATGAGGACTTCTTTGTTGAACTTGCAACTTCCATTAGGGTAAACTTATTAGCAAATCCTGACTACAAAAAGCGCTTTCTGGAGGGAAGAATGGGCGTAATAACAATCACTTACGAGCTGGGCTCAATGGGGCTTGAGGTCGCAAGGAAGGTTGCCCAAGAGCTGGGCTATAAGCTGGTTTACACCGAGATACTCTCTGAGGTTGCAAAGAGGCTCGGAGTTCCCGAGTGGAAGATAGAGGATTACAGCGAGTTTAAGTACGTTCCCTCAAAGCTCTCATTCTTTGACCTCTTCCAGCTTGACAAGAGTTTAATTGACTTCGGAGCTCTCTTCGGTGAGAAGAAGAAGGAGATATCCTTTGAGGAGTTCAGGGATGCACTGGTGAAGACGATTACCGCCTTTGCCGTTTCAAATAACGTCGTAATTGTAGGCCACGGTGCAGCCTGCGTTCTTCAGGAGTACCCCAACTCTTTCCACGTAAAGGTTGAGGCTCCCTTCCACGACAGGGTAAAGGTCTTTGCCGAGAATACGGGGCTCTCAATTGAGGAGGCCGAGAAGCAGCTGATGAAGATTGACTCAAAGGAGGCCGAGTTCTACAAAGACCTGTGTGACGAGGACGTTAGGGGAATTAACCTCTTCCACATGAAGGTAAACACCTCAAAGCTCTCTGTTGACAACGCAAAAGAGCTCGTAATAAACGCATTTAAGATGGTTGCTCAGTAGAGATGGCGAGGTTAAGGCTTACCCCCTTTGACGCCCTTATCGTCGTTGACATGCAGAAGGACTTCTCCTCCGGCGGCTCCCTTCCCGTTAAGGGGGCGGAGGAGATTGTCCCCGTTATAAACTCCTACGTCTCCCTCTTTAGGGAGAAAGGACTGCCGATCTTTGCAACGAGGGACTGGCACCCGGAGAACCACGTATCATTTAAGGATAACGGAGGAATTTGGCCGAGGCACTGCGTCCAGTGGAGCAGGGGGGCAGAGTTTATTGACGGGCTGGAGCTCCCTCCCGATACCTTCATAATAAACAAGGGAGACAAGCCCGAGCTTGAGGCCTACTCGGGTTTTCAGGGAACTCTTCTTGACTCCCTTTTAAGGGAGAGGGGAGTAAAGAGACTCTTTGTCTGCGGGGTGGCAACCGACTACTGCGTTAAGAATACAGCCCTGGGCGGGCTCAACTTAGGCTACCAGGTCTTCGTTTTCTCCGACGCAGTTAGGGGAGTGAGCCCGGAGACTACAGAGAGGGCCGAGGAGGAGCTCTTAGAGAGGGGGGCTCTCTTTATTGAGAAGGAGGAGCTTCTTTAGTCCTCATCCTTTAACTTCTTTATTATGTCGCCGATGTCAAAGGGGAGCTCCCCTTCACCCTTAACCTCTTTATCCTTGCCGCCGAAAATCCTTATAGGCCTTCCTTTATCGTCAAACCCGGTTGCAATTACCGTAACTTGAATCGTTCCGCTGAGCTCCGGCTCAAGGGTGACCCCGAAGAAGAAGTTGGTGTCGTCCCTCTTTGCCCTCTCCTTAATCAAGGAGGCTGCGGCGTAGGCCTCGTCAAGGGTTAAATCGCTCCCACCGGTAATGTTGACGAGGATTTTGCTTGCCCCCTCAACCTGAACGTTCTCAAGGAGGGGGTTGTCTATCGCCTTCCTCGCGGCCGTTAAAGCCCTGTCCTCTCCGTCGGCCTCACCTGTTCCGATTAGGGCATAACCCCCGCTGTGCATGACGCTTTTAACGTCGGCAAAGTCAAGGTTTATGAGGCCCGGTTTAGTAATAACTTCGGTTATTCCCTTAACCGCCTGATAGAGAACGTTGTCGGCAAGCTCAAAGGCACTGCTTATGCTGAGCCCTTTTGGGGCAACGGTTATGAGCTTTTGATTCGGGACTACCATGAGGGTATCAACGAACTCCTTTAGCCTCCTTATTCCCGCCTCTGCGAACTCCTGACGGCGCCTACCCTCAAAGTCAAAGGGGCGGGTCACCACGCCGATTGTTAGGATTCCCATGTTTTTGGCCACTTTGGCAACAATCGGGGCGGCTCCGGTACCAGTTCCGCCTCCCATTCCGGCGGTTATAAAGACCATGTCCGAGCCTTCTAAGACCTCTCTAATTTTTGGTTCGTCTTCAAGGGCTGCCTGCTCTCCGATTTCCGGCTTTCCTCCTGCTCCCAGCCCCTTTGTTAACTTCTCACCGATTTGGACTTTAACGGGAACGGGAAGCCTTGAGAGGACTTGAGCGTCGGTGTTTACGGCTATAAACTCAACTCCGCTTATTCCCTTTTCACACATTCTTGCAACGGCGTTTCCTCCTCCGCCGCCTACTCCGATTACCTTTATTACCGGTCCGGAGAACTCCTCCTGAGCTATCTCAAACATCTTTTAGTGCTCCTTAAGGTTATAAAATTGAGCTCAAGTCTTAATTCTATTCCTGCGGGGGCGGTTATGGAAGCCGTTTTGGTAGATGTGGGTAAAGGCACACAGGACATATTAATTCCCATTAAAGGAGAGGCTCCGGAGAACTGGATTAAGGCGGTTCTGCCCTCACCTACGACGAAGCTGGCGAAAAGGGTCAGGGAGCACAGGGGGAAGGAGCTTAAGCTCTGCGGCTATACGATGGGAGGAGGGCCTTTAAAGAAGGCGGTAATTGAGTTTATAAAAAGGGGAGGAAGGGCTTTCGCTTCTCCACAGGCCGCAAAGACCTTCAGGGACGACCTTACACAGGTGAAGGAGCTCGGAATAGAGGTTGTAAGCGAGATTGAAGAGTGTGACCTTTGCCTGAGGGACCTTGAGTTTGAGGTTTTCAAAGGGCTGAGGGCTTTAGGGGGATTAAAGGAGAACTTTGAGTTTATCGGGGTTGCCTGTCAGGACCATGGCTTTATCAAGGGGCAGAGCGACAGGATTACGAGATTTAACTACCTTAGGGAGCTCTTAGGAAAGAGCAGGAGGCCGTGGGAGCTCTACCACACGGAGGAGACGGGGTTTTTGAGCCGGTTTGATTCGGTTCTGAGGCAGATTAAAGATGAGGGGCTCAGGGGCTTTGTAATGGACAGCAAACTTGCGGCGGTGGCCGGAGTTTACTCCTACGCAAAGGAAGAGGGCGTCAGGGAGTTTGTCTGTATAGACTGCGGCAACGGGCACACTCTCGTTTCTACAGTCAGGGACGGGCTTATCTGCGGTTTCCTTGAGCACCACACGAGGATGCTTACTCCTGATAAACTCAAAAATTTTATGGTGAAGCTGATTGCGGGGAGAATAACTTTTGAAGAGGTTTACAAGGACGGCGGCCACGGAGCTCTCTTTATAGAAAGTATAAAACCCGAAAAAGTTTACCTGGTCGGCCCTAATAGGGAGAAATTTAAGGAGCTGGGAGAGTACGCCTACCCCTTGGGGGACGCAATGCTCTTCGGCTGTGCAGGTCTGTTAGAGGCCTTAAGAGGGTATGGAAATGAAATTTTCTCGCCTCTATGACTTTCAAGACGAGATTCTTAAAGCCCTTTCCGAATTTGCCAAGTGGGAGGAGTTCCCTTTTGTTTTAACCGGCGGTACGGCGCTTGTGAGGTTCCTCTTAAAGAGAGCTTACAGAATTTCTTACGACCTTGACTTCTTTTACCAAGGGCTTTCTCTGAGTAGCTGGAGTAAAAGAGAGCTGGAGTTCTTTCTATTAGAGAGATTTCCGGTATTTGCTTTCCGTCTCCTTTCCTCTTCTACCCTTAGGATGTGGCGTGCGATTATAGGGAAAAGTGGTTTGATGGTGTCGGTTGATTTTGTTGAAGACCAGTTTAGCGGGGTCTTTGAAACTATTCCGCTTGAGGGTTTTTCTCCTTTAAGGGTAGAAACGGCCCAAGAAGGGGTCTACTTTCGGAAGGTCTTCGCAGCTACTTCTTATCTGGAAGAGAGAAAAGTGGTAGAGAGAGTTAAAGACCTGATTGATTTGATTGAACTTGATAAGCTCGCTCCTCTTCAGGATTTTGTTGTGCAGACCTATTCTCGAATTTTATGGAACAGAACTTCGGCTCTTTGAATAGAAGGGAGTTCTTGACCAGATTTAGCGGGCTCTCTAAAATTATAAGCAGGGATGCAGGAAAGGGTTAACGGCATTTTGGCTGAAACTTTGAATGCCTCTTTAACTGTAAAGGACTTACTGGAATGGCTGGAAGAGAAAGAGTAGCTTCTCGTAAGAAGTTTTCGGTTGAACCTTTAGAGAGCTATAAGTGAAGCCGCTTAACCCGGTAGAGGAGACTGAAGCCTTTGTAGAGACGGTTAAACTTCTGTTAGAGTTCCACGGGCAGCCTAACCTCAAGGAGATTGCAGTTTTCTTCCCTGACGCCTTCCTTATAAAGGATGAGGACTACAAGAGCGAGAGTTTTGGTGAGGGACTATACCTGCTAATGAAAACCGACCCTTTTAGGTTTGCCCTGATAGTCTCACTTCACGTGAAGAACTACAAACTTCTTGGCTTCAGGCTTATTGCGGAAAACTCCTCACACTTGGGAGTTCTGGTTGGGATGTTTATCATATCTACTACAATTAAAGAGGAGGGGAGGGAGCTCTTTAGCCAGCCGCCGCCGGCTTCCTACACTTCAACAGTAATTGATAAAATAACTAAAAGGGCAGAAGAAGACGTTGTGGGGGCTCTTAAAACTGCCCAGGCGCTCCTGCCGCTTAAGGGGGTAAAAGAGGAGTATGCATTCCTCTCTTCACCCCAGTTCTACTGGGAAAACTACAAAAGAGCTTTAAAGCTGGAAGGAAAGGAGCTGGCCGACGACGTCGTCGTTCCCTTTTTGAGCCACTTTGTCGGCATCCTATCAGCTTTTTCCGTAGTTTCGGCTCATATTTAGAAATGAGAAAAGGTGATAAAGTTGAAAAGAGGAGGATAAAAACGGGAAGAAAAGTTTAGATTACAACGGAGTAGTAATTAATGGACAAGCAGAAATAGCTTTTGTTGATGACGTTACTTGGAATATGTGCTGTGAACTCGTTTCTTAGAAGTACCTTAAAGAAAAGTACAGGCCTACAAGGGATTTAAACATCGGAGGACTGTAAAAAAAGTAGAAAGGAGGAGTCTAATTGGGCAATTTGGAACATCACTTCGTTTTGGCTGCAGAAAAGGAAAAGGAATATTACTACAAACTTCTTTATCCTATGCAGGACAAAATTTTATCTGCCCTTTTTCCTAAATACAGGGATAAGCTCTACCTTACCGGTGGAACGGCTCTGTCGAGGTTTTACTTTCAGCACAGGTTGTCGGACGATTTAGACCTATTTAGCAAAGACTTAGACTTTGAAAGGGCTTATAGGGATGTTGTTAATACCATCTGAGGATTAGGATATAAAGTTGAAGGTTTTGATGTTACCTGCTCTTATATGAGACTTTTTGTAGAAAACCTCAATAGGGCTGTTTTAAAAATAGACTTTTTAAGGGACAAACTGGCAGAACCTCCTGTAAGAAAGAAGGGAATTTACCTTAATACTCTTACGAACATAACCGTTAACAAAATTACTGCTTTTAGAGATGGGGTAAAAGCAAAAGATGTTATAGACCTGTTTTACCTTGTTAGGAAAGGAGGGATGAGCGTTAAAGGAATTCTCACACTTGCAGACAAAAGGAGAGCTCCCGTTCCTTATGAAAAACTTCTCACGATTGGCGTTATTGGAATTGGCGATAGTGCTCTTTTAACGAAACCCGTAGACTACGGCGAACTTGAGAATTTTATAGAAGAATTAAGAAGTGCAGTATCGCAATATTTGAATGAAAAGCTCTCAAGAGCACGGGAAGGGGCTGAAGCAATAGTCAGAATGCTTCTGTGGGATTTCCCTCACAAAGATAGAAACCTTAACCCATACTCCATTCCAGTTCTTGAAAGAAGGATTGTTAAGCTCCCCTATCCAGAAAGAATGGCCGTAAGGGAGCTTATTGAGAAATATAAGGAGAGGAGGTAGGAGTTACTTTCTATAACAAATTAATATTTGTTATAGTTAAACTGCAGGGAAGGGGCGAGGAGAGGAGGGAAGACCATCAGTTTTAGCGTTGATATATTCGTCCTGTGATGGTTTAGGAGGTATCGGAATACTCCGGGTTCAGAAATAGAGGGAATAGATAAACGGAGGGAAAGTTGGAGCTGGAGAAGGCCGTTGAGCTCTTTTTGAAGTTTAAGGAAAGGGAGCTCTCCCCCCGAACAATCAAGGAGTACGCCAGCGACCTTAACCTCTTTATTAAGACTGTGGGAAACAAGCCGGTAGAGAGCGTGAAAACGGCGGACGTTATGCTCTTTAGGAGTTTAATGAACTGTAGCCCTTCCCTAATAAACCGCAGGATTTCAGCACTAAACTCCTTTTTTAACTTCCTCGTTGACATGGAGGTAATTGAGAAAAACCCGGTGAAGCCCTCTTTAAGGATAAGGAAAGTTAAGCAAAGGGTTCCCGAAGCCTTGACGAGGGAGGAAGTTGAGAGGGTACTTGAGGTCGCAAAGGAGAGGGGAGAGAGGGATTACCTGATGGTAAAGACTATTCTCTACTGCGGCCTCAGGATTTCGGAGCTCCTCTCTCTAACCCCTTCAAACATAGCCAGCCACAGGGGAAGGTTTGTTTTAAGGGTTGTGGGAAAAGGGAACAAGGAGAGGTTTATTCCCCTTAACAGCTCTTTGGCGAGAGAGCTCCTTTCCTACGCCGAAAAGTTTAAGCCTGACGAGAGGCTCTTCCCCCTCTCGTATCAGGGGGCGAAGTACGTCTTTAACAGAATAAAGGAAAGGAGCGGAGTTAATCTTCATCCCCACAAGCTGAGGCACACCTTTGCCACTTTCTTAGTAGAGAAGGGAGTTGACATAAGAGTTATTCAGGCCTTTTTGGGACACGCTTCGCCCAATACGTCTGCCAGATATGCTAAGGTCAGAGATGAAGTGATGTTCAAGGTCGTTGACGAGGTTTTTGAGTAAAATTGCCGAAAAGTAATCGGGAGATAAGGTGATGAAAAGAGTTCTGACTGCCGCTCTCATTTTCGGTTTGTGGACAAGTCCGGCTTCGGGACTTACCCTTGAGGGGCTCTTTAAAAAGCCCGTTCTCTTCTGGCAGGAAGGGGTGAAAGAGTTTATTGAATTTTCACAAGGCCGGCTCCCGGAGGCAAGGTTGGAGATAACTCCCCCGGGAGTTTTGAGGTTGGAGCTCTTTACCGAAATTGCCGGAAGCTACAACCTCTCGGTTAAGGAGGTTGAGGAACTCTATGAAAGGGCAGTAAAACTTGCCGTTCAAGACGCCCTTTCTCACCTAAAGTGTACAGTCCGAGACCCCGATATCGGGTTCGTCTTCGGCGACGTCACCGGCCAAATTAAAGTTAGCTGTGAAGAGGATGTTAAAAGGTTCGTAGAGAAAAACTCTAAAAAGTACTTGAAACAGGCCATTCAGGAGTGCAACTTGCTGAAGCTAAGCCCTACTGTCTCCTCCTTCGTTGAGAGCTCCCGGTGTAGAGAGCTCCTTTCAACCTTCCCCGAGGTAGCAACTAAAATATTATTTAACTATTTAAGGAAAGAGGAAAGGGAGCTCTACGAGAAACCCCCGAAGAGTGCCGGAGGGCACCTGAGAGAAATTGTAATAACTTTAAAGAGCAGCGGCATTCTATAGGAGGAAAAGTTGGAGATAATCTGGGCTCCGTGGAGGTTGAGGTACGTTAAGGAAGCCTCTGAAGGAAAGAGGGGAAGCGGCTGTTTTATTTGCGAGGCCTTTAAGTCTCCTCCGGAGAAAGACCCGGAGAACCTTCTCCTCTACAGGGGCGAGAAAGCACTGGTGATATTGAACAGGTTTCCCTACAACACCGGCCACCTCATGGTCTGCCCCGTTAGGCACACGGGAGACTTCCTCTCTCTCCTGCCGGAGGAACTTGCCGAGATTGACCTGCTCCTGAAGAAGTCAATTTCCGTTTTAAAGAGGGCTTACAACCCCGACGGCTTCAACGTCGGCCTCAACTTGGGGAAGGTCTCCGGCGGAAGCGTTGACACCCACATCCACTACCACGTTGTTCCCAGGTGGCTCGGCGATACGAACTTTATGCCGGTAGTGGGAGGGGTAAAGGTTATTCCACAGTCCCTTGACGAGACCTATAGGCTCTTAAAGGAGCTCTGGGAGTAGAGATGCTCTTTAAAAAACTGAAAGAGCTCTTTAAGCGCAAAAGAGAGTTTGACCTTGAGAGCTACTTTAAGAAACTCTCGGTAAACAGGCACGATTTAATAAAGAACGTTACCGACATAGACGTTGACAGCCCTATAAATGCTTATCTTACTTTAGCGATTCTTCTAAAGGAGAAGGGGGAGTACTACAAGAGCTTGAAAATACTGGAAAGGTTAAAAAAAGAGAACCTGACCCCTCAGGAGGAGAGGCTGGTAATCCTCAACCTGGCTCTTGTCTACAAGTCGGCGGGGTTTATAGATAGAGCCGAAGAGGCATTGAAGGAGGGGATAGCGAAGTTCCCCGATGAGAGCTTCTTCTACTACGAGCTTGCAAGAATAAAGAGGGTTGCCGGGAAGTTAGAAGAGGCGGTGGAGCTCCTTGAGAAAGCCTCTCAGCTTAAGGAAGAGTTCTACGACGAGCTGATTCACACAAAGCTCTACCTTGCCGACAGGTACATAGATGAGGGAAGGACCGACAGGGCTTTCCGGATTTTAAGAAAACTGAATTTCAGAGTCCCTGTTCCCCTCTTCTACTACGTTCTGTCAAAGCTATACTACTCGGTGGGAGAGAGCGAGAAGGGGTACAGAGCAGCACTGAAAGGGATCAAGCTCTCGCCCAAACACGTTTACCCGTTTCTTCAAGTTATGGAGAGTTTCGGGGAGCTCTCCTACGAAAAGCTCTCAGAGATCATGGAGAGCTACGCCTTTTCCCTGCCGGTGGTTTCAAAGAGCGTTGAGCTACTCCTCAGGGAAAATAGGAGCGATGAGGCCTTGGAACTCCTTGACAGATACCACTCCCAAGGCGGTAAGTTCAGCGCTTCTCTCTTTGAAACCTACCTGAGGATAATGTGGGAGAAAGGGCAGAGAAAGCAGGTGGTAAACAAAGTTGTTCAGTACCTTGACAGCCTAAAAGAGAGGGAAAAACTCTTTAAGTGCGAAAACTGCGGATATAGAACCGACACCTTTGACTGGATATGCCCCCGCTGTAAGAGCTGGGAGAGTCTGGAGATAGGAAGTGAAGTATAGGGAGTTCCTCTCTCAACTCCTCAAGTCTGTTAAAAGCGGAAGAATTCACAAGCTCCTGAAACTCTTCATTGTTCTCCTCTTTCTCTACCTCAGCTTTCAGGTCGGGAGGGAGCTCTTAGACTACTACCTCAGCCAGAAGGAGAAGCTCTTTATCTCCCTTAAAGGGCTGAAGTGGGAGTTTTCCCTGAGAAAGGGGGAGCTCTCGGTAAGTTTTAAGGAGCTTGAGGTTGACTCCGGGAGGTTCTCCCTCTCCGTTGAAAGGGGAAAGGGAGCTCTCCTGCTCTACGATTCCGTTGCCCGCCTTAAACCCCACTTTTCCCTGATTAGGGCGGATAGGGTAGAAGTCTCACTGCCGGCCGGCAAGGAGGAGAAATCCCGGAAATTTAAGTTTAGTCTGCCACCTCTTCTCGTTGACAGGTTAGAGGTGGGATATCTTTTCGTGGAAAAGGGGGATTTTCTTCTATACGGAAGGGAGCTCTACAAGGGAGAGAGGGAGCTCCGGGTAGGAGGAATCTCAGGTAAAGCGGGGGAGAAGTACTTTTACCTCTTTCCGTTTACGGGCTACTTAAAGGACGGGAAAGTCTACATACCGCAGGTGGAACTCTCTTACGGGAATGTTTTCGTTAGGGGGGAACTCCGTTTTGACTCTGAGGAGAGTAAAGGGGGGTTTAGGGGTAGTGTTGTTGGTTCTTCTTTTTTATTGGATAAGTTAATCGTAAAAATTAATGGTGATAAATTTGCAGCAGAAGTAAAAGGGAAGATTAAAGGAAGAGAGTTTAAAGCTGCAGGTGAGGGGTGTTATAGCCTGAGGGAGCCGGAAGTCATTATAAGAAGGGGAAAGGGGGAGTTTGAAGGTATTGAGCTTGAGTACGGGGGAATTCTGTCTTTAAGGGAGCTCTTTCTTAACGGAAGCTTTCGGGGAAAGTTGAAAGAAGGGGGGATAGAGGTTGACGGAGTGCAGGGGGAGTTTAGTCTGAAGGGGAAGGTGAAAGAGCCGGTGCTTAAGTTCAAGCTCTCTGCAGATAGGCTCGTAAATCCCGTTATTGATTTAAGGAGAGTTGATGGAAAGGGAGAAGTCTCAAGGGAGAGAGGAGTTTTCGTTTTCCGCTCTGAAGGAATAAAGGGAAAGGTAGAGTACGAAAACAGAAAAGTAAAAGGGGTTGCAAAGCTTCACGGTTTCAGGTTGGAGAGAATGAAGCAGGTTGCCCTCTATAAGAAGAGGTACGGGAAGTGGATACCCTCTGTGGTTGTTGGGGGAGAGCTCTCATTCGGGTACAAAAGGGGAGGGGAGCTCTCTTACCGGGGAGATATTAGAGTTGAGGATTTCTTCTTCAGAGGGTATAGGGGGAAAGGAAGGGCAGAGGTTAAAGGGAACGGGAAGAAGCTCCTCTTTAGAATTTCACTTAAAGGTACAGACGGCTCTGTTGAGGGAAGGGGAAAGGTAGACGTTGCCGGCGGGGAAATCTCTTCACGGTTTAGCAGTAGGGAATTAGAGCTTTCCTCAGTTGACTTTTTGAGGAAGTTGGGATTAAAGGGGAAGGTTTCGGGAAGCGGTGAAGTCTTCGGAAGTTTGAGAAATCCCAAAGTCCGGTTCGGGTTTTCCTGCGGGGAGCTCTCCCTGTGGGGAGTTTACCTTCCCTCGGTTGAGGGCTCTGTTATCTACAGGGATTATGCCCTGTTAATAGCGGCAAATAGCCCCGCGGGAGTTAAGCTCAGGGAGCTGAGGGTCGGAATAAAGGATAAGAGTATAGGTGTAAAAGTTGAGGTAAGCGACTTTTCGGCCTCTTCTGTCTTAAAAGTGATTAAGGGATTCGGGCTGGAGCTCCCCTTTAACCTCTCTGGAGCTCTCTCAGGGCGGGCGGAAATTGCTCTTCTGCTGAAAAGGCCCGGGGAGAGTGAGGTTAAAGTGGAGCTCGCGGGGTTTAAGGGGGATTTTGAGTATCCCGGGATTCTGGAGCTCTCGGGTACCGGAAGCGGGGAGTTTGTATACAGGAAAGGGCTTTACGGGGAGTTCTCGGGAGAGGTAGAGGAGGGAAAGTTTAAGGGAGTGGAGTTTGAGAAGGGGGAGTACGGCGTAAAGTTTAGGGGGTTTAACGTTGCAGTTAGCTATAGGGGTGTAAAGCTGAAGGGAGAGTTTGAGGGGGTTAAGAGCAGCGGAGAGGTTCTTCTGGGGTTAAAGGACGGCAGTTTAGAGGGGAAGGTCGGGGTAGAGGCGAAGTTAGGGAGAGAGTTCGGGAGTTTTGTCGGTGGTGGGTATGCTTTCTTTGAGGGTTTGGTTCCTAACTTTACCGTAAAAGTTTCTGGTAAAGGAAAAGTTGAGTCGGAGTACCTGAAAGAGCCGATAGAGTTTAAGGTTGAGGGAGCTGTTCTTGAGCCGAGGAATCAGGGGAATATCAGGATATTTGGAGAGAGGTGCGACGTTCACCTTCTCCTCTTCGGGGATAGGGGGAATCTGGTCGGAAGTGTAAAAGGAATAGAGTTTAGGAGCCCCCGGGCAGAGGTCAGGGTTAACTTGGCTTTTGTTAATTTGGGGCTGCCGGAGTTGGAGGGTTTGGTTTCTGTTCCAACATTTACTGTAAAACCTTATGGTTTCTACAAACTCTACTCACCGACAGGGGTGTACCTAAAAATAAAAGGAAGGGACGTTTCGGTCTCCCCCTTTACACTCTCCTACGTTGACGGCTGGATTGAGTTTAAGGAGCCAAGAGTTGAGCCCCTTTCGGCAGAGTTTGAGGCGCAGCTTGGGGCAAAAGGGCTTATATACCTATTTAAGTTAAATGGGGTATTACCCTACGCCCGGGGGGATTTAAAGGTAAATGGGAAGTTTAGGTATGCCGGAAAACTTGAGTACGATGCGGCGGTTAGGGGAGACGGCATCAGCCTGAAGAGTCTATACCTGCTTGACAGGTTAATTGTAAGCTCCCTTGAGGCAGAGGTTAGAAACGGAGAGCTGGAGGAGCTGAAGGGAGAGCTCTCGGTGGGAGACGGAAACGTTCTGATAAACAGGACAAATCACGAAGTAGTTATCGCTGTTTCTCAGATTCCGGTAGGTCAAATAGAGGTGTGGAAGAGTCTCCTATCGGGAAACTTGAGTTATGACTTAAAGAAGAGGAGTTTAACCGGAAGCGTAGAGCTCTCAAGAACAAAGCTCTTTTTCAAAAAGCCGGAAGAGAAGAGAGAGGAGGAGACTGGCAGGGGAGAAGTTACGAAAATCCCGATAAAGGTTAAGGTATCGGCAATCTTTGACGAACCGGTAAAGTTGAAGGGAGAGCTCTTCTGGATAGAGATTCTCCCGAGCCTAAGGTTAACCACCGTAAACGGGGAGCCGGTAATCTCGGGGAACTTCTACGTAACGAGCGGAGAGATAAACTACATGGGCAAGAAGTTTAAAGTCCTCTACGGCTCGGGAACGATTGAAGACCTACAGAGGAAAAGAGGAAGAGTTAGTGTACTGGCCTCTGCCCGCATTTCGGGATATTACGTCTACATGAAGATAGAGGGGGAACTCTCCTCGCCCACAATCTACCTGACATCAGACCCGCCCTTAACGAGGGAGCAGATAATGAACCTGATAATGACGGGGGCTTCACCGGAGCAGATTGAGGCCAGCTCGGAGCTCTTCCCGGCAGTCCAGATTGCCTACTACGCAGCCTCTTCTTTCTTTAAACCGATAGAGGGCAAGTTCCAGAAAGCTCTCGGCCTTGAGAGTTTCTCCGTTGAGCCTTACATAACAAAGTACGGAGAGACCGTTGCAAAGCTCACGATTACAAAGAGGCTCTCAAAGAGGATAAAGTTAATAGGGTACGAGACGACGGGGCAGAACCCCGAGTACGGGGGAAGTGTGGAGCTATACCTGAACGATAGGTACTACTTAGAGTTGAGGTATAACTCCTACTACGGAGCAGAGGCGGGAATAGGCTTTGAGGTTAGGATAAGGTGAAGGTAAAGAGGGAAGAAGTAGGAAAGGTAATAGAAAAACTGAAGGAGTTGGGAGGTAAGGAGGAGAAAGCCCCAGAGGGAGTTGCCGCACGGTTTAAGTTCGGCCAGGGAGTAGTTCAGGTTTACTCAACCGGCTCAATAACCTTCGGGGGGAAGGAGAGGGAAAAGTTAAAGGAGAGGGTTGAGAAAGCCCTTGCAGATGAGGTTTTAAAGGGCAGGAGTTTTCCGATAGTCGGGTGTGATGAGGCGGGGAAGGGAGAATTCTTCGGGCCGCTGGCCGTGGCCTGCGTTTGGGCGGATAAAAAGGCTTACAGGGAGCTCCTAAAGCTGGGAGTAAAGGACTCAAAGAAGTTAAAAGAGGAGAAGATTTTTGAGCTTGACGAGAAAATCAGGAAAATCTGCCACGGAAAGGTCAGAGTATTAATGCCCGAGGAGTACAACAGGCTTTACAGGAAGTTAAAAAACCAAAATAGACTCCTTGAGGAGATTTACCTTCAGATTTTAAAAGAATTGGTGGAGAAGTACGGGGCGAAGGAAATAGTGATTGATAAGTTCAGCAGGAAAATCGGTGAGAGGGTTAAAGGGGAATTTCCGGAAATTGAGGTGGTTGCGGTAGAGAAGGGAGAAAACGAGCCGGTCGTTGCAGCTGCGGCGGTGGTTGCAAAGGCCGCAAGGTTGAGGGGGTTAAAGAGGCTCTCTAAAGAGCTGGGGAGGGAGATAAGGGAGGGAAACGCCGAGAACGGGGAGCTCCTAAAGGCAATTCCCGAAAGGGAGAGGTATAGATTTGTAAAGGAGCACTTCAAAGTGGAGGATTAAATTGAGGAAGTTAAAGATTCTCTTTGCCGTTTTAGTAGTTGCAACTATTCTGTCGCTGATTGCCGGTGTTTTGGTAAGGGGAGTGGTAAAAGGGCTCGGAGCTCCAAAAATTGCAATCGTTAAGCTCTACGGGGTTATAAAGTCTTCCGATAAGGTGGTGAAGACCCTTGATAGGTTAGAGACGGAGCCGAGCGTTAAGGCGATAGTTCTAAGGGTTGACTCTCCCGGGGGAGTGGTAGGGGCGTGCCAGGAGATTTACGAGAAGGTTAAAGAGGTAAAGGAGAAAAAGCCTGTGGTGGTCTCTATGGGCTCGGTGGCGGCATCGGGAGGGCTGTACGTCAGCGTCGGGGCGAGCAAGATAGTGGCTAACCCGGGAACGATAACGGGGAGCATAGGAGTAATTCTCCAAACTTATAACTTAAAGGGGCTTGCAGACAAAATCGGCGTAAAGGTCATAACGGTTAAGAGTGGAAAGTTTAAAGACCTCTTAAACCCCTTTAAGGAGCCCGACCCGGAGAGTTTAAAGATTGTTCAGCGGTTAATAGACGACTCCTACAGACAGTTCGTTGAGGCCGTCGCACAGGGGAGGAAGATTCCCGTTGAGAAGGTAAGGGAGTTCGCAGACGGAAGGATATTTACCGGAAGGAGAGCAAAAGAGCTGGGACTGGTTGACTACTTGGGAGGTCTTGACAGGGCTGTTGAGGTGGCGAGGGAGCTCTCGGGCTACCCAAACGCGGTAAAGTACGAGGTTAAGGAGAAGAGGGGACTCCTTGAGAGGTTGATGGGGCAGGAGAGCTCCGAGAGCATGGGGAAAATCTTTAAGGTGCTGAGGGGGGAAGTTGAAGAGGTTAAGCTTATGTACCTTCTCAATTAGCCTTGCCCTGATAACGGCCCTCTCGGGTAGTAGTTTTGGATGGATAAAGGTCTACGAGAAAAACGGAGTAATTTACATAACGGGAGCCGGGGAAAAGAGGTTTAAGAAGCCAAAGAACGCAAAAACGATTAAAGAGAAAGTAAAGCACTACGCAAGGAAGTACGGAATACCGGAGAGGCTCTTTTTAGAGCTGGTAAGGGCCGAATCAAACTTTAACCCGAAAGCCGTTTCTCGTAAGGGGGCGATAGGACTGTGTCAGCTGATGCCCTCAACGGCAAAGAGGTTGGGAGTTAAAGACCCCTTCAACCCCGATGAGAACTTAAGGGCCGGAGCGGAGTACCTGAGGGAGCTCTACGACAAGTACGGAGACTGGAAGTTGGCCCTTGCGGCCTACAATGCGGGGGAGGGGGCAGTTGAAAGGTACGGCAGGAGAGTTCCCCCCTACAGGGAGACAAAGGAGTATGTGAAGAAAATATTAAAGAGAACGGGAAGGGAAATCGGCCGGGTCGGGGAAAAGAGGAGACGCTACAGGATAGTAGTCCGCCGTGAGGGAAGCACAATAGTTATCTCAAACGTCTGGGAGGAGTAATGGCACCTGTAGTGGCCTTTGTGGGATACCACAACAGCGGGAAGACAACCTTTGCCACAAAAGTGGTGGAAATCCTCGTAAAGAGGGGCTATAGGGTAGCCGTTTTAAAGTCAACAAAGCACAGGGAAGTAATAAAAGACAGAGAAGGAACCGACACCTACAGGTATAAGGAGGCCGGGGCTGAAGCCGTAGGCCTCGTTGAGCCCGACAGGTTAACACTCTTTATGGAGATAGAGGAAAGAGACCCCCTCTACCTGGCGTTTCTCCTCTTCGGGGATTACGATTTGGTTGTTTGTGAAGGTTTTAAGGGCTCTGAAGTGCCCAAGTTTGAAGTCGTAAGGAAGGAGTTTAGGGAGAGAGCTCTCTACAAGAACCTTGATAACCTAATCGGCGTAGTTTCCGATTTTCCGCTGGAGGATAGGGAAATTAGGAGGTTCTCAATTGAGAAGCCCGAGGATGTTGCCGACTTTATTGAAAAGGAGTTTTTGAAGGAGAGGGAGAAGACGGCTCTCTTCGTTAACGGGAAGAGGGTTCCGCTGAAGAGGTTCGTTCAGGAGAGCTTAAAGGGGGTAATTGAGGGGTACATCGGGGCGCTGAAGGGGATAGAGAGCCCGATTAAAAAGGTAGAGGTAAGGTTTAAAGTTGATAAGGAAGGCTCAATTTAAGATAATTGGCTGAAAAAAGAGCGGCAAGGAGCTGGAAGATGAAGATACTGGTAGTCGGAGGCGGAGGAAGAGAGCACGCCCTTGCTTGGAAGCTGGCTCAGAGCGATAAGGTAAGCAAGGTTTACGGAGCTCCCGGCAATCCCGGAATAGCCCAAATCGGGGAGTGCGTGGGTGTTTCCCCGACAGAAGTTGAAAAACTTGCAGACTTTGCACAAAAAGAGGGGATAAACCTGACGGTGGTAGGCCCCGAAGCTCCGCTGGTTGCCGGAATAGTTGACGAGTTTGAGAAGAGAGGGCTGAAGATTTTCGGGCCTAGTAAAGCGGCGGCCAGGTTGGAGGGGAGCAAGGCCTTCTCAAAGGAGATGATGAAGAAGTACGGAGTTCCCACGGCAGACTTTAAGGTCTTTAGTAGCCCTGAAGAGGCAAAGGAGTACGTAAGGAAGAAGGGAGCTCCCATAGTAGTCAAGGCCGACGGCCTTGCGGCAGGTAAAGGGGTGGTTATTGCCCAGACCGTTGAAGAGGCAATTGAGGCAATTGAAAGAATAATGGTTGAAAAGGTCTTCGGCAGCGCCGGAGACAGAGTAGTGATTGAGGAGTGTCTCTTCGGAGAGGAGGCCTCTTACCTTGTAATAACGGACGGAGAGAGGTTCATCCCGCTGGCAACGGCCCAAGACCACAAGGCGGTCTTTGACGGAGATAAAGGGCCCAACACCGGAGGGATGGGCGCCTACTCCCCCGCACCGGTTCTATCGGAGGAGCTTGAAAGGGAAGTTCAGGAAAAGGTTATAAAGCCGATTTTAAGGGGAATGAGAGAAGAGGGACACCCCTTCAGGGGAGTTCTCTACGCCGGGCTGATGATTACAGAGGATGGAGTTAAAGTCCTTGAGTTTAACGTAAGGTTCGGCGACCCCGAAGCACAGGCAATTTTAAGGAGGCTTGACAGCGACCTTTTTGAGGTCTGCATGAGCGTTGCAGAGGGGAAACTGGTTGACGAGCTAAAGTGGAAGGAGGAGACCTCAATCTGCGTTGTTCTCGCCTCTAAGGGCTACCCGGGTAAGTATGAGAAGGGAAAGATGATAACGGGAATTGAAGAGGCAGAGAAAATCCCGACGGTAGTGGTATTCCACGCAGGAACAAAGGTAGAAAACGGGAAGCTGGTAACAAACGGAGGAAGAGTTCTAAACGTTACAGCTTTAGGTAGAGACATAGTTGAAGCAAGGGAAAGGGTTTACAAGGCTGTAGAGAAAATCCACTTTGAAGGAATGCACTACAGAAGAGATATAGGCCTGAAGGCAGTTAAGAGGTTAAAGGGGGAGTAGAGCTCCCCCCTCAATTTCTCTTTTTACTCTCCCCTCTTCCGGTTCCTGCCTCAGCTTCGTTCTTAAACCTATTTAAGTACTCTTTTGCAACTGTGTTTTCCGGATCAAGGATAAGAATATCCTCAAAAAGACTCTTTGCGTAAGCGGTCTTCCCTTGGTTGTAGAGAGAAAGGGCAAGCTCAAGGAGGAAGTTAACGTCGGCAGGGTAGATTGAGAGCATCTTCCTATTAACGGCTTCCGCAATAGAGTACTTACCCTCCATTCTCAGAGCATAAGAGAGCCTGAGGTTTCCGTAGTAGTTGTAGTAGTCAATTCTGAGAATCCTGTAGCAGAGGGCTTCGGTATCAGACCACTTTCCCTGAGCTATGTAGGGAAGGGTGAGGCCGAGCATAGCTTCAACCGACGAGGGAACTGCTTGAAGGGCTTTTTTGTAGTGGAACTCGGAGTTTGCGTACTTCTTTACAAGGTAGTAGAGCCACCCGAGCCTGAGGTTAACAGTATAGCCGTTTGGGAAACTCTTATAGACCGGCATTAAGGCCTTTATCGCGTCTTCGTAGTTGCCGCTCCTCTCGTAAAGGTAAGAGCGGTAGTAGGAGTTCTTTATCTCCTGATAGTCAAGGCCGAAGGCGGAGGAGCTTAAGAAAATGAGAGTAAGGAGGAGAGCCCTCAGCACCGCTCCCCCTAAAACCTGTAGCCCAGTGAAGCGGTAAATGCGGTCTGGTCAACGTCGTTATCGCTCGCAAGCTCTTTATACCTGTTATAAGAGACGCTGGTAGAGAGTCTGATTCTGTTTTTGAAGGTATAGCCGACCTCAGCCTGAGCTCCTCCTTTATACTTCTCTGCAAGGTTGTAAACTACGAAACCTCCGTTTTTTACGGCAAAGACCTGTTGACCGACCCAGCCGCCCACTTTAAAGTCGTAGCGGCCGTAGTAGTACCTGAGAGCTCCTTCAAGTGAGTAGTAGTTCTTCTTACTGAGTCCGAGGGGCTCGTCCTTTGTCAAGTGAATGGCGTAGCCGGTAAGGTCTATGTAGAGAGCGCCTTTTTGGACATCGGAGAAGAGTTTATAAGTGCCGTGAGGGTTAACCTGAACGGCGGAGAAGCCGACCTCGTTTGAGTACCTGGTGTAGTAGAAGGAAAGACCACCCGACCACTTGTAATAATAGGGGGAGAAGGAGTTGGAATAGGTACAGTCTGCAAAGAAAGTATGAGCTCCTCTACTAAGGTCATCTGTAGTGCTGATGTAATGCCCGCCAAGAGTAAAGGTGTGATTTTCAAGCCAATCGTTCATGTTATTGTAAACCAAAGTTAGCTCATACTGTTTCAAAGTTGGAATGTTATTTTTGTAGTCTATGGTTGTTGAAGTAAAACCAAATTGTACGCCGTGGTATTTACCGAAACCGGATATGTAATAGGTACTGCTGATGCCATAGTTTTTGAGGTCAGAACCCGAATAATCAATATAACTCCAGTAAAGTCCTTGATAACCGTGAAGATTTAAGTTAGCTCCCATAGATGAACCGGAAAAAAGCGCAGTTACTATGACTCCAAGTAATACTGCTTCTTTTTTCATCTTTTCCTCCTTATTACAATATTGCCGAACTTTAACTCTTCAAAACCAAAATCGGGGGATATTAAAAGCTCTCCTTTCGTCCTTTTAGAATCGGGGGAGATTATATCAGATACTACCCTGTCGGCAGAGGCAAACAAAAGATTAACTTTAGTTAATGAAAAGTTGTGAACAAAAGAGGAGAGGAAGAGGTAGAGCTCCCTCTTTAAGGGAGATGATAGGGATAAAAAGGGCAGGTAATCGCTCCACTTTATCCCTTCCCTGTTAATTAAAGGAATTTTCGGAGCGGCAAAGAAGAAATATTTCAGGGGAGAGGAAATATCTCCTTCAAAGTAGTAGAAGTAGAAGGTAGAGTTCCCTATTCCGAAGTAGAGTTTTGCGGCACCGTCGGTTAAGTAGAAAGTTCCGTCGGGAGCCATTTTTACTTTCAGTTTGAGGGGGAGTTCCTTTTTCCCTTCCGCTACTGTAAACTCCATCTCCTGGTCAATCAGGAGGTTGAGGCGGTTAAATAGGTATTTATCTGGGTAAACCGGCTCAATCTCCTGCCCCTCTCTGGGTACTCCGCAGTCGTAGAAGAAATCTCCCGACAGATAAGAGGCAAGGTTAAAGGGAGCAGTGGGAGCTCCCAAGTGGGGAAGGAGCTGAACGTGAAGGTGGATGTGGGGCTGAGGAGAGTAGCCGGAGTTCCCGCACTGCCCCAAAAGGGTACCCTTCACAACGTGCTCTCCCGGCTTTACCCTGATAGAGTTCTGCTTAAAGTGGCACAGGAGAACGTAAAAGCCCCTTCTGTCGTAAATTAGAACGTAATTGCCCCAGTTGTTCTCTTTATCGGCCTTTCCGGGAGGGTTATCGGGAAGGTTGGAGACTACAGAGACGACCTCACCGTCAACGGGAGAGAGAACGGGTTTACCGAAGGCGTAGTAGTCGGTAAGGTAAAGGCCTTCCCCTTTATACGTCTTACCCTCTTCATCGGTAATAACAAAGTCAAGAGCGTACCTCCAGGGGCCTTTGTGGGTCCATCGGCCGTTAAAGGACTGCCAGACGGTCCACTTCCCCGAAAAGGGCGGTAGGAGCTCCCTGCCGGTAAAGGGAAACCTCCTCTGGTAGGTAAGGTAGTAGTCAAGGGTCCTTTCGGGAGTTCCCTTGTAAATCTTTACGACAGAGTAGTAGCTGATGGCGATTAAAACGTAGAGGAGCATGTGAGTTGAGACGTTAAAGGGTATGGCAAAAACGGGAAGTCCGTAGCTCTCCCAGAAGACCTTGGCCCCGGCACTTAAAGGAACGGCGATGAGGGAGGAGAGGAGGGCGAATTTGTAGCTCCTTAAGGAGGGAATGAGGAAAACCCCTCCTACCGCCATTGAGGTAAGGATGTAGTTGAAGGCAGAAGTATCGGTAAAGGCTTGATAGGTTGAGCCGGTTAAAAAGGCCTGAAAGAGGGCTCCCGAAAAGTAGCCCAAAAGTGAAAGGAAGAGAAGAATCCGTGAGACCATTAGGAGAACGAGGAAAATAACAAAGCCGGCAAATGAATCGGGAACAAAGAAGATTGCTCCGAGGGATTTCAGGTAGCCTTCAAGGGGTAAGGGTAGGTTAAAAGAAAAGGTGGGAGCTCTGTGGGGGTAGAGGTTTATCGCAAAGAGGTTACTGAACTTTACGCTCGCCAGGTAGAGGAGGGAACTCCCTATAACGAAGGGAACGCTGAGGACGGGAAGCTTAAGGTAGTAGGAGAAGAGGGAAGAGAGGGCGTAGGTTAAGAGAAAGGTCATAACTCCGGCAACCGCAAAGAAAAGGAGGCTGAGAAGGGAAACTTTAAAGAGGTAGCCCAGGGAAAGGCCCACCAGAAGGGGGTTGTAGATGTAGTAGTCAAGGCGAAGGAACTCCCTCTTAAAGCCGATTAGTCGGGCAAAGAGGTAGGCCGAAATAACGGCAACTAACCCCCCTAAGCCGAGGTTGGGGTTTAAAAAGGTCAGAAGGAGGAGAGCTCCTCCTCCTGAGAAACTTGAGTTGAAGAGAACCGCCGAATAGCTCCTCAGAATAGGGAGAAAGTAGACCTTTAATCTTTCCATTTCAGCTCCAACCTTTCGGGGAGTCTCTCTCTTCTGACTATGTCCGAAAGGTCTTCGGCCTCTCTGATTAGTTCAACCTCTCCGTTTTCCCCGATTAAAACGACGTTGGGCCTGTACCTGATAAACTGCATCCACTGGGTAACGTTGTAGGCGCCTACGGGGGAAAGGATTAATCTCGTTCCCCTCGGAAGGGGAGGGAGTTGAACCATATCGTCAACAACGTCAATGTTCATACACAAGGGGCCGTAGAGAATGCAGGGTTCGGCCGGGCCGTTTACCTCTCTGTCAAGCTCAACGTTAAAGTGGTACCAGAAAGCGGTAAAGAGAATGTTTACTCCCGCATCAACGACGTAGGCCTTTCTGCCGTTGGGCATTCTCTTTGCAGCGTGGACTGTAGTAATCAGGTAGCCGGCCTCATCAACTATAGCCCTTCCGCTTTCAAGGATTAATTTCGGGTAATCCCCGGGACGGAGGGATGAGAGTAAAGCATTGCAAACCCCTTCTGCAAACTCGTCAACTGAGGGGACGGCAACGTCGGGAGGGAGGTAAATTCCCCTGAGCCTGTTCTTTGAGGGGAAACCGCCTCCTATATCAAGGTACTCAATTTTAAACCCGAACTCCTCCTCAATGCGGTAAGCGAACTCAACCATCTTCTTTACTTCCTGCTCGTAGGCACGGGGCTCAAGGATAAAGGTACCGATGTGGCAGTGGAGACCGACAAGCTCAAGTTTGCCTCCGGCGGCAATTCTCTTAACAGCGTCTATAGCCTGACCGCTCTCAAGGTTGAAGCCGAAACGGCTCCACTGGGGTTGAATTCCCGTATCCATGTTAAGCCTGATGCCTATACGGGGCTTGGCTCCCAGCTCGTCGGCAACCTGCTCAAGGTCAGCTATCTCCTCAAAGTGGTCAACGTTAATTCTTGCCCCCTCCCTGACTGCAACACGCAGGGAATCAAGGGGCTTATAGGGACCGTTGTAAATAATCTTGTTGCCGGGAACTCCGAGCCTCCTCGCCTTCTCGTACTCAAACTCCGAGACAACTTCGGCGGTTTCCCCCTCATCGTGGAGAATCGCGCAGATAGCGTCAAGATAGTTGGTCTTGTAGGACCAGCTGAACTCAACGTTGGGGTAGCGGAGAGTAAAGGCATTCTTCAGCTCACGGAACTTCTGTCTCAGCTTCCTCTCGGAAAAGACAAAGAGGGGAGAGCCGAACTCTTTAACGAGCTCGTCAACGCTTATCCCCTCTATCTCGGAGCGAACCTTCTTTAAGAAATAGGAACCTCCGCCGAACTTATTCATAAAGCCGGTTTTGAGCTTGAAAATTACCGGCTTCTCGTAGGGCTTTTTCATTTTCTACCTCCTTAAATCTTGATTTAAAGAGTGCTTACAGGGATGCTGGCATACCCCTCCGCAGGGGTGACAGCAGCAGCAGCCGGAAGTAAATAAAAGAGCTCCCAAAAGAACCGCGGCTGCCAGAAGGCACCCCATTCTACACCTCCCCGGAAGTAACGATTTTCTGAAATCTACCCATGTCGGTAACGAGATCGTCGGTGTAGCGGACGTAGAGCTTTCCGGCCTCGTAATCCCAGCTCCTTTCTGGTTCCACTCCCAAAGCCGCCTGAAGGAGCCTGTAGGGAAGATTTACGCCGACTCCCGTTGAGAAGTAAACCCACGCGGGAAATCGGGGATTAATCTCAATCAGGTAGACGTCGCTATCGGTAGCTATACACTCAAACTCAAAGGCTCCCCTCCAAGAGTAAACAGAAACAAAACCCTCTACGGCCTCAAGGAGTTTTTCGTTCTTTACGGTTACTCCTGTCCAGATTTTCCCGAGGCTGGTTATCCAGAGCTTCTTTATTCCCACAAGGCCGAAGTGCCCTCCTTCACCGTCTCCGACCCCTACAACGTTCATCTCCTCACCAGAGACCACCTCCTGAACGATTATCGGATAGCCCCACTCACTGACTATTGAGTTAAAGTAGGCGGTGGCCTGAGCCATATTCTGGACTTTGTAGGCCTTGTAGAAGATGCCCTTAATCATAACGGGGAAGCCGAGCTCGGAGACGGCTTTACTGAGCTCCTCGTAGGAGGTAACGACAACTGTCCTGGGAACTTTAACCCCTATTCTCTCGGCAACTTCGGGGAGTTTATCTTTAGCCCTTAAGTTAAACTGCTCCTGAGTCGGGAGGAAGGTTTTTATCCCGAGGTTTTTAAGGTACTGGGCGCCTTTTATGAAGAGGGGGAGCTCTGCGTCAAGGGCGGGAATTACCGCATCAAGGCCGTACTTCTCCTTAATGTAGAGGAGCCGGTTTAAGAAGAGCTCCTCCCCCTCACTGGGGTAGGGCATTATGAAACTCCTGTCTATCAGCCAGTCCATGTAGATTCCCGGCTCCATGGCGTCGTAGGCAAGGCCGAAGACTCGGAGCTCCTTATCTCCCTCCTTTAAACTCTTTGCAATGCCGACGCCGGGGCCGGGGTTATCAACGGCATTTATTCCCGAAACGGCTACCTTATACACTTTTCTCCTCCCTTAAAAGGCCGTTGAGCCTTAGCTGCTCAAGGAAGTCAATCAGGTCTCTGGCGGCCTCCTCACGGCTCACGTCAAACTCCTCTGTTAAAGCCTCAACAACCTCCTCCTGACTTTTACCCTCCTTAAGGAGCTTCAGGATAAAGAGACCGGTCTGGTTAACAGTGAAGCTACTTCCCGTTTCCGGGTCAAAGATGAAGCCTTCATCACTCATGGCCAGCTTCTGAAGTTTCCCCATTTTTACCTCCTAATAAGATTTCAATTAACTGATAGGGATAGAGTCCGTTTCTAAAGGCAATCTCTCTGAGCTGAGAATCGGGAGCTGCCTTAATTCCCCTCTTCCTAAGCCTTTCAAGACAAACGTTAAGAGGAATCCTCAGCTGAGTGCAGACCTCCTTTAAAGTAAGCCTGCCCATACCAGAGCCCGGTTGGAACTGAGTAATTCCGGAAGAGTTTTTCTTCGGAGACGTCTGAAGGAGAATCTCGTAAACCCTTGCGGGAGTAGTACCGTTAAGGTTTGCAATCTCTTTTAAAGTGGTATTTGGTGAAGGAACTTTAATGCCCCTGCTCCTGAGAACTTCAACGGCCTGCCGGGGCTCAAGGCCTAACATCCGGGCAACTTTAGAGAGGGGAAAGAGCTCGGCGTGTGGAGCGGGAGGCATGGTTGCGGGTTTAGGCCAGCTGTTCTTAATCTTTTCACCGAAGTCAATGAAGTTCTTAAACGGAGGTAAGTTTGCAACAGCCCCGACGGCAACGATAATGGTTAAAAGAGTTGAAACGAGGAAATTTTTAGTTTTGAAGTAGTTTACGATAGCCCTCCAGTTTAAGAGGAGGTGCCAGAAGCCGAAAAAGAGCATGAGAAAACCGAAGACAATGTGGAGATTATCCCACTGGTCTTTATCAAGGCCTAAGAAAGTCCAGCCCGTCCAGTAGGCTACCCTTCCGTGGGGCATTATGAAGAGAACCACACCGCTGATAAGCATCACCAGAAGGGAGTAAAAGAGCATCAGGCTGACAAATTTTCTTAGCATCTCTACCTCCTGCACCACTTGCGCCACTTAGAGAAGTCGTAGGTTTTTTCGGCAGTTTCATCAATCAACTTGCAGGCCACATAGCCGTTTACACCCTTATATTCCAGTAAGGGCAATAACCTTGTTACGTTCTTGCGTCTAAATCCTGGCTTATGAGAAACCTTTAGAACTTTTCCCTCAAGAAAGTGAGAGCCAAGATAGGTACAACCGGCTTCATGTTTAACCGAGAGAACGGAGTTAAATTCCTCAGAGGAAACGTGCTGAGGTTGATAACGCACATGTTTAGAGAAGGGTTCATCAGGAAGGGGTTGCACCAAACAAGCTCCGTAAATCTTCGCCCCCTGAGTTTGAGCAACTACCGTCTGCGGCAAAAACCCCGTCAATGCTGCAACAAAAGCTATTAAAAGAATTTTTCTCATAATTACCTCAACCATTACATCGGGTATTATTAGCAAGCGGAGTGCCAATTTTAGGACGCCTAAAGAGAGGGAAACCGGAGAGAACAGGACGGAAAAATTTCCGAATCTACTCTCCTTCTTTCGGGGAAATTTCCGAGCGGTCGACAGGAATTTTCAGCTCAAAAACTGTCCAGCCATCCTGTGTGAAGGCTCTTACTTCTCCCCCGTGGGCCAGAGCTACCCTCTTTACGTTAAAGAGCCCCAAACCGAAACCTTTATCCTTTGAGGTCTTAAAAGGTTTAAAGAGCTCCCCTTTCGGTAGTTCTCCTCCGCTGTCAAGAACCCTAAAGGTGTAAAACTTCCCGTCCCCCCGTCCCTCTATCCTCACAACCTTTTTATCCTTACCTTCAAGGGCCTCAATGGCGTTTTTTACAAGGTCGGTTAAAGCAGAGAGGAGCCTTTCGTAGTCAGCTTTCAAGGGGCAGTTCCGATAGTCAAAAAGGAGTTTAACTTTTCCCTTATCAGCAAGGGGCTTCACTCTGAGTTTCAGCTCGCTGAAGAGAGCTCCGACCGAAAACTCGGTAATATCAAGAGAAACCGGTCTCCTCAAGTCGGCCGTCTCTTCAACGTAGCGGTTTAAGGAGCGGAGCTCTCCCCTGAGCATCTCAAGGTACTTGTTATCACCGCTTTTTTCAAACCTGTGGAGTAAAAGGTTTAAAACGTTAAGTCTATTCTTTACCTCGTGGAGGATTGAGTGAATTACGAGGTTAATACTCTTAATCCTCTCCTTCTCCTGTCTCTCCTTTTCGCGCTCTATCTTCTCGTTGTAGTACTCCCTGAGCCAGTAGAGGAGAAAGAGCAAAAAGAGGAGAGTGAAAAAGAGAAGGGAAAGGAAAATTATCTCTATGTGTCGGTTGAGCTTCTTCAGGTAGGAAGTATCAATGTAGAGTTTGAACCTAAAGGGTTTAAGTTCCAAGACAACTTGATAGTAAGAGTCGGATATATCGGAGCCGGGAACTATAACCTCCCTCCCTCCGATGTAGAAAGTAGCTCCTTCAAGTAGTTTTGAATGCTCTATATAATAGCTGATAGCGTCAACGGGGTCTCCGCCTGCAGAAAGGGTTCCCTCAACGACAGAGCGAACTTTTGTTATTTCCTCTTTTATAACGAGGGAGTAGAAGTCCTCAAGCTCACTCCGAAGGAAGTAGAAGTTTAGGAGCATAACGGTAAAAAGGAGAGTTAAAGGCAGGGCAAAAAGTGATAGTTTCCTAAAGAGGAGCTCCCTAAATTCCATACTTCTTCCTCTTATACCTCAGAGATTTTTCGTCTATTCCCAAAAGCCTTGCAGCCCTCGTTTGGACAAAGTTGGCCCTCCTTAAGGCCTCCTCTATCATTGCCCGCTCAACCTCCTCAATTACCTTAGGCAAAGGCTTTGAAAGGTCGGGAGTAAAGGAAGTCGAAGGGGAAGGCAGGTTCATAAGGGAGGTAAGGAGAGCTCTATCAACCTCTCCCCTTGAAAGGATAACTAAACGGTGAATCAGATTTTCAAGCTCCCTGACATTTCCGGGATAGGAGTAAGACAAAAGAAGCTCAAGGGCTTCGGGGGTTATTTTAACCTCTTTTGAGTACTTTTCGGAGTACTTCCTTAAGAAGTGCTCAATCAAAACGGGAATGTCCTCAGGCCTCTCTCTGAGGGGCGGTATATTAAGAGTTAAAACGCTCAGCCGGTAGTACAGGTCTTCTCTGAACTTGCCCTCTTCAACCATTCTCTTTAAGTTTCTGTTTGTTGCGGCTACAATCCGAACGTCGGCCTTTCTGAGCTTGGTGCTCCCCACCCTTCTGAACTCTCCCTCCTGAAGGAAACGCAGGAGTTTAGGCTGGAGCTCTAAGGGGAGCTCGCCGATTTCGTCAAGGAAGAGAGTTCCCCCTTCGGCCTCCTCAACAAGCCCCTTTTTGGAAGAGGTTGCTCCGGTGAAGGCTCCCTTCTCGTAGCCGAAGAGCTCGGCCTCAAAGAGCTCCTTGGGGAGAGCTCCGCAGTTAACCGCAACAAACTCCCCCTTTCTACCGCTCTCCCTGTGGATAAACCGGGCAAGGAGCTCCTTACCGCTACCGCTTTCACCGGTTATTAAAACGGGAGCATCGGAGCGGGCAAAGAGTGAGGCCTGATTAATCAAATTCTCCATAACCTTTGAGGAGTAAACCAGACCGCAACACTCCCTTGAAGGTTTAGAGAGGAGTCTCAGCTTGCAGGCCTTCCTGAGCAGGTTAACCAGAACTTCGGGCTCAAAGGGCTTTGTTACGTAGTGAAAAGCCCCCATTTTTATAGCCTTTACAGCATCATCAACGCTGCTGAAAGCAGTTATCACTATTATTTCAACAGCGGGCTCAAGCTCTTTTAACTTCTGTAGGAGCTCCAAACCGCTCATACCGGGAAGGCGAACATCGGTAATAACTGCGTCGTAGTGCTCCTTCCTGAAGAGGTCAAGGGCCCTTTCACCGCTTGAGGCCGAAGTGACCGAAAAGCCCTCCTCTTCTAAAAGTTCGGTAAGGAGCTCCCTCTGAGTCCGGTCGTCCTCAACAAGTAAAACCCTGCATTTCTCCAAAATACCCTCCAAATTATAAAGGGACAAACTAATCCAATATCCTAATCTATAAACCAGCACACCCCTGCTGAATTTTGCCTCCTAATGACCCAGGATATGGGTCATTAAAGAAGTAATCTTTGTAAAAGAGAAACTAAACCAGGGAGGATAAAATGCTAAAGGAAATTCTACCGATTTTAGCTGAAGCCGGGAAAATTTTTATGAAAAGCCTCTTAGACGCAAAAGTAAGAGAGAAAACTAATGGATTATTCAACAGCCTTGAAGAGCTTGATCCAGAAAAAGCAAAAGAATACCACTCAAAAATAGACTCAATGTTTGATGACCTTAAAAGGAAGTTTTAATTTTCGACAACGTGAATTTGGATTACGAGGAAATACCGAACAGTTGGAGGGGAAATGCCCACAGAAAACGCTAATGTTGTTATAAAAGTAATTGAAGACGGACTCTTAAATGCTTATAAACTTCCTCTATATCAAGTAGAACCATTTGAAGTTTGGGGAAAACTGAGTAGAGCGGCCAAGAGCTTAGTATCCCACTCAATAGATACATACGGAATCCACGAAGGAATAATAGATGACTTAGCTCAACACTACATTGACGGAGCTCAGAAACATTTAGCTATGATAGGAATGACCGGTGGAGTTGGAGGCCCAGTAGGAATAGCAACAATGGTTTTGGATATAGAAGAATATGTTAGAGTACTATATAGATTAGCTCAAGAACTTGGATACCTATATGGAGTCCTCCCCTCTCCCCTCGTACCAAAAGAGGAAATAGCTACTCTTTCATCAGAAGACTATATGTACACAATAAGAGAAGATATACTTAAAATAATTGCACTAGGAAGCGGTGTTGGAGGAATATCCCTAGCAATCAGAGAGGTTGCAAAGCAGATAGCCCAAAAAGAAGCTAAAGAAATTTTAAGGAAAAAAATAAGCGATAAAGTAATTACTCAGTTAGCAAAACAGATAGCAAAAATTCTGGGGGTCAAGCTAACTAAGAAAACAATCTCAAAAACAATTCTTAGAATAGTTCCTATTGTAGGAGGAATCGTATCTGCAGGAATCAACTACTATGCTATAGGAGAACTTGGTAGAAGCATGCAAAACGCCATTAAAAGAGAAAGAGAAAAGTATAGACAAATTTTAAAAGAAACTGGACATCTTTACTAGCAATTAACGGACTAAATTGGCAAAACCCAACCATAAAGGAGGAAAAATGTCAATTAAAGGACCAAAATCTCCCTATCCTAAACCTACAAAGCCAAGTAATATGCTTGTAGAGGCAATCCTAAAGGCCTTAAAACAAATCCTCAAAATAACCAAGAAGAACTAAAGGAGGTAGAGTTATGGGTAAAGAAGAGGAAAATCCCTTTATAAAATTAGCTAATAGTATTATGCAAAATGCACTAAGCTTTATTGGGCTTCGATGTCCCAAGTGTGGTTCTTTTTCTGTCAGCGAAGACAAAGACTTTGGATTTAAGATGGAAACCAAAAGTACCAGATGCAAATGCAATAATTGTGGATATAGATGGAACTGCCTTAAGGTAAAAATCTCATCGGTATAAAATCTTAATTGCCGAAGCGGTACCAGATGTTGCAGGCGCCCTCTAAGGAGACCATGCAGGGGCCTTTAGGGTTTCTCGGGGTGCAGGCAGTTCCAAAGAGTTTGCAGTCGGTAGGGTAGGCCTTTCCGAGGACGACCTTGTCGCAGATGCACCCCGGAATTTTTTCCTCTTTTATCTCGGGGAGGTTAAAGACAACTTTAGCGTTAAGGTGGGAGTATTCGGGGCGGAGCTCCAGCCCCGACTTGGGTATCAGACCTATTCCTTTCCAGTTAACGTCGGCCTTTTCAAAGTATTTGTACATAAGCTCCTGAGCTCTCCTATTCCCCTCGGGGCGCACTACTCCCCTGTAAACGTTCTCAAGCTCGGCCCTGCCCTCTTTTAGCTGGTAGAGGATTTTTACTATCGCAAGGAGTAGGTTTTCGGGCTCAAAACCGGCAACGACCGTAGGTATTCCGTACTTTTCGGGGAAAACCCTCCAGGCGTTTGAGCCGACTATCGCAGAGACGTGGCCGGGGGCAACGAAGGCGTCAACGCCGACCTCGGAGTCTTTAACGAGAACCTCCATTATTTCGGGAGTCAGTTTCTGAGAGGTAAGGATAAAGAGATTCTCGGGAACACCCATCTCAAGGAGTGCGGCTGTCGGGGCGGTTGTGGTTTCAAAGCCTATTGAGAAGAAGACCACCTTTTTATCGGGGTTCCCGCGGGCAATTTTTAAAACCTCGTGGGGAGCGGAGACCATCTTGTAGTTTCCGCCGTTACTTCTGATTGAGCCGATTTTCGTGGGGACTCTCAGCATATCGCCGTAGGTTGCAAGGATTACATCATCCCTCTTTGAGAGGTTTATGGCATTTATGACGTCGCTTTCGGAGCAGACGCAGACGGGGCACCCCGGGCCGGGAACGAGCTCAACGGTTTCGGGCATCAACGAGCGAAGGCCTGAGTAGGTTATCGTGTGCTCGTGGGAGCCGCAGACGTTCATTATCTTGACTTTTCTCTCTTTCGGGGCAAGGGAGTGGATTAAATCAACAAGCTCTTTTACTCTCTCTCTCCTCATCTTGTCTCCGGGTAGGGGAACTTTATCCCGAAAAGGAACACAAGGAGAATTAAAGCAAAAGCGGGAGTAAATGTAAACTGGAAAACCATCGTGCTGAGGATTGCAAACTGGACGAGAGCCGCCTTCAGGGGAAAGACTCCCGCAAGGAGAAGGCCCACCATAACTCCGGGAATGTGGACTATTCCGGCAGAGCGGAACATGTCTCTGACGGGAACGGTGATGTCGTCTATGAGCTGGCGGAAGACGAATTTGAAGATTTCAATGTCGGGAGCTCCCAAAGCCGCCATACCTAAAACTATCTCCTCAAGGTCTTTAAGGCGGGTTCCGTAGTACTTAAAGGCAAGGGAGAGGCTCCTCATTCCCGCGGCAGTGACTATCCCGGCAAGGGGGATTATTGAGGTGGCTTTCGGCTTTAGAATTCCGGCCAGGTAGAGGAGGAAAAGGGCAAAAGTTGAAAGAGTTGAAATTGAGATAAAAATCAGGAGAAAGGTTTTGAGTTTTGAGAAGGGGAGGTTGAAGCGCTTAAGGGAAATCAGGGAGGCGTTAAAGTAGAAAAAGAGGACGAAGAGGAAGTTGTAAATAGGGTGGCGGAGTTTGAGGAAGAAAAGGATTAGAAAGCCGATGAGGATTAGCTGGAGGAGTGAGAGGAGGGAGGAGGTAAGGAGCTCCCTCCACAGGCCGATGGAGAACTTCCTGTCAAAGAGGATTACCGCTAAAACGAAAGTGTAGGAGACTATGAGAATTCTCAGGACTTCAAAGGGCTCAACCATTTAGCAAATCCTCGGCAGGGGGTCTTCCTCAAGGAGCTCAAGCCTTCTAAGACCGCCGACCGAAGTTTTTAAGAGAACGTCTTTATCCTCTGTAATTTCACCGATTATACGGGCATCCTTCCCGAGAGGATGGGAGTGAAGGAGCTCAAGGGCTTTTTCGCTATCTTCAGGAGAGACGATGATAACGGCCTTACCCTCGTTTGCAAGGTAGAGGGGGTCGTAGCCGAGCATATCGCAGACGAACTTTACGTCTTCCCTTACTGGGATTTCCTCCTCAAAGAGGAGAGCTCCGAGCCCCGCAGACTCACACATCTCAATTACCACCGTTGCAAGGCCGCCCCTTGTAGGGTCCCTCATGAAGCGAAGGCCGGAAAGCTCAAAGAGGGGAGTTAAAAGGGAGTTTAAGGGCGCACAGTCGCTTTCTGTCGGAACTTCAAGCTCAAACTCTTCCCTTGCAAGGGAGATTGCAATTCCGTGGTCTCCGACGGTTCCGGTGACTATTACCCTGTCGCCGGGTTTAATCAGTTTGGGGGAGAGCTCCCTAACAACCTCCCCTACCCCGGCCGTGTTTATATAAACGCCGTCGCACTTACCCTTTTCTACAACCTTTGTATCGCCGGCAATGATTTCTACTCCGGCCTCTTTGGCCGTTTGTGCCATTGAGGAGACGATTTTTTCAAGCTCCTCAATCGGGAAGCCCTCTTCAATTATGAAACCGGCGGTTAAGTATTTGGGGAGAGCTCCCCCCACGGTAAGGTCGTTTATCGTTCCGCTGACCGAAAGCTTCCCGATGTTCCCGCCGGGAAAGAAGAGAGGCTGAACGACGTAGCTGTCGGTAGTAATTGCAAGTTTCCTAAACCCGGGAGCGTAGGTTGAGTCCGAGAGGGTGTGGAGGGCCGGCGAGCCGAAGTGTTTGAGGAAGAGGTTCTCTATCAGCTCTTTTGTAAGTTTGCCGCCGCTTCCGTGTCCAATCTCTACTCTTTTCACGATAGACCTCCCATAACGAGGAGAAATGGAGCAACCGCAAGGGTGCTGTCAAGTCTGTCAAGAACTCCCCCGTGGCCGGGAATTGTACTTCCCGAGTCCTTGACTCCGAAGAGCCTCTTTAAAGCGCTCTCAAGGAGGTCTCCCAGCTGGGAGACGACGGTAAGGAAGGTTAAGAGGAGAAAACTCTCCAAGGATGGCTCAAAAAGGCCGAGTTTTGAGCCTATAAAGAGGGAGAGAAGAGCTCCGGCAGCGCTCCCTCCGAGTGAGCCCTCAAGGGTCTTTTTGGGGCTGACTGTCGGAGTAATCCTCCTCTTTCCGAAGTACTTACCCACGAGGTAAGCAAAAGTATCGGTACTCCAGACGATTGAGAGGAGGAGGAGAAAGTAGGGTTTTGTGAGCTTTGCAAGGGCAACCGTGCCGAAAGTGATGTAGACGAGGAAAAAAAGAACGGGAAAGAAGCCACTCTTAACCTCCCCGTAGGTTAAAAGGGAGAGAAAGAGAAGCGATAGGGAAAAGAAAGCGGGGAGAATAATCAGAAGGTAGGAGAAGAAAGTTCCGCTGTAAAAGAGAATTGAGAGGGAGGAAAAGAGGGTTGAGAGGAGCGAGAGGATGGCAGGAAGGTTCACGGCTATAAAGTAGGCTATTGAAAAGAGGAGAACCCCCCAGGTCAGGAGCTTCTCGTGGGAGGAGATTTTAAAGAGTTCAACAGTCATAAAGACTCCGAGGAGGTAGACGAGAGAGTAGTAGTAGTTGTAGGGGAGGAGGTACATGAGGAGGGCGTAAACGACTACGATGAAAGCTCCGATTATCCTGTCTTTCATTTTATACCGCCGAACCTCCTTTCCCTCTTTGAGTAGTCAAGGAGGGCTCTCCTGAACTCCTCCTCGGTAAAGTCGGGCCAGAGAGTCTCGGTAAACCAGAGCTCGGTGTAGGCAGACTGCCAGATGAGGAAGTTGGAGATGCGGAGCTCCCCGCTGGTTCTGATTAGGAGGTCAAGGTCGGGCAGCTCGGGAACGTAGAGGTATCTCCTTAAAACCTCCTCGGTTATCTCGGCGTGCCCGTCTTTAATTGCCCTGTTTACGGCGTCCAAAATCTCCTGCTTTCCGCCGTAGTTAACGGCAAAGACGGCAGTCATACCGCTACAGTGGGAGGTTTTTTCCTCCATCTCCTTAAAGCCTTCCTGAAGGTAGGGGGGGAGCTCCCAGAGCCTGCCCATTGCACGAAACCGGACGTTGTTCTCAAGGAAAAGGGAGAGCTTGCTTTTAACGTACTCGTACATCAGGTGGAAGAGGAATTCAACCTCCTCCTTAGGCCTTTTCCAGTTCTCAGTTGAGAAAGCAAAGAGGGAGAGGTACTTAATGCCGATTTTACTTGCGGCGATAACTATTTCTTCGGTAGTCTGAGCTCCGACTCTGTGTCCCTCTATTCTGGGAAGTCCCCTCTGCCTGGCCCAGCGGCCGTTTCCGTCCATTATTATTCCCACGTGGGCGGGAAGGTTGGAAATCTCCATTAATTCCCCTCTCCTTTGTTGTTCCTCAGCTCATCAATGAAGTCGGCAAGCTCCTTTACCCTTCCTACCAGCATAAAGTGGACTCCGGAGCCAAACTCCGAAACTCCCCTTGCAAGGTCTAAGGTGTACTCCCAGCCGTAGAGCGCCGGGTTTGAGGCCTTCTCAAGTCCCTCAACGAGGGAGGACGGAACGGAAGTAGGGTTGAGCTTCTTCATGAAGTTTGCCATCTTCAGGCTCTTTATGGGCAGAAGGCCGATAAGGGGAACGGCTCCCAAAGAGGAAATAAGCTCGTGAACCTCTCGGGCGACTTGAAGTTCGTAAACGGGCTGGGTCTGAATAAAGCGGGCTCCTGCCTCAATTTTCTTCTTGAGCTTCAGGGTTTGAAGAAGCTCGGGACCGGCAAAGGGGTTGTGAACGGCCCCGATAAAAAAAGAGGGTTTGCCGTTTAATTCCTTACCGTTCAAGAGCTTTCCGGAGTTAAGAGTTCGGGCAAGCTCTATGAGCTGGACAGAGTCAAGGTCAAAGACCGGCTTTGAGTCGGGCTGGTCGCCCAGTGTTGTGAAGTCGCCGGTCATTAGGCAGAGGTTCTCTACTCCTAAAGCCCACGCCCCTAAGAGCTCCGATTGAAGAGCAATCCTGTTCCTGTCCCGGCAGGTCATCTGGAGAACCGGCTCGTAGCCCGAGTCAAGGAGGAGCTTCGCCATTGAGAGGGCAGACATTCTGACCATTGAGCGCTGGCAGTCGGTAACGTTGAAGGCGTCAACTTTACCCTTTAGGGGCTCAAGGGCAGAGATTACCTCCCGGTAGTCTGTTCCCCTCGGAGGGGCAACCTCAACGGTTATTACGAACTTTCCAGAGTTTACTGTTTCCCTGAACTTCAATCGCTACTCCTCCAGAACGAGCCTTCTGGGGTAGACGCAGGAGCGGTAGTCTTTGAGGGGAGCCCTCTTTTCAACGCTCTTTAAGGAGCCGAGCTCCTTCAGGCGGCTCTCTATTTTGTACCAGATGCAGGGAATTGATGGATCAACTTCACACTTTCCTGCAATAGCCCCTCCGCAGGGGCCGTTTATGAGGGATTTGGGACAGCGGGCAACGGGGCAGATTCCCCCCGTTTCGGAAATCACACAGTCTCCGCAGGCTATACAGTATTCGTCAAAGTACTTCCTCTCCCTCTCAACCCCGATAAAGAGGGTGTTAACGCCAGTAATAACGGGAATTGAGACGTTTTCGGCAATGAGCTGGGTTCCGGCACCGCAGGCAAGGGAGAGAATTGCGTCTGAGGAACTCTCGGCCTCTTTAATGAGGCTCTTTTCGGGGGCATCAATCCTCTCAAGGATACAGGTTCCCCCCGGGCTCTTTACCCCGGTTATCTTAAAACCGTGGAGCTCAAGGTATCCGGCGACTTTAAAGGCTTCCCTTAAACCTCCGTTTTTGCACCTTCCCGAGCCCAGCTGACAGCCTATAACGAAAACCCTTTCGTAGGGTTTTAGGAGCTCCAGAATTTCAACCATCGGCTTCAGCTTTACAGTTACCATCAAACTCCCCTAAAGGTCGGTGTCGTTAATTCTAATCCTGAACCGGTAGCCCAAAACTCGGGTAGCTCTGCGGCACATCTCCATTCGGGGCTGGAATATAGAAAAGTAGTCCAAAAGGTCGGAAATTTCAGTATCAATTCTGAGAACGAGTTTCACCACCCTCTCTCTCTTATCAACAAGGAGGTTTGAGTAGAGGACGGCATAGTTGACCCTATCGTGAATGTCCTCGTAGATTGTTTTGGAGCTCCTTACCCTCGTCCTGTGGACGTGGGACTTATCGGCAATCACGAGGGCGGCGGCAACTTCGGTTGCGGGCTCTCCGGTTCCCTCCTCGTGGTTTCCGATTGCAAAGGTTATTTCGGTTAAGTCGTCGTCAAGGTAGCCCCTGCCCTTTAGGAGCTGGTAGGCAAGGAGGGCACCGCTCTGGGCGTGGTCGTGGCGGCTTACGACGTGGCCGATGTCGTGGAGGAGGCCGGCAACTCCGGCAAGCTCGGCAAGGCGCCTGTCTCCGGTGATCGTCAGAAGGAGCTCCCTGGCCTTCTGGGCAACCCAGCCTACGTGTTTTATTCCGTGGTCGGTGTAGCCCATTCTCTCAAGGAAGTAGTCGGCCCTCTCAATGTAGTAGAGAATCCTTTTATCCTTTAAGAGCTCCCTGTAAGTCGGAAACTCAACCTCTCTCATTTCACCTCTCTGACAGAGACCTCGGCAGAAAAGAGCCTTTTTATGCCGCTTTCTGTCTCAACAATCAGGGCTCCTTCCTTATCTATCCCTAAGGCAAGTGCATTATAAACTTTTTCCCCCTCAATTACCGTTATCTCATGCCCTATTAAAGGGCAGGCCTTTTCAAAGAGGGCGGGAGAGAACTCTCCTCTCTCAAGCTTCCGGTAGAGCTCAACGAGGTTTTTATGGAGGGAATTAACCAGCTTCTCGTAGTCAAAGTCTATCCCCTCAAGGAAGAGGGAGGTTGCCCGGTGGGTAAGGTTTGAGAGCTTCTTCTCCGTATAGAGAAGGTTAATCCCCACGCCAACGATGAGTCTCTCTTTTAGGAGCTCGGGCAGGATTCCGGCAATCTTCCTGCCGTTTATGTAAACGTCGTTGGGCCACTTGAGGTAGAAAGAGGGGGAGAGCTCTGTAAGAGTCTTATAAACGGCGTAGCCGAAGGCAAGGCCCGTAAGGGTTAAGTTTCTCTTTAAAGGGGGAAAGAGAACCGAAAAGTAGAGCCCTTTACCCCTTTCTGAGAGCCACTTTCTGCCTCTCCTTCCCCTGCCGGCAGTCTGAGAGAGGGCGACAACCCCGAGGAAGGGCTCAAAGGGAACGGTTTTGAGGTAGTCGTTTGTTGAGGGGAGCTCCTCAAAGTAGAGAACCCTCAAAACTTCCTCCAGACTAATAAAGTTGAGTATAATGTTCTTAATCTAAGACTTCAATAGAAGTAGCATAAACAATAATAAGGAGTTATATAAAAATGAAAAGGTTTTTGGAATGGAAAAAAGAAGGAATTAAGAATGTTGAAGCTATATTTCATCCGGAAGAAAATACAATTACTATCATAGAACTATATCAGAAATTAAATAAATTTACAAACCTTTATCCACAACCAAAGATTAAAGTGGAGCATACAAATAGCAGTAGAATTTCAGTCCATTTTAATAAGCTGACCTTTATATTAACGGTATCAATACCCAAAAAATATTTAAGCGCTGAGTACAATAATTCTAGCTCGCAAACTTTCAGTAATATAAATGAAAGCATTAACTTCTTGGAAGAATCAATTCCTGAAATCCAAAAGTGGAAAATTCTAATGAAAGATATCTACTCTTTAGAAGAGAAGATACATAAGTTTAACACACTCTATTTAAAAATCGAGAAAATATTAAATAATTTAAAGGAAGAGCTTGCAAAAGCAAAGTTTAATGAGAATTTAAGTAGAATTACCATAAAAAAGGATGAGAGGCTTTTTACAAACTTTATCAAGGAACTACTCAGTCTTAAAATTAAAGCAGAATTAGAAAAACTAAAGCATACTTTAGCCAAAGTAAACTATAATTCCGAAAGCAAGCAAGTAGAAATTCTATTTGGAAACCAAATCCAAAACATTACTTTACCTTTTCCTCTCAAAAAGGAGCCCTCTAAAGAAAAATTAAAGGCCTTTTTCACTCGAATTATAGAAAAATGCAGTTCAACAAATTTAAATAAACTAAGCAGAGATATCATAAATCATCTAAGACAGTTCAATTCAGGAGATGAGGAAAATTTACTTGAGGTTTATGAATATGTTATTGACATTTTCAAACTACTCTTAATAGCTGAAATTTCCAAAAATTTTAAGGAAGAACTAAATGTATCCTATCAATATCCGAGTAGATGTAACATTGGTTATGATCCAGATGCTAATAGAGACAATAAAGAAGCGATATTAAAAATCTTTAACAAAGAAATTACAGGTATACCTTATGATGCAGATCTTAGTTTTTTAATAGAAAAAGCCATTACTCTTATAACTACTATATCAAAAATAGAACAAGAAGCTTTCCAAACCATTGGTAAAGATAATACAAAATTTCATTCAATAAATCAACAAATAATTAACTTACTGCAATCCATTGAAAAAGAACTAAAACAATTTAAAACGAGGTAATGTGAGCCAGGAGGGAAACTCCCCTCCCGAAGTTTAGAAGAAGTAGAGAACGCTACCCTGGAACCTGTTGACAGTTCCGTCGGCGTCAAGGAAGTCGTAGTCGGTCTTAACCCTCAGGTACTCAAGCATGAAGCCGAGGGAAGGGGTCATCTTGTAAAGGCCGTTGGCGTAGTACATTGTGTTTTTCGTCCTTGCTTTTTTATAGACAGAAGAGCCGTACTTAAAGTCGTCGTTATCGGGGTTGTCAACTCCGTAGCCGGTGTGGAAGACCCACTTGGGCGAGGGTTTAAAGGTAAGCTCAACCCAGCCGCCCTTTGCGTCAATCTCTTTGGCGTCTGTAGGCTTAGAGTCTTTAACATCTGTCAACTTCGTGTAAAGACCCTGAGAATCGACGTAGAGAACGCCCTGACCCACTCCTCCTGTGTACCAACCGCCCAGGTTCCTTCCCGCCCAGATTTTACCGGTCAGGGAAAGCCAGCCTGTTGGGGAAATTCCGAACTCAAGACCGTAGGAGTAGGTGTCAAGGTACTTAGTTCCGGAGACGAGGTCAACCTGCTCTTTACCGTAGTGGCCTATTGCTCCCAGGTGGAGCTTAACTCCTGCAAGGGCAAAGTCGTAGGCAATCCTGCCCTGAACGTCGGGAAGACCCGAGTCGGAGCCGGTGTCTATGTAGGGCTTAAGCGGGTCTTTCCAGGCATCTCCCCAGACCTTATCAAAGGCGAGCTGGGTGGTGAGCCTGTTTCCGCTGAAGTTAAAGAGTTTCGTAAAGCGGACTTGGGGAATACGGTAACCAATGTTACCCATGAGAGCTCCCGAAGGGAAGTTTGAAAGGTGGGGGTAGAGCTGGTTTAAGAGCATCCAGTCCATACCGGCGCGAACGTTCCAGTCGTCCCTACCGAACTGAACCCAGGCCTTCCTGACCCTTATGCCTGCCTTGTTGGGGTCGTCTTTACCAGACATGTCGCCGTAGAAGTCAAACTCCATATTCCCGACTATGTCGTAGCCACCCTCTTTAGTCTTAATAAGGAAACCGAAACGGCTGTGCTTGAAGTTGAGGTTGAAGTCGTCATCGTTTGAGGAACCGATTTCCGGAAGGGCAAAGAGGATGTAGTCTTTCCCAGCCGCTTTAGAGTCCGAGTAGGCGGCGTCAATTTTGAAAAATCCGTAGAAATCCACTTTTTTACCGAGCTTGCTGATAAAGCCCCTTGAGGCTTTTGCTACGGGAGCTCCCTTAACTCCTTTCAGCTGCTCAATCTCTCGCTTTAGCTGTCTGTTCTCCTCTCTTACCTGCTGGAGTTCCCTTCTCATCTCCTCAATCATCTGTTTTAACTGTTGAACTTCGCTATCTGTGGCGGCAAAAGAGGGTGCAACCAGCGAAACCGCCGTTAAAGTGGCAAGAGCAAGGGTCTTTTTCATTATCTCCACCTCCCTATCCGGTAGTGATTTCCCTGTCCTTTATGAAAGCCTCGCCGGTAAAGAGGGCTACGAGAGTTCCGTCCTCCTTTTTGACCTCAACCTCGTAAACCCCCCTCCTCTTAGTTCTGCCCCTCTCAAAGGCCTCTGCAATTAACCTCTCTCCGTTAAAGGCGGGATTGACGAAGGTGATGTTCGAGCTGGTTCCAAGGGCTACTTTACCGTAGCTATTGGCAGCAAGGGCAAAGGCAAAGTCTGCTAAAGAGAAGATTGCACCGCCCTGACAGACTCCGGCGGCGTTGAGCATGTCTTCCCTGACGACCGCTGCTATTTTTGAGCGGCCCTCCTCAACCTCTAAGAGCTCCACCTTCAGCCATACTGCAACTTTATCGTTTTCCAGCATAAACTCTGCAATTTCTTTCGGGCTCATTTGTCACACCTCTTTACCCTTACAGCCTTCCCTTCGCTCCTCGGAATTTCCCCTTTCTTCTTAAGCTGAACGTTTACATGGAGGCCCAGGAGACTGTAAATCTCCTCCTCTATTCTCTCTTTCAGGTACTCGTCCTGCCTCTCGGCCTCAATTATCAGCTCAACAACGTCTTTGCCCTCTACTTTGCCGATTATTATCTGGTAGTTGGGAAGGACTTCGGGGTATTTCATTATCACTTCCTCAATCTGGCGGGGGTAGAAGCAGACCCCCTTAACCTTCAGCATGTCGTCGGTTCTTCCCTTAATCCTGTCAAGGCGAAGGTGGGTTCTGCCGCAATCACACCTCTCCCTTGAGAGAACCCTCGTTATGTCTCTCGTTCTATACCTGATTAGAGGGAGACCTTCTCTGGTCAGGGTGGTTACTACCAGCTCTCCCTCCTCTCCGTCGGGAAGGACTTCACCGGTTTCGGGGTCAACTATCTCAACTACGTAGTGGTCCTCCCAGACGTGGATTCCGCTGTGGACCTTACAGTCTATCCCGAGGCCGACCCCTCCCGTTTCTGTCATTCCGATTATGTCAAAGCTCTCAATGCCCATCTCCCTCTCAATGTAGCGGCGCATCTCCTCGCTCCAGACTTCTGCCCCAAAAATCCCGACCCTCAGGTTCGTTTCCCTAAAGTCAAAGCCCTCCTCTTTGGCAACCTCTATGAGACGAAGGGGGTAAGAGGCTATCCCGGCAATTGCCGTGGTGTTAAAGTCTTTCAGGAACTTTAGCTGGAGAAGAGTTCTTCCCGGACCGATTGGAACGACAAAACAGCTGATTTTCTCGGCCCCGTAGTGGAAGCCGAAGCCTCCGTTAAAGAGACCGAAGGAGGGGGTAATCTGAAGAACGTCAGTGTAGTTCAGCCCTGCGGCCGCAAGGCAGCGGGCCATTATCTCTCCCCACTGCTCAACGTCGTTTGGGGTGTAAGGGTTTACCACCGGCGTCCCGGTTGTTCCAGAGGACATGTGGAAGCGGACGAACTCACACTGCTGACCGCAGGCAAGGCCGAAGGGATAGTTCTGTCGCAAATCTTCTTTAGTTAGAAAGGGAAAGTTTTTAAGGTCGTTAAGGGAATTAACGTCTTCGGGTTCGGGCTTTCCGATTTTTTCCCAGTACTTGGGGTTTTTCTCTTTAATCCTTGCAACTGTCTTCTTGAGTCTCTCAACCTGAAGTCTCTCTATCAGTTCCCTGTCCAAAGTCTCAAGTCTCCTCTGAAACATTAGTGCTCCCTTTAAATAGGAAATTCTGTTTCAATTTTATAGAATGTTTTTACTTTTCTAAATAAAGGAGGTAGGGGAATGAGATTAAAAGGTAAAGATTACATTCCCAAGGAGGAGCTCCGAAAAATTCAACTTGAGAGACTGAAGGAAACCGTTCGGAGGGCCTATCACCTCGTTCCCTTCTACAGGAAGAAATTTGACGAGGCCGGAGTCAAGCCGGAAGACATAAAGAGCTTAGAGGACCTGCAGAAGCTCCCATTTACAACAAAGCAGGATTTAAGGGACAACTACCCCTTCGGCCTCTTTGCCGTTCCCATGGAGCAGGTTGTGAGGATTCACTCCTCCTCCGGAACGACCGGAAAGCCGACGGTTGTGGGCTACACCGAGCACGACCTGAGGGTCTGGACGGAGGTAATGGTAAGAACTCTACTGATGGCCGACGTTAACCCCAAAGACATAGTCCACAACGCCTACGGCTACGGTCTCTTTACAGGAGGGCTGGGATTCCACTACGGGGCAGAAGCAATAGGAGCGGCGGTAGTCCCCGCAAGCGGAGGATTTACAAAGAGACAGCTGATGTTGATGAAGGATTTCGGTGCAACTATCCTCTGCTCTACCCCTTCATTTGCCCTTCACCTTTACGAAGTTGCGAAAGAGGAGGGGTACGACGTTAAGAAGGACTTTAAGCTGAGGGCGGGATTTTTCGGAGCCGAGCCGGCGTCGGAAGGTTTAAAGAAAACTGTGGCCGAGAGCTGGGGAATTCAGTACGTTGAAGTTTACGGCCTCTCAGAGATTATCGGCCCCGGGGTTGCCGCAAGCTGTGAGCACGGCTCACTTCACGTCTTTGAAGACCACTTCATTCCCGAAGTTATAGACCCCGAAACGGGGGAGGTTTTACCAGACGGAGAGGAAGGAGAGCTGGTACTAACAACTATTACAAAGCAGGCTCTTCCGATGATTAGGTACAGAACAAAGGACATTACCGTCCTTCACAGGGAGCCCTGCAGGTGCGGAAGGACAATCGTCCAAATGGAGAGCATTAAGGGAAGGGCCGACGACATGTTAATCGTTAACGGCGTTAACGTTTTCCCCTCACAGGTTGAGCACGTTATAACAAAGGTTGAGGGAGTTACTCCTAACTACGTGATAGTTGTTGACAAAAAGGGAGTTTTAGACAAGTTAGAGGTATGGGTTGAGGTTGACGAAAGGCTCTTAACGGATGGAGTAGGAACGCTGGAGAGATTAAAGAAGAAGTTAGAGGAGGAACTCCTAAACAATCTCTTTATTAACGCCAAAGTGAAACTTGTTGAGCCCAAAACCCTTGAAAGAAGCATGGGGAAAGCAAAGAGGATTATTGACAAAAGGGAGCTAAACCTTTAGGGAGGTGTCATGTTAAAGAGTAAGTATGCGGTAAAGCAGATTTCGGTTTTCCTTGAAAACCGAAGGGGGAGATTGGCAGAAGTTGCGGGAGCTCTCCTTGAGGCAGACATAAACATCAGGGCACTCTTTTTAGCAGACAGCTCCGAGTTCGGAATTCTGAGGATGGTCGTAAACAACCCGGAAAAGGCAAAAGCGATTTTGGTTTCAAAGGATTTTGCCGCAAACGAAACCGACGTTTTCGCCGTAGAAGTTGAGGATAAGCCCGGCGGATTTTACAGGGTGGTTAAAGTCCTTGCAGACGAGGGAATTGACGTTGAGTACACCTACGCATACGCAGGGAGCTCCGAAAGGGCGATTCTCTTTTTCAAGGTTAAAGATGAGGAGTTTGAAAAAGCCGTTGAAGCCCTTTTAAATCAGGGAATTAAGCTCATTGAAGCCGTGGAAGTTTACAGGTAGAGGAGGATGTAAAGGCGGGCATCTTTATGGCTCTCTTTCCGATTTTAATTGTCCTCCTTAGAATGCTTTTCTTTTCACGCTCCGGAGTCTTTATGTCGGTTGTCGGCTGGCTTGCGGTGGCGGTAGTTGCGGCCACCTACTTTAAAACCCCTTGGAAAGTGGTTTTGGGACAAGCATTTACGGAATCATCAAGGCCTTCGCAATCACCTTTGCCGTTGCTTTTACGATGCTGATGATATTTATAATGAAGGAGTCGGGAGCTCTTGACGAATTGGTCAAAACAATCCTCTCAATTACGAAGGACAAAACCCAGCAGACCCTCTTTATAGGAATTGGGGGCGGAAGCCTTGTAAGCAACTTCTCTCGGTGTGGTTATGCCGGCACTCTTTCCGCCCCTCTTCGTTGCCCTCGGATTTTCACCTTTAGCGGCGGTTGCAATCTCCGTTCTCTGCTACGACCCTCTGACCTCCTTTGCGCTCCTCTCAATTCCGATTACAATTCCCGCCAAGGTTGTCTGCTGGGGCCCCTTCGGGGTTAGGCCTCTCGGAATTGAGAACGTTGAACAGTTTATCTGGAGCTTCACCCAGCACATGACCGTTTTCCTGCCCGTTGTTTCGGTCGGCTTTGCCCTGATGATGCTCTACTTCGCGGGCAGATGGGAGGCAATAAAGAAAAACTGGCTTCAGGCAACGGTCGCAGGGCTCATTTTCTCGCTAACGGCTTTAATTTTGACCTTTTACAAAAATCCTGCCGGTTGAGGTAATCGGAGTTATCTCCGGATTTGCGACAATGGTGGTCTCATACTTTCTCTACAAAACTTTCTCTGCAAAAGAGGTAATTAGGAGAGGACAAAAATTGACGCCGAGCTCTTTAAAGCCGCCTCTCTTTGGATACTACTCTACTATTCCTCAACCTTTACGGCAGTTTACGGAGCTCACGCCGTTGCCGGCGGAGTTGCAAGTGCAATAATCCCGTCAAAGATTACAAACGCTGCCGCACTGGTAGGCTTAAAGGGGAAGGACGAGAGCCAGCTACTGAAAACCTTAATTTGGCCGGTTTTGGCTCTCACCCCCTCTGTCGGAATCATGCTTGAGGTAATTGTCCTAATGAGCAGGTAGTTCGGAGGGAGAGCTCCCCCTCCCCTCTTCTCCGCTAAATACTCCCTAAAAGCCTTTTAAAGAGCGGGCTTGAGGCGATAAGCTCTGCGGTTAAGCCGTTCAAGGTGTAAAGAACCAGAAAGAGAGTTTCACCCAAGAGGATTTCTTTAAAGGGAACCCTCTCCTTCCCCGATTTGTAAATAAGGTAGAGGGAAAGGGGAAGTGCAAGGTTACTCAAGGGACGCAAGCTCTGGCTGATGTCAAAGAAGTCAAAGAGCCAGAGGGGAAGGTAAACGAGGGTTGAGGTGTCGAGAGCTCCCTCCCATTCCCCTCCCCACCTCCTCTTAATGTAGAGGGCAAAGAAGAGGACAGAAAGGCCGTCAAAGAGGAAGGTTAAAAGTGAGTAGAGGAGAGCTCTTTCAGGTGAGAAACCGACCCCCTGAAGGGAAAAGTAGGAGAGAACGGGGCCGACCAACCCCAGAGTAAAGTAGGTTGTTAGAAAAAGTTTCGGTCCTTTACCCATTTAGAGCGTAGGAATAGCCTTTGTTTAAGGCTTCAACGTTAGCGGGAGCAAAGCGGGGGTTGAGCTGGTAGATGGCCTCCTTAACCTCCTCCTTCGTAAAGGGGAAGTCCTTAACTACGGCCATTGCGTAACCCAGCATGAAAACGTTTAAGGATTTAGGGTTAATCTCTCCCTTAACCGCAAGCTCTGAGGCCGGGGCGGTGTAGGTTTTAAAGGGAAGCTGTGGGAACTCCTCGCTTTCCACGTTGGTCACAACAACCCCTTCGGGCTTCAGGTAGTAAAGGAAGCGGAGGGTTTCGGTCGGGTAAAGGCCGAGGAGGAGCTCCGCCCTTCCCCTGCCGACCAGAGGCGCTTTAAAGTCCCCGATTTTCAGATAGGAGATAACGGTTCCCCCCTTCTGGGCCATTCCGTGAGTTTCGGTTCCGATAAAGTCAAGCCCCCTATTCAGGGCACACTGGGCAAGGAGCTTCACGAGGAAAATCGTTCCCTGCCCGCCGACTCCGGTTAAAACTATCTGATACCTCATCTTTTATCCTCCTCAAAGGCGTCAAAGGGGCAGAGGTCTGAAAGGCAAACTCCACAACCTACGCAGAAGTAGGGGTTAACCTCAACTTTGCCTTCGTCGTTCCACTCAAAGGCCGGACAGCCAAAGTCGTTTATACAGTGGCCGCAGCCGGTACACTTATTCTGATTAACTTTTGCAAATTTACCCGGAAGTTTTGCATTCTCTTTATCAAAGGTACAGAACTCGTTGACTACTGCGACCACAGGACCGTTAGCCTTTTCGTAAGTCTCTTTAACTTTCTTAAAAAACTCAATCGTACTCTTTATTGTCCCGTCATAATCAAGAATAAGAGGTTTAACGCCGCAACCTTCAACGATTTTGGGAATACTGACGTCTCCGATTCTCTCAGGAGTCGGTTGAAGGCCGGTCATTGCAACGGTGCTGTTATCAAGAATTACGAGGATAAACTTGTGACGGTTTGCAACGGCGTCTATCAGAGGTGGAATTCCTCCGTGGAGGAAGGTTGAGTCTCCGATTGTTGCAACTATCGGTTTTTCGGGAACAGACTTTGAAAAACCGCAGGAGAGCCCCACTGATGCTCCCATACAGAGAACCGTATCAACGGCCTTCTGGTTAAGGCCGAGGGTATAGCAGCCGATGTCAGAGGGATAAATCGCACTGTTTTTAAAGACCCGTTTCATTGCGTAGAAAACAGTTCTGTGGGGACAGCCGGGGCACAGGGCAGGAGCCCTCGGGGGAACTTCCCCTTCGTACTCAGCCCCCTTGTAGATATTCTCTTTTAGAAAGCCTCTCTTTTTAAGGGCTTCTGCAACCCTTTCGTGGGTACACTCGTCAATTCTGTAAACGTCGCCGGTCAATTTCCCTCTGACGTTTCCAAGGTGGCGAATTTGCTCCTCAATTAGGGGGTAGGTCTCCTCAAAAACAATTACCTCTCTATAGGAGGAAATAAGGTCTTTTAACAGCTCGGCAGGGAGGGGAGTCGGCATGTCAACTTTCAGGAGGTCTGCTTTTAGGTCCGTATCATCAAGGACTTCCAAGACATAGGAGTAAGGGGTGCCCGAGGCGATTATGAGGAGCTCTCCGCCCTCCAGCTTCTCTATCTGCGGCTTTAAAAGGTTCTCGTAGTTCCACTTAGCAATCTCCTCAAGTTTATCAAGGAGCCGGTAGCCCTGTTTAAGTCTCGGGAGCCTCGGGACGGCAGCCCACCTCTCTATGTTCCTCTCAAACTCTCCCTTCCTTCCCTTAAACTCAAATTCCGGAATGTCAACAATTTGTCTTCCGTGGCAGACCCTCAGAACCGGGCGGAGGAGAACGGGGATTTCAAATTTTTCAGAAAGGTTAACTCCTAAAACGGTTAATCTAAAGGCATCCTGAGGGCTTGAAGGGTCAAGGGCTGGAATTCTGGCAAACTTTGCAAAGTAGCGGGAATCCTGCTCGGTCTGGGAGCTGTAAAAACCAGGGTCATCGGCAGAAATAACAAGAAAGCCTCCTTTATTTCCTATGTAGGCACTACTCATGAGGGCATCCGAAGCGACGTTGAGGCCCACCATCTTCATTCCGCAGGCGGCCCTCTTGCCGGTTATTGCGGCGGCGTAAGCGGTTTCATAGGCTACTTTCTCGTTGGTCGCCCACTGGCCGTAGGCCGGAAGGTTCATTTGCTCAACCAATTTCTGGTAGGTTTCCATAATTTCGGAGCTGGGGGTTCCCGGGTAGGCCGACATTACGTCAACGCCGGCGTAAAGGAGTGCCCAGGCAATTGCCTCGTTCCCGAGGAGAGTTCTTTTCATTTCTCTACTCCGGCTAAAGTTTTAGAAGATTTCAAGTATTTTATAAAATCCGAATTAGTAGGGATTTGCGGTCTGTATTTTGTGTGTGATGGTTTTTTCGTTAATAGATAAATCTCAGTAAGATGCAACAACACGGAAAATTAAGGGAAACGGTTGTCCCGACAAATTTATCCGTTGTTTTATGACTTCCTCCCCCGACTAAAGTCGGGGGCTTCCCGCTTCATCGTGGGAAAAACCCCACTCCACGGGCTTAACCTCCCCCCAGTCCACGGGTAGGGTTTTTAGGAGTTTTCCTTCTTCTTTAACCTTCTCTACCGCTATCCTCAGTATGTTTCTCGCTGAATTAACGTCCCTATCTATCTCTCTGCCGCAACTCTGACACTTAAAAGTTCTCTCCGATAGAGAAACTCTCTGTCTATGTCCACAAAAGGAGCAGGTTTGGGTAGTAGGTTCGTATCTATCTACAAAGACCACGGAAATAAGGGTCGCAAGGT
>JAMOTD010000008.1 GCA_027068415.1 Desulfurobacteriaceae bacterium | reverse complement strand
CTCTTGTTGAAATGCCCGAAAAAATGAGCGGGATTGTGGTTTGGTGAAGGAGAGGTTTTATTCCTTTAGCTGAGGAGCTTTAGGAGCTCCCTCGCGTCTTCAAAGGCCTCGCCTAAGGTGTTGTTGAAGAAGATTAGCTTTTTTTCCGAAGGGCTTTTCTTTATCCACTCTGCTATTTTCGGGAGCTCCTCCCTGTAGCTTCCCCTGTAGAGCTCCCCTTTTCCGTGGAGTCTCAAGTAGGTAATTTCCCTCGTCTTTACGCACTTCTTCAGCCACTTGAGTTTTTCGGGAAAGCTGATGCAGGCTACCGGAATCTTACTCTCCTTTAGCTCTTTTAACTTTCCCTCCCAGTCAGGGTTCCTCAGTTCAACCGTTATCGTTATTCCCTTCTCTCTAAAAACCTCAAACAGTTTAATCAGGAATTCTGCCTTATTGGGCTTAAAGGAGGGGGGAAACTGGGCAAGGAGGGTAGTCAGCTTTTCGCCTAAAACCTCTTTTGCCTTAAAGAAGGGGGTTAGGAGCTCCTCCTTTAAGCTCCTGCGGTGGGTTATCTCTTTACAGAGTTTCAGGCTGTAGTAGAGAGGGTACTTAGAGAGCTTTTTTACCGAGCTCTCGCTCGGGGGCCTGTAGAAGGTTGAGTTAACTTCAAGCCCGTTTAAGTGTTGGCTGTAAAATTCAAGCCAGCGGGAGGGGGGAAGGCCCTTCGGATAAACCCTTCCCCTCCACTCCCGGTAGTAGTACCCGCTTGTTCCTACTATTACCACTACTTCCTCAGCATACTTAATACTTCCCTTACCCTTTTACCTACGCTCCTTGCGGTCTTTAAGCCCCACTCGTCAATCTCAAAGGAGTCCTCAACCTGCTTTGCGATTGCAGCCCCTCCGAAGTGGGCGGTCGGGTCTGAGTCTGCCACCAAAATCATTCCGTGAATCAGCGCCCAGGCGTGGATTGCCTGAAGGGTGTGCTCCTGTCCTCCGTGCTTTGTTGCTCCCACGGCGATTGCGGCGCAGACCTTGTCCTTAAGCTCCCAGTTGACCCTTAAAGTTCTTGAGCGGTCAAAGAGGGTCTTGAGCATTCCTGTAATTGAGCCGAAGTAAACCGGGGAGCCGATGATTATTGCGTCTGCCTCTTTCATTTTTGCCTCAATCTCCTGATAGCCGTCCTTAACTATGCAGACCCCTCCGTTCCTCTTACAGGCGTTGCAGACTTTACAGTACTCAAGGGTGTAGTCGCACAGGGAGATTACTTCGGTCTCAAACCCCTCAAGCTCTTTCAGCGCCTCTTCAAGAAGGATTAAAGTTGAGCCCTTCCTGTGAGAGCCGTTAATTGCCAGTATCTTCATCTTCCCTCCTAAGTTCTCTTTTTAAAGACGATTCTGATGGGGATTTTATTAAAGCCGAACGCCTCCCTCAGCCTGTTCTCAAGGAAGCGCCTGAAGGATTTGGGAATTCCCTCGGGATAGTTTGAGAAGAGGAGGAATGTGGGAGGCTTTGTCTTAACCTGAGTTCCGTAGTAAATCTTAACCACTTTGTTCTTGTAAACGGGGGGCTGGTGGATTTCCATTAGCTCCCTAAGAACCCTGTTGAACTTACCGGTTGTAACCTTCTTCGTGTACTGGCTGTAGAGGTCTTTGATTTGCTTAAGGAGCTCCTTAAGCCCCTTCCTCTCCTTTGCAGAGATAAAGACCCTCGGGGCGTAGGGAATAAAGTCAAAAACCAGGTCAAGCTCCCTGTGAATCCTCTCCCAATCCTGCTGGCTCTTGAGCTTATCTATCTTGTTTACTGCGATTATTATGGGCTTAAACTTCTCAAGGGCTATTCCCGCAATCTTTGCGTCCCTTTCGGTAGGCCCCTCCTCTGCGTCAATCAGCAAAACTACCACGTCTGCTCTGTCTATTGCGTCAAGTGCCCTCAGATAGGAGTAGTACTCAATATCTTTGATTTTGCCCCTTCGCCTTATTCCGGCGGTGTCTATGAAGATAAACTCGTCGTCTCCGATTTTGACGTAGGTGTCTATTGCGTCCCTTGTCGTTCCGGGAACGTCGCTTACTATTGCCCTCTCCTGGCCTACCAGCGCATTGAGGAGGGTAGATTTACCCATGTTGGGCCTTCCGACTATGGCGACCTTTATGGGCTCCTTTTCCTCCTCTTCTATCTCGTACTCCTCTCCCCTCTCTAAGGTCTCCTGAAGGGATGCAAGTTCTTCAGCCTCCTCTCCGCTGATTAGCCTCTCGGCCTTTTCCCTCCTCTCAACCTTCTCCTGCTCCTTCTTTGCGGCCTCCTTTAGCTCGGGAGGAAGCTTTTCAATGATTTTCTCCTTCAGCGTTGGAACGCCTATTTTGTGGATTGTTGAGAGGGGAATTACCTCGTCAAACCCCAGCTGGTAGAACTCGTAGATGTTGTCTTCCATGAAAGGCTCGTCAATTTTGTTGACGGCCAAGATTACCGGCTTCTTCCACTTCCTCAGAAGCCTTGCAACCTCCTGGTCTAAGGGGGTTATCCCCTCCTGACCGTCAACCACAAAGACTATTACGTCGGCCTCCTCCATAGCCCTCTTTGCCTGCTCTGTAGTCTCCTTTGCAAACTGGTGGGCGTCCTTCTCAACAACTCCGCCCGTATCAACTAAGATTACCCTGTGGCCGTCTATGTCGGCCTCCTGAACAATTCTGTCTCTCGTTACTCCCGGCGTATCGTCAATTATTGCTACCTTCTTCCCCAAGAGTCTATTAAAGAGGGAGGACTTTCCGACGTTCGGCCTTCCTACTATCGCAACTACGGGAAGTCTTCTCATACTTCCTCCGCCATTACTATGTCGTAGAGCTTCTGGAAGACGCAGGTGAACTCAACGTTCTCGTCGTAGGCAAAGGGAAGGGTCTCAATCTCCCAGATTTCCTCACCTCCGTAGAGGATTCTAACTCCGACGAAGGCTACGTCGGGGAGCTCCCTATAGTAGTACTCCTTTTCCCCCTTCTCAAGGGCTTTCTCGTAGAACTCCCTCAGCTCTTCAACCGAGTCAAAGTTGGTAGTTGTGGGAATTACGAACTTTAAGGCAGCATAGGTGTTGCCGCACTTCCTGCACTCTCCGCTCCTCTGGATTACCTCTATTGCCGTTCTGAACTTGCCCTCCTTTACCAGCTCCTCAATCATCTCAATAAGGTCTGTGAAGGGCTCGTCCTCCTCGCCCAGGTAGAGCTCCTGCTCGGTCTCCTCAAGCCTGTCGGGGTAGATTATCGCCAGGGGAGCTCCACAGTAGGGGCACTCAACCTTTACCCCCTCCTCCGGTACCGGCTCAACCAGGCCTATAAGTCTCTCAAAGAACTCTGCCACGTCGTAGTCGTCTGCAACGAGCTCTATGGGCTCATTGCACATTGAGAAGTCGTACCTGTAGTTCCTGCTGATAAAGTCCTCCATCTCTCTCCTCCGATTTTCGTATTTGCTTACGGTTAAATTTAAGCATAAAAAAAGGGAGCCCGAGAGAGCTCCCTAAGTGGAAAGGGAAACGTGGGGTGGTTAAGCTATTTCTCCTCTTTCTTCTCCTTTTCAAGTTCCTGAACTGCTTTAATCAGGGCTTTAGAGAGGTAGTAGCCCGAAAGGAGCTCCAGCCCCCACACCAAAACGGTGGGAATTGCCGCTCCGAGGGTTAAGGCCTCAACTACCGGACCAAAGACTATTGAGGAGATGATGTTTAGCTCAAACATAACTGCGAAGAGGAAGAGGAGGAAGAAGCCAAAGTAGTAGGCGTACTTAAAGGGCTCAAGGGAGCTCCTCCACATTGCAAGGAGGGTAGCAACTCCGAGCTCCTCAAGTCTCCTCAGCTTGGCCTCTTCGGGGCTTTTAGCAACTTTCTCTGCAACCTCCTCCTTATTTACCTCTTCCCCTTCAACAAAGGCACTTGCAAGGTTGGCAATCTGGCCGAAACCGAAAATTAGCCTGTTGGCAAAGAGCCAGAAGCCGAGAAATCCGAAAACGAAGGCGGCAGTTTCGGGGTTTGAGGCGACTGCCGCGGCCAAAACGAAGAGTCCGAGGGCTACCGCCACAGCAAAGAGAATCAGGGCTATCCACCAGATTATCCGCTCCATCACTTACCTCCCTCCTTCCCGGTTTGGGCCTTCTCCTTCTTCTGCTCTTTTACTCCCATAGTGAAGGGGTGGATTACGCTGTAGAGGTCCTTAGAGAGGGGATGAACGTAGGTAAAGGTTGCCAGAACGGCGTCTCCGATTTGGAGCTTCTCCGTTCCTGCCTTGAGCTTCAGCTCAACCTCGGTTACGACTCCCGGAGGTAGAACTACGTGGACGGGAAGGTGGGAGACTACGTATCCCTTCTCCTTGCTCTCGCTTCCCGGCGTAAAGACGAATGACTCCTCAACGATTGTTAGGGGCATTCCGCCGGGGTTAAGCATTGAGTATAGGATTGCGTGCTTTTCCTTATCGTACTTGGCGCTCAGAACAATTGGTGAGCCGGGAATCGTTGCAATTGCTTTAGCAACAGTCCTTTGAGTGAAAAAGGTTCCGATTGCCCAGCCTAAGAAGAGCATCACAAATCCTACGAGAATCAGCACTGCTGCAGGTCTTTTCATCTCTCCCTCCTGTTTTAAAAGTTTTTAAGGGGGAGGTTTACTCCTCCCCCTCTTCTTTTTCAATGAGCTTCAGAGCCTCTTCTTTACTTACCTCAACCATCAGGTTACCTATGCGGTAGTAAATCTTTCTCCCTTCGGGGAGGTTTTTGAGGAGCTCTATGAGCTCCTCTTTACTTCTTCTCTCCTTCTCCCTCATTCTTCTCCTCCCCTGCGGCCTCTGCCTGGCCGTGCTCCCTGATTTTCTGGCTGAGCTCTTCTACCCTTGCGTAGAGCTCAACCATAGCCTTTTCAAGGGCTTCCCTGAGGGCAAGGACTGCGACGATTTCCTTCTCAATCTGCTGGATTGCCTCGTCAAAGGGGAGTTCCACGCTGATGCCGCTTCCGATGTTGATTACAATTTTGTCAACCTCTTCAAGCTTTGCTCCCACCTGAGCAATCCTTCCGACCGGAAGGAGAACTTCCTTACCTGCCCCTAAATCCTTGAGGTTCCTGAGGGTTGTGATTGTTGACCTGTACTCTGAAACCAGTACGTCAAGCTGAGCAATCTCAACCCTTAAGGCCTCAATTTGGGCGATGATGCTCCTGAGCTGCCTTGTAAGGCTTGCCATCCTCTTTTCGTCCCTCTTTACTGCCATAGTACACCTCCTCTATATGGTTTAAGTTTTTAAACTCTTGCCTCACACCAGCCGGTTGTACACCTTTCCCTCGGAAGGTAAATAACCTTTGTGGGCCTTATGTCTATCTTGAGTTCTTCCATGAGGGCGTTTCTCACCTCTTTAATCCTCCAGAAAAAGAGCAGATGTCCCTTGAACCTAACTTCGGTCCACATCCCTACCCTTAATGGGATTTCCCACCTCTTCATGTCGTTTAAGAGGGGTTTGTAGAAGTTCTCTACGAGGGGGTGGTCTTTAAGCATTCCCATCTCCATTCTCGCCAAGGCCTCGCAGAAGGAGTGGCCTGCAGCCCTTAGCTTTTCAAGGTGGGGAGAGGAGATGGGGAGCTCTATCGTTCCCCTGAAAACCTCAACCTTGAAGCTCTCTTCGTCCTCCCACTTCTTGAGGTTGAATACCTCGGCCCGGGTTTCGTAGACTTCTCCCTGTGATAGGTCTATCCTTTCGGGAATTTCAAGGCCGTTTAGAACAGGGTACTTGTCAAGGATTATCTCCTTAACTCTCTCAATTACCTCGTCGGGCTTTAGACCCTTTTTGAGGAGGTAGGCTTTAACCCTGTTTTCAATTTCTCTATCCTTCTTTATGTAGTAGTAGATGACGGCGCTCGTTATCGCCTCCCTTATGGCGTTTCCGGGGAGGAAGGGCCTGCCCGCCTCGTCCCGGGGAAAACCTTTTCTTGTAAAGATTATCGGAGTCCAGGTTAAGAGCTCCATCTCTCTCCCTCCTACTTGAAGGCTGCCAGTATCTTGTCTGCTTTTTCTGCTATGTCTATCTCAAAAAGGGCTATGGTCGGCAGCAACCAAGAGACTCTGAACCTGGGGTCTCCGTCTTTGTTTTCCCCGAAGTAGGCAAGGGCGACCCTTCCGAAGCCTGCCTCTTTTTCAACTTTCTTTGCTTCCCTCAAGAAACGCCTTGCAACGTTCGGGAGCTTCTCAAAGGGGTAGGGTTTACCCTCCTGTCCCCTCTGTTTTACGAGCTCCGTTGCCGTTCCTACGTTCCTTAAGGCCTCAATAAGGTGGTGAAGCCTGTGCTTTTTGAAGTAGGCAAGGAGGAGCGATGCTGCAGGGAGCCTTAAAATCTCTATGTTGTGCTCTCCTTCTCTGAGCTCCCCCACAAGGTAAGCCCTTCCGTTCTCCATCTCAATGTGGGCAAAGAGCTTTTTGTTCTTGGGGAGCTCCTCAAGTATTTCGCTTACCTCGTACTTTACTCCCTCCTCCTCGTAAACGTCTCCTTTTGCCCTCTTTCCGTACTCTGCAACGAAATAGGTCTCTTCTCCTCCCTTCTTTCCCAGTATCAGGTCAAGACCCCATCTCTTGAGGGACTTGAACTTAAACTCCCTCTCCCTCTCGGGCTGACCGAGAGTCTCAAATACAAGGGTATTTAAAGCCTGCAGTTCTCTCAGCTCCGTAAGGTTCATTCCTTCCCTCCTCTTTGAAATTTCACTTGCTCTCTTTTAAATTTAGAGTACCTAAAATGATGTGTCAAGTAATCTAAAAAATCTTTTTAATAGTTGGCTGGTAGAATTCAACTAAAGGAGGTTTCATGTCAACCTGTTTCAACTACCACGTAAAGACTGCTCACACCTACGATAGCGTTAGGCGTCCCCACTTCCTTGACTGGAGCAACTATCCGAACCCCTTTAAGCTCTACCCCGACGTCGAGCGTTTCAGACTCCTTCCCTTTAAAGGTTTTACCGGCGAGACGATAGACGTCCTCTACCGGCTCTGCGGTGAGGCGGTTGTAGAAGAAATTGACTTTCAGGAGCTCTCAAACCTCGCCTTTGCGATGAACGGAATTACCAAGCTCGCAAACTTCCACGGTGAGCCCTTCGGCTTTAGGGCTACCCCTTCGGCGGGAGCTCTCTACCCCTTTGAGCTCTACTTCTTTGTTGAGGGTTTCTCCGAAATACCCGACGGGATTTACCACTACCAGCCGGTCGACCACTCCTTGGAGCTCCTTCTAAAGGGAAACTACAGGGAAGCCCTTGAGAGTGCCCTGTGCTGTGAGCTCCCGGGGAACTTCGTTGCTTTAATCTCAACCATCTACGCAAGGAGCGCGTGGAAATACAGGGCGAGGGCTTACCGCTACTGCCTGCTTGATGCGGGGCACATGGCCGCAAACGGTGTGGCCTACCTGCGCTCTATCGGGATAGAGGGAGTCGCGGTTTCCCTCTTTAAGGATAACGCCGTTAACTCCCTTTTGGGTCTTGACGGTGAGAACGAGTTTGTCCTCTGTGCCCTCTTGCCGGGAGAGCCTCCCCTCTACTGGGGAGATGAAGTCCTCATAACTGCCTCCTTTCCCTCCTCAGCTCCCGTTGTAGTGAAGCCTATTTACGAGCCCGAGATAGTCAACGCCCACCTTAACGGAAACCTTGATAGCTGCGAGTTCTACAGGAGGTTTCCTCCGCCGGCAGACCAGCTTCCCGAAGTTAGCTCCCTTCCCCTCTCGGAGGTTCTTTTAAAGAGGCGCTCAAGGAGGGAGTTTACGGGAAGTCCGATGTCCTTTAACGACTTTAAGCTGATTGTTGAGTCCTCCCTCCTCTGTTTCCCCTCCGACTGGGGCTTCCCGAAGCTCAACTTCTTTATTCAGGTTAAAAACGTTGAGGAGCTCCCCGACGGAATCTACACGGTTTCAGGTGGAAGGCTGGCCCTTTATAGAGAGGGGGATTTCAGCAGGGAAATTTCCTCTCTCTGCCTCTCCCAGCGCTTTGTTTCCCTCGCTAACCTTAACGTTGTTTTCACCCTTGACTTTGAGAATGCACCTACCTGCCGGGACTACAGGGGAGCTCTCCTTGAGGCGGGAGCTCTCGGCGAAAACCTCTACCTCTCTGCCGAGAGCTTAAACCACGGAGCCTGCGGAATAGGGGCTTTTTACGACTTTGACCTTCAGGCTTTCCTCGGCTTGAAAAAGAGCGAGCTTCCCGTTTACATTGTCTCCGTTGGTGTCTTAAACTAAAGTGCTGCTTGCATTTTGAAGTTTGGGGAAATATATTATCCTCAAGCGGTTTGCCTACCTTACAAAGTTCGCCACCGCCTAAACCAAATTTTAAACCCTAATTAAAGGAGTGCTCTGGTGCAAATTCCGGGATTTAAGAGCCTTGAAGAGATAGAGCAGGCCTTCGGCGTAAAAATTCCGAAAGAGGAGAAGAAGAAGCTCCAGAAGGTCGTTGAGCGCCACCCGATGTTTATCCCCGACTACTACGCCGGCCTTATAGACTGGGAAGACCCTAACGACCCCATAAAGAACATAATCTTTCCCAGCGTTGACGAGCTTGACGTCTCCGGCTCTTACGATACGAGCGGGGAAAAGGAGAACACTGTATTAACCGGCCTTCAGCACAAGTACAAGGAGACTGCCCTTTTACTCGTTACCAACAGGTGTGCAGGGTACTGCCGCCACTGCTTCAGGAAGAGGCTCGTAGGGATTCCTACGAACGAGACCTTAAAGCTCTTTGACGGAGCAGTGGAGTACATTAAGGAGCACCCGGAGATTACCAATGTCCTAATCTCCGGAGGAGACCCCCTCGTTCTGCCCACCGACGTTATGGAGTACTTCCTCTCTGAGCTCTCCAAAATTCCCCACCTAAAGTTCGTAAGGTTCGGTAGCCGTGTCCCCGTCTTCTACCCGATGAGGATTTATGAAGACAGTAAGCTCCTTGAGGTCTTCTCAAAGTACTCTACCCCGGAGAGGAGGGTTTACCTCGTTACCCACTTTAACCACCCGAGGGAAGTTACAGAAGAGGCAAGGAAGGCCGTTGACGCCCTAATCAGGAGCGGCGTTCCCGTCAGCAACCAGACCGTTCTCCTTAAAGGAGTAAACGACGACCCGGAAGTTCTTGCTACCCTTATGAAAGAGATAACCTCTGCCGGAGTTATACCTTATTACGTCTTCCAGTGCAGGCCCGTTAAGAGGGTTAAGACCCACTTCCAAGTTCCCCTTAAGAAGGGCTACGAGATTGTTGAGAAGGCAAAGCAGAAGCTTGACGGCCACGCTAAGCGCTTTAGGTACATAATGTCTCACAAGACCGGTAAGATTGAAATCGTGGGAATTATCGGCAACGAGATTTACCTTAAGTACCACCAGTGTAAAGACCCTAAAAAAGTAGGAAAGCTCTTTAAGAGGCTTTTAACTCCGAACGCCGGCTGGCTCGACGACTTAAAGCCCGTTAGAGAGGAAGAGGGAGCTCTCGTCTAATCAGCTCCCTGTAAATCTCCTTGAAAAACTCCCTTTCCCGTAGCCCCGGGTGGGGGAGTTTTAACTTTTCCGTATTAACCTTTACCTCTCCCCAAGTAATAATGTCTATGTCTATAACCCTCGGACCCCAGCGGTAGGTGGGGTACCTGCCTACCCTTCTCTCTATCCACTTTAAGACTCTCAAAAGCTCAAAAGGAGGGTGGTAGGTCTCTATCAGTACTCCCTTGTTTAGGAAGTAGGGCTGGTTTACAACCCCGAAGGGGGCCGTTTCAAGGAGGGAGCTCTCTTTTAAAATCCTCCCCGCAAACCTTTCAATCAGCTTTAGAGCTCTCCCTATGTTTTCCCCTCTGTTTCCCAAATTGCTGCCCAGCATTAGAAGAGACTTCACTCTTTTCTCTCCCTCTCAACCTCTTTTATCATTTTTAGTAGAAGCTGCAAGGCTTTCTTTGCAGCCTTTCGCCTCCTTGCGTTTCTCCTTTTTACCGGGTCGGGGTGCTTATCCTCAAATATAAACTCAAATACTTCAACCCTGTCCTTTACGGCAACTCCTATGTAGGTTAAGCCTACCAGCTTTTCCGGCGTTCCTCCGCCGGGGCCTGCGATACCGGTAGTTGAAACTGCACAATCGGTTAGTAGGAGCTCCTTAACCCCCAAAACCATCTCCTTCGCCGTTTGAGGGCTTACTGCTCCGTACTTTAAAAGGGTTTCGGCCTTTACTCCCAATACCTTCATCTTTACTCTGTTATCGTAGGCTACCACTCCTCCCATAAAGTACTCGGAGCTCCCAGGAACGTTAACAATTCTCGCCGCAACCATTCCTCCCGTACAGCTCTCTGCCGTTGAGAGGGTAAGTCCCAGTTTGGTCATTACCTCCTTCAGCTCAAGCTCAACTCTCATCTCTCCTCCCCGAGCGATTTCGTGTAAGATTTCTCTTAACTTTAATGATAACTCCAAAAGGCGGAGGTTCTTAAATGTTCTCTCTTCCCGAGCACATAAAGAAGGTTAAAGTTTACGAGCCCGGAAAGCCTGAGGAGGAGCTAAAGAGGGAGCTCGGCCTTAGGGAGATTGTTAAGCTCGCCTCAAATGAAAACCCTTTAGGCCCGTGTCCGTCTGCAGTAAGGGCAATAATAGAAGACCTTAAGAACCTTAACCGCTATCCCGACGGGAACTCTTACTACCTCAAGAGAAAGCTGGCCGAGAAGCTGGGAGTTAAGCCCGAAAACATCTTCCTCGGCCTTGGCTCAAACGAAGCTTTAGACATAGTTGCGAGGGCTTACCTCAGGCCCGGTTTGAACGCCGTTTACAGCGAAAAGTCCTTTGCCGTTTATCCGATTGTCGTTCAGCTTTCCGGTGCAGAGCACAGGGTTGTAAAGGCAAAGGATAACTACTACATGGACTTAAAAGCCCACCTTGACGCTATAGACGAGAATACTGCAGTCGTCTTTCTCGCCAACCCCAACAACCCTACGGGAACTGCCTTCAGCAGGAAAGAGTTTGAGGAGTTCTTAAAGGAGTTTCCCGACGACGTTCTCCTCGTTTTGGACGAGGCCTACTATGAGTACGCCGTAGGCTCGGGCTTTGACGTTCCTAACGGAGTTGACTACATCTACCAGAAGAACATTCTCGTTACCAGAACCTTCTCAAAGATTTACGGCCTTGCAGGGCTCAGGCTCGGCTACGCCGTAGGCAGAGAGGAAATAATTGCCGATATGAACAGAATCCGCCAGCCCTTTAACGTAACCCGCCCTGCCCAGGTGGGAGGAGCCGCCGCCCTTGACGATAGAATGTTTATAAAACACTCTCAGGTCGTAAACGAAGAAGGGAAGAAGTACCTCTATAAAGAGTTTGAGAGGCTCGGCCTTAAGTACGTTCCCACTTACGCCAACTTTATCCTCGTTGACGTCGGATTTCCCAGCAGGGAAGTCTTTAACAGGCTTCTCAGGAAGGGAGTGATTGTGAGGGCAATGGACGGCTACGGCTTCCCTACCCACATAAGGGTTACCATTGGCACTATGAGGGAAAACATTTACTTTATCAATAAGCTGATTGAAGTACTTGAGGAGTTAAAGGACGAGGTGGTATGAAGAAGTTGATTTTACTTGCTCTCTTTCCCCTCTTTTTCTCCGGTTGCTCGTGTAAGTGGCAGACAAAAGTTGAGAAGCAGGTATTAAAGCTGACTGGCGGAAAGTTTACTGTTAAGGTCTACAGCGGCGGTAAGCTCGTAGGTGAGTACAGGGGAAACGGCTACGTCTGGTTTGAGGAAGCGAATAACAAAAGGCATACCGGAGTAGTTACCTTTAAGGACGAGAGGGGACACGTAATAAGGGTCGGGGCCTTTGGGGGAGTTGTAATAGTTGACTACCAGTAGGGAAGGAAAATGAGGATAGCCCACGTTTCGGATACCCACTTGGGGTACATGCAGTACCACCTGAGGGAGAGGAAAGAGGACTTCTTTAAGGCCTTTGAGAGGGTGATTGACAGGGTTATTGAGGAGAAAGTGGACGTTTTAGTCCACTCGGGAGACCTCTTTGAGAGCTACCATCCCGACGTTGAGAGCCTCTCCTTCGCCATCTCTCAGTTTACCAAGTTAAAGGATGCCGGTATTGACGTTATTGCTATAACCGGCAACCACGATAGGGCTTTAAGGAAGGGAACGGAGCCTCCCCACAAGATTCTTTCCCAGCTGGGTCTTTTAAAGCTCCTTGACCCCTTCGGGGAGCTTGAGGTTAAAGGGGTTTACTTTGCAGGCTTAAGATATCTTCCCAAAAGGTTCCTTGAGCTCTTTAGGGAAAAGTACTTCTGTCGGTTTGAAGAGAGGGCTGAAAGGAGCGGTGCTTCGGTTTTAATTCTCCATCAGGCAGTAGACCCCTTTATCTCCTACGCCGGCTACCACCCTGATGCCTACGAAATTCTTGCTTCTCAACTGCCCAAAGGGTTTACTTATTACGCCGCAGGCCACATTCACCTCTTTAAAAAAGAAAAACTTCACGGGGGGCTCTTCTCCTACGCCGGTTCAACGGAGTTCAGGAGCTCTGCAGAGGCAGAGAGCGGCAGGCGCGGGTTTAACATTTTTAACGTTGAAAGCGGGGAGTTTGAGAGGGTTGAGATTGAAGGTTTAAGGCCCTTCCTCGTTTTAAAGACTGATGGAGAGAGGGCCTTTGACGAGCTTAGGGAGCTCCTTGAAAAGGTTAAGTCCCTTTCGGTCCCTCCCGTTGTCTCAATAGTTTACGAGGATAAGGGAGAGGGAGTAGAGAAGTTTTCCGAGCTCCTGAAAGAGATAGAGGAGAGGGCCCTTTACGTTAGGCTCGTTAAGAGGAGCTCTGCCACAGATGACGACACCACAGGCCCTGATGGTGGTGGCGTAGACTACCCGGAGCTCATTAAAGAGTTCTGTAAGAATAACCGATTCCCCGAAAAGGTCGGCTCCCTTGCAGTTGAGATTACCTCCCACTCTGCCGACGACGTTGACGCAATTGTTAGGGATTACTTAAAGAGGGAGATGGGGGAGCTCTTTTCCTTAATTGAGAAGTTCGGAGTTTAGGGGTGCTCAGGGAGCTCTACAGGGCTCTCCTTGACGTTCTTTTTCCCTCTTTCTGCGGCGTTTGTGGCTCTTTCCTCTTCTTGGAGCACAGGGCCGTTGCCTGTAAGGAGTGCTGGGAGAGGGAGTTTAAGAGGTATGAGGGTAAGAAGTGTAGGGTTTGCGGTCACCCTTTGGAGCTCCTTCCCGGTAGCAAAGAGCTCTGCCTGAGGTGTCTAAAGGAGAAGAGGAAGTTTGCCTTTGACGGCGTTTTCTACTACACCCTCTACGAAGGCCTTCCCGAAGTTGCCATCAGGGAGCTGAAGTTTGAGAAGTACCGGCTCGTTGCCTATGAAATAGGTCGGGAGATTGCTTCTAACTTGAAAGGGGTAATCTCTCGGGTAGGTGCTAACCTCGTCGTTCCCGTTCCCCTCCACAGGAGCACCCTAAAAGAGAGGGGCTTTAACCAGAGCGAGGAGATTTTAAAGGGTGCCCGAGTTCCTTTCTCGCCGCTCCTTGAGAAGCCCTTTAAGGGGGAAAAGCAGTCAACTGCTGACTTTCTGAAAAGGAGAGAGAACGTTAAGGGTCTCTTTCGCGTAAGGAATGCGGCGGAGCTGATAGGCAAAACGGTTCTCCTCTTTGACGATGTCTTCACAACCGGGGCAACTGCCGACGAGATTTCCCGCCTTTTAAAGAAAAGCGGTGCCGAAAAGGTCTTCGTTTACACGGTGGCCTATACTCCCCTAAAGCTCTTAACTAAAGAGAAGGCAGGCAACCTTGTGGGTTTTGGAAAGGGGTAGGAGCTCCATGTTAAACTCCAGACACTCTTTTCTTCTGTAGGGGCACCTGGGGTAGAATGGGCAGCCCTCTTTAACCTCCCCCTCCTCCTCAATGGCTCTAAACTCCTCTTTAACTCCGGGAACCGAGGAGATTAGGAGTTTTGTGTAGGGGTGCGCCGTTTCTGTGAAGAGCTCCATCGTACTTCCCTCCTCAACTATAAAGCCCCTGTACATTACCACCACCCTGTCGCTTACCGCCTCAACAACGGGTAGGGAGTGGGAGATGAAGAGGTATGAGAGGTTTAACCTCTCCTGAAGGTCCAAGAAGAGGTTTACGATTTGTGCCTGAACCGAAACGTCAAGGGCGCTTGTAGGCTCATCTGCAACTATGAGCTCTGGCTCAAGGGCAACCGCCCTTGCTATTGCAACCCTCTGTTTCTGTCCCCCCGATAGCTGGTGAGGGTACTTGAAGAGGGAGCTCTCGGAGAGGTTTACCGTTTTAATTAGCTCCCTTGCTTTGGCTAAGAGCTCATCCCTTTTAAGGCCGTAGTTTACCTTCAGCCCCTCGGTGACTATCTCCCAAATTCTCATTCTGGGGTTTAGGGAGTTTGAGGGGTTCTGAAATACGGCCTGAACGCTCCTTCTGTATTCCTTGTACTCCTTACCTTTTAGCTCCTTTAGGCTTTTACCTTTAAAGAGGACCTCTCCTTCGGTGGGCTTTTCAAGGTCAAGGATAACTTTCCCGAGGGTGGACTTACCGCAGCCGCTCTCCCCTATCACTCCTACCGTTTCGGCCGGGTATATTTTTAGGGAGACCCCTCCGAGGGCTTTAAGGAGCTCCCTTGCCCTCCCGAAAAAGTCCCTCCTTACCGGGTAGAGCTTTTTAACTTCCTTTACTTCAACTATGGGCGGGTTTGTACTTCTCATCAGTAAGAGTGCTCCTCGCCGGGGAACTTACCCTCTTTAACCTCCCTAATGAACTCCTTAACGGCCTTTTCTGCCTCCCCACCCAACTCAGCGTACCTTTTAACGAAGCGGGGCTTAAAGTCCCTGAAGAGCCCCACCATGTCGTGGAATACGAGAACCTGGCCATCACAGTGGGGGCCTGCTCCTATTCCGATTGTGGGGATTTTGAGGGTTTCTGTAATCTCCTTTGCAAGCTCGGAGGGGATTTTCTCAAGGACGACTGCAAAGGCCCCGGCCTCCTCAACTGCCTTTGCGTCCTCAATAATTCTCCTTCTCTCCTCCTCGCTCTTTCCCCTCAGCCTGTAGCCGCCGTATAGGTTAACGCTCTGGGGCTGAAGGCCTACGTGTCCCATTACCGGAATTCCCGCCTCAACTATCGCCCTTATCGTTTCGGCCTGCTCAACTCCCCCTTCAACCTTTACTGCGTTTGCTCCGGCTTCTTTAAGTGCCCTTCCTGCGTTTAAAACGGCGTCCCTTTTTCCCGTCTGGTAGGAGAGGAAGGGCATGTCAAAGATTACGAGGGCGTTCTTCGTTCCTCTAACAACGGCCTTCGTGTGGTGGAGCATCTCCTCCATACTTACCTGAAGGGTTGAAGGGTAGCCAAGTGCCACCATGGCAAGGGAGTCTCCTACTAAAATTCCGTCAACCCCTGCAGAGTCAACTATCCTTGCAGTTAGGTAGTCGTAGGCGGTCAGGATTACTATCTTCTCCCCTTTTTCCTTTTTCTTTAGGAAGTCCGCAACTGTTGTCATTACTCCTCCTTACAGGCCGGAACTTCAGCCAGCCAGGGAACGAACTCTTTTATCATCTTCAGGTAGCTTTTGTACCTTATGCAGGGGATTTCTCCCCTCTTTACCGCTTCCCTTACCTCGCACCCCTCCTCCTCAAGGTGAAGGCAGTCTGAGAACTTACAGGTGTAGTTGAGGAACTCAGGAAAGTGGAGGCGAACCTCTTCCTTATCCATAAAGTTTAGAGCCTCTACCCTTGAAAAGCCCGGAGCATCTCCTATAAAGCCCTCTCCGAAGGGTATTAACCTTACTTCTCTCGTTGTGTGCCTTCCCCTTTCGGTCTTCCTGCTTACCTCTCCGGTTCGGAGCTCTACTTCCGTGATTGCGGAGATGAGGGAGCTCTTCCCCACTCCGCTGGGGCCTGCAAAGATTGAAATCCCCTCCTTTGAAAGGAGCTCCTTTAGCTCCTCAATTCCCTCTTTCGTCTCTGCACTTGCCTCTATTACCCTGTAGCCGGCCTTTTCGTAAATCTCCCTCCACCTTTTCAGCTCCTCTTTCTCCTCCCCTTCAAGGAGGTCAACTTTATTAAAGACGACCGTCTGCTCTAAGCCTAAGTGGTCGTAAACGACCAGAAGGTTATCAAGGAGAAAGTTGTTAAACGGAGGGTTCTTAATTGTTGAGACGATTACCACCCTGTCAACGTTTGCTATGGGAGGGCGTATCAGGATGTTCTTCCTCTCCTTAACCTTCTCAATTGCAAAGGTTGAGCTGTCAACAATCCTTCCCTCTACCCTATCTCCTGCAAAGAGCTTTTCCTTCTTTCTGACCTTTCCTAAGGGGATTCCCCTGTAAGTCTTTCCTTCTTGTGGAACCAAAACCGTTAGCTTCTGTCCCGCCCTTTCTACTACAATTCCTTCTGTCATTACCTCTCCGGCTTTTAGTTTGTTGCAACTAATATTATAGATTCAGGAGGTTGAAGGTGGTTGAGAGAACGGGAATAACAGACAGAGAAGAGGTCTTTAAGAAACTCTCAGAGGAGGGCTACGAGAACCTTTACATATGGAGAGATGCTCCGGGAGTTTACTACGACTGGCACACCCATCCCTTTGACGAGGTAAGGTGGGTTTTGGAGGGTGAGATTACGATGGGAACGGAGGAGGGAGTTATAACCTTGAAGGCCGGCGACAGGCTCAACGTTCCGGCGGGAACCCGCCACTGGGCTAAAGTAGGAGAAGAGGGAGTTGTTTACGTTTGCGGTAGTAAGAGGAAGTAGAATTATTCCGTTTTTTCGGGCTCCGAGACCATTAAAAGAGAGGGACAGAAAACTTGCTGTCCCTCCACAGTATAGTTAAGTTCCTCAAGTATTTCACTTCAACTTTCCGTTCCGGAGTTCTCTCCTAAAAAGGCCTTTTCTTGTAGACCTTAACCGGAGTAATGCTCTTCTCAACCGTCTCCTTCGTTCCGAATACTCCCAGCTGCTCAAAGAGGAAGCGGAATTTGTCGTAAAGTGCTTTCATCATTGGCTCTTTAACCTCTGCCGGTAAGTCCCAGAACTTCTTCTTGAACTTCCCGAAGGCCTTCTTCCTGGTCTTGTAGATAAACTGCTGCTCCGTCCAGCCCTCCTTCCACTCGTTCTTAAGCTCGGTTTTGAGCCAGTTGTAAATCTCCTCTTTAAAGTCCTGGGGAAGGTGGTCGTAGATTATGTTCTGGAAGCCAGTTGCAAGGTGAATTTCGGCCGTTTTCACCTCGGGGAACTTGTGGAAGAGCTCATCTGGTAGGGTTGAGGCGCCGTGCTGAACGGCTCCGGCCATCTGGTACTTCTTCCTTGCAACCTCACCGATTTTCTCAAGGACGGAGAAGTCAAGTTTAACTTCTGCAATCCTTCCGTCGGGCAGGGGAATTCCTCCGTGCTCGGTTCCGGTCTGGACTGAGATTTTGCTTATGTGGGGAACGTTCTCTCCGTACTTCTTCAGCTCCTCAAGGTAGCCTTCCATGAAGGCCTCAAACTCCTCGGGGGTTGAGTTCTTTCCTCCGATGTGGCCGATTTCACCGCCTACCGAAACTGTAGTTCCTTCAGGCTCTATCTCCCTTATGAAAGCCGTCATCTTTGCGGTGTTGATGTAGTTGTGGTACTGCTGCTCCTTGAGGGTGGGCTTTGAATAGTCAACGAGGGTTGATGGGTCAATGTCTATGTTGTAGAAGTCTGACTCAATTGCTTCTTTTGTAAGGGCTTTAATGCTCTCAAGCTCTTTCTCGGGGTCTTCAAAGTACTTCTTTGCGTTAAACTGGAAGTGGTCTCCCTGAATAAAGACGGGGCCTTTATAACCCTCTTTGATTGCAGCCGCCAGAGTGCAGGCTGTGTATTCAGCAGGTCTCTGGTCGGTGTAGCCGATTTCGGACTTTGCGATCTCAAGGATAAACGCCCCTGCGTCCTCTTCCTTTGCGAGTTTAAAAATCTGCCTCATAACGTCGTAGGTCATTCCCCTTATGTTCATTGCGGGAACGGTAAACCACTTAGGGAGCTCCTCCCTTGCCATAGGCCCTGTGTAGAGCTCGTGGATTGAGGAGGGGACTATTCCGAGCTCAAGGGCGGCCGCCCTTATAATCCACCTTGCGGCCTCTTTTGCCTCTTCATCTCCGAATACTGCGGTGTAGATAAGGTCGTCTATAAGCTCTTCCCTGAGCTTATTCTCGTTTAAAACCTTTACCCTATCCTCTCCGAGCTCTATAACGCCTTCAATCTCCTTGAGGATTTCATCTTTTGTCAGGACTTTCATCTTTCCCTCCGCCGTTTATTTGCTACCTAATTTTATTAAAATTCTAAAGCCATGAAGAGGTTAGCTCTATTCCTTCTTTCTCTTTTTCTCTTTGTAGGTTGCGGAGCTCCCAAAAGGGTGGTTGTGGTTCCGAAAGGTACCTATAAGCCCCCTCCTTTAAAGTGTAAGTATACCTACACCGTTAACGGGAAGCGCTACTGCGTCAGGAAGAGCCACGAGGGTTTCGTTCAGGTGGGAATAGCCTCCTGGTACGGCCCGGGCTTCCACGGTAGCAGGACTGCAAGCGGCGAAATCTACAACATGTATAAGCTGACCGCTGCCCACAAGACCCTCCCCCTCGGGACCTACGTTAAGGTCGTAAACCTTGAGAACGGAAAGAGCGTTATCGTGAAGGTTAACGACAGGGGTCCCTTCGTTGAGGGGAGGATAATAGACCTCTCCTACGCGGCGGCCAAGAAAATCGGAATGCTGAAGAAGGGTACAGTGAGGGTTAAGATAGTTGCCCTGGGCAGGCGGGTTGACCACACCTATAAACCGGTTCCCTATACCCGGGGAAGGTTTTTCGTTCAGGTGGGCGCTTTCAGGAACAAGTTTAACGCCTACAGGTTCAGGTGGGAGCTCTCCAAGAAGGGCTTAAAAGCACGGGTTGCTAAGTTAAAGGGTTACTACAGGGTTTTAGTAGGTCCGGTTTCAACTTACGAGGGGGCAAAGAGGCTGAAGAGGGAGCTCTTAAAGAGGGGGTTTCACGGCTCCTTCATAGTTGCCCTTTAGGAGGTGGAAATTGTTCAGTTTAACCGACTTTGACGTTCTTGACCTGCCCTCTAAGAGCTACGATGCGATTGTGGTAGGAAGCGGAGCGGCGGGGCTTTTCTGTGCCATTGTTTTAAAGGAGCTGGGGCTGAACCCCTGCGTTTTGACAAAGAGCTCTGCAACCGAGAGCTCCACCAACCTTGCACAGGGGGGGATTGCGGTAGCCCTCCCCAAGGAAGACTCTCCCGAAATCCACTTTAACGATACCCTAAAGGCCGGTGCAGGCCTCGTTAATCCCAAGATGGCAAGGATTTTGACCGAGGAGGGTGTTAAGAGAGTTATTGACCTTATCAGGTGGGGAGCGGAGTTTGAGAAAACTCCCGAAGGGCTCCTGAAGTTTACCAAGGAGGCGGCCCACTCGGTTCCCAGGATTGTCTACTACCGGGATAAGACCGGAGAGGAGGTTGAGAGGACTCTCCTTAATAGGTATAGGGGGGAGCTCCTTGAAGGGGCGAGGGTTAAGGAACTCTTAATTAAAGAGGGAAGGTGCTACGGCGTTCTGGCCGAGTTTAACGGGGAGCTCACCGCCTTCTACGCTCCCGTTACCGTTATCGCAACCGGAGGGGCGGCAGGCCTCTACCTCAAGAACACCAACCCTCCCACCTCAACCGGAGACGGGATTTCTGCGGCTTTGAGGTGGGGAGCTCTCCTATCTGACCTTGAGTTTGTCCAGTTCCACCCTACCGCCTTCTGCGACGGTGAAGAGTGCTTCCTTATTTCCGAAGCCGTCAGGGGAGAGGGCGCGGTTTTAATAGACAGACACGGCAGGCGCTTTATGGGAGACTACCACCACCTTTGGGAGCTTGCCCCCAGAGACGTTGTTACCAGAGCAATAGAGAGCCAGAAGGAGCTGACGGGCGGCGAGGTCTTCCTTGACTTTAGACCTATTGAGAAAAGGGGAATAGATATCTACGAGCGCTTCCCGACAATTACTAAGAAACTCCTTGAAAAGGGGATAGACCCCAAGAAAGAGCCCGTTCCCATCACTCCCGTAGCCCACTACTACATCGGGGGAGTGAGCGTTGACACTTTCGGAAGGAGCTCAATAACGGGACTTTTTGCAGTGGGAGAGGCCTCCTGTACGGGCGTTCACGGTGCAAACAGGCTTGCGAGTAATTCCCTCCTTGAGTGTATAGTCTTCGGCAACAGGGCTGCTTACGGCGTTTACAGGGACTTTATGTACCTCAGCAGGGATTTTGCCGAAATTAGGGTAAAGGCAGAGGCCTTCCCCGTCAGGAGTTCCTCAACTTTTGGGCTCTCAGAGGTTAAGAAAATTATGTGGGGAAAGGTAGGGATTGTCAGAAACGCCGAGAAACTGACCGCCGCAATAGAGAAGCTCTCTGAGATTGCCCTTTCAAACTCACCGTGGGAAGTCAGGAGTGCGGCAACCCTCGGCCTTGCAGTCGCCGTCAGCGCAATGAGGAGGGAGGAGAGCAGGGGAGGCCACTTCAGGAGCGACTTCCCCTACGAGAGGGAGGAGTTTAGAAAACACTCCCGGTTCAGCCTTGCCGACCTTGAGAGACTACTTTAGGAGGAACTCTTTGAGGACTCTGTAGTTTTCCTCAACCTTTTTAATCTCAACCCACTCGTTCCTCTGGTGGGCCTGATGGGGCTGGCCGGGGCCGAAGTTAACCGCGTCAATTCCCATCTTTGAGAGCTGGGCAACGTCCGTCCAGGCTTGTTTCGGCTCAACCTTCACTTTAAACCTGCTCAAGAACTCCTTTAAAACGGGGTTATCCAAACATACCCTTCCGGAAGGTGAGACGTCGGTAAACTCAACCTCGGCTCCTACTTTGTTGCCCAGCTTGAGGAGCTCTCTTTTTGCCTCCTCCTCGCTCTTTGTGGGGCTGAAGCGGTAGTTCAGGTTAACCCTGAACTCCTCGGGGATAATGTTCCTTCCACCCTTATAATCAACCATAGTTGCGTTTAAAACCTCGTAGTAGGTTAAGCCGTCAAATCTGTAAGGTTTGGGTTTGAGCTCTGAGAGGTACTTTAGGAGCTCCCCTCCCTTATGGATTGCATTCTCTCCCTCCCACGGCCTTGCGGAGTGGGCCCTTTTGCCCTTGAAAATAAACCAGGCGTGAATTACCCCCAGGCACCCTACTTGAACGGCGTTATCGGTCGGCTCAAGGACGAAGGCAAAGCCAATTTTTTTTAGGAGCTCTCCGTATTTGCTAAACAGCAGCTTTAGGCCGTTTTCCTCGTAGGGGCCTTCTTCCTTCTCGTAGAGGATAAAGAAGAGGTTAAACCTGCTATCCCTCTCCCTGAGCTCCCGAGCAATCTGGAGTAAAACTGCATCGCCGGCCTTCATGTCGCTTGCCCCGAGGCCGTAGAGCCTTCCTTCCCTTATTTCTCCGGTAAATTCATTTTCTCCCGGAACTGTATCAAGGTGGCCTACAAGGGCAACCGTCTTCCTTCCCGGCTCAATGTGGGTGTGGGCAATGATTGAGTTGCTCTCCCTGATTACCGAGAGGTTCGGGTTTCCCTTGAGAAAGCTCTCACAGAAGTCGGCTATCTCCTTTTCATTTCCGTAAACTGAAGGAATGGATATCAACTTTTTGAGAATTTCAACAACCATGAATCCTCCTTATTCCTTATAAATAAATTGCTATAATTTAGGGTTAAGAGCCAAAAAAACAATTTATTGAATTATAAGGTGTTGGGAGGAGGAGATGTCGGGTCAACATGCAGAATCTAAAAAGCTAATAGTCGCTCCTTGGGGAAATCCTTACACTTGGGAAAAGGTTTGCTATAAGTATGAGAATCCGGAAGTTAAAGATGAAGATAGAACAAGTCTTGCAGCTTTAGCAAAAGTTTATCCAGATAGTAAGTTTCTGATTTTTGTTCTTGATACTGTTTACGCTGCTTTTAAAGGAAGAGATGGTTGTGAACCTATTGATAGAAGCAAATCAGTTCCCGGTTCTTATAGTGAGTTAATTGAGAGCGTAGAGAGAGATATTAAGAGTTGGATTAAAGAGTGTTCTTCCTCTGAAGAATTAAAGGCTGCTTTGAATTCCGGCAGACTGGAAGTTGCCGTTGTTCCCGGAATAGGTAGTTATACTTTTGAAGAGAAAGCTTATCAATTTCCTCTATCAAGGGGAGAGCCGGCGGGCACATTTGCTTCCTGGGCGATTAGTCTTGTCTTAAAAAAGCTTCTTGATGTTGCTCCTGACGAAGTTATTGTTGACCTTACACATGGTTTAAACTATATGCCAGTTTCTTTAGTAGAGGCAGTTGAGTTCGCTTTAAAAGCTTACGCTGTTGCAACTTATCGGGAAATAAAGTTCACGATTTATGAAGCAGAACCTTTTTCTCGTGATGCAAAATCTTTGAATTTTTTTGTTCCTAAAAGTGAAACTATAAGTCATAGACATGAAAAAGATGTTTTATCTGTTTTTCTTAAGAGACAACCAGATGAAGTTTTTAATAGAAAATACTATATCTTCACCTCTAATAAGCCGAACAGGGAATTAACAAGTAGGCTTGGTGAGCTTGTCAAAGGTTTAAAAGGGAGGAATGATGCCAAAGGTGCATTACCGTTAGGCATTGTTGCTGCCAATGTTATCCTTTACTCTATGCCCTTGGCCGCAGTTTATCTCGCCTCGGAGGTTTACAGAAGTAATCAGCCTAATCTCAGGAAAATTTGTAGGTTTTTAAATGATTTAATATATGAATCTGTAAAACATGGAGAAATTCTTAAGGTAAAAGATGGTAAATATGTAGTATTACCTGCATTTACCTTAGATTGGAAAGCAATCTCTGTTCTGGTTGCTTCTACTTCTTTAATGGATTCTATTATGAATATGGACG
>JAMOTD010000007.1 GCA_027068415.1 Desulfurobacteriaceae bacterium | reverse complement strand
TATGAATATGGACGCTTTAACCTGTGATGAATCCTTGCGCGAAAGGATTGTAGACGTTGAGCTTCTTTCGAAGAAGGGAGTTTCACTTTCTGAGCTAAAGGAGATTTCTAAGTTTTTAGGCGAACTTTATAAGCCAATAGCTGACAACGAGTTAAAAAGCTTAGAAAGTTGTTTGGATTGTTGTAAAAATTGCAGTATAGAAGTAAAGAATTCTTGTTGGCCGGGAAAGGCTTGCGATGTTACGAGTTTACACCCACGCAATTTGAGAGCACATGCCGGTTTTGAAAGGAATATAGTTGAGGGAAAAGTTCAAAATATTGACGGTAAAACAAAGGAGCTTTTCATTCGCTATAGGCTTAAGGACTGTTGGGATAAACTTAAGAAGAAACTTAAGGAGAAAGACTTTTAGGATAGTGGTGGGCCCGGGAGGACTCGAACCTCCGACCGTCCGGTTATGAGCCGGATGCTCTAACCAACTGAGCTACAGGCCCACTTTGGAAGAGTGTTCTTGTTTGTTTAATGGTGGAGCCGGCGGGATTCGAACCCGCGACCTTCAGACTGCCAGCCTGACGCTCTCCCAGCTGAGCTACGGCCCCACTTAAAGTAGGCAGGATAAGTGGCGTCCCCGGCGGGATTCGAACCCGCGTCGCCGGCGTGAAAGGCCGGTGTCCTAGGCCTGGCTAGACGACGGGGACGCTTAAGTGGTGAGCCGCCCAGGACTCGAACCTGGGACCTACGGATTAAAAGTCCGTTGCTCTACCAACTGAGCTAGCGGCCCACCTTTGCTGGGGAGTAATATAGGCCTCTTTCGTCGGCTGTCAATCCTTTCTGCTCTTCTTTTTTCTCCTCTGTTTGTAATACTCAATGAGTGTTTTGTTGAATTTTAGTAATAATTTTGCTACAAATTTTCATACAAACGGGAGGAGGTCAGGATTGTGAGTAGAACTCTCATTCTCCTTATAACTCTTTTCTTTGCCGCCCAGTCTTTTGCAGAAGATGTGGTTATTGAGGCTGCCTCTTCCCTTGAGCCCGGCTCTCAAAGTACAGAGGTTAAAAAGGAGCCACTTACCGAAGTCCTTGACTCCTTTTCCGGGGTTAACTTTGTAAACCTCTCCTCGGCGCCGACCCCGCGGGACGTTATCTTTCTTAGGGGTTTTACTCCGGAGAGGTTCTACGCCTACTACGGAGAGGTTCCCCTAAATGGCTCGGGCATTAGGGGAAACTACTACTTTGACCTCTCTGCCCTTCCGTCCCTCGTTAAGAAGGTTAAAGTAATTTACGGTCCGTCGGCTATCTACGGCTCAAACCCCGGAGGAAATATAATCCTTGAGCCTGCAGGTTTTCCTCTTAAAAAGAGCTTTACCTTTAAGGCATCTGCCGGCTCTTACAATACTTACGGGAGCTCCCTCTCTTTCTCTCTTCCTGCAGGTTTAACTGGCCTTAACTTCTCGGCCGGCGGCCGCTCTTCAAAGGGCTACTTGAGAAACGACTCTTTCAAGGGAGGGAGCGTTGAACTTGAGCTCTTTAGGTTTATCGGCGATAGCTCCGTTTTGAAGTTCTACACCTTCCTCTCAAGGGTTCGGGACGGCCTTCCCGTTCTGAACACTCCAAAGGTTAAGGCCTCAAACTACGACGATAACTACCCCGAAGTTGATGTTACCTACTTCAGCCTTGCTTGTGCTCCCTACTGTAAGCTGAAATTGATAGAAAGAGGCGACGACAACTACATCGTCAGGCAGGTTGAGAGGTATGCGGTAAGCCTTATGAGTCAGCCGGGAGAGGGGGAAGTTGACTTAACCCTCTACTTTAACAGGGCGAGAAAGTGGGAAAATTACTACGGCTTCTTCAGAACTCCTTCTGGCGTAAAACTTACCTCAATGAGCTTTAAGGGAACCGACGATTTTACCTACGGAGTTAGAGCCCTCTACACCTACGGCTCTTTAAAGGTGGGCTCAGAGTTTAACAGCTCCGGCTACGGTCGGATTGAGAAGAACGGTAAGGACTTTGTTGATTCAAACCTCCATGCCCTTAAAAGAGGTGCCCTCTTCGGTGAAGTGGAAAAGGAGTTCCTCAGACTGAAAGTTAAAGGGGGGCTCCGCCTTGAGAAGTGGCTCGGCAGGGGAGCAGACGGAGGAACCGAGCTCTTGCCGGCCCTCTCACTCTTTAAGGATTTTGGAAAAAGCACCTTTTATGTAGGTGTCGGAAGAGTTTACAGGCCTCCCAAAGCCGAAGAGCTCCTCTGGTACTCAAAAGAGAAGCCCTTTCTTAAGGCGAAGGGCTACGATTACGACTTAAAGGCCGAAAAGGGCTGGGACTTTGAGGCCGGTTTCAAAACTCCTCACTTCTCTATAAGGCTCTTTAACTACTACATCAAGGACTACATAATCAGCAATTTTATAGCGGCGCAGGAGCTCCTCTCCCTCCCCTTCCCCAATAGGGTGGTTGAGAACCTTGATTGGGTTAGAAACAGGGGAGTTGAGCTTTCCTACTCGGGCTCCTACGGCCTCTACGATTACTCCCTCTCTTACACATACCAGAGCTTTTCCCACGCCTCTTCCAACTTCACCCCCTCCCAGACTCCCTCCCCCCAGGTTCTCGTCCCCAGAAATAAGGTGGTTCTCTCCCTGGGGCGGAGGGAGCTCCTCTCTTCGGGCGACCGTGCCACCCTTAAAGTAAAAGCTTACTCAAGGAGAAAGGGGCTTACAGAGGAGGTTCCCGGCTTTGCCGTCTTCTCCCTCTCCTACGCCCTAAAACCCTTAAAGGACTTTGAGCTTTCCTTTAAAATTGATAACCTCTTTAACAAGAAGTACTACTTCGTTGAGGGCTACAGGATGCCAGGAAGGACTTTTGCAGTTAACCTTACCTATAGCTTCGGGGAGCGATGAGGAGCTCCCTCTTTCCCTACTTCTTCTCCCTTCTCATTCACGCCCTCTTTATCTGTGCTCTGGTCTCCTGGAGCTCCCAGCTTCCCCTGAAGAGGAAACCGGTTGAAGTCTCAATTCCCGTTGAGCTTGCCTGGGAGATTGAGAGCCCGGCGAAAGTTCAATCTCCAAAACCCCCCAAAAGGGCTGTTAAGAAGGCCGTGAGAACCCCGAAACCCCGCCCGACTGAACCTACGGTTAAAAGGGTAAGCCACCGTCCCGTTAAGAGGGTTGTAAAGAGCATAAGGGCTCAAAAACTCAAAAGGAAAGCTCCCGCCTTTAAACATCGCTCTGTTGAGAAAGCTACACCTAAACCGCAGGTTAAATCTGTCTCCGAAAAAGAGGGTTTAAAGGGTAAGGTTAAAGTCTCTGAGAGCCCCAGAAAAACCGCAGGGAAAACTGAGTTTCAGGATAAACCGGAAACTCCAAAGGGAAAGGATGTTCCAACTCCGGCCTTAACGGGTTCTGAGGAGTCTCACTCTTCTCCTCCTCCTCCTTTTAATCCTGAAGACTACAAAAGGCTGGTTGTGGCGGTTCTTCAGAAGAACAAGTTCTACCCGCCCCTTGCAAGGAGGTTAGGTATAGAAGGGGTTGTAGATGTTGAGATAACCTTTGACAGGAGCGGGAAACCGGTTGATGTCAGGGTTCTTAACTCTCCTCCGGCGATCCTGAAGAGGGCGGCAGTTAAGCTGATTAGGGGGAGCTCCTTCCCGCCCCTTCCCGATAGCTACCGGGGAGAGAGGTTAACCGTAAAGGTGGAGATAGCTTACAGGCTGGTTGATTAGATGAGCTTAACCTCAAGGTTGAGCTCCACCCCGAACCTCTCCTTCACCCTTTCCCTTGCCAGCTCAACGATTTCCTCAAACTCGGTTAGCCCCGCTCCCCCCTCGTTAATCAGGAAGTTGGCGTGTTTCTCTGAGAACTTTAGCCTTCCCAACTTAAAACCTCTCAAACCGCAGAGGTCTAACAGTTTCCCGGCGCTCTCCCCCGGCGGGTTTTTAAAGGTTGAGCCTGCCGTTTTAAGGAAGAAGGGGGGCTGTTTTGAGAGTCTCGTGAAGACAAAATCCCTTATTCTCTGCCGGGCTATCTCTCTCTTTTCCTCTTTAACTTTGAAGACCGCCTCAACTACCGTACCCCTTTCTGGAAAAGGAGACTCTCTATATCCGAAGCCGTCGGGTTTCTTTAACCTCTCAACCTCCCCTTCGGGGGTTATGAAGGTAATTTCCTCTAAGAACTCCGAAACCTCTTTCCCGAAAGCCCCGGCGTTCTGAGCTATTAAACCTCCTACCGTTGCCCTCGGAATTCCGGCCAAGAACTCAAATAGGGAAAAGCCCCTTTTAATCTGGAGTTTTAGGATTTTTGAAAGGGAGACCCCCGCGCCGACTGTTAACCTTTCCCCGCTTATTTCCAGCTTTTGGAAATTTTTTAGTGAAATAAGGGGGGAGCTCCCTGCCGAAACGGCGTTTGAGCCCCCTCCTATCGGGGTTAACCCCTCTTTAACGAGGCTCCGGAGCTCCCTCAAGCTCTCGGGAAAGTAAACTTTCCGGCTCTTTCCCACTCCGAGTGTCGTTAAAGCTACGGCCGGCAGAGTTTTAACCTTCAAACCTGTCCCTTAATTCCTTTGCCGCCTTTACGAAGTCAACAAAGAGGGGGTGGGGTTTCCTCGGCCTTGACTTAAACTCCGGGTGGTACTGGACTGCAACGAACCAGGGGTGCTCCTTAACCTCAACCACCTCAACGAGCTTGCCGTCCGGTGATGTTCCGGCTATTACAAGGCCTGCCTTCTCTAAGGTCTCCCTGAAGGCGTTGTTGAACTCGTAGCGGTGTCTGTGCCTCTCAGAAATCTCCTTTACACCGTAGGCTTTGTGGCTGAAAGTCCCCTCTTTCAGGACGCAGGGGTAGGCCCCCAGCCTCATCGTTCCCCCCTTTTCCTTAACTCCCTTCTGCTCTTCCATCAGGTCTATTACCGGATAGGGGGTTGTCTTACTGAACTCTGCGCTGTGGGCTCCCTCAAGGCCCGCAACGTTCCTCGCAAACTCTATTACGGCACACTGCATTCCCAGGCATATTCCGAAGAAGGGGATTTTGTTCTCCCTTGCAAACTTAACGGCCTTTATCTTTCCCTCAATTCCTCTCTCTCCGAAGCCTCCGGGCACAAGGACTCCGTAAACGTCCGAGAGGAACTCATCCGCCTCTCCCCTGTCAAGCTCTTCGGCGTTTACCCACTTTATCTCAACCTTAACGTCGTTTGCGGCGCCTGCGTGGACGAAGGACTCAATTATGCTCTTATAGGCGTCAGGGAGCTCCACGTACTTGCCCACAACGGCAATCCTCACGCTCCCCTGTCCGGGCTTCTTTATCTTTTCAACGACCCTCTTCCACTCTGAAAGGTCTGCCTCCTGGCTGACCGGGAGCTGGAGCTTCTCAATTATCAGCTGGTCAAGTTTCTCTTTTTGAAGGACGAGGGGAACTTCGTAAATTGTTGAGAGATCTTTTGCCGTTACTACCTCGTGCTCCTTAAGGTTTGCAAAGAGGGCTATTTTCCTCTTGACCTGCTGGGGAATGCTCCTTTCGGAGCGGCAGACTATTACGTCGGGCTGAATTCCGATTGCCCGGAGCTCCTTTACCGAGTGCTGGGTTGGCTTTGTCTTGAGCTCTCCGGCACTCCTTACGTAAGGAACGTAGGTTACGTGAACGTAGATTGCGTTGCTCCTGCCGACCTCCGCCCCCAGCTGCCTTATCGCCTCAAGGAAGGGTAGGCCTTCAATGTCTCCGACCGTTCCGCCAACCTCAACTATCACAACGTCAACGTCTGTTGACATTAACTGTTTTATCTTCTCCTTAATCAGGTTGGTGACGTGGGGGATTACCTGAACCGTTCCTCCTAAGAACTCCCCCTTCCTCTCCTTCTGGATTATCTCCTGGTAAATCTGGCCGCTCGTAACGTTGTTAATTCTCTTCATCGTTGCGCTTGTGAAGCGCTCGTAGTGGCCCAGGTCAAGGTCGGTTTCGGCTCCGTCTTCTGTGACGAAGACCTCCCCGTGCTGGTAGGGGTTCATCGTTCCAGCGTCAACGTTGAGGTAGGGGTCAAGTTTCTGGATTGTTACCTTCAGCCCCCTGCTCTCCAAAAGGGTTCCTATTGAGGAGGCCGTTATCCCTTTCCCGATAGATGAGAGAACTCCGCCGGTAACAAAAATCAGCTTTGAGGCCATTACTTAACCTCTCTTTAAGAGTTTTTCTGCCCTTTTAAGGTCCTCTTCCGTGTCTATCCCGAGGGGCTCGCTCTCAACAACTGCGACCCGAATTTTATACCCGTTTTCTAAAATCCTTAACTGCTCTAACTTCTCCAGCCTCTCAAGTTTTCCCACCGGCCAGCTTACGAACTTCTCAAGGGCTTCCTTTTTAAAGCCGTAAATTCCTATGTGTTTAAGGTAGTTTTCCGGCTCTGCCTCCCCGTCCCTTATAAAAGGAATCGGGCTCCTTGAGAAGTAGAGGGCGTTGAACTCCTTATCTACTACAACCTTTACTCGGTTGGGATTCTCTACCTCCTGTAGGCTCTTAAAGGGGGTTGCGACCGTTGAGAAGGAGCTCCCCTCCTTCAAGGCCCTGTAAACCGCTAAGACGTGTTCGGCCCTGACGAAGGGCTCGTCTCCCTGAACGTTTATTATGAAGGGGTAGGGGAGCTCCCTGCTTGCCTGGTAAACCCTGTCTGTTCCACTGGGGAGCTCCGAAGGGGTTAAAACCGCCTCCACCCCTTCTTTCCGGGCCAGCTCCTTAACCTCCGGGCTGTCCGTTGCAACCACAACATTCGGGGCAAACTCCTTAACGGCCCTTACAGTCCTTACTATAAGGGGAACCCCTGCAAGGGGAATGAGGGGCTTTTTCGGAAGCCTCGTTGAGCCGAGCCTTGCAGGTATTACAACTACGGTGTCTTCCATCAGGCCTTTACAACCCCTTCAACTATTGAGCGGAACATCTTCAGGCCGTCTGTTGAGCCGAGGATTGACTCCGAAGCCCTCTCAGGGTGGGGCATAAGGCCGAAGACGTTCCCCCTCTTGTTGCAGATTCCTGCAATGTTGTTAAGTGAGCCGTTGGGGTTAAACTCCTCGCTCACAACCCCTTCCGGTGAGCAGTACCTTAAAACCACCTGCCCGTTCTCCTCAATCTCCTTGAGGGTCTCTTCGGGGCAGGTGTAGTTCCCCTCTGCGTGGGCTATCGGAATTCTTACAACCTCTCCCCTCTTGTAGAGGTTTGTAAAGGGAGTGTCGGTATTCTCAATCTTCAGGTAGACGAACTTACAGATAAATGAGAGGGTTTTGTTGGGGAGCATCGCTCCGGGAAGGAGGCCTGCCTCAAGTAAAATCTGAAAACCGTTGCAGATTCCCATTACGAGGCCTCCCCTCTCTGCAAACTCGCAAATTTCCTCCGTTATCGGGGAGAGCTTTGCCATTGCTCCCGCCCTCAGGTAATCTCCGTAGGAGAAGCCTCCGGGAATTATGACGCAGTCAACTCCCTTTAAGTCCCTCTCCTTGTGCCAGAGGTAAACCGCCTCGTGGCCTAAAACCTTCTCAATAACCCAGCCTACGTCCCTGTCGCAGTTGCTACCCGGGTAAACCGGTATTCCGAACTTCATTACCCCTCCGCCCTTTCAATTTCGTAGGAGTACTCCTCAATTACCGGGTTGACGAGGAACCTTTTTGCCATCTCCTCAATCTCCCTCTTTACCTCCTCTTCCGTCTCGGCCTCAATCTCCATCGTTACGTATTTACCCACCCTAACGTTCTTAACGCTTGTGAAACCGAGCTGATGGGCGGCCTTTTCTACTGCAACTCCCTGAGGGTCAAGGATTCCCTTCCTGTAAGTTATGAAGACCTTAACAAAAAAGCTGGCCATCTTCCTCTCCTAAGGATAGTTTTTCCGGTAGCGAAATTATACATCCGGAGAGAGCCTTGGCCTTTGATAGGTGCAGGAACTGCTCCTTCGTTAAGAGCTACTTTCTCGTAATCCTCGTTGCCGCCTTTACGATGCGCTTTCTTCCCCAGTACTCGGTTCTGATTAACTCACTCTTTTTAATCGGAATTCCCGTTCTCGTTTACAGGAAGGACGCCTACGAGCTGGGTTTCAGGAACTACCTCTCCGGTTTAAAGTGGGGGCTTTCAGTCTCTGCCTTTGTTCTCGGGTGCTACTTCCTCTTCTGCTCAAGGCTCGGCGAGAGTTTAAACCTTAACTTCTCTTTCGGGACGGCTCTCTTCTTCCTCTCTGTAGCTTTGGGGGAGGAGCTCTTCTTCAGGGGCTTCTTCTACTCCCTCTTTGAAAACGAGGAGATTATTGGGGGGCTTTTAACTAAGAATAACCTTATTTCAAGCGTTCTTTTCGGAATTGCCCACGCCCTTATTTACTACGACCCTTCAATGTTTAAGGTCTTTTTCCCCTCCCTCGTTATGGGCTGGCTCTATGAAAGGAGCGGCTCCCTCGTTGCCCCGGTAATCTTTCACTGGCTTTCTGACATAATCTACCAGTTTGTGAGGTGCGTGTGAGAGCTCTCTTCCTCATTACTGCCCTTGTTTCCTTTCTCCTTGATAGGTTGACCAAGCTCTGGGCTGTCAAAACCCTTTCTACCGGCACCATTACCGTTATTCCCGGCCTCTTTGAGCTCAGGTACGCCGAGAACAGGGGGGCGGCCTTCAGCCTCTTCTCCTCGGCCCCCGAGCCTCTCAGGAAGCTCTTTCTCCTTTTAATCCCCCTTCTGATAACCCTCTTTGTCCTCTACTACGGCCTCTTTAAGGTTAAGGACAGGCTCGGAGCTCTCGCCCTCGGTCTTATCCTTGGAGGAGCTCTGGGGAACATCTACGACAGGCTCTTCTACGGTAAGGTTGTTGACTTCCTTGACTTTTACTTTAAGAGCTACCACTACCCTACATTCAACCTTGCCGACGTCTCTGTCTTCCTTGGAGTTTTGCTCCTGATTTATGGGAGTTTAAGGGAAAGTTGACTTTGGTTTTGGGGCGAATAATTTTAGATTGGGCATTTAGAACGGAAATGAGGTGATATAATTGGGGAGCTCCAAGGTCTCCCGCTCCTTCATTGAGGAGTTGCTCTCTCGGGTTGACATCGTAGATGTCGTCTCCCACTACATCACTCTAAAGCAGGTGGGCAGGAACTTTACCGCCCTTTGTCCCTTTCATCCGGAAAAGACCCCCTCTTTCGTTGTCAGCCCCGAAAAGCAGATTTTTAAGTGCTTCGGCTGTGGAGTCGGAGGGAACGCAATAACCTTCGTTGAGAAGTACGAGGGAATCTCTTTCTTTGAGGCTGTTAAGAGGGTTGCCGAAATCTGCGGCGTGGAGCTCCCTCAGGGAGAGTTTAAAGAGGAAGAGGGCTCGGCCGTTGAGGAGTTCGGCTACCGTGCCGCAAAGTTCTTTAACTCCCGCCTTGAGAGTGTCCTTCCATACCTTGAAGAGAGGGGAGTTGACAGGGAGACTGCCGACAGGTTCCTTCTGGGCTACGCCCCGAGGGGTTATTTGAGGGAGCTAAGGAATATTCCGAAAGAAGCCCTTGAAGCCCTCGGCCTTGTAAACTCAAAGGGGGGAGAGTTTTTTGCCGATAGGCTGATAATTCCGATTTTCAACCACTCGGGGAAGGTTGTTGCCTTTGCTGGAAGGGCTTTAAGAGAGGGGAGCTCCCCAAAATACATAAACAGTCCCGAAAGTAGCCTCTTTAAAAAGGGCTCGCTCCTGTACGGCTTCTACCAGTCAAAGGAGGAGGTCTTAAAGAGCCGTCAGGTTGTAGTCGTTGAGGGCTACTTTGACGTAATCTCACTCCACAGGCTTGGGGTTAAGAGGGCTGTTGCCCCGATGGGAACCTCCCTTACCGAAAGCCACGCCAAGTTCATAAAGCGCTACTGTACCAAGCCACTGCTCCTCTTTGACGGGGACGGTGCCGGAAGGAAGGCCGCAGTCCGCTCTGCCGGAATTTTCCTCAAGCTCGGTTGCGAGCCTATGGTGGTTCAGCTTCCCGACGGAGAGGACCCCGATAGCCTCTCACGGAGTAATCCCGAGCTCCTTCTAAAGCTCATCTCCTCTCCCCTTCCCTTTATAGAGTGGGCGGTAAAGAGTGCAAAGGTTATTCCCCCCGAAGAGAGGAGCGACTTCCTAAAGCTTGTAGCCCAGAGCATTGCTCCCCTGAGGTCTGTTAACCCCATTCTCTTTAAGGAGTACCTCTCTCTCCTGTCTGCAGAGTTCGGAATAGACGAAAAGTGGGTGAAGCTCTACTCTCCGCGGATTTATCAGCCGAAAAAGGGTGAAGCCGAGGAGAGTCCGATTCCTTACTACGAGAAGGTCTTTCTGAAGGCCCTTCTTGAGGGGAGCTTGAAGTTGCCGGTGGAGCTCTCTTCAACAGTTTTCGTCTCTTCAAAGATTGCAAAGCTCTACACGGTTTTAACAAAGACGGATGTGAGAGAGCCTACCCTTCTCCAGAGCCAGTACCCTGAGGAGGCCGACCTGATTTCGGAGCTCCTCTTAATGGAGGTTTCGGAAGAGGACATTTTGAAGGCCATGTGCAGGCTTTTGACTAAAGAGCTTGAGAGGAGGTTAAAGAAGACGAGGGAGCTTAGAGAGAAGATGAGAATAAAGAAGCTGATTTTCAGCCTTAAGAGGGGGGATTTGGGGGCTGTGAGCCGGATAAAAACCAATTAAGCTAAGGAGGTGGCCTTGGAGCGGGTAAACTTTGACGAGATTATTGCCCTGGGTAAGGACAAGGGCTACATCACGTTTGATGAGCTGATGGAGCACCTGGACGAGGAGGTGCTCACACCAGAGCTCATAGAAGAGCTAATAACCCAGCTGGACGAGTACGATATCCACATTATACCAAAAGAGGGTGAAGAGCAGGTTGACCTCTCAAAGCTCCAGATAACGATTGCTCCCGATACCCTTCCCCGCTCAGACGACCCGATTCGCCTTTACTTGCGGGAGATGAGCGGGATATCCCTCTTAAAGAGGCACGAGGAGATTTCCCTTGCAAAGAGAGTGGAGCTCGGCAGGAAGGCCTTGGTTCGCTACCTTCTCAAGACAAACGCCGTTTTAAACTACGTCCTTGAAATTGAGGAGAAGATTAAGAGCGGTGAGGTTAAGGTTAGGGACATAATGCGCTCCCCCGATGAATTTGCAGAGGGAGGGGAGAGCCAGAGGAAGAAAAAGTTCTTTGCAATTACCGGGGAAATAAGGGAGCTCCTTCCCAAGCTCAAAAAGCTCCAAAAGCAGTACCAGAGGAATAAGAGGAACAAGGAAGTTAAGAGGGAGTTCCTCAAAACTTGGGCGAGGATTAACAACCTCCTGAGGCAACTTCCTCTCTCCTACTCAATCTACGAGAGAATGGCCGACGAAATCTACAACAAGTACAAGCTTCTCAAAAAGAGCGAAAAGAGCCTTCAGAAGTTAAGCGGTAAGCTCTCCTTTATCGGAATTCCGATAGAGGAAATCTGCCACAGGCTTGACGACGACGAGGTAAGGGAGAAGATAGACGCCTCTCCCTACACCACCAGAGAAATCAAGAAGATGGTTAAGAAGTACCTTGACACCAAAGAGACCTACAGGCACCTCATAGACTCCCTTGACATGCCCCGAAATACCTTTTACAGGCTGGCAGAGAAAATCTACTTTTACAAGAGGGACTCTCAGGAGGCCAAGCAGGTTTTAGTCCGCTCCAACCTGAGGCTCGTTGTCAGCATCGCAAAGAAGTACATAAACAGAGGGCTTCACTTCCTTGACCTCATTCAGGAGGGGAACATCGGCCTTATGAAGGCCGTTGATAAGTTTGAGTACAGGCGGGGCTACAAGTTCAGCACCTACGCAACCTGGTGGATTAGGCAGGCCATCACCAGGGCAATCGCCGACCAGGCAAGGACGATTAGAATCCCCGTCCACATGATTGAGACGATAAACAAGGTAATCAAAATCTCCCGTCAGATGTTCCTTGAAATGGGAAGGGAGCCCCGTCCCGAGGAGATTGCCGAGAGGTTGAAGATGCCCGCAAGTAAGGTTCGCTCAATCCTTCAGCTCGCCCAAGAGCCCGTTTCCCTTGAAACTCCTATAGGAGACGACGAGGACAGCACCCTCGGTAACTTTATTGAGGATACAAAGAGCCCTATCCCCGAGCACGAGGTTATTAAGAAAGACCTACAGGAAAAGGTTAATCAGCTCCTCTCACAGCTCAGCGAGAGGGAGGCCCTCGTTCTTAAGCTCCGCTTCGGACTTGACGGCTACCCCGAGCATACTCTTGAGCAGGTCGGCAAAGAGTTGAAGGTTACGAGGGAGAGGATAAGGCAGATAGAGTCAAAGGCTTTGAGGAAGCTGAGGAACGCCGGCCTTAATATTGACCTTTCAATTTTCCTTGAGAGGTAGGGGAGCTTTCCCCTTACCTCTTTAAACTCTTTAAGAACTCCTTGAAGTCCTCCGGGAGCTCCGTTTCAACCTCTACGCGTTTTCCCGTTTCCGGACTCTCAAAGGCAATTTTTTTACTGTGAAGGAGTATTCTCGGGGCGTAAAGGAGCTCCTCCCTCCAGCTTCCCCTGTAGTACTTAAACTCGCCTACAACCGGGTGGCCGATTTGGGCAAGGTGCCTCCTGATTTGGTGTTTCCTTCCGGTCTCTATCCTCGCCCTTACGAGGGTAGCCCCTTTTAAAACCTCAACCGGCTCTGCTTTTGTTATTGCGGTTTTGCCCTCAAGGGGAGCTCTTACATCCCTTTTTCCCCTCAGCTCCCCCTTAACCAAGGCGATGTACTCCTTCTCTACCTCTCTCCTCTTAAAGAGCTCCTTAAACTTCTCAAAGAGCTCTCTCCCCTCAACGGCGATTATTACGCCGCTTGTCTGTTTATCAAGCCTGTGGACTACCCTAAGGGCGGGGTTAAACTCCCTTTTTATAATCTCCTCAAGGCTTCCTTTTCCCTCGTTTGAGGTTATGAAGGGGGGTTTGTTAAAGAGCCATACCCTTCCTTCTCTCTTAAGGAGCTCTACCTTCGGCCTCTCAAAGAGCTCCTCAGGCATGGGAAAGATTACGGTCTCTCCGCCTCTTAGAGCTCTCCTTGCAAGGATTACCTTCCTGTAGTTAACCGAGACGAGCCCCTCGTCTACTAACCTTTTTGCCCTCTTCTTCGAGCCGGCGTAGGATGCAATAAGCTCTGTAAGAGTTTTCCCCTTTTTCCCTTTAACTTTAAACCCTTTCAATCTCCACTCCTATAGCTTCAAACTATAGCAAAAATAGTTGTATTTAGCTTTAACCACTATAATTTTAAAAGTGAACCGGAATTGAAAATAAATTTCAGGAGGGAGAAAATGGCATTAGTAGGCCAGAAGGCGCCTGAGTTTAAAGTTCAGGCATACGACCCGGTAAACAAAAAGTACGTAGATGTTTCCCTTAGCGACTACGTTCCCAACAACGAGGGTAAGTTCCTTATCCTGTGCTTCTACCCTGCAGACTTTACCTTCGTCTGACCCACAGAGCTCGCCGCGGTCGCGGCTAAGTACGATGAGATTAAAAAGCGCGGTGCCGAGGTTCTTGCAATCTCAACCGACACCGTCTTCAGCCACCAGATTTTCTGCGAGGTTGAGCCCTTAATGAAAGACGTTAAGTACCTCCTCGGCTCAGACCCCACCGGGGAAGTTTCAAGGAAGTACGGCGTTTACATTGAAGAGGCCGGAATAGCGAGGAGGGGTAGATTTATCATCAACCCCGACGGAGTGATAGTTGCTGAAGAAGTACTTGAACCGCCTGTAGGAAGGAACGTAAACGAGCTCTTAAGACAGCTTGACGCTTGGAAGTACGTTTACGAGCACCCCGACGAGGCCTGCCCTGCAAACTGGAGGCCCGGCAAGAAGACCCTTAAGCCCGGTCCCGACATTGCCGGTAAGGTCGGAACCGTCATTACTATTGACGAAATCCTCTCTTAACGCCTTTGGGGGCTTTTGCCCCCCTTTAAGTTTCCTTCAATAAAGAGAAAAAAGAACTCTGCCTTTCTTCCGCTTTTCTTGTTGATGCACTTTATCCCTGCACGGCTTCTTAACCTTTCTGCCCATAACTCGTGGGAGCCCCTAATCCAATCTCCTTCCTTGACGCCCTTAATCCACCCATTTTTAGTTAGGTATATTCGGCAGTTTCTATAGTTTTCGGGCTCTTCCAGCCTAAAGGCCACCTCTACCGGGTTTTCGTAGGTAAGGCCGATTTCCGGTCTGTGCTCTCTTACCGGGAGGGGCTCAACTCGGAGCTCCCTTACAAATCTCTTGAACCCCGACTGGTTCCCCACAACGGCAAACCTTGGCACCAGAAACCTTTTTCCGTCGTAACTTCCTCTATCCTGGGTAAGGAGGAGTTTATACCCCCTCTCTTTAAAAAACTTTACCGAGATTTTGTCGTACTCCCCGTAGGGGAATGCAAGGAACTCGGGTCTTCTGCCGAAAATCTCCTTAAATCTCCTTTCTGAGAGTTCCGCCTCCCTCCTCAGAACCTTCAGGTATTCCTTCTCTGTTAACTTTGCCCTTAGCTTTGCTAAACTGGGGTGGCTGTAGAGGTGGTTCTCAAACTCCGCAAGGCCGCTCTTCTCCATCTCCCTTATCTGTTTATTCGTTAAAAAGTCGGGGTAGCGGCCTACGGCCTCCATGTAGAGGAAAACGGTAAAAGGGAAGTTGAACTCTTTAAGGATTTTAAAGGCCTTATAGGTTGTCCTGTAGCCGTCGTCTATCGTTATCACAACCGTTTTGGGAGGAATCTCCCTTCCCGAGGAGACTATCTGGTAGAGCTGAGAGAGTTTAATTACTTTGTAGCCGTTCTCTTTAAGGTAAGAGAGCTCCTTCTTAAAGTCCTCAAGGGAGACGGATGTTGAGGGATATCTCGGGTCGCCGAACCTATGGTAGATAAAGACGGTGGCGTAGTTAGTTGAGGCCGGTGATGTTTGAAGCAAGCTGAGGCTGGCCGATAGAGTCAAAACCGTTCTTCTTAACGACCTTTTTAACCAGCTCCGTGTACTCATCTTTCCTCTCTGAGTAGCCGTGGAGACTCTCTATCAGAGTATATATGTCGGCTCCTTTGCTCCTGAGCTCCCTGAACCTCTCGTAAGCCCAGCCGACGTTAAGGTTGTAGGTGTAGTCTTTTACCGAGTCGTAGAGTGAGTCGTAGACCTTAAGGCACGCCGAAGAGCCCTTTGCCTTCAGGCACTTCCCTCCCCTGAAAGAGTAGATTCCAAAAGAGTTGTTGGCCTCGGTGAAGAACCTTGAGGTACCCCAGCCGCTCTCTATTGCCGCCTGAGCAAGAACGAGGCCTGCTGGAACTGCATTTACCCTCTTAAGGAGCTCCTCAAAATCCCTCGTCCTGTACTTCTCCATTAGCTCTCCTAACTTCTTCCTCTCTTTTTCGGTAAGCTTCGCTTTCCCCTTCACCTTAAGAAGGAAGTGCCTCTCCTTGAGAACTTCCCCGTTTGCCCTTTCAATCAAAGGGAGCATCAGTTTTACAAACTCCCTCTTCCTCTCCTGAAGGGGTAGAGCTCTAAGGGAAATGTGGGAGGGGTCTGAAGGGGGTTTTACCTCTTCAACGGCCTTAACAACCTTCTCTACCGGCGGAAGGAGTTGTGCTCCTGCCCAGTTGTTCTCCTTCTCTACTTTGCCGAGTCCTATGAGAGCTCCCGTTAGAACGACAGCCGGTGCAACCAGCGCTGCCGACTTAAGCTTCACTTTCTCTACTCCTGAGCCGGTTTCTTCGGCGGTGAAATTTATTTCCTTTTGCTATACTTGAGCTAAAAAGAGGCCGGAGGTTTTTTGCATGTCTGCAATAAAGATTAAAGCTCCTATAACCGACGATAGCGTAATTGAGAGCCTTAAGGCCGGAGACCTCGTCTTAATCTCCGGAGTTATCTACACGGCAAGGGACGCAGCCCACAAGAGGATTGTTGAGGCCCTTGATAGGGGAGAGAAGCCTCCGATAGAGTTAAAGGGCCAGATAATCTACTACGCAGGTCCCGCTCCTGCAAAACCGGGAAGACCAATCGGCTCGGTAGGTCCTACCACCAGCTACCGTATGGACCCCTACGCTCCGAGGCTCCTTGCAGAGGGCTTAAAGGGAATGATTGGTAAAGGTAGCCGCAGTAAAGAGGTAATTGAGGCCATAAAGAAGTACAAGGGCGTTTACTTCGGAGCCGTCGGAGGTGCAGCCGCCTACCTTGCCCGCTGCGTAAAAGAGGCGCAGGTGGTTGCTTATGAAGACTTAGGCCCCGAGGCAATAAGGATGCTCGTTGTTGAGGACTTCCCCGCCTTTGTGGTTAACGACATCTACGGAAACGACCTCTACCAGATGGGAAGGTGTGAGTTTGAGGAGGTTGAGGACCCGGAGCTCTCAAAGTGCAGGTAGTTGAAGGTGATACCGAAACTGGAGTTTGAGTGGGACGAGGAAAAGAGCAAACAGGTTAAACGGAAGCACGGAAAGAGCTTAAGGGAAATCTTAGATTACATCCTTACAGGTAAAGTAGTCGCCTTTGAAAAGCACTTCAATCAGGAGCGCTACCCAGGGCAATTATCCTGGATATGGGCGGCTATTCCTGGATAGTTCCATGTGAAGTACGGGGATAAGCAGTCTACCCGAGCAGAAGGTTTAAGAACCGTATTAAACGGGGCTGATTGTGAAAAGGGAAGAGAAATTTGAGTTAGACGAGTATGAAAGGTGGATAGAGAGCGAAATAGAGAAAGGAAACTTTGTTCCCGTAGAGAACTTTGAAGAGTGGAAAAAGGCTCTTAAGGAGGCAGCCCGCAGGAGCTTAAAGAGGCTTGAGGGAGAGAGAAAGAGGTTTCGCTTTACAGTGGAAGCTCCTTCTCCAGAGGTTAAGGAGGAGGCCGTCAAGCTTCTTAAGGAGCGGTTTGGTGAGGCTGTAAAGGTAGAGGAGTAAGGCTTAAGCTCTTGCGTAAAAATTTTGTTAAAATTATTAACCGGTTTTCGGAATATTAGAAATTTCGCTTGGAGACGGTAAAGTGGAGAGCTACCTGGTTCTCTTTGTCTTCTTCCTTATAGCAGTTGCGGTTGCTGTTCTCGTCCCCAACGTTAACCTCATAACAAACAGATTTCTGAAAATTAACCGCAGTGAAAAGGGCAAGTACGAGCCCTACGAGTGCGGAATTCCGAAGATTGCTCCCCTTAACCGCCACTACTTTGCCTTCTTCTACATAGTAGCCCTTGTCTTTCTCCTCTTTGACCTTGAGACGGTTTTCCTCTTTCCCTGGGCGGTAGCCTTTAGGGAGCTGGGAGTTCTCGGAATAATTGAGGCCTTTCTCTTTGTCGGAATTCTCCTTGTAGGTTTCGTCTACGCCATTGCAAAGGGAGCTCTAAAGTGGGAGTAAGAGAAGGAGTTTTCCTTACTAAGTTAGAAGAGCTTATAAACTGGGGAAGGAAGGGCTCTCTCTGGCCCCTTGCCTTCGCAACCGCCTGCTGCGGAATTGAGATGATGGCGGCCGCAGCCTCCCGCTACGACTTTGACCGCTTCGGGGTAATCTTCAGGAACACCCCGAGGCAGTGCGACCTTTTGATAATGTGCGGGACAATCAGCAGGAAGATGGCTCCGATAATAAAGAGGCTCTGGGAGCAGATGCCCGACCCGAAGTGGGCAATTGCAATAGGGAGCTGTGCAATAAGCGGGAACATCTTTCAGACCTACTCAACCTTGAGGGGTCTTGACTGTATAGTACCAGTTGACGTTTACGTTCCCGGATGTGCCCCTAAGCCCGAGGCCTTCTATGAAGCCCTCATCCTCCTTAAGAAGAAGATTAAGAGGGATAGGCCAATAATAGTCGGCGGTGAGGAAGAATGCTCTACGTAAAAAAAGAGCTCTTACAGGTTCTGAAAAAAGAGTTTAAGGATAGGGTCAGGGAGCTCCCTGTCTTCAGGGGAGAGAGCACCGTAGAGGTAGATAAGGAAATTCTCCTTCCCTTCATGGGTTTTTTAAAACACGACGAGCGCTTTAAGATGGACATGCTCGTTGACCTAACGGCCGTTGACTACCCGGGGAGAAAACCCCGTTTCGTAGTCGTTTATCACCTCCGCTCAATTCCCCTGAAGCACAACCTCAGGGTAAAGTGCTGGGCCGAAAACGATGAAGTTCCTACGGTTATAGAGCTCTGGCGTGCGGCCGACTGGCTTGAGAGAGAGGTGTACGAGATGTTCGGAGTTAGGTTTACCGGGAGGGAGCTCAGAAAACTCCTCCTTCCCCAGAAATACCCCTACTATCCCCTTCGCAAGGACTTCCCCTTAGAGGGGAAAGAGACCCCTTGCGAAGTTTGGGACTGGGAGTAGATAATGGAGAGGGAAAAGGCCGACCTGATTTTAAACATGGGGCCCCAGCACCCCTCAACCCACGGGGTTTTAAGGCTCGTTTTAGAGCTGAAGGGAGAGAAAATTGTAAACTCGGACGCAATAATCGGCTACGTCCACAGGGGCGTAGAGAAGTTGGCAGAGCACAGAAAGTACATGCAAATCCTTCCGGTTTTTGATAGGGTTGACTACGTCTCTGCAAACACTAACGAGCTCGGCTTCGTTTTAGCCGTTGAGAAGCTCCTGGGAATAGAGGATAAAATCCCCCGCCGTGCCCAGTTCCTCAGGGTGATAATGGCCGAGCTTACCCGTATCTCCTCCCACCTAATCTGGCTCGGAACCCACGCCCTTGAGCTCGGGGCAATGAGCGTCTTCCTCTACGCCTTCAGGGAGAGGGAGATGATTTTAGACCTCTTTGAGGAGATTGCCGGGGGTAGGCTCCACACCGGTTACATGAGGATTGGCGGGGTTGCAGCCGACGCGACTGAAAGGTTTATTGAGGAGCTCGGTAAGTTCCTTGAAGTTTTCCCGGAGAAGCTCAACGAGTACGAAACCCTTTTAACCGAAAATAGAATTTGGCTTTCAAGAACTAAAGGTGTTGGAGTAATAAACAAGGAGACTGCAATAAACTGGGGAATTACCGGGCCGACTCTGAGGGCCGCAGGTTGCGACTACGACGTCAGGAAGTACTACCCCTACTGTGTTTACGACGAGCTTGACTTTAAGGTTCCCGTTTACCAAAACGGCGACGTCTACGACCGCTACCGGGTCAGAATGGACGAGATGAGGGAGTCTGTAAAAATCATAAAGCAGTGCCTTGAGAAGATGCCCGAAGGCCCCGTCCAGATTGAGGATACGACGATTATCCTTCCCCCGAAGGAGGAGGTCTACAACACGATGGTAGGCCTCATTCAGCACTTTGAGCTTGTAATTCACGGAATTACTCCGCCCAAAGGGGAGGTTTACGCAGCAGTTGAGGGGCCCAGGGGAGAGCTCGGCTACTACATAGTTAGTGACGGTAGTAATAAACCCTACAGGCTGAGAATTCGTCCGCCCTCTTTAATAAACATTGCAATTCTTCCGGAGCTCCTAAAAGGCCACTACGTTGCAGACGTTATCTCAATAATCGGAAGTCTTGACCCCCTGATGGGAGAGGTTGATAGATGACCTACGAGGAGTTTAGAGAGGAAATTAGAAAACTGGTTGCCTCAAACAGGTACCCGAGCCTCAAGTCCTACACGCTACCTGCCCTCTGGATTGCCGAGAAGAACTTTCCGAGAATAGACGCCGAAATAATGAGGATAATTGCGGCAGAGCTCCAAATTCCCTTAATTGAGGTTGAAGAGGCCGCCCGCTTCTACGCAATGTTCCACACCGAGCCTAAGGGGAAATACATCATAAGAGTATGTACGAACCTCTCCTGCATGTTAAACGGGGCAGAGGAAATCGTTAAAGAGCTTAAAAAACTCCTCGGAATAGAGGTCGGCCAGACCACCCCCGACGGCCTCTTTACCCTTGAGGAGTACGAGTGTATGGGGCTGTGTGACGGAGCTCCCGCCCTTACCGTTAACGAGGAGAGGTTTTTGAGGGTAAAAAAGGAGGAGCTCCCCCAGATTCTCAAGAAGTTCGGCTGGCAGGGAGAGTAAGTAATGGAAAAGCTTCTTTTGAGAAATATAGACAAGGAAAACTCCCACACAATAGAGGTCTACCTTGCCGGCGGCGGATACGGGGCCTTGAGGAAGGTTTTAAAGGAGATGAGCCCCGAGGACGTAGTTGAGGAAGTTAAACTGAGCGGCCTGAGGGGGCGGGGTGGAGCAGGCTTCCCTACCGGGATGAAGTGGGAGTTTGCCGCCGCCGACATAAAGGAGCCAAAGTTCTTTGTCTGCAATGCCGACGAAGGAGAGCCCTGCACCTTTAAAGATAGGGTAATAATTGAGAAAGACCCCCACGCCCTCATAGAGGGAATGTTAATCGGCGCCTACGCAACCGGGTGCCGCTACGGGTACATCTACTTAAGGGGTGAGTACCCCATAGGAAAGAGGATTTTAGAGAGGGCAATAGCCGAGGCTTACGAAAAGGGCTTTTTGGGTGAGAACATACTCGGAACCGACTTCTCCTTTGACCTCTACATTCACAGCGGGGCAGGTGCTTACATCTGCGGTGAGGAGACTGCCCTGATTGAATCTATGGAGGGTAAGAGGGGAGAGCCCAGAATCAAGCCCCCCTTCCCGGTTAACGCAGGGTACCTGTGGAAGCCGACGGTGGTAAACAACGTTGAAACCCTTGCAAACGTTCCCCTCATAATTGAGAGGGGAGGAAAGTGGTACTCACAAATCGGCTCGCCGGACTGCCCCGGGCCCAAGCTCTTTCCGGTTAGCGGTAAGGTGAAGAGGCCGGGGGTTTACGAGCTACCGATGGGAACACCTTTAGAGGAGATAATCTTTGAGCACGCCGGCGGAATAGTTAGAGATAGAAAGCTGAAGGCCGTCTTCCCCGGCGGAGCCTCAAGCTCGGTTTTAACTGCCGATGAAATAAGTGTTCCCATGGACTTCCCCTCTTTAGCAAAGGCAGGAACGATGCTCGGCTCGGGTGCGATTATGGTTCTTGACGAGACCGACTGTATAGTCAAGGCGGCGCTTCGGCTCATAGAGTTCTTCAGGCACGAATCCTGCGGGAAGTGTACCCCCTGCAGGGAAGGAACCGACTGGCTTGTAAGGATTTTGAGGAGGATTGAGGAGGGGAAGGGAAGTGAGAAAGATTTGGAGGTAATCCTCTCAATCTCCGAGACCATGGAAAACTCCTTCTGCGGTCTCGGGATGGCCGCCCACAACCCGGTGGCCTCAACCGTTCGTAAGTTCAGGGAGGAGTACCTTCAGCACATTAAAACCGGAAGATGCCCCTTCAGGAGCAGTTAAAAATGGAAAGTTTCAAGATAGTTATTGACGGTAAGGAGTGCGAGGCCTTTCCCGGAGAGACGGTTTTAGAGGTAGCCGAGAGGAACGGGATAGTTATTCCCGTCTTCTGCTACCACAAGGAGCTCCGCCCGGAAGGCGCCTGTAGGGTCTGCCTCGTTGAGGTTGAGGGAGCTCCGCGTCTGGTTACAGCCTGCACGCTCAAGGCAATGCCCGACATGGTAGTTAAAACAAACACCGAGAGGGTTCGCCGTGCAAGGGCGGGAGTAATTGAGCTTATCCTCAACAACCACACCTTAGAGTGTCCTATTTGCGATAAGTCCGGCGAGTGTGAGCTCCAGATGACCGGCTTCAGGCACGGCCCCAAGAAGAGCCGCTATGCCGAGCCCCGAAGAGAAAAAGACATCGTAATTCGGGGGCCTTTAATTGAGATAGACAACGACCGCTGTATTCTCTGCCGCCGCTGTATAAGGATGTGCGGCGAGAACATGGGCAATAGAGTTCTGGGAATTCTAAACAGGGGCTACAAGGCTTACATCTCACCCTTTAACGGGGACTTTATTGAGAGCGGCTGTGAGCACTGCGGAAGCTGTATAGACGTCTGTCCGGTAGGCTCGCTCCTTGATAGGGCCTTTAAGTACAAGGATAGACCGTGGAGAATGATAAAGACCTGGACGACCTGCTCTTTCTGCGGAAGCGGCTGCAGGGTTGAGGTAGACACCTACCACGGGAAGATAAAGAGGGCCGTAGGAAGAATCGGAGTAAATGAAGGGCACAATAGGGGGTATCTGTGCGTCCGAGGAAAGTGGGGCTGGGACGTTGTCTACTCAGATAAACGCCTTAAAGAACCCCTCTTAAAGGAAAACGGCGAGTTTAAGAAGGTCTCACTTGAGGAGGCTTTAAAGGTTCTTAAGGAGAGGGTTATCGGCAGGAGGGTGAACCTCTTTCTTGAGAGCTCCCTGACCAACGAGGAGCTGAGGAGGTTGAGGAGCATTTTCGGTAAAGAGGCTTACAGCGACTCCCTCGGCTACTACAACCTCTTAAAGGGAATTGCCTCAATAATCGGTAGGGCGGAGAGCTCCCCCCTTACCTCAATCTACGACGCCGACGTAATCTTTGTTGTAGGGGACTTTATTGAGGAGCTTATCCCCGTTGTTGCAACCCTCTTAAGGCTTGCGGTAATTCAGAGGGGCAAGAGGCTAATCCGCCTGGGGACGTTTCCCTCCAAACTTGACTCGGTTTCCTTCTCCACCCTAACTGTTCCTCAGGAGGAGGTAATAAACACCCTGAAACACCTGATTTTGGGAACCTTTGATACTTCTTACTCAAGCGGCAGTAGAGAGATAGACTCGGTTGCAAAGGTCTTAAGGGGCAAGAGAATTGTCTTCGTTTTGGGCGGTTTAACCCCCTACTCGGTTGAGGCCGAGGAAATCGGGAAGACAGTTGCCTACCTTGCGGACAGGGCAGGAAACTGCTCCGTGGTTGCCGTTCCCCCTAAGGCCAACTCACTCGGAGTTATTAAAAACTTTAAAATTAAAGAGCCTGATGAGTTTGACGGAGAAGTGAACGTAATAGTTAACGCAGAGTTTGAGAGGGACTTCTTCGGCTTAGAGCTCCCGAAGGCTGAATTTACCGTTCTTTTTACGCCCTACTACACCCCCGAAGTTCCCCTTGCAGACCTCGTAATTCCGATAGAGACCGCCCTTGAGAAAAGGGGAAGTTTCACCGGAATAGAGGGGGAGCTTCCTCTTGATACCGCTCTTGAGCCCTCGTATACCCTTCTCGGTTCCCTCTCTTCCCTTCCCGTTATTGAGGAGGAGGGCGGAACCCGGGCGGAGTTTGAGGTTAAGAAGGAGCCGGGAGTTCCGAGGATAGAGAGGAAGAAAGGGGAGCTCCTTTTAACGGTTCTACCTAACAGAACCGGCTGGGGCTCTGTTAGTTACTACTCGGAAAACGTTGCAAGGGTATCGGGTGAGAGGGCTCTCTACCTGAACCCCGCCGATTACAGGAGAGAGCTTGTCTGTCTAAAAACCAAAAATGGAGAGATTACCGTAAAGGCAGTTAAGGACGAAAGAGTCCCTCAAGGACACGCCCTTTTGAGGGTTGAGAGGTTTACAAGGGACATATCGGAGCTCTTAAAGGGCTCTTTTCCCTCTTTAAGCGGAATTAAATGTGAAATAGCGGAGGAGTAGATGGTTAAAGTTGAGCTTGCAAAAGAGTTTCCCCTCTTTGAGAACTTTACCGATAAGGAGCTCCGGGAGATTGCAAACTACCTTGAGTACAAGGTTTACCCCAAAGGTGAAGTCCTCTTTGAGGAGGGCGACCCGGGGGACAAAATCTTCTTTATAGTTAAGGGAAGGGTAGGCCTCTACAGGCCCGACCCCTTCGGGAACATGGTTAAAGTTGCGGTAAGCGAGGAGGGGACGCCGCTGGGGGAGCTCTCCTTCTTCAGCAACCGCCTCCACTCCTCTAAAGGCGTTGCTCTCAAAGAGACCCACGTTATTATTCTAACGAAGCAGGACTATGAAAAGTTAAAGAAGGAAGACCCCCAGCTTGCAATTAAGCTCCTTGAAGAGATTGCAAAGGTAATAGCCGAGAGGCTCAAGGAAATGAACAAGAAGTTCGTTGATACAACTTGCTTCATCTGGGGAGGACCCAAGAAGTGATTGAGCACTTTTTAAGCCTTCTCTTTATAGTGGGCTTGATGTTAGTTGCCGTTCCGCCGATTACTTACCTTGAAAGGAAGGTTTTGGGCCACATGCAGCAGCGTTCAGGCCCTATGGTCGTCGGCCCCCACGGAGTTCTCCAGCCCATTGCCGACGCAATAAAGCTGATTTTTAAAGAGGACGTTATCCCGAGGGGAGCAGACAAACTCCTCTTTGTGTTTGCTCCCTCCTTCAGCGTTTTTGCCGCCCTTTTGGCCGCAAGCGTTGTCCCCATAGGCTTTATAAATGCGGTTCCGATGAAGTCGGGTCTGCTCTTCGTTATGGCGATGAGCGCAATCTCAATCTACGCCTTTTTTTTGGCCGGCTACTCCTCAAACGACAAGTACTCTTTTTTAGCCGGAATGAGAGCTGCGGCTCAGGTTCTCGGCTACGAGCTTCCGATGGGCTTTGCCCTCATGGCGGTCGTAATTCTCTTTGGCTCCTTTGACTTTAACGAGATTGTAAAGTGGCAGCAGACCCACGGCTGGGGAATTTTCTACCAGCCTATAGCTTTCGTAATTTTCTTAATTATGATGGTTGCCGAAGTTTGCAGACCGCCTTTTGACCTTCCCGAAGGTGAGAGCGAGCTGGTGGGGGGCTTCCACACAGAATACTCGGGAATGAGGTTTGCGGCTTTCTTCTTCGGAGAGTACATAAACATAATTGTCCTCTCTCTGGTGGTTTCGCTCCTTTTCTTTGGAGGGTGGAGCGGCCCCCTTGCAGATAAGCACCCTGTTCTCGGAGTTCTCTACCACCTTTTAAAGGCGGGCTTTTTCATCTTCCTGACCTTCTGGCTCAGGGCGACTTTCCCGAGGTACAGGTTTGACCAGATGTTAAACATCATGTGGAAAATCTTTCTGCCCCTTTCAATACTTAACATCTTTATTGCGGCAGTTGAGGCACTATTTGTAGGCTAAAGGAGAGGGAAATGAGCCTTTTAAAGAAGGCGACTTTTACCGATTTACTCAAGGGTATGAAAATTACCCTTAAAACGATGTTTAAGCCTACCGTTACGGTTCACTACCCCTTTGAGAAGGTTCCTCCGAGGAAGAGGTTTAGAGGAATTCACGCCCTCAAGCTCAATCCCGACGGCTCTTACAGGTGTGAGGCCTGCTACCTCTGTGCGGAGATGTGCCCCAGCAACGTTATAGACATGGAGATGACCGAAGGGAAGGACGGGAAAAAAGAGCTTGTTGACTTTACCGTTGACCTGACCAGGTGTCTCTTCTGTGGCCTGTGCGTTGAAGCCTGCCCGAGGGACGCAATAGTTATGACTGACATCTACGAGTTTTCCCAGTACAGCATAGATAAGCTAATCCTCCACAAGGAAGACCTCCTTGAACTGGGGAGGTACTACCAGAAGCGTCAAAGGGAGAGAAAATGAACGGGCTCTTTTTCTACCTTTTTGGATTTCTTGCCGTGGCTTTAGGCCTTGCGGCGGTTCTGCAGAGGAACGTTATAAAGGGAGGAGTTGCCCTCCTTGGCTCTTTCGTCTCTCTCGGAGCCGTTTACTTTACCTCCGGTGCAGAGTTTATCGGGATTGTTCAGGTAATGGTTTACGGAGGGGCTATTATCGTCCTCTACCTTTTTGCCCTGATGACGATGGATTTGGAGAAGATGAAAGAGGAGCCCCTGAGGCTCGGCTTTGTCTCTGCCGGCGGCTTTCTTGCAGGAGTTCTTTTCCTGCTGATAGTTTACGGGGCGATGAGCCTTGAAGGAGCTCCCTCTCTAACCGTTTCGGGAGCGAAGGAGCTCGCCTCTCCGCTCTTTTACAGGTTCCTTCTTCCCTTTGAGGTCGTTTCGGTTCTTCTCCTTGTTGCTACAATCGGCGCCGTTGCAGTCGGAAGGAGGGAGGAATGAGCATTACGGGATATGTTATTCTCAGCGCCCTTCTCTTCTCCGTGGGGCTTTTCGGCCTCATAGTGAGGAGGAACGTTATATCGCTCTTTTTCTCGCTGGAGCTCCTGCTTAATAGCGCCAACGTTCTCTTTGTCGGCTTTTCAAAGCTCTACGGCAACTATTACGGGGAGCTCTTTGTCTTCTTCGTCCTTGCAGTTGCGGCGGCCGAGGCGGCGGTCGGCCTTGCGATAGTTGTTGCCCTTTACAGGTTAAAGGGTAGTGTAAACACCGAAGACTACAGCTCCCTGAGGTGGTAGTTATGGGAATGACCTTCTGGATAGCAGTTTTACCGCTACTTTCCTTCCTGATAGCCGGTCTCGGAGTCTTTTTCGGGATTGACTCCCTAAAGAGGAGGAGCCACTACTTCGGCCTCCTTGCGGTGGGTCTCTCACTTTTCCTCTCGGTAGAGCTCCTCTTTGAGGTGATGAAAGGGAAGGTAATCAGCGAAAGCTGGTTTACGTGGCTGGTTTCGGGAGGCCTCTCTGCCTCCTTCGGAGGTTACGTTGATTCCCTTACGGCAGTTATGCTCGTTGTGGTTAACTTCGTCTCGTTTTTCGTTCACCTCTACTCTGTTGGCTACATGGCCGAAGACCCGAGCTACGACAGGTTCTTCGCATACTTGGGTCTTTTTACCTTCTCAATGCTCGTTCTTGTCCTCTCGCCCAACTTTCTCCAGCTCTTCTTCGGCTGGGAGGCCGTGGGTCTGTCTTCCTACCTCTTAATCGGTTTCTGGTTTAAGAGGAAGAGGGCGGCAGACGCGGCAATTAAAGCCTTCATAATGAACAGGGTAGGAGACTTCCTCTTTATTCTCGGAGTTGCTGCAGTTTTCTGGCTCTTCGGCTCCTTAGAGTTCGGAGAGGTCTTTGCAAAGGCTTCTAAGGCCTCTGCCGGAGCTCTCTCACTAATCGGTCTCCTTCTCCTGGGCGGAGCCGTCGGAAAGTCCGCCCAGTTCCCCCTCCATACCTGGCTTGCAGACGCAATGGAGGGTCCCACTCCAATCTCCGCCCTGATTCACGCCGCTACGATGGTTGCCGCCGGAGTCTTTATGGTTGCCCGATGCTGGCCGATTTACGACGGCAGCTACATCCTGCCGATTGTCGGGGTAATTGGCGTTATAACCGCCTTCGGCGCGGCAACGATAGGCCTTACACAGTTTGACATAAAGAGGGTTCTTGCCTACTCAACTCTCTCTCAGCTTGGCTACATGTTTGCGGCTCTCGGTGCAGGGGCCTACGTCTTTGCAATGTTCCACCTCTTTACCCACGCCTTCTTTAAAGCTCTTCTCTTCTTAGGTTCCGGTAGCGTTATCCACGCAATGAGCGGTGAGCAGGACATCAGGAGAATGGGAGGCCTGTTTAAGTACATGAAGATTACGGGAACGACTTTTATAATCGGAACCCTTGCTCTTGTAGGAATTCCTCCCCTTGCGGGATTTTTCAGCAAGGATAAGATAATCTTCTCAACCTACGCCAACGGCCACTTTGTCTGGTGGTTCTTTTTGACCCTCGGAGCTCTCCTGACGGCCCTTTACATGGGAAGACTCGTCTTTCTCGTCTTCTTCGGCCGGGAGAGGTTCGGAGAGAGGGAGAGGAAACACCTCCACGAGTCCCCTGCCGTTATGACCGTTCCCCTCATCGTCCTCTCAATTCCCTCAATCTTTGCCGGGTTTCTTGAGGGCTGGTTTACCGAGTTCCTGAAAAAAAGCGTTCCCAACCACCTCCACCATACCTCCCACTCCCTTGAGATTACTCTTGCCGCCGTTACGGTTTCCCTTGCACTTTTGGGCCTCTTCGTTGCGGCTCTCTTTTACTACTGGAACAAAATCTCTCCGGAGGTTATTACCGAAAATCCCTTTATCCGCCCCCTCTATACCCTCGTTTACAACAAGTACTACTTTGACGAGCTCTACTACTACCTCTTTGTGAGGGGAGTGGGCTTTGGACTGGGTAAGCTCTCATCACTCTTTGACAGGTTCGTTATAGACGGCATTGTAAATGGCCTGGCCTTCATTACGAGGGGGCTCGGGGAGGCCGTCAGGCTTACTCAAACCGGCGTTGTGAACGCCTACGCCCTCTACTTTGCTCTCGGTTTAATCCTTGTAATAGCAATTATCTGGCTGGTTTAGGGGTGGATTGATGGTTAGTTTAATGCTGGTTATACCGCTGATAGGAGCTCTCTTTATTGCCCTGTGCAGGAGCGAGGAGAGGGCAAAGTGGATAGCCCTCTTTACGACCGGGCTCGTTTTAGTTCTCTCCGTTCTTCTCCTTTTCCAGTTTGATGTAAGTAAGAGCTCTTCTTTCCAGTTCATTGACTACGGCCACTGGCTCCCCAGCCTTTCAATCAAGTACAAGGTCGGGGTTGACGGTTTAAGCCTAATAATGGTTTTAATGACCGCCCTCTTAACCTTCATAGCCGTTCCCTCTGCCTGGAACTACATAGACAGGAGGAAGAGGCTCTTTTACGCCCTTCTCCTCCTTCTTGAAACTGCAATGCTCGGAGTTTTTGTCTCCCTTGACCTTCTGCTCTTTTACATCTTCTGGGAAGCTATGTTAATCCCTATGTCCCTCATAATCGGTATCTGGGGGGGCGAGAGGAGGATTTACTCGGCCTTAAAGTTCTTTATCTATACCTTTGCCGGCAGCATCTTCCTCCTTGTGGGAATGGTTGTTCTGGTCGTCTTCTACACATCCTTAACGGGGAACTTCACCTTTGACCTTCAACAACTTTTAAACCTTAAACTGCCCCTTGAGCTTCAGAAGTGGCTCTTCTGGGCCTTCTTCATCGCCTTTGCCGTTAAAGTTCCCCTTTTCCCCTTCCACACCTGGCTTCCTGATGCCCACGTTGAAGCTCCCACTCCCGGTAGCGTAATCCTTGCGGGAGTTCTCCTTAAGATGGGAATTTACGGCTTTTTAAGGTTCTCCCTTCCCCTCTTTCCTGATGCCTACAAACTCTACGCTCCGGTAATCTTTGCCCTGGGAGTTATCGCCATTGTCTATACTGCACTCATTGCCCTCGTTCAGGAGGACGTTAAGAAAATAGTTGCCTACTCGTCGGTCTCCCACATGGGATTTGTGATGATTGGCCTCTTCTCTTTAACCGTTCAGGGAATTGAGGGAGCAATATTCCAGATGCTCAGCCACGGTTTAGTTAGCGGAGCTCTCTTCTTCGTCGTCGGAATTATCTACGAGAGGCTCCACACCAGAGAAGTCGGCAAAATGGGAGGTCTTGCTTCCCTTGCTCCCAAACTTGCCACACTGGGAATGCTCTTTACGATGGCAAACGTAGGCCTTCCGGGTACGAGCTCCTTTATAGGTGAGTTCCTTACAATCCTCGGAGGTTATAAGGCCTCCCACCTTGTAGGCGTTCTTATGGCCCTCGGAGTAATCTTCGGAGCCGCCTACATGCTCTACATGTACAGGAACGTCTTTTTTCTTGAGCCGAAGGTTCTCTCTTTTAAGGATTTAGATAGGAGGGAGCTCCTCTCCCTCGGCCTTCTTGCCCTTCTCGTAATCTGGTGGGGCTTTAACCCCGAGTTTATAATGAAGTTTATTCACGGCTACACCCACCGGCTCTTAGGGGGAGTTTAAGATGGAACTGAACCTTTCACTCTTTACGCCGGAGCTCTTTCTGGCATGTGCTGGAATTCTCCTTATTCTGATAGACCTTATCATCCCCTCAAGAGAAAAAAACGGCCTCTTTGCCCTTATAACTTTCGGTATAACCTCGGTTGCAATAGTCCTTACGGCCGTTTACTCTCCCTTCTCCCCCCAGGAGGCCTTTAACGGCTTTATAAAGAAGGACTTTTTAAGCGGTCTCTCCCAACTCTTAGTCCTGTTTACCCTCCTCTTAACCGTTTTAGTGAGCTACGACTACCTTGAAAGGTTTAAGACGAACTACGTGGGGGAGTACTACTACACCCTCATCTTTGCCTCTTTGGGTGCAATGCTCATGATTGAGGCCAACGAGCTTGCAACCCTCTTTGTCTCCCTTGAGGTGATGTCAATCTCAATTTACGTACTAATGGCCCTTTTCAAGAGGGATTACAGGGGAAAGGAAGCGGCCTTAAAGTACTTTATCTTGGGCTCTGTCGGTGCGGCAACTTTGGCCTACGGCTTTGCCCTCCTATACGGAATTACCGGTAGTACACTCTACCCGGAGGTTGCCAAGGCCCTCTCCTCAAACCTGTCTGCCGCGGCATTTCTCGGGATAGCCCTTGTTCTCTCTGGCTTCCTCTTTAAGGTGGGAGCCGTTCCCTTCCACGGCTGGGCTCCCGACGCCTACCACGGAGCTCCGACCCCCGTTAGCCTCTTTATGGGGGCAGTAGTAAAAGTCGCTGCATTTGTCGCCCTCTTAAAACTCTTCTTCCCCGTTCTCCTTCCCTTCTTTGAGAGGTGGGGAGAGGTGGCACTTATCTTCGGCCTCGTCTCTGCCCTCTTCGGAGCCCTTGCGGCACTGGGGCAGGAGAACCTAAAGAGAATGCTCGCCTACTCCTCAATCTCCCACGCCGGAGTTATCCTTTCGGCCCTTGCAACCCTTCCCGCCCTTGCGGTTTACTCGGTCTTCTTCTACCTCTTTGCCTACACCTTTATGACAATTGCGGCCTTCGGGATAATCTCTCTCCTTACTGTTAAGGGTTTTAAGGGAGAGAACCTTTCCGACTGGAGGGGGCTCTACTCAAAGAGCCCTTCCCTGGCCCTCCTCTCCGTCGTTATCTTCATGGCTCTTGCCGGTATTCCTCCGCTCCTTGGCTTCTGGGCAAAATTCTACGTTCTGGTTGCCCTTGTTAAGACCGGTAAAGTCCTTCCCGCCCTAATTGTTATGGTTGCAAGCCTTATTTCCCTCGGCTTCTACTTAAAGCCCCTCGTTTACGCCTTTATGAAGGAGGGAAAGGAGGAGAGAGTTATACCGGGCTTTTCGGCCTATGCGGCCGTTCTAATCTCCTCGCTCGTTCTAATTTTCCTCGGTCTCTTTCCGGAAGTGGTTTCACAGGCCTCACTCCTCAGTCTTGCCTCTTTCCTAAAGGGGGTGATGTAGGGTGAATGAGCTCTTTAGACAAATTCCCAAGGTTGACAGGTTCTTAAAAGACGAGGAGCTTCTCAAACTCCTTGACGATAACCCCCTCTTTTTCCTTAAAGAGGCCGTTAACCGGGTTCTTGAAGAACTCCGGGAAGGAATAAGGGAAGGAAAAGTAAAGGAGATTGATTACGAGAGTTTAAGGGCAAAGGTTAGGGAAAAGTTGAAGGAGCTCCTCAGACCGAAACTCCACAGGGTTATAAACGCTACCGGTGTCGTCCTCCACACAAACCTCGGAAGGGCACCAATCGGCAAGAAAGCGGCCCAAAACCTCCTCTCAGTAATTACCGGCTACTCAAACCTTGAGTACGACCTTGAGGAGGGTAAGAGAGGCTTAAGGTACAGGAACCTTGAGTGGATTTTGAAGGAGTTGACCGGTGCAGAGGACGTCTGCGTGGTTAACAACAACGCCGGTGCAGTTCTCCTCGTCCTCTCCGCCCTTGCCAAGGGTAAGGAGGTTATCGTTTCAAGGGGAGAGCTCATTGAAATCGGGGGCTCCTTCAGAATCCCCGACGTTATGGCCCAGAGCGGTGCCATTTTAAGGGAGGTAGGAACTACGAACAAAACCCACCTGAGGGACTACGAGCGTGCAATAAACGAGAATACCGGCCTCCTCCTTAAAGTCCACACCAGCAACTACAAAATCCTCGGCTTTACCCATTCTGTCTCAACGAGGGAGCTCGTTGAGCTGGGTAGGAGGTACGGAATTCCGGTTTACGAGGACCTCGGAAGCGGTAGCTTTATAGACGTCAGAAAGCTGGGGCTCTCCTACGAGCCTACCGTTCAGGAGGTTTTAAAGGCCGGGGTTGACGTTGTCTCCTTTAGCGGAGACAAGCTCTTGGGAGGGGCTCAGGCGGGAATTATTTTGGGTAAGAAGGAGTTTATTGAGAGAATAAAAAAGCATCCCTTAAACAGGGCACTGAGAATAGACAAGATGACCCTTGCAGTTCTTGAGGCTACTTTAAGGTGCTACCTTGACGAGAAGCTGGCTCTGAGGGAGCTCCCGGTCTGGAGGCTCCTTTCCCAGAGTAGGGAGGAGATTTTCAATAAGGCAAGGGAGCTTATCAGGGAGCTCCGCCTTGAGGGTTTTAAGGGTAAGGCCACAATTGTTGAAGACGAAGCTGAAGTAGGAGGCGGAGCCCTTCCGCTCCAAACCCTGCCTACTTACTGCGTTGCCGTTGAAGTTGAAGGCCTATCACCTGACGAGATTGACAGGAAAATGAGAAGGTGTGAGGTTCCCGTAATTGGTAGAATAAAGGAGGGGATGTACCTTATAGACATGCTAACCGTTTTTGAGGAGGAGATTCCCGTAATTGCCAAAAGTCTCCTTAAAATCTCTGGGGAGGAGTAGTGAGGAGATTTCTCCTTGCACTTTCCCTTTCCCTTTTCATTATCGGGAGCTCCCACTCTCAAGAGAGTTTTTCCTACTACATTCTCAATCAAGAGCTTCAAATCCTCTCTGCAACCGGTGAGGAAACGAAACTCTCGGAAGTCCCCCGCTATACAGTAGTTATAACCCGCCAGGAGATAGACCGTTTGGGGGCGAAGAACCTCTTTGACCTCCTTGATAAGCTCCCCGAGTTCTACGTCTGGAGGAGTTTCTTTGGTTTAAAGGCGGTAGGGGCTCTTGGAGTCCGCCAGAGCTACTTCTCCGAGAAAGTTCAGGTTCTCATAGACGGAATGCCCACCCTTGACCCCTCAAACGGCTCCTCCTTCAGCACCAACAACAACTATTCCCTTGATAATGTAAAGCAGGTAGAGATTATCTACGGACCTATGACCTCACTTTACGGCTTTAACGCCTCCCTTGCCGTTATAAACCTCGTTACCTACTCCCCTGAAGAGGTAAGTACAGAGCTCCGCCTGAGCGCCAGCACCGGTGGTGATAGTGACGTTAACTTTCTGAAATCCTTTTCCGCCAACGACTTTAAGGGAATAGTCTCTCTTAACTACAACCAGTGGAATACTCCCCACGGCGGCTATACCGACTTCTTGGGAGTTTCGGGAGTTTACTCACCCTTCAGCAAGCACGCATCATTCTACCTTAAGTTGAATCATGAGTCAGGTTTTTTTGCCAGAAGCTATTTCGTTGACAGGGATGACCGTTTCCCCGTCTCAATCTCCCATTTCTTCTCCGGCGGCGACCATACCTACGCCGACAGGAAAGCTTTCCTTAACAGAGTAGGGTTTGAGGGGAAGTTTGGAGAGTGGAGCTATACCGTTAGCGGAGGCCTTAACTTTTTATTCTTGAAGAGGGGCTACAACCTCTGCCCTCAGAACCATCAGGTCTGCGCTTTGATGCCTTACGGGTTTTACGGCGTAGAGAAAAGGTACGTTAGGGAGCCCTCTTTAAGCCTTAAGGTTAAAAGGGAAGGCTTTTTCGGGAAATTACTCTTCGGTGTTGATTACTCTGAGGCCGACCTCTACAGGACCGACCTTTCGGCAACTTTCTACCCCTCTTCCCTTAACGTAATTGCTCAGGAGGTTGAAGAGGCAATTCAGACTGGAAAGCCTATAGACCCTGTCTCAATTGCTTCAAAAATTCCTAACTTTCCTATGAGAGAGCTCCCAGACAGCCAGTCCCTCATATCCGAGAAATTCCGCTCGGTCTTCTCTCCCTACTTTCAGTACTTCTACTCAACCGACGGAACCTCTTACCTCTTTAACCTCAGGTGGGATAAGACAAACGACGCCGGCAGGGCCGTAAGTGCATCTTTCTCCTATATGAAGAGCCTCTCGGATAACCTAAAGTTCAAGCTTAACTTAGGAAGGGCGGTTAGGGTTCCCTCCTTTGAGGAGATGTACGTAAGGAACAACATTTTCCTCCTTGGAAACCCCCATTTAAAGATTGAGAAGGAAGACTCCTTAATGCCCTCCCTTGAGTACAGCGGAGAGAGTTTCTACTTTTCCGGTTTCCTTTACTTCTCCCGGTTTAAGGACTTTATCTACAAAAGAAGGGCATCTCTCCTTACTTACGTGTGGGATAACAGCGACAGTGCTGTCAGAATAAGAGGGGCCTCATTTACAATAAAGAAGAGACTCTACGACTGCTGGGAGGTGAGTTTATCCATTAACAGGAGATTCTCGCTGAATGGATTGAGCTCAGAGTATCTTGAGTTCCCAAAAACAAAGTTTGTGGGGGGTATTACCTACTCGGGAGGGCACTTAAGCGCAAACCTCACAACCGTAGCCTACTCAAGGCTTTCCTCTTCGGTACCGGGATTTTACAGAGTGGATTTAAACTTTAACTACTCCCTTTCCGAGAACCTCTCCTTTGAGTTTCAGGTAAGGAACCTTACCGATAAGGACTATACCTATCCAAATGGCGTGCCGGGAGATGAAAGAACCCTATGGTTAGGATTGCATTACTTCTATTAATTGTGTTTTCGTCAATCGCTTTTGGGGATGATAGGAAAGTTTGCGTTATTAATAGCTATAAAGTTCCTCCGGCATTGGAGCTTGAGAAAAACCTTTTAGAGCTCCTTAAGGAGAGGGGATATTTGATAGCTCTTTCTGGTAAAGAGTGTGATATCAAGCTGGTAATCGGTACTCCGGCCCTCGTTGAATCCCTGAAAAGGGACAGGTTCAGTAAGTTGATTTATACTTTTGTTCTCTTTCCCGAGAAGTTTCCTGTTAACAGAGAGAACGTTTACGGTATAAGGATTTTCCCCCTTCCCGAGAGAACAGTTAAGGCTTTTATGAAGAAAAAGGGTTTAGAGAAGGTAAAGGTTGCCGTTCCGGTAAGCCGTAAAATGGTTCCCATTGCTAAAAGATACCTTCCGGAGGAGTATTTCAGGTTGATTGTCTTTCGGAGTACCCCGACAGAGGTTTTCAACCGCCTCTCAAGATACAGGTACGTTTATATCTTCCCCGATCCAAAGCTCCTGCGCTTTGTTAACCTGCTGAATCTCATAAACTTCGGTAAAGAGAACGACCTCGTCTTTCTTACGGGCTTGGGAGACCTTAAGCGCTACGGGGTGGATTTTGTTCAGGAGGTCTCCTATGAAAAGCTGGCCGCGGAGATGGTTAAGTTGATTGAGAGTAAACCGAAAGAGAAAATCCTTCCCTGTCCGGTAAAAGAGTGATGACTTCTCTCAGAAGTTATATTATTAAGAGGGCCGTAGTAATAGGCGTTCTTCTCCTGGCCTCAACCTTTCTCTTTAACTACTTCTCCACCAAAGAAGTAAGGGATATCTACCACAGGAATCTCCTCTACCTTTCGGTTCTCCTTGAAAAGAACTTTCAGTTTTTCCTGGAGCTCTACGGAAACAGAGAGCTTATCAACTACCAACTCTCTGAAGCGGTCTCAAAAATTCCCGAGATTGAAGCCATATACATTAGTTACGGCGGTAGAGAATTTGTTTTCCCCGAGAAGTTCCTCAGAGTTGCAAAGAGTCTCTGCAGGGATGCCGACGAAAATAAGGCCTTTACCTACGGGGATTTTGTCGTTGTCTGTCTTCCAGTTAAAGAGGAGTACGCCTCGGTTTTCCTTGAGTCAAAGAGGAAGGGCACGTTTATCGTTCTCTTTAACAGGTCTCAAGAGGACAGGTTCGTTGCCGGATGGCTTGCAGGAGTTCTTGTCTTAACCTTCCTTGTTGCAAGCCTTGGTTTCCTCGTTATTTCATCTATATGGAGTGAGATAGGAGAAAACTTCACCCGCCTTGAGAAGTTGATAACGCTCGTTGAAAAGAACATCTCCGGCGAGGCTACAGAGCAGGAGAAGTCAAAGATAAAAGAGCTTACCAGGAACCTTTCTATAAATGAATTTAAAGAGGTCGGCTCTTTAATTTACTTCTTGATGGAGAGGGTAAAAGCTCTAAACGAAGAGGTTGAGAGGCTTGCAATAACAGACCCTCTTACTTCATTATATAACAGGAACTACATGAAGATTTTTGTTGAGGGGAAGCTACTTCCGATTTGGAGGAGGAAGAAGTTCCCCCTATCAGTTGCCCTCCTTGACCTTGATAACTTTAAACAGATAAACGATACTTTCGGCCACCAGAAGGGAGATGAGGTTTTGAGGAAGTGGGCTCAAATAGTTAAAGAGGAGCTAAGGGGAGGGGACGTCCCGATAAGGTTCGGAGGGGAGGAGTTCCTCATAATCTTCCCTTACACCACTAAGAAAAATGCCCTAAACGCCGTTGAGAGAATAAGGAAGAGGTTTATTGAGGTTGACTTCGGAATAGGAAGAAGGGTAAGCTTCAGCGGGGGAGTCGCAGGTTATCCCGATGACGTTGACGACCTTACTTTCCTTGATGACCTGATTAAAATTGCCGATGAGAGGCTTTATAAGGCAAAAAGGCAGGGTAAGAACAGGGTAATTGCAGATTAAAGGGGGCAGAGAGCCCCCGGAATTACTTGATTATCTCGTCCTTTACGTCTTCGTAGCTCTTGTAGTCTTCGTTCTTGAGGATTGAGTCAATGAACTTATCTATGTCATCCCTGTCAAGGAAAGTTCCCGTTAATAACCTTCCGGTGTAGCGGTCGTTCTTAATCTCCCAGAACATGTAAAAGTCCGGGTAAATCTCCTTAATCTGTCTGTAGGCAACCCCGTACTTACTGGGTTTTGTAGGGTTCTGCTCAAGGAAGAAGTGGTTAGGGGCTACGACAATCCTCCAGAGCTCCACCCCCGTTTTCGTCACAACCTTCTGGAGCCTTAACTCGTGGCTCTCTTTTACCCTCATCTCTCCCTCCTCTTAAAACCTATGCTTATTTTCTACAACCTTTGCACAGGAAGTAATCTGTTGCAGTTTGGGGAACTTCCTCTGCCTTAACGGGTCCTACCTTCTTGGGCTTAACCCCGGGAGGAGGCGGAGTCCTGAGGGCCTCTCTCCTGGCCTCTATTATGTCCTTACAGGTAATGTCTCTCGGTATTTTGAGGTTCTGCTTGGGGAAGATTAGATGGGGGTTGTGAATCTTATCCCTATTGGCCTTGTAGATTAGGGGCCACTGCCAGGGGTCTCCGTAGATGTAGTCCTTTGATGCAATTCCCCAGAGGGTATCCCCTTTCTTGACTACGTAGCTCTTGGGAAGTGACTGCCATCTTCTTAACATCTCTTCGCAGGTTGAGAGTTTACCCTGAGCTTCCCTTTGAAGCTCCGCAAGTCTCCGCTGGAGGGCCTCAATCTCTGCAATCTGTTGCCTTAGCCTCTGAACTTCGGATGAGAGCTCTCCGTACCTCTGCTTAAGTTCAGCCTCTTTAGCCTTTAAGAGAGCAAGCTCCTCCTGACACTTTTGGAGTTTGGCCTTAAGCTCTTCGTTTTCCTTTAAAGCCTCTTTGTAGGCCTTAATAAGGTTCTCGGGGTAGAATGCAAAGTCGGGTGGGTAGAGGACAAACTTATCTGTAGGGCTGGGGCAACCAGCCTGAGCTACTCCTATTCCGGCAAGAACGGCTATTGAAAAGGCGGCTATCAGTTTCCTCATCTTACCTACCTCCCCAGCCTGTTTTCAAGTTCTCTTATCTGGCTCTCAAGCTCCCACTTTGAAGGAAGTGAACTGAGCCTTGCCTGAAGCTGAGCCCTTTCCCCCTCAAGGGAGCTTATCTGACTCTCAAGCTGAGAGAGCTCAAACTTTAACCTATCCTTCTCGTTTTTACACTCCTGAAGTTTGGCCTTGAGCTCCTCGTTCTCGGCCTTTAACTTTCTGTACTTAACTGGAAGGGGGTTTTTCTTGCTTTCGGCCTCGGGTTTAACTGCGCACAGGTCTCCTGCTAAAGCTCCTATCGGAAGTGCAAACACCCCCATAAGAACCAGGGTTGCTATTCTTCTTTTCATGGTTCCTCCCTTATCTGCTGTTCTGCTTTAATTGTACACTTTTTACTGTTAACCCTTTTCCCAGCTCCTTCTCTCTACCATGTAATATATGACCGGTATAACTACGAGAGTCAGCATCGTTGATGCAAAAACGCCAAAGAGGAGTGAAATTGCCAGTCCCTGGAAAATCGGGTCAAGGAGGATAACGGCCGCTCCGACCATTGCTGCTGCTGCCGTAAGGACAATTGGCCTGAAACGGACGGCTCCTGCCTCAATAATTGACTCTTTAAGGGGAGCCCCTTCTCTTTTCCTCATCAGAATGAAATCAACCAAGATAATTGAGTTCCTGACGACAATTCCCGCGAGGGCGATAAAGCCTATCATGGACGTTGCAGTAAAGTAGGTGATTTTTCCTAAGAGTTTACTCATAATCCAGTGGCCGGGGATAATTCCAATCATTGTTAGAGGTATGGGAACCATGATAATTAGAGGGATAATAAACGACTGGAATTGACCGACAATTAAGAGATAAATCAGGATAAGAGCAACGATGAAAGCTCCCCCCATATCCCTAAAGGTTTCGTACGTAATTTGCCATTCACCATCCCACTTCATCGTAGGTTTAAAGTCATTTTGGGGTATTGAAGGAGGAATAAAGGTGTACTCCAACTTGTAGCCATCAGGTAGGGGGTGCTCGGAGAGGTACTTGTTAATTGCTAAGATTGGATAAATCGGGGCTTCGTACTTTCCTGCAACGTCTCCAATTACGTAGGAAACCGGGTGAAGGTTCTTGTGGTAAATCGTTTTATCGGCCAACACTTTCTTAATTTCAACGAGCTCCCTCAAGGGAATCAGCTTACCCTGACTGTTCATTACGGTTAAATCAAGGATTTTATTGATGTCGTCCCTCTGCTCCCTCGGGAGCCTTACCCAAATAGGAACCGGGTCGGAATCCAAGTCGGTATGGGCAACGCTGACCTGCGCACCGCGAAGTGCCATGGCAACTGTATTTGCAATTTGCTCCTCGGTAACTCCTGACTCTCTTGCCTTTCTTCTCTTAACCTTTACCTCGTACTTGTAGTAGTCGTCGTCAACGAGGGTATCAACGTCAACGACTCCGGGGGTCTTCCTGAATATTTCAGCAATTTCCTTTGCTATTCTCCTCCTGACCTTGTCGTCCTTGCCGTAGATTTCTGCAACGAGAGTTGAGAGAACCGGCGGGCCGGGAGGAACTTCAACGATTTTTACGTTTGCCCTCGGGTCTACCGCTCTTGCAACTTCTTGAATCTTAGGCCTTTCTTCTTTTGCTATGTCGTGGGACTGCCTCTTCCTTTCGTGTTTGTCAATCAGGTTAATCCTTATGTCGGCTACGTTTCCGCCCTGCCTGAGGAAGTAATGTCTTACGAGACCGTTAAAGTCAAAGGGGGATGCTGTTCCGATGTACATTTCATAGTCTGTAACTTCAGGAATCGTCTGAATGTAGTTGGCGATTGCCTTTGTTACTCTTGCGGTCTCCTCTAAGGAGGTTCCTTCGGGCATGTCTATCACAACCTGAAACTCGCTTTTGTTGTCAAATGGTAGGACTTTCACAATTACAGTCTTTGTGAAGAATAGCATTACTGAACCTACCATCATAATGAGGACGAGAAACAGGAAAACCAACCTTTTTACTGTTGAATCAAGAAGAGGTCTGACTATTTTGTTGTAAAGTCTGTAGGTAAGCGTCTTTTCAAGAGCAATTTTTTCCTTCTCTTCCTCTGCCTCTTTTTTAAGGAGGTGGTAGGCAGCCCAAGGGGAGATAATGAAAGCCACCAGTAATGAAAAGAACATTGCAATTGAGGCGTTAACCGGAATGGGTTTCATGTAAGGTCCCATTAGCCCTCTAACAAAGGCCATAGGTAAAAGGGCTGCGATAACTGTAAAGGTTGCAAGGATTGTCGGGTTTCCGACCTCTGCAACGGCGTAGATTGCCGCTTGAAGGGGCGGCATTTCTTTTAGTTTTAGGTGTCTGTGAATGTTTTCAACTACGACAATTGCGTCGTCAACGAGGAGTCCAAGAGTAAAGATTAGAGCAAAGAGAGTTACTCTGTTGAGGGTGTAGCCGGTAATGAGGTCAACAAAGAGGGTAAGTGCAAGGGTTGTTGGAATTGCTAATGAGACGACGAAAGCCTCTTTTATTCCCAGGGTTAAACCAATGAAGATAACAACGGCGGCAATCGCTATGCCGAGATGGAACATGAGCTCTTCAAATTTGTCTTCTGCCGTTTTACCGTAGTTCCTCGTTACGGTAATGTGGATGTCGGAAGGGAACATGTGGGCCTTAATTTCATCTACTTTCTCTAAAATCTCGTTTGCTACATCTACTGCGTTTGTCCCTTTTTTCTTTGCTATTGCTACCGTGACTGCCGGAAACTGATTTCCGTGCTCTTTAAGGAACTCCTTGCTTACTCCTTTCTTCTCAGGATGGGGGCCGAAACCGATGAAAACGTAGTTTTCGGGGTCAATGGGGGCGTCAACGACTTCGGCTACGTCCTTAAGGTAAACGGGTTTTCCGTTGTAAACTGCTACTACGATGTTTTTAAGGTCGTCAATTGTCTTTACGAACTCTCCGGCTTCAACGGGGAACTCCGTGTTGTTCTCGGTAATTTTTCCTGCCGGGAGCTTTGTATTGGCAGACTTTATTGCCTGTGCAACCTGCAGAAGCGATAGGTGGTAGTTTTTAAGTTTATCCCTGTCAACTATTACTTTAAATCTTCTTGGGTCTCCGCCAATTATCCACGACTTTGAGACGTCCTCTATCTGTTTTAGCTGGATGCAAAGCTCCTTAGCAAACTTCCTCAGCTCGTAAGGATTTCTCTTTTCACTCCAGAGGGTTAGAGCAACTATTGGAACGTCGTTAATGTCCTTAGGTTTAACGAGAGGTTGGAGTGCTCCGGGAGGGAGTTTATCAAGGTTTGACATCAGCTTGTTGTAGAGTTTTACTAAAGAATCTTCCATGTTCTCGCCGACTTTAAACCTTGCAATAATCAGGCTCATTCCCGGCTTGGATGTGGAGTAAACGTACTCTACTCCTTTAATTTCCCAAATGAACTTTTCAAAGCGGGTTGAAATTTTTCTCTCAACCTCTTTTGTTGAAGCTCCCGGATAGGGGATAAAGATGTCAACCATAGGAACTACGATCTGGGGCTCCTCTTCTTTCGGTGTGAAAACGATGGCAGCGAGCCCTATTATGAGCGAGGATATAAGGAGCAGAGGTGTAAGTTTTGAAGTTATAAAGGCCTTTGCAATTCTTCCTGCTATTCCAAGGTTAAAGTTCTTCATCTCTACCCCTCTACCTTTGCTCCGTCAACTAAGTTGTTTACGTTTGAGACGGCGATTTTCTCGCCTTTGTGAAGGCCCGAGAGTATTACAACCACGTCTCCGAGGCTTTCTCCAGTTTTAACAGGTCTCAAGTGTGCAACGCCGTTCTCAATGACGAAGACGAACTCAAGGGCTCCTACCCTGTAAATTGCTCTTTTGGGAACTGCCAGCGTCTCAACTTTAACGGAGGGGAACTCAACTACCGCGTAGGTTCCGGGTATTGCGGTAAGGGGCTTTTCTGTCTCTACTTTAACTTTGAACTTGTGGGAGATTGGGTCGGCACTCTGGTCAACTTCAACGACTTTCCCCCTGTAGCTCTCTCCCTTTACCTTAACGATAACTTCGCTTCCAACTTTGATTTTGTCTGCATAGACGTTGTCTATGTAAGCTCTAACCCGGAAAGGAAGTGAGCCGATTTTGTATATGGGAGTTTGGGGAGAGACGAGGTTTCCTTTATCAACGAGCTTTTGAAGGACGATTCCGTCAACTGGCGATTTTATGTAGGTGTAGGAGAGGTAGGCCTTTGCCTTTTTGAGAGAGGCGATTACCTGCTCCCTCTTTGCCCGGAGCTCTCTCTTTTTCTCAAGAATCTGCTTCTCTTTCGCTTTCACCGCCTCAAGCTGTGCTTTTGCGGCTTCGTACTTTGTCTTTACCTCGTCAAACTTCTGCTTTGAGATTGCCTCACCCTCAAGGAGGGCCTTAAACCTTCTGTAGGTTCTTTCGGCAAAGGAGTAGTTAGCCTCTGCGGCCTTCTTGTTGGCCTCAACCTCTTCAAGGGCCCTGTCAAGCTCCTTCTGGGCTGCCTCAATCTCCTTGAGGGCTGCCTTTGCCCTTTCTACGTCGGGTCTTATGTCTGAGCTATCTATGACGGCGAGGATTTCTCCTTTCTTAACCTTTTGGCCGGCCTCCGCCTTCTCCTCTATCAGGTAGCCTACAACCTTGGGGGAGGTGAAGATTTCCTGCTTGGGAATTACGGTTCCCGAGAATGTGGCCTTCCTGATGAACTCAATGCTTTCTACCGGCTTTACCTCAACTCCCGAAACCGTTTTTACCTTTACCGGTTCTGCCTTCTCCTCCTTGGCCCCGCAGGAAGAGAGAGCTATTAAAACTGTTAAGGCTACGAGAGCTCTCTTTGCCATCTTCAAACCTCTCACACCGAGTTTATCAGGTTCATTATCTTATTAGAATTTACTACCATGTCAAGACTTTTACCGACTTTGCCCTGCCGTTTACAGGCCGTCCACACTTTGTTTACAGACAAGCGACTTGTTGTTCCTTCAGGGAGAAAGAAGATTAACAACAGTTAACCTATTCGGGAGGGGTTATGCTTTTCCGCCTTTTTCTCTTCACGATTTTCGTTTTCTTAGGAGGTTGTGGTCTTTTTAACGGGGAGAGCGGTAGTGAAAGCGGAGTTGAGAGTGGAGGGTCCAAATCCTATTCAGTTAACTTAATTGACGGTGAGGGCTCTCCGGTTTCTCCGGCCTTTTTAACTGTAAAGGTTGATAGGAACGGCAATGGAAAGTTTGATGTTGAAGATGGAGAGCTCTTTTTGGTAGTTTCTGACTCTCTGGGTAACGTTAGATTGGAGCTCCCCACAAAAGTTCTTAAACTTCCTGCCCTTGTAGAGGTAAAGGCCGACGGTTTTTCCCGGCGCATTCTGAGGCTTGAAAGGCTCTCAGACCTTCCCCCTTCAATTTCTCTGTTTAAAATGGAGGAAGCTACTGTTAAGGAAACTCAGGGCGGCGTTATTGTTGAAGGGCAGGGTGTTGAGATTCAGGTTCCTCTCCAAAGGGAAGGAAACTCCAATAACTTAAGGGCTCAGCTTTACTACCTTAACCCTGCTCTCTTTCCCCTTCAGATGCCGGGAGGCTTTTTTGGTTATGATGGAAGAGACCAGATTCTAAGTACCGGTGGAGCCTTTGAAGTTAAGTTCTACTCATCCGATGGTACTCCCCTTGAGCTCGGCTCAGGCAATTACAAAGTGGCCGTAAAAATCCCTCCTGAGCTCCTTGTCGGGATTTCCGACCTTGAGCCTTCTACTCCTCAAGTTGAAGTTTCCCTTTGGTACTTTGACGAGAAGAGGGGAGTGTGGAGGAAGTATAAAGAGTTGGGAGTTGTAGTTGATAGTGCAGGGGAACCCGTAAGCTTGAGTGGGATTGAGGCTGCCGTACGTGAGGGGAGGGAGCTCTACCTAAAAGGAGGGGTAGAGCACTTTTCCTGGCTTAATGTTGATGTTGGAGCTCCCATTACCGTAATTACTGGCCGGTTAAAGAGAATACCTAAGATTTGCCTCGTTCCCGGTACCAGATGTTTTGTTGCAACCTGTGGAGAGAACTGGCGGGGGCACTCTTCATCCTATATCCATAAGGACGGCTACTTTTCTCTTCCTGTTCCCGTTAAAAACGGGTTTAGCGGTAAGCCTGTTGCAAACCTTGATAAAGCCCTTGACGGTCTTAGAAGGATAGCCGGTAAGTTTTTACTTGACCCTTCACTTTTAACGTCCGATGTGTGTGAATCGGAAAGGATTCTTCTAAAGGAGCTCCTGTTAAATGAAATAGAGGCCATTCGCCGAATTAACTGGAAGTACTACAAAGCAAGTGGAGTCAAGGAGTTCTTAAACGCTATTTACGTCCTCTCAACAGGTACCGGTAATATTCCGAAGCAGACCTACGAGACTATTAGTGAAAGGCTTAACAAAGCTGAAGAGTTAGTGTCTCAGGGAAGACTTGAAGAGGCCTTTAAGGCCATTGAGGACATAAACAGGACTTACGGCGAAAACCTTACTGCAGAAGCTTTGAATGCCTATGCAAAGGAGCTTCAGAAGGCTTCATTGAATACCATTTTCTCCGGTTTGGTTGACGGCCTTTCTGCCGTTGATAAGTGTATGCTCAGCTCTTGGAAGTTTATGAAGAAAAATCCCAGGTTTGCGGCCTGTATAACAAACGGACTTCAATCGGGTATAACCGTTAGAAACTTAATTAACAACTTCTCGTCGGCCTATCAGGGAATCAAAGATAAAGACTTCTGGGAGGTAGCTGGCTCGTCGGCCGCCACTTTCGGAATGGGGTTGGGTACCGACGGAGAAGAAGTTTACTGGGATATTGTTGGGGACTTTACCGATTTAGCAGTTGAGTGTTTTAGAGGAGAAGGGTTGGAGAATTATTTTGCCGACTGCAGTAAGGCCTCAAATTTTATGGACCGTTTTGCTGCTTGGGCTACTTTCTTTGCCGATGTAGGCTACGGTCTGATTGAGGTTTCAGATGCAAACTACAAGGCCGAAGGAGCTCTCTTTTCGTCCCGTATAGATACCGAGATTGGAGCTTTCAGGCTCAGGTTAAAAAACTTTTTAAGGAAGTTAAGGGATGAAGGCTATTCACTTGAGTGTCTTAACCTTGATAGCCTTATTGAGGAGTTTTCTGACGTTAAGGAGGGGCAGAAGTTTTACTATCAGGACTGCCCTCCCGGCTCAGAGGAAAAAGAAGTTGACGTTCCCGAGCCTACTGACGGAGACTACCTCAACGAGCTTTTTAAGGCAATTTGGGAGGAGAATTTAGCTCTCTCTTCTCCGTATAAGAAGTACTACAGTGTTAAAAGGGATAGTTTTGAGGAGCTCCCCTCCCTTCCGTCTGACATTGACACTTTCCTCTCAGACCTTTTTAACGGAAACGGCTACTACCTTAATAGACTCTACCTCTACGTAGAGTCTCCCTTTGGCACCTTCAGGAAGCCGATAAATACTATTACCAGTGAGGGTATCCCTACCTATGAAATTCCCTCCCCTCCATTTGCCGGGCTACTCTCCTCAGGGAGATACCTTAGTGGCTGGATAGGTGAAGTAGAGCTTCCGGAGAACTTTATTGAGATTAACACGGTTCCGTTTATCCTGGATGTTTCCATTGAGGGTGATGAGTTTTCAATTGATAGGTTGATGGGTTATGTTGCAGTTAAGAAACCGGGAGGAGGTTGGGCTACAACGGGCTTAAACTTTGAAACTATGTGCTCAGTAGAGGGAAGTTCGGCCCGCTGTACCTTTGAGATTCCAAAAGCCTACTTTTCGGAGGGAGAGCTAAAGCTAAAGGTCTATCCGGGCTTTGTCCTTAAACATGAAAGCGGCAAGAAGTTCAGGTACTACCCCGGTTTTAAGGAGCTTACAGTTAAGGAAGGTGATAGAGAGGTTGAGCTAACTTTCTCTCCTCAGGGAAGTTATTACGTAAAATCGGTTGAGGTTGAAGCTCCTTCTGCGGTTGAGCCTCTTAAGGAATATACGCTGAAGGCAAAAGCTTACCTTGAAATTTACGGAGTAAGGGCACCTGAAGATGTGGAATTTACGTGGTACTTTAACTATAAGGAAATCGGTAAAGGAGACGAGCTTCGCTGGAAAGCTCCCGACAGGCTAACTCTCCGCTCCCTCTCCTCTTCTGCTAATAGCTTTCTCCTTAAAGTCTGCTACCGTGAAAACTGCGCTTACGACTTTGAACCTGTTAAGGTAGTTATTCCAAACTCTCCTCCTCAGGTTAAACTTCTTGCTCCTGACTTAATTCCTTCAGGTCAGGATTCCGTTAATTTAAAGGTTGAAGCCAGCGACCCGGACGGGGATTCCCTCTCCTACACTTGGTACTCAACGGGAGGAGGGGAAGTAAAGGCGGAAGGAGATTCGGCTTCGGTCAGCTTTAAACACCTGAGCTTTGACTACTTCTCAAGGGTTTGCGTTGCCGTTAGTGATGGTCTTTCTGAAGTAGTTAAGTGCAAAAAGGTTAAGGTTGAAAGGGAGCTCCCCCCACCAAAGGTTAGGAAGGTTAACTACACCCTAAGGGGCAAGTTTGCACCTCAAAGTGTGGAGTTTAAGGTTCTTTCTTCAGTACCCTTAGGCCATAAAGTTGTTAAGTACCTCTTTGACTTTGACGGAGACGGAAGGTGGGATTTTGAGGGAGAAGACTCAAACGTCAAGCATACATTTTTAAAGGCCGGAAAGTACGAGGTTAGGGTTGCCGTTAAAGACGACATAGGGAGAATTTCAGAGCCCTACTCAGTCTCTTTTGAGCTTAAGGAGCTTGACCTCTCTACCGTTGATGTTTCCGTTTCGGTAGCGGGTTTTGAAGAGGAGATTGTTGAGATTCAGGCTCAAGTTGAAGGCCTTAATGGGCTGGGATTAAAGTACTATTGGGATTTTAACGGGGATGGAGTTTGGGATGAAGTTTCAACTTCTTCCAGAGCTCTCTTTATCCTTCCCCTTTCTCTCTTTGATAGAGCTTCAAAGCTTTCCGTCTCAATTTCCTCTCTCTACGGCAGAGTTGAGAGGGAGCTCCCTATTACTGAGGTTAAACCTCTTATTAGGCTTACTCCGTCTGTCTCCTCCGGTTCAGCTCCTTTAGATGTTAACTTCTCGGTTTCCGTGGTCTCACCGGGCAGGAAAGTAAAAGAGTACAGGTTTGACTTTGATGGGGACGGTAAGTTTGATTTGGTTTCGGCCAAACCCGAGGCTTCTTATACCTACTCTACTCCGGGGGATTACCGAGTAATAGTTGGAGTTTTGCTTAACAGCGGGGAGCTCCTTACCGCCGACTCTACTATTACCGTTTACTCAGGAAGTTCAAATCAGCTAACTCTTCACCTGCCCTCAGGCGGCTTTCCAGTAGTCCTCCTTGACGACTCAATGGATATGATAGGGTGGATAGCCTCTGATAACGATGGAGTGGCTAAGTTTGAAGAGGTTTACTCCCCCATCAACTTTGAAGTGATTTTTTATCCCGGCGTCAAGGCAAACGGCTCAATGGTTTTGGCTTCTGTTCTCCATACGGCAAAGAAGAATGGGTGCTCTATTAATTACGCACAAATAGTTAAGGAAAGGAGAATCTCCCTTTCTGACTTTAACCGGTTTTTAGGGTGTTCCAACCTCGGTTCTCTCTTTTTAGGGTATTCACCTGATGATTACGATTCTAATAGAGACGGATTCCTCTCCCTGAAGGAAATTCTTGAGCTGTTTACTGCCGTCCTTGACGGCTCAAAGAATCCGGTTCTTCCCGACAACCGGAAAAACGGTACTCTTGAGGTCGGGGAGCTCTACGGCAGGTACCTCTCCCTAAAGAGACTTCCTAATAACGGTACTTCCTTAAAAGTTCTTGCAGTTAAAGGGGCTTCAACCGGAGAGTATTTCGTTTCACCTGAAGTACTCCTTCCCTCTGAGCTCCTTTTGCCTAATAGGGCGGTTGAGGTTGAGTTTAACTCAGATGGGGGTTGCGGTCAGCTTATCATGAGCGTTGGCAATGTAGTAGCCTACAGAGGCTTTAAAGAAGGGGAAACCCTGAAGGAGCTCCTGTTTATCTATACCTCTTCTCCGTATAACCTTTACTCTTTCTACGTTGGAAAACCGGAGTGTGGAGGGGGAATAAAAGCTCTTAGCTTTGTTTCCCTTACCTCAGACTCTTTAAACTTTGACCTGACGAGCTTTGATGGCGTTGAAACGGTAAAACTGAACCTTTCAGATTTTGATTCGGTGAATGTGGAACTTCTGGATAGCTCAGCCACACTTCTTTCCTACAGAGATTGGACGAATCCGCAAGAACTTCTCCTTCCTAAGGACTTTAGGGGAGATATTTTCATTAGGCTTACCAAGATGGAAGGGGATAGATTCTTCACTGAATTTTTCCTCCCTTACCGGGGAGGAGACGTTGATGATAGGGATTTTGTCTTCCGTCTTTCAGCCGAAGTTGAAGATGGAGAGGCATCTTTTAAAGGGGAGGATGCGGACTCTCTCAACAGCCTTATCTATACCTACCGTGCAACCTGCCGCTTTGATACAGGAGAGCTCTCAGAGATTGACTACAGGCTTATTCAGTTAAAAACCGATGAACCTATTGAAAGATTTGAACCTGCTTTACCTGATGAGGTTAAAGGAGTTTTAAGCTTAATTTCTGACAACATCTCTTGGGAAGATGAGAGCTTTGGGGCTGTTGACTTGATAGATAGCTTTAGCAGTAAGGAAATTGTGGAGCTCTTCCTCTCTGACTCCTATGTTCCCTCAAGGGAGTATTGGGTAAAGTAGGGGGGAGAGTTCCCCCTTTTTTTTGTTTATAGCCTCAGGAAGTACTCTACAAAGACGTCTCCGTAGAGCTTTAACTTCCTCCAGTCCTCTACCCTTCCCCTTATCTCTTCAGGGCTTATTCCTTCCTCCTTGAGCTCCCCTCTGTAAGCCTCTATCCACCTCTCAATTCCTTCGGGCTCAACCTCAAGGTGGAACTGGAGTCCTACTGCTCTCTCTCCGATTCTGAAGGCCTGATTGGGGTACATTGCAGAGGAGGCAAGTTTCACTGCCCCTTTGGGGAGCTCAAAGGTATCCCCGTGCCAGTGGAAGACCTTTATCTCGTCCCTGTATATCCTCTCAAGGTCGTCCTGCGGGTAAATCGGTTTCCAGCCGATTTCCTTTCCCCACTGACCCTTAAAGACTTTTGCGCCGAATGCCTTTGCTATGAGCTGTGCTCCCAAGCATATGCCCAAAACCTTCTTTCCCCTTTCAAAGAAGTCCCTTATCAGCTTCTCTTCTTCTTTGAGGAAGGGGTACTTCTCCTCCTCGTAAACGCCCATGGGGCCTCCGAGGATTACGAGGAGGTCGTAATTTTCTGCCGGTGGGAGCTCCCCCCTGTAGGCTTCAAACCAGTCTACTTTGACTCCTCTCCTCTCAAAAGCCTCTTTAAAGGTTCCCAAGTCCTCAAACTCTACGTTCTTTACCGCCGCCAGCCTCAACGGGTACCTCCTACGGTTATCCGGGGAATTCTGATTGTCGGCAGGCCGTCGGAGACGGGAACTCCCTGACCGTCTTTACCGCAGGTTCCTATTGAGAACCCGAGGTCGTTTCCCACTGCGTCTATCTCCTCAAGTACTTTAGGGCCGTTTCCTATGAGGGAGGCTCCCCTTATGGGCTCTGTGATTTTGCCGTTTTCAATCATGTAGGCCTCTGAGACCTCAAAGACGAAGTCTCCGTTAACGGTGTTAACCTGTCCTCCCCCCATCTTCACTACGAAGATTCCCTTTTTGGTGTCCTCAATAATCTGCTGGGGGTCGGTCTTGCCGGGAGCTATGTAGGTGTTTGTCATTCTGGGAATGGGGACGTGCATGTAGGACTGTCTCCTTCCGTTGCCGGTGGGGAGAACCTCTCCCGACTTCATCGCCTCAAGGATATCGGACATGTAGCCCCTTAGGATTCCGTTCTCTATGAGGACGTTTTTGCCCGTAGGAGTTCCCTCGTCGTCGTACCCGCCTGAGCCGTACATCCCCTTCATCTGTCCGTCGTCTATTACTGTTATGAGCTCGGAGGCCACCTTCTGGCCGATTTTACCCGCGTAGACCGAAAGCCCCTGATTTGCAAGGTCTGCCTCAAGGCCGTGGCCTACGGCCTCGTGAATCATAGTTCCGCCGGCCTTTGAGGAGATTACGACTGTAAACTTGCCGGCGGGGGCGGGCTTTGCCTTGAGCATCTTTAGAGCCCTCTCTGCGGCCCTCCTTGCAACCTCTTCGGGAGGGTTCTTCTCAAGGAGGGAGTAGTCTCCGAGGTGGCCGATTGGCTCGTAGCCTGTCTGGAGTTCTATCCCGTCTGAGGCAACGACGAGGGTGTAGAAGACGACCCTCGGCCTTACGTCCTCAACTACGTCCCCTTCGGTGTTTACTATTACTACTTCCTGAACCTGGTCTCTCAAAACTACCGTTACCTGTTTAATCCTGTCGCTGATGCTCCTTGCTGCGTCGTTTGCCCTCTTTAAGTACTCAACCTTTTTCTCAACGGGGATTTCAAAGCTCAGCCCCTCTGCAAGCTCCTTGTACCTGGGCTCTTTTTCGTTAAAGTCAATTACGACTTCCTTTTCGCTCTTTGCCGCCGCCGAAATCCTCTCTATTAGTTCTTCAATGCTCTTTTTGTTGAGCCTGTTTGTGAAGCCGTAGTAGGTCTTGAAGTTCTTTATAAATCTGATTCCTACTCCTACCTCAATTCCGCAGGAGAGGTTTTCTATCTTGTTCTCTTCGCACTTTCCCGAGAAGGTTGAGCGCCTCTCAAAGAAAAGTTCCCCGTAGTCTGCTCCTTTCTTCTTTAAAAGGAGAGCTCCGAACTTTCCTAGCTCCTTAAAGTCTCCCATCTAAAGCCCCCAATCTCTAAGGTAGAGGAAATCTTTATCCACCGTGCGTCGGGCAATTTTACAGATTATCGGCAGTTTCCTCTTGTACTGGCTCCTCTTTACCATTGTTAGAACTCTGTCAACTACTTTCGGCTCAAAACCGGCCTCTATTAGGTCTTCTCTCTTCAGCCTCAGGTCAACGTATCCCACCAAAATTTGGTCAAGGGTGTGGTAAGTAAGGCCTATCTCTCCCTCGTCGGTCTGCCCCGGCCACAGGTCTGCCGAGGGTTTTTTCTTTACAATCCTTTCGGGAACTCCCACGAAGGATGCCATCTCCCAGACCTGTGTTTTATAGAGGTCTCCCAAGGGGTTTATGTCGTGGGCACTGTCTCCCCAGCGGGTTGAGTAGCCGATTAGGAGCTCACTTTTGTTGCTCGTTCCCAAAACCAGAGCCCCCCTCCAGTGGGCAAAGTCGTAGAGGATGCTCATTCTCTCCCTTGCCATTTTGTTTCCCCTTCTCACCGGGTCGGCGTCGGGGAAGAGGGAGTAGTAAGCGTCTATTTGGGGGGTTATCTCAATCTCGTGAAACTCTATTCCCAAGGTTTCTGCAACCAGCCTTGCGTCCTCCCTTGATAAGGGAGAGGACGTTTTGTAGGGCATTGAAATCCCTATGACGTTTTCCCTGCCCAGGGCGAGAGCTCCGAGGAAGGCTGCAAGTGCGGAGTCAACGCCTCCCGAAAGGCCTATAACGGCCTTTTTGAAGCCGGCCTTGTGGAACTCTTCTCTAATAAAGTTAACCAGAACTTCCCTTATGAACTCCCTATCCTCTATTTTCAGCTCCTCAATCAGCCTATCCCTCATCAACTATTCTCCTGAGGTTCTTTAGGGTCGTTAGGGGCCTCTCGTCCCTGAGAAGTGGAAGGTTTGCCCTTGCCGAGCGAATCAGGGCCGGCTGGATTTCCACAGTCAAAATCTCCTCTTTAAAGGGGCTTGCCTGTGCAACTACCCTGCCGTAAGGGTCGCAGACGAAGGACTTACCGGAGAAGACGAAGCCGTCCTCAACCCCGACCCTGTTTGAGTAGATGAAGTAGCTGCCGGTTAACCTTGAGTAGAACTCTCCCATGTTAAGCCAGACTTCGGCATTCCCGAACATTCCCCTCTCCTTGTAGCCCCTTCCCGGGCTTGCCGAGAGGGCGATTATGTACTTTACCCCCTGTATGAAGGCCAGGTAGACAGTTGAGAAGTGCCACAGGTCTTCGCAGATTAGGATGGAGCTCTTTCCCAGCTTAGACTCAAATACCTTTACCTCTTCTCCGTGGCCGGTAAACCTGCCCTCGTCAAACATTCCGTAGGTCGGAAGGTAAACCTTCCTGTGGACGTGCTTTACTCTTCCCCCTTCAAGGTAGAAGGCCGAGTTGTAGAAAACGTGCTCGGGGCTCTCTTCTATGAGGCCCACCACGATTGCTACCTCCCTGCTTACCTCAAGGAGGGGAATCAGCTCAGGGCTTTGAGGAGTTAGGGCTACCTCGAAGGTTAAGTCCTGAAGGTTGTAGCCTGTTAGGGAGAGCTCGGGGAATACTACCAGCTCCGCACCCTCTTCTTTTGCCTTTAGTGAGAACTGAAGGCACTTTTCTACGTTTGCCTCAACATCTCCCAGCTTTGTGTTTATCTGGGCAACGGCGATTTTCATTTCCTACCACCTGAAGGAGAATCTGAAGGAGCTCTGGGTGTCGGCTTCCCTACCCAAACCTCTAAAAACTTTAAACCTAATGATACCATCAGCCAGCTTTACCCAGAAGGTCGTTAACTCCACTCCGGCCGAGAGGAGCAGGTCGTCGGGCCTGTTCTTAAAGGAGTCCCCCAGCCAGAATGAGGACTTAAGGAAGACGCTTTTGTCAATTATGGGGAACCTGTAGGAGATGTTTGTCGCAACGTACCTCCTCTCCACCCTTCTTTCGGGCTTAAAGCCGGGAATCGGGGAAGAGAGGTAGTATCCTTTACCGCTGTAGCCGACCTTTGTTCCGGCAAAGAGCCGATAGCAGAGGGTTTTCAGCTCTCCCCTTTTTTTAGAGTAGAGGTAGCTGAAGTTGAGGTTTCCTGTAAAGACGGAAGAAATTTGGGGGATTGCCAAACTTCCCCCTACCGTGAATTTCCTTCCAACGGTGTAGTAGACCATGTCGGTTGAGCGGTCTTTCGTGTAGTAGAGGTTCAGGTAGTAAAGGCGCCTGTCTTTAAGGAGCTCGGTGGGAAGAGAGATGTGGGGGGTTATTCCGAAGGAAATCTGGTTTACCTTTTTCCTGTCAAGGTAGAGCTTTACTGCAACCGGGAAGGTGTAGCGCTTTTCGGTGTACTTCCCTATCTCCCTTCCTCCTCCAATCAGGTTCTCTCTACTCTCGTTGTAGTAAGCCCCGAAAGAGAGGTCTCCCCTCTCACCGATTACCCTATAGAGATTGAGGTAGATGAAGGCCTTCTTTGAGGGCTCCTCGGTGTTAAGCCAGCGGGTATAACCGGTGTAGAGCCTGTGCCCCATTCCCAATAGGTTGTAGTCCCTTACCTCAAGGCCGGCCTTGTAGGAGCCGTCCTCTTTAAACCTTACCCGGGGAAGGGGAACTATTGGGAATTTCTCCTTTAGGTAGAGTTTAACTACTACTTTCCCCTCCTCTTGGGTAACTGAGGCCTTTACCCTGTAAAAAAGGTGGGTGTTGAGGAGGTTCCTGATTGATAGGGATAGAGCTTTGGGGCTGAACTCCTGGCCCTCTTTGATTAGGAGCTCCCTCCTTACAAACTTCTCCTTCGTCCACTTTAGGCCGTAAATCTCTATTTTCTCTATTACGGCCGCCGGGGAGCTCCCCGTAAGGAGGATAAAGAAGCTAAAGAGCAGTAGCGCGAGTCTCTTCATTGCTTCCTCGTTAAAAGGAAAAAGAGAAATGAGAGGAGCGTTAAGAGAAGGCTTATTAGAAGGCTCGTTCCGAGGGGAAAGTAGAAGACGAAGTTGTCCCGTTTAATCAGGATGTCCCCCGGAAGCCTGCCGATGGGGAGGGAGCTCCCGAGCTTTCCCAAAAGAATCAGGACTACCCCTGCGGCCACAAAGAGAAGACCTACGGTAATTAAGAGCTTTCCCGCTTCTTCTAACATGTCAGCCTCTTTAGGATTTCCGGTAAAAGGAACTTAAGGTCAAGGGCTAAGGCGAAGAGCCCGATTGAGAGAACTGCTGCGGCGGAAGCGTCCTTTGCCAGCTTTGCACTCCTTTTAAACTCGCTGGTTGCCGTATCTACAGCCCTCTCAACCGCCGTATTAATCAGCTCAACTACCAAAACCATGTAGTTTGAGAGGGCAACGATAACCGCAAGGCTACCCTCAAGGAGAGCTGCCGAAAGTAGTGTTCCTGTAAGGCTCAGAAAGAGGTTTATCCTGAAGTGTCTGTCCTCCCTGAATGCCCCTAAGTAGCCCTCAAGGGCGTATCCTATTCCCTTTACTACTCCCGTTATTACCTGTGCTGCTTTTTTCATCTTCCGGGTACTCAATTCGGTTGTGGTAGATGCCCGATAAGACCTTTTTAAAAACCTTCTCTATTAAACCTATGTCCTTGAGGGAGAGTCCGCTTTGGTTCAGCTGACCGTCCTCAACAGTCTCCATTATCAGCCTGTGGATTACCTTGTCAAGGTTAAACTCTTTTCCGCTATCCTTCATTGAACGGACTGCCGCCTCAACGGTATCGGCAAGCATCACTATCCCCGACTCCTTGAACTGGGGTTTGGGGCCGGGATATCGGAACTTCTTCTCGTCAACCTTGTCCTCTCCGTAGAGCTCCTTTGCCTTGTGGTAGAAGTACTTCATAAGCTTTGTTCCGTGGTGCTGCCTTATTATGTCTATAACCTTTTGGGGAAGGCCGTACTTCTTTCCTAATTCCTCCCCGTACTCAACGTGGGAGCGAAGGATTGCCGCGCTCTTTTCCGGGGGGAGCTTATCGTGAATGTTCACTCCTCCCATCTGGTTTTCAATGAAGGCCTGAGGGTTCTTCAGCTTCCCTATGTCGTGGAAGAGGCCTCCCGCCTTTGCAAGGAGGGCGTTTGCCCCTATGGCCTCTGCTGCGGCCTCTGCCAAAGTTGCAACCATTACCGAGTGGCTGTAGGTTCCGGGAGCCTTTAAAATCAGCTTTCTTAGGAGGGGATGGTTGAGGTTTATGAGCTCCATGTAGACGATGTCAGTTGTAAAGTGAAAGAGGTTAATGATTATGGGGCTCAGGCCGCTTACCACAACCGCCGTTATGAGAGCTCCCGCTAAGATTAAAAGGGGCTCAAACCAGAGCTCCCCCCTTAGCTCCTCACCGAAGAGATAGAAGTAGAGGAGAAGGTTAACAACCACCGATACGGTAAAGCCCTTAAAGGCGGCCTTGTAGATTACCTCTCTGCTTTTAAACTTCCTTGAATCAAAGGCGCTGAAGAACGAGCCTACCGCAACCGGAATAATGAGGAAGAAGGGTTTTGAAAGGGTAAAGCCGGAGATGAAGGCAACCGGAACCGAGTGGATTACCGCAACCTTCTTGTTTATGAACATTGAGGCAAAGATTACCGACGTTACGACCGGCACGTAGATTAAGCTTTCCTCAACGGGCAGGTTGAGGCTCTGGGAGACCAGCTTCGCAAGGAAGGTGAAGAACTTAATCAGGAAGACGTCAAGTGTTATTACCGAGAAGGAGAAAATCAGGTTTTTCGGGTTCAAGGCCGAAGGGCTTATTATTCTGTAGAGCCTTATGACCGAGTAGTAGAGAATGAGGGAGAGGATGAAGAGGGAGAGGTATTTGTTTAGGCTCTTTCCCCTGTCTTTTGCTTCCCTTAAAGCCTCAAGCTTAAGGGCTGCTTCGGGGGTAACCTTCTCCCCCTTCCTCAGAATGACCTCTCCCTTCTTTAGCTCAACTATAACCGGCTTTACGCTCTCTCTGGCCTTCTCCCACAGAAGCGAGCTCCTTTCCCTGTTAAAGACGAAGTTGGGCTCAATCTTTAAACTGTTAACGGTCTTTTCAACAAGCTCCTTCTCTTTAATGAACTTTGAAAGGTCTTCCTTTAGGAGCTTTTTAACCTCCCCCTGACTCAGGAACGAGTCAACTCTCCTCCTCTCCTTCTTTCCCGGAGCGTAGACTACGGTGATTTCCCTGTAGCCCGGAGGGATGTTTGAGACTATTCCCTTCTTGTAGTAGGAAGAAACTATCTCCTTCAGGATTTTTTTCTGCTCATCGGAGAGGAAGGGGAGCTCTTTTATCTCCTCTTCAGCCCTCTTCTCGTTCTCCGGTCTATACTCAACTACCGGCAGAACTTTCTTTACCGCCTCTTTCCTCAGCCTCTCGGTAGCTTTTCTGTTCTCAACCTTAACGCTTACCGGAGAGCGGACGTCAACGGGGCTTACCTGCCCCACCTTCAGTTTGGGTAGATTTGTCAAGTTAAAGGGAAGCATAAAGAAGGTGGTCAAGATACTTGCTATGAGGAGGGTTCCGTATGTCAGAAACTTATTCTTCCTCTCTTCCTTCGTGCTCTTCATAGGCCTTTATAATCTCCTGAACGAGTCTGTGCCTTACTACGTCTTCCCTTGAGAACTCTACTATCTCAATTCCCTCAATGCCTCTGAGTATTTTAATCGCTTCAACCAGCCCCGAGCGCTTCTTTGACGGTAAGTCAATTTGAGTTACGTCTCCCGTTATGACAACCTTTGAGCCGAATCCTAACCTCGTTAAAAACATCTTCATCTGCTCTCTGGTGGTGTTCTGGGCCTCGTCAAGGATTATAAAAGCCTCGTTTAGAGTCCTTCCCCTCATGTAGGCAAGGGGAGCGATTTCAAAAATGTTCCTCTCAAGGTAGGAGTTTACCTTTTCCGGCTCAATCATCTCAAAGAGGGCGTCGTAGAGGGGCTTGAGGTAGGGGTCTATCTTCTCCTGAAGGGTTCCCGGAAGGAAGCCCAGCTTCTCTCCGGCCTCTACTGCGGGCCTTGTAAGGATAATCCTGTTTACCTTCCCCTTCTTGAAGTAGGAAACGGCCATTGCCACCGCAAGGTAAGTCTTTCCCGTTCCGGCAGGACCCACCCCGAAGACGACGTCGTTCTTCCTTATGGCTTCGGTGTACCTTCTCTGGGTAGGGGTTTTGGCGACAATCTTCTTTCCCCTGTAGGTCGTTACTATTACATCCTGTCCCAGCTCTTTTGCTTTACTCTCCCTTCCGGCAGAGAGCTGGGTAAGGTACATGTCAACGTCCGCCTTTGTCAGCTTGTGTCCCGACTTTACGAGACCTTCTAAATCTTTGAGGAACTCTTTAGCCCTCTCCTCGCCTTCGGCAGTTCCGTTTATAAAGATTTCGTTTCCCCTTGAGCCGAGCTTTACGTTTAAAATCTCGGCCAGCTTTTTAAGGTTCTCCTCGTGGTGGCCGACGATTGTGTAGAAGTCTTCGGGCTCAAGCTCAAGTATTACCTTTATCAACCTCGCCTCCGCTCGTGTTTTCTATCTCTAATTTAAGTTTATTTCTAAACCAGATGTCGTTCTGCGGGAATGGTATCTCTATCCCTGCCTCCTTAAGCTTGTACCAGGCCTTGTAGTAAAAGTCGCTTACGACGTTCCTTACCCACAGGTCTTTCCTTATGTCTATCCAGAAGATTGCCCTGAAAATCAGGGCGCTGTCTCCCAACTCCTCAAACCTTACAGCTTTGGGCAGGAACCTTACAGTGTAGGGGAGCTCCTCAATCACCTCCTCAAGGATTTTCTTTACCATTAGGGGGTCTGAAGAGTAGGCAACGCCTACGGGTATTTTTAGCCTTACGTAAGGGTCTTTCAGTGAGAAGTTGACAATCGGAGAGCTTATGAAGTTAGAGTTGGGAATTGAAATTTCAACTCCGTCGTTCGTCCTTACGATTGTTGAGAGGATTCCTATGTCCTCAACCTTTCCGAAGACGCTGGGCTGAGCGCTCCCGAGGGTAGAGACCGAGATTGAGGGGAGCTCCACTATGTCTCCTACCTTTAACTTCTTGCTAAACAGCAGTATAAAACCGCTTACGTAGTTGTTCATAATCGTCTGCAGGCCGAAACCCAAGCCTACGCCGAGGGTTCCGGCAATCGGCAGGATAACCTTCCAAGTGATTCCGAGGGTTGAGAGGAGAACTATTGAGTTAAAGAGGACTCCCAAGTTGAAAATTAAAGCTTCTGCCGAGCCTCCCTCCACCTCTCTCCTCTCTTTGGGGAAGGAGAGCTTTATCAACTTCTTCGCGACCCCCAATAGGCTGAAGAGGATAACGGCCGTTATCGTGAAGTCAAAGATGTTCCCCACCGAAATCTTTACCAGCTCGGTGTTTATCAGGTAGAGGTTGTCAATGAAGGAAATCAGCTTTGAGAGGTTAGAGAAGAGCTCTAAGAGTTTAAGGGCAAGGAGAAGGTAGATAACCGTAAGGAGCATCTTTAAGTTGGCAACTACTACCTCAATGTCCCTGTTGGAGAGCTCCGAAAGTAGCCTCTCAACCGCCTTGGGAAGGAGCTTTGAGTAAGTTATAGTGTAGAGTGCCGTGAGGAGTACCAGCAGGGCAATTCCGATTAGGGATTTAAAGTTGAAATTGAGGTAGTCCAGCTCCCACAGGCTAAAGATAAGGGTTAAGACTATAAAGCTCGTTATTCTGAAGACCTTTGAGATGCTTTCCTTCTTAAAGGCGTAGCTGAGCTCCCAGCTAACAGAGAGAGCTCCTAAGTAGATAAATAACCTTTTTGCGTAGAGGAACCACTTTAGGAGCCTCTCGTCCTGACTGGGGAAGAAGAGGAAGAGTAGTGAGAGGATGAATGCCAGGGTAAAGAAGAGGTAGGCAAGGAGTTTAAACCTCCCCTTCCTCTGGGTTATCAGGTAAGTTGCCCTCGTTAAGTAGACTGCAGATGTTAAGAGGGCAAGGTTCCTCAGAGCTTCCCTTAAAGCCCACTCCTTGTAGAGGTCTGCAAGCTCCCAGCCGAGGCTCAAGAGCAGAAGGGAGAGGAGAACCAAAACCGCAGCGTCAACTAAGAGCTTCTCCTTTAGCCTTTTGAGGAGGAAGCTCTTTACGAGCCTCTCAAGGAGGATTGAGGCCGCTACGGCAAGGGCGAAGAGGGCGGCCGGCTGAAGGTTAATCAACTTCAACCTCCGAAAAGCCCCCTACTTTTTTAACCTTTATTACCCTATCTGCAACCACTTCAAGCTCTGAGTCGTGGGTGACTATTACCATTTGGGGTATCGCCCCTTTTAGTTTCATAAGGAGCTCTGTAAGGGCTATTCTCCTTTCCCTGTCAAGGTGGATTGTTGGCTCGTCAAGAATTAAACTTTTTAAACTTACTTTTGAAAACTGCTTCGCCATTGCAAACCTTAGGGCAAGGGCAAAGGCTATCTGCTGGCCTCCCGAGAGCTCTTCAAGGGAGAGCTCTCCCACTCCTGGAACTATCACCTTAACCGATAGGTCTTCGTCAATTTTTATTCGGCTAAACTCAAACCCGAAGAGCTCAAAGAGCTCCTTTGCATACCTCTCTATCTGAGGAAGGAGCTTCCTCCTTACAAGCGTTAAAAAGCCCCTCTCCGGGTGGACGGCAAGGGAGAGCTTCTCAAGGATTAAGAGGGAATCCCTCAGCTTTACGAGGGCGTCCCTCTCCCTCTCAACTTCTTCAATCTCCTCCTTCAGCCTCTTCAGGCTCTCCTCTATCTGCTTGAGCTCCCCTTTTAGCCTTGAGGTTTCGGATATAAGGCCCTCCTTTACCTCCTCTTTCTCCGAGACGCTCTTTTCAAGGAGGTCGTAGTACTCCTGATTAAACTTCAGCCCTTTGAGTTTACTCCCGGTCTCTTTTAGCTCCTTTTCCTTTAGCTTTAGCTCACGCCTCTTCCTTTCAATGTTTTCCCTTAAGTAGCCCTCGTTTTTAAGCTCGCCCTCAAGCCTGCTCCTCTCCCTCTCCTTCCTTAAGAGCTCTCCGTACTCCCTCTCAACCTCGTTTAACTCCCTCTTTAACTCCTCCCCCCACTTCTCCTTAAGTTTCTCTATCTCACGCTCAATTTCTTCAATCTCTTTACTGAGGGCCTCCGTGCTTCTGCCCGAAACCTCCCTCTCCAGCCTCTCCTTCTCTTTCGTTAAGGCCTGCAGGTTTCCCTGAACTTTCGTTAGCTCTCTTCTCTTTTCATCCCAGAGCTTTTCTGCTCTTTTAACCCTTTCCTCAACGTCCTTTAAACTCCTTCCGCCTATTGCCTCTTCAATTTCTTTTAACCTATCTCTGAGGCTTGATAACCTCTCCTCCTTGGAGCTCTCCTCCTTAAAGAGCCTTTTTAACCTCTTTAGCTCCTCATCAAGGAGCTTTTCTCTTTTCTCAACCTGTTTCAGTTTCTCCTTAAGGTCTAAAAATTCCATTCTCATTTGATTTAAGAGCTTCTCCTTCTCCTCCTCCGGCAGAGGCCTTCTACACAAGGGACAGTAGGATTCGGAGCTCTCCTTTAAGAGCTTCCCCCTCCTGTTTATCTCCTTTAACCTCTCTCCAAGCTCCGCCTTCAGGCTCCTTAACTCCTTAAGCTCCTCCTCGGCCCTCTCAAGTTTCTCCTCTACCTTCCTTACGCTTACTTTCCCGAGCTTTTCTATCTCTTTAACGAGCTTCTCCCTTTCCCTCTTTAACTCCCTTAACCTCGCTATCTCCTCCCTTCCCCTTTCAACCTCTCTCCTTAGCTTCTCCTCTTCCCTCTTTAACCTCTCCTCTCTCTCCTCTAAGTCCGGTAGGAGCTCCCCTATTTCTGAAAGCCTTTTTAGTCTCTCCTCAAGCTCCCTTAACTCTTTCTCCTTTAACCCCAGCTCCTTTTTAAGCTCCCTCTCCATCCTGAGGGCTTCAAGGAGCTCCTTTATCCTCTCTAAGGACTCAACCTCCCTCTTTAAGAGCTCTACCCTCTTCCTTACCTTCTTTAGGCCCTCCAGCCTCTTTTCGTCCCTTTCTATCTCTCCCCTTAGCCTCTCAACATCCTCCTCAAGGTGCTTTAAGGCCTCCTTCAGTCTCAGGAACTCCCTCTTCTCCCCCTCAAGCTCGGTTAATTTCTCCTTTAACTCCTTTAATTCCCTCTCAACCTCTTCCCTCTTTAGGGAGAGCTCTTTTAACTTCTCCCCTTTCTCCTTTATCAGCTCTGTATACTCTTTCTCTCTTTCCCTTAGCTTTTCTCCTCTTAAGACCTTGTCCTCAAGGAGCTCTTTGATTTTTTTAAGCTCCTTAACCTTAAGGTTGAGGGCCTCATATTTTTTCCCGAACTCTTCAAGGCCGAGGAGCCTGTTTAAGACCTGTCTCCTCTCCTTTGGAGCTCCCTTAAAGAGCTCCGTTATCTCCCCTTGGGGAACGAAGAGGGTACTCTTCAAGGTGCCGGGCTCTAAGCCGAGGTTCTCCTGAAGGTACTTTAAGACCTCCTTGCTCTTTTCGGCAACCAAGCTCCCTTCCCTGTAGAGCCTTGCCTCGTTCCTCCTTACAGAAATCACCCTCTCTACGGTGTATTGGCTTCCCCTGTGGACGAAGGTTAGAGACAGACTGGCCGAGTTGGAGCTCCTGTTTATTAGGCTCTCCTTCTTTAGCTTCTTCCCCTCAAGGTCTTCTCCGAAAAGGGCAAAGAAGATTCCCCTCAGGATTGAGGTCTTTCCCGAGGCGTTGAGACCTACTATTACGAAGGTCTCGTCTGTAAAGGGGATTTCTGTTTCCCTGTGGGAGAGGAAGTTCCTGAGCTTAAGCTCCCTCAGACTTATCAAGTTATCTCCTCCCTTTCAAACTCAAATTCTTCCCTTTTAGCGGGTTTTCTCCTCTCGCCCTCTCTCAGGATTACAGTAAAACAGAAAACGACGAAGGAGCAGACGACTATCCAGGCAAAGCTCATAAAGAGGAGGGAGCTCCCTCTCATTCTGCCGACCTCCTTCTTCTCTTATCTGCAAGGTAAACCATAAAGAGCTGAAGTGCCAGTATGAAAACCATTACAAACCTTGCAAACCATACCTGAGGGTCTGTCTGGAGGAGCTTTCCGGGAAGTGCAGAGATTGACCACGCTGCAAGAATTGCAAAGAGTGTTAGGGGAGTGACGTACTTGAGAACGTAGTAGTAGACTTTAGGAACTTTGAAGAGAGCTCCCCTGTTAATCTCCTCCCAGGCCCTTTCCCCTCCGAAGAGCCAGAAAAAGACTATAACCTCAAGGAGCGCGAAGAGGACTACGAAGAAAGTTCCCGCCCAGAAGTCCATCTCGTCAAGGGCTTTGGGCATGAAAATCGGTATCTGGGCGACGAGGAACATAAAGATAACAGTAATCGTTACTGCAATCTTCCTTGAGAAGCCGAACTCGTCCTCAAGGAAGGAGATTATCGGCATGCTTATTGCAACCGAAGAAGTTGCCCCGGCAAAGAAGAGGAGGAAGAACCAGATAAACCCTAAGAAGTTCCCTCCGGTAAGGTTTGAGAAGATTGCCGGTAGGCTTACGAAAGCTAAGTTAAAAGCTCCGCTGTGGGCAACGGCAGTAGCGTTCGTAACCCCGAAAAAGGCAACGGCCGCAGGTATTGCAATTGAGCCTCCTAAAATTACCTCCGCAAGCTCGTTGAGAGAGGCAGAGGCAAGCCCCGAGGCCACTATGTCGTCGTCCTTCTTTATGTATGAGGCGTAGGTAATTATCGCTCCAAAGCCCAGTGAAAGGGTGAAGAAGACCTGACCTGCCGCCGCAAGCCAGACCTTAGGGTTTGCAAGCTGGCTGAAGTCGGGGTGCCACAGGAAGTCAAGACCTTGAACTGCAGTACCGTGGGGAGTTTCAATCAGGATTACCCTTACCATCAAAATTAGCGCCAGAATGAAGAGGGTCGGCATTGCAACCTTGGCAAACTTCTCAATTCCTCCCCTTATTCCCCTGTAAAGGATGTAGGCGTTAAAGGCTATCGTTATGAGGAAGAAGAGGTAGGCAACGGGAGAGGGCTCGGTGTACTCTGTAAGGAAGTCCCGAAAGGGTTTTAAGAACTGGTCTTGGGGGAGGCTCGGGTCGGGATGGGGAAGGATGCCCAGGAGTGAAAAGACCGAGTAGCCCAAAGTCCAGGATTCAATGTAGATGTAGTAGCACAAAACTACAAAGGGGACGAAGAGCCCGAGAGCTCCTATGTACTTTGCAATCGGGTTTCTCCACAGGAGCTGGAAGATTGCCGGGGTCGTTCCGTGCCCCTTTGCTCCCCCGTACCTTCCTATTGCCCACTCGGTCCACATCAAGGGTATTGCGATTATGAGCATCGCAATCATGTAGGGTATCATGAAGGCGCCACCGCCGTTGTCGGCCGCCTGAGTCGGGAACCTCAGAAAGTTTCCTAAACCTACTGCATTTCCGGCCATCGCCAAAATCAGCCCCAGTTTGCTGCCCCAGTGCTCCCTGATTTCGGCCATCTTTCCCCTCCGCTTCTTTAGGTGCCCCGTTATTATAGCCGTACCCGGCAGGTGCTTATAATTTAGAAAATTTATTTTTTGGAGTTGGAAGATGAAGTACGTTTTCGGCCCCGTCTTTTCAAGGAGATTGGGTCTCTCCTTAGGAGTTGATCTGGTCCCCCACAAGGTCTGCAGTATGGACTGCCTCTACTGTGAGGTTGGTCCCACTACCGAGAAGACCCTTGAGAGGGCAGAGTACGTTCCCCTTTCGGGTGTTATCTCGGAGCTGAAGGACTACCTCTCCTTTAAGCCCGAGATTGACTACATCACCTTTTCCGGCTACGGTGAGCCTACCCTCTTTTCCCGCCTTGGAGAGCTCATTGACTTTTTAAAGGAGAACTACTCTTACAGGCTGGCTCTCCTTACAAACGCTTCCCTTTTGAAGAGGGATGACGTTCTCGGTGAGGTTAAAAGGATTGACGTCGTCCTCCCCTCCCTTGACGCCGGCTCAGAGGAGGTCTTCAGGAAGTTAAACAGGCCGGTAGCCTCCTTGAGGCTGGCAGACGTCGTTGAGGGAATCGGGAGGTTAATTGAGGAAACTCCCTGTAAGGTCTGGATAGAAACCCTCTTCGTTAAGGGAGTTAACGATTCTCCGGAAGAGGTTGAAAGGATTGGGGAGCTGATTCACAAGCTAAAACCCCACAAGTGGCAGCTCAATACCGTTGCCAGGCCTCCTGCCTACGGGGTTGAGGGCCTTTCTTACGGCGAGCTTGAGGAGATTGCCCGCAGGGTGGGCTACCCAGCCACCGAGATAGTTGCAAAGGGGACTGCAAGAAGAAAGAAGGTGCCAATCTCTCGGCTAAAGGAGGAAATTTACGAGATTGTCGTAAGAAGGCCTTGCCCCGTTGAGGAGCTCTGCGACGCCCTCGGAGCTCTCAGAGAGGAGGTTGAAGAGGCCGTTGAGGAGCTGATTAGAGAGGGGAAAGTTAAAGAGGTTTTCTTCGGAGGGGAGCCATACGTAAAGGGTATATCTGGCTGATAGCCTTGCTTCTCTTTCCTGTTAATCTCTTCGGGGCTGTAATTGAACTCTCCCCGCAGGTAAAGGGGTGTATTGAGCCCCTTCTCCTTAAGCAGCTTGAGGAGGAGAGTAAAGAAGTTTGCTCTTTTGCAGACTGCAGGGAGAACCTCTCGGCTCTGCTGAAGCACTTGGGCTACAGCGTTAATCTCTCGGGAGAAGAGCTCGTTATAGAGGACTACCGGGTTATTGAGAGGGTGGAGTTTGAGGGGCTTCCTTCGGAACTCTCCTCAGTTAAAGAGACCGTAAGGCTCATTGCTGAGGGTAAGCCGATTGATTCGGTTAACTTAGGGAGTATTCGCCAGCTTTTAACCCTTAAGCTCCGCTCTTACGGCTATCCGGAGCCTCAAGTAGCCCTGAAGCTCAGGAAGGAGAACTGCGGCTACCTCCTTTCGGTTAAGGTTGAGAGAGGCTATAGACTCGTTATAAGGGAAGTCTCTGTTGTTGCCCCGCCCCCTTTTAGGGGTATAGCCTTCTCTCTCTTTTCTCCCCTAAGGGGAGAGAGCGTTAACTACCCCCAGTTGAGGGAGCTCCAGGAGAGGCTGGAGGATGAGCTGGTAAAGAGGGGGTACTATAACGGCAGGGTCTCTATCTCGGTTATTCCCGATGAGATTAAGGAGCCCAGCCTCGGGAACCTGAGGCCGGCCTCCCTCTTTGTGAAGGTTGAGACCGGCAAACTCTACAAAATCGTCTTTAAGGGGAATAAACACTTCAGCTCTGAAGAGCTTGAAAGGTTAACCACTTTCAGACAGGCCCGCTCGGTTGACGAGTTTGAGCTTGAGAATAGCAGGAAGAAAGTAGAGGAATTCTACCACAACAGGGGCTTCCCCTTTGCACGGGTAAAGGTCTCCCTCTTTGAGGAAGAGAAGGTTGCAACTATTACTTTTGAGGTTGAAGAGGGGCCGTTCGTTGTCGTCAAGAGGGTGGAGGTTAAGGGGTTTAAACCTGAGGAGGATTTAAAACCCCTCTTATCAAAGCCCTTCAGCCAAAAGAAGGTTAACAGGCTCTTAAAGAAGATTGTTGCCTTCCTCAAGGGAGAGGGCTACCTCTCCCCTAAAGTTTCCTACAGAGTGGAGCCTGACGGGCTCCTCTTAGTAACGGTTAACAGGGGAGTTCTATACAGGGTAGTTGCCGTCAGAGTAATCGGCGACAGGCTCTCCTGCTTTAAACTTCCGGAGCTCCCCCTTCCCCTTACCTATACCCTCAAGAAGGACATCTCCGATGCCGTTTACGGCTGTTACTCAAAGAGGGGCTACCCGGAGGCAAAGGTAGAGGTCAAACAGGAGCTCTTAAGCACCTCCCCTTCCTACAGGGATTACAGGCTTACTGTAATAGTTAGGCCGGGGGAGCTCTACCGCTTCTGCTACATAGTTGTAAGGGGCTTAAAGAGAACTAAGCTTCCCTCAATAAGAAACCTGATTGTTATTAAGCCCGGCCGGAGGTACTCAAGGGAGGATGTTATAAAGCAGTACTCCAAACTCCTTGACAGCAGGCTCTTTTCCTCAATTACCATAGACGATGTAAAGGGGAAGGGGTGCTTCAGTGAGGTGATTGAAGTTGAGGAGGGAGCTCTCTTCAGGGCCAAAGGTTTTGTAGGATTCGGAACGGACAGCGGTTACGTCCTGAACGGCCTTGCCTCCTCAACCTCCCCTTTCGGCTTCGGGGTAAAGTACTTCCTCTTTGGCAACTACAGACAGAAGGAGGGGTATGACGCTGTCTTTAAGCTCTCAAAGCCGGCTTTCCCCTTTAAGGGATATGATACCTCCTACTCAATAGTCAAAAAGGAGCAGATTTACGAGAGCTTTAAGTTTGACAGAATTTACTACAACTTTACGCTCCACAGGAAGGCATCCCACTACTTCTATCAGGACTTCTCCTTTACCGTCTCCCGCTCAACCTTGAAGGATACCTCAATAAACGAAAACAGGTTTACCCTTGAGAGGAAGCTCTCCTACACCCAGCTCTACGATAAGAGGGATGGCCTCTCAAATCCGAGGGAAGGCTACGCCTTAAAGACTACCTTTGCTCTTTCCGGCCTCTTCTTGGGAGGTGATACCTCTTACTATCAGGCCGAGGAAAGGTTCAACTACCTCTATCCTTTGGGTAAGAGCGCTATCTCCTTAAGGCTCAACGCCGGTTTAATCGGCTCCCTTGAGGGTAAGAGGGTTCCGGTTGAGGACAGGTTTTTCTTGGGAGGGGCCGAGAGCGTTAGGGGCTACAAGTACGGAACGATCTCCCCTAAGGACGAAAAGGGAAACTTCGTCGGAGGAAGGGCTTACGGACTCTTCAGCCTTGAGCTGAGGTATCCGTTAAAGGGGAACCTTGAAGGGGCTCTCTTTTACGACTCCGGAAGGGTCTTTACCTCCCCGGAAGAGTTTAAGCTCTCGGGCTGGTACTCCTCCGTAGGGCTCGGCCTTCGCTACGTTACTCCTGTAGGTCCCTTGAGGATAGACTACGGTTACAAGCTTAAAAAAGTTCCGGGACAGGGGAGCGGGAGGCTCCACATCTCCTTCGGTTTCCCCTTTTAAAGGGAAATTTCCCTGTAGTAGCTCTCCTCAAGGGCTATTTCAAGCTCTTTAAAGAGCTCCCTCTTAATCTCCTCAAGCTCCCCTTCTGCCTCGTACCCTGCAGCCATTTTGTGGCCTCCTCCACCGAGTCTCTTGGCCACCTTTGCAACGTCAACCCTTCCCTTAGAGCGCAGGGAAATTTTCCACTTCCCCTCCTCCTCAAGCTCCTTGAAGAAAACGGCAACTTCAACTCCCTCAATTGAGCGGGGGTAGTTTATGAACCCCTCCGCCTCTTCCGGGTAGGCTCCTGTCTCCACAAGGAAGCACCTGAAGAGGGTTATGTGGGCCACTTTTCCGTTCAGGGCAAACTCAAGGGTTTTTAAGACCAGCTCAAGGAGTTTAAACTTGTTAATCCTGTTCCTCTCAAAGATTGAGCTGTAGACGAGGTAGGGCTCTACCCCCTTTTCCATCAGCTCGGCCGCTATGTAGTGGGTTCGGGGGCTGGTGTTTGAGTAGCTGAAGCTTCCCGTGTCGGTAACTATTCCCGTATATAGGGGCAGGGCTACGAGGGTGTCTATGAGCCCGGGCTCAGCTATCTTCATTATCTCGTAGGAGAGCTCGCATGTACTTGAGATGTCGGGCTCAACTATGTAGTAGTCTGTGAAGGGTTCGGCGGTGATGTGGTGGTCTATTACGAGACTCTTTTCGGCGGGGATTTCCTCAAAGCCGGTTCTCTTCGGGTCTGAGACGTCGGTTATTATGACCCAGTCAAACTTCCCCTTTATTTCGGTTCCGCTCTCAACATCCCGTGCTCCGGGTAGAAAGTCAAAGAAGTAGGGGATTCTGTCCCTGTAGAAGATTTTTACCTCTTTACCGAGCTTCTTCAGGAAGTGGTACCAGCCGAGGGAGCTCCCGATTGCGTCTCCGTCGGGGTTTTTGTGGGTCGTTATGAGGATTTTCCCCTCCATACCTTTTATGAGCTCTGCCGTTTCGCTTCTGGTTAGTTTTTTGCTCATAGCATTACCTCTGGCGCTACGACGAACTGGGGTCTGGGAACAGTTCTGATTTTAATCCTCTTTCCCAATAGGTGCTGAATGTAGCCGCTTGCCCTGTTTAAAATCTCAACGGCCTTTACTGCATCTTCCTTCTTTAAGGCCGAGATGAAGACCGTTGCCTTACTTGCGTCCTTTGAGAGTTCCACCCTCTGAACTGTTATAAAGAGGTTCTCGGGAAGGTCAACATCCCTCCTTATAATCTCTGAAATCTCCTTCAGCAGCGTTGACTTTAACCTCTCTCTCCTGATTCCCTTCATCTACTCTCCGCTTACAGTTAGTTCTTTAACTAAGACGGAAGGGCTGCAGACGTTCCCCAGCCACTTCAGGTCTGCTCCTACCTCTGTAATTCCGTTTAGGAGCTCTCTAATATTCCCCGCTACTGTCATTCCGCTTACGGGAGCTACCCTCTCGCCTTCGTGGAAGTAAACTCCGCTTATTCCTATTGAGAACTCGCCCGAAATCGGGTTTATCGTGTGAATTCCCATTGCGTCGGTAATTACGAGAACCTCCTTTGGAGTCTTTATCAGTTCCTCAAGTCCAAGAGCTCCCCTCTCAACTACGAGGTTCGTAATCCCGCAGGTCGGAAGGGAGCCGATTCCCGGCCTTATCCCGTTTCCTGTAGGCTGGAGGCCGAGTTTCTTTGAAGTGTACAGGTCAACGAGGAAGTTCTTTAAAACTCCCCTCTCAATTATCGCTTTCTTTCTCGTTGCCGTCCCCTCGTCGTCGTAAGGGGCGCTTCCCGTTCCGTCCTTCTGGAAGGGGTCGTCGTAGAGGTTGAGGGCGTGGCTGGCAATCTCGTGGCTCAGCTTGTCGGCAAAGAGGGACTTCCTCCTCAGGACATTGTGCCCCAAAAAGGCAGAAGAGAGGGCTTCAATGAGCTCCGCAAAAACCGCGTTCTTAAATATTACCGGTATTCTTCTCGTCTTCATGGGTTTGGCCCCAAGGAGCTCCACGGCACTTGAGGCCGCCCCTACCGCAACCTCAACCGGGTTGAGCTCTGAGAAGTAGCGCTTGTTCTGGTAGTCCCAGCCTATTTGGGAACTCTCTCCCTCTTTAGCCGCAAGAAGAATGCTCAACCAGTAGTTTGTAGTTGAGTAGGAGAATGCGTTGTCGTTTGAGTTGTAGTAGTAAACAGTCGTGAAACTATCTCCGTACGAGGCCTTCCTAACCCTCTCTACTCTCCTGTCGTGGTTCCTTGCCCTCTCTTCAAGCTCAAGGGCCAGTTCAATCTTTCTCTCAACCGGAATCCTCTCAAACTCCTCGTCTGCAAGGGGAAAGTCCACCTTATTTTCTGAAGGCATTGAGAAGGTGTACTCGTCGGGCTCGCAGCTCTGGGCGTTATCCCTTGCACACTCTATCGCAATTCTTACGCCGTCCTCTGAGGTATCGTTTGTGTAGGCAAATCCGAGCTTCCCGTCAATTACCACCCTTATTGCAACCCCTTTTCTCTGGGAGCTCTTTAATTTCTCAACGGTACCGTTCTTAACTTCAACTGTAATTCCCTCTCCCGAAACTGCGTAGATGTCGTACTTCTCAACTCCTAACTTCTTCAGTATGTTTGCCGCCTTCTCTATAAGCTCAACCATCTTCTCACCTCTTCTTATTTTAGGCTGGAGAAGAACCTTCTTACCTCTTCCGGCCTTCCGCAGCTCTTCTTCCCTTCGGTACAGTACCCGAGGTAGTAGCAGTTGGGGCCTACCCTGTCAAAGAGCCCTGGAAACTTCTCTCTCAGAATTCTTAATATCTTTACTGCCATCTCCCTGATTTCCCACTGGGCCCTTGAGCAGGTTCTGAGCCTGAGGAAATGGACGAGTTCCTCTCCGTTCATCGTAAATACGATTCTGGTGGTGCAGGCGTTGGGAAGGACGAACCTTGCGTCCTCCTTTGGAACTCCTTTCTCAACCAGTCCCTCGTAGAACTTCCCGATGAGCTCCATTAAGTCTTTAAACTCCATCTCCCTGCCGTCAACTTCAACCTTTACTCCTCTAACCGTTTCGGGCTCAACGTAAGGGAAGTTTTTCATAGCAACGTACCTTTGAGACTGCTGGCTGTAGGAGGCCGGCCTGTGGCGGACCAGCTGGTGGGAGCACGCCCTTGAGATTCCGTCAACGAGGAAAGTAAAGGAGGAGTGGCGAAGGAGCTCCTTTTCCTCCTCAAGCTCCGGAAAGTTGGCCGAGAGAAGGAGAACTTCCAAGGGAAAACCTCCGGATTATTTCTTGCAGGGGGAAATTATAGTTTATTTTTCGGCCTGAAACTGGATTAAGGGGAGGCCGGCCTCTTTAGCAATCTCCTTTGCCAGCCAGTCGGGGTAGCCCTCTTTGTAGATGACCTTCTCAACGCCGGCATTTATAAGCATCTTGACACAGAGGGAGCAGGGGCAGTGGGTACAGTAGAGGATGCTACCCTTCGTTGAGACTCCGTGAAGTGCAGCCTGAATTATTGCGTTCTGCTCTGCGTGGAGCCCCCTGCAGAGCTCGTGCCTCTGACCGCTGGGAACTCCCAACTTCTCCCTTAAACAGCCCACTTCTTCGGGGTGTTTTAACCCGGAAGGCGGGCCGTTATATCCGGTTGATATTATTCTCTTATCCTTTACCAAGACCGCCCCTACCTTTCTCCTTAAACAGGTGGAGCGGGTTGAGACCATCTGGGCTATTGACATAAAGTACTCGTCCCAAGAAGGCCTCGGCAATTAGTGGCCTCCCCCCATAAGGTGGTGATAAGCGGTGCTGAGGAGGGTAAGGAGCATTATAATGTAGAGGATAATCTCAACCGAGGCTATCCACTTCCTGAAGCCGAAGATTGTTTTCAGGGCCTTGCTCGCCATCTCTCCTCCTTATAACCACATGAAGAAGGACTCTGCATACCAGTGGACAAACTTAACGAACCACACTCCCAAAATCGGTAGGAGCAGAACTGAGAGGGTGGCCGCTAAGACTATCCAGGCCTCCTTCTCTATGTCCCTTGAGCTTACTTCCCTTGCCATCTCTCAACCTCCTACTTGTAAGAGGGCTTTTCCTGATGAGCCTTCTTCGTGTGGAAGAGCTTATACCTGTAAAGGGCGTCTAAGCCGTGGCAGTCAACGCAGATGCTTCCCCTGAGGTCTTTGTTCCTGAGGAAGCTGTTAAGAGCGTTGCCCTCAACGGGCTTACCGGGAGCTTCTTTCTGCCACCTGCTCCAGACGTGGGGCTCGTGGCAGGTCTCACAGGCAATTTCTCCTCCTGCGTGAACCTTTTTACCCTCTTTAGTAAATATAGGCCAGTCTCCCTCTCTGCCGGGCCTGTCAAAGTTCCTTACTACTACGTCCTTGCTGGGGTGGTAGTACTCTTTTACAACCTTTTCTTTTGCTACTCCGTCTTTTGAGTGGCAGGTTAAACAGTAGTTGGACATTCTGTTATCGGTAATCTTTTTAACGTTAAATGCCCAGAGGAGCTTGTCTTTAGCCCTATGGGGAACGTGGCAGGCCGAACAGACGCCGTCTTTGAGAACTTCCTTACCGAGGGCGTTTTTAAAGTTCTTCTTGACGACCCTCATGTCGTGCTCTGTTCCGATTACCTTGGCCTGCTGGACGTGGCAGGAGGTACAGAGGGGGCTGTTTCCCTCAACTACGTACCTTGTTAACCTCTTCTTATCTGCACCGTTATGGGGCTCGTGGCAGGTTGTACAGTCAAAGACCCCCTGCTCTCCCTTCCTTGCAGGGTGTCCGGTCATCTGGTCAATAAGGGGGAGCCTTGAGCTCTTAATCATCTCAAGATTCTTCTCGGTAATCTCCCTTCCAATCGGGTGGGAGTGCTCCCCTACCGTTGCCTTCTCTGCTAATTTCCCTTCGGCGTGGCATGAGAGACAGAGTTTTTCTCCTATTGTTTTACCTTTACCGGGCTTCCTTGCCCAGAGTACCTTAAACTCGGGGTTGTGGGGAGTGTGGCAGGCCGAACACTTACCCTTCTTAAGGAGCTCTTCCCTCTCCTTCCTGCTCAGCTTGACCTCTGAGCTGCTTAAGAGGTCGTGGGGAGTTCCCTCAAGGTTCTGGTCTGTGTGGCAGGTTAAACAGAGCTTTGAGTCCTTCCTTACGGGAATTCTGAGGAGCTCCTCTTTATGGGTATGGGGGTCGTGGCAGGTTGCACATGAGATTTTCTTACCTGGCAGCTTATTGCTCGGGTTCTTAACCCCTACAGGGTGCTCGTTAAAGACAGACTGCTTAACCTTGTGCTCTGCCATTCCCTCGGGGTCGTGGCAGGCCAGACAGAAGCCGTCAACGGGGGGCTCCATCGGTGAAATCTCTCCGTAAACAACCCTTGAGAGGTAGCCGCCCTTGGCTTTGTGGACGTTGTGGCAGGCCGCACAGTCGCCCTTCTTCCACCTCTTCTCGTCAATTTTTCCGTGGGCTCCCCTCTTAACGTCTGCCTCTTCCCTGTGGCAGGTGTAGCAGAGCTCCGACCTCTCCTTCCTCAGGAACTTACCCTTCGGACTTCTGTTAAAGGAGTGGTGGGGATCGTGGCACGTTGTACAGGAGAGCTTACCGCCGGGTAAGGGGAGCTTTACCTTCTCCTTAACCTTTTTGCCGGTCGGGTGGGTTAAAGTGCCTACATCCGGGCACTCTTTACCGTTGATTTTGCTCTGGGGGTAGTGGCAGGAGAGACACAGGATATCGTCCTTGCCCCTTGCCTCAATGAGGGATGCGTAGTCAAAGGCCTCTTCGGGTATCGGCCTGCTCCACAGCTCCCTGCCCTTTGCCTTGTGGGGAGTGTGGCAGCTCTTACATGAATTGCCCGCTACGTTGTGCTTTGTCTTGTTTACCCACTTCTGGTCGGTATGGCAGAGGATGCAGAGCTCCTTCTCGGGAGCTACAACGAGGTGCTTATTCTTCTCCTTGTGGACTTTGTGGCAGGTCATACACTCTACGCTCTCAAGTACCGCCTTCTTGCTCTTAAAAAAGGCTACGTCTGCCCCTTCGGGGAACTTCTTGTGAATCGGGTGGTTCCTGAAGTTAGGGTGCTCCTTGGAGTTTACGTTATCTATGTGGCAGACGGCACACAGGGTTGAGTTATCGGCCCTTTCAAGGAGCGTCCTCTTTGCCCTTCCCCTGTGGGCCGAGTGGCACGACTCACAGGTCAGCTCCCTGTTCTCTGTTAGCCTTCCCCCTAACTTCTCTACCTCTGCTGCTAACTGGGGCTTTAGTTTGTCTTTAGTATCCTCAAAAATCGGGTGGTTTATTCCGTGCTCTGAGTTCTCCTTGTGGCAGGCAACACAGAGGGCCGAGTTGACGTTGGGCTTCCTCATGAAGGTGTAGTCAAGCTTCTTCTCGCTTCCGGTCTCCGTGTGGGGAGTGTGGCAGGTTCCGCAGTAGAGCTTTCCGTCTTTAAGGGGGAAGCCTTTGGGTATCTTGAAGTCCTCGGGAACTTTTTTGTCAACCGGGTGGGAGAAGTGCTTAAAGCCCAAGAAAGTTAGCCTGTCGTCTGCCATTGAGCCGTCGTGACAGGAGAGGCACATCAGTTTATCGGTTGCAGTGAAGGAGCGGGCAGTTAGGAGTTTGGGAGACTTAACCTTTGCCTCAAGGAGCCAGTTCTCGTGGCAGACGAGACACTCCTTCTTCATGCTCTTTTTGAGTTTTGCCTCTGCCGTTGTTGAGACGGCAAGTATGGTCAGGAGGATAGCCAGCGATTTCCTCATTACTTGACCCCTTGAACTCTAAATGTGGATACCCTGTTTTTCAGAGGCTCAAGGACGAAGAGCTCTCCCTCGTAGCAGGCAATAGCTGTGGGGTAGTAGAGCCCTTTTGCTATTACCCTCTCAAAGCCTCCGTAAACGTCAAAGAGCTGAACGGCTCCGGTTATGGCGTCCGAAACTGCAACCTTTCCGTCTCCGCAGTAGGCAACTCCCTTGGGCCTGAAGAGGTCGCCCTCCTCTATTCCGAAAACTCCGAAGCTCCTTAACAGGTTTCCGTTTTTATCAAACTCCTGAATCCTTGCGTTTACGCTGTCAACTACAAAGAGTGTTTTCTTTGCAGAGTCAAGAAGGAATATTCCCACGAAGTTCCCCGGTGCCGTTCCCTTCTCACCGAACCTTCCCAGGAACTCTCCCGCTGTAGAGTAGATGTCAACGCTCTCAAACTTGCCGTTTGTTATGAAGAGCTTTCTGCCAAACTTCTCAACGTCTATGGGCCTTCCGGCAACGCCAAAGCTCTTTTCAAGGTTTCCGAACTCGTCAAGGACGTAAAGCTTTCCCTTCTGGCTCACTACGTAGAGTAGGCCGTCCGAAACGTCTATACCGTAGGGGCTGTCAACTTTTATGTCTGTCAGGTGCTCTCCGTAGAGGTCGTAGACGGCAATCCTGTTGTTTAAACCGTCAACTACGTAGAGCTTTCCGTTTGCAACGGCTATGTCAGAGGGGAACTTCCAGTCTCCCTTTATCTCCTGAGCTACGGCCGTTAAGGACATAATCAAGAGGAAAAGCGCTGTGAAGAGAGCTCTCATCTCCTTTTACCCCTACCAGATAAATTTAGGGAAGTGGATTGTCTTGTACTCCTTGAGGCCTTTTACGATTTCGTTCTCCTCAAGGTCTTTAACCCTTTGGGGGCTGAACCCTAAAGCCCTAAAGTCTATCCTCCCGCCTTTTTGGTGGCAGTCTTCACACTTGAGAGTTTCTTCCGTTAGGGCGTTGTGCATCTTGGCTACGGCCGTTTTATCCCTGAGGAGGTTTTCGTTTCCTTTTAGGGGGAGCTCTACCGGAGTGCCGTTATAGACCGGAACTATCTTTGCAGAGCTCTCCTGCCCAGAGAGCATTACCCTGTCGCCTACCTGAACGTACTTCAGGCCGTAGAAGTCTCCCTTGTCAAGGACTACCACTTTGCCGTCCTTAATCTCCGCCCACCTGTACTCCACTCCCTCCTTAACAAAGTGGCAGACGTTACAGCTCATAAAGGTTCCGTGGGCGTTGTAGAAGGGAGCGTACTTATCGTCCTTTTTGTGGGCGGCAAAGGTGTGGCAGGTACTACAGACGTCGTTCATCTGGTACTTGTAGGCATTTGGGGAGTGGAAGGGCTTAGGGTACTCCTTGAGGTTGGGGAGCTCCGGCCTCTCAAACTCCTTTAACTTCTCTCCCCACTTTGCCACATCGGTTGCGGGAGCCTCAAGGAGAGGGTTGTTCCCGGCAACCGCCGTTGCCGAAATTATCGTCAGAGCTATTAGGAGCCTTTTCATTACGCTTTCCCTCCTTCGGCTTCCTTCTCAAGAAGGTGGTGGGCATACTCGTGCATTCTCTTAATCATCTCCTCTTCGGGGAGCTTCTCCACCTCTAAGACAAACTGGTACCTCTCCTTCAAGAAGGGGTACTTCTCAAGGAGGTGGGGCTCGTTCTCTGCAACCGCCTTGATGATTCTTCTATAGCTTCTGGGCCTTTCCTCAATCCACTCAACCTCAGAGGCCGTTCCGGTGAGCCAAATCCAGTCCATAGGGAACTTGTTGGGGCCGTAGTGGACTATGTACATGTGGACGAGGGCAATCCAACCCAGTGCTAAGACTGCCTCGTCTGAGTGCATCAGGTAGGCAATCTGAATCGTCTCGGGGGGAAGTCCGAGATAGCCGGTAAAGACCTCCGGGAGCCAGAGCATCCAGCCGGTAATACCGATTGCAAGCATACCCCAACCGACCGCCCAGAAGTCAAACTTATCAACCCAGATGTACTCGTCCCAGTCGGGGGGAACTTTTCTGAAGCCTAAAAGATACTTTATGTAGTGGACAAACGTAACGTCTGACGGGCCGGGAACGATTTTGAAGTAGCCGAAGAAATCCTTTTTGGCCAAATCCCAGTTTGCTATGAGGATTAGAATCATGTAGAAAACCGTGAGGAGGAAGTCAGCAAACATTATGAAACCGGAAATCCTGTGAATCGTCATTTCACCGGCTATTCCGCCGAGGAGCCCTATGAGGGGCTTTGCCCACTCAAGCTCGTAGAACTTTAGGGGATATCCGGTAATAATCTGCCAGATGAAGGTTGAGAAAATTCCTACGTGGAGCAGCCTCTGGAAGAGGGTAAACTTCTGTATCATTATCTTCTCACCGTCAACGATGAGAAGCTTATCCTGCTCTGCTCTTAACCTAAATCTTCTCTTGAAAGCCTCCCAGAGTCCCATTAGTGCTTCCTCCTCAGGTTTTTAAGAAGGTCAAGGCCTACGATAGTAACTGCAAAGAGTAGCGTTCCGGTTGTAAGCCAGAACATAAATTCCTCAACAATCTTTACGATTTTCTGTCCTAAAGAGTCGGGAATCGGGTGCATGTGAACCCATTTGGTAGTGGCGAAGTTCTTCATGTCCTCCTTGGGAGCAAGGGGGTGGCACTCTGTAGAGCGACCGCAGGTTAGCTCAATGTTCTTAACGTTAATTGAGGAGCGAGGGTCGTCTTTGTGGAAGATGTCGTGGAAGTTGCCGTCCTTGTTGGTGTGGCAGTCAAGGCAGTCTGCAGCCCTTGTATCGTTCCTGTCAAGGTAGAGCATTTTTGCGTGCATCGTAACCTTGTAGGACTCAACGGCCGTTAAGACGTGCTCCTTTGCGAACTTATCGTGAATTCCCTCTATTTCAAGGGCTTTTTCCATCTTCTTCTCGTCCTCGTGGCAGGATGCACACAGCTCAACAATCTCCCAGCCGTCCCTTCTGGTCTTTACGAACCGGTGGGTAAAGCCGTTCTTTATAACGGGAATTGGCTCTCTGCTTGCAACGTGGGAGAACCTGTCCTTTATCCAGTCCTTGTTCTGGTGGCAGATTGAGCACTTTGCGAGGCTCATTTTCATTGACTCAAGTTTCGTTACGTCTATGAGAAGGTCGTTTGTGTGGCAGTAACTACAGTAGGGGTAGATGTCGGGGGCTTTCTCGTAGTTCTTACCGTGGACGCTCTCCTTCCAGGTCTCAAATACCTCTTTGTGGGAGAAAGGCTTCTTCGTTGAAGGGTCTACCACGTGGCACTTGTTGGTACAGTTTGCAGCTGTGTTTTCAGGCTTGTGGGGGTACTGCTCAACCTTATCGTGACACTCGGTACACCCCACGTTCCTGTGGATTGAGTGGGCGTAAAGGGCATCTGAGATGCTGCAGTCCTTCACCTCGTTCTCTTTTGTAATTACCGATAGTCCTTTAAGCCTGTGGCAGACCAGACACCCGTCGTCAGGTATCCCGGCTCCGAGAGCCGCTCCCGATATAGCTATAGCCCCGCTCAGTCCTAAAATCAAGGCTTTCACTCTCTACCCCCTACTTTAGCGAGTTAATTGAGTGGCAGATTTGACAAAGTTTTCCGCCTTTAAGCTGGTAGCTCATTAATTTCACGCCTTTTGTGTTCAGCTTTAACCTGTTTAGCTCAAGCCTCAGCTTTTCAAGTTTGTAGTCAAGGTCTCTCCTTTCAACTTCCGCCCACTCCTTATCCTCGGCAGGGGCGGGAACTGCTATTTGAGGGTGAGGGTTGTGGCAGGTTATACACTCAATCCTTCCCTTTACTAAGATTACCTTCGGCTTGCGCTTTTTGAGCTCATTTTCGTTGATTTCCGGTTTTAGCTGAGCCATGTCCTCTATTTCAACAACTTGAGCCTTGCCCTTTACCAGCTTCTCAACCTTTTCCCTCTTTGCAAGGAGGTGCTCGGGAGCTCCCACGTGGGGAGTTTTTGTATGGCAGCCTACACAGGCCTTGTAGGCCTCAAGCTTTGCTCCTACTCCGTGGCAGTAGATGCAGGCCTTCTTTTTCTTGTCCCAAGGAACATTCTCTCCGATTGTTTCGTGGGGGTTAAACTTTTTGTAGCACTCGGGGTTGTGGCACTGGAAGCAGAAGTCAAACCTCTCTCTTAAGGGTCTCTCAGCCCTCAGGAAGTTCTCGTTCTTGCTCTTCATGTCGTGGCAGGTTGTACAGGTCAGCTTACCCCTGTTGAGCGGGAAGTTAGGGGGAACTTTTATACACTCTGTCTCTTTTACTTTGCACCCGGTTGGGTGAACTATCGGGCAGCCGTCGGCGTGGCACTTAAGGCAGAACTCGGCGTCGGTTCCCGTGTAGCCGATTCCTCCGCACTCTTGTGCCCGGGCGCTTCCAATCATTCCGGTTAAGAGAAGTAAAGCAATTAGTCCCTTCTTCATCTCGTCCAGTTCCCCTTTGTATGGCATTCCATACAGAATGTTGGCCTGTGGCACCTGCTACACTTGGCCGGGTCTGCGGCCGCCTCTATGCTGTGGGTGTACTCGTAGTTCCTTGGGTGAACCAGGTGCTGGATTGTGTCTCTCCTTGCGTGGCAGTCTATACAGAACTTCTGTCTGTGGCACTCATCGCACCTGCTCGCCTTTGCCTCGTATGCGAACTTATGGGTTTTAAGCCAGTCGCCAGTCTTGTGGTCAACTGGCTCAATCTCTTTCATGTTGAAGTGGCAGATATAACACTTCGTCGGGGCGTTGGGGGCCGGAGATTTGCTCGGGTTGTTGTGGCAGTAGTGACACGTTACCTTAGAGGGCATAATGATTTTCTTTGAGCCCCTCTCTGCCGCCTCAATGTCTGCCCAGCTCATCTCAACGTTCATTTTGTGGCACGGGATACAGCCGTGTTCGTCAATGAAAGCCTTGTGCTCCCTGTGGTGGAACTTGGCCGTAGTCCCGAGCTCCTTCTTGTAGTCAACCTTACACTCGTTGGTACAGGAGGAAGCCGTTAAAGCTATTACAGCAAGGAGCAGTGCTTTCCTCATTTCCTATCCTCTGTCCTTTTTTCCTTTCCGCCCCAGAAGAGGAGGTTGTACCTGAGAATCAGCCTTAAATCCCTGTCAAAGTCCTCGTTCTTCCTGTAGTCAATTCCCACTTCAAGGTTTGAGAAGTCGGTTGCCTGATAAGTTCCCTTGAGGTAGTAGGCGTTTGCCCACTGCTTGCCGTAGGTAATTTTGTCGTAGCGGGCTATGTCAACCCTTCCCGTTAAAGAGATTTTCCTGCAGAGGTACTTGGTAAACCCTAACTCAACTCCCCTGAGGATTCCTATCCAGCTGTTCTGGTATAGGAGAGCCCCGTAAGTCCTAAGGCCCTCTGTGAACCAAGTATCCCTGACTGCTCCGACTTTTAGAAGGTGGCCGTTATCCTTGCCGTTCCTCTGGATATCGGTTGCAGTGTAGGAGCCAAAAAGGGCCCAGACGGGGTTTAGCTGGTAGTAAGCGCTCTGGGTGAAGCGGAGCTCCCTTCCTTCAGGAGAAAAGTTTTTAAATATCGGGTCTTCAATCCTTCCGTCGTACCTGTAGGAGCCGTCGTAGTACTCAAGCTCCGTTGTTAGCCTCAGCTTCTTTGTGGGGTAGTAGTTAAATCCTAAGTTGCCGCTTACGAGCTCCCCGTGGGCAAGGTCAACCTCAAACCTGCTGAACTGGACAAGCTCCTTTGTTAAGTAGGAGTAGTTTCCGAAAAGGAGGGAGCTCTTTTTAACCTTGCCGTCGTCTCTCAGGTGCTCAAAGCCGAGGAAGTAGTTTTTATACTCAAACTTAAAGCCGGCTAAGAAGTCGTCTCCGCTCTTTACTCCCGGCTCAAACCACCTGGGCTTTCCCAAGTAAAAGACGTACCTGAAATCTTTATTCAACCTGTGGGAGTACTTAATTGAGTCGGCTATGTAGGTCTCAAAGCCTTCGGAGATAAACTGGCGACCTATAGAGAGGGTGGAACTCCTATCCTTTTTTATCGGAACGTCAACGTAGAGCTGGTAGAGGTCTATGTCCCAGTCAGTTCCGTAGCCTAAGTCTTTCCAGAGCTTTCCGTAGAAGTGAAGCTCGCTTGAGCCCTTTAAATCCCTCAGGTCAAGCTTTAGGTAGTTGTCAAAGGGGATAGAGTCCCTGTCGTAAACGTCCTGACGAAACTCTATCTGGGTCTTAAGCTCGCCTTCATATCCGGGTAGGTTAACTGCGGCCTGGGCGCCGCCTGCCGAGAGGAGTCCTATCCCCAGTCCCAGCGCCAGAACTCTCTTTCCTATCCCCACGTTTAACCCTCTCTGCCGAAACTGTACTAACGGATATTACAAAAGATTTTGATTCTATGTCAAGTTTTTTAGAACATAAGGAAAACTTTATCCAAATCCAATACTTTCAATTCATACTGAATTGCAGAATAACGCTTTATCCTACCAGCTCCCTGCAATTATAAAAAATTTTCCAGAATTAAAACCTCTACGGTTTCGCCCTCTTTTACGGTTCCCCTCTCCTGACCTATAACCGCAAGGCCTTGACACCGGGCCATTGTCAGGAAGTTGCTCGTCTGCTGGCTTCCTTCAGGGAAGACCTTTAGAATCCCCCCTTCAGAGGAGAGTTTGACTCTGACGAAGTCAACCCTTCCCTTCCTTGACCTGAGCTCTCCTGCAGCAACGGCGCTGACGTACCTGTTTTTAAACTCCTTTAAACCGCAGGCTTTTTTTACGGCCGGAGCGAGAAACTCAAGGGCGTTTACCAGAGTTGCCGCCGGGTAGCCGGGAAGACCGAAGAAGAGCTTATCTCCTTTTACTCCGAAGGTTAAAGGTCTTCCCGGTCTTACGTTTGTTTGGGTAAAGAGTACTTCAACTCCGAGTTCCCTGACCGTTTCCCTCACGAGGTCGTACTTACCCTTTGAGACTCCACCGGTTGTTACCGTAAAGTGGCAGGTTGAGAGGGCCTCTCCGATTAACTCCTTTAGCTCTTCCTTTTCGTCTCTTGCCTTCCCTAAGTAGATAACCTCTGCTCCTAACTTCTCAACGAGTCCTTTAAGGGTGTAAAAGTTCGTGTTCCTTACTGCCCCTTCTCTGAAGGGCTCTTCGGGCTCAAGGACCTCGCTTCCCGTTGTTATTACTCCCACCTTTACTCTCTGGAAGACCTTTACCCTGTAAACTCCCAAGTGGGCAAGGAGGCCTACCAACCGGTAGCTTAGGAGCTCTCCCTTTTCAATTACCTTCTCTCCCCTCTTTACCTCGCTTCCCCTGAAGTTTACGAGGTTTCCCTTTTCTACCGGGAAGTCTATGAGAACTTCGTTTCCTTTAACCTTAACATCCTCAATTCTAACTGCCGCATCTGCCCCCTCGGGTATTACCCCTCCCGTCATTACAAAGACGGCCTCACCCTCGCCCACTTTTAACCTTCGGGAGCTCCCTGCCGGGCTCTCTCCCACGATTTTTAACCTTGCTGGGAGCTCCTTCAGTGAGGCCGTGTTAAATGCAAAGCCGTCTATTGCCGACTTATCTTGGTCGGGAATGTCAACGGGAGAGGAAATGTCCTGAGCTATAACCCTTCCGTAGGCCTCGTTGAGGGTTATCTCTTCTACACCTACCTCTTTTACTCTCTCCTCAATTATCCTCTTTGCCTCTTCCCTCTCTACCTTCACCTTGTCCTCCTTAAGGTCTTCCGAACGGACATATTGGGAATACGCAAACCGGACAGCTGTGGCACAGCCCTCCGTGTCCCTTTGCTGCAACCTCTTCCCTGGTTATTACATCCCCTATCAGGAGTCTCGGGAGCCATACGTCAAAGGAGGTGGCCTTAAAGAAGAGGGCTGCTGCCGGAACGGCCACCAAGGGCTTCCCGTTAATCCAGCCCATCGTCAGCATGTTTCCCGGCTGAATAGGGTTTCCCCTTAGAAAGTTCTCTGCCCCAGCGCTCTTTATAGCCCTGTAGGTGACGTCGTCGGGGTCAACCGACGTTCCTCCGGTCAGGACGACTATGTCGTACTTATCGGCAAACTCTCTAATCTTTTTTCTTATCATCTCCTCGTCGTCGGGGAGGATTACCTTCTCCTCAACGGTACACTTGAAGAACTCAAGTTTGGGCTTTAACTTTTCGTAGAACTTATCCTTAATTCTCCCGGAATAGACCTCGTTCCCCGTTATTATCATTCCGGCCTTCTTTTCCTTAAAGGGAACAACTCTTATTATTCCCTCTCCGGCTATCTCAACTGCCTCGTCAATCTCCCTTTTGGGAGCCGTCAGGGAGATTATCCTTACGGCAGCAACCTTTTGGCCGGGCTTAACCCACATGTTTGTATGGATTGTGGGGCAGGAGGGCTCCCCCACCATGTTGAACTTGAAGAGCTTCTCGGTATCTATCTTTACAACTCCGAAGACCTCGGAGTAGATGTTGATTTTCCCCTCTTTGGGCTCTTCGTCCCTGTAGAGGTTCTCCCCCATAATGGCGTCGGCAAGGAGCTTTGCCGCCTCATCTTCGTGAATTTCGTCATCCGAGAGCTCCAAAACGTAGACGTACTCCTTCCCCAAACTCTTTAACTTCTCAACATCCTCCTCCCTTATTATGTGCCCCTTTTTAAAAGCTCTTCCCTTGAAGCCTTTTTCGGGATTGACTTCTGTGATGTCGTGAACGAGAACCATTCCCACCGCTTCCTCTACCTTTACTTTTCTCTTCATCTTTACCTCCTGATTAGTGGTAGGTGCTCTACCGATAGGTAGAACGTACTCTCCCTTCCCTCCTGAAAGAGGAAGTTGGGGGAGAGGGAGGATGGAAGGTGGAGCTCCACCTCTTTTCCCTCAAAGAGGGCAAATATTTTGTCAATCTCCATTCCCTTCTTGACTCTCCTCACGACCATTTTTACCCTGTTTACCTCGTCAGTCAGTGAAAGGGAGAGGGAGTTCGGAAGAATTGAGACGAAAACCCTATCTCCCGGCCTGAACTCTCCCTTTCTGCACCTTAAGAGCTTACCCGAGGGGAGCTTTACGAGGGAGCTCTTACCGACCTCCACAACCGTTGCCTCAATAAAGCTCCTGTGCCCGAGTAGTTTTGCCGTCTTCAGAGAGGATGGGTTAAAGAAGAGTTCCTGCGGCCTTCCCTCCTGAACGCTCCTTCCCTCCTCAAGAATTACAATCCAGCCGGCAAGCTCAAAGAGCTCCTCGTGGTCGTGGGTTACGAGGACTACAGGAACTTTAAACTTCTCCTGAACCTCCCTGATTTCACCGTAGAGCTCCTCCTTTAAACTCCTGTCAAGGGCGGAGAAGGGCTCGTCAAGGAGGAGAATCTCAGGCTCTGTTGCAAGCGCCCTCGCAAGGGCTACCCTCTGCTTCTGTCCTCCGGAAATTTGGCTCGGGTACTTATCCTTCAGCTTTTCTATTTTCAAAGTTTTAAGGAGCTCGTAAACCTTGTCCCTACTTCTTGCCCCGTAGGCGACGTTTTCAAAGACTGTCATGTGGGGAAAGAGGGCGTAATCCTGAAAGAGGTAGCCAACTTTCCTCTTCTGGGGCGGGAGGTCAATCCCCCTTTCCGAGTCAAAGAAGGGCTTTCCGTTAACCTCTACCCTTCCCTTGTCGGGTTTTATGAGTCCTGCTATCGTCTGTAGGGTTAAGCTCTTTCCCGAGCCAGAAGGTGCAAAAAAGGCCGTTATCGGTGCCCGGGAGGAAAAACTTACTTTTAGCTTAAAGTCTTTTAACCTTTTCTCTACCTTAACCTCTATCAAACTTTTCTCCCGCCGCTGAGCCTGTTGACTGCGTAGATTACCGCAACCGAAAAGAGGGCTGTTAAAGCGGTTAGAAGGTTCGCCTTCCCGAAATCTCCCTCAGAGATTGCGCTGTAAATCTCAAGGGGAATTGTGTTTGTTCTCATAGGGATATTTCCCGCAACCATCAGGGTTGCTCCGAATTCTCCTAAAGCCCTTGCAAAGGAAAGGATTAAAGAGGCGGTTATCCCCTGTTTTGCCAGCGGAAAGGTAATCCTGAAGAAAGTCTCAATCCTGCCCTTACCGAGGGTGTAGGAGACCTCTATTAGTCTTCTGTCAACTGCTTCAAGTGAAGCTCTTGCTCCTTTAACGAAGATTGGGAAGGCTGCCACGAATGAGGCAAGGAGAGCCCCCTTCCAGTTAAAGACTACGGTGAAGCCGAAGAGCTTAAAGAGGAGCTCCCCGAGTAAACCTTTTTTGCCGAAGATGAGCAACAGAATGTAGCCCGTGACTACCGGAGGGAAGACCAGAGGGAGGGTTATGAGGGCATCAAGGAAGTTTTTCAGTTTGAACTCTCTGTAGGCCAGCAGGTAGGCCAGGGGAAGGCCTGTGAGGAAGATAAGGAGAGTTGCAAGGAGGGAAACCTTCAGTGATAGCTTTATTGAGAAGAGGACTTCAGGGCTCAGGCTCATTTTACCTTCTTAAAGCCGTACTTTTCGTAAACTTCATCGGGGAGCTCCTTTAAAAACTCCTCAAACTCCCTACACTCCTTTAGGGAGCTCCCAGTACAGGCGGCAAAGAACTCAATCGGACTGTGGCTATTTTCGGGCAGGACTTTAAGCGGCTTTAGTTTTTTTCTGTACTTAACGAAGTCGGAATAGTAAATAATTCCGGCGTCGGCATTTCCTGACATTACCCAAAGGGTTATCTGCCTTACGTTTGGAGCGTAAATTAACCTGCTCTTTAGTTTCTCGTAGAGCCCTAATCTCTTAAGGCTTTCAAGGGCATAAGCTCCTACAGGAGCAAATTTGTTCCCCACTGCTACCGTTTCGGCCTCAAGGAGTGAGTTTAACTTTGAGCCCTTGGGAGCTACTACCACCAGCTCTGTTGAAGCGAAGGGAATGGCGGTCTCTTTCTCTATCAATCCCCTCCTTTTCAGGTAGTCTATCCAGAACTTTGAGGCGGAGATAAAGAGATCGGTGGGAGCTCCTGCCTCTATCTGTTTTGCAATCTTTCCCGAAGATGAGAAGTTGAAAACTACCTCTTTTCCCGTTCTCCTTTCAAACTCCTTCCCTACCTCCTTTATGAACTCCATCATTCCGGCTGCGCTTGAAATCAGGATTTCTCCGGCCGAAGCGAGGGAGGGAAGGAGCAGAAAGGTTATAATTAAGACTAACAGCCTCATCTCTCACCTCCTTAAAGGGGAGGGCCCGACCAAAAGTTGGGGAGGTGCCCGGTTGGGCCTCCTACGGGACTGCTCCTATAAGTCAAAAGGGGTCAGCCCCGAGCCGGAACTGACCCCTTTAACGAGGTTCCTTTCCAAGCCCGGGAGGCACGCCCGTTTCCAGACGCACCCTATCGGCCTGACCCCATAGGGCTTTAAGCCCCTTAGGCAGTCAGGCTCGGAACCTCACCTTCTATTATATCCGAGATTTTCAAGGAGGAGAAGGCCGTCTCCCACTCCGATTAGGTAAGCTCTGAAGTTGGGGTACTCCTTTATGTACTTCAAGAAGTGCTTTAAGAGTTTCACTCCCCTTTTATACCTTCCATCGTGCTCCCGCCCTGCCACGTAGCCCCTAAAGAGGACGTTATCAAAGAGGGCTAAGCCTCCCGGCTTAAGTAGGGCTTGAACTTTGTAGTTGAAGAAGGGATACTCCCCTTTAGCGCTGTCAACGAAGATGAAGTCGTACTTCCTCCCTTCGGAGAGGGCTTCCCTTAAAAAGTCAAGGCCGTCGGCTTCAACCGTTTCAACCGGAATTCCTGCCCTTTTAAAGAACCCCTCCGCAACCTTTAGCCTCTTGATGTTGGAGTCAACGGTTGTTATCTCTGCTTCGGGGTGGGCGAGGTAGATGTTGAGAGTACTGTAGCCTATTCCCGTTCCTATCTCAAGGACTTTACGGGGCTTTTTGAGGGAAACAATCAGCCTCAGGACTTGAGCGCTTGAGGGGAGAAGAATCGGGACTTTCTCTTTCTTTGCAAACTCCTCAACTTCCCTTAAGAGCTCTTCCCTTTCAAAGAAGGAGCCGATAAACTCCTCCACCTCTTCAGGTAGAATTTCTCCTAAGTTTCTCCACCTTTTAAACTCCATAGCCCAAATTATAGGGGGTTCAGATGAAGGTTGCCATTCCGCTAAAGAGCGCAGACGGCCTTGAGGCCGATGTTTTAGGGAGTTTTGAGAGAGCTCCCTACTTTGCCGTTGTTGAGAAATCGGGAGATGAGGTTAAGGTTAACCTGTTTGAGAACCCTTCCTCCTCCCCTTCGGAGCTTGCCCAAGTTCTCCTCTCCTACGGCGTTAAGGGAGTTCTATACTCCGAAGCGAAGCCTCTGGTAAAATCGGCCTTTGAGCAGCTTGGGATAGAGGTTTTAGAGGGGGAGTTTAAAACCCTTAAAGAGGCCATCTACTCCCTCTTTTAACTCCACCTCTTGCCCGACTCAACGCTTACTTCAAGGGGAACCGAGAGCTCCGCTACACCCTCCATTACCTCCTTTACCAGCTCCCTTACTTCCTTTTCTCTTTCCTCTGGAGCCTCAACGACCACCTCGTCGTGAACCTGTAAAACCATGTAGGCGCCGGAGTTTCTTAGCTTCTTTTCAAGTTTGACCATCGCCATTTTCATTACGTCGGCCGCCGTTCCCTGAATTACGGCGTTTACTGCTGCCCTCTCACCGAAACTCCTTACGTGGTAGTTACTGTCCCGGAGCTCGGGCAGGGGCCTCTTCCTTCCGAAGAGCGTCCTTACGTACCCTTTTCTGTAGGCCTCCTCAAGGGTGGAGTCTATGAACTCCTTGACCTTTGGGAAGTTCTTAAAGTACTTCTCTATGAACTCCTCGGCTTCTTTTAAGGGAATTCCCAACCTGTCCGAGAGGCCGTGGGGGCTCATTCCGTAGACGATTCCGAAGTTGACGGTTTTTGCAACTCTTCTCATCTTCTCGTCAATTTCTTTAACCTCAAAGAGGTGTTTTGCCGTCTCTGAGTGGATATCCTTGCCCTCCCTAAATGCCTCTATTAACCTCTCGTCTGCAGAGATGTGGGCCAATATCCTAAGCTCAACCTGAGAATAGTCTGCCCAGACGAGGTTAAACCCGTCAGGGGCGATTACTGCGTGCCTTACTTTCTTTGAAATCTCGTCCGAAACGGGTAGGTTCTGGAGGTTTGGCTCGGCCGACGAGAGCCTTCCCGTTGCCGTTGCGGTCTGGAGAAACCTGGTGTGGACTCTCCCCTCTCTGTCCATGTGTTTCAGGATTCCTTTAACGAAGGTCCCTTCAATTTTTGAGAGCTTTCTATATTTCAGAATGAGCTCGGCTATCCTGTGGCCTTCAAGTGCAAGGGTTGTAAGAGTCTCAACGTCGGTTGAGTAGCCCGATTTTGTCTTTTTCAGCGGTTTTAAACCAAGCTTTTCAAAAAGAACGGCCGCAAGCTGCTTTGGCGAGTTTAGGTTGAAGACCTCTCCTACTATTTCATAAATCTCCTTCTTTAACTTCTCCTCTTCCTCCTTTAGCTCTCTTCCGAAGGCTTCAAGGTACTCCCTGTCAAAGAGGACTCCCCTCTTCTCCATTCTGTATAGGACGTACGAGAGGGGCTCTTCAACTTCCCTGTAGAGTTTGTAAAGTCCTTCCTTTTTAAGCTTCTCCTCAACTTCCCTTCCCAAGCTGACTGTGTGGTGGGAAATCTCTTTGAGGGGAGGGAGCTCCGCGCTTTTCAGGTGCTCTTTAAGTAGCGTTTCGGGTGAGTAGTCTTTTAAGAGGGGGTTGAGAAGGTAGTAGCCCAGTGAGACGTCAAAGAGGGGGAGCTCCCTTACCTCCTCCCCCGCCCTGTGGCAGAGCTCCTTCAGGTTAAAGGTGTAAACCCTCGTTGCTCCCTTGATTCCCTTTAGCGCCTCTTTTAGGGGAGCAACGGCGTAGGATTTGCCCGCCGCAACGATTCCTTCCTCTCCCCTTGGTATTAAAGCACCCAGTGCCGGCGTAAAGAGGTCTTTGGGGGTTAGGAGCTCTCCAATCTCCTTAAGTGAGACCTCCTTTCCCCTCTCAATCTCCTTCCCGGCAAGCTCAAGCCCCGGAAAGAGTTTTTTAAGCTCCTGCGCCGTGCTCCTCATCTCAAGCTCGGTTAAGAGCCCCGACAGGCACTTTCCGTCGGGCTCCTTTACCTTAAGCTCTTCGGGAGAGATTTCTATCGGCACCTCCCTGTTAACCTTTGCAAGCTCCCTGCTCAAAAAGGCCTGCTCTTTAAACTTCTCAAGGGTCTCCCTCCTTTTGGGGGAGAGCTCCTTTAGGTGCTCGTACAGCCCCTCAAGATTTTTGTACTCCCTAATCAGCTTCAGCGCCGTCTTCTCGCCTATTCCGGGAACTCCGGGGATGTTGTCAATCTGGTCTCCCGAGAGCCCGAAGACCTCGGGTATCTGCCACGGCTCTATTCCGTACTCTTTTCTGAACTCCTCAAGGTCGTAGAGCTTCTGGCCTCCCCTGTGGGAGATTGAGATTACCTTTACCTTTTCGTCTATTATCTGTCTCATGTCTTTATCAGAGGTAATTACGAAGACCTCAAACCCCTCATCCGAGAGCTTCTTTGCCAGAGTGGCTATTACGTCGTCGGCCTCATACCCCTCTACCTCTAAGACCTTTACTCCGAGGCACTCAAGGAACTTCTTTATGTAGGGGAGCTGAACCTTGAAACTGTCGGGCGTTGGCTTCCTGTTTGCCTTGTAAGTTTTCAGCATTTTGTTCCTGAAGGTCTTTTTCCCTACGTCAAAGGCAACGGCAGCGTACTCGGGCCTATACTCCTTAAAGAGTTTCAGGAAGATTCTTATAAACCCGAAAATTGCGTTTGTGGGGAAGCCCTTGCTCGTTGAGAGCTCCCTTATTGCGTAAAAGGCCCTGTAAGCAAGGCCCGTTCCGTCAAAGAGGAATACCCTTTTACTCACTGCTCTCTCCAGTAAAGAGTTTAAAGAAGTTGGTGATGTCTCCGGCTCCCAAGGTTAGGAGGACGTCTCCGGGGCGGAGCTCCCCCTTTAAGTACTCAACGGCCTCTTTCAGCCCTCCGCAGTAAGGAGCCCCGCACTCTTTTGCCAGCCTCTGGGCCGTTATTCCCTCAATCGGCCTCTCACCGGCGGGGTATATGTCGCAAATATAGAGGTTTTCTATACCTTTGAGAACCCTTATAAACTCCTTCCACAGTGAGGCCGTTCTGGTGTACCTGTGGGGCTGGAAGAGGACTACTACTCTTCTGTCGGGGAAGGCCTCTTTAATCGCCCTGTAAGAGGCCTCTATCTCGGTCGGGTGGTGGCCGTAGTCGTCAAAGAAGGTTATTCCCCTGAAACTTCCCTTTAGCTCCATTCTCCTTTTGGCGTTTTTAAACTCCTCAAGGCCTTGTGCTATTTCACTAAAGGGTATTCCGACCTCCAGCGAAACCGCTATGGCTCCTAAGGCGTTTACTACGTTGTGTTTACCGGGAACGTTGAGCTTAACCCTTCCAAGCCTCTTCCCCCTGTAGTAGACCTCAAAGATTGTTCCCAGCCCTACCGGAACGACGCCCCTTGCCTGAAAGTCGGCTTCCGGGGAGAGGCCGAAAGAACTCTTCCTCTTGTAAACCTTCCCGTACACCTCTTTAGTGTTGGGGCAGTCAATACAGGCAAAGAGCTTTCCGTAGAAAGATGTCCTGTTTGCAAACTCTAAGAAGGCCTCTTTTATCCTTTTAAAACTTCCGTAGTAGTCAAGGTGGTCTGCGTCAACGTTGGTTATTACCGAGAGGGTCGGGTTGAGCTTTAGGAAAGTCCCGTCGCTCTCGTCGGCCTCTGCTACGAGCCACTTTCCTTCCCCCTGAACGGCGTTGTAACCTCCCAAAAATGAGAGGCTTCCTCCTACCAAAATCGTAGGCTTGAGCCCCGCACCGTATAGAATCCGGGAAATCATTGAGCTGGTTGTCGTTTTGCCGTGGGTTCCGGCTACAGCTATGCTCTCAGTAAGCTTCATTATGTCTGCAAGGACGTCTGAGCGGGGGATTACGGGGATTTTTCTCCTTCTGGCTTCGGCAATCTCCGGGTTATCCTCCTTCACTGCCGAGGAGTGGATTAGGACGTCTGCCCCTTTAACGTTTTCGGGATGGTGGCCTACAAATACTTTTATTCCCTTTTCCCTCAGTCTTTTAACCATAGAGCTCTCTCTGATGTCCGAGCCCTGAACCTCAAACCCCCTTCCCTTTAAAATCAGTGCTATTCCCGACATTCCTATTCCGCCTATTCCTACTACGTGTACTCTCAAGTCTCCCTCCGCTAAAATTTCTCTCAAAAGTGCCGTTTCGGGGGTGAGATGGATTTTACATTAGTTACGGGAGGGGCGGGTTTTATAGGCTCCCACCTTGTTGAGGAGCTCTTAGCCCGCGGTAGAAGAGTTGTAGTTATTGACGACCTCTCAACGGGCAAGAGGGAAAACCTCCCGCAAAATCAGAATTTAACCTTTATTGAGGGTTCCATAACCGACGCAGAGCTCCTTAAACATCTCTTCTCAGAGTACAGGTTCTCAACCGTCTTCCACCTTGCAGCGGTTGCCTCGGTTCACCGCTCCGTTGAGGAGCCCCTCTACTGCCACCGGGTCAACTTTGACGGAACCCTTTATCTCCTTGAAGAGTCAAAGAGGGTAGGCGTTAAGAAGTTCGTCTTTGCTTCCTCTGCCGCCGTTTACGGAGATTTACCCCAGCTCCCCAAAAGAGAGGATATGGCCGTTAAGCCTCAGACCCCTTACGCCGTTGATAAGTACGCCTCCGAGAGGTACACGGTTAACTCCTTTAACCTCTACGGTTTTGATGCTACGGCCTTGAGGTTCTTTAACGTTTACGGCGAGAGGCAGGACCCATCCTCTCCCTACTCAGGAGTTATCTCAATCTTCATAGACAGGATTAAGCGCTTTAAGAGGGGAGAGGAGACGACGATTGACATCTACGGAGACGGCAGGCAGACGAGGGATTTCGTTTACGTTAAGGACGTTGTCGGAGCCCTCCTCCTTGCCGAAGAGGGCAAAACTGCCGGAGAGGTTTACAACGTCGGCACCGGTAAGGAGACATCCCTCCTTGAGCTGCTTGAGACTTTAAAGGAGATTGTCGGGGAGCTCCCCCCCCTGCGCTTCCTCCCTCCCCGGCCCGGAGACATAAAACGCTCGGTTGCGGATATCTCCAAAATCTCCTCAATAGGCTACTACCCTAAGTTTCCCCTTAAAGAGGGGCTTAAGAGACTCTGGGAGTGGTCGGTTAAAACTTAGACTTCCTTGCAACCCACGGGGGAACGTAGCTGCTTCTCCTGTGGGCGTCAAAGAAGGCTTCGTCAATGTAGGCGTAAAGGGCATTGAACCTTAGAATTAGCCCGTAAACGGGGTAGAGAAGGGTGTAGGGTAGCAGTTTAACGTCCCATCTCTTCCTCTCGGAGATGAAAATCACAAAGAAGAGCATCAGAAATAGGGTGTGAAAAGCGTAGATTAAGTAGATAAAAGTCAATATTGCCATTACTTCAATGAAAGAAAACCGGAGAAAGAGTTTAATGTAGTAGAGAATCATGAAGACCGGAACGGCAAAGTTCTGAACCAAAACCAGATAGTAGGTGTACAGGGCCTCCTTCCAACCGACGATTTTAGGGTTGAGCACCCAGGTGTGTTTCTTAAAGTACAGGTACACAAGGTCGCCGTCCCACCTCTTCCTCTGCTTAAGGATTCCCCGCCAGGTTTCTGGGCCGTCAGTTAAACCTATTGCGTCGTGGGCAAATCCGAGCTTTATGTCGGGGTAGAGACTTCTGTACTTTTTAAGCCTTAGGGTCAGGTCAAGGTCTTCCGCCGTTCCTGCGTCCCAACCTCCCAGGCCTTTGAGGAAGTCTGTCTTAAATATACCGAAAGCTCCTGAAATGTTGTTTATGAGCCCTAAGGCGTCAAGGAACTGTTTTGCCATGTAGATTGAGATTGCGTACTCTATTGCCTGAAACTTTGTTACCAGCGTTTTGTTCCAGTTTCTTATTCTGAGGTTTCCCGAGAGGGCTACAAGCTTTTCGTCGCTGAAGTGGGAGACTGCATTCTTTATCATGTCCCTGTCGTAGGAGGTGTCTCCGTCAAGGGCAAGAGTTATTTCTCCCTTAACAAAGTTCAGCCCTAAGTTCAAAGAAGAGGCCCTTCCTCCCCTCTCCCACTTGGGGATTACGAGAACCTCTTTATTACCGTAGTTTCCCTCGTACCTCCTTGCTACCTCGTACGTCTCTTTGTTTTGCTTTGCGCCGTCAACTATTACTATTACCTGGAGATAACCTCTATAGTTCTGCTCAAGCATTGATTCAATAGAGTTTTTTACAGCCTCTCTCTCGTTGTAAGCTGTTATAAGGGCGCTGACCGGCGGAGTCCACTCTCTCCTTTCCCTTTCAAAAAGGCCGAAGAGGACTTTCAGACTCAGTACCAGTACTATTCCTGCTGCAAGGGGAAAGTCAAAGAGGAGGTAGGGAAGGACGAGGATTATCTTCTCGTAGAGGTTTGTGTTGAGAATAATGTTTGATAGGTAAACGTAAACTGCGTGTAAGTAGTTCCCGAGAAACTCAATCATTTCTCAAGCTCTTCAAAGAGCCTCTTTATAAACTCCTCTGCCGTTGGGATTTCTCCTTCTCCGTCGGCACACAGGTAGCTCTCTTTAAACTCAATGAGGTTTGTGAGGCCGTTTAAGTTTAACAACTCTTCAACTTTTTTTGCAATTCTCTGGGCTACCACCTTTGCACCTTCGGGAAGGGTTTCCGGCAGGAGTATAAGGATGTACCTTTTCTCCGACGAGCTTATTATGTCGGAGCTCCTTACGTTCTCCTTAATAACCGCAACAAGGTCTTTTAAGAAGAGCCTCACCTTTGTCGGAGCCGTTGTTATCGCCTCTTCTTTAACTATTAGCTTCAGCCCCAAGACGCAGAACCGCCTTTCGGGGTATCTCTTTACGAGCTTCAGGAACTTGTCAAGTATGTAGAGGAAAGGGTTAAACCCGATTATTCCGAGCTGAACCGAGAGCTCTTCAAAGACGTTGAGAGGAAACTTACCCTCGGTCGCAACCAGTTTCCCGAAGGGGGTAAAGAGGTAGGCGTTGATTACCTCCTCTTTTATATCTTCCGGAGGGAAGATTTTTGAACAGTTGGCACACAAAACGCTCAAGTCGGGCTCAGTGAAAATGCTTTTACACTCCTCACATGTAAACTTTTCAAGGGGCTTGTCGTAATCTACCCCTATGTGCTTGAGCTCCTCGTGGCACTTGGGACAGATTAACTTATCTCCCACTTGAAACTCGCTGGCAGGACCTATGTAGCCGCAGGAGTAGTGGTGGATGAACTCCTCAAGCCTGATTTTCACCGAGCCGCAGGAGGGGCAAATCTCCCTTAAAATCAGGTTGTAGTAGCCGCAGAACGGACAGAGAGAGGTTTTATTTTTCGTGTCAGAGGTAAAGATTTTCTGCCTTTTCATCAGCTCTAAGTCTTCCCACTCCTTTCCCGCTTCATCTTTTCTTAGAATTATTGCCGCCTCCGGCCAGAAGAAGCCTATTACGGAGTCTTTTTTTAAGAGGGGTTCAACTTCGTCTATCTGTCTTGAGAGGAGAAAACGGAGGAAATTCATCCTCCAGTTTTCCGGTAGGGTTATTGCGTAGGGGTTTGGTGTCAGTTTCGTTAGAACTTCCCATATTTTTTCTGCTTTTTCGAGTAGCTCTTCGGTAATCGAAGCTTCGATGCCGTCTATGAGCCTTAGGAGCTCCTTTGTCGGCTCAAGATTTGAGAAGATGGGGGAGAGGGAGCTCTCGGGCTCCTTCCTTAAAACTTTTACTGCCCTATCAACGAATTTTCGGCTTTTTGCCTCAATGAAAAAGAGGTGGGGAGAGTCAAAAAGGGCTCTTCTGCTGAGCTCCGCCAATGCCTCTTCCGGCTCCCTGAATAGGAGTTCCTTACTCTCTGTCGCTCCCTCTCTTATTATTACTCTCTCTATCTTCATCGTTTACTCCTAAGTAGTTGAGTACGGAAAGGGCTCTCTTTTTGGCAAGGGCGGCGTTTGACTCAACCTTTGCTCTAACTATCTTTGTTGAGTCGGCGTACCCGACTATTCTTACTTTACAGCTCTTGGTTAGCGGTTTTACCCCGTCAAGGAGGAATTTTGCTTCTTTGTTTAGTCGGTAAGAGCCTTTAGGGAAGAAGACTGAAACCCTGAACTCAACTCCTTTCTCTTCCTCTATCTCTGGTGCCGGCACCGAGTCGTCTCCCGGAGGAAGCTCAACGAGATACCTGAGCAGGTATCTTTTTTGAGGGTTGAGGTTTTCAAGTCTTATCTCCCTTCCCTTAAAGGGAACCTGAGCGAGCTCCTTAACTTCTCCCGTTTTTTCCACTTCAAAGAGCAGTGCACTTTTTGAGAGTTTCTCCTCTTCCTTTAGGGGCTGTTTCAGGTGGAGCTTTGAGGAGGAGAAGCTCAGCTCAATTAAAACTCCTCCCTCTACCTTCTCTACGCTAAGGGTGTAGTCGGGGGCGGATTTAGTCGGACAGTTAAAGAAGACATCTGCCCTTCTTCCAAGGGCTCCTCTCTTACTCAGAACCTCGTACTCAACTTCCGCTCCCAAAGAGTTTAAGCTGAAGCTTAGGAATAACAACAGTAACGGGAAGGTTCTCGTAAACGGCATCTTCTCCCTCTTTAAGGATTATCTCTACCTCTCCGTTGAGCTCCCTCTTCTCCAAGGGGCCTACGAGGAAAAAGGGTTTAAGTATAAGTTGTGGCCTTACTTTTACTATCTCTCCCTTTAAAACCTTTCCTGAGGGGAGCTTCACGAGGGCTTTGTCTCCCACTTTCAGTTTGTTTACGACCTTCGGAGGCACGTAGGCTATGACCCTGTAGCTCCTCTCTTTCAGGAGTTCTGCAATCTTCTCCCCCGACGTGATTGTTGAATCGGGAGGGAAGAGGTAGGAGACCCTTGCCTTAAACGGGGCAATTATTTTGTAGGAACTCTCCTCCTTTAACTTTTCTATTAAAGCTTTTATTTGCTCAATCTGGCTCTCAACGGAGGCCGCTGCCGGTAGTAGAGGGTTGGGGGGCTCCCCTACCCTTGCCAAGTACAGCGTTTTCTTCAGCTCCTCTTCGGCCTTTTCAAGCTCAACTTCAGTTTTTGCCAGCTCGTCCTTTATCTTTTTTAGCCTATTCTCAATGGGGGCTAAGTCGTAAAGGGTTGCATAGCCCTTTTTTATTAGCTCCCTAACCTTTTCAGCCTTCTCTTTGAGCTCTTCCTCTTCCATAAGGAGCTCCCTTTTCTTGCCTTCAAGTACTCGGATTTCTTTCTCAAGGGCTTTTACCGACGGAACTCTAAGCAAGGTCAGGCTCTCCTCCCTCTTTACGGCCTTTCTGCCTGCCGTGAGGAGCTCCTCTTTGAGCTCCTTCAGCTTCTCAATCCTCTCCCTAAGGGCTTTAATCTCCTGTTTCTTTACCGGATTTTCTATTACCCCTATCACCTGGCCTTTTTCAACGTCGTCTCCTACCTTTACTCTCGGTTTAAACCTGCCCGGTACTGTTGAGTAGATAACCGACTTTTCCGGCTCCACTACCCCGGAGAACCTGTAGGTTAGGAACTCCTTAAAGATTATTATCAGTAGTCCTCCGAATATTAAGAGGCTTGCTATCCTTAAGAACCACTTCCTCGCCTTTGAGGGAGGAATCGGCGGAGGGTGCTCAACCTCAAGGGGAGTGGGAGCCCTAAACCTCTCCCTAAGTTTCCTTGAAATTGAGAACCTTCTCATCTGATTGCAATTTCCTTGGGTAAGTTGTTGGGGTTTAAGAAGACGAGTTTAATGTGCCCGCCTCTTCTCTTTTTCCTCTTTGGCCTCTGCTGGGCTTTCTCCCCTTCGGTGTAGGCTATAAAATCGGTCAAGTTCTGAACGGCCACTGCTTTTATCCCTTCAAGTCTGATTGTCCTGACGGCCTTTTCAAACTCCTCCTTGGGTTTTCTAAAAAACGACTCTGAGGGAGGGAGCTCCCTCTCAACCGACAGGGAGATTAAAACCGGTTTAAGCTCCCTCAGGCTGAGCCTTGCGTACTGGCGAGCTTTCCTCTTCAGGTGGTTGATGTTTGTTGAGTAGCACATAACGTTAACTCCGTTAACGGTCTCAATAACGGCTTCAGTTAAACTCTCCTCCCCGTAGTTTACTCCGTCGTACTGTGGAGAGATGTCGGCGAAGACCGGTTTTTCGCAGGTGTTTTTGACCTCATTTAGGGTCTCTATGTAGAGCTCCGCCAGTCTCCCCTTTGACTCCTTCCAGCCGGGGAGGGCGTGGGGCTCAACGTCAAGGTGGAGTGCACTGAAGCCGTCTCTGCCGGCGTAGATGTTGAACCTGTTGAAGAGCTCCACAATCTCAAGGAGCTTATCCCTGTTTTCCGGGTATATCCAGGTGTTTTCCCCCAGTAGGAGCTGAACTTCAATGCCCCGGTCGTGGGCTCTCCTTATAAACTCTTTTAACTTCTTGTTTCCCCCGGTACTGTTCAGGAATTCTTCTATCTGTTTTCCGTTGAGGGAGAGGTAAACCGTCCTTATTCCCAACTTGACCAGCTTTTCAAGGAGCTCCCTCTCCCTCTGAACCTTCCCGATAAGCCCTTCGGTGTGCCAGAAGTAGGCTTGGAGCTCCCTCGCCGAAGGTCTCTCCCAGTTCTCCTCAAAGGAGGAGTGTTCTGTCAGTCCCTTAAGAGCGTAGAGAGTTCTTACTACTTCCCTTCTGCTGTCAAGGAGGGAGATTTCGGCGGAAAAGAGCTCCGCCGTCAGGAGAGCCTCTTTAAGGTAGCTGTCAGTTCCTCCGGTTAAACCCGCCTCTCTCCTCAACCTCAGGGTTTTGAGCTCCTCTTTCTTGGCCCTTACCGAGGCCTTTAAGCTCTCTATCCTCTCCTGATAAATCAGAGTATTTCTGTAGGGAATTTGGGTTGCCGTTATAAGGGCGTATCGGGATATCTTTGCCCTTAGGAGTTCCCTTTGCGTTCTCAGAACCTTTTCCCTCTCAAGCTCTCCGGTCAGTTTGCTGCTGCTTAAGGGTAGGGAGAGGCTGAAGGAGACCCTTACTCCCTTCTGAAAGTCTCCAATTTTTTGTCCCGTAAGGGCTCCGCTGAGAGTCAGCCAGCCGGTTAAGAGGCTTTCGTCTTTCTGGGAGCTCTCCCTCAGGAGTTCAAAAGCCCTTTCTAAAAGCTTTACCTCCTTAAGTTTTAGGCTGTCTCGGTAGATTTCCGTCGGGTCGGGAAGGTAGGCGTTGTCCGGGTTCCTTACCTCAAGGAGGGGCTCAAAGGGCGGGAGGTCAGGGTTCCCTATGAGCTCCCTTATCGTTGAGAGGGCTTTCTTTTCCTTTTCTCTGAATATTATTTTGGAAGTCTCTATTCCTACAAGGTTTGATTCAACCGAAAGGAGCTCCGACCAGAGCGCCAGCTTCTCTTCAATCCTTTCTCTGATAATGTCCTTTATCACAAGGAGATTATCTATACTCTCCTGTGCCCTTTTTTTCATCTGCCGGTAATAGTAGTAGTCAACGTAAGCCTGTCTCAGCTCGGTTAAGAGCTTTCTCTTCAGGCTGTAGTACTCGGCCTCCTTCTCCAAAATCAGGGCTTCAAGGAGGGGTTTTTTGAAAAAGCTCTTCTTTATTACCGGGGCCTTAACCGCCGCCGTTAGGCCGTACCTGTAGCCGGCCACCTCCTTTGCGTATTCCTCAGAGGGGTAGTAGGTAGCAGTAAGGGTTAAGTGGGAGCTCTCCCTCTCGTCCTTCAGATACTCAAGGCTTCCCTTTAAAATCTCAATCTCTTTTTCCTTTTCAAGGAGGGTGGGATTTCTCTTTAGCAGAAGCCCTTCAAGGTACCCTAAGCTTACCGTTCCCCCCCTCGCTGCTGTCGAAAGAATTGCCCCGATTAGCAGCAGGTGTAATATTATGGTCTTCACTTTTATTTCCGATAGTTTAAGGTTAATTTAACCTTAACAATTATAAAACTTTAGTAGAGAGGTTGAAATGCCGATTTTACTTGAAGGTATCTACGACGGTAAGAAGCTATACAGGGAGCTCCGCCACCTGGGTCTGCGCAAGCACGACGTTAAGGAAGTTTTTGTTGCTAACGGCAAGACCCTTATTTACCTCAAGGACGACTCCTTAAGCGCCGTTTACCCCGAGCTCCAGCCCTCACCCGAAGAAGAGAGGGAGATTAAGGCTGTCCACAGCTACGTTGAGAGGTTTAAGTACTTGATTGACCTTGAAAGGCTTGCAGAGATTGAATTTCAGGAGGAGGAAATCAGGAGGCTCTCGGGTAAAGAGAGGGAGCTCCTGGGCAGGGCAATCCTTGACCTGAAGGGGACGAAGGCCGGAACGAAGTTCCACCTTCACCTTGTAAGGTTCTGGAGGGAAAAGCCCATAGAGACGGAGATTTCTACCGGAGACGTTGTCCTGGTCAGTAAGGGGAACCCCTTAAAGAGCGACCTCTTAGGAACGGTGGTAAGGATAACCGAGAAGACCATAACCGTTGCCTTTGATAACAGCCCTCCCAACTGGGTCTACAAGAAGGGAGTCAGGATAGACCTCTACGTTAACGACGTTACTTTCAAGAGAATGGAGGAGAACCTTGAGGAGCTCCGCCACGCAACCGGCAGACAGAGGGAGCTGAGGAATAAAATCATAGGTCTTACTTCTCCCGAACCTGTAGCTGAGGCGGTTGAGTTTGAGCCTGCCGATTCAAGGTTAAACGAGACCCAGAGGAGGGCCGTCTCCCTTGCCCTGGGAGCTCCCGACTTCTTCCTTATTCACGGCCCTCCGGGAACGGGCAAGACCAGTACGATAACCGAGCTTATCGTTCAGCTCGTTAAGGAGGGAAAAAAGGTTATTGCCACTGCCGACTCAAACGTAGCCGCTGACAACATACTCCTGAACCTCTCAAAGTACTCCGAGCTAAAGCTGGTCAGAATCGGCCACCCTGCGAGGGTTCTTGAGGAGCTTGAGAGGTTCTCAATCTACGCCCTCTTTGAGGAGCACGAAAAGAGCTCCAAGATTAAAGAGGGCTGGGAAAGGGTAAAGGAGCTCATAGAGAAGAGGGACCAGTTTACAAAGCCCACCCCCGCCTTGAGGAGGGGAATGAGCGACGAGGAGATTGTCTACTTCGGAAGGAAGGGCAAGAGTTTCAGGGGCGTTCCCAAGAAGGTAATGCGCTCAATGGCCAACTGGATTTTGGCCAACTACGAGATTGACGTAAGGATTAAGGCTTTAAAGGAAATGGAGGCGATAGTTTACAGGGAGATTATTGCCGATGCCGACGTCGTTATCTCAACCAACTCAATGGTGAAGTCGGAGCTCCTTGAGGGCTTCCACTTTGACGTTGCCGTTATAGACGAGGGGAGCCAGCAGGTTGAACCCTCCACCCTTATTCCGATTATGAGGGCAGATAAGTTCTACATAGCCGGCGACCACAAGCAGCTCCCCCCTACGGTTGTGAGTGAAGAGGCCAAAGAGCTTGAGAGGACGCTCTTTGAGAGGCTGATTGAGGAGCACGGGGAGCTCTCAACGATGCTTACAGTCCAGTACAGGATGAACGAGAAGATTATGGACTTCCCCAGCCGTCACTTCTACGGAGGGAAGCTGGTCGCCGCTCCTGAGGTTAAAGAACACACCCTTGTAGATTTGGGAGTTAAGGAGCCCGAGAAGTTTAAGGAAGTTTTAGACCCCCGTGAGCCTCTGGCCTTCCTTGATACTTCCAAAATCAACGCCTACGAGTTTCAGCCCAAGGGCTCAACCTCCTATGAAAACTACGAGGAAGCCAAGCTGGCCGTTGAGCTTGCCCACCTCCTGCACAGAATGGGGCTTGATAAGAGGGATATAGGCATAATTACTCCCTACGCCGCTCAGGTTAAACTGATAAAGCAGCTTCTGATTGAGAAGGAGCTGAAGGTTGAGGTTAACTCGGTTGACGGTTTCCAGGGAAGGGAGAAGGAGACGATAATTATTAGTTTTGTCCGCTCCAATGACGAGGGGGAAATAGGCTTTCTGAAGGATTTAAGGAGGTTAAACGTAGCGATAACAAGACCCCGCAGGAAGTTAATAGCTATAGGGAACTCAAAGACCCTCAGCAGCCACCCCACTTACAGGGAGTTTATAGATTACGTTAAGGAGAGGGGGCGCTTTTACTCCCTGAAGGGTTAGCCCTCCTCCTTTACCACGTAGTTTATGAGGGTTCCTATTCCCTCTATCTCAACCTCAACCCTGTCCCCCTCGCTCAGGGGCCCCACTCCCGGGGGGGTTCCCGTTGCTATAACGTCTCCCGGCAGGAGAGTCATTATTTGAGAGATGAAGGAGACCAGCTCAAAGGGGGAGAAAATCATGTCCTCGGTGTTCCCCTCCTGCTTTACCTCTCCGTTAACTCTTGTTGTAATTTTAAGCCCGATGGGGTCAACGTCGGTTGCTATCCACGGACCGTAGGGGGCGAATGTGTCAAATGATTTGGCCCTCGTGTACTGAACGTCCTTCTGCTGTAAGTCCCTTGCCGTAACGTCGTTAAAACAGGAGTAGCCGAGAATGTACTCCTTTGCCTCTTCGGGGCTTACTTTCCTGCACTTCTTTCCGATTACTACTGCCAGCTCTCCCTCGTAGTCAACCCTTTGGGACATCGTCGGGAGGATAATCCTCATCTTGTTTGCTATAACCGCCGTTGAGGGCTTTAAGAAGAGGAGGGGCTCTTCGGGGAGGGGTTTGCCCATCTCCTCTGCGTGGGCCTTGTAATTGAGGCCTACCGCTACAATCTTTGTGGGCCTCGTGGGGGAGAGGAACTTAAGCTCCCTTACGGAAATCCTCTCGTCGGTCGGAGTTATGCTCTCCATAAGCTCAGAAACTCTGCTTTCCCTAACGGGGACGACCTCTCTTCCCTTTATAATCCCGAAAAGGGTTCTCTCCCCGTACTTAAACCTTCCTATCTTCACCTTATCACCCCCTAAACTACTGCAACCCCAAACATTTTACCATTAACCGAAAGCCTCTCTCCTTCGGCCAGCTCTACCTTGTTTGCCGTTAGGAGCGTAAACTCAAGCTCCTCGGCAAAGAGGTCTATGGACAGGAGCTCCCTCCCCTCAAACTCAACCTCCTTAACGGCAGTTACTATTCCGACTATGAAGTAGGAGTTGCCTGAGGGGAAGACGCAGGTGTCAAAGAGCTCCTCCGGGTGTCTCTTGAGCTCCGACAGGAGCCTCCTTGTCTCCTCCTCCCCCACTTCCCTCTCCAGCTTCTCAATAGCCTTCTCGTTCCCCTTTACCGCCAGCTTTAAAATCTCCCTGTTCTCGTCGGCAACCTGGTCAAACCTTGAGAGGGGAGGCAGTTTCTTAACCTCTTTTCCGTAAACGGTCAGGATTACGTCAAGCTCCCCTTTTAACTCCTCCGGAAGCTGGCAGAGGTTGCACAGCTCAAAGTAGAAGCTGACCCCTGAGGTGATTTCAACTGCTTCGGTTAGAAGGGTAAACTCCTCAAGGGAGTTGATTTTGAAGTTAAAGTCCTCAAAGGTGTATAAACTTCCTCCCCTGTATCCCAAATAACAACCCAGCTCCCTCTCCTCTTCCCTTGAGAAGAAGGAGAGTTTTTCTTTTTTGAGTACGTAGGAGTAGACCGAGAACTCCCCTAACTCTTTCCTGTAGCAGATTAGCTTCTCGTGGGTATCAAGTAGGTCTTCAAAGACGAAGTGTTTTATTTCGTGCTCTCTCCCTTCGTTTACGGCCTCTTCGCAGGCATCCCTTTCAACCCCTAAGATACTGAAACTGTCCTCCATAAAGTCTCCCCTTTCGGTTTAAAGGAAGGGGGAGAGCTCCCCCTTACTGGTGAATCTCAAGCTGGCTGAAGAAGAAAGGAATCTCGTATGCCGCAGACTCGGGAGAGTCTGAAGCGTGAACGGCATTCCTTCCTACATCCGTTCCGTACTTCTTCCTGATTGTCCCCTCTGCGGCCTTTGCAGGGTCTGTAGCACCGATAATCTCCCTTACCCTTGCGATTGCGTTCTCTCCCTCAAGAACCATCGGAACGCAGGGGCCTGAGGACATAAAGTCTGTAAGCTCATCGTAGAAGGGCCTGTCCTTGTGGACTATGTAGAACCTCTTGGCCTGCTCCTTAGAGAGGTGAACCATTTTAATTGCAAGGAGTTTGAGGTCGTTCTCCTGAAAGATTCTGATGATGTCCCCTACCGCGTTCTTCTTTACTGCGTCGGGCTTAACGATTACGAGAGTCCTCTCAACTGCCATTCTTTTCCCTCCGGCTCGGAAAGTTTTTTGAGATTATACCTTTTCTGACTTCTTGTAGGTAGTTGTGGGCAAGGCGGGTGGGTTCGGGAAGTCTATACTTTGTGGCCAGTTTTAAGACCCACTCCCTTGCCTCTTCGTTGGTTATGAGGTTTCCCGCCGAGACAAATACCGGCTTTACGCCCCTTCTGGTTCTGAGGGTATATCCGATTGTTTTCCCCGTTTTTGGCTCCACTATCGGCTCGTAGCACCCCTTCTCGCTGCAGGGCTCCTCTGTTTTGCCGTAGAGGAGCTTCTTTGCACACCCGATAGTGGGAACCTTCTCAACAACTCCAAAGTGGGCGGCAATCCCCAAGCCCCTCGGGTGGGCTATCCCGTGGCCGTCAACGATAATTAAGTTGGGCTTGTTCTTTAGTTTCCTGAAGGTTTTTAGTAGGAGGGGGAGCTCCCTGAAGGCCAGAAATCCCGGGTAATAGGGTATTTCAACCTCCATTACCTCGTACCTTTTCTCTACTACCTCCATTTCGGGGTACTTTAAGACGACAAAGGCCCCTATTCCGAGGGTTGGGTTCCTGTAAGGGTTTAAGAAGGTTAAGTCACACCCTCCGATTAATCGGGGGTTGACCTCTAAGGGCTTCAGCTCCACTCTTTCCCTTAAGAGCTCCTGAGCCCTCTTTGCCTTCTTAAAGTCAAACTTTATCAAGTCTCCACCCTTCCCAAGAGTATTAAGCCCGCCGCTCCAAACATAAAGAGGGGTGCAAAGGCCGCGTAGGAGGGAGGGAGAACACCGCTCTTTCCCAGGCTCAAGAAGAGTGAGATTACCACCCACATTGAGACTATGAGGAGTGCGGCGAAGAGGAGAGTGTAGCCCTTCCTGTTCCTCGGGTTGTAAACTCCGAAGGGAATCCCGATTATAACGACCACTAAGGGCAAAAGTGATAGAGCCAGTCTTGAGTAGAGCTCAAGGCTCAGGTAGTGTGTCTCGTACCCTATTTTTGAGAGCCTGTTTACGGTTAAAAAGAGCTCCAAAAGCCCCATACTCTCGGGGCTGACCGACGAGAAGAGGAGCTCCCGTGGCGTAATTCCCAGTGCAACCTTTTTTACCTTAAATTCCGAGCTCTTTAAACTTGAGAGCTCCCTTACAAATCCCTTCTCTAACTTCCACCTCCCTCTCCCCTCGTAAACCCCTTTAAGGGCGTCTATTCTCTCAATGGGCTTTATGCCCTCCACCTTCAAAACGGTTATCCTCCTCCCCTCCTTCTTTGACGGTAAGAACTTCCAGAAGAAGACGAACCGGTTTTCGCTGCCTTTGAGCCAGACTCCGTTTACGGGAGCTCTTTCTCCTCTCTTCTTTCCCAGTGCTGCCTCAACCTCTTTTACCCTTTTTAGCCCCGCCGGAACTGCCTTCTCTTGCAGAGTTAAGGAGAGAGTAGAGGCCAGTAGCGCAAGGACTATCAGGGGAAGGGAGAACCTGTAGATACTTATTCCCAGTGCCTTTACTACTATCAGCTCGCTCGTTGATGAGAACCTTGAGAGGGTAATCATTGCAGACAGTAGAACCGCTATTGGTATAACCCTAACTCCGTAGAGGGGAAACCTTCCGAGAACGTAGGTAATTCCGGCTTTAAATCCCAGCTTCATGAAGATGTCAAGGTTGCTGACCATATCTATAATGGCAAAGAGAGTAAGGAAGGTTAATAGGCTCAGGGTAAAGTACTTTAAACCCTCACTAAAAACGTACCTGTCAAGAACCCTTACCATCTTCCACCGATTTCAAGTCTGAACTTTTCCCTTATTGCCCTTACGTAGAGCGGAACGGTAATTGCCGTAAAGATAAGGTCGGGGGCAAGTGCAACTAACGGGATTCCGCTCTTTAGGGCAATCTTCTTGCTAACCGTGTAGATTACGTAGTAAACGACGACGGTTAAGAGACCGAGAACCACTCCCATCCCTATTGCTCCCCTGGGCAGTGAAACGGCTATTGAGAAGGCCAGAAGGCCTACTATCAGTGGGGCAAGGGAGAGTGAGAGCCTTTTAACTATTTCAACCCTGCTCTCTATGCTTCCCTCCTTAATGAGCTGGAGGAGGTTCTTGTACTTCTTTGCCTTAAACTGCTCTCTCTTGGAGAACTTGTAGAGCTCCACCGTATAGCTCTTAAAGGAGAGGAACTTAAACTCCTGAGGCTTTTTCCAGTCAACTACCTGAGCGCTTCCGTTGAATATGTCAAGAAAAACGCTGTCTCCCTTCGTCCTGAGTACTCCCTTTTCGCCGAAAATGGTTATGAGCTGGAGTTTTTTCTGGATTGAGACCATAAAGTTGAAGATGTAGCCCTTTTCCGGGTAGAGCTTCTCAACGTAGAAAGTTACTCCCGGGAAGTTTGAGGAAAAAGATTTAGGGGCTATGTTCATCGTTATTTTCTTCTTTAGGAGCCTCGTAATCTCCCTCTTAACGGTAACGTTGCTCTCGGGGGCTATGAACATTACCGATATGAAGGAGAAGAGGGAGAAGAGGAGTCCGAGGGCTATAACCGGTTTGGAGATTTCCTTTAGGCTTATTCCGCAGGACTTGAGGGCTACCAGCTCGTTGGAGCTCCCCATCTGAATAAAAGTTATCAGAACCGAAATTACGAAGGAGATTGGTATTACGATTCCGAGGAATGAAGGAACTGTCTTTAAGAGAACATCTGTAAACTCCCAGAGGCTTACCCCTTGCCCCAAAACCGTTTCTGCTATGAAAGAGGCCCTGTCCATGAGAATAATGAAAATAAAGAGGGCCGTTGAGAGGATTACTGCCTTAAGAACCTCATAACCTATGTACCTGTGAAGGGTTTTCATTTCTCCTTTTTCACGTACCTGTACCAGTCAACGACTATTGCACTTGCTATGAAAATTGAGGAGTACGTTCCAACAACTATTCCCACCAGCAGAACGAAGGCAAAATCGTTTATGACTCCCCCTCCGAACAGGTAGAGGCACAGGACGACGAAAAGGGTTGTTAGTGAGGTGATAACCGTTCTTGAGAGGGTCTGGTTTATACTCTCGTTGACGATTTCCTCAAAGGGTTTGCTCCTTAAGAGAACTTTCATGTTCTCCCTTATTCTGTCGTAAACGACTATCGTATCGTTGATTGAGTAGCCTATTACCGTGAGCAGTGCCGCAATTACTGGCAGGCTGAACTCCCTTCCGACGCTCATGAAAATTCCCACCGTTGCCAGGGAGTCGTGGATAAGGGCTAAAACCGCTCCGAAGGCAAAAATCGGTTCAAACCTCCAGGCAACGTAGATTAGTATTCCTATTAGTGCGTAGATAACCGCCATTATCCCCTTTTCCCTCAGCTCCTTTCCGATTGTGGGGCCAATCATCTCAACTTTTAAGATGGTTAACCTTCCGTCAAACCTATCCTTTAGGATTTTCCTTATCTCGGCAACGGTTTCGTTAGGGTCTCCAATTACCGGGGCTTTGACCATAAATGCGTTTTCTCCTTCAACGTTTTGGACTGAGACTCCCTCAATATTTCCCTTAAACAGGTTTCTTATTGTCTCCGTGTTAACGCCTTCCTCGTTAACTCTTATCTCAACGAGGGTTCCGCCTGTAAAGTCAATTCCAAACTTTGGGCCCTTTATAAAGGCGCCGTAAATCCAGCTTCCGGCTATCAGGATGAGTGAGAGGATGTAGGCTACGTGCCTTTTGCCGATAAAGTCAAACTTCCTTTCCATGAGGAGCTCCCTATATCCTGAATAGTGATGGCTTGTACCTTACTAAAAGGTCAAGGAGAACCTTCGTTACGAAGACGGCCGTAAACATACTGGTCAGGATACCCAGCGAAAGGGTAACTGCAAACCCCTTAATCGGTCCCGTTCCGAACTGGAAGAGGACGGCCGCCGCAATTAGAGTTGTGATGTTAGCATCAAGAATCGTTCCCCACGCCCTTGAAAAGCCGGCCTCAACTGCCGGGAAGAGGTTTCTTCCCTTCCTGAGCTCTTCCTTTATCCTTTCAAAGATAATTACGTTTGCGTCAACGGCCATACCGATTGTCAGGATAAATCCTGCAATTCCCGGAAGCGTCAGGGTCGCCCCGATTAGTGCCATTAAAGCCCACAGAAGTATTACATTCATTAAGAGGGCAAGGTCTGCAATCACTCCGGCGGTCTTGTAGTAGACCATCATAAAAAGCATGACGATAATGATTCCGGCAACGCCGGCCTTTATCCCCTTCTCAACCGACTCCTTACCCAGCGATGGGCCGACCGTCGTCTCCTCAACAATCTTTACAGGTGCAGGGAGAGCTCCCGCCCTGAGGACTATTGAGAGGTCCCTTGCCTCCTGATAGGAGAACTGGCCCGAAATCTGTCCCCTTGCACCGATTTGGCTTCTTATTACCGGCGCCGACTGAACCTTGTTGTCAAGGACTATTGCAAGGCGGGTTCCTATGTGCTTTGCCGTGTAGTTTTCAAAAATCCTCGCCCCTTCGGAGTTTAAAACGAAGCTGACGGCGGGCATTCCCAATTCGTCCCTGCTGGGGTAGGCGTCTTTCAGGTAGGCTCCCGTTAAAATCGGCTCCCTCTTTACTACGAAGAAGTTGTAGCCTACTACTTTGCCGTTTTTGTTCTTAATCTCCTGAATTAAGACCTGCTGGTCTTCGGGAACTTTCCCGCCGAACCTCTTAACCAGCTCTTCAAAGGAGCTTACTTTAATCTCCTCCCTTTTGCCTTCCTTTATCAGGTAGAACTTCGGACCGGTGGGTGAGGGCTCAACGGTTATCGTAGCTCCGGGGGGAATTGTCCCTCCCATCTTTGTTATCAGCTCCTCCGGGCTCCGTGCTACGTCAACTACCTCTTTAAACTCAAGGTTTGCAACCTTTCCTATAACCTTTTTAGCCCTTTCGGGGTTCTTTACCCCCGGGAGCTCTACGATAATCCTGTTCTTACCGTTCCTGACTATAACGGGCTCTGCAACTCCCAGCTCGTCAACCCTGTTCCTTATGGTCTCAAGGGCCTGCTCTGCAAGTCTGTCAATCTCCTTTGAGACGTATGAGGGCTTGAGGGAGAGCTCTATCCTCTTTCCGCCGACCTTTACGTTGAACATTCTCTCGTAGTCTTCCTTAATCAGCTTTACGGCCTTGTTTACCTCGTCGGCCGTTAGGAGCTCTACCTCTATCCTCTTGCCATCCCTCCTTATGCTGACGACGGGGATATTCTCAGACTCAAGCCGCCTCTTTATCTCCCTCATTGCGGCCGAGACTTCGTTCTCAAGGGCTTTTTCAGTATCAATCTGGAGAACTAAGTGGGTTCCTCCTTTAAGGTCAAGTCCCAAGTTTATCGGCTTTGTAAGGGCTACGTAGAGAGCTCCGATAAGAACGGCCAGAACGAAAATGAGCTTCCACTTTAAGTTCTTCATTTCCCAAACTCCCCGCTTTTGTCAGCCATAGTGTACTACATGTAGACCTTAACGCTGGCTTCCCTCTTGAGCTTCTCGGTGTACTCCTTAAGGGCTTTTGAGAACTTCCTCATGTAGAGCTCCTGCCTGATTTTCTCCCTATCACACTTTCCCTGCTCCTCCCCTTTAACGTAAACGATAAAAAAGCCGCTGTCAGTTCTGACGAGCTCGTACTCTCCCGGCTTCAGTCTCCAGACCGCTTGGTCAAGGGGTTTAACGAGCATTCCCCTGCTTACTTTCCCTATGTAGCCTCCCCTCTCAGCAGTAGCCCTATCCTCGCTGAGCTCCCTTGCAACCTTCTCAAAGGAAACCCCCTCCTTTAACAGCGAAAGGGCCTTCTCTGCCGTACTCCTTGACTTTGTGTAGATGTAGTAAACATCCCTAACCGGCTTACTCTCAATCTTCCGGCAGTACTTCTCAACCTCAACGGGGGAGACCTCAACCTTTGATTTAACCTCTTTGGCTATGAGCTTTGCAATGAGGAGCTGCTCCTTCAGCCTCTCCTTTACGTCCTCTATTGAGAGGCCCTCCTTCTTCAAGGCCTCCTCAAACTCCTCTCTACTCTTAAAGCCGCTCTTCTTTATGAGGTCTTCAAGGGCCCTGTTTAGCTCCTCGTCTGAGACCTTTAACCCCTCCTTCTCGGCCTCGGTCAGGAGGATTTTCTTCTCAATAACCCTGTCCCTTGCAACCCTCAAATCGTTTATTCCGTTCTCCTTTGCAAACTTAACAATCTCGCTGTAGAGAACCGGCTGGCCGTTAACCACTGCTGCTATGTAGTCAACAACCTTAGAGAGGGCTACTGCCGGAATTAAGAGTGTAAGGAAGAGGACGGTGATAAACCTCTTCATCTTTCCTCCTCTACTTTCCGTTTATCCGGACTTTTCCCTTCTTCTGGAGCTCCCCAACGTACTCCTCAACGGCCTTTCTAAAGGCCTCCTCCTCCTTCTGCTGCTTTAAAGACTGGATTATGAAGGGCTTTAACGACTTAAAGGGAACCGGTTTTCCGTTTGGGTCAACGAACTGTTTTTTGTTCTTTTCGTAAAAGGCCTTTGCCTCCGCTTCGCTTACCTCAACTTTGGGAAGTTTTACGTGCTTCCTTAAAAGTGCCTGAATCATTATTCTCTTCTTTGCAAGCTCAATCTCCTCTTTTACTTTCGGGTCTTTGTCAACTCCCTCCTTCTTTGCCTCCTGGTATAGGAGCTCCTCCTTAACCATGTTTTCAAGGACCATCTTCCTGAACTGGGGGTTATCCTTCAGTCCCTGATATCTTGCAGGCAGGCTTTCAATTGCCCTGTTCAGCTGGCTCTCGGTTATCTTTTTCCCGTTGACCGTTGCTAAAACCTTCTCTGCCGCCATTGAGCCTGTAGAGGTGATGGCGATGAGGAGTGCGGTTGTAAGAGCTTTTTTCATTATTCCTCCGAAAAAGCGGTAATTTGGAAAATAAACTTACTACTTAATCAGGGCGATTGCAAAGAGCAGTTTGCAGCATATTTTATCCTCACGTCTTAAACCCTTTTTCGGTGCGGGAAGATGAAGAGGAAGGTTAACCTGAGTGAAATTACAACCAAGGAGCCGATGAAGATTGATACGGAGATACAGTCTTCAATAGTTGAGCTCCCTCCCGAGGAGGTCAGCAAGGCCTCACCCTTCAAGCTCCACGTTGAAATTACTAAAAAACCTATAGGCTATCAGGTTAAAGGAAGGGTAGAGGGTGAGGTTGAGCTTACCTGTAGCAGGTGTTTGAAGAAGTTTACCCACAAGATTGATAAGGAGTTTGACTACAAGCTGATGCCCACCTCCCAAATCGGCGGCGGTCAGATAAAGTCGGGTGAGCTTGATATAAAATTCTCCGACGAAAATGTCCTTGACCTTGCCGAGGTTGTTCAGGAGCAGGTTGTACTGGAGCTCCCCGTTAAGCCCCTGTGTAGCGAGGAGTGTTCAGAGGTAAGCTACACCGAAGGGGAGTTTGAGGAAGAGGAGAGGAAAGGCAAGGAGAAGGAGATTGATAAGCGCTGGGAGAAACTGAAAGAGCTTCAAAATAAACTAAAGGGAAAGGAGAAGTAAGATGGCGGTTCCGAAGAGAAAAGTCTCAAGGACGAGAAGGGACAAAAGGAGAACCCACTGGAAGGCAAAGAACCCTGCCATCTCCGTCTGCCCCAACTGTCTTCAGCCCAAGCTCCCCCACAGGGTCTGCAGGCACTGTGGCTACTACAAGGGCGAGACGGTTGTTGAGGTAGAGGAGTAAATGAGGATTGTCCTTGACGCCATGGGGGGCGACTTTGCCCCTCAGGTTCCCGTAATGGGGGCCGTTCAGGCGGCAAAGGAGCTGGGCGTTAAAGTTATCCTGACCGGTGAGGAGGAGCTCTTAAAAAGGGAGCTCTCAAAGTACTCCTACCCGGCAGAGCTTATTGAGGTCGTTGACGCCCCCCAGGCCGTTTCAATGGAGGAACAGCCTGCAAAGGCCTTAAAGAAGAGAAACTCGTCAATCCACGTCGGCCTCAACCTTGTGAAGGAGGGGAAGGCCGACGCCTTCGTCAGCGCCGGAAACACCGGTGCCGTTATGGCAATCTCCCTCTTTACCGTAGGCAGGATAAGGGGAGTTGAGAGGCCGGCAATCACTGCAATCCTCCCCAGTCTTACCGGCTACACCTTCCTCCTTGACGTCGGGGCCAACGTTGACTGTAAGCCCTCCCACCTCCTCCAGTTTGCAGTTATGGGCAGTGCCTACGCCCGCTACGTTCTCGGAGAGGAAAACCCCAGGGTGGGCCTTCTCAACGTCGGCGAGGAGGAGGGCAAGGGGAACGAGCTTACGAAAGAGGCCTATAAGCTCCTTAAGGCCGCCAAGGAGAAGGGGCTTAACTTTGTCGGCAATGCAGAGGGAAGGGACATATACTCTGGTAGGTTTGACGTTATAGTCTGCGACGGCTTTGTCGGGAACGTCTGCCTCAAGCTCAGCGAGAGCTTGGCAAAAATCCTCGCAAAGATACTTAAAGAGGAGATAGAGAAGCACTTTATCTCAAAAATCGGCGCCATAACCTTAAAGCCTGCCATAAAGGGTTTTAAGAGGAGAATAGACTACGCCGAAATCGGGGGAGCTCCCCTTCTGGGCCTTAACGCCCCTGTTATAATCTCCCATGGGAGCTCCAATGCAAAGGCCATAAAGAACGCAATCAGAACGGCCACCCGTTTTGTAAAGAGCGAGCTAAACAGACACATAGAAAAGGAGATTGGAAAGTTCGGGAAGGGAAATGGGGATTAAAATCGTTTCCACAGGCTCCTACCTGCCGGATAAAGTCCTTACAAACTTTGACCTTGAGCGTATGGTTGACACCTCCGATGAATGGATAACCACCAGAACCGGCATAAGGGAGAGGAGGATAAGCGAGGTAGAGACAACCTCCGACATGGCAACCGAGGCTGCCGTCAGGGCTCTGGGGGAGAGTTCTCCCGAAGAGGTTGAGCTCATAGTGGTTGCAACTGCAACCCCCGACGCCTTCTTCCCCTCAACCGCGTGTAAAGTTCAGGCAAAAATTGAGAATAAGGGAGCAATAGCCTTTGACGTCTCTGCCGCCTGCACCGGCTTTATCTACGGCCTCTACGTTGCCGACTCAATAATGAGGAGCAAGGGGGTAAGTAAGGCCCTCGTGATAGGTGCAGAGAGGTTCTCTAAAATCGTTAACTGGAAAGACAGGAGTACCTGCATACTCTTCGGAGACGGTGCAGGGGCCGTTTACCTTGAGACTTCTGATGAGGAGGGGATTCTCGGCTTTGACCTAGGGGCAGACGGCTCCTACGGGGAGCTCCTTGCAGTTCCTTCGGTCGGTTCAAACGAGGAGTTCCCCTACTACGTCAGGATGAAGGGAAATGAGGTCTTTAAAGTTGCCGTCAGGACTATGGTTGACTCGGCCTTGAGGGTTCTTGAGAAGACCGGTCTTTCTCCGAAAGACATCTCCCTTCTCATTCCCCACCAGGCAAACCTTCGTATAATAAGGGCAATTGCCGAAAGGTTGGGACTTCCTGAGGAGAAGGTCTTTGTCAACCTTGATAGGTACGGGAATACAAGTGCCGCCTCAATACCCATTGCCCTTGACGAGGCCCTCAGGAGCGGAAGGCTCAAAAAGGGAGAGCTTGCCCTCCTTGTGGCCTTCGGAGGAGGGTTTACCTGGGGTTCTTGCGTTATAAAAGTCTGACTTTACCGGAGGGAGAATGCTGAAAACGAGACTGTGCGAAATCCTCGGAATTGAGTACCCGATTCTTCAGGGGGGAATGGCCTGGATCGCCGACGCCGAGCTTGCCGCGGCGGTTTCAAACGCCGGAGGGCTGGGAATAATAGCCGGCGGGAGCAGGAGCGCCGAGGAGCTTCGTCAGGAGGTAAGGAAGTGTAAAGAGCTGACCGATAAACCCTTCGGCGTTAACGTAATGCTCATGATGCCCAACGCCGAGGAGATTATAAAGGTCTGCCTTGAGGAGGAGGTTCCGGTAGTAACCACCGGAGCCGGGAACCCCGGTAAGTACATTCCCGCCTTTAAGGAGAAGGGAATTAAGGTAATTCCTGTGGTTGCAAGCGACGCCCTTGCAAAGAGAATGGAGAGGATAGGGGTTGACGCGGTAGTTGCAGAGGGAATGGAGGCCGGAGGCCACATAGGTAAGCTCACCACCATGGTTTTAATCCCTTCAATAGTCAGGGCTGTAAACATTCCCGTCATAGCCGCAGGCGGAATAGCACTTGGAGAGCAGGCGGCTGCGGCCTTTGCCCTCGGTGCCGAGGGAGTTCAGGTCGGAACCCGCTTTCTGGCGGCAAAGGAGTGCAACGTCCACCCCAAATACAAGGAGAAAATCCTTAAGGCCCGCTTTAACCAAGTTACCGTGACGGGAATTACCACCGGCCACCCGGTAAGGCTCCTTGAGAACAAGCTCACGAGGAAGTTTGCCGAGCTTGAGTTTTCGGGAGCTCCCAAAGAGGAGCTTGAGGAGCTGGGAAGGGGAAGGCTACGCCTTGCCGCCGAGAAGGGAGACGTTGAGTGGGGCTCGGTAATGGCGGGGCAGGTTGTCGGCTACGTTAACAAAGAGGAGACTGCCGCCGAGATTATCAGGGACATAATGGAAGGTGCCGAGAGAACCTTAAGGAACCTCTGCAATAGGTTCTTTAACTGCGGAGAGTAGCTATGAGAGTAAACGAGGGGAACTTAGAGGCCAAAGGTTTAAGGTTCGCAATAGCCGTTAGCAGGTTCAACTCCTTCATAACCGAGAGGCTCCTTGAAGGGGCTCTTGACTGCCTTTTGAGGCACGGATGTAGCGAGGAGGATATTGAAGTCTTCAAGGCTCCTGGAGCCTTTGAGCTTCCGCTCCTTGCAAAAAGGCTGGCAAAGATGGACTACGATGCCGTTATAGTTTTAGGGGCTGTTATAAGGGGTGAAACTCCCCACTTTGACTACGTTGCTGCCGAGGTCAGTAAGGGGGTTGCCGCCGTCTCACTTGAGACCGAAAAGCCAGTAATCTTCGGAGTTCTAACCACCGACACGGTTGAGCAGGCGATAGACAGGGCCGGAGCCAAGGCCGGAAACAAGGGTTGGGAGGCGGCACTTGCCGCAATAGAGATGGTCAACCTCCTGAAAGGTATGGAGAGGAGATGACGAACAGGGAAAAGAAGAGGGCACGCCACCACGCCTACCTTATGCTCTACCAGTGGGATATCTCCTCCCTCTCTCCCGAGGAGATAGCACAGCTCTACTGGGAAGAGACAGATGAGAGCTCCCCTGAAGTTAAATCCCTTGCCGAGGAGCTCTTTAAATTAACCGTAGAGAACCTTGAGTCTGTTGACTCAGAGATAGAGAAACACCTTAAAAAGGGCTGGAAAATCTCAAGGCTTCTCCCCGTTGACCGCTCAATTTTGAGGGGAGCAACCTATGAGATTTTAAACATGGACGTCTCCCCCGCAGAGGCGGTTATAAACGACGCCGTTGACTTTGCGAAGCTCTACGGTGAAGACCCCAAATCCCCCGCCTTTATCAACGCCATTTTAGATAAAGTGAAGAGAGATGCCAGGAAGTAGACTCGCCCTCCTTGCCGGCTGGGGGGAGCTCCCCTTGGAGTTCTTAAAGTCGGCAAGGGAGAGGGGGGAGAGAGTAATCACCTTCGCCCTCAAGGGAATCACCTCTCCAGCCGTTGAGGAGCTCTCCTGCGAGACCGTTTGGATAAAACCCTTTAAGCTCGGCGAGTTCCTCAAAAAGCTCTCCTCCAGCGGAGCCGAAAAAATAGTCTTCCTCGGAAAAATTGAGCACAGAGCAGCCCTCTCCCTTACCGGTCTTGACCTAAAAGCGGTAAAGTTCCTCTTCTCCCTTAAGGACAGGAAACCCGAAACCATAATAAAGGGTATCTTTTCCGAAGTTGAAGCCCTCGGTGTAGAGGTGATAGACCCTACCCCCTACCTTTCCCACCTTCTCCTTCCTGCCGGGACTGTAATCGGTAAGGAGCCGGAGGAGGAGCTCCTTTCCGAGCTAACCTTCGGAATGGAGATTGCAAGGAGTATTGCCTCCCTTGACATAGGCCAGACGGTTGTTGTTAAAAACCGTACCGTTGTTGCCGTTGAGGCTGTTGAGGGGACGGACGCCTGCATAAGGAGGGGGGCGGAGCTCTCCGGAGAGGACTTCGTAGTCTGTAAGGCCGCAAGGAAAACTCAGGATATGAGGGTTGACGTTCCTACGGTCGGGATAGAAACTGTAAAACTCATTAAATCTTTAGGGGGAAGGGCACTGGCAATTGATGCCGGTAAGACATATTTATTAAATAAACGGGAAATAGAGAAGTTCTGCAGGGAAAAAGGTTTTACCGTTATTTCCCTTTAAACCCCCCTCCCTCCCCTTATGGAGAGGGAGCCGCCCTTTAGTTTTTTATTATGCTTAATTGTTATCGCTTTTCCCTTAACCCGTGTGGGTAAAATTACTGTAATTATTTCACTTCTTCAATATCTAATAGTTTTAACTATCTGTTTTAAACCAAAGTTTGAAGAAGCTCCCTAACCTCCCTCTCTGAGGGGATTTTCGGCAGGTTCCCCATTAAGAACCTCTTCTCCATACACTTCTCAACGAAGAACGGGATGTCGCTCTTTTCAACCCCTAACTCCTTTAGGCTCTGGGGTATGCCCAAGAACTTCAGCCAGTTCTCAATCTCTTCAATGACCTTTTGGTAATCCCCGCCAGTTCCTATAGCCCTTCCCAACTCCTCAATCTCCTCCTTTGCGCTAAGTCCGTAGAGCCTTAATACGGGAACGAGGAAAACGCCGTTTGCAAGGCCGTGGGGAACCCTTTTTAAGACTCCGAGAATGTGGGCAAGGGTGTGGACGAGTCCCGCTCCTGCAAGGCTTATTGCTATTCCCCCTAAGAGGCTTCCCCTCATAACCTCTTCTTTAGCCTTTAAGTCTGCCGGGTTTCCCGCAGACCTTGGCAAGAACTTAAATACCAGCTCGGCACTCTTTAGGGAGTAGAGCTTGCTCGTAGTCTTTGCCCTCTTTGATAGGAGGGACTCAACTGCGTGGGTAAAGGCGTCAACTCCGCTGTTTACCGCTACGCTTCTGGGCATAGAGAGGGTTAATGTCGGGTCGTCAATCGCTAAGGCCGGGAAGAGGCGGTGGGAGATTAGGGGAGCCTTCCTCATTCTCTCCCTGTCGGTTAGAACTGCGTAGGGGGTAACCTCGGAGCCCGAGCCTGCAGTTGTCGGAACGGCGACCAGCGGGACGCCGGGGTTTTTGAAGGCTTCGGGTACACCTATGTAGTCCTCAAGCCTCCCTTCGTTTGTTAGCATCGCCGAAACGGCCTTTGCTACGTCAAGGGGGCTTCCCCCTCCTACCGCAACTATCAGGGAGGGGGAGAACTTCCTTACCTCCTCCAAAATCTCCTTTGCGTTTTCAACGGTCGGCTCCTGACTTACACCGCTGAAGACCTCTACCTCACCTTTTATCTCCTCTTTTATCTGTTTAACGTAGCCGTTTGAAACCGCCGAAGGGGAGCAGATGATGGCCGTCCTTTGCGGGTTCAAGCCGAGGAATTCAACCTCTTCTCCGAGCTTTTTCAGAGCTCCCTTCCCGAAGACCACTCTCGTAGGAATGAAAAACCTCTCAAAAGGCATCTTCCCTCCTTTAACTCTTTTACCTTATGATACACTGTAAGCCATTAAAAGAAGAGAGGGAGAGGAATGAAAGTAGCCGAGTTTCACCGTATGTGTCCCAACTGCGGGAGGATTATTTCCGACGAGAGGCTAAAGAAGGGCCTTCCCTGTGAAAGGTGTCTCCTTTCCGAAATTGAGTTTTCAGAGAGAGAGGAAATCTGTGCAGCCCTTGGGGAAAACCTTAAAGAGTTTGAGAAGCTCTGCTCACTTGACAGCTTCGTTAAGGATTACACCCGCTTCTTCAAGGAGAAGACCGGCTTTACTCCTTGGTCTTTACAGGTTATGTGGGCTAAGAGGGTTGCCCTTAAGAAGTCCTTTACGATGATTGCCCCTACCGGCGTTGGTAAAACTACTTGGGGGCTCGTGACCTCGGCCTACTTAAAGGGAAAGGTTTACATTCTCGTTCCCACAAAACTCCTCGTTCTTCAGACCCTTGAGAGGCTTTCCAAACTAACCGATAAAAAAATCGTTGCCTATACCGGAAAGAAGAGGGAAAAAGAGGAGATTAAAGAGGGGAACTTTGACGTTCTCATAACGACTACAAACTTCCTTTACCGAAACTTTGAGATTATTCCCAAACCCTTTAACTTCGTTTTCGTTGACGACGTTGACTCCCTCTTAAAGAGCGCAAAGAACGTTGATAAGGTGATTCAGCTTCTCGGGTTTACCGATAAGGACATAGAGCTTGCAATGAAAGTCCTTGACATAAAGGCAAAGCTTGCCTCCTTAGGTGATAAGGCTCCCAAGGAGCTCTTTGAGCGCTTGAGGAGGTACGAGCGCTACCTTGAGAGGAGGAGGGAGGAAATTGAGAACGTCCTCGTTGTCTCATCTGCGACCTCACAGCCCCGCTCAAGGAGGGTTAAGCTCTTTAGGGAGCTCCTGGGCTTTGAAGTAGGTAAGTCGGCCTCTGCCCTGAGGAACGTTGAGGACGTTCTCCTTTATACTGATAAGGAACCCCTTGATGAGGCCGTTAACCTGATAAAGAAGTACGGCAAGGGGGTCTTTGTCTTTATCTCTGCCGACATGGGAAAGGAGTTTGTTGACGTTGTTGTTGAGAGGCTAAACGGCAGCGGAATTCCGGCTGTCTCTTACGAGGAGTTTACCCCCGAAAACCAGGAGAGGTTCGTTAATGGGGAAATCTGGGCGGCCGTAGGAATTGCCAGCTACAGGAACCCCCTTGCAAGGGGGATAGACTTACCACAGGCCGTAAGGTACGCCGTCTTTCTCGGCGTTCCCAAAATGGAGTTTTCGGTTAAACTGAGCCTTGCTCCGGTTAAGCTTTTTGGAATGCTTCTGATTTTAAGGGAGCTCTTTCCCAAAGAGGAGCAGCCGAAGGTAATCTCCTACCTTACCTACCTCAAGAAGTACCTGAGCTTGAAGGAGGAGCTCCTTCCCCGCTACCCCAAAATAAAAGAGAGACTTGAGGAGATTAAGTTCTTCCTTGAAAAATACCTCTCCGACCCCGATTTCCTTGAGAAAATCAGGAAGTCTGAGACCGTAATCCTTAAAGAGAAGGACGGGGAGCTCTACGTAGTTGTGGGAGACGCCGCAGGATACGTTCAGGCCTCCGGAAGGACTTCAAGAATGTTTGCGGGGGGCTTAACTAAAGGGGTCAGCCTCATGTTCGTTGACGACCTTAAAGCCCTCAACTCCTTAAGGAAGAGGGTTTTGATTTTCCTTGAGGACGTAAACTTTAAAGTCCTTAATAGGGATAGGGGTAAGGAGCTTGCCCGGAAGTTCGGCTTTGAGCTTATAACGGAGAGAGAGCTTGAAGCCGTCTTTAAGGTTGTTGACAGGGATAGAGAGAGGGTGAGGAAAATCCTTGCCGGAGAGGTAACCCCGGAGACAAAGAGCCTCGTTAAAACTGCCCTCGTTGTGGTTGAGTCTCCTAACAAGGCAAGGACGATTGCCTCCTTCTTCGGTAAGCCCGTAAGGAGGCGCCTTAAAGACGTTGACGCCTACGAGATTAACATCGGCAATAAGCTCCTCCTCCTTACAGCTTCTAAAGGCCACGTCTTTGACCTTACAGTGAGGGACGGCATCTGGGGGGTAAAGGAGGAAGGCGGAAGGTTTATAACCGTTTACGACACGATAAAGTACTGTACAAAGTGCAACGAGCAGACAACTGACCCCGTCTGTACAAAGTGTGGGGGCAGACCCGACGTTGACAAAATTACAGTGATTTCGGCTTTAAGGGAGCTTGCCCTTGAGATTGACGAGGTCTACATAGCCAGCGACCCGGACACCGAGGGTGAGAAAATCGGCTGGGACGTTGGAACGGTTCTAAAACCCTACCAGATGACCTTAAGGAGAATGGAGTTTCACGAGGTTACCAAGTGGGCCTTTATGGAGGCCCTTGAGAACCCCCGGAACGTTGACGAAGACCTGGTTAAAGCCCAGATAGTCAGGAGGGTTGCCGACAGGTGGGTCGGCTTTTCCCTCAGCCAGCACCTGTGGAAGGTCTTTAAGAAGAACTGGCTCTCTGCCGGAAGGGTTCAGACGCCGGTTCTCGGCTGGGTTATTGAGAGGTACAACGAGAGCAAAGAGAGAATCGGAGTGATAACCGTTGAGACCGAAGGAGGTAAGTTCTCCTTTAAGTTTGAGGACTTAAAGGAGTTTAAGAGGGTTATACCCGACAAGGTAAAGGTTAAGGTGGTTGAGCTTAAAGAGGTTGAGAAGAACCCCCGGCCACCCTTTAACACCGGGGAGCTCCTCAAAGAGGCTTCCGATAGACTCAACCTCTCTGCAGACAGGGTTATGGAGATTGCTCAGGAGCTCTTTGAGAGCGGCTTCATCACCTACCACAGGACGGACTCAACGAGGGTTTCAACCGCCGGAATGGGCGTTGCAAAGGAGTACATCTCAGATAAGTTCGGCCCCGAGTTTGTTAAGTTGAGGCCCTGGGGCGAAGGGGGTGCTCACGAGTGTATAAGGCCTACCCGCCCCCTTGACCTAAATGCCCTGAAGACCCTCGTAACTGTCTCAGGCTCAACAGCCAAGATGACCTCCGAGCACTTTGCCGTTTACGACCTGATTTTCAGGCGCTTTATTGCCTCTCAGATGATTCCGGTGGAAGTCCTTGAGGTTAAACTCCTTTTAAAGCTCCTTCCGACAGACGTAGAGACTGAGGATGAGAGCATAGTTAAAATTCTCAAAGACGGCTGGAACCTCGTTGAGCCTTTAAAGGTTCAGGAGCTCCCCTTTGAAGTTAAAGAGGGGGAGACCTACTACTTTGACGTTGTCTCCTACACAAGAAGGACCGTCCCCAGAGTCTTCCCCTACACTCAGGGTGAGCTCGTTGAGGAGATGAGGAGGAGGAAAATCGGCAGGCCTTCAACCTACGCAAAAATCGTTCAGACCCTTCTTGACAGGCGCTACGTTGTCCAAAAGGGAAGGTTCCTCTACCCTACAAAACTGGGTATAGGTGTTTACAACTACCTGAGGGAGCACTTCCCCCACTACACCTCCGAGGAGTTTACGAGGGAGCTTGAGGAGCTGATGGACAGGGTTGAAAGGGGGGAGGTTGACTATCAGGAGATTATTAAGAGCCTGAAGCCTGTTTTAAAGTTTGCCAAGATTAACCCGAGGCAGACCGTCGGGGATTAGGCCAATACCTTCTCCGGCCTGAGCCTCCCCTTTTCTACTATTCCTACCCCTATAAACCTCTCCCCTTCCAAAACCGAATACCTCCCCTGCGGGAGCTCTCCTACTTTAACGGGAGCTCCCCCTTTAAACCTCCTTGCCTCCTCACCTTTAAGCTCAACCTTCGGGAAGGGGAGAACCTCTTGGGGGGGAATCAAGAACTTTTCAACCCCCTCTTCCTTTAACCTATCAAGGGAAATAACCTTCTCCTGTGTGATTTGCCCTACTTTTGTTCTCCTCAGCTCAACAACTATTGCGCTGCAGGAGAGCTCCTTCCCTATATCGTGGATTAAAGAGCGAATGTAGGTTCCCGAAGAGCAGCAAACCTCAAGGGTAAACGTGGGGTAGCTGAAATCAACAAGCTCAATTGAGTGGATTTTTACCCTTCTGGGGGGGAGTTCTACCTTTTTCCCTTCCCTTGCAAGCTCGTAAGCCCTTTTTCCCTTTATTCTTACCGCAGAGTAGGGAGGTGGGACCTGCTCAATTTCGCCCTTAAACTTTTGAAGGGCTTTAAGGAGTTCCTCCTCCTCTACTTCCCTGCACTCAACCTCCCTAACGTCGCCGTCGGCGTCGTAGGTCTCCGACTCAAGGCCGAACTGCCCCTTTACTAAGTAGCACTTATCCTGCTTCAGCAAGTACTCGCTTAGTCTTGTCGCCTTCCCTACGGCCAAGATTAAGACCCCCGTTGCGAGGGGGTCAAGGGTTCCGCTGTGGCCTATTTTAATTCTTTTGGGAAGGAGCTCCCGAACGACAGAAACAACGTCGTGAGAGGAAATCCCTTTCGGTTTATCAACGATTAAAAAACCACTCATGGCTCATGCCTTCACTGGCACATGTCGTGCTCTGCATAGACGAAGTCGTCAAAGTCTATTGGGATTTTTATAACCTTTTTGTAGACCC
>JAMOTD010000006.1 GCA_027068415.1 Desulfurobacteriaceae bacterium | reverse complement strand
CGAGGTTTTCTCTAAGGTTTTAAACGAGGATTTGAGGAAAAGGAGGGAGGAGGAGCTGAGGAAACTTGTGGAGCTCCACCTTACCCTTTCAGACCTTGTTAACCGCTACAAAAACCTCCCTCCCGAAGAGGCCGTTAGAAGAGTAATTTCAGAAACCGAGCGCCTCTTCTCCAAGAACTTTAAAAAGCTGGACATTGAAGAGGACTACATAAGAGAAGCCCTCAGAATAGCCAAAAACAGGGGGAAGTTTGAGGCTTACTTGGGAAATAAGCTCTACCTCCTTTTGAAAAAGGGAAAGGTTAGCCTAATTTAAGGAGTTGGCGTATTGACCTTTTTGCCCGTCCTGATATAAATTACACCTCACCGAAAACACCCGGAGGTAGGGCAGGATGTATGCCGTTATTAAGACAGGCGGTAAGCAGTACGTAGTGGAGCCCGGTCAGGTTTTAAAGGTTGAGAAACTCAACCTACCTGAGGGTTCCGAGGTAGAGTTTGAAGCCCTTTTGGTAAGGGACGACAGCGGAGTGAAGGTAGGCGACGAGGCCAAGAACTACAAGGTTAAGGCAACCGTTGTAAGGCACGGCAAGGGTAAAAAGATTATCGTCTTCAAGTACAAGGCCAAGAAGCACTACCAGAGGAAGTACGGCCACCGCCAGCACTTTACGGAGCTCCAGATTAACGAAATCGTAAGCTAATCGGAGGTTTGTCATGGCACATAAGAAAGGTATGGGCTCTACCAAAAACGGTAGGGACTCAATCGGTAAAAGGCTCGGAGTTAAGAGGCACGACGGCCAGATTGTAAGGGCCGGAAACATCATCGTAAGGCAGAGGGGTACCTCAATCCACCCCGGCCAGAACGTTGGAATGGGAAGCGACTACACCCTCTTTGCCCTCATTGACGGTGTAGTCAAGTTTGAGACAAGAAGGAACAAGAAGTTCGTAAGCGTCTATCCCGTCCAGTAAGCTCTCGGGGGCTTTTGCCCCCTTTAAACTCTCTATTTCAGCCAGAAGAGGATAGCAACCCCCACTATTTCTCCTACCGCAAGGGCTATAAATCCCGGAGTTGTTGCCTTGAAGAGCTCTCTACTTCCCATTGAGAGGGTAAGGAACCACTTAAATACCGTGTTTACGAAGGCTGCAATAAGAACAGCAATTATTCCGGGGATTACTTCAACTACACCCGTCTTGAAGAGTTTTGAGACTGAAAGGGTTATTGCATCAACGTCGGAAAGACCGGAAATTGCTGCAACTACGTACAGGCCGTAGTCTCCGAAGTACCTGAGGGCGTTTCTTGAGAGGAAAAGAATAAAGGCGTAAAAGAGGCCGAACTTTATAGCCGTTGAGAGCTCGTAGGGGTTCTGGACGTTGACTTTTGCCTCATTCCCTCCCCTTCCCGTTGCGAGCCTGTAGGCAAAGAAGATACCCAAAGTAAAGGCCAAGAGCGAGGGAATGAGGAGAAACTTTGCAAACTGGGGGGAGACTATAGAGGCCAGAAAGGTCATTCTCGGGAACATTATTGCCGAAGCTCCCACTATACCGGCCGCGTACTCGTTTATGAGGGCCGGGTTTAGCCTTGAAAGGGGCGAGAAGGTTGCCGTTACGGCCGTACTTGAGACGAGGCCTCCGATTAAGCCGGTTATCAGGACTCCCCTTCCTCCGGCCAGCTTTGTCAAGACGTAGCCGACGAAGTCTATCGTTGAGATTATCACGACCATCGTCCAGACTTCCCGGGGGTTAACCCCGTAGAAGCTCTGGTCGGGAAGGAGAGGGTAGATTACGACGGTAACTGCGGCAAACTTCAGGAAGGCGTAGAGGTCTTCAAGAGTAAGGTGTTTAACGAAGGAGTGCATCTGCTCCTTAAACGAAAGGACGAAGAGGAGAAGGACTCCTATAAAGGCCGCAAGCTGGAACTCCTCCTTGTAGCACAGCGCCCCTAAGGTAAAGGTTATTAGGGCCGAGACTTCCGATGTTAGACCGGGCAGTCCCTCAAGGTACTGGGCTACCGCTACCAGAAGGGTTAGAGAGACGAGGGAAATGTGGAAGATGACGGGAACTCCCAGAGCTTCCGAGGCGTGTGCCGAGAGGGTTCCGAAGAGTGATATGAGAATAAAGGTTCTTATTCCCCCAAAGGCCGGTACCTTCTCCCTCTGTTTCTTAAACTCCCTCTCAACCCCTACAAGGCCGCCGATGATGAGGGAGATAAAGTAGGGCTGGTAAAGTCTCCACACTTCGGAGTTTATAAGCTCCTTAAAGAGCTCCATAGAGCTCCCTCTCCAAAATCCTTCTCATCGTCTCAACCGGAGCCTTCTCTCCCGTCCAGATTTCAAAGGCCACAGCCCCCTGATGGATTAGCATTCCAAGGCCGTTAATAGTTTTACACCCCTTCTCTTTTGCGGCTTTTAAGAGAGGGGTTTCCGGAGGGTTGTAGATTATGTCAACAACGGTAATCCCTTCGGGGATTTTTGAGTAGTCAAAGAGGGGCGGGTCGCTCTCCTTCATTCCGAGGCTCGTGGTGTTTACGATTATGTCGGCGTCTTTTAAAAGGGTCTCAACAGTTCCCTCCTTAAGGGGGTAGACCAGAACGTTTCCGAGCCTTCCCAGGAGCTCCGCAACCGCCTTTGCCTTCGGGAAGCTCCTGTTTACGATGTTGAGGAACTTAACCCCTCCCTTTAAAAGGGCGTAGCCCACCGCCCTTGCGGCTCCTCCGGCACCGAACATTACCGCCTTTTTGTCCTCAAGCTCAACTCCCTCCTCTAAAAGGGAGCGGAGGAAACCCTCTGCATCTGTGTTGTAGCCTGTCAGCTCGCCGTCTTCGTTCTTTACGGTGTTTACCGCCCCTAAGAGTTCTGCCTCCTGACTTAAGAAGTCAAGGTACTCTGTTACCTTCTCTTTGTGGGGAACGGTTACGTTAAAGCCCTTAACTGAGAGTGCTCTTAAACCCTTTACGGCCTCCTCAAGGTTTTCGGGCTCAACTTCAAAGGGGACATAAACTGCGTCTATTCCGGCCTCTTTAAAGGCTTCAGTCTGCATTAGCGGAGAAAGGGAGTGCTTTACCGGGTAGCCGATTATCCCGTAAACGGCGGTCTTTCCCGTTATCTTCATCTGCCTCTCCTTAAGAGTCATTTAAATTCTACTCTTCAATGAGGGAGTAGAGGAGCTCTATCTCCTCCTTCCAGATTGAGGGGTCTATTGTCTCCAAGATTAGGGGAATTTCGTTTAACCTCTCGTCGTTCATTATAAAACGGAAGGCCTCAAGGCCGATGTTTCCCTTTCCTATTGAGTGGTGCCGGTCAACCCTGCTTCCCAGCTCCGACTTTGCGTCGTTCAGGTGCATTCCCTTCAGGTACTTAAAGCCCACTATCTCGTCAAACTCCTTCATCGTTTTCTCGTAGGCCTCTTGCGTCCTTATGTCGTAGCCGGCGGCAAAGAGGTGGCAGGTATCAAGGCAGACTCCGATTCTGCTCTTATCCTCAACAAGCTCAATTATCCTCGCAATGTGCTCAAACCTGTAGCCAACACTACTTCCCTGACCGGCCGTGTTCTCAATTACAAGAATTACCCCTTTAGTTCTTGAGAGGGCTTCGTTTAGCGAGTCTGCAACGATTTTGAGACATTCCTCTTCGCTCACTTTTCCGAGGGAGCTCCCCGGGTGGAAGTTAAGGTACTTCAGCCCCAGCTGATAGCACCTTTCAACCTCTTCTATAAAGGCCTGTAGAGATTTTCTCCTCTTCTCCGGCTCGGGGCTTCCCAAGTTTATGAGGTAGCTATCGTGGGGAAGGACGTGCTCGGGGGAAATCCCTACCTTCTTTAGGTTCTCTTTAAATTTTTTAATCTCCTCTTCCTTCAGGGCTCTTGCCCTCCACTGCCTCTGGTTTTTGGTAAAGAGGGCAAAAGCCCTTGCTCCTATCTTTTGGGCGTTCAAAGGGGCGTTAAAAACCCCTCCGGCGGCGCTTACGTGAGCTCCGACAAACTTGTTAACTTTCACTCTATTCTCCCGATTAAATGATGAAGGAAAGGAAGAGTAAAGGAAGAGTAATTATAAGATGAAGATGGGTTGATGGAGTTTATAGAGTAAGACAGGGTTCCTCAGATAATAGATAATTGCACTTCCTATAATTGAGGGCTACAGTGAGTACTTAAAGTGGACTGAGGAAGAGGTGAAGTAGTTGGGAATTATTGAAGTTGCTTCCCTCCTCCTTGCGGGTCTGGTTGCCGGCTTTGCTGCCGGACTTTTCGGAATAGGGGGAGGGGTAATTCTCGTTCCGGTTTTCTGGCTTCTCTTTAAGAGTTTCGGGGTGGGAGGGGAGCTCTCCGTAAAACTCTCCGTTGCCACCAGCCTCTCGGTTATAGCTTTTACCACCCTCTTTACCTCTGCCTCTCACCTTTTAAGGGGAGCTTTAACCTTTAAGGAGACTCTTAAGCTCTTCCTCTTCTCGGCTCCCGGCGTTGCTTTGGGGGTGGGCCTTGCAAAAGTACTTCCTGCTAACCTACTAAAAAAACTCTTCGGCCTTTTTCTCGTTCTTTTGGGGCTGAGGAATGCTTCGGGAGCTCCCCTTAAAAAAGGGGGTTTTAAAAGGGGAGAGGAGCTTGTTCTCCTTTCGGTCTTTATCTCCGGCTTCTTCAGCTCCCTCTTCGGAATCGGAGGAGGGGTTGTTGTTAACTCTATTCTCTTCTCTTTCTCCTCAATTCCGGTAGAGAGGGTCGTTGCCGTGGCCTCCCTCTCCTCGTTTCTTAACGCCCTTTTCGGAACTCTCCTCTACATGCTCCTTCCGGCTCAGAAAGCCTTGAGCTATCAGGTGGGTTTTGTCTACCTGCCTGCTACCCTTTTGGTCTCCGCAGGCTCAATAGCTGGCAGTCGCTTGGGCTTAAAAGTTTTAAGAAGGGTCAGCCAGAGCCACCTGAAGAGGGCCTTCGGCCTTTTTATGGTTTTGATAGGTCTGAAAGTTCTGATTTAGGAAAAGGGAGGGAGAGGCCCTCCCGGAAAGTCTTCCTTTAGAACGTCCCTCCGTGGACGTGGCACTCGGTACACCTCTTGTTTGCGTCTCCGTGGGTTGTTATGTCAACCGGCAGTGATAGGCCGTTTACCGGAGAGTAGTAGCTTCCGTCGTGGCATGCCGCACAGAGGGAGGATGTGTACTTCCTGGCCGTTTTCACTTCTACTCCGTCAAGGTTTTTAACCTGGAGCTCAGCGTAGGCTTTGAGGTCTTCCGGGTTTGAGAGGTTGTAGGTTTTACCCTCGGCCCGTGCAGTTCCGGAGAAGTTGAGGTCTGTGAAGTAGGAGGTAGTTTGGGGGTCAATCAGGGCGTACTTGACCTCTGAGGTGTTATCTACCTGCTTAACGATTTTCTCCGTAAGGAGCGTCTCTCCTACCCTTTCAATGATTAACTTATCGTTATTAGAGGTATGGGGGTTGTGGCACTGGGAGCAGGCGAGGGGAGCGTGGTTGATGTGGAATAGGAGCTCTCCCGAGAGGGTTATCTCCTTGAACGGGCTGTCAACTCCGAAGGAGTTTGCTCCGTGCCAGTCGTTGTTGTTCCAGAGGGTTGCAACGTCGGAAGGAGCTTCTGCCGGGCTCATTGCTTTGTCGGCCTTTCCGTCTCCGTCCGTGTCTGCTACGGGGCCGTTAAATACGCTACTTCCGGTGGCCGAGTGGCAGGAGAGGCACAGGTCGTTGACTGTTCCGGGCCTGATTCCGGCGGGAGCTCCCAAGTCGGTATCGGGCTCAACGATTCCGTCCATGTCTGGCTGCCAGTGGCAGACCACGCAGTCGCCGTCGTCAAGCCTTCCGTTTCCGTTAAAGTCGTGGAAGGACTGCTTCCTTTCGGAAGTCCCCCTGTAGAAGTGGAGCTTATCTATTGAATCGTGGCAGACCAGACACTTCCTCTCAACCTGTTCCACCCCGTTTGTTCCGTGGCAGGCGGAGCAGACCATTATTGCATTTTCTCTTCCGACCGACGTAACTGCCGAATCAATCAGACCCTGGTACTTATCGGTTGGAAAAGAGGGGGTTGCCATCGTGTGCTTAAAGTTCTGGTGGCAGAAGAGGCAGTCTCCGTTTCCCCAGGCCTTAGGGTGGTTTTCCGGAGTTAGGTAGGGGGCGCTCCTTACGGCAACGTTTACGCCGAAATCCCTGTAGTGGATGTCGGGCTCTGCCAGTCCTCCGCCGCTGCCTCCGCAGCCGTAGAGGGCGATTGCCGAGAGCCCTGCTGCCGCAACTATCAGCCTTTTCACCTTATCCTCCTACCCCTTCCAGAGCTAAAGGAGGGTTTAAGATAAATAATTCAAAATCGTATTATAATCAATTATCCGTTTAAAGAGTAAATCGTCGCCATTCCACCCATGAGCGGCCTGAAGCTTCCCCCTTTAAAGCCGACCTCTCGGGCAAGTTCAATTAACTTTTCGTAGTGGGGGAAGTTAACGATTGTCTCGTAAAGGTGTCTGGTTACGTCGGCCTTTGAGCGGAGCTTCCCCAACGGAAGCATGACCCTTTTTAAAAATGTCAGAAAGGCCTTTTTCAGAACAGGGTTTCTCGGTATTGAAACTTCCAAAATCCTTACCTGGCCGCCATCTTTGAGAATTCTCCTTATCTCCTCTAAGCTCTCTTTGGGCTTTTCAAAGTGGCGAAGGCCGAGGGAAATCAAAACGGTATCAAAGGTTTTATCGGGAAAGGGGGTAGAGAGGGCATCTCCCCTTACGAAGAAAAGTTGGGGGTACTTCCTCTTTGCCACCTTTAACATAGGCAGTGAGTAGTCAAGGCCGACAACCTCTTTTGCCTTCTCTTGAACGAGGGCTCCCACGTCTCCCGTTCCGCAGGCAAGGTCTAAGACAAGGCCCGGCTCTTCAAGCCCTTTAACCAGCTCCCTCTGCCACCTCCTTATGATGCCCAGTGAGAGAAAGCCCGAGATTGAGTCGTACTTGTCTGCAATCCTGTTAAAAATCTCAACTCCGACCGGCTGTCTTTTCTCTTTCAACTCCTCACCTTATAAATTCCAGTTTTGTTAAGTTTAACACTGTAAAGACGGCAGGGAGAGAAGGCATGAGAGAGGTTATTGTAGGGGTTGATACGGGAGGAACTTTTACGGACTTTATCTACAGGAAAGGAGGCAAGTGGCATACCCTGAAAATTCTGTCAACCCCTGAGAACCCGGCCGAGGCCATTTTAAAGGGTTTAGAGGAGATTGGAGGGGAGAGGAGAAGGATAACCCACGGGACGACCGTTGCTACAAATGCCCTCCTTGAGAGGAAGGGCGCTAAGACTGCTTTTATAACAAATAAAGGGTTTGAAGATTTGCTCTTAATCGGCAGGCAGGATAGGCCTGAGCTTTACTCTTTAAAAGTTAAAAAGCCCGAACCCCTCGTTCCGGGGGAGCTCTCCTTCGGCCTTGACTGTAGGGTTAACAGCAGGGGTGAAGTCGTAAGGGAGATTAAGAGAGAAGAGGTTTTAGAGCTTGCAAGGATTTTAAGGGAAAAGGGCGTTGAGTCGGTTGCGGTCTGTTTCCTCTTTTCCTTCTTTAACCCCTCCCACGAGGAGCTGGTGAAGGAGATTCTTGAGGGTGAGGGTTTTCAGGTCTCAATTTCAAGCGAAATCCTCCCGGAGTTCAGGGAGTACGAGAGGGCTTCAACCACAGTGGTTAACGCCTACGTTATGCCCAAAATGAAGGGCTACATCTCCTTTATTGAGGAAAACCTCAAAGAGGGAGACAACCTCAGAATAATGCAGTCAAACGGGGGAGTAATCTCCGCCGGGACTGCAAAAGAGCAACCGGTTAGGACTGTCCTCTCTGGGCCCGCCGGAGGGGTTGTAGGTGCCTGGGAGCTGGGTAAACTGGCGGGCTTTAAGAAGCTAATAACCTTTGACATGGGAGGGACCTCAACAGACGTCTCCCTCGTTGACTCAAGACCCCGGATTACAACCTCCTTTAAGATTTCCGGAGTCCCCGTTGCAATTCCCGTTATAGACATACATACGGTTGGTGCCGGAGGGGGCTCCATCGCCTGGATAGATAGGGGAGGAGCCCTGAGGGTCGGGCCCAGGAGCGCAGGTGCCAGCCCCGGCCCTATCTGTTACGGCAGGGGAGGAAAGGAGATTACCGTTACCGACGCAAACCTCTACCTGGGGAGGTTGGACGAGGAATTCTTCCTCGGAGGGAAGATGAGGTTGAGGAGGGAGCTCCTTGAGGAGCCCTTTAGGGAGATGGCCTCCCGGCTGGGGCTCACTCCAACTGAGCTTGCAGACGGAATCTTGAGGGTTGCAAATGCCGCAATGGAGAGGGCAATAAGGGTTATTTCTGTTGAGAGAGGATACGACCCTAAAGAGTTTGTTCTCTTTACCTTCGGCGGTGCTGGAGCTCTCCACGCTCCCCTCCTCGCCTCCTCCCTCAAAATTCCAAAGGTCGTAGTTCCGAGGAATCCCGGCCTCCTCTCGGCCTTCGGGATGGTAATGTCCGACGTTATAAAGGATTACTCAAGAACGGTGATGTTAAGGGAGGAGGAGGCCACTAAAGAGAGGATTGAGGGGCACTTTTCAGAGCTCCTTAATAGAGCGCTAAAAGAGATGGAGAGGGAAGGCTTTAAGCCTGAAGAGGTTATCGTTGAGCCCTCCCTTGACGTCAGGTTCGTCGGCCAGTCCTACGAGATTAACGTTCCCTACTGTGAGGACTTTGTAGAGAAGTTCAAGCAGGTCCACACCAGGCTCTACGGCTACGCCCACGACAGGGAAATAGAGGTGGTCAACTGCCGCTTGAGGGTAGTCGGAAGGGTTGAGAGGCCCGAGGTTGAGGAGTTTGAGGTTAAGCCCTGCTCCCTTCCTGAAGAGGCAGTTTTAAAGGTTAAGAGGGTCTTCTTTAACGAGGAGTGGCTTGAAACTCCGGTCGTTGACAGGGAGAGACTGCCCGCCGGGAGCTCCTTCTGCGGCCCGGCAATCGTGGTTGAGTACAGCTCAACTACCGTTGTCCCTCCCGGCTTCAGGGTTAAGGTTGACAGGTTCAAAAATCTAATTTTAGAGGTGGAAAATGGTTGACCCGGTGGAGCTCCAGATATTTAACAACCTCTTCAGTGCAGTCGGGGAGGAGATGGGAGCCGTTCTCCAGAGGACGGCCTTTTCACCCAACATAAAAGAAAGAAGGGATTTCTCCTGCGCCCTCTTTGACAGGCACGGAAGGTTAATTGCTCAGGCGGCCCACATTCCCGTTCACTTAGGCTCAATGCCCCTTTCCGTTAAGGAGGTTGTAAAGAGTTTAGAGCTCAAAGAGGGGGACATGGCCGTTTTAAACGACCCTTACCGGGGAGGGACTCACCTTCCCGACATTACGGTGGTTGCTCCCGTTTACTATGATGGGGAGCTCCTGTTTTACGTTGCAAACCGTGCCCACCACGCAGACGTCGGAGGGATAAGCGCGGGCTCAATGCCCCTTTCAACTTCCCTCTTTCAGGAAGGGCTCATAGTTCCGCCGGTAAAAGGAGTTGTAGGGGGCGAAATTAACTCCGACTTTCTGGAGCTCCTAAAGAGAAACTCCCGCTCCCCAGTTGAGAGGGATGGGGACTTTAAGGCTCAGGTAATGGCAAACAGGGTCGGGATAAAGAGGCTAACCGAGCTCCTTGAGAAGTACTCTCCGGTTAAAGTTGAGGCCATGGCCGAAGCCCTCCTTGACTACTCCGAGAGAATGATGAGGAGCTTTATTGCCGAAATCCCCGACGGAGTTTACACTTTCGGAGACTTTATGGAGGACGACGGGGTAAGTGGAAGGGATTTCAGGGTAAGGGTGGTCTTAACCGTTAAGGGAGATGAGGTTAAAGTTGACTTTTCCGGCTCCTACCCTCAGAGCAGGGGAAGTATAAACTCTGTAAGGGCGATTGCCCTTTCTGCAACCCTTTACGTCTTTAAAGCCCTTGCCGGAGATGACGTTCCTTCCAACGAGGGGATTTTAAGGCCCATAGAGGTTATAACGAGGAAAGGAACCGTTGTTGACGCAGACTTCCCCGCGGCAGTTTCGGCAGGAAACGTTGAAACCTCCCAGAGGCTCGTTGACGTCTTGCTGGGAGCTCTCTCAAAGGCCCTCCCCGAAAAAATCCCGGCCGCAAGCCAGGGGACTATGAACAACCTCTCCTTCGGCGGTAAAAACTTTGCCTACTACGAGACAATCGGGGGAGGGGCGGGAGCTCACCCTGAAGCCGATGGTGAAAGCGCCGTTCAGACCCACATGACAAATACCCTCAACACTCCGATTGAGGCCTTGGAGCTCACCTACCCGGTTGAGATAACCGCCTACAAAATTAGAAAAAACTCGGGCGGGGAAGGTTTAAGGAAGGGAGGAGACGGAATTGTTAGGGAAATCCTCTTTAAGGAGGAGGTTGAGCTGACCGTAATTTCCGAAAGGAGGGTCCACAGACCCTACGGCCTTCAGGGGGGACTGCCGGGCAAACCCGGTAGAAATTTGTTAATAAAGGAAAACGGTGAGGTTGTGGAGCTCCCGGCCAAGTTCACAATCACCGTAAAGCCCGGCCAGAAAATCAGGATAGAAACCCCCGGTGGCGGCGGCTGGGGCTGGAAGAAGGTTTAGGGGACGATAACTTGATAGAGTTTGAGTGGGACCCAAGGAAGAGCGAGCTTTTGAAGCGCAGAAGAGGGATTTCCTTTGAAGAATTGGCGGAGCTAATAACCTCTGAGAGTCTTTTGGCTATCAGGGAGCACCCGAATCCTCAAAAATACCCGGGGCAGAAGATTATTATAGTTAATATTGACGGGGTATGCATGGGTTGTTCCATTTGAGTAAAGGGGAAATAAATTGAGACTTATCACGGCACACCCGAGTCGTAAGTGGACGAAAGTCTAATTGAGGAGAGAAGGTGGAAAAGAGAAGGATTGACTGGGACGAGTCGGAGCTTGCCCCTACGAGAGGGAGATAGAGGCTAACTTTGAGAAGGCAAAGCCTGTAGAGGACGAAACCTACTGGAAAGAGTTGATAGTTCGTGCGGCTGAAAATACCGTGAAGAAGCGTAAGAGGCTTACACTTGAGTTTAAAGACGAAAAGGCGAAAGAAAAGGCCATTAGGCTCCTGAAGGAAAAATTGGGTGAGGAGTTCAGAGTGGTTCAATCTTAAAGTAGAACCTTCCCGAGCTTCCCACTTCCGCTTTTTGAAACCTTTTTATATATTTCCACCTGAAAACTCACCGGGCCGGACCCGGAAAGGGGTGCTCCCGCTTTGGGAGTTCTTTTCGGGGAGGAAGGCCCGGGAGGAAAAACCCTTATAGGAGGAAAGGAAATGAGCGAAGAAATCAGGCAGGAGCAGGCTCAAGAGCAGCAGACTCCCCCTCCGGCAGTTGAGGAGGTGAAGGAGCAGGAGACCTTCAAGCCGAGGCCTCCGGGACAGAGAATTACGATGAAGGAGCTCCTTGAGGCAGGGGTTCACTTCGGCCACCAGAAAGAGCGCTGGAACCCCAAGATGAAGAAGTTCATCTTTACAGAGCGCAACGGCATCCACATCATTGACCTCCAGCAGACCCTCAAGTACTTTGAGCAGGCCTACGACTACATTGCAGACCTTGTTGCAAACGGCGGAACTGTTCTCTTCGTCTGCACAAAGAAGCAGGGTCAGGACATCGTTAAGGAGGAGGCCGAGCGCTGCGGAATGTTCTACGTTAACAAGAGGTGGCTCGGCGGAACCCTTACCAACTTCCAGACAATCAGGAAGTCGGTCTTCAAGCTCAAGATGCTCAAGAAGATGGAGGAAGAGGGCGTTCTTGACCAGCTTCCCAAGAAAGAGGCAATGAAGCTCCGCAGGAAGAAGGAGAAGTTAGAGAAGTACATCGGCGGAATTGAGAACATGAACCGCCTCCCCGATGCCCTTTTTATCGTTGACATCGTTAGGGAAGAGAACGCCGTAAGGGAGGCAAGGAAGGCCGGAATTCCGATAGTAGCTCTCGTTGACACAAACGCAGATCCGGACCTTGTTGACATTCCGATTCCTGCAAACGACGACGCCATCAGGGCTATCAGGCTCTTAACCTCAAGGATTGCAGACGCCGTTCTTGAAGGCAAGATGAGGAGAGAGGCGATTAAGTTGGCCGAAGGTGAAGAGGTAGAGGAAGAAGTAGACTTTATTCCTGAGGAAGAGTAAGGAGGGGAGAAAATGGCTGAAATAACTACTCAGATGATAAAGGAGCTCCGCGAGAAGACCGGAGCAGGAATAGTCGACTGCAAGAAGGCCCTCGTTGAGGCCGGCGGCGACATAGAGAAGGCCGTTGAGATTTTAAGGAAGAAGGGTGCTGCCAAGGCGGCAAAGAAGGCCGAGAGGGCCACTGCCGAGGGAGCGGTCTTCTCCTACATTCACGGCGGCGGTAAGGTCGGAGTTTTAGTAGAGCTTAACTGTGAGACCGACTTCGTCGCAAGGAACGAGACCTTCAAAGAGCTCGGACACGAGATTGCAATGCAAATTGCCGCAATGTCTCCTGAGTACGTGAGCAAGGAGGAAGTTCCCGCAGAGGTAATTGAGAAGGAGAAGGAGGTCCTCAGAGAGCAGGCTCTGGCCGAGGGCAAACCCGAGCACATCGTTGAGAAGATTGTTGAGGGAAGGCTTGCCAAGTTCTACTCTGAAAAGTGCCTCCTTGAGCAGCCCTGGATTAAGGACGACAGCAAGACCATCAAAGACCTCATTACCGACTACATCACAAAGCTGGGCGAGAACATCAAGGTTCGCCGGTTTGCAAGGTTTGAAGTAGGAAAGTAAGCTTAAGGCCCCGCCCCGCGCGGGGTTTTTTAATTTGTATAATCTCCAGACCAACACTTTTAAAGAAGGGTGGAATGGGGCTCAAGTATAAAAGGATACTTTTAAAGCTCTCCGGAGAGGCCCTTCAGGGGAGCAAGAGTTACGGGATAGACCCTGAGTTCCTCCGAAAGCTCGCCCGGGAGATTAAGGAGGTTGCAGACCTCGGGGCCGAGATAGCAATAGTTATCGGCGGCGGAAACATCTTCAGGGGAGTTTCCGGAGCCACTCAGGGAATGGACAGGGCTACTGCCGACTACATGGGAATGCTCGCAACCGTCATAAACGCCCTTGCCCTTCAAGACGCCCTTGAGAAGGAGGGGCTTCAGACGAGGGTTTTAACTGCGATTGAGATGAGGGAAATTGCCGAGCCCTACATAAGACGCAGGGCGATAAGGCACCTTGAGAAGGGCAGGGTCGTAATCTTCGGCGCCGGGACCGGGAACCCCTTCTTCACAACCGATACGGCTGCGGCTCTAAGGGCCGCCGAAATTAATGCCGACGTTCTCTTAAAGGCCACTAAGGTTGACGGAATTTACACTGCCGATCCGGTAAAGGATAAGAATGCCAAAAAACTTGACAAGTTATCATATAGAGATGTAATTACAAATGGTATAAAGGTTATGGATTCGGCGGCCGTAAGCCTCTGTATGGAGAACAACATTCCCATTGTGGTGTTTGACGTTCGCAAACCCGGAAACCTGAAGAAGGTAGTTCTCGGCGAGGAAGTAGGAACACTTGTAGAAGGAGAGGGGCTATGATTGACCAGCTGCTTAAAGATGCGGACAAAAGAATGAAGAAGGCCGTTGAGGTTCTTAAAGAGGAGTTTAGAGGTCTTAGAACGGGCAGGGCTTCAACCGTTTTGGTTGAGGACATAAAGGTTGACTACTACGGCTCTACGATGGCCATAAAGCAGATTGCTCAGATTTCAGTTCCCGAGTCAAACCAAATTGTCATTCAGCCCTGGGACGTTTCCGTCGTTCCCAACATTGAAAAGGCCATAAGGGACTCTGACCTCGGGGTTCAGCCCCAGAGGGACGGAAACATAATCAGGGTTATCCTTCCTCCGCTTACCGAGGAGAGGAGAAGGGAGCTCGTCAAGAAGGCCGGTAAACTGGCCGAGCAGGCAAGGATTGCAATAAGAAACGTTCGTCACGAGATAATGAAGGAGCTTGACAAACTGAAGAAAGAGGGCGGATATTCAGAAGACGACATAAAGAGGGCCAAGGACGAGCTCCAGAAGGTTACCGATAAGTACACGAAAGAGGTTGACTCCCTCTTTGAGAAGAAGGAGGAGGAAATTCTTACCATTTAACTGGAGGAAGCTATGGCACACAAGATTAACCCCGACGAGTGCATCGGCTGTGGGGCTTGCGCTTCTGTCTGTCCGACAAACTGTATTGAGCCTACTGAAGACGGAAAGTACTACATAAGGCCCGAAGATTGTATAGACTGCGGAGCCTGCGTAGAGGTCTGCCCGACCGACGCAATCTCTGCAGAAGGCTAAACTACACTCCAAGGAGGAAGGCTATGGCACACAAGATTGACCCTGAACTCTGCATCGGCTGTGGTGCATGTGCAGAGGTCTGCCCGACCAACTGCATCAGCCCGACCGACGACGGAAAGTACGTAATCAACCCTGACGAGTGCATTGACTGTGGAGCCTGCGTAGAGGTCTGCCCGACCGACGCAATTTCCGCAGAGTAATCCCGCCAGAAACGGGGGCCGAAAGGCCCCCTTCTTTAAACTAAGGTTTCAAAAGAGACCCCTATGACCTTTGAAATTCCCGGAACTTCCATTGTAATTCCGTAGATTACGTCTGCAACTTCCATTGTCAGCTTGTTGTGGGTAATGATTATTACCTGAGTCTCTTCCGCCATCTGCTTTAGGAGCTCCGTAAACCTCAGGGTGTTTGCGTCGTCCAGAGCGGCGTCAACCTCGTCTAAAACGAGGAAGGGAGCCGGTCTTACCGAGTAGAGGGCGTAGAGGAAGGCTATTGCGACTAAGGTCCTCTCGCCGCCGGAGAGGAGGTTTATGTTTGAGTGTTTTTTACCCGGAGGTTTAACCTCTATCTCAAGCCCCGCCTCGCTTATCTCCTGACTTGTCAGGTATAGCCTTCCAGTTCCACCGCCGAAAATTCTCTTGATTGTGTTTTTAAAGTGTCTGTTTACCGCGCCGAAAGTTGAGATGAAGCGTTTTTCAATCTCCTCGTCAAGCCTCTTTATGGCCTCTTTTAGGTTCTTTATGGACTCAACGAGGTCCTTCTCCTGCTCCAGTATAAAGCCGTAGCGCTCCTTGACCCTCTCGTACTCCTCAATTGCGAGGAGGTTAACAGCCCCGATTTTTCCTATTCTCTCTTTGAGGTTGATGAGCTCCCTCTTTGTCTCCTCTTCGTCCTTTACCCTTTCGGCAAGCTCAAGGGCTTCGGAGACCGTTGAGTCAAGCTCAAGGATTTTCTTTACCAGCTCCTCCTCCTGAACAGAGAGCTTTGCCAGGGAAACCTCGGCTTCCTTTAACCTCTTTGAAACCTCGGCAAGCTCTCTATTCCTCTGCTTCAGGGCTCCCTCTTTACTCTTTATTAGGTTTAAGAGCTCCTCCCTCTTCTTCTCCGCCTCAGCGAGCTCCCTCTTTATCTCCTCAATGCTCTCGTCAACCCCCGATAGGAGCTCTATCGCCCTCTTTAGGGCCTTCTTTGCCTTCTCAAGCTCCCTCTCCTCATTTGAAATCCTCTCGTCTAACTGGTTAATCTCCCTCCTTATTCCTTTAAGGGCCCCCTCTTTCCCCCTAATCTTTTCCCTCAGGTTCCTCAACTTCTCAAGGAGAACCCCTTTCTTTGAGGAGATATTGGAGAGCTCCTCCCTTAAACTCCTCTCCCTCTCCTCAAATTCCCTCAATTTCTCTTCAACCTTATCGGCATCTTTAAGGAGCTCCTCCTTCTCCTTCTCAAGGCGGGCAATTTTCTCATTAAAGAGCTCTATCTTCCTGCTAAATGAGTAGAGAATTTCCTTTGCCCTCTCCCTCCTCTCAAGGAGCTCCTCTTTTCTTCTCTCTGCCTCTTTTAGCTTCTTCCTGTTTTCGCTCAGCTTCAGCTCAAGTTTGTAGAGCTCCCCCTCTTTCTCCCTCAGCCTCTCCTTCATCTCCTCAATCTCCTCCTCAACTTCACCGAGCTCACTCCTTATAGGTCTTCCCCTGTCTTCAAACTCCTTTAAATCTTCCTCTTTTGCCTTCAGCTCCTCCTCAAGCTCCTTTACCTCCCTCTCAAGCTCAAGGAGGGAGCTCTCACCGAACTTCCCTACCAGCGAGCCCCTTGAGGAAATCAGGTTGTAGTTCTCGTCTATAAAGAGGGCGTCGGGGTTTTCCTCTGCAAGCCTGTGGGCATTTTTTGGAGCGTAGTAGACCTTATGGAGGAGGGTTTTAAGCAGCTCCTTAACCCTTGCGTCCCTCGGTTTAACCTTATCTATTAACCTGACGGCTCCTTCAATTTCGGGAGTTTCAAGCCCCTTTACCGAGGCCGGAAGGAGGTAAACCCTTCCCTTACCCTTTATCCTGCTTCCAATCCAGATTACTGTTTCAAAGTCTCTCACAACTATTCCGGCTCCGAACTGTGAAAGGAAACTCTCAACGGCCTTCTCAAACCCCGGCTCAACCTCAATGAGGTTCACTATCGGACCTATGAAACCTCTGACCTTTCCCGCCCTTGCGCTCTCTATGATTTTCTCCTCTAACTTCCCCACTTTGAGGGAGGAGAGGATTTTCCTCGTACTCTCAATCTTCGCCCTCAGCTGGTAGACCTCCCTCCTCTTTTCTGAAAGCTCGGCCTCAAAGTCGTTAAGCCTCTCTGTAAGCTCTTCTCTCTCTTCCTTTTTCTCTTCCAGCTCGCCCTTTAACCGCTCAATTTCGGCCTTTACCCTTTCAATCTCTTTCTTTAGTCTCTCAACCTGAGAAGCGTAGTACTCAATCTCCTTTTCCGCTTGGGCGATTTCCGAGGGGAGCCTTTCAAGGAGTTTCTTCTGGGAGCTCCCCCTTTCTTCCTCCCTTGCAAGGTCCATCTGGAGTTTCGTTATCTGGGCGTTTATTCCCGAAATCTCCCTGCTCCTCTTTAGCTTCTCCTTCTCAAGCTCCCCCTTTTCCCTTTCAACTTTCTTTAACTTCTCTTTAAGCTCCCTCTCCTGTCTTTCAAGCTCTCCGATTTCCTTTAACAGGCCCTCCTCTTCCTCTCTCAACCTCCCCAGCTCCCCCTTCAGGGTTTCAAGTCTCCTTATCTTCTCCTCCCTTTCAACTCTCCTGTCCTCAAGCTCCTTTATCAGTCTCTCAATCTCCCTCTCAAGGAAGTCCCTCTTAACGGAGGCCTCCTTCTTGCTCTTTTCCACCTCAAAGAGCTCCCTGCTGAGCTCCTGAACCTGCTTTGTTGTCTCCTCAAGCTCCTTCCTCTTCTCGGTTAGGGAGCTCTCAAGGGATGCAACCTCTTTAAGGAGGGAGCTCCTATCTTCCCTTAAAACGTTTACGCTCCCTTCTAACTTTGCTCTCTCTTCCCTTACCCTTTTTAGCCTGTGGCCCAGGAATGAGAGCTCCAGCTCCTTCTCTTTCCGGCGCAGCTCGGTAAACCTCTTGGCCTTCTCGGCCTGACTCTTTAAACTCCTTAAGTTCTTTGCAACCTCGTCTATAACTCCCCTTACACTCTCAAGGTTCTGCTGGGCCTCCTGGAGCTCCTTTAAAGTCTCTTCCCTCTTCTCTTTGAAGGGAGTAATTCCGGCCGCCTCATCTATTAGAGCCTTTCTCTCGGAGGGCTTCATTCTTAAAATTCTGTCTATCTGACCCTGCTCAAAGAAGGCGTAATCCCTGTTGCCCAACCCTATTGAGCTGAAGAGCTCGTGGACGTCCTTCAACCTTACTTTCTTTCCGTTTATGTAGAACTCGCTCTCACCCTTGGTGTTTATTTTCCTCTTTACTTCTGTTAAACCGCTTGCTCCTGAGAAGAGGTCGTCCCTCTCAATTAAGACGCTTACCTCTGCGCTCCTTGCAGGCCTTCGCCCCTCTGCTCCCTTGAAGATTACGTCCCTGATTGTATCTGCCCTCATTCCCTTTGCGCTGGTTATCCCTACTACCCACTTTAGGGCATCAACAACATTGCTCTTTCCGCAGCCGTTTGGTCCCACTATACAGTTAATTCCCTCGGTAAAGTTAATTTCGGTCTCGTCAGCAAACGATTTAAAGCCTTTTAGCCTGAGGGTTCTTATCATTTAGCCCTCCGTTTAACTGAGTAAGGGGTTAATGTAATATAACACTACAACTTCAGCCAAAGGAGGGGATTTTGAAAAGCGTTCTCTTAACCGGAGCGGCCGGTTTTATAGGGTTTAAGACGGCTATGGAGCTCCTTAAAAGGGGCTATAGGGTAATCGGCGTTGACAACATGAACGACTACTACGACCCTAAGTTAAAGGAGTACAGGCTGAGTCTTTTAAAGGAAAACGAGAACTTCAAGTTCTACAGGGTTGACATTGAGAACCTTGAAGCCCTGAGGGTTATTTTTGAGGATAACGAAATTGACGGAGTAATAAACCTTGCAGCGAGGGCCGGCGTAAGGTACAGCATAGAGAATCCCTTCGTCTACACCACCACTAACACCCTTGGAACCCTTAACCTTTTGGAGCTTATGAAGGAGTTCGGAATAAAGAAGTTCGTCCTTGCCTCTACCTCCTCCCTCTATGCAGGCCAACCTATGCCCTTTAAGGAGGACCTGCCCGTCAACACCCCCATTTCACCCTACGCCGCAAGCAAGAAGGGTGCCGAGGTTATGGCCTACACCTACCACTACCTCTACGGCTTTGACGTTACGGTAGTCCGCTACTTTACCGTTTACGGCCCTGCCGGAAGGCCGGATATGTGCATCTTCAGGTTTATTAAGTGGATAGACGAGGGAACACCTATAACCGTTTACGGCGATGGAACCCAGAGCAGGGACTTTACTTACGTTGACGACATCGCAGAGGGAACAATCAAGGCTTTTGAGACGGAAACGGGCTACGAGATAATAAACCTCGGCGGAAACCGTCCCCACCAGCTTAAAGAGGTAATAAGGTTAATTGAGGAGTACTTGGGAAAGAAAGCTGAAATCGTCTATAAGCCCTTCCACAAGGCCGACTTAAAGGCAACGTGGGCCGACATAACGAAGGCCAAGGAAATTTTGGGCTGGGAGCCAAAAGTCCCCTTAGGGGAAGGTTTAAGGAGAACCGTAGAGTGGCATAAAGAGAACAGGGACTTTTTAAGGGAGATTACTCTACCTTAAGGCTGGAAAGTATAGAGGAAGTTAAGAACTTTATTAGGGAGCTCTTTAATATTCTTTTCTTAATTTGAATCTATTAGGGAGGAATGGTAATGGAAAAAACAATATCGTTTGAATGTGGACAAACACGTCATGTTATTTTTTTTAAGGATAGCCGTGATATGTCAGAAATAAGGGATAATAGCGTTCATTTGGTGGTAACATCTCCTCCTTATCCAATGATTGAAATGTGGGATGATCTATTTTCATCTTTTGACCATAGGATAGCTGAGGTTCTGCAGTATTTAAAAGAAAAGGGAAAAAGTTTGCCGGCTCAACAAGCGCTTAGATTAATGAACGAAGCTTATGATTTGATGCATGAAGTTCTTCTTTTTCCAGTTTGGGATGAAATTTCACGTGTATTAGTAGATGGAGGCATTGCTTGTATAAATATAGGTGATGCTACTCGTTCCATTGCTGGTTTGTTTCGTTTATATCCAAATCATGCAAAGACAATAGAATTTTTTGAAAAAAAGGGATTTGTATCCTTGCCTTACATTTTATGGAAAAAACCTACTAATAAACCCAATGCTTTTTTAGGTTCGGGTTTTTTACCTCCTAATGCTTATGTAACTCTTGATGTTGAATATATTCTTCTTTTTAGAAAGGGAAGAGCTAGAGCATTTCCTCCTAAATATCAGCTAAGATATGAAAGTGCCTATACCAAGGAAGAAAGAGATAGGTGGTTTACGCAGATATGGGATGATATTAAAGGAGAGAGACAAATACATTCTAAGTTATATAGAAGAACAGCTTCTTTCCCTGAGGAAATTCCACGGCGATTAATTAGAATGTTTTCTATTAAACAGGATGTGGTTCTTGATCCCTTTTTGGGACTCGGTACAACGACAAAAGTTGCAGCGGAATTGGGCAGAAACTCTATTGGTTATGAGATTGATGATTCATTGTATGATGTTATTGTTGAAAGATTAGGTTTGAATCAACCATTACTTTTTAAGTGATCCTCAAGTTGTGATATGTCTACTATGATTCCATCTTTTGTTTTTTCGTAAAAAAGGATTGGAACTGTAAATTTATCTGTTAATTGCTTCTCAGCTTTAAAGGATGATGGCTTTATTTGGACCGCAATCTCCTTATCTTTGCATAGAAGGATAGCATCAATTCCTTTGCTTTCCTCTTTTTGATTGGCTAATCTGTAGTGACATTTGAGAGTGGTACTCACTTTTTTAAGAATAAGTATTTGAACGTAGAGACCTTCGAAAGTTTTGTTGATAATTAAATCGTATAACCAGTCCTTTATTTCTTCATCATTAAGGTTCTCTAAAGTTTCTTTAAATTCATTAACTTTAGCTTTGATTTTCTTGAATGCTTCGTTAAACTCGTTTTTATGTTTTGAAAGATACCAGTTAGCCCATTTATCTATTGATGGATTTGGTTCTTCCTTAAGGAATTCTCTAAATAAATCGGACATCTGACCTACTACTTTGGGAGAAGTAGCTTTGGAAAAACGATTAGCCAGATTAAGCAAGGGAGATACATATTTTCTGTTTTTCTTCTCTGGAATATTGAGAATTTGTCGGATTTCATTTTGTTTAATTTTTAGTTTTTTATCCATTTAATAAGTCCTCTCAACTATGAAGTCGGCGATTTCAAAGAGAGCTCTCTTTAAGGAGCTCTCCTCAAAAACCCTTAAACTCTCCTTTGCTCTCTCAACAAACTCCCTTGCAAGTTTGAAGGTTGCTCTCTCCCCGCCCTTTCCAAGGACGAAGTTCCTGACCAGCTCAATCTCCTCTTTCGCGGGGTTAGGGTTGGTTAAAACCCTCTCTACTGCCTTTCTTTCCTCTTTAGTAGCCTTTTTAAGAGCCCACAAAAGCGGATAGGTAACCTTCCCTTCCCTGATGTCGTTTCCAGCGGGCTTTCCGAGTGTCTTTTCGTCTGAGATGTAATCAAAGGCATCGTCAACAAGCTGGAAGGCGTAGCCAATGAAGGTTCCGTAGTCTTTTAGGGCTTTTCTCTTTTCTTCCGGAGCTCCCCCGACTATCGCCCCGCACTCGCAGCAGGTTGAAAGGAGAGAGGCGGTCTTCCTGTAGATGATGTCAAAGTACTCCTCTTCGGTTAAGCCGATGTCTCCAATCTTTTCAAGCTGGAGGAGCTCCCCCTCGGCCATGTCCTGAACCGTCTTTGCAGCAGTCTTTAAAACCTCATCTCCTCCGTAAACTGCTAAAACGTATATGGCCTTTGCAAACATGTAGTCGCCGACCAAGACCGCAACGTCGTTCCCGAAAACTTCGTTTGCCGAGGGCCTTCCCCTCCTCAGCTTGGCCCCGTCAACTATGTCGTCGTGTAGGAGGGTTGCAGTGTGCATGTACTCCATTACTGTTGCAACGGGAATTAGCCTATCCAAAGGGGCGTTAACCATCTTCCCGGCAACTATTGTAAGCCCCGGCCTTACCCTTTTGCCGCCGCTATCTAAGATGTAGCCGCCGGCCCTTAAAATCAGCTCAACTTTACTGCTTAGGAGCTCCCTTGAGTACTCCTCGGCCTTGAGGAGCTCCTGCCTCACAACCTCAAAAGGTTTAAAGATTTTCATGAATCACCTTTCAGCCGATTACTTAAGGGGAATGTTCCTGCTGCCGGGTTTCACAAGGGGTATTTTACCCTCTTTACACAAGGGGCAGTTTTCGGGCTGGTAGACGGGAACCTCCAACCTCCAGAGGGTTGTAAAGGGAACTCCGAAATCCACTTTTCCTCCGCTCCTGTCAACAAGGCTCCCTACTGCTACAACCTTGCCCCCGCGGGCTTTAACGACGTCAATCGTCTCCCTCGTTGACTTTCCTGTAGTAACCACGTCCTCAACGACAACTGCCCTCTCGCCCGGCTTAATCTCAAAGCCTCTCCTGAGGGTTAGCTTTCCCTCAACCCTCTCTGCAAAAATCCCCCTGACTCCCAAGTGCCTTGCAGTCTCGTAGGAAACTATTATCCCTCCGATTGCCGGGGCTATCACAAGGTCAAACTCAACTCCGAGCTCCTTAATTCTCCTTGCAAGCTCTCTACAGAGGGTTTCGGCGTAGTCCGGGTACTGTAAAACCCTTGCACACTGGAGGTAGTAGGGGCTGTGGAGTCCGCTTGAGAGGAGGAAGTGGCCCTCTAAGAAGGCGTCTGCCTTGAGGAAAATCTCCTTTATCTGGTCTTCTGTTAACATCTATCCTCCCCGAAGTTAGTAGGGTTAAATTTTAAGGGGGCGCGGGATTTCTTTCAAGGAGTTCAGGAGATGGAAAGGTTAAAGGATAAAGTTCTCTCCCTTGCCGAGGAGCTAAAGGATGAAGTTATTGAGTGGAGAAGGTACATTCACATGTACCCGGAGCTCTCGGGAAGGGAGTTTAACACCGCAGAGTTCGTTGCCGAGAGGTTAAGGGAGTTCGGAGTTGACGAAGTTATAGAGAATTTCGCGGGTTCAACGGCCGTTGTCGGTTTAATAAGAGGTAAGAAGGATGGGCCCACCGTTGCCCTGAGGGCCGATATGGACGCCCTCCCGACAGAGGAGAAGACGGGAAAGCCCTACGCCTCAAAGATTAAAGGCGTGATGCACTCCTGCGGTCACGACGCCCACACCGCAATGCTTTTGGGAGCCGCAAAGCTCTTATGTCAGATGAGGGATAGGATTCACGGAAGCGTAAAGCTCATCTTCCAGCCCTGTGAGGAGAGGCACGACTGTAAGGGGGCAAAGTGGCTCGTTGAAAACGGAGTTCTTGAGAACCCGAAGGTTTCGGCAATCTTTGCCCTCCACGTCTTCCCGGAGCTCCCCTCGGGAGTGGTGGGCACAAAGCCCGGGCCCTTTTTAGCCTCTTCAGATGTCTTTAGGGTAAGGATTAAAGGAAAGAGCACCCACGCCTCCCGCCCCCATCAGGGTATAGACCCGGTGGTAATTTCGGCTCAGGCCGTTAACACCCTCCACCACATAGTAAGCCGCTACGTTGACCCCTTAGAGCCCGCAGTCTTAACAATCGGGAAGATTGAGGGGGGATTTGCAGAGAACGTTATTCCCGATGAAGTCAGGTTTGAGGGGACAATCAGAACTTTAAACCACGAGGTTAGGAAGAGAATTCCTAAACTTATGGAGAAAGCCCTCTGGGGAATTACGACTGCCTACGGCGGGGCTTATGAATTTGAGTTTGAGGAAGGGACTCCTCCCCTCATAAACGACGAAAAGACTACTCTCTTTGCAATCGGGAAGATGAGGGAGCTCCTCGGCGAGGACAGGGTAGTCCTCCTTGAAAGGCCGACTATGGGGGGCGAGGACTTCTCGGTCTACCTCCAGCACGTTCCTGGAACCTTTATAAGGCTCGGAATAAGAAACGAGGAGAAGGGAATAGTCTACCCTCTCCACAACTCAAGGTTTGACGTAGACGAAGATGCCCTCCCGGTAGGAGTTGCCGTGGAGAGCTACCTTGCCCTTGAGTGGCTCCTTACCCACAGCTAATTGAAAACCGTTCTTAACAAATATAGAATTTAATTAAGCCGCGGGGGTGGAGCTGGGCTCCTGAGACTCGCCCTTTACGGGCGGGAACCCCTGGAACCTGAACCGGGTAATGCCGGCGTAGGGAGCGGCAAGAGTCCTCACGAGCTCTTTCCCTCCTTACAGCCTCCCCCACGGTGAAAAACTCATTAGGAGGCGCTACATGGAAAATCAGAACCTCAGTGAAGTTGTTATCTCTCAAGCAATTATCAGCTCCTTTATGGAAAAGCTGAATAGCCACCTTGAAAACGACGTTGCAATCGTAGGGGGCGGCCCTTCGGGACTTGTGGCAGGCTACTACCTTGCAAAGAAGGGCTTTAAGGTTGCCATCTTTGAGAGAAAGCTCTCAATAGGCGGCGGAATGTGGGCCGGCGCAATGTTCTTTAACGAAATCGTCGTTCAGGAGATGGGAAAAGAAATCTTAGACGAGTTCGGAGTTAACTGCAGGGAGTTTAAGCCCGGCTACTACCTTGCAGACGCCGTAGAAGCAGTTACCACTATAGCTTCAAAGGCGGTTAAGGCGGGGGCAGTAGTTTTTAACGGAGTGACTGCCGAGGACGTAGTTCTTAAAAAAGTTAACGGTCAGTATAGGGTTTGCGGCCTGGTAATCAACTGGACTACCGCAGAGGTAACCCACATGATGGTTGACCCCCTCGTAATAACTGCTAAGTACGTAGTTGACGCAACCGGCCACGACGCAAGCGTAGTTTCAACCCTCCAGAAGAAGGCGGGAATAAGGCTTAACACCGAAACCGGCTGCGTGGTAGGTGAAAAGCCCCTCTGGGCTTCGGTCGGAGAGGAGGATACTGTTAAAAACTCTAAAGAGGTATTTCCTGGAATTTATGTAAGTGGAATGGCGGCAAACGCAACCTGCGGAAGCCACAGGATGGGCCCCGTCTTCGGGGGAATGCTTATGAGCGGCAAGAAGGTTGCCGAGGAGATTGCCGCCAAGTTAAACCAGAATGAGGAGGCGTAATGGCCACTTTAGTTGAGCTCGTTAAGAGGGGAGAAATCCCCAAAGAGGTTGAGTACTGTGCGGAGTACGAGAAGAGAAGCGTTGACTACATAGTTCAGGGCTTAATTGAGGGAACAATAGTAATTCCTGCAAACGTCTACCACAGGGCAAGGGAGGACTTTACTCCCAGGGCGATAGGAAAGGGGCTGAAGACAAAGGTTAACGCAAACATCGGAACGAGCGGCGACATTGAAAACATTGAGCTTGAGCTTGAGAAGTTGAGGGTTGCCGTAAAGTACGGTGCAGACGCCGTAATGGACCTCTCAACCGGAAAGTACATAGACGAAACCAGAAGGGCGATAGTTGAGAACTCCCCCGTAATGGTCGGAACCGTTCCGATTTATCAGGCTGCAAAGGAGGCCGCCGAGAGGCACGGTTTTATAGGAAAAATGACAGTTGACGAGCTCTTTGAGGTTATTGAGAAGCACTGTAAAGACGGAGTTGACTTCATAACCGTCCACTGCGGCGTGACTTTAAGCGCCCTTGAGAGGTTAAGGAAAGAGGGAAGGCTTATGAACATAGTCTCAAGGGGCGGAGCTCTCATGGCCGAGTGGATGGTCTACAACGAGAAGGAGAACCCCCTCTACGAGCACTACGACCGCCTCCTTGAGATTGCAAAGAAGTACGACGTTACCCTCTCTCTTGGCGACGGAATGAGGCCCGGCTGTATAGCCGACGCAACCGACAGGTGCCAGATTGAGGAGCTGATTACCCTCGGGGAGCTTGTTGACAGGGCAAGGGAAGCCGACGTTCAGGCAATGGTTGAAGGGCCCGGCCACGTTCCCCTTGACCAGGTTGAGGCAAACATTCTCCTCCAAAAGAGGCTGTGCCACGGAGCTCCCTTCTACGTTTTAGGACCGATAGTTACAGACATTGCCCCCGGCTACGACCACATTACCGGTGCAATTGGCGGGGCAATTGCGGCCAAGGCCGGAGCCGACTTCCTCTGCTACCTGACTCCGGCCGAGCACCTTGCTCTTCCCGACGTTAACGACGTTAAGGTTGGAGTTATAGCCGCAAGGATTGCAGGCCACGCCGCCGACATAGTTAAGGGAGTTCCCGGAGCTCTTGAGTGGGACATTGAAATGGCAAAGGCAAGGGAGGCCCTTGACTGGGAGAGGCAGTTTGAGCTTGCAATAGACCCGGAGATTGCAAAGAAGTATAGAGAAGAGAGAGCTCCCCAGGAGGACGAAAAGACCTGCACCATGTGTGGGAAACTCTGCTCAATCAAGAGGGTTGAGGAGTACCTGAATCCGAAGAAGGAGAAGTAATGAACGACGCCCGGAAGGTAAGCGGAACCCTTTTTTTGATTCTCGTCCTCTTCATCGGTTTTGCCCTCTTTAAGAGCTTTGAGACGATAGAGAGCGGAACAGTCGGAGTGAAAATTACATTCGGCAAGTACGAAGATAGGGAGCTCCCTCCGGGGCTCCACTTTAAAATTCCTTTCGTTCAGGAAATTAAAAAAGTTGACGTAAAAGTCCACGCAATCAACTACAAGGGCAGGCAGGATAGGGTTGACAAGAAAGGAGTAATCAACAAGCCCGCAATTACCGTTCTTGATGAGAGGGGTCTGCCCATTGCCGTTGAGCTTACAGTCCAGTACAGGCTCCTTCCCGACATGGCCTCAGAGACTCTCCAGAAGTGGGGAGAGAACTGGGAGGAAAAGCTCGTTAACCCCGTAGTTAGAGAGGTAGTAAGGGACGTTATAGGGAGCTACCCGGCAGAGACCATACCCACGAAGCGCCCGGAGATTGCAACAAGGATTGAGGAAGGGATAAGGAAGGAGATAAAGAAGCAGTCGGGCGGAGCAATTGCCGTTGTAGGCGTTCAGCTGAGAAACATTCTCCTTCCTAAGGAAATCCAGCAGAAGATAAAAGAAGTTCAGATAGCCAAGCAGGAAGCCGAGAGGATGAAGTACATAGAGGAGAAGGCTAAGCGAGAGCAGGAGGTTAAGAAGATTCAGGCCGAAACCGAGAAAATTCAAAAAGTTATAAAGGCTCAGGCAGAAGCCGAAGCCCGCCTTGCAAAGGCAAAAGCCGAAGCCGAGGCCAACCGGATGATTTCCCAGTCAATCACCCCCAACATCTTAAAGTGGAGAGAGCTTGAAATTCAGGAGAAGATAGCCGAGAGTTTACAGAAGAACCCCAACGTCAGGCTCTTTTTAAACACCCCGACCGGCAACTTCCACATGTGGCTAAACGAGAGTAAGTAAGAGGCCGGGGGCGGGAGCCCCCGTTCAAAAACCTATTCAAAGGTTTTTTGTTCTTCTTTTGGTTTCCCTAAACGGGATTTCTGCAGTTTTCCTGACTATAATTCCCCTTAAACACCTGAGTTTTTGGAGAGCTCCATGCTTGCAAAGAGGATTATTCCCTGCCTTGACGTTAAGGAGGGAAGGGTAGTTAAGGGAGTTAACTTCGTTAACCTGATTGATGCCGGCGACCCGGTTGAAAACGCCAAGGTCTACGACGAGCAGGGGGCCGACGAGCTCGTCTTCCTTGACATTACCGCCAGCTACGAGAAAAGGGGAATAATGATAGACGTAGTTAGAAGGACTGCCGAGGAAGTCTTCATGCCCCTTACCGTCGGCGGGGGAGTTAGGACTGTTGAGGACATCAGGAACCTCTTAAACGCCGGCGCAGACAAGGTTTCAATAAACACCGCCGCCGTAAAAAACCCCGAGCTTATAACCGAAGGGGCAAAGCTCTTTGGCTCCCAGTGTATAGTTGTTGCAATAGACGCTAAAAGAGTAGCCCCAAATAAGTGGGAAGTCTTTATCCACGGCGGCAGAACTCCGACCGGAATAGATGCGGTAGAGTGGGCAAAGGAGGCGGTTGACAGGGGGGCCGGCGAAATCCTCTTAACCTCAATGGATAGGGACGGGACAAAGGCCGGCTACGACGTTGAGCTTACAAGGGCAATTTCAGAGGCAGTAAGCGTTCCGGTAATAGCCTCAGGAGGTGCGGGGAAAAAGGAGCACTTCTACGAGGGGCTCGTTGAGGGTAAGGCTGACGCCGTTTTAGCCGCCTCGGTTTTCCACTTCAGGGAGATTTCAATTCCTGAGCTGAAGGAATACCTTAAAGAGAGGGGAGTCTGGGTTAGGCTGTAGCTCCCCCTAACCCTATTTGAAGGCTGGTGTGAAGGCTCAGCTCATCCTTGAAAGCAGGGTACCGTTAATAGAGCCGGCCGTTGAGTTCGTTAAGAGCTTCGGTTTAAAGGCCGGTTTGACGAAAGAGGAGGCAGTTGAGCTTGCCCTGTGTGCAGACGAGCTCTTAACCGACGTAGTAAGGTTTGCCTTCCCCGAAGAGGTAGGGAAGTTCGTCTTAACCCTTGAGGCTACCCCTTCTCAGGTAGAGCTGATTGGATTTTTCGGCGAGGCAATAACCGTCCACACGATAAGCCAGAGGGTTAACGCAAAGTTCGGTTTTAAGAGTACAGCTTTGATGCTCGGAACCTTCCCCGAGGCAAGGATTGTAGGAATCAGGGAGGACTACGGCCAGAGGATTTCCGTCGTAATTGACTTTTTGCACCTAATTAAAAAGGAAAAGGCCGAGGTTTACCTTCCTAAGGAATACTTAAAAATTCTGAAAGAGATTTACCAAAACATGGGAATAGAGGTAGTTAATAAAAGGGAAAAGAGGACAGAGCTCCCCAAAACTTCTAAAGTGGAGCTCTCGGTCAACTTCCCCATGGGAACTGCTGTTATTGTCGTTGAAAGGTCGGGTCAGGATTTAAAGGAGAGGGTTGATAGGAAGGTTAAAAAGCTCTTTTCCTCTGGGGTTGAGGTAGTTTACGCAGACCTTCCCCTTGATAGGGCTGAGACAAAAAGGGCGGTGAAGGTTTTAAGGGAGCTCGGCTTTGTCTTCAGCGGCCTTGTGCCCCTCTTCCACCGCGAGAGGGACTACCTGAGGCTTCAGAAAATTAAAGGAAATTACGACTTTAAGAAGATAGAGCTCTACTCGGAGATGGCGAAGAAAATTGCAAAGAGAGTTAAGAGGGAGTTAAATGAGGTGGCACAGGAGCGGTAGGGAGCTCTGGGTGGAGCTCCTTGGAGACTTCAACTACGAGCGGGTTTTAAAGCTGAGAGAGATAATGAAAGAGAACGACACTTTGATTTTAAACCTTCAAAACTCCTCCTTCGTAGATACCGAAGCCGTTGACTTCCTCTATAACCTGAAGTTAAGGGGAAGGGAGTTTAGGTTGTTGAATATTCCAGATTTGCTTATTAAAGTTTCAAAATTTCTTGATTTTTAGGAGAGGAACGGTGAATTTTCTCCCTGCGTTTTCAACGATTAGATTATTTAATTCCCTGATAGTAGGTAGTTTTTTTATTATTTCTGCTTTGGTACTGCTAGTAGGGATTTTTTTGGGAATGCCGGATTTACTTTGGTGTTTTCGGGAGAGTAATCTTAAACAATATAATACAGCTCTCTTATTTTGGAGTTTGGCAATCTTTGCGGCCATTATAGGTGAGCTTTTGATTGTTGTAGCAGATGAGATTTTGATTAAGGTATTTGATGGTTTAACTTTTGATGAATTAATAAAGCATTTAGAAAATTGCTCAGATTTAGTAACTTGTGCTAGAGATATTAGAATCGAGAAAATTTCACCTAATTTGGATAAATATTTAACCTTAAATGTATTTTTGCAATTGGAAGATGAAAGTTCTTATTTATTAAAAAGGAGTGAAGTTTCTTATCAGAAGAGCCTCTTATTTGGAGGGGTATGTATTAGTGAGGTATTGGTAGTTTATATTGCTGTTTTTGGGGTTTTAGTGTTAAAAATTCTCCAGTCATTGAATGATATTAATGTTTTAAGGTTGAAATCATATGTTTTGCTTACTCTAATATCCTTAGTATCTCCGTTTACAATAGGTGTTCTAAACATTATTATGACTAATATAAAGCTATTCGTAGCGTTAATACGGGATATACTAATATGGAGTCTAAAGTGGCCTTATTCTTCTATTAAGAATTTAATTTTCTCTTTTATTGCACTAATGATCCCTTGGATTGTTTGCATTTTAATCAGTAAAAGTGCACTTTTGCAAGAAAAAATAATATTAGAACTTTTTCTGATATCATTTATCCTGTTTGTTATTCCTTTCATTTCAATGGAATTTTCAAAAAGGTATAGAAAAGAAGCTAACTTTTATCTTTACTTACTTTATTTAAAAAACAAAGCCCCCAGGGGAGGGGGCGGAAAGGGCTGAGTTACATTCCGCAGCCGGAGCAGCCTGAGCAGCCGTGGCCGTGCTGCTTGGGGCCTTCAATTGCCTCCTGAAGGAGGGCGTTTACGGTTTCAAGCATCTGGCTGAAGCGCTGGTTGGCCTCAAGGTACTCCTTGCCTACCGGGTTTTCGGCAAACTTGTTGAAGGCCTCTTCAAGCTGCTGCATTGCCTCGGGTGAGCCTGACATCTGGGCCATCTGCTGGAGCCTCTGGACTTCGCTTAGGAGCTCCCTCGCCTCGGGGTCCATCTGGAGCTTTGCCTCGGCAGCCCTGAGGTTTGCAAGCTCTTCGGACTCTGCAATTGCCTGAGCAAGCTCAGACGCCTTTTTGATTACTTCTGCTGACATACTTCCTCCGAAACTGTTAGTGGTTAGATTGAAATCTAAAATCGTGAAACTCTAATTACAAGACCTACAAAATCGTCTCTTTTATCAGTTCCGGTCTGGGGCAGGACTCCCGGGAGAAGGTAAAGGCAGAGAGGTATTTTCTGACCAGCTTCTCCCTGTCTCCGCCGTTAAAGTAGATTTCCCCGATTACCTCTCCTATCTCTACCCTGTCGCCGATTTTCTTAAAAAACGCCAGACCTACCGAGTAGTCTATCTCCTCTCCCGCCCTTTTCCTTCCTCCTCCGAGCTCAACCACCAGCCAGCCCAGTTTTTCGCCGTCAATTGACGAAATAAAGCCCTCTTCGGGAGCTCTAACCTCTACCTTTTCGGCCTTTACTTCCGGGTAGGGGTTTCCTCCCAGGTACTCAACCCACTCCTCAAACCTTTTAAGGGCTCTTCCTTCCCTTATTACTCTCTCGGCCTCTGCCCTGCCCTCTTCAAAACTTCCCCTTCCGGTCAGCCGGTAGAGAGCTCCCGCTAAAGAGGAGACGACTTCAAGTAAGTCCGGAGATATTTTCCCCGATAGGGCTTCGTAGCTCTCCCTTACCTCAAGGGAATTTCCTGCGTAAATGCCGAGGGGCTGGCTCATCTCGGTTATGAGAGCTCCGGCCTTTTTACCGTAGAGCCTGCTGACCTCAACAAGCCCCTCCGCAAGCTCTTTTGCCCTCTCCATCGTCTTCATGAAGGCTCCGGTTCCCACCTTAACGTCAAAGACTATTCCTTCCGTGTTTACGGCCAGCTTCTTGCTCAGAATTGAGGAGACTATCAGGGGAATGCTCTCAACGGTTGCCGTGGCGTCCCTCAGGGCGTAAATCTTCCTGTCTGCCGGGGCTACTTCTTCAGTCTGGGCCGAGATTGAGAAGCCGAACTTCTTAACCACCTCCTCAATCTCTTCGGGGGAGAGCTCCACCTTCATTCCGGTACTCTCAAGTTTGTCTATCGTTCCCCCCGTAAAGCCGAGTGCCCTTCCGGCCAGTAGCGGAGCTCTGAAGCCCATCTCGGCTAAAACCGGCGCAAGGACTATTGAGACCTTATCCCCGATTCCTCCTGTGCTGTGCTTGTCAACAAGGGGCGGCGGGAGTTTCAGGTTAACTTCTTTACCGCTTTTTAGCATCGCCTCGGTTAAATTTAGAGTTTCCTCCCAGTCCAATCCCCTGAAGAAAACTGCCATCAGGAGGGCAGCCATCTGGTAGTCGGGAGTTTGGCCGGCTGTGTAGGAGTTAACGGCAAAAGAGATTTCCTCCTTCGTTAACTTCCCGCCGTCTCTCTTTTTCTTGATAAGCTCTTTAAAGAGCATGGCTCACCTATGAAATCAGGTTAAGACGAGAATTGCCTTAATCATACCGTTGACCAGCGGAATTAGGAGCCAGTTGAGAAGGGGGCTTATTACGAGGATTATCAGGATTATGGGGCCGTAGGGCTCAATCTGTTTGTACTTGAGGTAGAGGTTGTAGGGGAGGAAGGCCTCTAAAATCTTTGAGCCGTCAAGTGGGGGAATCGGAAGGAGGTTGAAAATCCCGAAGGCAACGTTTATAAAGAGGCTGTACTTGAGGATTAGGAAAAGGGGCTCCGCAACTGAGGGGGGCATTGCCGAGAAGGGCAGGTACTTTAATAGTAGGGCAGAGACGAAGGCGCTTATAAAGTTTGCCATCGGGCCTGCAATCGCTACCGCAACCTCTCCCCACCGGGGGCCGAGCTTTTTAAAGTTCCTCGGGTTGACCATTACCGGCTTTGCCCAGCCGAACTTCACCAGCAAAAGGGCGATGAAGCCCAGTAGGTCAAGGTGGGCTATGGGGTTAAGGGTTAGCCTTCCCTGGAGTTTCGGGGTAGGGTCGCCCAGCTTGTAGGCAACAAAGCCGTGGGCAAACTCGTGGATTGTTATTGCCCAGAGGATTGCAGGAAGGGCAATCAGAATGTCCATTATCCAGTTTCCCAAGCTCTACCTCCTGTCAGGAGATTTCCTCCTCCACGACCTCCCCGTAGGGCTCAACTTCGGTGAATATCTGTCCCTGAAACTTATAGAACTTGCACCTGGGGTCAAGCCAGCAGCTCGGAGGGAGGCCGGCCTTTACGCAGGTTTGGGATAGGAACTCCTCCTCGTTCCACCCCCACTCTACCGGAACCTGCGGAAGGAGAAGGCCGCTTGCCATTCCGCACCTAACTATCAGGCCGTCCCTTCCGACTTTAATTGCCTTTGGGAGCTCCTGAGGTGGAACGTTTATCGGTTCGGGGGGAGTTAAAACGGTAACCTCAAAAGTTACGTGGGGGAGCTCCTCGGGCCTCATCGGGTAGAACCTCGGGTCTCTCGTTGCTGCGCTTATTGAGGCGTCTATCGTTGCAAGGACGAGGGGCATTATCGGTTCGGGGTAGCCGATGCAGCCTCTGAGCTCTCCGGAGGGGTAGCGCTTTATCGTTACGAAGACTCCCCTCTCCTCAAAGAGCTCCGGCGGAGTGCTGGGCGGGGGCTCAATCTTAACTCCCCTTTTCAGGTACTCCTCTGCAGCAAGGCGCGCCAGCTTTACCAAAAAGGCTCCCTTTTCAAGGTCAAGTAGCATCTCTCCCTCCTGTTTAGTTTTTCTACCATTTAAGAAATTCCGCTTGGGAGGGATTATCAACGGTTTATAGGCTCCTAAAGAGGGCTTTAAAGCTCCACATTCCGAGGAAAGTTGCGCTCAGGCAGAGGATTACGTTCAGGAGGACGTTGAGGAGAGCTCTCCCGTAAGCCCCTTCAACTATGAGCATTGAGGTCTCGTAGCTGAAGGTTGAGAAGGTAGTCAGGGCTCCTAAGAAGCCCGTAATCACCATCGCCTTATACTGGGGAGCTATCATCTCCTCAAATAAAAGGGCAAGGAAGCCTATTAGGAAGCTCCCTAAAACGTTAACTGCGAGGGTTCCTACCGGGAAGGGGGTCGGGAAGTGTTTCTGGACTGCTCCGGAAATTAAAAACCTTGCGATTGCCCCTAAGAAGCCGCCTGCACCAATCCAGATTAGAGTATTCACGCCTTAACCCCCGTAAGCTCTACCAGTCTGTCGGTTATCACCTCAAGGGCCCTGTCTCTGGTCTGGTCAAAGTCAATGTTGTCAATTACCGGGGTTTTGGTTTCCTTTGCCTTCTGGTAGAGGAAGTCCTGAATTTTCCTTATGGCCTTAAAGTTCTTCAGGTACTTCTTGCTCGTCCTCTGGGAGCTCTTCTCCCTTGACTTGAACCGGCTCCTGTGCATCTCCTCGTCTAAGGTTGTTAAGAGAATGTGGACTACGTAAGCTTTCTCCTTAAACTTCTCGGCTATTCCCGGTATTAGGTGAATTCCCTCAACCACAAGGCTTACGTTCTCCTTAATCGCCCTGTTGATTACCGCCTCAATTCCCGTTAAAACCTTCTCGCTCTGGTCAAGGAAGCCGTAAATTACCCTCTCCTCTTTGGGGAGCTCCTTAAGGTAGGGAATCTCGTTCCCCGCCTGATAGGAGGAGACGTGGAGTGAAGGGGCGAGCTCCTTTGAAACCATCTTCCTCATAACTTCCCTTATTGAGTCTGTTGAGGCAATTCTGTTTATCTCAAGAATTCCCGCAAGCTCGGCCGAGAGCCTTGACTTGCCCACTCCCGTAGCTCCGCCGATTAGGATAACTATCGGCTTTTCAAGTTTCTTTGCCCTCCTCCACAGGAGGTACCTCTGGGCAAACTCCTCTCCCAACTTCTTCTTTAAGAGCTTTGCCGTTAATTCCCTGAGCTCCGAGCGCTTTACCCTGAAAATTCCCTTTCTTACTAAGTAGTCGTAAACCTCTTTTGCAATCTCGTAGGCCTCTTTTGTGTCAACTCCGGCCGAGCGGATTGAGGATGCTAAAATTCCCCTTGAGAAGGGAGAGAAGGACTTTCCGCACTCCTCACAGACCAAGACCTCTTTCTCTTTAACCAGCCTCCTGTAGCGGTTTGCAACCTTTTTGCCGAACTGGGACTTTAAGACTTTGTAAACCAGCTCAATTAACTGGGCTGTCGTTATGGTTCCCTTAAACTGCTGTGCCACGAGGTCTGCAACCCGGTAGGCGTCCTCAACGGAAAGGCCGGCCTTTGTAAGGGAGCGAACTAAAACTCCCCTTGAGAAGGGGAACTTTTCGCCGGAGCTCTCTACTACGAACCTCTTTGACATCTTCTGAGCTTCCTTACTTCTTTTAAGTGCTGATTATAGCTTTCGCTGAAGTTGTGGCCTCCCTTGCCGTTTGCGACGAAGTAGAGGTAGTTTACGTCTGCCGGGTAGAGTGCCGCCTTGATTGAGGCCGGCGACGGGTTGCAGATTGGGGCGGGGGGAAGCCCCTTGTAGAGGTAGGTGTTGTAGGGGGAGTCAACTTTTAAGTCTTTGTATAGGAGCCTCTCTTTCTCTACTCCCTTTAGCCTCAGGGCGTAGATAACGGTAGGGTCGCACTGGACTTTCATTCCCCTAATCAGCCTGTTGTAGATTACCGCCGCAATGAGGGGTCTTTCCTTCTCAACTCCCGTCTCCTTCTCAACTATTGAGGCGACCGTGATTACCTTTAGGGGGGTAATCTCTTTGAGGGCTTTCTTGACTTTGGGAGGCGGGTTGTAGTTTTTAAAGAGAGGGTCAACTACCCTGTGGAACCTCTCTACCGCAACCTTTATGACCTGCCGGCAGGAGCTCTCCCTGTTTACAAGGTAGGTATCGGGGTAGAGGAAGCCCTCAAGGGAGGGAACTTTCAGCTCCCTGAGGAGCTCTTTATTCCCTGCCAGCTTCAGCACTTCACCTTTTCTGCAGAACCCCTTTTCGGATAGGACTTTATCAACCTCAAAGATGTTTGAGCCGGGAAGGATTGTAAACTCCTTAAGGCAGGGGCTTCCTTTTCCGAGCTCCCTCAAAATCTCTACCGGCGAGAGCTCCCCCTCAATCCTGTAGCACCCGCTTTTAACCTTTACCTTCTTAAACCTTCCCCAGAGGTAGAGGACTTCCGGATTTCCTACTACTCCTTCTTCCGAGAGCCTCTTTATAACCTCTTTTAGGCTTTCGCCCCTTTTAACCTCAAAGTGAAGGGAGACGGGCTTTTTCTCCGTTAACTCCCTCTTTACAAAGTAGAAGCCCCCTCCTGCTGCGGCGATTACGAGGAGAAGGAGAGTTATCAGGAGCCTTTTCAACTCAGCTCCCTTGCAGCGCAGATTAGCCTTTGGGCGGCCGTAAAGTTCGTCAGCACTGCAAGTAGGAGGAGTGCCGGGAAGAGGTAGGCTGTAAGGAGGGCAAAGAGGAGAATGAAGAACCTTTCGGGCCTTTCAAGTAAACCTACCTTACACTCAACCCCCAGCGCCTCCGCCCTTGCCCTTGCGTAGCTTGTTGCGTAAGAGCCCGCAATTGTTAAGAGGGTTGCTAAAAGGAGCGGAGAGTCGCCGTTTGTGTGGGCAAAGTGGCAGATTCCGGCAAGGGGGAAGAAGTCTGAGTAGCGGTCAAGGAATGAGTCAAGGAATGCTCCGAAACGGCTCTTCTTTCCCGAAACTCTGGCCAAAATCCCGTCTAAGGTGTCGCACAGTCCAGATAGGCCGAAGAGGAGAGCTCCCGCCAAAATCTCTCCGCTACCTATTGCAAAGGCCGAGAGGAGAGAGAGAATAAAGCCCGAAACCGTTACGGCGTTTGGGGAAATCCCGACGCTTCCTAAATTCTCCGCCAAAGGCTTTAGGAATTCTTGAGCTTTTACTTTCAGGTTTGTAGAGCTTATCATTTCACTTCAGCCGGTTTGGATTAGAGAAATTATATTACCCTTTATTGTATTTTGACCCCGCCGGCAATAAGTTAAGCCTAAAGGATAAGGGAGGAGAGAGATGGAACAAGGACTGACTAAAGAAGAGCTCATGGAGCTTATGGCTATTTTGATGGAGGAAGAGGGCTTTGAGATTTACGAGCCCGAAGCTGAAGGTGAAGAGTACCTCCCCGACTTCTTGGCCGTTTATGAGAATGAGGAAGGTGAGAGGCAGCAGATAGCCGTTCAGGTTGAGGACTGCAACACTTTAAAGACCGAGGAGGCGGAAAAGAAGGCCAAGGCAATCGCCGAGCACTGCCGCCGCTCGGGGGAGGGCTTTATCTTCGTAGTTCCTATTGAGTGTGAAGAGGAGGGGAGCAGGAAGTTTGAGGAGTGGGGCCTCTCTGACGTTGCAGAGTTTGTCCCCATAGGGATTGAGTTTGAGGAGGAAGAGGAGGAGTAGTGGAGAGGTACTACTCCTACTCAAAGTACCTCAGGGAGACTTTCGGAGAAAAGGTTTTCAGGATAACGGTTGACGCCGGGTTCACCTGCCCCAACAGAGACGGAACGAAGGGAAGGGGCGGGTGTATCTACTGCTACTCGGGCTCTGAGTACCGGCCCGAGAAGAGGGCTCTCTCCGTTAGGGAGCAGATTAGGGAGGGTATGGAGAGGGTCCGCCGCCGCTACGGGGCCGAGAAGTTCCTCGTTTACTTTCAGGCTTACACCAACACCTACGCTCCGCCTGAAGTCTTAAAGCCCATTTACGACGCTATTAGAGAGTTTAAGGAGGTTGTCGGCCTGATAGTGGGAACCCGTCCTGACTGCGTTCCCGACGAGGTTCTGGAGCTCCTAAACTCCTACACCTCCGACTACCTGGTCTGGCTTGAGCTTGGGCTTGAGAGCTCCCACTTTAAGAGCTTAAGGTTTATGAACAGGGGGCACGGGGTTTCGGACTTTATTGACGCGGTTTTGAGAGTTAGGAAATTTCCCAAGATAAACCTCTGCGCCCACACGATTTTGGGCCTTCCGACTGAAGACTACGAAGACATGCTGGAGACTGCCGACTTTATAGCCTCTTTAAGGCTTGACGGCGTAAAAATTCACCCCCTCCACGTTATAAGGGGAACGAAACTTGCCGAAATCTACCAGGAAAAGCCCTTTAAACTCCTTGAGCTTGAAGAGTACGCAAAGCTCGTTGTTGACTTTATTGAGAGGCTTCCGGAAAAGACAGTAATTCAGAGGATTACAGGTGAGGCCCCGCCAGAACTCCTCGTCGGCCCCTCCTGGTGCACCCAGAGGGAAAAGCCGAAGGTAATTGAGGCCATCAGGAGAGAGTTTGAGAGGAGGGATACCCGTCAGGGAGCGAAGTGCCGATTCAGGGGGGAGGTTTGGGCAGGAAAGTAGCCCTTATAACCGCCTGCGGAGGGAAGAAAGAGGAGAAACCCACCGCCGCAGGTAAACTCTATAAAAGCGCGAGAATAAGGCACCTCTACAGGCGCTCTAAGGAGCTCGGAGTCCCCTTTTTCATCTTAAGTGCAAAGTACGGCCTTGTAGGGGGCGACGAAATTATTGAGCCCTACGAGGCCGTAATGGATAGGAAGAGGTGCAGGGAGTTAAAAGAGCAGGTAGTAAAGGTTTTAAAAGAGTTTGACGCCGTTGTTTACTTTAGGGGAGGGGCGAGAAGGGAGTACTACGAGTGTTTGAAGGAGGCCTCAGAAGAGGCGGGGGTTGAGTTCCTCTCCTTCGGCACGGGAAATATGGGAGGAATTAAGGAGCTCTTAGAAAAGCTGAGGGAGGCCGGATTTGAGCCTTCTGAGTAGAGAGGAGTTCTTTTCTGCCGTTGAGGAGATTTCGGGAAAGAGGTTAAACGAGAGCCAGAAGAGGGCAATCTCCTTTCCAGAAAAGCCCTTGAAGGTCGTTGCAGGCCCCGGCTCGGGGAAGACTGAAGTTCTGGTTTTGAGGGCTCTCTACTTTATGGCCGTTAAGGGTTTTCCCGCCAAGTCTATCTTTCTCGTTTCCTTTACGAGGAAGGCGGCAAACGAGCTTTTAACCAGAATCGTTTCGTACGCGGGGAAACTTCGGGAAATCTTCTCCGAGCTCCCCTTAGAGCCCTACGAGCTCTACTGCGGAACCCTCCACTCCTTGGTCGCAAGGGTTATGGACGAGTTCCACTACGATAGGTACGGCAGGTACAGGCTGGTGGGGGAGTTTGAGAGGGAGCTCTTCATCTACAGGGAATTCCGTCAGGAGATTGAGGAAGGCAGAGGGGCCTTTTTTGGTGAGTTTAAGGGGGAGAGGGAGCAGACTTCCCTTGATAGACTCTCCCTCCTTTCCTTCCTCTTTGACTTCCTCACTCAGAATTTAGTTTCCCACAAAAGACTGAAGAGGAGCACGAAAGCGGCGGTAAGGGATGCGGGGGAGCTCTACGAGAAGTACCTCAACCTCATTAAGGAGAAATCGTTTCTTGACCACGCCCTCCTTGAGAGGATGTTCTTTCGGTTTTTACAGGAGGATGAGGGATGTCTCTTTTTAAGGGGGGACGGAACCGACTACTTTCCTGGAATAAAAGCCGTTTTAGTTGACGAATATCAGGATACAAACCCTCTGGACGAGAAAATCTACTTCGCCCTTGCCCGCAGGAGCAAAAACCTTACCGTTGTAGGAGACGACTACCAGTCCCTCTACCGTTTCAGGGGTGCCGTTGTTGAGTGTTTCATAGACTTTGAAAGTAGGTGTGAAAAGGAGCTTGGTGTAAAGCCGGAGAAGGTGAAGCTCCTTGAAAACTACCGCTCCGATAAGTCAATAGTCGCCTTTATCAACTACTTTATGAAGAAGCACAGGAGCTACGGGAAGTTTGAGAAGGTCTGGAGCTCCCTCTCAACCGACAAGAAAGTCCTCTGGTTCTCGGGAATAGACTCCTACCCTGAGTTGGGAGGAGCCGTATTTGAAGTTAAAGGAGACAGGAGCTCCCTTGCCCGCTTTACCTTTGAGCTCTTAAAGGCCTTAAAAGAAAGAGGAGTAATTGAGGATTACTCCGATGCCGTTCTCCTCCTTCCCAGTACCAGAGAGAGGAGCTTTAGCGGAGAGAAGACTCTTGCGGCCTTTATAAGGAAGGTTTTTGAGCCTGCCGGTATAGGGGTTTATAACCCCCGCTCAAAGGCCTTTAAGGAAAGGGAGGAGGTTTACAGAACCGTGGGGGCTCTTTTAAAGGTTATCCCTCCTCCCTCCGACACCGGCGGGGAGCTCTTAAAGGAGCTTGAACCTTGGAAGAGGGCTGCCGAAACCTTCCCTGCAGAGCTTATCTCTGCACTTAAGGGCGAGGTTGAGAGGGGTGAAATCTCCCTCCTTGAGGTCTTCTACAGGCTGATTCCCCACCTGAAGGTAAAGGGGGAGATTGAGAGGTTTAATTTGGCAAGGCTCAGCCAGCTCCTCTTTTCGGTTGAAGCCCTTTCAAGGAAGGAGGTTGACGGCTGGCAGGAGCTCCCGGCTAAAGTTGCCGAGCTCTGCAGGAAGCTGGGAATTAAGGTTGGAGAGCCGGAGGACTTGAACGGAGAGGAGAGGGAGAGATGGCTTAGGTTAACGGCGGTCAGGCTTCAGAGCTTCTGCGAGTTCTACCGCTCCTTCCTTCCTCTCCTACTCGGAGGCGAGGTTGACCAAGAGGAGCTCCCCCAAGTCCCCTCCGGCTACTTCCCCCTGATGACAATTCACCAGTCCAAAGGCCTTGAGTTCCCGATAGTTTTCGTAGGGGAGGTTGACGGCCTCTCGGCCGACTTCAGGCTCTCAAAGCTTGAGGAGCTCTTTAAGGAGTACCTGCCCTACAGGGTGGGGAACTCCTGGGAGAGGAGTGCCGTTGAGGCCGTTAAGCGCTTCTTCGTTGCCTACTCCCGGGCTATCTACGCCCTGATAATACTGACCGGAGAGGGAATTGAGAACGACGAAAATAGGCCCTGGAAAACGGCCGCCTTTCCGGGCTTTGACCCCGCCAAACTGCAGAAGTTTAAAAACTCCTTTAAGAGGAAGGTTGAGAGTGAGAGCTCAGGAGATAGCTGAGAGGTTAGAGAGGTTCAGCAAAAGAATAGGGAAAAAGCTCTCCGGTAAAAAGGAGAAGATAAAGGAGAGGTACACGATTACCGGCGACATAATCTCCTACTCAATGTGTCCCCGTCAGTACGGGCTTTACCGCTTCTACGGCTTTGCTCCCTCAAACCCTACTCAGGAGTGGTACGGTAGCGTAATTCACCGCTTCTTAAAGAGGGCTCACACCGTCTATAGGGTTGATAAGAGGGTTATAGGTGAGGATGACGTTGAGGAGCTCTTTAGGAAGGTTGAGAGCGCCATGGAGGCCGAAGGGGTAAGGCCCTCCTCCCCTCAGGTAAGGGAGAGGGTAATAGCCCTTTTGAAGGAGTTCTGCCGCCTTCTGGCAGGGGACTTTATCCCCAAAATTGAGGAGGCCGAGCTCAGGCTGATAAAGGAGCTCCCCCACTTTATCCTCTACGGAATTGTTGACGCCCTGAAAGTTGAGGGCGGGGAGTTTGAAATCTGGGACTACAAGGGAATGGAGAGACCCGAGCCCTCAACCCCCCTGGGCAGGAAGAAGATAGAAATCTACACCAAGCAGATGTTCGTTTACGGCTACCTCTTTAAAGAGAGGAACGGCTGCTACCCGAGGAGAGCAGTTTTGCTCTTTATGAATGAGCTCTTAAAAGGGGAAAGTTTGAAGGAGAAGCTCTCAAGGGCCGTTTACGAGATAGACTTTACCGACGAAAAGACCGTTAAGGAGGTTGAGGGGTTTATAAGGGAGTTCTCCGAAATCGTCCGTGAGATTGAGAAGTCCAAGGAGAGTGGGAGGTGGGAGCTCCCCTCTCAAATTGATAAGAAAACCTGCCTTGCCTGCGATTTCCGATTTGACTGCCCCAAGTTCCTCTCCCTTTGAGATAATTACCTTCACACTTTTTTCCCGGAGAACGGCTTGAAGTACTTTATGCCCTACTGGGAAGACTGGGTTCACAGGGACTTTGACCCGATTAAGGATACCTACGGTAGCGGCGGCTTTAAGAACGCCCTCTTCGCCCACGAGATTTTCACCCCTCCCCCCTACGACGGAATTCTGGTAAGCCTCGGCGTCTTTGAGCTCAAGCTGAGGCTCATAAGGGTTAACGGAAGGCCGACGATAAGGGGCTACAAAAACATAAAGGAATACTTAAAACTCCCCTCATCCTTTCCCGTTCTGGGAGACTGCGGAGCCTTTACCTACGTTTCAAGCAAAGAGCCTCAGATGGAAGTTCCCCACGCAGTTGAGCTCTACTCTAAGCTTGGCTTTGACTACGGAATCTCGGTTGACCACATCTGTGCCGAAACAATTACGGTAAAAGAGGAGGATGCCGAGAAGTTCAAGTTCAAAGATGTTAAACCTGTTAAAGGGGGAAAAGTAAAGCTCCTCCTTTCGGAAGAGGAGCTTGAGGGGAGGCGTCAGCTGAGCCTTAAGAACGCCGAGAGGTTTCTGAAAGAGAGCATGGGAGCTCCATTTACCCCCGTAGGTGCGGCTCAGGGCTACTCGGTTGAGACCTACGTTGACAGCGTTAAGAAGCTTGTAAAGATGGGCTACAGGTTTGTTGCCCTCGGCGGGCTCGTCCCTCGACCGACAGAGTTCATAGGCCGGCTCCTTGAGGCCCTCTACAGGGAGATAGACCTCTCGGGTATAAAGGTTCACCTTTTGGGCGTTTTAAGGGAGGAGCTCCTACCCAAGATGGCCTCCTGCGGAATCTTCAGCTTTGACAGTGCTTCTTACTTTAGAAAGGCTTGGCTCAAGGCAAAGGAGAACTATCTCGGGGTTGACCGGAAGTGGTACGCCTCTATTAGAGTTCCCGACTCCTCAAATCCGAGGCTCAGAAAGAGGTTAAAGGGTGAGCACTCTGGCCTTAAAGAGAGAGAAGAGAAAATTTTAAAAGGCTTGAGGGATTACGACAGGGGAAGCCTGAGAGAAGTTGAGGCCTTGGTCGAAGAGGTAATAGCCTACGATAAGCTCTTTTACAGGGAGGAGTTTAAGGAGGAAAAGTACGCGGAGCTCTACCTCTCCCTCCTAAAGAGCAAAATTTGGAAGGAGTGCTCCTGTCCGGTCTGCCGTCAGCTGGGAATAGACGTCGTTATCTTCAGGGGCTCAAACCGAAACAAACGCCGCGGCTTTCACAATACAAAAGTCTTCTACGAGACATTCGTAAAGAGTCGCTGAAGTTTTTAATTACAGCTGTTATTCCGCCGGCTGAATTTCGGTAGGTAATAAATAAGGATAGAATCTTTGCTCCTTCTAAAGTTATCTTTAACCTCACCGGATTTTCTCGCCTCATAATAACGGACTTCGGAGGAAAAAGTGGACTTTAAGGTTCTGAAGACCGACGGAAAAGCAAGAGTAGGAAAACTTACGGGTACTCACGGTCAGACTGAAACTCCCTGTTTTATGCCTGTCGGAACTCTCGGGGCGGTTAAGGGTTTAACCTGGGAGCAGGTTGAGGGAATGGGTTACTCCCTCGTTTTAGCAAATGTTTACCACCTCTACCTCAGGCCGGGTTTGGAGGTAATTGAGGATGCAGGGGGAATTCACTCCTTTACCGGATGGAGCGATTTGATTTTGACCGACAGCGGCGGCTTTCAGGTCTTTAGCCTCGGCAGGCTCATGAAGATAACGGAGGAGGGAATAGAGTTCCGCTCCCACGTTGACGGAAGCAAGCACTTCTTTACCCCCGAGTTTGTAGTTGAGTTTGAGGAGAGAATCGGAGTTGACATAGGAATGGTCTTAGACGAGTGTACTCCCTATCCTGCAACCTACGAGTACGCAAAGCACTCTATGAAGAAGACTTTAAGGTGGGCAAAGAGGAGCATAGAGGCAAGAACTACCGATAAAACCGCCCTCTTCGGAATCGTTCAGGGGGGAATTTACGAGGACTTAAGGCTAAAGTGCGTTGAGGAGCTGACAAAGCTTCCCTTTGAGGGCTATGCAATCGGGGGGTTAAGCGTCGGGGAGCCGAAGGAGGAGATGTACAGGATTACCCGCCTCGTTGCCCCTAACCTCCCTTTTGATAAGCCCCGCTACTTAATGGGGGTGGGAACTCCCGAAGACATCCTGGAAGCTGTTGAGGCCGGCGTTGACATGTTTGACTGCGTTATGCCAACCAGGAACGCAAGGAACGGGACTCTCTTTACCACCTACGGCAGAGTAAATATCAAGGCGGCAAAGTATAAGAGGGATTTCACTCCCCTTGACCCCGAGTGTGACTGTTATACCTGCAGGAACTTTACTAAGGCCTACCTGAGGCACCTCTACGCAAGCGGGGAGGTTAACTCGGTTATCCTGAATACAATCCATAACCTACGCTTTTACGCAAGGCTGATGGAGGGAATAAGGAGGGCCATTAGAGAGGGCAAGTTTAAGGAGTTTAAGGAGGAGTTTTTGAAGAAGTACAGGGGAGAGGGCGGTTAGCCCTGCTCCCTCGTAAGTTTGTACCCAAGGCGCGGAAGGGTTTTTAAGAACTTTCCCTTTTCTCCCAACTTTTTCCTTAAGCGGCTTATGTAGACGTCAACGGTTCTCGTTGTCTCGTTGTGGTCGCTTCCCCAGATGTTCTCAAGGAGCTCCTCCCTTGTAAAGAGCTGTTCGGGGTGCTCAAGGAAAAACTCAAGGAGCTGGAGTTCGGTTTTTGTGAGGTAAATTGGCTTTCCGTCAACCGTAACCGTCTTAGACTTTTTGTTCTCAACTATTCCCTCAAACTCTAAGATGTCTTTCTTGGAGTAGCCCACCCTCCTTAAAACCGCCTCTATTCGGGCAAGGAGCTCCTTAACGCTGAAGGGTTTTGTAACGTAGTCGTCTGCACCGGCTGAAAAGCCTTTAACTTTTGTGTCTTCGTCCCCCAAGGCTGTTAAAACTATTATGGGAGTTTCTTTGTTCTTACCTTCCTGCCTTACCTTCTGGCAGAGCTCCAGCCCGTCAACGCTCGGAAGCATCAGGTCAAGGATTATTATGTCGTACTTTTTCTCGTTTAACCTCTCAAGGGCCTCTTTTCCGTCTAAGACCCAGTCAACTGAAAAACCCTGCCTCTCAAGGTTGTACTTTACTAAATCTCCTATTGCCTCGTCGTCCTCAACAAGGAGAACTTCTACCATTTTCCCTCCTTTAAAGTCTGAAGTTGAAGGGTAGGAGCTCCCCAAGGTTAAACTGCTCCTCCTCTCTGTCGTTTGCAACTATGACCGTGAAGTCCTCGGGGAAGAACTCCGCCAATACCTGCCTGCAGGCTCCGCAGGGATAGGGTAGGCTCTGCTGTCCCGGCGTGTAGATTAACATCTTCTCAAACTTCCTCTTCCCCTCCGAGATTGCCTTAAAGACTGCAACCCTCTCTGCACAGACCGTCAGGCCGTAGGATGCGTTCTCAACGTTTACTCCGGTAAAGAGGCCCTCTTCGCCGTAGAGGACTGCCGCAACCCTGAACTTGGAGTAGGGGGCGTAGGCGTTCTCAATTACCCTCTTTGCAGTGTTTAGCATATCAACCGTTTTCACTTCTTACCTCCGGGAAAAAGAGCCCTTCCCTCTTTAGCTCTTCTACTAAGTTTATGACCTCCTCGTCCTTTAGGTCGTGGAAGTCGTCGTAAAAGGAGGCTACGGCAAAGGGGAGCTCCCTGCTCTCAACGAGGCAGTAAACCCCGTCAAAGTAGTTCTCAAGGAGCTCTCTCGTGTGGACGGGGCAGACAGGGGCTATCGCAACGAGCCTTTCGGGAGAGAACCTCCTTAGGAAGTTTGCGGCGGCGATTGCCGTGTAGCCCGAGGCAAAGCCGTCGTCAACAACAACGGCAATTTTCCCCTTTAAGTCCCTGTAGCCCTTTCCTCCCCTGTAAACCTCGTTCCTCCTTAAAACCTCCTGATGAACTACCCTTGCAATCTCCTCAACTGTTTTGGGAGAGAGATAACCCTCAAACTCCGGGTTGAGAACCACTTTTCCGTCAAGGGTTATTGCTCCGAACCCCGCTTCGGGGTTCCAGGGAATCGGAAGTTTCCTGACGACTACTATGTCAAGGGGAACTCTGAAGCTCTTTGCAAGGGCGTAGCCTACCGGAACTCCTCCCCGGGGAATTGCGAAGATTACGCTGTTTTCCGGCAGCTTTATCCTTTCGGCGAGCCGATATCCCGCCTCAAGCCTATCCCTGAATATGGCCATCTCTCCCTCCTCTAAATAAATTCCTTATACAAATATGTTAGCAGAGTGGTTAAATGAAAACCGTTAGAGCAGTTTTTAAAAACGGAGTTTTCGTTCCCCTTGAGCCCTGCTCTCCTCCCGAGGGGTGTGAGGCCGTCGTTGTCTTTGTTGAAGGTGTTAAGGAGGAGCTCCCGGCGTGGTGGAGCTCTTTAAGCGTTAAGGAGGAGAAGAAGAGGGCTCTCAAGGAGTTTGTTGAGGGGATTAAGAGGAGGCTCTCTCCCATTGACGTTAAGGCCGTTCTCTCTGACGAGGGGCTTGAGGTTTTTGTAATAACCGACGACTCTTCAAGGGACCTGAAGGCCGTTATGGAGGAGGCCTTGAAGGTTTATGAGAGGAGCTCTGTCTACCTGCCGGTTCAGGTTATAAGCTCCACAAGGCTGGAGCGCTGGCGGGAGCAGGGTAGCCCCGTTTACGAACAGATTAGCCAGGGGGTTTCTCTACTGTGAGCAGGAAGGAGCTTGAGAGACTGCCTGTAATGAACCTTGAGGTTACCGACGTTAAGATTTACCCCTTTGATACGACGGGAATCGGCGGGAACATAAAGGCAGTTGCGACCGTAAGGATTAACGACGTTTTAGAAATCAGGGACATAAAAATCATATATTCAAATAAAGGCTACTTTATCCAGATGCCTTCAAAGAAGAGCCGTACCGGTGAGTTCGTCCCAATCGTCAATCCCCTTGAGAAGGAGCTCTACCTCCACATCAGGAGGAAGGTTTTGGACGAGTATAAACGAATTATGGAGAAGTACGATGAAAAAGTTAATTCTGACACTTAGCTTTCTTGCCCTCCTCGTTTCCGGATGTACCTCAACCCAGCTTTCAAAGACCGACGCTGCAATGCTCGGAGCCCTCGGCGGAGCGACAATAGGGGCTGCAACCCACAAGCACTACAAGGCCTCTGCCAAAGACGCGGCAATCTACGGGGCAGTTGCAGGTGGAATTCTCGGCTACGTTATGGGGAGCGACCAGGTTAACCAGCACACCGTTAACGCTGAGACCGAGTACGACGTTAAAACCAAGGACGGCAAGGTTATCCACGTAAGGGAGAGCTGGTACACGGTTGACAGCCAGCCGGCCCCCGCCGCTAAGTAGAGAGCTCCCTGAAGTAGGAGGGGATGGGCGTTATAACCCCTCTGCTCTCGGTAAAGGTTCCCCTGTCTCCCGAGTAGATGTAGAGGAGCTTACTCTCGTCAACTATCAGGAGGTAAGTACACTCAACATCCCTCTCTAAGTACCTTCCCCCTAATCTCTTAATCTCCTCCTTGCAGGGGGTATCAAACTTTCCTACTGCTAAGAGCTCTACCCACCTCTTTCAGCTACTTCCCGAGGTTCCCCCTGCACCCGAAAGCAAAGAGTGGTCTGATACCGGCTATCTTAACGCTCTTTTCAGCCGAGGAGATTAACCTTACGGCCGTTGAGACTACTGCTTTCTCCCCCTCAACGGTGAAGACCTCTTCGCTACCTGTTTTCTCTTTGGCTTTTGAGGGAGCTCTCCTCTCAAAGTCAAGTTTTATCTGGTAGAGCCTGTTGAGTAGGGGCCTCCCTTACAGACAGGGGAACGTAGAGCTTCGGCTTCCTATTTACAACCTGAACCAATCCTTTCTCCTCTAAGGAGGAGAGGGAGTCGTAAACCCTCTGGGGGGAACCCCCGACCTCTTGGCAACCTCCGGCGCCGTTGCCCCTTCCGTTTCAAGGAGGGAAATGTAGCATTGGCCTCGTAAGTATTGAGCCCGAACTTTTTTAAAAGGCCAATAACCTCGTTCCTTTCCATGGAAGTAATGATATACTGGCGGTAAATTCACCACTAATGAATGGTAATAAAGGAGGTGCCATGGAGAGGAGGAAGTTCTTAAAGAATGGTTTTCTTGCCGGAGTTGGTATAACTGCCGGGATTTTGACCGGAAACCTCCCCGCCCTTGCTTCAAAAACTGAAGAGGTTAAACTTCCGCTACCCTACGTTAAACTTGACCCTGAGGAGATAGCCGACAGAGCCTATCAGGGCTACTTCCACCACGAGTGCTGCTACGGAGTATTTAGCTCAATAATTGATACCCTTAAGGAGAAGGTAGGAGGGCCTTACCTCGGGATTCCCTCTCTAATGTTCTGGTACGGCGGCGGAGGAGTTGCCGGCTGGGGAACTGTCTGCGGAACTCTCAACGGAGCGGCGGCAATCTTCAACCTTACCTGTAAAGACTTTAAGCCGATGATTGACGTTCTCTTTGAGTGGTACCAGAAGGCCGAGCTCCCCACCTACCAACCCAAGGTTTGCGGCAAGGTTGACATTCCCAACTTCCCCAAGAGCGTCTCCCACTCGCCCCTGTGCCACGTCTCGGTTCAGAGGTGGTGCAAAATTGCCTCTGTAGCCCTCAAGAGGCCGATTCTCTACAACAGTAAGGAGCGCTCTGAGAGGTGCGCAAGGTTAACCGCCTCTGTGGCTGCGAAGACCGTGGAGCTCCTTAACGCCTACCACTTCGGCGGCTTTAAGCCCGCTTCCGTTAAGGGAACCCAGAAGACCAAGATGGAGTGTTTCATCTGCCACGAGGCCGCAATGAAGGAGCTCTCTTAGCCCGGAGAGGGGGAACTCCCCTCCCTTTAAAAGGTTAAGACCTTGTCGCTGTCAAGAACCCACTCTACGAGGTCGTTCATCGTTGCCTTCTCTGCTCCCTCAAAGTAGGGCTTACCCTTGTGAATTCCGCACCTTGCCATACAGGTACCGCAGACCTTTACCGGCACCCCTTTCTCTATTAGCTCTTTGAGCATTGCCACCAGGTCTTGGTCGTAATTTTCGGGCTTTACCGTTTCGTTCCTTGCAAGGTCAACTGCGTCGTTCATCAGGAAAATTCTGACGAGAGCCCCCGCCTCAAGGAGCTTTCCGGCCAACCTCAGGGCGTTCCACGTAACGTCGGTTCCGTCGTAGGGCTGTCTGTTTAAAATTAAAAGTACCTTCACCTTTACCTCCTTAGTGGAAGTTTTGGCCTTAATTTTAAAGGACTTCCCTTAGAAACTTTCCCGTCCAGGTTTCGGTTTTTGCAACTTCCTCCGGCGTTCCCGTTGCAACTACCCTTCCGCCTCCCTCTCCCCCTTCGGGTCCCAGGTCAATAATCCAGTCGGCACACTTTATTAGGTCAAGGTTGTGCTCAATAACTATTACAGTGTTTCCTTTATCTACGAGCCTCTGGAGAACCTCAATCAGTTTCTTAATGTCGTGGAGGTGGAGGCCGGTCGTGGGCTCGTCTAAGATGTAGACGGTTTTGCCGGTAGCCCTCTTTGAGAGCTCCTTTGCCAGTTTAACCCTCTGGGCCTCCCCTCCAGAAAGGGTCGTTGCGGGCTGCCCCAGTTTTATGTAGCCCAGACCTACGTCGTAGAGAGTTTTTAGTTTGTTAAAGATTTTCGGGTGGTTCTTGAAGAACTCCATCGCCTCTTCAACGGTCATCTCAAGAACGTCGTAGATGTTTTTCCCCTTGTAGGTGATTTCAAGGGTTTCCCTGTTAAACCTCTTTCCTCCGCAGACGTCACAGGTTACGTAAACGTCGGGGAGGAAGTGCATCTCAATCTTTATTACGCCGTCTCCCTTACAGGCCTCACACCTTCCGCCGGGGACGTTAAACGAGAACCTCCCCTTCTTGTAGCCCCTTGCCCTGGCCTCCGGAGTTGCGGCAAAGAGCTCCCTAATGGGGGTAAAGATGTCAACGTAGGTTGCCGGGTTTGAGCGGGGAGTCCTTCCTATTGGCGACTGGTCAACCCTAATTACTTTATCTATAAACTCAAGGCCTTCAATTTTTTCGTGTTTTCCCGGTATCACTTTACTTCCGTAAATCTCCCTCGCAAGGGCCTTGTAGAGTACTTCGTTTACGAGGGTTGACTTACCCGAACCGGAAACCCCCGTTATGCAGACAAACAGACCCAGTGGGAACTCAACAGTAATGTTCTTCAGGTTGTGCTCCCTTGCCCCGATTACCCTGAGCCACTTGTCTCCGGGCTTCCTCCTCTTTTTTGGTACTTCTATCTTCAGCTTTCCGGAGAGGTACTTGCCGGTAAGGGATTTCTCGTTCCTCTTTATCTCTTCGGGGCTTCCCGTTGCTACTACCTCCCCTCCATGAACTCCCGCCCCCGGCCCCATGTCAACTATAAAGTCGGCGCTCTCTATGGTTTCCGTGTCGTGCTCAACAACGATTACTGTATTTCCCAGGTCCCTTAAGCCCTTTAGGGTCTCAATCAGCCTCCTGTTATCCCTCTGATGAAGGCCGATGCTGGGCTCGTCAAGAACGTAGAGAACCCCTGATAGCCTTGAACCGACCTGTGTTGCGAGCCTTATCCTCTGGCTTTCTCCTCCAGAGAGAGTTGAGGTTCTTCTTTCAAGGGTAAGGTAGTCAAGGCCTACGTCAATAAGGAACTTAAGGCGGTTTTTAATCTCCTTTAAAATCCTTTCGGCTATTACTTTTTTACTCCCCGGGAGCTCCAACCCCTCAAAGAACTCGTACGCCTTTTTAACGGTCATCTCCTCAACCTGGGCGATGTTCAGCCCTCCCACTTTTACCGAGAGGGCCTCCCTGTTTAACCTCTTCCCGCCGCAGGCCTCACACTCAACCTCAACAAGGTAGGGCTCAATTAACTCCTTAACCCACTCCGACTCGCTCTCCCTGTAGCGCCTTTCAAGGTGTCTTAAAATCCCCTCAAAGTAGTAGGGTTTATAGTTTCCCCTGTAGAACGAGACGCTTCCGTAAACCCTAATCGGCTGCTTTTCGGCGTGAAGTAGAAATTCAAGCTTGTCCTTTGGTATGTCCTTTACCTTCTCGTAGGGAGAGATTCCTAAGTGCTCGCAGCCGGCCTCTATCAGGTCGGTCAGGTACTCAAACTTTGCGTACTTGGTTAGCTCAAAGGCCTCTATCAGGGGCTTTTCAAAGTCTATTAAGAGGTTTGGCTCAATCGCCAGCCTAAAACCCAGGCCTCCGCACTCGGGGCACGCCCCCAAGGGACTGTTAAATGAGAAGAGTCGGGGGGAGATTTCCCTGAAGCTAAAGCCGCATATGGGGCAGGAGCCCTTTGTAGAGAGGAGCTCCTCTTCCTGTGTGTCGTAGTCCTTTATTACTACGAGCCCGTCTGTGAGGTTAACGGCAGTTTCAACCGAGTCTGCAATTCTGCTCTTCTGCTTTTCCGAGACCTTTAACCTGTCAACTACCACCTCTATTGAGTGCTTTACCTTCTTCTCAAGCTTTAGCTGTAAGACCTCTTCGGCCCTGTATTCCTTCCCGTCAACTATGAAGCGCCTAAATCCCTGTTTTACTAACTTCTCAAGTAAGTCCCTGTGCTCTCCCTTCCTCTCCCTTACAACGGGAGCGATTATTAAAATCCTCCTGCCATCCTTCTTTAAAACCCTGTCAACGATTTCCTGAACCGTCTGAGGCTCAATTGGAACTTTACAGTTGGGGCAGTAGGGCTGACCTGCCCTTGCAAAGAGGAGCCTCAGGTAGTCGTGGATTTCCGTTGTCGTTCCCACCGTTGAGCGGGGGTTTTTTGAGACCGTTTTCTGCTCAATCGCTATTGCCGGAGAGAGTCCCTCTATCAGGTCAACGTCGGGTTTTTCCATCAGCTCAAGGAACTGGCGGGCGTATGCCGATAGACTCTCAACGTACCTCCTCTGACCTTCGGCGTAGAGGGTGTCAAAGGCCAAGGAGGACTTACCGGAGCCCGAAACTCCCGTTATTACGACCAGTTTGTTTTTGGGTATCTCAAGGTCAACGTTTTTAAGGTTGTGCTGTCTTGCTCCCTTTATTACGATTTTCTCGTTCATCTTTCCCTACCATAGGGTTTGTAGGGGAAAGATAGACCTTCGGGGGAGTTCTGTCAGATTTATTTTTAGATTTTACCTTGATTAAATAAAACTAATTTTCTAAAATTTCCTTTAGTCCGTCGTGCCCGGCACCTCCCCAAATAGAAAAGCCGCCCAGAGGGCGGCCGTTCGTTTTTATCAATTGCTCAACTTTCCTACTTCAGGACGACCTCTTTCCAGTACTTCCTGACCATCTCCTTGGTGCTTTCGGGTAGAGGTACGTATCCGAGCTTAACTGCAATTTGGTCGCCGTTCTTAAATGCCCAGTCAAAGAACTCTATAACCAGTTTGTTCCTCTCCTTCTTTTCCCTTGGCAGCAGAATTACGCTTGCGGCAGTTAAAGGCCAGCTCTCCTTTCCGGACTGAAGGAGGAGGTTTCCGGGAAGGTAGAAGTGCTCTTCCATCTTCCAGCTTGCGTGGGAGGCTGCGGCCTTAAAGCTCTCTTCTGTAGGCTTTACGAAGTTGCCCTCTTTGCTCTGAAGCTGGGCTGCCGGAAGGTTGTTCTGGAGTTTGTAGGCGTACTCAACGTAGCCGATTCCTCCGGGAGTCTGCTTAACGTAGTTGGTTACTCCGGCGTTCCCCTTTGCTCCGATTCCGGTAGGCCAGTTGACTACTTTTCCGTAGCCCACCTTCTCCTTCCACTCTGGGCAGACCTGACTGAGCCAGTAGGTGAAGTTCCAAGTGGTTCCCGAGCCCTCTGCCCTGTGGATTACGGTAATCCTCTGATGGGGGAGCTTAAGGTTAGGGTTGTCCTCCTTAACTTCCGGGTCGTCCCAGTAGTTTACCTTTCCCATGAAGATGTCGCAGGCGGTTCTGTTTGAGAGCTTGAGCTCTCCGTCGCCGATTCCCGGAAGGTTGTAGACAACTACTATACTTCCTATTATTGCCGGAAACTGGTAGAGCCTTCTCTTATCAAGCTCTTGGGGTGAGAGCATCTTGTCCGAGCCGCCGAAGTCAACGGTTCTCTCGGTTACCTGCCTTATTCCTCCTCCCGAGCCTATTCCCTGGTAGTTTACCTTGACTCCCGTTGCTTTCTCATATTCCTTTGCCCAGTTAACGTAAACCGGGTAAGGGAAGGTGGCTCCGGCTCCGTTTATTACTGCGGAGCTCTTTTTGTGGGGCGCAGAGCTCTCCTCTTTCTTCTCCCCACCTCCGAAGCACCCCGAGAGGACTATTGCGGGAAGTGCGGCAGCTACTATGAATTTTTTCATTTTTCCCTCCTTCGGTTTTGAACGTAATTCTATCTGAAAAAGGCAGGGATGCCCGCCGAGTTTTACCACTTAACCTGAGCGACTCCCATTACAGTATTCTCGTCGTTCCCTGCGTTATCCTCCGCAAGGAGCCTATCCTGAGCAACCGTCAGCCTCACGTGGCTGTTAAGGTTGTAAAAGAGGCCGTAAACGAAGTGTTTCTTAACGTCCTCTCCGCCGTTGTCCGTATCCCACCTGTCGTACCTTGCCAAGATTCCGAGGGGGTAACCTGTGAGGGGCTTAAGTTTTAGGTCTCCGTTAACTGAGTAGCCGTGGGGCTTTTTGTCGTCTCTGCTGTAGTAGTCGTCCCTATCCCAGATGTACTGGGCTGCAATTAAGAAGTAGGGGTTGTTGTAAACGGCGTGAACCTGGTAGATGTGCCTGTCAAACTTCTCCCCTTTGTGGTCAAAGGAGTGGACCGTGTGGCCCGAAAGGGTAAACCCGTCAAAAAGGTTCAGTGAGAGCCTTCCCTCAAGGGATTTACCGAAGTGGGAGCTCTCCTCTTCCCCGTGGTATCCCTCTCCGTTAAAGAGTCCCAGCTCCCAAGAGGCCATACCGTAGTGTCCCTTAAAGTTGAGCCCGAAGTCGGCAGAGTTTATCAGGTGGGCTCCCCTTTTGTTTTCAATAAAAGTCTCTTCAAGGTCTCTGTGGAGCCAGCCGTGGTGCTCCTCCCAGTCTATCCACGGGCGGTGAGCCAGGCCCACCTCAACGCCGGTGTGGGGAAGGACGCCGTCAAAGTAGGCGTAGGCGTACTTTAGCCTTACTACGTAAGAGCCTCCGTCAACGGCATCACTCTGCTTAACGTCAAGGGTTGTTCTAAAGAAGTCTTTGTCGTTAAAGTAGCCCCTGAGCTCAACGTAGTTTCTTGTCAGCTTGAAGGCGTTGTTGTGGGTGGGATTTTTCGCATCAACGTCGTAGTGTAGGTAAGCAGTTCCCCCTACTTTTATCTTTTTATCCTTTGAGACTACGGGAGTAGTCCCCTTTTCTGCCGGCACCTCAATTTTTACCGGCTTTCTCCCCGGGCCCGGGGTGAGGTAGAGCCTTCCTTCAGAGTCAACGTAGAGCTTGTTTACCGGTACTCCGTTAATTAAGACGGTTGCTGCCTTGACAGGTGATATAAGGAGGGTTGCTGTGAGGATTCCAAGTAGAACTCTCTTCATATCTCCTCCCTGCTTATCGGTTTGGTAGTGTTAAGATAACTTGAAAATTGTTAAAAAGTGTTAGAAAGGGGAAAAAAAGTGAAAAAGTTTGCTCTCTTAATGGTTTCGCTCTTTCTCTTTTCCTGTGCCTATACGATGGCCATAACCGAAAGTCAGGTTAACAGGAACCTCTCCCGGAGCTTCCCCGTTGAGAAGGAGTACGCCCTTGCAAAGGTGGAGCTCCTTGAGCCCTCTCTAAAGCTCCTGGGGAACGACGAGGCTCAGGTGAAGCTCAAGTACAGGCTCTCCCTTCCCCTTATGAAGCCAAAGGAGAGGACGGTAAAGGCTAAGGGGAAGGTCGTTTACGACCCGAAAACGAAGACTATTTACCTTACAGACCTCATTCCTCTTAACTTGGGAGGGCCGGCAGAGAGGAAGCTCCTTTCAAGGGCTTTAAAGAGCATCGGCAGGCTTCCCGTTTATAGGCTGAAAGGGAGTAAGGCCGAGCTGGTTAAGTCCATAAAGGTTGAAGAGGGGAAAATCCTGGTGAAGTTCGGAATTTAATAGGTCTGAGTGCTCTCGGAGAGGAAGTAGAGAGTTGAGATTACGACCAAAAAAGCCCCAGTATAGACCCCGTGGACGTTAAGGTTTCCCCAGCCCCACAGGAGCAGGTAGAGTCCTGCTACGAATGAGAGGCCGAAGAGGAGCTTTGAAAGGGGCTGGCCGAGCTTTCTTTCAATGAAGTTAAAGAATGAGAAGACAAACCCTAAGAAGAACAGGAGAAGGAGGAGGAAGAGCAGGAGAAAGAAGAAGACGGCGAGGCTGATGAGAACTATCTCCATTACTTTCTCTTCTCAAGGTATTTGGTAATTAACCTTGCAACCGGGTAGTTCTTAACCTCGTTTGCAAGCTGGAGGGGAGTTTTGCCCCTGTTGTTCTTTACTGTCGGGTCTGCGCCATTTTCAAGGAGGACCTTTGCAACCGGGGCAGTTCCGAAAGTTGTTCCGCAGTAGTGGAGGGGAGTATTTCCGTAGTTATCCTTCTCGTTAACCTTTGCTCCGTGCTCAATGAGGAGCTTCGCTATTTTTGGTCTGTTGTAAATGGCAGCAAGGTGGAGGGGGGTGTAGCCGTAGTTGTCTTTGGCGTTTACGTCTGCTCCCTTCTCAATCAGGAGCTTTGCGACCCTGTAGCTCCCCCTTATTACCGCCTCGTGCAGGGGAGTAATTCCGAAGAAATCTTTAGCGTTTACGTCTGCACCGTGCTCAATCAGGAAGTTTGCAAACTCAACGCTGTCGGCGTCTGCGGCGTAGTAGAGGGGGGTTTGGCTGAACTTGTTCCTGAAGTCAACTGGAACTTTGCCGCTCGCTATAAGCTCCTCTGCCTTCTTAAAGTCGCCGCTCCTTAAGGCGAGGAAGAACTCCCTCTTTACCTTCCTGTCAATCTTTACCTGCTGTTGGGGTTGGGAGCTCTCTGCAAGGGCGGGAGCTCCGGTTAAAAGGGCGGCGGTTAGAGCAGCTGCCAGTGCTCTTCTCATCTTTTTAACTCCTCAAGGGTTTTTATAAGGTCGTCAAGCTCCTTAAACTCTATGTAGAGCTTTCTGTCGGGCGTGAAGGTTGCTCCCCTTTCCTTTACCAGCTCAACCAGCTTTTCCGGTGAGGCCGACGTGTTGGGGCCGAAAACTATTATAGCCTTTCCGCTGGGAGAGGCGGAAATCTCCTTAACTCCGAGCTCCTTGGCAAGTTTCTTGAGCTTCATCGTCTTAAAGAGGTTTACTAAGGGGTCAGGGAGAGCTCCCCTCACCCTCTCAATCTCCTTCATAACCTCTTCGGGCTCCTTGGCGGAGGCCAGCTGAGAGTAGAGCTTAAACTTCTCCTTCCTGTCCTCAACGAAGTCGTCGGGGATAAAGGCCTCAAAGGGAAGGTTTAGCTTAACGTCCTCTTCCTCTTCCCTCTCCTCAATAACTTCGTTTAGGAGCTTTGTGTAGAGCTCTAAACCTACGCTCTCAACAAAACCGCTCTGCTTGGGCCCCAGGAGGGTTCCGGCTCCCCTTATCTCTAAGTCCTTGAGGGCAAGCTGGAAGCCTCCCCCCAGCGGGGCCAGTTTCTTCATGGCCTCAAGCCTCTTTACCGCCTCGGGCGTCAGCTTTGCCCTCGGGGAGGTAAGGAGGTAGCAGTAGCCCTTCTCAATTCCCCTGCCTACCCTTCCCTTTAACTGGTAGAGCTGTGAAAGGCCGAAGTTCTCCGCACCTATAACTATCAGAGTGTTGGCTGACGGAACGTCAAGCCCCGACTCAACTATTGAGGTTGAGACCAGTACGTCAATCTTTCCCTCAAAGAAGGCGTGCATGATTTTCTCTATCTCCGTAGGCTTCATCTGACCGTGGACGATTTCAACCTTTGCCTCGGGGAAGAAGGAGAGGATTTTCTCCTTTATGAGGGGGAGCTCCGAGATGTCGTTGTGAACTACGAAGACCTGCCCGTTTCTGCCGAGCTCCCTCTCAATTGCCCCTTTCAGGATTTCGTCGGTGTACTTGCTTACAACTACTTTCGTTCCCCTCCTTCCTGCGGGAGGGGTCTCTATGAGGGAGATGTCCCTGAAGCCCGAAAGGGCCGAGTAGAGGGTTCTCGGAATCGGGGTTGCGGAGAGGTAGAGGACGTCAATGTTGCTCTTGAGTTTTGTTAACTTCTCTTTTGTCTTTACTCCGAAGCGGTGCTCCTCATCTATTATTAAAAGCCCCAGGTCTTTAAACTTAACGTCGTCCTGAACGAGGCGGTGGGTTCCGATTATTATGTCAATCTCCCCCTTTTTTAGCCTCTCTAAAATCTCCTTTTGCTCCTTTTTCTTCCTAAAACGCGAGAGCATTTCAATCTCAACGGGGAAGCCCTTAAACCTCTTCTTAAAAGTTCTGAAGTGCTGGTCTGCCAAGACGGTTGTTGGGGCTATAACGGCAACCTGCTTCCCCGAGCTTACGGCCTTCATTGCCGCCCTCATTGCAACTTCCGTTTTCCCGAAGCCCACGTCCCCGCAGATTAGCCTGTCCATTGGCTTTTCGGATTCCATGTCTCTGTAGACGTCCTTAACGGCCTTCGCCTGGTCAGGGGTCAGCTTGTGGGGGAAGCGCCTCTCAAACTCCCTTATGAGGGCCTCGTCTCCCGTTAACCTTTCCCCTACGGCGGTCTTCCTCTCCCTGTAGAGCTGGGCAAGCTCCTTTGCAAACTTTGCCAGCGAGGCCTTAATTCTCCTCTCAAGGTTCTTCCAGGAGGTCCCTCCGAGCCTGTCAAGTTTCGGCTTTTTGCCTCTGTATCCGGTGTACCTGTAAATCCTGTCTATCTGGGTAAACGGGGCGTAGAGCCTCTCCCCTCCGGCGTACTCAATCTCAATGAAGTCAAAGCGTTTTCCTGCAATCTCCCTGCTGACTATTCCCTGAAAGATTCCGATTCCGTAATCCCTGTGAACCACGAGCTCGCCCGGCTCTAAGGAGGTAATGTCCTCCTTCTTCTTCGGGACTATCTGGAGCTGGCTTTCGGTGAGCCATGCGAGGTTCCTCTCGGTAAACCTGAAGCCCCCCGAGGAGATTCCCTTCTCGCTCTCAACCTCAGCCCCGGCCAGCCGGAGCTCCCTCTCGGCCTCCTCTTTTAGGGTGGAGCTCTGGTAAATTAACCGTACCCTGTACCCCTTTAAGCCCTTTGCAACCTCTTTAACGTTCTCCTCGTCAACCGGCGGAAGGGCTTTAATCCCGAAGTCTATCCCCCCTTTCACGGGCTTTTCGTAGATGAAAAAGAGGGGCTCAACCTTAACTTCCTCAACAAACTCCTCGGGCTTTGCAGAGGGTATCCCCTCTCTTTTTAGGAGCTCCCACCCCTCCTTAACCTGATTTAAGAAGCTCTCCCCCTGAACCCTTACCTGCTCGCTCTCAACTATAACCGCCTTGAGGTTTCCCGTATACTCGGTAATGGGAACCAGTTTATAGACCAGAGGAAGGAGCTTTTCGGCTCCGCTGAGCTCCCCGAGGAGAAGGTGCCTCTCTGCAAGCTCGGGGTAGACTTCCTCAATCGGCTTAAGGACCTCTTTATCCTGAGGGAGCTCCAAGAGGGGAACGAGGGTAAACTCCGAAACCTCCCTTCCGTTAACTTTGAGCTCTTCAACCTCCTCCCCGAAGAGTGAGAGCTCAACGTTCTCGTCGGGGGTAATAAGGTGTAGGAAGTCCCCCTTCAGTGAGAACTCCCCGACTTCGGGCTCGCTTTCAACTCTTCTAAAGCCCATTGCCGTTAATTTTTGGGGGAGCTTTGAGTAGTCAACATCCTGCCCCTTTTTAAAGCTAAGGGAGCTCTCTATTAAGACCTCCGGCGGAACTACCTTGTGAAAGAGCGAGGAAGGGGTAAGCACTATGAAGTCAAAGCTCTCGTTCAGTGCCCGGTAGAGGGCTTTTAGCCTCCTGTACTGGTAGGCCGACAGGGGGGATGAAACGTCAAGGGGCGGAACGTCAAGGGGAGGGATAAATAGGGCTTTTAGGCCTGCTCTTTCAAGGTCTCGGGTTAGTGCCCCTGCTACCTGGGGAGTTGGAATTAGTATAAACGAAGGGGCTATTAACTTCTTAATTTCCCTTAGGAGAAGTGCCTTTGAGCCTCCGGGGAGGCCGTAAGCCGAGGGCTTCTCACCCTCCTTGATTGCACCGGTGAGGAGTTTTACGCTTCTATCAAACATTTATCTTACTTTGACTCTAAAAGTTTTGCCTCCCTCTGCATGAGCCTGTTAAAGAGGGTGTCCCAGAAAATGGTCATATCTCCGGAAGAGCGCTCCCTGAAGTAGGTTATTGAGTCGTCAAGCTCTCCCTTCAATATCTCAAAAAAGTTATCGTCAAGGAGGCCCTTGTCAATTTTATCGGGGTTGTAAAGGAAGAAGTCGGCAACAACCGTTCTTGCAAGCCTTTCTGCTTTACTCTTGGGCTCCATTTTAACCTCCAAAGAGGGAGAGAAGGTTAGAGATTACGCTCCTTAGCTCTTTCCGCTCAACTACCATGTCTATAAGGCCGTGCTCAAGGAGGAACTCGGCCCTCTGAAAGCCTTTGGGGAGTTTCTGTCTGATTGTTTGTTCAATTACCCGGGGGCCGGCGAAACCGATTAGAGCCTTAGGCTCTGCAATAATCACGTCCCCGAGAAAGGCAAAGCTTGCCGAGACCCCGCCCATAGTCGGGTGGGTCAGAACCGAAATGTACGGCACCCCCCTTTCCTCAAGGCGCGTAAGGGCGGCGGAGGTCTTTGCCATCTGCATGAGAGAAATTATCCCCTCCTGCATTCTCGCACCGCCGCTGGCGGTTATGCAGATAAAGGGGATTTTTTCCTCGGCCGCCCTTTCTATGTTTCTCGTTACCTTCTCGCCGGCCACCCGGCCCATGCTACCGCCCATAAAGCGGAAGTCAAAACAGCTTATTAAAACTTCCCTTCCGCCTATTTTACCTCTGGCGTTTACTACCGCGTCTTTGAGGCCGGTCTTCTCCTGAGCTTCCTCAATTCTCTGAGTGTAGGGCTTTCTGTCTTTAAAGCCCAAGATGTCTTTGGGCTCAAGCTCTGCGTCAAGCTCGGTAAACTCGCCGTTGTCAAAGAGCATGTAAAGGCGCTCCTTTGCCGGAACGGGGAAGTGGTAGCCGCACTTGGGGCAGACCCAGAGGGCGCTCTCAAGCTCTCCCCTAAAAAGGAGCGCCTTACACTCCTGACACTTTACCCAAAGGCCGCCGGGGAGGTTGGAGTTCCCCTTGGCCTCCTCAATCCTCTTCCTCCTGAAGAGCTTTTCAAGCATTCAGTTAACCTCTGAAGCAGGCAATCTGGGGAAGGAGGTTCAAAAGCTCCCTGAAAGCGTCGGACGAAATCGTGTAATAAACTTTATTCCCCTTCCTCGTCTTTGCAACTATTCCCTTGTACCTGAGGGTTCTAAGGTGTTGGGAGAGGGATGATTGGGAGATTCCCAGTTCCTGCTCAAGGTCGGTTACGCACATGGGCTTATCCTTCAGAGTAAAGAGGATTTTCAGCCTTACCGGTGAGGCAAGGGCTTTAAGGCACTCTGCCCCTTCTTCAATCCTCTCGTCGTCAAGGATGATGTTTTCCTTCTCTGCCATACTACCTCCCGAAAGCCTTTATTTCTAAATTGTATATTGCTATAACGGAAATTGCAACTTTTAAAATATAAAACAAATAGAATTGAATCCTTGAATTGATTGCAGACTAATATAGAATTAATCAACTCACTTTTCAAGAGGATTATTTAATTAGGAGGTTTTGAAGGTGAGAGAGGTAAGGAGTAGCGGAGCTCCCTCACCGGTCGGTTCTTACTCTCAGGGTATTCTCTACGGCAACTTTATATTTACTTCAGGCCAAATCGGAATTGAACCTGAGAGCGGAAAGCTGGTTAGAGGGTTCAGGGAGCAGGTTTTGAGGGCTTTAAACAACCTTAAAGCGGTTGTTGAGGCCGCCGGAGGTAGCAGGTGCAGTATCGTAAAGGTGGTTGTCTACCTTACGAAGCTGGAAAAGTTCGGTGAATTTAACGAAATTTATGAAGAGTTTTTTAAAGAGTGTCCGGTTAAGCCTGCGAGGGTAACGGTGGGCGTTAAGGAGCTCCCCTTGGGGGCAGAGGTGGAGGTTGAATGCATAGCCGTGAGGGGTTAGGAGAGCTCTTTGTTGTTGCCACTCCCATAGGGAACTTAAAGGACATAACCCTCCGCGCCCTTGAGGTTTTAAAGGAGGTTCCCGTTATAGCCTGTGAGGATACGAGAAGGGCTTTAAAGCTCCTGAGCCACTACGGTATTTCGGGAAAGAGATTAATTCCCTACCACGAGCACAACGAGAGGGAGGCTGCCGAAAAAATCCTCAACCTTTTGAAGGACGGAGTTTCGGTTGCGCTGATTTCAGATGCGGGAACTCCTACAATCAGCGACCCCGGATACAGGCTCGTAAAGAGGGCGAGGGAGGAAGGAGTTAAGGTCGTTCCCATTCCCGGAGCCTCTGCCGTTATCGCTGCCCTCTCTGCCTCCGGCCTGCCCACCGATAAGTTCCTCTTCTACGGCTTCCTTCCGAGGAAGGAGGGGAAGTTAAGGTCGGCCTTGGAGGAGATAATCTCGTACCCCTTTACGGTCGTTGCCTACGAATCTCCCCACCGGATTGAGAGGACTTTGGAGCTCCTGTCTCAAATAGCCCCTGATGTTGAGCTCGTTATTGGGAGGGAGCTTACAAAGCTAAACGAGGACTTCCTCTTCGGCTCTCCCCGCCGGCTACTTGAGGAGTTAAGAGAGGGCGGGAAGCTGAGAGGAGAGTTCGTTCTCCTCTTTCCCCCTTCGCAAGATAGCAGGGGGGGAGACGAAGTGGAGATTGAGGAGCTCTTAAAAAAACTAAAGGAAGATGGCTACTCAATGAAAGAAGCCGTCAAAGAGGTGAAGGAGAGGTTAAACCTTCCCAAAAGGGAGGTCTACTCAAAGGCCCTTGAGATTTTTAAGGGGAAGAATTGAAGGAATCAGGTAGCGTTTAAAATCCTACTTAAGTAAACTTGAAGAAGCTAACGAATAGCCCGTCAAATTCCCTACCTGAAGCAGGTTAAAAGGTGGGTTGAGCAGGCAAAGGAGCTACTGAAGGTGGTTAAACACTGATTAAAGGGGGCGAGCGCCCCCTACTGCTTAACTGAAGGCTGGCAGGGAATTAGCTCTCCGTTCTTGTACTCATAGGCCTTAATGATGCAGGGGCCGCCTACGTACCTCTCAACGTCAACGAAGGATGCGTACTCAACTTTGAACCACTTTACCGTGAGCTCAAAGGCGTCCATGGGGTTAAAGTCCTTGCAGCTGTAAGCGTCAAGGCTGAAGAACTTCTCCTCAGGCCAGGTGTGGATTGTACAGTGACTCTCAAGCCAGATAGAAACTCCAGAGACTCCGCTATCCTCGGTTGCTCTTCTCTTTAAGGTTTCCTCCATAAACTCAAGGGTCTTGCTCTTAACGTTTTCCTCTGAGAGCTTTTTAACGAACTGCTCAAGCTCCGATTGGGCAAAGGGGAAGCGGGCGACAATTGGAGGGTAGACGAGGGTCATGTCCAGCTTCCTGGCCAGCTCCTCCATGTAGTCGTAAACGGGCTGAATGGAGTTGATGCGGCTTATGTCAAAGACCGTTGCGTCCATCATTACGTGTCTTCCTACAAACTCCATGGCGGCCTCCGGAAAAGAGGGTTTGGTTATCTCTTTAGGGGAACTACGTCAACAGTAATCGTTGCGTCAATGTCCTTGAAGAGGTGAATTTTTACCTCGTAGGTTCCTGTCTCCCTAATCGGCTTTTCAAGGACGATTTGCTTCTTCTCAATCTCCTCAAAGCCGGCCTTATGAAGGGCCTTCTCAATCTGGGAGGTCGTAACCGAACCGAAGAGCTTTCCTTCCTCTCCTGCCTCGTGCTCAATTGTAATCCTTGTTGTGTTGAGCTTCTCCGCGAGCTCCTTAAACCTTGCAATCTGCCTCTCGGCCTTCTTCCTCAAGGATTGGAGCTCATTCTTAACCCTTGCGATGTTAGACTTTGTTGCCGGAAGGGCAATCCCTGAGGGTATAAGGTAGTTCCTTGCGTATCCGTCTTTAACCTTTACGATGTCTCCTACTTTTCCGAGGTTCTCCATATCCTTAATCAGGATTACTTCCATTTTCTCCTCCTCCATTGAGTTTTCTAAAGTCAAGCCAGTTATCAAGGAATCCCAAAATCAGGGCTGCCGTCAAAAATCCCAGTGGAAAAATTACAACCGCAATCAGAATTATCAACCTTGCCAGGGGAGAGAGTCTTCTTATCAGGTGGAGAATTACGGCAATCCCCTGCCCCGTAAAGAGTGAAAGGGCTACTATCAGCCCGTTTACTGCCACTTCCCTGTAGGGAAAGCCCGGCAGAAGGCTTAGGGCTCCGCAAACTAAAAAGAGGGGTACCGGCCAAAAGCCGAATTTTAATCTTAGAAAGAGCTCTCCCCTTCCCGTAAACAGCAGGGCTACGCCGTAGGTTGCCTCCCCGAAGAGGAGGGCGGTGAAGAAGTAGACTCCCCACCTGTAGCTTCCGAAAAGGGAGCTCTTTACCTCCGGCGGAAGGCCGAAGAGGAGCTCCTCAATTACCGCCGCTGCAAAGAGGATTGCGGCTGCGCTGAAAACCGAGATTTCCGGCCTTCTGTACCACCTACTAAAGAGAGCTCCGATTACCTGAAAGGGAATGACCTCAAGGGGAGCTCTCGTGCTGTATATGGCCAGTACTCCCAGCGCCACAGCAGAGGAGATGAGAGCTCCGGGCAAACTCTCCCTTAGCGCAATAACAAAAAGAGCCGGAATAAATAAGGAGAGCCCCATAGAGAGGAAAAGCCACTGGGGGCTCTCGGCAGTTATCCCGGCTAAAACCGTTATAAGCCCGTAGAGTGCTGGAGCTCTCAAACCCTTCATCGCTCTTAGTCAATCTTTACGAAAGGTAGAAGGGCCAAGTGCCTTGCCCTCTTAACAGCCCTTGCAAGCTGTCTCTGGTGCTTTGAGCAGACTCCGGAAATCCTTCTGGGGATAATTCTTCCCCTCTCTGAGATGAAGGACTTTAAGAGGTCAACGTTCTTATAGTCAATCTTCTCTATCTTCTCGGCGCAGAACTTGCAGTACTTTCTTCTTCTAACGAACCTTCTCTGAGGAAGTCCGTTTGCCATGGCTTACCTCCCTAAAATTCAATGTCGTCAATTTCTTCAAGCTCTTCCGAAACTTCCCTCTTGGGGTCAAGGGCTACAACCCTGTCTGCCCTTACCTCAATTTTGCTTCTCTTCTCTCCGCTCTCGGTCTCCCACGTTGATTGCCTTAAGCTTCCCTCAACGAGAACCCTCGTTCCCTTGTTGAAGCGGCTTACCGCTCTGTCGGCCGCGTCGCCCCATACGACGATGTCAATAAAGAGGGTATCCTCCTGCCAGTTGCCGTTTCTATCCCTGTAGGGGCGGTTAACGGCGATTCTGAAACGGCTAAAGGGGGTTCCGCTCTGGGTGTGCTGAAGCTGGGGGTCTGCCACCAGCCTTCCGATTAGAAAAACCCTGTTAAGGCTTGCCATTAAGCTTCTCCTTTATTCTCGTTAGTTGCAACTTCAACCTTCTCCTCTTTGCTCTCAAGTTTTGCCTTTAACTCCTTAACTTCAGAGGGCTTGAGCCTGAAGAGGAGGAACCTTATAACGTCTTCGTTAATTCTGAAGAAGTTCTCCATGTTCCTTACAAAGTTCCTGTCGTTTGTCCTTATGTACTCAAGGACGTAGAAGCCCTTGTCGTAGTCGTTAATGGGGTAGGCCAGCTGTCTCTTACCCCACTTGTCAACCTTTAAAACCTCTCCGCCGTACCTTTCAACGTAGGAGTTCACCTTCTCAATCGCGGCGTTTGTCTCCTCGTCGCTCATTGTAGGCCTGAGTATGTAAACCATCTCGTAGTAGTACTCCCTCATCTTAAACCTCCGTATTGCATTTGTTTATGAGTTTTTGCTCAATCTCCCCCCTTCTTACGGCTTCAATTACGCAGCCGGTGGCCTTCTCAACGGCCTTCTCTATCAAGGGGAGCTCTTCTTCCGTAAAAGGAGAGAGGACAAAGTCAACAACCTCTTCCTTTCTCTGAGGTCTTCCTATTCCAACTCTGAGCCTCGGGAACTCCTTCGTTCCGAGAGCCTGAATTACCGACTCTACTCCCCTGTGGCCGCCGGAGCTCCCCTTTAACCTGAGCCTCAGAGCTCCGGGGGGAAGGTCAAGGTCGTCGTAGATAACCAGAATCTCCGAAGGCTGGATTTTAAAGAAGCGGGCAAATCGGCCTACGGCCTCTCCGCTCCTGTTCATGTAGGTCAGGGGCTTTATAAAGAAAACTTTACCCCTTGGGGTGGAGTACTCTCCGTACAAGGCGCTGAACTTCTCCCTTGAGAGTGAGAGCCCGAGCTCTTCGGCAACCCTGTCAACAACCCACCAGCCTACATTGTGGCGGGTCTTCTCGTACTCCTTCCCCGGGTTCCCCAGACCTACTACCAGCCTGACCATTACTCTTCCTTGGCCTCTTCGGTTTCCTCACCCTCTTCTGCTGCAGCCTCTTCTGGCTCGGCGACGATTGCTACGGTCTCGTCGGGGCTGTCAACCAGCTTTGCCCCTTCGGGAAGGGGAATGTCTCCGACGTGGAGGGCGTCTCCAGCGTGGAGGTTTGAGATGTCAACTGTAATTTTCTCGGGGATATCCTTAGGAAGGGTTTCAATCGTGATTTCCCTCTTAAGGATTTCAAGAACTCCGCCCTCTTCAGAGACCCCGACGGGAGTTCCCACGAACTCAAGCTCTACGGTGACCTCAATAGTCTCTCCGAAGGTTACCTCTTGGAAGTCAAGGTGGATAGGAACGTCTCCCAGCCAATTGTACTGGATGTCCTTGAGGATGCACATCCTCTCTTCACCGTCAAGGTTGAGCTTGATGAGGCCGTGGTGGTGTTTGAGCCTCTTTACCTCCTTGGCAGGTACGGCAATGTGCGTTGCCTCTGGTCTTCCGCCTCCGTAGATAACGGCAGGCAGAAGGCCTTCCCTGCGTAGCTTCTTGGCTACCTGCTTACCGGTCTTTTCCCTCTTGGTAGCCTGCACTTCCAGTACTTTCATCTACTACCTCCTAATCTTGTTTTGCGGGAAAGCAGCCAATATTTACATTCAGAGTCCGAATTTGTCAAGTAGAGTTTTAAGGGTTGACAAAGTTTCTGGGCACCTATAAGATTGAATCAGAAGTTTTGGAAGGCAGCACGACGGAAACAGATAGCCCCGGAAGGCATGCCGTTTCTGTCTTCCGGGGCTATTTAACTTTTAAAGACTTTATTAGAGAGGTAAGGACACATGGAGAAGCTCACAGGAACAGTGAAGTGGTTTGACTCAAAGAAGGGGTACGGCTTTATCACGGCCGACAACGGACAGGACGTTTTCGTCCACTACACCGGAATTTCCGGTGAAGGTTTTAAGACCCTTGAGGAAGGAGAGAGGGTTTCCTTCAACGTAACAGAGAGCGAGAAGGGTCTTAAGGCCGTAGACGTAGAAAGGCTTTAAGTCTTAACTGAAATTACCTAAAATTGATTGCCACGGTTTCCGTCTGAAACGGCGGCGGGGCCGTGGCAATTTTTATTTAAAGGAGAGAAGTATGGAAGAGTTCAGCTTCAAACAGCTTGACGAGAGAATTCAGAAATCCCTTGAGGAGATGGGCTTTGAGGAGCCTACTCCTATTCAGAAGGAGGCAATCCCCATAGCCCTAAGGGGGGAAGACCTTGTAGGTCAAGCTCAGACGGGAACGGGCAAGACTGCGGCCTTCGGCCTTCCCATAGTTGAGAGGATTAGCCCGAGAGAGAGAGGAGTTAAGGCTCTAATTCTTACTCCTACGAGGGAGCTTGCGATTCAGGTTGCCCACGAGATTTCCCTCATGGGCAAGCACAAGGGGGTCTCCGCCTATCCCATTTACGGAGGAGTCTCAATTGACAGGCAGGCCAGCATTTTAAGGAGGGGAAGGCACCAGATAATTGTGGGTACCCCCGGAAGGATTAAAGACCTCATAAACAGGGGTATTCTTAAGCTTGACAGGGTAAGGTTTGCCGTCCTTGACGAGGCAGACCAGATGCTTGACATGGGCTTTATTGAGGACATTGAGGAGATTCTCGGTAAAACCCCTCAGGATAAACAGACGATGCTCTTTTCTGCTACGATGCCCTACGAAATCAGGAAGCTGATTGATAACTACCTGAGGCCGGGCTACAAGACGGTTAAGGTGGGTAAACAGCTCATTACCCCGAAAGTTAAGCAGAGGATTTTGCTCGTTAGGAGCGAGGATAAGCTAAAGGCTCTTGAGAAAATCCTTAAGGAGAACAGGGATACTTCAACGATAGTCTTCGTAAAGACCAAGAGGGACGCCGCCGACATTGAGAGGGAGCTCCAGAAAAGGGGCATCAACGCCCGTGCAATCCACGGCGACCTCTCCCAGAGACAGAGAGAGACGGTTATGAAGCTCTTTAAGGAGGGAAAGGTTAAGGTTTTAGTTGCAACCGACGTTGCCGCAAGGGGAATTGACATTAAGGACGTCGGACTCGTTATAAATTACGAGCTCCCCGAGAACCCCGAGAGCTACGTTCACAGAATCGGAAGGACGGGAAGAGCAGGCAAAGAGGGGACTGCAATCAGCCTCGTAGCCGAGAGCGAGAAGAGGAGAATGTACAGGATTAAGGGGCTTAAGGGGATAAGGCCTGAAAGGTTCAGGGTTAACGACCTTAAGGAGCTTAAAGAAAGACTTGAGAGGAAGAGTCCCGAGAGGGTTCCCGAAAGGGTCAGGAAGTTTGCCAAGGAGCTCCTATCCGAGAGGGATGCCGAGGAGCTCGTCTCTCTTCTGATTGATGAACTTCTGGGGAGGTAACCCTCCCCTAAACTTCTCTAAATTTCCTGTACCTTTCTTTAACGAGCTCTTCAGGAGAGAGGCCCTTAAGCTCGTTTAAGGCCTTTGATACGTACTCTTTAAAGTTCTCAAAGGTTGTCTCCCAGTCCCTGTGGGCTCCCTCTAAGGGCTCCGGGATAATCTCGTCAACGATTCCGAGCTCTTTAAGGTCTCTTGCAGTGAGCTTTAAGGCCTCTGAGGCTTCCTTTACCTTATCCTGAGACTGCCACAGGATTGCCGCACACCCTTCGGGTGAGATTACCGAGTAGACGGCGTTTTCAAACATAAGGAGCTTGTTTGCAACGCTTATTGCAAGGGCTCCTCCGCTTCCCCCTTCCCCGATAACCACGCTTACAACCGGAACCTTCAGCTTTGCCATCTCAAAGAGGTTCCTTGCAATTGCCTCGGACTGGCCGTGCTCCTCTGCTTCAATTCCCGGGAAGGCCCCGGGTGTGTCAACGAGGGTTATTATCGGCTTTCTAAACTTCTCTGCTAACTTCATTACCCTCAAGGCCTTCCTGTAATCTTCGGGAAGGGGCATTCCGAAGTTTCTGGCTATCTTCTCCTTTGTCTCCCTTCCCTTCTCCTGAGCAATTACGCAGACGCTCTGGCCGTTGAACTTTCCAAACCCTGCTATTATCGCCTTACCGTCTCCGCAGTGCCTGTCTCCGTGGAGCTCCACGAAGTCCTTAAAGAGCGCCCTTATAAAGTCTATTGAGTGGGGTCTGTCGGGGTGGCGGGCAAGCTGGACTTTGTCCCACGCAGAGAGGTTCCTGTAGAACTCCTCTATCTTCTTCCTGAACTTTCTCTCTATCTCCTCAATGAGTGCCGGCTCGTGCTTTCCCAACTTCTTCAGTTCCTCAATCTTTTTTCTCAGCCTGTCTACCTGCCTTTCAAACTCTAACAGTCTCTCCATTTTTTCAACCTCAGGCTATTCTTATCCTCTCCTTCGGTATTAACTTGCCGAGCTCCTTTAACACTTCCCTGTCAACGGGTAAGCGGTAGTCGGGGTTGATTTGCAATTTTACAAAACAGTCGGGGAGCTCCGCCTCAACCAGCAAGGGCTTGCCGGCGGGAGAGGAGTTCCTCTCTATGAACTCCCTCAGCTCTTTAAGGAACTCGTCGGTAATCTCCTCACCCTTTAGCCTTAAAACGATTGTGTTTACCTTGTTTGAGAGCTCGTCCTTAAGGTAGGCAACCTCTTTGGCTATTATGCTCTTACTCTCCTCCTCTTCCCTCACTACTCCCTTAACCAGAACAACGTTCCCTTCTGTTAGGAGCTCCATAACCTCCTTGTAGAGGCTGGGGAAGATGAGGATTGATGTCGTTCCCTCAAGGTCTGAGAGCTCCACGGTAGCCCAGAGCTCTCCCCTCTGGGTTCTCCTGACCTTCACCTCCGTAATCGCTCCTGCTAAAGTTACCTCCTGTCCGTCCTTCCACTCCTCCTCTTCGGCGCTCGTGTTAAACCCGAACTCAATCCAGTCTTTGTACTCAAGGAGGGGGTGTCCTGAGAGGTAAAAGCCTATCGCCTGCCTCTCGTACTCTAACTTAACGTTGTCGGGCCACTCCTCAATCTGGGGGAACTCTTTGTCTATAACCTCGCTATCGTCTCCGAAGAGGCTCATTAGTCCCTTGCTCTTACTCTTCTGGATGCTCTGGGCAACCCCCATGGCTTTGTCTAAGACTGCCATATTGACCGAGCGGGGAACTCCCGTTGAGTCAAATGCTCCGGCTTTTATGAGGGCCTCTATTACCTTCCTGTTTACCGTTTTAAGGTCAACCCTCTGGCAGAAGTCGTAGATGTCCTTAAACTCGCCCCCCTCCTTTCTTACCTCCTCAATGTGCTGGGCGGCCTTCTCGCCGACTCCCTTAATTCCGGCAAGGCCGAACCTGATTGAGTCTCCTTCAATGTTAAAGAGAGCTCCGCTCCTGTTTATGTCCGGCGGCAGAACCTCTATTCCGTTCTCTTTACAGTCCTTAATGAACTTCACGATTTCGTCTGGCTTGTCGTAGTCAATTGAGAGCATTGTTGCAAAGAGCTCTTTGGGGTAGTGGGCCTTCAGGTAGGCAGTTACGTAGGCCAAAAAGCCGTAAGCTGCCGAGTGGGATTTGTTGAAGCCGTACTCGGCGAACTTTGCTATGTCGTCAAAGAGCTTCTCAATCTTCTCCCTCGGGTAGCCCCTCTCTACCGCCCTGCTTACGAATATTCCCCTCTGCTCCTCCATTATCTCCTTTTTCTTCTTACCCATCGCCCGCCTTAAGAGGTCGGCCTCTCCTAAGGAGTAGCCTGCTAAGATGTTTGCAATCTGCATAATCTGCTCCTGGTAGATAAAGAGGCCGTAGGTCTCTTTAAGGACGGGCTCAAGCTCGGGGAAGATGTAGTCAACCTTCTCCTGACCGTGTTTCCTCTTTATGTAGCTCTCGGCCATTCCCGAGTTCAAGGGGCCGGGGCGGTAGAGGGCAACCAGGGCGATTATGTCCTCAAAAACGCTGGGCTTTAACCTCTTCATGAGGTTTCTCATTCCCCTTGATTCAAGCTGGAAGACGCCGATTGTGTTGCCCTCCTGAAGGAGCTTAAAGGTCTTCTCGTCGTCAAGGGGGAGCTTTGTCGGGACGATTTCTACTCCGTGCCTCTCCTTAATCAGCTTTATCGTCCTGTCAATAATCGTGAGGGTTTTGAGGCCGAGGAAGTCCATCTTTAAAAGGCCGAGGGACTCAATTTGTCCCATGTCGTACTGGGTTGTGATGTCTCCGTCCTTGCTCTTTGCAAGGGGTATGTAGTCGGTTAGGGTTTCGGGTGCTATGACGACTCCCGCGGCGTGGACTCCTGTCTGGCGGGTTAACCCCTGAAGGCGCTTTGCGATTGTTATCAGCCTGTTAATCGTCGGGTCTTTCTCTGCAAGCTCCTTAATTTCAGGGGCTCTCTCAACTGCCTCCTCAACGCTCTTTGCGTCGTTTGGAATGAGCTTTGCTAACTTATCAACCTCTTTGGGAGGTATTCCTAAGACCCTTCCGACGTCCCTTACAACCATCTTGGTCTTCAGGGTTCCGAAGGTGATAATCTGGCAGACCTTGTCCTCTCCGTACTTCCTGCGGACGTAGTCAATTACCCTGTCCCTTCCCTCCTGACAGATGTCAACGTCAATGTCGGGCATCGTTACCCTTTCGGGGTTTAAAAACCTCTCAAAGAGGAGGTTGAACCTTAAAGGGTCTATGTCGGTTATTCCTATTGCGTAGGCCACCAGCGAGCCTGCTGCAGAGCCCCTTCCCGGCCCTACCGGAATTCCGTTCTTCTTTGCCCAGTTTATAAAGTCCCAGACAATCAGGAAGTAGCCGGGAAATCCCATGTTGTCTATGATTTTGAGCTCGTGGTAGAGCCTTTCGTAGTACCTCTTTTTGGTCTCGCCGTCGGTTATTCCCTGCTCCTTAAAGCGCCTCTCTAAACCTTTCTCTGCGAGCTCCTTAAGGTAGCTGAAGTAGTCGTAGCCTTCGGGAACCTGGTATTTGGGGAGGAGGTAGCCCTTGTTCTCAAAGGTCTGGAGGGTCGGCTCTACCTTTTCGGCAATCTTCAGGGTATTGAAAATCGCCTGAGGGACTTCCCTGAAAACTTTCATCATCTCGCGGGCATCTTTAAAGTAGAACTCCTTGCTGGGGAATCGCATTCTCTTTTCGTCGGCCAGCTTCTTTCCGGTCTGGAGGCACAGGAGGACGTCGTGGGCCTCCCAGTCCTCCTTGTTCAGGTAGTGGGCGTCGTTGGTGGCCACCAGCTCTATGTCAAGCTTTTTGGAGAGCTCTATTAAAAACCTGTTCGCCCTCTCCTGCTCCTCTATCCCGTGGTACTGGATTTCAAGATAGAAGTCCTCGCCGAAGAGTTCCCTGTACCACTTTGCCGCCTCTACAGCCTCTTTCTCTTTTCCCGTTAAGTACAGTAGGGGTATTTCACCCTGAATGCATGCCGAGAGGGCTATTAGACCTTCGGAGTACTTCTCCAAGACCTCCTTGTCTATCCTGGGCTTGTAGTAGAAACCCTCCGTGAAGCCGATTGTTGAGAGCTTCATAAGGTTTTTAAGGCCGGTGTCGTTCTTTGCTATTAAAATCAGGTGGTAGCTCCCTTTCTCACCGTCCTCGTTCTTCTTCCTGTCAAAACGGCTTCCCTTTGCTATGTAGAACTCCTGACCGATTATTGGCTTTATGCCCTCCTCTTTACAGGTCTTGTACAGCTCGTAGGAGGCGTACATGTTCCCGTGGTCGGTTACCGCAACAGCCGGCATTCCTAAGTCTTTTGCCTTTTTTACCAGGTCTTTGATTTTTATTGCACCGTCAAGGATTGAGTACTGGGAGTGGAGGTGAAGGTGGACAAAGTCGCCCCTGTTTACCGTTTCCATGGGAGCTCTCCTTTCTTCCGGTTTTTCCGCTAAAGAGGAAATTATGAAATTTGCCACCAGTTTACACCCTCACCCCCCTTTGTTAGAATTTGGCCGAAGTTAAGGAGAGGTAATAATATGAGGAAGGACTTTTTAGCCGACTGGAGTTTCGGGAAGATTGCTCTCCTTTCTGCGATAGCGGTAGTCGTTATTCTCGTTGCGCTCTTTATAGTCCTTTACAGGGAGTCCTCCCTTGCGATAAGCACCTTTGGGGTGTGGAAGTTCGTAACCTCTACCGTCTGGAACCCTCCCCTTGAGAAGTTCGGAGGAGCTCCCGCAATCTTCGGAACAATCGTCAGCACAATCATCTCAATAGCAATTGCCGTCCCCGTTGCAATAGGGATAGCAATCTTCTTAACCGAGATTGCCCCCCACTTCTTGAGAACGCCCGTCGGGGTTGCGATAGAGCTCCTTGCGGCAATTCCCAGCATCATCTACGGAATGTGGGGTCTCTTCTTCTTCGCCCCCTTCATGAGGGATAAAGTCCAGCCGATAATCCACGCAACTCTCGGGAAGTTCCCGGTAATCGGCCAGTGGTTCTCGGGCTACACTCCCGGAATCGGACTTTTAACCGCCTCAATAGTCCTCTCAATAATGATTTTGCCTTTTACTGCCGCAATAGCCCGAGACTCCTTCAAGATGGTTCCCGACATTCTCAAGGAGTCTGCCTACGCCCTCGGGGCTACAAAGTGGGACGTTATGAAGGACGTCGTAATTCCCTACGCAAAGCTGGGGGTAATCGGTGGGATAATTCTCTCGCTGGGCAGAGCTCTCGGTGAAACTATGGCCGTTACCTTCGTTATGGGCAACCAGCCGGTAATTCCCAAGTCCCTCTTAGAGCCCGCAACCTCAATTACCGTAACCCTCGCAAACGAGTTTACGGAGGCCGACACAGACCTCTACCTCTCAAGCCTCTTCTACTTAGCCCTTATCCTCTTCGTTATGAGCTTTATAGTTATAGTTGTAGGAAAGTTCCTCTTCCTTAAAAAAGTAGAGAGGTAAAGGTGGACGCCTTTAAGAAGAGGAAGATTATCAATAACTTCGTTCTCGTTCTCTCAACCCTTGCTGCCCTTTTGGGCTTAATCTGGCTCTTCTGGATTTTGGGAACTCTCCTGTATAAGGGGCTCGGTTCCCTCTCCCTTGAGGTTATACTCGGAGACCCTCCCGCCCCGGGAGACAACCACGGAGGTTTAAAACACGCAATTGTCGGCCAGACTTTGATAGTTCTGACCGCAGCGGTTATAGGCATTCCCCTCGGAATTTTGGCAGGAACCTACCTTTCCGAGTACGGCAAAAGCAGCCGAATTGCCAATATAGTCAGGGACCTTTCCGACATAATGATGAGCATTCCCTCAATCGTGGTGGGTACCTTCATCTACGCCCTTATGGTTAAGCCCTTGGGGCACTTCTCCGGGCTTGCAGGCTCTCTCTCCCTTGCGATTATGATGATTCCGATAATAGTCAGGACTACAGACGACATGCTGAGAATGGTCCCTCCGGAGCTCCGTGAGGCGGCCTACGCTCTGGGAGCTACCAAGTTCAGGGTAATTAAAGACGTGGTCTACAGGGCTGCAATTACTGGGATAATAACCGGAGTAATTCTCTCGGTTGCGAGAATCGGCGGAGAAACCGCTCCGTTGCTCTTTACCTCCTTTAACAACAACTTCTTCACACTCAACATGCTCCAGCCTATGGCCTCCCTTACCGTTACGATGTACGACTACGCGATGAGCCCTTACAAGTACTGGCAGGAGCTTGCCTGGGCGGCGGCAATTCTCTTAACTTTCGGAGTTCTCGGGACAAACATCTTGGGGAGGATAGTAGCCCACTACAAGTTTAAGAAGTAGGAGGAATTAAATGGAGCTTAATACAAAAGAGCGCTTCATAATAGAGCCCGCAGAGCCCCCGAAGATAGTCGTAGAGAACCTTAACTTCTACTACGGGAATAAGCACGCCCTTAAGAACATCTCCTTCAAGGTTCCCGAAAAGAGGATAACCGCCTTAATCGGTCCTTCGGGTTGCGGAAAGACTACTCTCCTTAGGTGCTTTAACAGGATGCACGACCTTTACCCAGGGAACCGCTACGAGGGGAGAATCCTCCTTGACGGCGAGAACATCCTTGAAAAGGACTACGACCTCATAAAACTCAGAAGCCGCGTCGGAATGGTCTTCCAGAAGCCTACTGCCTTTCCTATGTCAATCTTTGACAACGTTGCTTACGGTTTGAGGCTAAAAGGTATAAAGAACAAGAGCGAGCTTGAGGATAGGGTTGAGAAGGCTTTGAAGGACGCAGCCCTCTGGGATGAGGTTAAGGACAGGCTTAAAGACCCAGCCTCTGGTCTTTCGGGTGGTCAGCAGCAGAGGCTCTGCATAGCCAGGGCTATAGCCGTTGAGCCCGAAGTCCTCCTCTTTGACGAGCCCACCAGTGCCCTTGACCCGATTTCAACTGCAAAGATTGAGGAGCTCGTTGTGAGCTTCAGAGATAAGCTGACGATAATCATAGTTACCCACAACATGCAGCAGGCGGCGAGGGTTTCCGACTATACTGCCTTCATGTACCTGGGGGAGCTGATAGAGTTTAACAGAACCGAGGACATCTTTATCACCCCGAAGGTCAAGCTCACCGAAGACTACATCACAGGAAGGTTTGGTTAAAAATAAAATAATAGCGATAACATAATTTTAGGGTTTCTTAATACTTGACTATCTCCCTTTCCTTATCTTAAAATTCCTTGATGAACCTTTTACAGATTGTTTACAATTCTTTTACAGTTTGATAACATCATCTTTATCTACACTTAAAGGAGAGGGTTATGCTCTACAACTTCATTGTCTTCATATCGGTTATAGCTGCTCTCGGCCTTGCCCTCTGGATTATGTCGGTTGCCGTAGCCCCCAAGAACCCCCATCCCGTTAAGGAGGATACTTACGAGTGTGGTCTTCCGGCTCCTGAACCTATTATCTCAAGCGTTAACTTCCAGTACTACTTCTACGCAATCATCTTTATCGCAATGGATATAGCCGGGGTCTTCTTCGTCCTCTACTCCGTAGGTAAGGGAGACCCCAAGTTCGGCTGGGTTTTTATCCTATTCTCACTCCTCCTGATGGTTCCCCTCTCCTACATAATGATTGGAGGAAACAGGAGATGATTTTAAAGTTCTTTGACTGGAGCCGCTCAAACTCCCCATGGGGAGTTCACTTCTGTAGCGGTTGCTGTTCTTTGGAAGTTCTGGCACTCATGAGCCCAAGGTTTGACTGGGAAAGGTACGGTTTTGTAATGGTTCCCAGCCCCAGACAGGCCGACTTCATAATAGTTACGGGGCTCGTTTCAAGGAAGGTTCTCCCCGTTCTCCTGAGGGTTTACCAGCAGATGCCCGAGCCAAGGTACGTCTTCGGAATGGGCGCCTGCGCTGCAGGAGGCGGCCCCTACTGGGATTCGGACTTTGTTGCCGTAGATGTCTCCCAGTACATTCCCTTTGACGTCTTCGTTGCAGGCTGCCCGCCAAACCCCGAGGCCACTTTAGAGGGCCTCCTGAGGCTAAAGGAGATTATCCTCAGGGATAGGGAGAACGCAGCCAAGAAGTACCCCAACCGTATGGAAGAGATACCCTACTAAAGAGGACCGGCCATGCTTGAGGAGATAAAGGAGAAAGTTAAAGAAAAGTTCGGTTTTGAAAGTGAGCCCTACGATACCAACATTCTCCTCGTTCACGGGGAGAGGAACTCCCTTAGGGAGCTCCTCAAATTCCTGAAGGAGCAGGGCTTTAAGTACCCCCATACTGTCTCCGTCGTTGACTACACTCCCAAGGGTAAGGGATTTCAGGTTAACTACCTCCTTGAAAACCTTGAGCTTAAAAAGCTCGTGATGGTAAGGGTTAACCTTCCCGAAAACGACTTAACAGTCCCCAGCGTTCACGATATCTTTCCGCCCCTCCAGCCCCACGAGAGGGAGGCTTGGGAGATGTTCGGGGTTGAGTTTATAGGCAACCCGAGGCTTGAAGTTATGCTCCTTCCCCAGTGGGCTGAGGGCTGGTTTCCTCTCAGGAAGTCTTACGACTTTAAAAAGCACAGAAAGCCCTCTAAGGAGAAGAAGTAATGGGAAACAGCATAGCTACTGCCGGCTACACCTTTGTAGTTGAGGAGAGCAAAGAGGTTTCCGGCGAAGATTTGGGGCTTTTACAGGAAAAGTTATTACAGCTTAACTGGGGTGTTCAGCATCCGGCTTCCGGCCCCATGAGGTTAAAGGTCTGGGTTGACGGAGACGAGGTCGTTAAGGTTGACCCGGACATAGGCTACGTTCTGAGGCTCCTTGAGAAGCTCGTTGAGTACAGGACTTGGATTAACGCCATAGTTAACGTTGAGAGGGCTTGCTTTATAGACAACTTCGGAACGATGACCGGCTACTCAATAGCCGCCGAGAAGATTGCCGGAGTTAAGGTTCCAAAGAAGGCCGACTACATTAGGACTATCCTCTGTGAGGGCGGGAGAATCGTAAGTCACCTGATAGGTCTGGGTAGCTTTGTCGGAGTTCTCGGCGTTCACACTCCTATGCAGTGGGCTCTTATTGCCAGGGAGAAGTTCCTTGATGCTTTTGAGGTTTACTCCGGTCAAAGAATTGCAACGGCCTCAATAGTTCCCGGCGGCGTGAGGTACGAGCCTACCGGAAAGTTTATAGAGAAGATGGTTACGGCCGTTGACTTCCTTGAGAATGAGTTTATCCCCCGCTACGGTGAGGTCTTTATAGACAACCCCACTTTAAAGGTTAGGAGCGTCGGGGTAGGTAAGGTCTCAAAGGAGAGAGCGATTGAGCTGGGGCTTGCCGGGCCTGCCCTCAGGGCTTCGGGAGTTTCCTCGGATATAAGGAAGGATTACCCCTATGCCGCCTACGGTGAGCTTGACTTTAAGGTTATTACCAAAGAGGAAGGGGACGCCTACGCAAGGTACCTCGTAATCTGGGAGGAGCTGATTGAGTCTGCCAAGATTATTAGGCAGGCAATTGAAGGTCTTCCCGAAGGAGATTACAGGACAAAGTTCCCAGTTAAGGTACCTGCGGGAGAGGCCTACGTTAACGTTGAGTGGGCAAGAGGTTGCTTCGGCTTTCACCTTATCAGCAACGGCGGAACGGGGCCTTACAGGCTCAAGATGAGAGCTCCATCCTTTGCCAACCTCTGGGCGATACCCGAGATGATGAAGAACGTTAAGTTGGCCGACGTTCCCGTGATTTTTGCATCACTATACATGTGCCACGGCGACATAGACAGGTAGGAGGATTGAAATGGAAGCGTGGCTGAAAGCCCTTTTCTTTCCGGGATTTGTTTTCCTGCTGATAGTCTTCCTTATGATTTTCTACTTTGAGAGGAAGGTATTGGCCGACGCCCACCTTAGGACGGGGCCTTTCTACGTCGGTAAGTGGGGTCTTCTTCAGACAACTGCCGACATCTTTAAGCTTTTTCAAAAAGAGTTCATCATCCAGAGGAGGGCAAACAAGCTCCTCTACTCCCTTATTCCCTTTGTCGCCTTCATTATGGTTGTAATGCTGATAGCCTTCATACCCTTCTCTGAAGGCAGTTGGGTCGTCAGCACCAGCTTTGACCTTCTCATAATCCTTGCCCTTGTTACAGGTATGCCCCCCGTTTTCTTCTACGCAGGTTGGGTCTCAAGGAGTAAGTACTCCTTCATAGGAGGATTGAGGGTAGTTAACCAGATGATTTCGGGAGAGATTCCCCTTTGGCTTTCAGCCCTTGCTGCTGCAGTCTTCTTCGGTACCCTCAACTTTATGGAGATTGTTAAGGAGAGCTCCATCCTCTCATTCCTCATTCTCCTTCCGGCATTCCTGATTTTCATAACGGCAACTTTGATTGTTACTGACCGTCCCCCTTTTGACATTCCTGAGGCCGAGCAGGAGATTGTTTACGGATTTTTGACCGAGTTCGGCGGCTTCAACTACGCAATTCTTGCTCTCTCTAAACTTGTTGAGCTCTTTGCCCTCTACTCGGTTGCCGTAATTCTTTTCCTTGGCGGCTTTAAGGGGCCCGTTCTTCCGGGAATTCTCTGGTTTTTTATAAAGCTCTCCTTCCTCTACATCTTTACCTTCGTCGTGAGGGCTTCAACTCCCCGTATCAGAATGGACCAGCTTTTAAGGTTCTGCTGGAAGGTTTTAACTCCCCTTGCGCTCTTAAACCTTGCATTCGTAATCCTTGTGAAGATGTTCATCTCTTAGAAAGGAGAGGTAAGTAATGGAGATTAAGGAGACCCTCTTACTGCCCATAGAGGCTACCAAGAAAGTTATAAGGGTGACAAAGGCCCTCTTTGCGCCCAAGGCTACAGAAATTTGGTGGGATAAGGGGATTAGGAGGGAGCTCCGCTACAGGGGGAAGCACGTTATAAAGGCAGACCTGTGCATCGGCTGCTCAATGTGTGCAAGGGCCTGCCCCGTTAACTGTATAGAGATGGTTCCTACCGGTGTTAAAAAGCCCCGTGCCGTTCCGAAAGTAAGGGCAAATGAGTGTATCTTCTGCGGCCTGTGTGAGGACGCCTGCCCCACAAAGCCCGAAAAGGCCATAAAGCTGACCGACGAGTACAGAATGATTGTTGAGCCCGGAACGTGGGATAACCTGTCAAAGTTTATCTTTGAGCCTGAAAACCTTGAAGAGGCGATTGAAAAGGCGAAGAAGATGGAGGAGCTCCTTGAGAAGAAAAAGCAGGAGGCCCTGAAGAAGAAACAGCAGGCGGCCGCAAAGAAAAAGGAGGAGAAATGACGGGGAACATCTACTTCTGGATTATCTACGTAATAATAATTGCATCGGCCATAATAGCCCTTGAGGCCTCATCGCTCCTCTGGGCGGCAGTCTCCTTCGTCGTTCTTCTGTCAGAGATAGCCCTTGTTTACTTCGGCCTCAACATGCCGGTTTTAGGAGGCGTCCAGCTTGCAATCTACGCAGGAGGCGTAACGATTCTGGTTCTCTTTGCGATTATGATGATTGGCGAGAGCTACAAGAAGCCTCCCGGGAAGGCTGTAAGGGCTATCGTCGTAAGCCTTATTCTCCTCATAGTTGGAGTAATCTTCAGCTTTGCAAGTGCTATAGATACCTTTCCGTTCAAGACCTACTCTACAGAGCTCCTTGGAACTGTCTTCGTTGAGAAGTACTCATTCTTCACGATAGTTCTCGGCTTTATAGTTGCCGCAATACTCTACATGGCCAACGCCATAATTACGAAGAAGAGGGAGGCCGGCTAAAATGCTTTTAGAGGCAGATGTTCACGCATACCTATTTCTCTCATTCTCCCTTTTGGCCGTAGGGGTTTACGGGCTCCTTTCAAGGAAGTCGGTAATCAGGATGCTTTTTGCCGTTGAGATGATAATCAACGCCGCAAACATAAACTTCGTAATCTTCTCGGCCCAGAGGAACGTTGACGGAGAAATCTTTACATTCTTTACGATAGGGCTTGCGGCCCTTGAGGCTGCCGTTGGCCTTGCAATCGTAATAGTCTTCTACAAGCGCTTCGGAGAAGTTATTCCATCAAAAATCAGGAACCTGAGGTGGTAAGATGGAGAGCATCGTCTACCTGACAATAGCAATCTTCTTCGTAGGCAGCATTCTTGCCTTCCTCGTAGGCCACTACATTGAGAAGTGGGCTTCGTTCTGGGTTGCTGCCGCTACCGGTCTTCTCGGCTTTATCCTCTCCTGCTACATCGCTTTAAACCTCCACGAGCACCCCATCGTCCACCACTTTAACTGGTTCTCCTTCGGTTCCTTTAAAGTTCCCCTCGGGATTTACGTTGACAACTTGGCTATTCTGATGGCCTTGATAGCCACCGGAATCGGCTTCCTTGACATCGTCTTCTCAAGGGGATACATGGAGGAGGACGAGTCTCCGGAGAGGTACTACTTTGAGAAGCTCTTCTTCATCGGCTCAATGGTAGGTCTGGTCTTCGTGAGCAACCTTTTAGGCCTGTACATCTTCTGGGAAGGCGTAGGCCTTTGCTCGTACCTCTTAATTGGCTACTGGTATTGGAAGAAGAGTGCTGCAGAGGCGGCCTTAAAGGCATTCGTTATGACCCGCTTCGGCGACGTCTTTATGCTTGCGGGTATAATCGTTGCGTGGGTTTTACTGGGGACCATTGAGTTTCAGGAGCTCAATGCCCTTGCCGTTGCCGGAGCCTTCAGCGTTAAGCTCGGTCTCCTTATTTCAATCCTCCTCTTCATCGGAGCAATCGGTAAGTCCGCCCAGTTCCCCCTATTCCCGTGGCTCCTTGACGCTATGGAAGGTCCCACAACGGTTTCTGCCCTAATCCACGCCGCTACGATGGTTAACGCAGGCGTTTACATGGTTGCAAGGCTCTTTCCCTTCTTTGACTACTCCCACGCCCTGATTGTCGTTGCCTTTGTAGGTGCAATCTCGGCCTTCATTGCGGCAACAGGTGCCCTTGCTCATACCGAAATTAAGAAAATTCTCGCCTTCTCAACTATGGAGCACCTTGCCCTTATGTTTGTTGCAATCGGCGTAGGCTCTGCGGTTGCGGGAGTCTTTCACCTTATGAACCACGCAATCTTTAAGGCACTCCTCTTCTTAGCCGCAGGTGCCGTTATCCACATGACCCACCACACAAAGGACGCCTTTAAGTTAGGAGGGCTTTTAAAGTACATGCCTCAGACCGGTTTCCTGTTCCTGGTGGGAATCCTCGCCCTTGCTGGCGTTCCTCCCTTTAACGGTTTCTTCAGTAAGGACTGGGTTCTTGCTGCAGTTTACTCCTACGGAAACCCCGTAATCTTCTGGCTGACCTTTATTGCCGCCGTTCTCTGTATAGCTTACGGCTTCAGGCTCTGGTTCGTTGTCTTTACCGGCGAGCCCTCTGATAACTCAAAACACGCCAAAGAGGCTTACCCCATAATGCTGATTCCCCTCTACGTTCTTGCCTCTATGACGATTCTGATTCCCTTCTTTAAGGAAAAGATTATCCACTTCATAGCCGGAGGAGAAGTCCACGAGCCCTTATACCTCAACCTTCTCGTTGCAACCCTAACTGTAATGTTTATCCTCTTCGGGATTGTCTTCCTCATCTACTACAAGAAGGTTATCTCAACCGCCAAGTTCTTAGCTCACCCCCTGGGTAAGGGGCTCAACGATTTCCTCTACAACGGCTGGTACGTTGATGCCGCAATTAAGTGGCTCTGCAGACACGTCTTCTACGGCTCAATTGCCAAGGCGGTTGAGTGGGTTGATACGAACATCGTTGACGGTGCTGTAAACGGAACCGCCAAGCTCTCCCTCGCCTGCTGGGACAGGTGCAGGAAGATACAGACCGGCGACCTTATTGACTACCTTACCTACTTCGTTGCAGGCGTAATAACCCTTGTTCTCATTACTCTTTTTGTTTAGAGGAGGAGTAGATGGTTTTGCTGAGCATGATATTGCTCCCCGTAATAGTGGCGCCCTTCGCGTGGCTCCTTGAGAGGGTTAACAGGGATGTTCCCAAGTACCTTTCCCTTGCTGTGGGAGTTTTCTTGGCCCTCTGTACGGCCTACCTGATAATAAAGTACCCGGGTAACGGCTTTGCCTTTAACGAGTTCTACACGATTTACCCTCCCTTTGACTTTAACCTTCACCTTGCCGTTGACGGTATATCCCTTCTGCTTTTAGGAATTACGGCGTTCCTTGCAATTACGGTAACCCTCTCATCGTGGCACGTTGAGAGGCCGGGAGCTTACTTCTTCCTGATACTCCTCTTCCTCGGGCCTATGGTCGGAGTTTTTGCCTCACTTAACTTGTTGTGGTTCTTTATCTTCTGGGAGTTTACACTCGTCCCGATGTTCTTTCACATAGGTATATGGGGAGCTGAGAACAGGATTTACGCTGCAATGAAGTTCTTTATCTATACCCACCTTGCGAGCGTCTTTCTCCTGCTCGGAATTATTGTTCTCTACCTTACCGCCCACACCTTTGAGTTTGAGAAGCTGGTGGGAATTAACCTTGAGCCGGGAATTGCCAAGTTAATCTGGATATTGATGTTTATCGGCTTTGCCGTTAAGATGCCCGTCGTTCCCTTCCACACTTGGCTTCCCGACGCTCACGTTCAGGCACCTTCACCTATTTCGGTCTTCCTTGCAGGGCTTCTCCTTAAGATGGGTGCTTACGGTCTTTTAAGGTGGGAGATTTTTGTCTTCCCTGAGATAAGCAAGTTCTTTGCCCCCTTGATGGCCTTTATAGCAGTTCTTACGATTTTCTACGCAGGCTTTAGGGCTCTGGCCGAAGACCACATCAAGAGAATGGTCGCCTACTCCTCAATTAACCACATGGGCTTCGTTCTCCTTGCGCTTGCCTCTTTAACCGCCGCAGGGATTTCCGCAGCAGTTTACGAGATGCTCGGACACGCCCTCATTATCTCCCTCCTCTTTATGATTGCAGGCTATATCCACCACAAGACCCACACTTGGTACATCTCTGAGCTGGGCGGCCTTATGAGGAGGATACCCCTCTTAATGACGATGTTCGTTATCGGCGTTCTTGCGGCCGTGGGACTTCCTGGAACGGCCGGGTTTGTCGGCGAGTTTACCGTTATGCTTGCCGCCTTTGACTACTGGGGGTGGATTATGATTATCGTTCCCCTTGCCAGTGCCCTCTCTGCAGGTTTCTTTATGTGGATGCTCCAGAGGGCTGTTTTCGGCCCCTTAAGGGAGAGCCTGAAGGAGCTCAAGCTTTCGGAACTACCCTTAATTGAGAACATTCCCCTTGCAATGTACATTGCGGCCTTTATCATAACCGGGGTTGTTCCCTCAATCGTCTTTAACCTCTACAACCCGGTAGTAAATACATTTGCACAACTCTTTAAGTAGGGGGTAGCCGGTGAATATCAACTTCTTGATGGCAGTGATGATTTTAGCCCTTACCGGAGCTTTCCTTCCGGTAATTAACAGGCTCTTTAGGATATCAAGTCTCCTCGGTGCCGTAATCTCAACTTTCGGCTACTTAATAGCCCTCTTCCTCGTTCTCATCTCCGACCAGGGGAGGGCCTTACTTAACTCCTTCTTCACCACCGACGAGGTTTCCCGGCTGATTGGCGTTTTGGTTCTGTTGGCTTCGTGGATGCTGATGTTCGTCGTTTACTGGATTACCCAGAAGGATAAGTTTGTTAATGAGCTTGTCGGCGCGATAATGATTTCAACAGCGGGAGCTCTCCTCTTAATCTGCGCCGACAACTTCGTTTCCCTCGTTATTGCGATGGAGCTCATGACGATGCCCACCTACCTTATGGTCCTCTTTGCCTTTGACGATAAGTCCTTAGAGGCCGGCGTTAAGTACTTCTTTAACGGTGCCCTTGCGGTGGGATTTATCCTTTTCGGCGTCTCAATCTTGTATGGCTTAACGGGAGACTTTACATTTAAGGCTCTGGTTGAGAACCTCTTTAAAGACCCCCTCGTTGCTTTGGCCGGAATTTTTATCCTTGCTGGCTTTGGCTTTAAACTTACCGCTTTCCCCTTCCACTTCTGGGGACCCGACGTTTACGACGGAACCTGTCCGGGGGTTGCCGCCCTCTTAACGGGTATCTCAAAGAGTGCCGCCTTTATCGCTCTTATGAGGGTTGTCTTTGAGGCAATTCCCGTTATGGCGCCCCACTTTACCTTTATCTTTGCACTCCTTGCCGCGATTACGATGACGGTAGGAAACCTCCTTGCTCTTGCCCAGAGAAGGGTCTCAAGGATTTTGGCCTACTCCTCGGTTGCCCACGCCGGCTATACTTTAGTGGCCTTTGCTGCCCTTTCCGTTCCCGTCAGTATTACCGGTATCCTCTACCACTCAGCTGCCTACGTCTTTATGAAGACCGCGGCCTTCCTCTCATTTGCCGTTCTCCTCTACATCTGGGGAGCCCGCACTATGGACGACTACAAGGGGCTCGGCAAGAGGGAGCCCGTTTTGGCAGCGCTCTTTCTGATTTTCCTCCTCTCACTTGCCGGAGTTCCCCCGATGGCCGGCTTTATCAGCAAGGTCTTCGTCTTTACCGCTGCCGTTGACGCCGGAATGACGTGGCTCGCCCTAATCGGCCTTCTAAACAGCGCCTTTTCTGTTGCCTACTACATCTGGATTGCGAAGCAGATGTACCTTGAGGAGCCCACAATTGAAAAGCCCGTAAACGACGTTAACAGGGTTTGGGCTGTTATTCCCCTTGCAGTTATGGCGGTTATTCTGATTGTCCTCGGTATCTACATCAACCCCGTTGTTGACGCCTCCGCCCTCTACGCTGCAAAGGTCGGATTTTAATGGCACCTCCCATAGGGCTCCCCCTTTGAGGGGAGTTCCCTTCGGCTATAATTTTCCTACCATAAATTCCCCAGGGAGAAAGCGTGGACTTACTTGTTAAAGAGCTCTATAACCTTCCCGTCGGAGCTCCCTTCTCGGGAACTTACGTAATTGAGCACGTGGAGATAAAAAAGCACAGAACCGGCGAGCCCTTTTTAAGACTAATCCTCTCTGACAAAACCGGGAGCTTTACCGCCCTTTGGTGGAAGCCCCCGAAAGATGCCGACCTTACCCAGTTCCAGAAGGGAGACGTTGTCTTTGTTTCAGGCAGGGTTGAGCACTTTCAGGGTACCCTTCAGCCGAAGCTGACGGAAATTAAGAAGTTGGGAGAGGGGGAGTATAACCCCGATAAGTTTATCTGCCACAGCCGCTACCCGGTAGAGGAGCAGTTTGAGGAGCTCCTGTACAAAATTGAGAGCATAAAGAACCCTTACCTCAAAACCCTCCTTGAAAAGTTCTTCTACGACGATGAGTTTGTTGAGCTCTTCCTGAAAACCCCTGCGGGAAAGACAATCCACCACGCCTGTATAGGCGGCCTTTTAGAACACACCTTGGCCGTTGTTGAAATTTGCGAGACCGTTGCCAAGCGCTTTAAAAGTATTGACAGAGACCTTCTAATAACCGCCGCAATACTCCACGACGTCGGAAAAGTTCACGAGTACTCGGTAAAGGTTACGATTGAGAGGACAGACGAGGGGCTTCTCCTTGGCCACCTCTACATGAGCTGTGAAATGGTAGCCTTTAAAATTGCCGAAATTGAGGGCTTCCCGAGGGAGCTTAAGACCAAGCTACTCCACTGCATACTTGCCCACCACGGCAAGTACGAGCACGGCTCACCTAAGATGCCAAAAACACTTGAGGCCGTTGCTCTCGCCTATGCAGACGCCCTTGATTCAAGGGTTAAAGGTTTTGAGGAGTTCATTGAAAAGCAGCTGGGCGGCCAAAAGGGGTGGACCCGCCGCCACTTTGCCTTTGAAGTTCCGATTTTCTTTGACGGGGAGATGAACTATGGAGAGGAAGAAGGGACTAACCTATAAAGAGGCCGGCGTTGACATAGAGGCCGGAGAGAGGCTGGTTGACCTCATAAAGCCCTTCGCAAAGAGGACTTTTGACGCCAACGTCCTTGCGGGAATCGGTGGCTTCGGTGCCGGCTACTTAATTCCCAAGGGCTACAGAGAGCCTGTTCTCGTTTCTGGAACCGACGGGGTCGGCACAAAACTTAAAGTAGCTCAGATGGCGAACGTCCACGACACAGTCGGGATAGACCTCGTTGCAATGTGCGTTAACGACATTCTGACCGTCGGGGCAAAGCCCCTCTTTTTCCTTGACTACTTTGCCACCGGAAAGCTCAGCGTTGAGACCGCCGCCGAGGTTATTAAGGGAATTGCCAAAGGGTGCGAAATTGCCGGCTGCTCCCTGATAGGTGGCGAAACCGCCGAGATGCCCGACTTCTACCCCGAAGGCGAGTACGACCTTGCAGGCTTCGTTGTGGGAATAGTTGACAGAGAGGAGTACATTACAGGAGAGGGTATTGAAGAGGGAGACGTAGTTTTAGGTCTTGCCTCAAGCGGAATTCACAGCAACGGCTACTCCCTGGTCAGAAAGCTCTTCTTTGAAATACTCGGTCTTAAGGTTGACGACGTAGTTGAGGAGCTCGGCGGTAAAAAGGTTTATCAGCTCCTCCTTGAGCCTACGAGAATCTACGTTAGGAGCGTTCTCGCCCTCCTTGAGCAGGTCAGGGTTAAGGGAATGGCCCACATAACCGGCGGGGGAATTCCCGGAAACCTCGTTAGGGTTCTCCCCGAGGGTTTAAAGGCCGTTATTGAGAAGGATAGCTGGGAAGTCCTTCCGATTTTTGAGTTTATTCATAAGAAGGGCGGTGTTCCCGAAGAGGAGATGTTTAAGACCTTTAACATGGGAATAGGATATACGGTAGTAGTTTCCCCTCGCGATGAGGCCAAGGCCAAGGAAATCCTTGAAAAGGCCGGGGAGAGGGTTTACACAATCGGTAGAATTGAGAGAGGAAAGAGGGGAGTGGAAATTAGATGAAGAGGATAGCCGTTCTGGCCTCCGGAAGGGGGAGCAACTTTGAGGCCATAGTAAGGGCTGTGAAAGAGGGGAAGATAGAGGCCGAGGTTGTCGCTTTAATCGTTGACAGGAAGGGAATTGCCGCGATTGAGAGGGCGGAGAGGCTGGGTGTAAACTGGCTCTTTGTTGACCCCTCCTCCTTTCCCAGCCGTGAGGACTACGATGCGAAAATCGTTGCAATTTTAAAACACCTAAAGGTTGACCTTATTTGCCTTGCAGGCTACATGAAAATAGTTACTCCGGTTTTCGTTGATGCATTTCCAAATAGGATTTTAAACATTCACCCTACGCTTCTCCCCTCCTTTCCCGGTTTAAGGCCCCACTGGCAGGCCATTATCTACGGCGTGAAGATTTCCGGAGCTACCGTTCACATAGTTGATAAGGGCGTTGATACGGGGCCGATAGTTATTCAGTGTGCAGTTCCGGTTTCTCCGGAGGATACTCCGGAAACCCTGTCTGAGAAGGTTTTAAAGTGGGAGCACAGGATTTACCCTCAGGCAGTCAAGTGGTTCGTTGACGACAGGGTGAGGGTAGAGGGGAGGATGGTTGTCGTTGAGGGAGCCGACTACTCAAAACTCCCGGTAGTCCCCGCTTTAGAGGACTTCTGATATGGAGGTTTTGGAGCTCCGAAACGGCCTTAAAGTCCTGTTAAAGTACGAGGGGAGCTACCCCATAGTTGCGGGCTCCCTTTTCTTTCCGCTGGGAAGCTCAGCCGACAGCCCTGAGGGAATAACCCTTTTAACCCTCAGAACCGCCTTTAAGGGCTCTTTAAAGTACTCCCCTGAAGAGTTTTTTAAACTTCAGGAGAGCTCCGGCTCCCCCTTTGTCCCCGACGTCTCATGCGACTACTCCCTCGTTAAGTTTCAGTTCGTCAGCCAAAAGGGAAAGGAGTACCTTAAGCTCCTTCTTGATGTCCTTACCGAGCCCGGCTTCAGGGAGGAGAGCTTCCAGGTTGAGAAGGCCTCACTCTTAGCCTCAATCCGGTCCAAGAAGGAGAGCTCCTTCGCCCTTGCCTATGAGGAGCTCATGAGGAGAACTTACCCCAATCACCCTTACTCAAAGCTCCCCTACGGAACTATTGAGAGCGTCTCCTCCCTTGAGGTTGAAGATGTAAAGTCGTGGTTTTCTGATAACTTCCCTCAAGAGGGGGCTGTTCTCTCCCTCTGCGGCCGCATTGAGGAGTTGGAGGAAGCGGTTAAGGAATTTGAAGAGCTTGAGAGCGTGCCCGTTAAAACAGAGCTCCCTCCCTGTCCCATAACTTGCTCTGATGAAGTAGTTGTGAAGAGAGAGGGCTCCGAGCAGAGCTTTATTCTGGTCGGTTTAAACGCCCCTTCGGTCTTTAATAGGGATTATCCGGCCTATAAGCTCCTTAATACTCTCTTAGGCGAAGGAATCGGCTCCGTTCTCTTTCAGGAGCTCAGGGAGAAGAGGGGCTATGCCTACTCAACTGGCTCCCTTTTCCCCAGTAGAAGGGGAAGCGGAAGGCTCCTTGCCTACATAGGGACTTCTCCGGAGAAGGAAGGGGAGGTAAAGAGGGAGCTCCACAGAATCCTTAAGAACCTCCCCGACTTCATAACCCCAGAAAGGGTTAAAAGGGCAAAGGAGTACTTCAGGGGGACCTACCTCCTTGACCATGAGCTCCGCTCAAAGAGGGCCTGGTACTACGGTTTCTGGGAGGTTCTCGGCAAGGGGTGGAGCTACGACGGTGAGTTCGTTGAGGAGGTTCTCTCAACTACTCACGAGGAGCTCGTTAAAGCAGCAGAAAGCCTCTCACAGAGCCCTGAGTTTACGGTGGTAGTGAAAGATGGATAGGGGAGTTCTCCTTGTAAGCGCCTGTCTTGTCGGCTTTAACTGTAAGTACAGCGGCGGGAACAACTCCTGCCCAATCCTTGAGGAGGCCTTCAGCCGGGGGTTTGTCATTCCCGTCTGTCCGGAGCAGTTGGGAGGTCTGCCCACTCCCCGCCCTCCGGCGAAGATAACCGAGGGAGACGGCTTTGCCGTCCTTGAGGGAAGGGCCAAGGTTATGACCGTTGACGGAAGCCATCTTGACGTGACCGAAAACTTCGTGAGGGGGGCTTATGAAACTCTGAATGCTGCAAAGAAACTGGAAAAAAGGCTCGTTGCCTGCGTTTTAAAGGAGAAGAGTCCCTCCTGCGGGGTTAAGAAAATCTATAGATTCGCAGACGACTCCTTGAAAGAGGGAATGGGCGTTGCAGCCGCCCTTTTAAAGTCAAATGGGTTTAAAATTCTATCTTCAGAAGATAAGGAAAATATTGAAAAACTCATAAAGGAGCTTAGATGAGCAGACTTCCGAAACTCAACATAAAGGGCTTAACTCCCAAGTACCCCATAATTCAGGGAGGAATGGGAGCTCGGGTCTCCCTCCACAGGCTTGCAGCCGCCGTTGCAAATGCCGGAGGAATCGGAGTAATTTCTGCAGTTCTCCTTCACGAGAAAGACCGCTCAAAGCCGATGAAGACAACCTGTAAGGGTATTCCCGTTGAGGAGGTTGGCTTAAAGCCCTACCACTACGCCCACGAGCTTGCTGAGGAAATCAGGAAGGCAAAGGAGCTCGCCCCGGGCGGCATAATCGGCGTTAACATAATGTACGCCCTTACCCACTTCTACGAGCTCCTCATGACGGCAATAGATGCCGGAGCCGACCTAATCATTCAGGGTGCTGGTTTTGGTAAGGACGTCTTTAAAATCTGCAACACCTTTGACATGCCTTTAATTGAGATAGTTTCAACTCCTAAGGGGGCAAAGCTCTCTCAGAGGCTCGGCGCGGCAGCCGTAATAGTTGAGAGCGGTGAGGCGGGAGGCCACTTGGGAACGATGGAGAGTTTGTGGGACGTTCTTCCGAAAATTGTTGAGGCCGTTGACATTCCCGTAATAGCTGCCGGCGGAATTTTTGACGGCAAAGACATGGCAAGGGCCTTTGAAATGGGGGCTAAGGGCGTTCAGATGGCTACCCGCTTTATCGCCACCTACGAGTGTGACGTTCATCAAAACTTCAAAGACTACATAATAAACGCAAAAGCCGAGGACTCTATCTACATAAAGAGCCCGGTAGGAATGCCCGCCCACGCCGTAAGGAACCCCTTTACAGAGAGGTTGGAGAAGGAGGGGAAAATTCCCCACAAGTGCCCCTTTAACTGTCTTAAGACGTGTTCGGGTGAGGATTCAATATACTGTATAGCTGAAGTCCTTCTGCGCTCTGCCGCCGGTGATACGGAGAAGGGGCTCGTCTTTTCCGGGAGTAACGTCGGTAGGGTTAACAGAATGTACTCCGTTAAGGAGCTCATTGAGGAGCTTGTAGAGGAGTGTGAGGAGGAGCTCCGGCGGAAAAACCTCAATTTCGGGGAGGAGTAATGAAGAAGCTGATTTTTTTAATTCCTTTAGGTTTACTTACTTTCAGCTGCGTTCAAAATCAGCAGGCGACAACCAGCGTAAACCAAATTCAGGCAAAGGTTCAGGAGCTCAGCGCGAGGGCCGACGCAACCGACAGGAGGGTCTCCTCTTTAGAGGAGAGAGTTGCAAAACTTGAGGATAAGACCGCGGCAAACGAGGAGCAGATTTACCAGGTAAAAAAGGAGCTTGAGGAGATTAAGAAGACCCTCTCCCAGATTACCGTCTCTGCTCAGCCCGGCCCTTGGGAGACTCAAGGGAGTCAAAAACCTCAAACCGTTGTTCAGTACGGCCCCAAGGACCTCTACAGAGAAGCCTTCAACGCTATGGAGGCCGGTGAGCTTGATAAGGCCAAGGAGCTCTTTGAGCAGCTCGTTAACCAGTACCCCGACAGCGACCTTGCGGACAATGCTCTGTACTGGATTGGTGAAATCTACTACTCCCATAACGACTACGAGACCGCTGCAAACTACTTCCAGCAGGTTATAGATAAGTACCCTGAGGGTAATAAAGTTCCCGCAGCAATGCTTAAGCTTGCCCTCTGCTATAAGGGAATGGGAGAGGTTGATAAGGCCAAGGAAATCTTAAACCAGGTAATTCAGAAGTACCCCGGAACTCCTGAGTCCGGGATAGCAAAGGTTAAACTTATGGAGCTTGAGAGGTAGGCATGGAGATAGACGAGAGGGCGGTTAAAGGCCTTGCCTGTAGGGCTTTAGACCTGTGGCTCAACCTTGAAATCGGCCGCTGCAGGCCCGACAGCAACTACCAGCAGGTTGTGGAGCTCCTTAAACAGCGCTTCAAGGCCGAAAACCTAAATCCGCTCCTTCTGACTCTCGGCCTCCTTGAGATGGCTCTGATTGAGGACGCCTTAAAGAGGAAGGCCTACATGAGCGACGAGGAGAAGGAGAAGGTGATTCAGGAGGTTGTTAACTCTCTGGCTGAGAGTTTCCCCCAAATTGTTGCCGAAATGGAGAAACTCCTTGATAACATATCGAATAAAATTAAGGAGTTTAAGCTTTACGCAGATAAGTTCAGAGCGGGAGGAGAAGTAGATGTCAAAGAAAGTTAAACTGGCTATAGTCGGGGTCGGTAACTGCGCCAGCTCTCTCGTCCAGGGGATTTACTACTATCAGGGTAAGAACCCTGAGGAAATTTCCGGCCTAATGCACTACGACATCGGAGGTTATAAGCCCTGGGATATTGAAGTGGTTGCCGCCTTTGACATAGACGCCAGAAAGGTCGGCAAGGACGTCAGCAAAGCAATCTTTGAGAAGCCAAACTGTACTACTGTCTTCTGTCCCGAAGTTCCCGAGATGGGCGTTGAAGTCCAGATGGGCCCGATAATGGACGGCTTTGCAGAGCACATGCTTGACTACCCCGAAGACCAGAGGTTCGTCCCTGCCGACAAGGAGCCCGTTGACGTTGTTAAGGTCTTAAAGGAGAGCGGCGCAGAGGTTGTCGTAAACTACCTTCCGGTCGGCTCCGAAGAGGCCACTCGCTTTTACGCCCAGTGTGCTCTTGAGGCCGGATGTGCCTTCGTTAACTGTATTCCCGTCTTTATAGCCTCAGACTCTGAATGGGCACAGAAGTTTAAGGAGGCCGGTCTTCCCATCGTCGGAGACGACATAAAGTCTCAGGTTGGGGCAACAATTACCCACAGGGTCCTTGCAACCTTGATGGCCGACAGGGGCGTTCCCATTGACAGGACTTACCAGCTCAACTTCGGCGGGAATACTGACTTCTTAAACATGCTTGAGAGAAAGAGGTTAAAGACCAAGAAAGTCTCAAAGACCGAGGCCGTCCGCTCCCTCATTCCCTACCCCATTGAGAAGGATAACATCCACATCGGCCCCAGCGACTACGTTCCCTGGCTCAAGGATAACAAGATTGCCTACATAAGGCTTGAGGGAAGGCTCTTTGGTGACGTCCCTATGTACATTGAGCTTAAGCTCTCGGTTGAGGACTCTCCAAACAGTGCCGGAAGCGCAATAGACGCAATAAGGTGCGCAAAACTTGCAATGGACAGGGGAGTTTCCGGGCCCCTCAACTCAATTTCAGCCTACACTATGAAACACCCGCCGGTTCAGTACCCCGACTGGAAGGCAAAAGAGCTGGTTGAAAAATTTATAAGGGGAGAGATTGAGAGGTAGGGGAGCTCCCCTCCTCTCTATATCTATACTAAAAGTCCTCCCGAAGAGCGGCTCACCTTAACTGGCCTATTCTCCTGGTCAACCAGAACAACAATAGGGGAGTAGTCCTTAATCTCCTCGTCCGAAAGCTCACAGTAGCTGACGATTATCACCAAGTCCCCTTTCTGGACTTTCCTTGCGGCGGCTCCGTTTAGGCAGATTTCACCGCTTCCAGGCTCGCCCGGTATAACGTAAGTTGAGAACCTCTCTCCGTTTGTGATGTTGTAGACGTCAACCTTCTCGTAGGGGAGAATGTCTGCAAGTTTTAGGAGCTCGCTGTCAATCGTGATGCTTCCCTCGTAGTTGAGGTCGGCACCGGTAACCGTAGCCCTGTGGATTTTTGACTTAAACATAATCCTCTTCATCAATCTCCCCTCGTGGAAAAATTCACCACTTAATATATGTTTAAGGTGTAAACACAACAAATTCAGTTTCGGAGGGAGAGATGGTAAGGTATCCGGCTGTTGCTGGTCAGTTCTACCCGGGAAGCCCGGCAGAGCTTAAGGCTTACCTTGAGAGCTTCTGCAGGCGCGACCTTCCGAAGGTTAAGGCAAAGGCGATTATGGTTCCCCACGCCGGCTACATCTACTCCGGTAAGGTTGCCGGCGAAACCTACAGCAGGGCTGTTATCCCCTCAACAAACGTTGTTATGGGGCCCAACCATACTGGTCTCGGAAGGCCCGTTTCCGTTTACCCCGAAGGGGTCTGGCTTACTCCCTTAGGAGAGGTTCCTATAAACGAAGAGGTTGCATCCGAACTTATTGAGAAGGGACCTTACGAGCCCGATACGGCCGCCCACATCTACGAGCACTCTCTGGAAGTTCAGGTTCCCTTCCTTCAGCACTGCTCCGGCTACAGGGACGACCTCTCAATAGTCCCTGTTGTCTTCCAACACGTTCCCTACTCTGAGTGCGTAAGGGCAGGTGAGACCCTTGCCGAAGTTCTTTCCGGTAGGGAGGACTCCCTCATAGTTGTGAGTACAGACTTTTCTCACTACGTGAGTCAGGAAGAGGCTCAAAAACTGGATTCCCTTGCAATTGATGCGATTTTAAACCTTGATCCGGAGGAGCTCTACCGCCGCGTCCACACCTACAATATAACTATGTGCGGTGTTATTCCGGCCACAGTTGCCCTCGTTGCGGTTAAAATTCTCGGTGCAACCGGAGCCGAGCTCGTAATGTACAGGACCTCCGGCGACGTAACCGGGGACTACCGTCAGGTAGTTGGCTACGCCGGAATAATCATATATTAACTATGATAGAATTCCCTTAAATTTCTTCGGAGGGCGGGAGTGCCTAAAGAGGATAGGGTGGCAGAAATTTTCAAGGCCCTCGGGCACCCTACGAGGGTCAGGATTATTGAGTACTTGAGCGAAGGGGAGAAGTGTGTGAAGGACATATGGCAGGAGCTGGAAATTCCCCAGCCTACCGTCTCCCAGCATATAAACATTTTGAAGGAGGCGGGGATTATCTCCTTCAGGAAGGAGGGAGTTAAGACCTGCTATAGGATAGAGATGCCGATAGTTGTTAAAATAATGAAACTTTTAAAGGAGGAGGTAAAGTAATGGCTCAGGAAATTAGAACGGTTGAGGAGTTTGAAAGGGAGGTTCTCCAGTCTGACATTCCGGTTCTGGTTGACTTCTGGGCACCCTGGTGCGGACCCTGCAGAATGCTCGCTCCCACAATTGACGAGCTTGCACAGGAGTACGCAGGAAAGATTAAAGTGGTTAAGGTAAATACCGACGAGCTCCCCATGGTTGCAATGCAGTACGGAATAAGGGGAATTCCTACCGTAATGCTCTTTGTGAACGGAGACGTTGCAGACGTAAAGGTGGGCCTTCAGCCCAAGGCTGTGTTTGAGAACATGATAGAGAGGGTCTTAGGAGAGTAATTGATGAAAGTGTGGGACGTGATAATAGTCGGGGCGGGGCCTGCAGGCCTTGCTGCCGGCATCTACGCCGGCCGCTCAGAGCTCCAGACTTTGATTCTTGACAGAATGCCCGGCGGTCAGCTCCTCATAACGGAGGAGATTGAGAACTACCCGGGCTTTTACGAGGGAATAACCGGATTTGAGCTCTCTGAAAAGTTCCGCCAGCACGCGGAGAAGTTCGGGGCAAAGATTGAGAACGGCCATACGGTAAGCGAGGTCTCTCTTGACGGGGATGTTTTCGTTGTAAAGACCGACTACGGCGAGTTTAGGGGAAGAACTCTAATCTGGGCTGCCGGCTCAAACCCCAGAAAGTTAGGAGTTCCCGGAGAGGCCGAGTTTGTCGGAAGGGGAGTCTCCTACTGTGCCGTCTGTGATGGTGCTTTTTTTAAGGATAGGGTCGTTGCAGTTGTGGGCGGAGGAGACTCGGCACTTGAGGAGGCCCTCTACCTAACCAAGTTTGCGAAGAAGGTTTACCTGATTCACAGGCGGGATAAGTTCCGGGCCGTAAAGATTATTCAGGAGAGGGTTAAGAGGAACGATAAGATTGAGCCGGTTCTCAATAAGGTGGTCGTCTCTATAAACGGCAAGGACTTCGTTGAGAGCTTAACCCTTGAGGATACTCAAACAGGGGAAAGGATGGAGCTCCCCGTTGACGGCGTCTTCATCTTCATAGGAAACGAGCCCAACGTTGTTCCGGTAATTCACCTTGTTGATACCGACCCTTCCGGATTCATCATTACAGATGAGGAGATGAAGACCAAAACTCCCGGCCTCTTTGCCGCAGGAGACGTCAGGAGTAAACCCCTAAGACAGGTAGTTACTGCCGCCTCAGACGGGGCCGTGGCGGCAATGAGCGCCGCAAAATACCTTGAAGAGAAGGAGTAAGAGAATGAAGAGGCTTCTAACCGCCGCACTTCTCGTTTCTCTGATTTCCGTCGGAAGCTGTCAGAAGGAGAGCTCCCACGAGGCCACAAAGTCGGCAACTTCAGAGACACGGAAGAGCCTGGCTTACGACTTTACTTTCACGGACGTTAACGGCAAAACCCACAAACTCTCCGACTACAGGGGTAAGGTCGTCGTAGTCCAGTTCTTCGGGACTTACTGCCCTCCCTGCAGGGCCGAGATGCCGGTTTTACAGGAGCTCTACGACAACTACGGTGGGAAAGTTGTTGTTATCGGCCTCTCCGTTGACTACATCGGCAGGAACCCCGAGGAGCTTAAGCCCTTCATTGAGGAGATGGGAATTACCTACCCTGTAGGCCCGGCAAGTGAGAAGGCATGGGAGGAGTACGCCGGCAGGATAACTGGCCTTGACTCAATTCCCCAGACCTACATAATTGATAAAGAGGGCAGGGTAAGGTACTATGAGGTCGGCTTTGCTCCCTCTTACAAGGAGCTCTTTGACAGGGCAGTCTCAGAGCTTATAAAAGAGTGATGAAGATAAAGAATGTGAAGCTCTACAAAACTGTTTATCAGCCGGAAGATATTCCCCAGACCCCCTACAATGAGGTGGCCTTTGTGGGCCGCTCAAACGTGGGGAAGTCCTCTCTCTTAAATACTTTAGCAAACAACTTTAAGCTGGCCAAAGTTAGCTCCCAGCCGGGAAAGACCCGCTCAATCAACTTCTACCTTATAGACGGCAAGTTTTTCCTCGTTGACCTTCCCGGCTACGGCTTTGCAAAGGTTCCCCTATCCGAGCAGAAGAGGTGGAGGGAGCTCATAGAGAACTACCTGAAGAACAGGGATAGGTTAAAGGGGGTCTTTCTCCTCGTTGACTCTAAGGTCGGCCCTACCGAGAAAGACCTTCAGATGAAAGAGTGGCTTGACTTCTACGGAATTCCCTACATCGTTGTAGCAACGAAGGTTGATAAGCTCAAGCAGAAGGAGAGGAGGAGCTTAGAGGAGAGGATAAGAAAGGGGCTGGGAGACGACTCGGTTAAGGTAATTCCTTTTTCCTCAAAGACGAGGGAGGGGAGGGACAGGCTCTTAAAGGAGCTGGCACGCCTTTTAGAGAGTTAGGTTATGATTGAGGAGCTGAGGCTCTTTAAGTTCGGTGCAATAACGGGAGAGCTCCTCTTTTCTCCCGGCCTTAACGTAATAATCGGAGAAACCGGAACGGGAAAATCCCTTCTGCTTTCCTCAATTAACTTCCTTAAGGGAGAAAGGAGCCCTATAGCTTCTGAGGGTACCTTCGTTGAAGCTCTCTTTAAGCTGGGGGAAGAAGAGCTCTCGGTTAGGAGAGAGTTAAAGTCTTCCCGCTCAAGGTTCTTCCTCAACGGAATGAGAGTTCCGCAAAAAAAGGTTGAGGAGATTGTCTCTCCCCTTATCCTCTTTCAGTCCCAGAGGCTGGCGACGGAGCTCCTAAAGCCATCCTATCAGCTTGCACTGGTTGATGAGGTCTCGTCAAACGCTGAGCTCCTTAAGAGCTACAGGGAGCTCTACCTGAAGTATAAGGAAGCCCTTGAAAGGTTTGAGAAGTTAAGACAGGAGCTCTCGGACAGGGAGAGGGAGATTGACGTTTTAAAGTTCCAGATTTCTGAGATTGAAGAGGCCGACATAAAGGAGGGGGAGGAAGAGGAGCTCTTAGAGTTAAAGGAGCTCGTCTCAAAGGCCGAGGAGCTGAGGCAGTTGAGGGAAAAGAGTCTCTACCTCCTCTACGAAGGTGAGCCCTCGGCTCTCTCCCTCATTTCCGAGGTTATCAGGGAGTTTGAGGGGCTTTCCCTATTCCCCGAGATAAGGGAAAGGCTTGAGGAAATCTACTACGGCCTTGAGGGAGTAGTCTCGGAGATAGAGGGCAGGGTTGAGCCCCCCGAGACCCGGATGAGCCTTTCCGAAATAGAGGAGAGGCTCATCCGGATAGAGAGGATTAAGAGGAAGTACGGCCCTACCTTATTAGACGTTAGGGAGTTCCTTAAAAAGGCCAAAGAGAGGCTGGAGCTCCTTGAGAGGGGAGACGAGGGGCTTAAGGAGGAAGAGGAGAGGGTTAAAGGGCTGAGGGAGGAGCTCTTAAAGCTCGGGAGGGAGCTCTCGGCAAGGAGGAGAGAGGGGGCCGAAAGGTTAAAGGAGCTCTTAAGGAAAGAGTTTGAGGAGCTCGGCCTTTCCGAAGCCCGGTTTGAAGTTGAGTTTATTCCCCTTGAAGAGCCTTCGCCTATTGGCCTTGAGAGGGTTAGGTTCTTCTTTTCTGGAAACCCGAGGCTTCCCCTTTCTCCCCTTTCAGAGGCAATCTCGGGCGGGGAGCTCTCAAGGTTTCTCCTCTCAGTTCTCAAAATCCTCTCTCCCGAGAATACCGTAATGGTCTTTGACGAGATAGACAGCGGGATGTCGGGTAAAATCCTGAGGAAGGTTGCCGAAAAACTAAAAGAGATAGGAAAGAAAACTCAGGTTATAGCGGTTAGCCACTGGCCTCAGGTGGTTGCCGCTGCAGACAGGGTTTTTAAGCTTGAAAAGGCTGAGGGAGGAGAGGTTAAAGTTAAGCTTCTTGAGGGAGAGGAGCTTAGAAGGGAGCTCTCAATTATGATTTCGGGAGAGGTAAGCGGCGGCGGCCTTAAGGCTGCCGACGACCTAATAAAGAGCTGGGAGGAGAGATGGCACACGGAGCAGGCGGACACGAAACGGTAGGGGGCCTCATAGCGGCTTTCCACCTACACCTTTCAAAGGCCGAGCTTGCCGAGTTGAGCGTTTTACTCTTCATCTTTACCTACGCAATGATACTCCTTGAGAAGTTCTTCCACAGGACGATTGCAGCCTTAATCGGAGCCTCTCTCGTTCTCGTTGTAGGAGTAATAACACCGGAAAAGGCTTGGGAGGCAATAGACCAGAATACGATTCTCCTCCTCTTCGGAATGATGAACATAGTTACCGTTATGGGTAAGAGCGGCTTCTTCCACCTTGTTGCCGCAAAGGCGGTTAAGCTTACGAAAGGCTCGCCTGCGAGAGTTCTCTGGATATTTTCGCTATTAACGGCAGTCTTTTCGGCCTTCCTTGATAACGTTACCACCGTTCTATTTATGGCTCCGGTTATGATTAACATAGCCGAGAAGTTAAAGCTCAACCCGATTCCTTACCTTATTGCAATAGTTCTTGCCTCAAACACCGGAGGTACTGCAACTCTAATCGGTGACCCGCCTAACATCATAATCGGAAGTATTGCCGGAAAGACCTTTAACGACTTCCTCATAGAGGTTGCCCCCTACGCAACGGTTGCCTTCCTCTTAGGGCTACTGGTGATGCACTTTATGATGGCAAAGGGAGGATTCTTAAAGTCAAAGGCTACACCTGAGGAGCTCCGGGAAGTTCTCTCCGGTAAGGTTGACGAGAGCCTCCTTGACAGGAAGCTGATGAAGAAGTCGGTAACGGTTTTCCTCATAACAATCGTCCTCTTTATAGTCGGCCACAACCTCGGCCTTGAGCCGGGCGTAATTGCCCTTTTTATGGCTACAGTGCTTGCCCTCATAAGCGGCCTATCACCGGCTTGGATTTTGGAGAAGGTTGAGTGGACTACCCTCATATTCTTCATGGGTCTCTTTATGGTAGTCGGTGCCCTTGAAGTTAACGGGGTCTTTGAGGCTGCAGCAAACTGGTTAATTAAGGAGATAGGAACCAATATTCACAGCGGGATTCTCATAGTTGGTTTTACCTCTGCACTAATTTCTGGATTCGTTGACAACATACCCTTTACGATGTCAATGGCCTACGTCTTAAAGGGTATGGAAGCCCAGATGGGAAGCGTTATGGACCCCCTCTGGTGGGCCCTTTCACTGGGAGCTTGTTTGGGAGGGAACCTGACCATAATCGGGGCTTCGGCAAACATCGTTACTGCCGACATTGCCGAGAGGAACGGCTACAAGATAGACTTCTTCAGGTTTATGAAGTACGGAACTCCCGTTGCCGTTGTTACCGTCGTTATTGCTATACTTTTATTCTACCTTGAGCACGCAGTTTTCGGAGGTATCTAAATGAAGTTATTAGAGAGGCTCTTTGAAGCTTTTCTCTGGCGAACCCGCTGGATGGTTCTTTTTGCCGTAATTTTCTCCCTCTTCGCAGCCTTGGGGCTCTTTATAGTCGCCTCAGTTGAGATTTTTGAGCCTATAAGGCACCTTTTTGAAAATCGGTTTCATATCTCTGCCCACGAGCACGAGCTCATAGTCGGGACAATTGTCGGGGCCATTGACCTCTACCTTATTGCAACTGTTTTAATCATCTTCTCCCTCGGCCTCTACGAGCTCTTCATAAGTAAAATTGACGAGGCAGAGAGCGACGAAAATTCCTCAAAAATCTTGGCAATTCACAGCCTTGACGACCTTAAGGAGAAGCTGGCCAAGGTCGTTTTAATGGTTTTAATCGTAACCTTCTTTAAGTACGCAATTCACATTAGGTACAAAACTCCCGTTGAGACCCTCTACCTTGCGGCGGGAGTTCTTATGCTGGCCTTGGCGCTCTACTTCAGCCACAAGAAACACTAAAGAGGCGGTGATTTTATGGCAGAAAGGGGGGAAGAAAAGCACAGGACAGAGCGAATAACCGGCGCCCAGAAGGCGGCAGTTTTAATTCTCGCCCTGCCCGAGGAGGTTGCCGTAAACGTTATAAAGAAGTTAAAGGAGCACGAGCTCACTAAACTTGCTAAGACCGTTTTAACCTTCGGAACTATTAAGAGGGACATGGTTAAGCTCGTCTTAAAGGAGGCCTACGACGAGCTCTCAGAAATTGCTCCTTTAAGGACGGCCCCTGAAGAGCTCCGCCGCCTCCTTGAAAAGGCCCTTCCCCCCGACAAACTCCAGGAGCTCTTTGAGGAGTCAATGCTCTCAGAGAGCGGCAAGGTCGTTTTTGAAGAGCTTCAGAAGATGGACCCCAAGTTCATTGCAAAGCTGATTGAGAAGGAGCACCCCCAGATAATCGCCATAATCCTCTCCCAGCTTCCCCCTATGAAGGCTGCCGAGGTAATCCAGTACCTCCCAAAGAGGCTGGGTGCTACGAACGTTCAGGAGGAGGTGATAAAGCGCCTTGCCCAGCTTGAGAAGATTTCAATGAAGACCCTCAGGATAGTGACCGAAGCCCTTGAGGAGGAGCTTGCAAACGTCGGGGCCGGTAAAGAGCAGACCTTAAGCGGAATTGACATTGCTGCTGAAATCGTTAACAACCTGCCTAAAGAAATTGCAACCGAGCTCCTTGAGGAAATCAGGAAGGAGAACCCTTCCCTTGCAGAGGCTATTGAGGAGAGGATGTTCAAGTTTGAGGACATCGTTAAGCTTGATAGTAGGGCAATCATTGAAATCCTCAAAGCCGTTGACAAGAACGACCTCATGCTGGCCCTTAAGGGAGCTCCTCAGGAAATCCTTGACAAGTTCCTGTCAAACATGTCCAAGCGTGCCGCCCAGATGTTCCTTGAAGACCTTGAGGCGCTTGGTCCCGTTAAGAAGTCCGACGTAGAGAGGGCGAGGAAAAAGCTCATTGCTATAATAAAGAAGCTGGCAGAAGAAGGAAAAATAGAGCTCGGTGGGGCAGAAGAGCTCGTTTAACCCTGGAGGAAGTAGCCTGTGTCTGACGAGTTCCTCTCCCAGGAAGAGATAGATGCCCTTTTAGGGGGCGGGGAGACGACGGAGGAAGAGAAGAAGCCGGAAGTCGTTCCTTTTGACTTTTCCCAAGTTGAGCACATAAAAAAGGGGGGGGTTCCCGGCCTTGAGCTCCTCTTTGAACGGTGGGTCAAGATTTACCGTGAAGCTATAAGGCGCCTCGTCCCTCAGGTTGCGATGATTTCAAAGGAGAGCGTTTACATAACCCGCTTTAACAGCTTTATTACGAAAATTCCTATGCCTGCAAGCTACAGTATAGTTTCCATAAAACCCTTTAAAGAGAACTTCCTCTTTGTTCTTGATTCAAGGCTCGTTTTCGTGGTTATAAGCGTAATGTTCGGCGGCCCTGCAAAGCCCTTCAAGATTGAGGGGCGGGAGTTTACCAAGCTTGAAATGAGAATAATTGAAGATATTGTAAAGGTTGCCCTTGAAACTTTTCAACAGGTCTGGAAGGACGTTTACCCGGTTGAAGTTAAGCTTAAAGGGATAGAGCTTAACCCCGCCCTTGCAAGGATAGTTTCGGGGAGTGAAAAGGTTATAGTAGTTGAGTGCAGTATGGACGTTGACGGCTACGAGGCCCCCTTCTTCTTCTGCTTCCCCCACGGAATGTTTATGCCCATGAAAGAAATCATCTTCTCCGAAGCCCTCTTTGCTGAGAAAGACCCGGTCTGGGATGAGTACTTAAGGAAAAAAGTTCTTAAAACTAAATTAAGGTTGTCTCTGGAGCTTGCAAGGAAGAGGTATAAGTTGAGAGACGTCCTTGAGTGGAAGGTAGGGGATAAACTCCCCCTTGATGTCCCCAAGGATGCTCCATTGAAGCTTTACGTTGAGGAGAGCCCCAAGTTTACTGCAAAACTTGGTAAAGTTAAGAATAGGTTTGCCGCTTTAATCTACGGAGAGGTTAACGGAGATGGAGGAGGTCCTCAAGGCTCAGCAGGAGACTAAAGAGGCAGAGGGCGGTGCTCGGGAGCAGGAAGGGGAGAGCTCCGAGGATATTATGGCCGCCCGGCAGGAGGGGAGCGCTTCTTCTTCCCCAGAATTGAACAGTGAATCAGAGGTCAAAGAGGGGGAAGAGAGGTGTGACGGGAAGATGGAGCTCCTTAAAGACATCCCCCTTGAAATAACAGTTGAGGTGGGCTCAACGAGGCTCCCCTTGGAGGAGATTTTGAACCTCCACACAAACAGCGTTGTTGAGCTTGACAGGTTCGTTGACGAGCCCGTTGACATAAAGATAAACGGAAAGCTGGTAGCAAAGGGGAAGCTCTACGTCGTTAAGGATAGCTACGGGGTTGAGATAGTTCAGATAATCACTCCGGAGGAGAGGCTTAAACTTATTGAGGAGTAGCCATGGCTTTAACGGTTCAGTCCCTTTACGTCTTGGCGGCCGGAGGAGAGAGGGCCTCTGAGCAGCTTGAGACTGTAACCAACAACGTCGCTAACGCGAACACTCCGGGCTTTAAGAAGCTCCTTGAGGAGGAGATGTCCCAGCACATTCCCGACAACGGCGCAGATGCCTACAACCTATTAATCTTTCCCCGGTTTAAGGCAACCCACGTCATCCTCTCTCAGGGGCCCCTCAAGAAGACGGGAGCTCCCCTTGACCTTGCCCTTCAGGGTAGGGGTTTCTTTGCGGTTAAGACTAAAGGGGGGGAGCTCTACACCAGAAACGGCCATTTCTTCGTTGACGCCCTCGGGAGGCTCGTCGACTCCAAGGGAAACCCCGTCCTTGACATCTCCGGAGGCGAAATCGTCCTTCAGGGGAGCGGGAAGGTAACGATAACCGAAGACGGCGTCGTCTATGAGGGCAATACTCAGGTGGGAATTCTGAAAATCGTTGACTTTGACTCTGTTAAGCCGGTGGGAGACTCCTACTATCGGGGTCTCGGCACTCCTCAGCCGACCAACGCGAGAGTCCTTCAGGGCTACCTTGAGGGCTCAAACGTCAACTTGGTTAAGGAGATGGTTAACCTGATAGAGGCCCAAAGGAGGTTTGAAATCTACGGGAACGTAATCAGGGGCCTTGGGAATATGAACTTAAAGAGCAATGAAGTCGGAAAGGTATAGGGAGGGTTGAGATATGCTCAGAGCTCTTTGGACTTCAGCAACGGGAATGGAGGCGCAGCAGACAAACCTTGACGTTATCTCCCACAACATAGCAAACGTAAATACGGTGGGGTATAAGCGCTCAAGGGCAAACTTTGAGGATTTGATTTATCAGGACATCAGAGACCCGGGGGTTATGAGCTCTGAGGAGAACAGGGTTCCTTCGGGAATTCAAATCGGCCTCGGAGTCAAGCTCTCGGACGTGAGCAAGATATTTACTCAGGGGAGCCTCATTAAGACCGACAAGCCCCTTGACGTTGCAATTCAGGGAAGGGGCTTCTTCAAGATAGAGCTCCCCGGCGGCGGTGAGGCCTACACGAGAGCCGGGAACTTCCAGCTTGACGACGAGGGGTACATAGTCACCCCCGAGGGCTACAAGCTCTCCCCTAACATTCAGGTTTCCGCCCCCGAGACCGTCGTAAACATCTCAATCTCCCCAAACGGTAAGGTTTACGTTGTTAGGAACAATGGAGGGGAGCAGGTTACTGAGGAGGCCGGAACCATTAAACTCTACGTCTTCATGAACCCTGCCGGCCTCAAGTCAATAGGGGGCAACCTCTTGGTTAAGACCGACGCCTCCGGCGAGCCGATTGAGGGAGACCCCAACACCGACGGCTTCGGAAAGCTGACTCAGGGTTTTTTAGAGGCCTCAAACGTTAACATAGTTGAGGAGATGGTAAACCTTATCGTTGCCCAGAGGGCTTACGAGATTAACTCTAAGGGAATAATTGCCGCGGATGAGATGCTCAGAACCGTTGCAAGCCTTAAAACTTAACCCCCTCACCTTGACTCTCCTTTTCTTCCTTTTCTCGGCGGCCTCTCAGGCCGCCGAGGTCTTTGTTAAGAGTAGCGGGAAAGTGGAGGGAGAGAGGGTTTACCTTTCCGACGTTGCAAAGATAGAGGGAAGTCCGGTAGAGGTTGAGGTTTTAAAGAGGATTGTCGTCTCCGAGAGCCCTCAGCCCTGCAGGAGCAAAACCCTCTCAAAGAGGGAGATTGCCGGTAAAATTGCCTCTTACCTGAGGGAAAATAAGGTTTCCTTTAAGGAAATTAGAGTTAAGGGAGCTCCCTTCGTTAAGGTTGAGAGGAGCTGTACCGTTGCGGGGGGCGAAAGGATAAGGGAGCTGGTGGGGGAGTTCTTAAAGAGGAACTACCCCGACGTTATCCTGATTTCCCTTCCCTCACCGACCCTGAGGCTTCCGGTAGGTAAGTTTAAAGACGAGGTCTCCCTTGACTCAATGGGAAGGGGCTACGCAAGGTTTGTCTATAAGGTTTACAGCGACGGAAAGCTCCTGAAGAAGCTCTGGATTACGGCAAGAATAGACAGAAAGGTTAAGGTTGCGGTTGCGAAAGTTCCCATTCCGAGGGGAACTTTAATAAGGCCGGAGATGGTTGAAATCAGGGAGCTCCCCTCCCTTAAAGCCCGGGGAGCTCCCTCCGAGCTAAAGGAGGTTGTTGGTAAGGTTGCCGTAAGGGATTTGCTCGCCGGAGAGCCCATAAAGGAGCGGTATTTAAGGCCCAACTTCATAGTTAAAAGGGGGATGCCCGTTAAGGTTGTTTACGACAGCGGCGCAGTTCACATAGAGCTTCTTGGAGTTGCGTTAGAAAACGGGGCTGCGGGGAATATAATAAAAGTTAAAAACCTCTCTACCGGGAAAATATTAAGATGCAGAGTAGAAAAGGACGGTTCGGTTACCTTTTTATCGGAATAGTGGTTCTCTGTTCACTAACATCCTGTGTTCATAAGAAGGAGGAGGTTGTTGCCTTTCCTGAAGCTCCTCCTCCGGAGTATGAGGCTCCCAAACCCTCCCCCGGCTCTCTCTTTTCCGGATATGAGAACCTCTTTTCAGACCCTAAAGCCAGAAACGTAGGTGATGTTATTACTATTAAGGTCTACGAGAACATCTCCGGTAGTGGCTCTGCAAAGAACACTGCTCAGAAGAAGAGCTCCTACGACATAAACGTTAATAAGCCGGTTCTTTTCGGTAAAAAATTCCCCGGTAAAAGCAAAGACCCACTAATTGGTTTTTCAACTTCTCCTTCAAGCTCCTTTTCCGGAAAGGGAGCAACTTCAAGGAATGCAAAACTTATAGCCACAATTACCGTGAGGGTCGTTAAAGTCTATCCCAACGGAGACCTCTACGTTGTGGGAAAGAAAGTCATAAAGATAAACGACGAGTATCAAGTTCTTAAAATCTCCGGAATTGTAAGGCCTTCTGACATAGAGCCGGATAACTCGGTTCCCTCAAGTAAGGTTGCCGACATGTACGTTGAGTATAACGGTAAGGGCTATTTTAACGAGAGCTCAAGGCCCGGCTGGCTTGCAAGGTTTCTCTCAAAAATCTGGCCTTTTTAGGGGAGGATATGCTGAGGCTTTTTGTTGCTCTCTTTCTTCTCTTTACCTCCCTGTCTTTCGGGGCGGAGGTTAAGATAGGGACTCTCGTAAACGTTGAGGGTGTAAGACCCAACTACCTGACCGGCTACGGTATAGTGGTGGGGCTGAACGGAACCGGAGACGGAACTACCAGCGTCTTTACTCTCCAGAGCGTTGCAAACATGCTCAGAAAAATGGGGGTTTACGTTGACCCCAAAGCGGTTAAGACCAAGAACGCTGCCGCCGTGATGGTTACCGCAAAACTTCCCCCCTTTGCAAAGCCGGGAATGAGCTTTGACGTTGAGGTTGCATCAATAGGAGACGCAAAAAGCCTTGCAAACGGCGTTCTCATAAGGACTCCACTCCTTGGCCCCGACGGTAAAATCTACGCATTTGCCCAGGGGCCTGTCTCAACCGGCGGAGGTTATAGCGAGTCAAACAAGGGAGGAAAAGTCCAGAAGAACTTTCCCACGGCAGGAATAGTCCCTAACGGAGGAATCGTTGAGAGGGCCCTTCCCTTTGAGCTGAGTCAGGTTAGGGAGCTGACCCTTACTCTCAACAATCCCGATTTTGCCCTTGCCTCTGAGATTGCAGACGTTATTAATAGTAAGTTCGGAAGGATTGCAAAGGCTGTTGACTCTGCGACCGTAAAAGTTCAGTTCCCCCCCGGGGTTAACAGGGTTGACTTCATTTCAGAGGTTCTAAGCCTGAAGGTTAAGACAAGTCCCGAGCCGACTATCGTTATTTACGAGAAGACCGGAACGGTAATAATGAGCGGGGACATTAAGATGGACCCGCCCGTTTACGTCTCCCACGGAAACATCTACGTCTCCGTCGTAAAAAAGCCTGTTATCTCTCAGCCCCCTCCCCTTTCCGGGGGTAGAACGGTTGAAACTCAAGAGGTTAAGACCACCGTTGTTGAAGAGAACGGAAGGATTTTCGCAATAGATTCTCCGTCCCTCAGGGATTTAGTTAAGGCACTTAACGAGCTGGGAGTTTCACCGGGGGATTTAATTGCAATTCTTCAGGCCATAAAGGCCGCAGGCAAGCTCCACGCAAAGATAATAGTTATGTAGGAGGGAGTTTTGGTAAGTAAGGCTGAGCTCGGAGGGGTTTACTGGGACTTAAACGCTCTATCACAGATTAAGAGTTCTAAAGAGGCCGTTAAGGAGTTTGAAGCCTACCTTTTTCACCTCTTCTTAAAGGAGGCACTGCCGGAGGGCTCCCCCCTCTTCGGCTCCTCGTTTCAGGGGAGGGTTTACAGGGATATGTTTACTATGGAGCTCTCAAGGGAGATTGCAGAGAGCGACCCTTTAAACCTAACAACCTTCGTTGAGGAGGCCATCAGCCGTTACAGGAGCGTCGGGGGAGAATGAGGGAGAGTTTAACCGTTTACTACGACAGGGTCTATAAGTACTCCGACGTTGTCTTCGTCGTTCTGATACTGGCCATTTTGGCCAGTATGATTTTACCCATTCCCTCTTTCCTCCTTGACATTCTCCTTACGGCGAGTATTACCTTCTCACTTTTGATTTTGATGACGACCGTTTACGTTAAGTACCCGCTGGAGCTCTCCTCATTTCCCTCACTCCTCCTCCTTGCCACCCTCTTCCGCCTCTCCCTTAACGTTGCAACAACCAGGAGGATTCTCCTCCACGGCCACGAGGGGCCCGACGCCGCCGGTAGCGTTATAAGGGCCTTCGGCCAGTTCGTCGTGGGCGGCAACTACATAGTGGGAATTGTCGTCTTTGCCATTTTAGTAATCATCAACTACATCGTAATAACAAAGGGAACAGAGAGGATTTCGGAGGTTGCTGCAAGGTTTATCCTTGACGCGATGCCCGGTAAACAGATGAGCATAGACGCCGACCTTAACGCCGGCCTTATTGACGAGGAGGAGGCAAGGAGAAGGAGGGAAGAAATAGCCCGTGAGGCCGACTTCTACGGTGCTATGGACGGTGCCTCAAAGTTCATAAGGGGCGATGCAATAGCGGGAATAATAATCACCCTGATAAACATAATCGGAGGCCTCCTGATAGGGGTCTTCCAGCACCACATGAGTTTCTCTCAGGCGGCAAAGACCTTTACCCTTTTAACGGTAGGGGACGGCCTCGTCTCTCAGATACCCTCGCTGATAACCTCAACCGCCGCAGGTTTGATGGTTACCAGAGCCGCCGCCGAGACCGACTTGGGAAGGGAAATCTTTAAACAGCTTACCCAGTACCACAAACCCCTCTTTATGGCCGCCCTTACACTTGCCGTTATAGGCCTTGTTCCCGGGATGCCCACCCTCCCATTTGGAATTCTCGCGGCCCTTATGGCAGTTGTTGCCTACATGGTTTACAAAGTTGAAAAGGCAAGGGAGATTGAGGAGGCCGAGAGGAGGGCAAAGGAGCTCTTAAAGGAGAGCAGGGAGGAGGAAAAGCCCGAGGATATCGTCGTTCAGCCCGAGCCCATAACACTTGAAATCGGCTACTCCCTTATCCAGTACGTTGACGAGAGCCAGAACGGTGAGGTTATAAGGAAGATTAAAAACCTGAGGAAGCAGCTTGCCAAGGAGCTGGGAATAATAATTCCCCTCGTTCACCTGAGGGATAACCTTGAGCTTAAGCCCAACGAGTACAGGATACTCTTGAGGGACGTTGAGGTTGCAAGGGGAGAGGTTGAGCCCGGCAAGGAGCTTGCAATAGACACAGGGGGGATAAAGGGTAAACTTAAGGGTAAGCCGACTACCGAGCCCGCCTTCGGCCTTCCTGCCTACTGGGTCAGCGGTGAGGAGAGGGATAGGGCGAAACTGATGGGCTACACGGTTGTTGACGTTCCTACCGTAATAGTGACTCACCTTTCTGAGGTTATAAAGAAACACGCCCACGAGATTTTAACCAGAGCCGACGTTAAGAAGCTCGTTGAGAACCTCTCAAAGAAGTACCCGATTGTGAAAGAAATCGTTCCGGAGCAGGTTCCCTACGGGATTTTAACGAGGGTTCTCCAGAACCTTCTGAGGGAGGGAATTCCCGTTAAAGACCTTATGAGCATAATTGAGGCCGTTGCAGACAATATTGAGAGGACTAAAGACCCCGACATCCTTACCGAGTTTGCCCGTCAGGCACTTTCAAGGTTAATAACGAACCTCTACGCCAAAGACGGAACCCTTTACGCCCTCTCCCTTGAGCCCGAAACCGAGGAGTTTATACTGAAGAAGATAAAGGAGAACGGCGGCTACCTCCCTCCACTTGAGCCGGTTTTCGTTCAGAATCTCGTTAGAAGCGTGAGTCAACAAATAGAGCCCTTTATCAAAAATCAGCTTCAGCCTGTAATTCTTACCTCACCGGCGGTAAGGCCTCACCTAAGGAGGATTTTGGAGCCCTACCTTCCCAGCGTTGCGGTTCTTTCCTACGCCGAGGTTGAGCCGGGAGTTAAGGTAAACATTCTCGGAGTGGTTAAGGGACAATGAGCGTTAAAGTTTACGAGGGAGAAGAGTTAAACGGTCTTATAGAGAAGGCCAAGAAGGAGCTGGGAGATGTTGAAATCCTCTACTACGAAGTTGAGAAGAGGGGGTTCCTTCCCTTCCTGAAAAAGAAGTGGTACAGGCTTTTTGTTTTGAAAAAGGAAGAGGAGAAAGAGAGGGATAGAGAGGCCGAGAGCTCCGAAATTGTGAAGCTTGAAGAGGAGATAGGGGAGATTAAAAGGCTCTTAAAGGAGCTTAAAGAGAATTCCCCTTCGGTTGCTTCACCTCCCCCGCCTGTTCCCGTTCACCTTGAGGAGAGGGTTGTCTGTACCCCCGAGGAGTTCGGCGAGTTTACCGGTGATGCACTGGAGCTCCTATCGCTCCTGGTTAAAAAGGGGGTTGAACCTGAGGTTGCAAAGGCGGTCGTTAAGGAGGCCTGCGGTCTTGACCTTGAGAGCGAAAAACTTGACCTGAATACCGCAACCTTCAGGGAGGCCCTTTTAAAGGGAATAGAAAAGCACCTTAAGTTTACCGGCGAGTTTAAGGTTGAGGAGGGCCAGAAGAAGGCCTTTGTTTTCCTCGGGCCGACGGGGGTGGGTAAGACCACCAACCTTTTTAAAATTGCCAGCAAGTTCGTCATAGAGCAGGAGCTCAAGGTAGGGGTAATTACTACCGACACCTTTAAGGTAGGGGGAGTTGCTCAGGCGAGGACTTACGCCTCAATCCTCAACATTCCCTTCTTCGTTGCAACCGACCAGAAGAAGTTAAAGGAAATTGTTGAGAGCTTAAAGGAGCTTGACGTTATTCTGATTGATACGGTAGGCAGGAGCCACTACGACTACTGGCGCTTAGGGGAGATAAAGGCAACCCTTTCGGGGCTTGAGGTTCCGGCAGAGATGCTCCTCCTGATAAGCTGTAACTACGGAACTAACGAGGCTATGGAGGTTGTAAACAGGTACAGGAGTTTCTTCCCGATTTCCTCAATCTTCTTTACCAAAATTGACGAGAGCTCCAGCCCCGGAATACTCCTCAACGTTCCCTATACCTCCGGCCTGCCCGTCTCCTACATAAGTACGGGGCAGAGGGTTCCAGAGGACATTAAACTCTTAACCCCGGAGCTCATAACAAACTACCTCTTAGGAGAGTGATGGGAAATCAGGTAGAGAGCCTCGTGAAGTTGATAAAGCAAAGGGAAAGGGGAGTAAACGGGAAAGTCCTCTCCTTCGTCAGCGGTAAGGGGGGAGTCGGTAAGACGGGAATAGTGACCTCCCTCGCCTACACCCTTGCAAACACCTTTAAGAAGAAAGTTCTCCTCCTTGACTGCGACATAGGGCTGGGGAACGTCCACCTTCTCTTGGGGCTCTCTCCCGATAAGAACTTAAAGAGCCTCTTAAAGGGAACGCCCATAGAGAAGGTTATCCAGAGGGCCTACAACTACGACGTCGTTCTGGGCTTTTCCGGAATAGACGAGATTGACGAGCTTGAAAACCTTGAGACTGCGAACCTCCTCCTTCAGCTTGAGAGGGTAATTAAGAACTACGACTACATACTCCTTGATAACTCGGCCGGTTTAAACCGCTACACTATAGGTTTTTCAAGGGCGGCGGCAACCACCTACGTCGTTACCACCCCCGAGCCCACCGCCCTTACAGACGCTTACGCCTTTATTAAGAGCCTCTACAAACTCTACGGCTATTCAAACTTTAAGGTCGTCATTAATATGGCAAGGAGTAGAAGGGAAGGGTTTGAGACCTTTGAAAGGCTCCAGCTCTCCGTTAACAGGTTCCTCGGAATAGACCTTACCCTTGCCGGTGTAGTTCCCTACACGGAGAGGTTCAGGGAGGCCTTAAGGGGGAGGATGCCGATTGTGGAGCTCTACCCCTCAGACCCCTACTCGGTTGAGATTAAGAGGATTGCTCAGCTTGAGACCGGTCAGCTCCTTAAAGAGCCCAAAGAAGGTTTCATCAGGAGGCTGATTAAATTCTTCTTTGAAGGAGAGTAGATGTACATAAAGACGAAGAAAGAGCTTGTTTTGGAGCACCTTCCTTTAGTTAAGAAGGTTGCAAACAGGATTTACAGGAGAATTCCCGAGGGAGCCGTTGAGTTTGAGGAGCTCGTCAATACCGGAGTTATAGGCCTCATAAAGGCCATTGAGAAGTACGACCAGAAGAAGGCCAAGTTCTCAACCTACGCCTACATAAAAATAAGGGGAGAAATCCTTGACTACCTGAGGAAGCTGGATTTCCTCCCCAGAAGCGTGAGGGAAAAGGTAAAGAACGGTGAAATAAGCGACTTGAAGGAGGAGATTGTCTCCTTTATCTCAATTGAGGAGAAGCTCTTTTCCGACTCAGACCGCTTTACCGTAAAGGATACCCTTGCCGCAGACTGCCCCACTCCCGAAGAGGAACTCCTCTTAAAAGACGCTAAAGAGAGGCTTGCCGAGGCCATAAAGAAGCTTTCAGATAAGGAGCAGCTCATACTTCAGCTTATCTTCGTTGAGGAGCTTGACTTAAAGTCAATAGGGGAAATCCTCGGTATTTCGGTCTCAAGGGTTTCACAGATAAAGACGGCGGCTATAAAGAAGCTGAGGGAGCTCCTATCCGGTTAAGTATAATTGAATCGTGAGTCATTAATTTGGAGAGGAGATGGTACTTCTCAACCTTCTTTTAAAAGTTAACCCGAAGTTAAATACAGAGGGGAAAAAGGTTTTAACCGTCGCTTCTAAGGGAGCTCCTCCATTTGAACGTCTCCTTTTTAAGGAAGTTTTGAAATTTAAGGACTTAGAAGAGGTGCACTCAGCCGGTTTTCAAACTCGGCCGAAGACGGCCGGCAAGTTATTTCCTCTCCCCTTATTTAAAGCCCACGGGGTTTCTGTTATTCTCTCTAAAGTGGCCGAGAGGCCTAAAGGGAGGGCTGTAAAGAGAACCGTAGAGAAGGAAAATCCGGAATTTAAAAAATGGGAAAGGACTAAAAGAGATAAAAGAGAAAGGGTAGAGGAGTTAAGGGTTTTAGAAAATTTGGAAGGTTTAAAAGAAAAGTCGGCGTCGGCTGTTGTTAAATCCAAAAAGGAGGGATTTACAGGTAAAAAAGCAAACTCAAGGGAATTTAAATCTACTCCCACGCCGCCAACTCCCCTCTCCCTAACCCCTAAGAGCTCTGAGAAGACTTTTGAGAAGCTAAAAGAAGCCGGCTCTACCGAAAATTTAACCGATGAAAAGGGAAAAGAGATAAGGTTCCATTACTCGGAGAAGATGGTTAAAGTGAATAAAAAAGCTCCTTCCTCGCTTTTAAAGGGAGTACCTCGCTGCAGAAGTCACCTGCCTCCTTCCGGCGAGACTTCTGAGCCTTTAAAGAGGGCTGATAAGACTCTTCCCTCTTCGGGGAAAGGTGAAAAGAGGAAAACTCTTACTTTTCCTCCTTTAGCTGAAACCGAAGAAATTAAAGAAAGTCCGGCTGAAAAACTTTTTTCCTTGCAAAAGGAGAGGAAAAAAAGTCCCCTTACCGCAGAAAGAAAGCCGGAAGCTCCCTTAAAAGGCGGTGAATTTGAGTTTTTGGGGAGGGAGTTTGCGGCCGTAAAGGAGGGAGCTCTGCTCTTAAAAGAAGCAAAACAAAAAATTTTTCCTGAAGGGCTTCCGGTAGAGAAAGGCCGGCCGCAGGTTTCTGCTGAGGTTTCGGAAAAGATAAAGGAGGTAAAGGCTCCCACCGTAAAACCCAAAAAGAGGAAGGGTAAACTCTTGAACTTTGAGGTTAAGGAGCCCTCTTTAAAGTTTCGGAGCTCCGACTTTAAGGAATGGGATGTTAAGCCTTCTCCCGAAAGTGATTCTCAGAGTTCCTATACTCCTTCTTCCTTTACTACTGAGGGAGTTGAACTAAATAGGAAGATTTCGGTTTATCACGCCCAAAAACCTACAACCTCTTTTTCTCTGCCTTCACCTTCCCAAGAGCAGAGCCATAGCCACGATTGGAAACCTTCTGAAGGAAACGGAAGCGGAGCTCCGAGACACTCCGCCGCTACAAGCTCCAACTTCCACAGCTTCGTCGTTAGGAACGGTGAGGTCTTAATGAGGCTCTCCTTTAACAGGGCGGGGTTTCTGAACTTGACTCTCCACCTTCCCGAGACTTTCTCTGCCGAGCCCTTCCTCGCTCAGGAGATTCGCACAATTATCCGCTCCTCCGGGTTTACTCCCGGAAAGGTTTACCTGAAGGTTAAGGGTAGAGGTGAAGTAAGAGAAAGGTTAACGGAGTTGAGAGTTTGAGGTGGTTGGCCATTGCTCTTATCCTTCTGATTTCAACGGCCTCCTACGGTAAGGTTGAGATAGACAGGGACGGAAAGATTTTTAAGAAGGGACTCTACCAGTACAGGATAGGCTCCTACTCTACTGCCCTCAACTACTTCCTTGAGCTCTTAAAGCCCGGCTCAAAGTACTATAAAGATGCCCTCTTAATGCTCTCCAAGACTTACTACGCCATAGGCAGAAAGACGGGAATGAAGAAGTACCTGTGGCAGGCCTTAAACTACCTTCAGCTCTACTTTATTGAGGTGGGTAAGGGAGAACTCCCTTGGGACTACTACTTCACTAAAGCCAGAATCTACGAAGCCCTCTCATTCTACGAGCAGGCCTTGGCTGTTTACAGGGTTGCCTTTTTGAAGGCCAAAACTCAAGAAGAGAAGGTTAAGACGACCGTCGGAATAATAAGGACGGCCGTCTGGATAAGGCGCCCGGACATAGTTGACGAGTACTTCATTCTTATAAGCACCCAGAACAAGCTGAATAAGGATGAGGAGAAGGAGATTACCTTTATTAAAGGCCTTGCCCTCTTTTCCAAAGGAAAGTACAGAGAGGCCCTTCCCTACTTCTTTAAGCTCTACAAGGAATATGAAGAATACCTGATAGACAACCCCTCCTATTACCTTTTAGTTGCTGAGAACATTTACAGAATAGGCAACTACACCCTTGCAGAGCAGCTCTTCAGGAGAATTGTCAGCCTTACCAGAGACAGGGAGGTTGTAAGAAGGGCAACTTTGAGGCTGGGGGACGTTGAGCTTAAAAAGGGCAATTACAAGTTGGCTTTCGTCTACTACTACTCGGTTATAAGGGACTACCCCGACTCCCTCGAGGCGGTTGTGGCGCGCCTAAAGATAATTCCGATGATGGAGAGGCCCGAAATTAAGTACAGGGCTATGCTTACTCAGGACGAGGCCTTTAAAGACCCGATAAAGTACATAGCCTCAATCCTTGTAAACTACAGGACTACTTACGTCGGGATATACGCCCTTGCAGACCTGGGCTACCTCGTTTTTAAACTTGACTCCCTTAAAGAGCCCTTTAAGAGGTTGACTTGGGAGGTCTCCCTCGTCTTTCCTGAGGAGGTTAAGTACGAGCAGAGGGAGTTTATAAGGTACCTTTGGAAGCCCTACCTCCTTAAGCTGCCTGCCGACAAGGGATGTGCCCTCTACCGCTCAAACCCGCGGTTCTTTCAGGAGCTCTTCGGCAGGAGAGTTCTCCTCAAGTTTGCCTCCGACCTTAAAAAGTGCAACATGAGGCGCTTGAGGTTGGAGCTCCTCTCCTTCATACTCAAGAGGTGGAAGGATGACGACAGCCGCATTATGATGGCCCGTGCCCTCGTTGATACGAGGGACTTTAAGGAGGCGCTTAAAGTATTAAGTCAGGTTAAGAATAAGAGGAGGTGCGACTACCTCCTTTTAAAAGCCGAGATAAGCATCTTCCTGCCGGTGAAGACTCCGAACCTTAAAGTTTTAAGCTCTGCCTGTAGGGAAAATGAGCTTGAAGTTTCAAGTGTGGCTATTTACTATCTCTCAGAAATTGGTAAGATTGAATCAGCGTTCACTAATTTTAAAAAGTTTGAAGAAGATTTAATTAAGAATTACGGAAGGGAGCTTGTTGTGAAGGCGGCGCTTGATAAACTCCTTGAAAGGGCGACTTTGGGAGGAGATTACCAGGTGGCCCACTCGGTTGCTAAAGCTCTCTACGAGGGAGGTTATAAGAACTGTTTAATCGGGAGTTATCTCCTCCTCTCTGCAACGAGGTTGGGGGAGCTCTCGGAGGCGGCAAAGGTCTACCCGGTCGTCAGCAAGTGCCTTGACTCAATGGCTACCCTTTCAACCACCGTTTACCAGAACACTCTCCTTGAGAGGGAGATTAGAGATGGAGCTCTTTCGCCGGCTAAAGCCAATTGAAGAGGGAATAGAGTACTTCTACAGGCGTTCTGAGGTTATCCAGAGCAACATAGCAAACGCCGATACCCCCTTTTACAAGCCCAAGGAGCTCCTCTTTGAGAGGGAGCTGAGGGAGGAGATAAGGCTTAAAAAGACAGACCCCCGCCACATTGAGCCTGAGCCGCAAAGGGGGGTAAAGTTTAAGGAGATTACCCTTGATGACGTCTCCGGGTACGATGGCAACAGGGTTAACCTTGATAAAGAGCTTGCAAAACTTGCAGAGACGGCAATTATGGCCAGAACTTTAAACGAAGTTCTTAGAAAAGAGGTGGGAAAGCTGAAGTTGGTTATGGGGGGTAGGTAATGATTTTCAAAGGGCTTGAGGTCTCACTTTCCGGAATGCTTGCCCAGAGGGTAAGGATTGACGTTGCCTCAAGCAACCTTGCAAATTCAAACTCCGTTGACGAGAACGGAAAACCTTATACCAGAAAGGTTCCCGTCTTTGAGTCGGTTCTGGTTGAGGAGGGGGAAGTTTCACTTTACAGAGTAAGGGTAAAGGAAATTAAAGAAGACCCATCACCCTACAGGCTCAAGTACGACCCCGGAAACCCCCTCGCAGATAGCAGGGGGTACGTTAAGCTCCCCAACGTTGATCCCCTGAGGGAGATGGTTGACGTTTTAAATGCAATGAGGAGTTATGAGGCAAACCTTACTGCCTTTAACACAAGCAAGGGAATGCTCTTAAATGCAATAGAGATTTTAAAGGCTTAGGGAGGAGGTAGATGAGGATAGAAGGGCTTAATTCCCTTCCCTTTACCCCTGTGAATGGGAGAGAAGAGGGTAGGGGTGAGAGCTCCTTTGAAGCGGTTTTGAAAGACTTCCTTAAAGAAGTTAACTCTCAACAGCTTAAGGCGGGGGAGGTTGAAAAAGCCCTTGCCGAGGGAAGGGTTAAGAGCTTTGAAGAAGCCCTCTTTACTGTTGAGAAGGCCGAGCTCTCCCTGAGGCTTTTGGTTGAGCTCAGGAATAAGGCCCTTGAAAGCTATCAGGAAATTATGAGAATGCAGGTGTAAAAGGTGGAGATAAGGAAGCTTCAGGAAGAGCTTAGGAGCTTTTTCTCCAAAAACGCAAATCCCCGCAATATTGCCCTTCTTCTGGGAGCCCTCGCCATAGTTTCAATTCTCTCCTTCGTTATCATCAGGGGAAGTTCCAGCAGCGATTACGCCGTTCTCTACACCCACCTCTCCCCCGACGACGCCGGTCAAATTCTTGCAGTCCTTCAGGAAGAGAAGATTCCCTATAAAGTTGTCGGCGACGGAAGTATTATTCTCGTTCCCAAGGATAAGGTCTATGAAGTAAGGCTAAAGCTTGCGGCAAAAGGTCTTCCTCACGGTAAAGTTGTCGGGTTTGAAATCTTTGACGAGCCCAAGCTGGGCATAACCCAGTTCCAGCAAAACCTTGAGTACCTGAGGGCCCTTGAGGGCGAGCTTGAGAGGACAATCAGGAGAATAGATGCGATAAGAGACGTTAAGGTAAACATAGCCCTTCCCAAGGACTCAATATTTGTCAGGGAGACCTCCGAGCCCAAGGCTTCGGTTCTGGTTGACCTGTGGCCGGGAAGGGACTTAACCAAAGAGCAGGTAAAGGCGATAGTCTTCCTCGTCTCTCACGCCGTTCCCGGTTTAAAGCCCGAGAATGTTACCGTAGTTGACAGCAGGGGAAGGGTTCTTACCGACCTGATAGAGGGTGAGGAGGCTCCCGCGAAGGAGCTCAAAATAAAGAGACAGCTTGAAAGGGACATAGAGAGAAAGGTAAGGGAACTCCTATCAAGGGCTTTGGGGGGCAGCAAGGTTGTTGTAAGCGCCTCGGTTGAGGTTGAGACGGGAAAAATTGAAAAGAGGAAGGAGCTCTACGACCCCGACATGACCGCAGTTGTAAGCCAAAGGAAGGTTCAGGAGAAGGAGAGCTCCGTTAAGAAAACCCCTCAGGGGGCTCCCGGAACACCTACAAATGTTCCCCCCGTTATAAACACCAAGCCTCAGGGAGAGGTTATAAAGAGGGAAAAGAAGGACGTAACCACAAACTACGACGTTTCAAAGACCGTTGAGAGTACGGTTTCGCCGATTTTCAAGATAAAGAGAATCACGGTAGGAGTTCTGGTAGACGGGAAGTACAAAGAGGTTAAGGAGAAAGACGAAACCGTTAAGTACGAGTTTATTCCCCGCTCTCAAGAGGAGCTCAAGACCTACGAGGAGATTGTTAAGAGTGCCATAGGCTACGACCCCAAGAGGGGAGACAGAGTAACGGTAGCCAGCGTCCCCTTTGAGGCTTCACTTCTTACCCCCAAAGAGGAGGAGAGGCAGGTGCCGTGGTACTACCTCCTTGCCGCCGCCCTTCTCCTTTTGGGGGTTTCCGGCTTCGTTGCCTTTAAATTCCTAAGGAAAGGGAAGGAAGAGGAGCAAGTTCCTGCAGAGCTCCTTGAGCAGATGAGGGCAAGAGCCGAGCACGAGGAGGAGCTTAAAGAGCTCCAAATTGAGAAAGACCCGACCTACCTTAAAGTCGTAGAGGTTGCGAAAGACTACCCCGACCTCATTGCCAACGTAGTCAGCAAGTGGCTGAAGGAGAGGTAAATGATTGAGCTTGAGGACTTTTCGCCATTCATAGAGGTTAAAAAGGAGAGAGAAGAGAGCTCGCAGGAGAAAGAGCCCTTAAAGGAGCTTGAGGAGAGGTATAGGAGGGAGATTCTCAAGCTTCAGGCCTCCTTTAAGGAAGAGATTGAGAGGGTAAAAGAGGAGGCCTACAAAAAAGGGTTTGAAGAGGGCTATAGCAGGGGTTTAAAGGAGAAAGAGGAGGAGCTTAAGAGGAAGGAGCGGGAGCTGATGCAGGAGTTCGGCTCCCGGCTTGAGGCCTTAAAACTGAATATTGACTCATTAGTAAAGAGCTTTGAGGAGGAGAAGAAGAGGAGGGTTGAGGAGGTGGGGAGAGTTCTCCTTGACTCCCTCTTTGAAATCCTTGAATTTCTCTACCTTAACCCCTCAAACGTTCCTTACATCAAAGAGAAAATTTCCCGGATAGCCGAGGAGTTTTCCCAAGAAGAGCTTATAGGTATTGAGGTTGGAGAGAAGCTGGCTCAAGCCCTTGAAGGAGAAAAGGTTAGAGTTAACCCGGAGCTCGGAGACTACGACTTCAGAGTTCTCTTTAAGGACTTTGCCGTAGAGTCAAACTTTGAAGAGAAGTTAAACCTATTAAGGGAAGAAGTTGAAAGAGAGGTTAAAAAGACTTCCTAAGTATAGGGTTATAGGAAAGGTTGAGGGAGTTAAGGGGGCGATAATAGAGGCAAAGCTCCCCAAGGTCCACATAGGGGATTTCTGTCAGGTTAACGGCTCCATAGAGGCCGAAGTTGTCGGCTTCAGGGACGGCAAGACCCTCCTTATGGCCTACGACGACACTACGGGAATCACCATAGGGACAAAAATTGAGGCAAAACTCTCGGGGGTAAAGATAGGGGTCTCTCCCAAAGTTTTGGGCTGTGTAATTGACCCCTTCGGAAGGGTCCTTAACGGCAGGGACTTTACCCCTACCGACTTTGTTCCCCTTAAGCCCTCTCCCCTTAACCCTCTGAAGAGGGGAAGGATAAATCAGCCCCTTGACTTGGGAATCAGGGTTATAAACGGCCTTCTAACCGTCGCTAAGGGGCAGAGGGTGGGAATTTTCGCAGGTGCGGGAGTTGGTAAGAGTACCCTCCTCGGAATGGTTTCAAGGTACACAGATGCCGACGTTAGCGTTGTTGCCTTAATAGGTGAGAGGGGAAGGGAGGTAAGGGAGTTTATTGAGGATAATCTCGCCGGCGGCCTTGAGCGCTCCGTAGTTGTAGTGGCGACTTCCGACATGCCTCCCCTTGCCAAAGTCAGGGCTGCCTATACGGCCTGCGCCATTGCAGAGTACTTCTCTTCAATGGGTAAGAACGTTCTGCTCCTCATAGACTCCCTGACCCGCTTTGCGATGGCTCAGAGGGAAATCGGCCTTTCTGTAGGTGAGCCTCCTACCAGTAAAGGCTATACCCCTTCCGTCTTCTCCTCACTTGCAAAGCTCGTTGAGAGGGCCGGAAACTTTGTCGGAGGCGGAAGCATAACGGGTATTTTCACCGTTTTGGTTGAGGGAGACGAGATTTCCCTTGACCCGGTTGCAGACGCCTCTGTCGGTCTCCTTGACGGCCACATAGTCCTCTCGCGGGAGCTTGCAAACAGGCGTCTCTTTCCGGCGGTTGATGTCTTAAAGAGTATAAGCAGGCTTACTCCCCAGATAGTCAGTGAGGAGATATTGAAGCTCCAGTCTGTCGTCTTTGAGCTTGAAACCCTATACAGGGACAATCAAGAAGTTATACAGCTGGGGCTTTACAAGAAGGGAACCTCTCCGAAGGTTGACCTTTCTATCTTTGCTCACGGAAAGCTTGAGGAGTTTATAAGGCAGGGTATTAACCAAAGAGTTAACCTTGAGGAGAGTTTTGAGGAGCTCTCAAGGTTGGTAGAATCTATAATTAAGGAGGGAGAGAGGTATGGGATTAGATGGAACCTATAAAGTGAATAATGAATCACAAGTCAAGATAGTCCCTGCCAATTACGATAACGCCAAAATGTCTCAGGAAGACTTCCTAAAAGTCCTCCTTGCGAATATCCAGTGGCAAGACCCCCTTGAGGCTCAGGATATAAGCCGGTTTATAGATAACTCTGTAAAGCTGAGGGAGATGGAAGTCCTCAACTCGTTTGAGAGCAGCGTTGATAAGCTAATTTCCTCCCTTGACTCCTATTCTCTCTTCTTTGCCTCCTCCTTTATAGGAAAGGAGATTCAGTATTCGGGAAATCAGACCTACGTCAAGGAGGGTAAGGGGAGAGCCGTCTTTACCCTCTCCGGGCCCGCTTCTGAAGTCAGGGTTAGCCTTCTTGACAGCTCGGGCAACGTCGTTGAGGAGAAGCTCTTTACCGACTTATCTGCCGGAACTTATCCGATAGAGATTGATAACCCCTCCCTTCCCGACGGTTACTACACCGTTAGCGTTATTGCAAAAGCCTCCGACGGTTCTTCTTTAGACGTGAAGGTTGAGAGTTACGCCCTCGTTGAGGGAGTTAAGAGAAAAGAAGACGGGAAGGTTTACGCAACTACAGAAGTTTCTGAAATACCCTTTAGTGAGATAACCGCAATTGGAGGTTAGCCATGCTTCAATCTTTTTACACCGCCTTTACCGGCCTTTCGGCAGACAAGAGGTGGCTCTCTGTTATCTCCGATAACATTGCCAACGTTAATACGGTAGGCTTTAAGGCCGAGAGGGCCGTTTTTGAAGACCTTCTCGCAAGGAGTTTAACCACTTTTAAAAACGGCTCTCCAGTAAACCAGGAAATCGGAGGGGGAGTTTTCGTAAGTGCCACAGTTAAGGACTTCAGTCAGGGAACTTTTATGAATACCAACAACCCTCTTGACCTTGCCCTTGACGGTGAAGGTTTTTTCATGGTTAGGGATGAAGAGGGCATGACCTACTATACAAGGAATGGTCAGTTCAGGCTTGACGCAAACGGCGACCTTATAAACATGCTCGGTATGAAGGTTCAGGGCTGGATGCTTGACGAAGACGGGAATATGGCGGGTGCTGTAGGAAATATTAACGTTCCTATGGATATACCTCCCAAGGAGACTACAGAGATTACCTTTAACTCACCATCAAACCTTGATTCAAGGGTTAGCGATGCTCAGGTGATGGAGGACGACAGTGCTGAAATTGGAAGCTCCTTCTATCACGTAGGTTTTGACCCTTCTGAGGCTGACAGTTATTCTTACGTAAATACTATTACTATTTACGACTCTCTCGGAAATGCCCACAGCCTCTCTTACTATTTCCAGAAGGTTGACGTTAACACTTGGAGAATTTATACAACAGTTGACGGTGCTATCACTCCTATGAAGTTAAAGCTTTCCGATAATGCTATTGACGATACTCTTTACTCTTACCTTGAGGTTCAGTTTGACGACAAAGGGGAAGTTATAAAAGACTCTATTAAAGCAGGATACCAAGTTAACTACAACTACGACGCGACCCTTACAAAGAGTGGTGGCTCTTTTGACGTTAGCTCCCTTACTGCCGCGATAGGAAGCCTCCACATAAAGAAAGTCGGAAGGGGAGGAGATGAGTTTCTCGTAAACTACCACGACAGCGGAGTTGTTAGGACTATAACCGTTAACGACGGTGCAACTACAGAGACCCATTACATAGGTGACATTCTTGATGAGGGCGGGAACAAGGTAGGTGAGATTGACTATACGGCCGGAAAAATCACCCTTGACGACGCAAGCGTTGATAAGATTGTTTTAGATTACATAGAGCCGGTAGATTCTACAGCTTCGGAAGGGGCTCCCAGTCCTGATAATCCAGTAAAGTGTCCTCTTATAACGGGCTATGATACGATGACGAGCCCTGACCCAGATGCTAAAAATACGGTTGACGTGTGTGCTTTCGTTGATAATCTGAAGCAGCTTGCCTCCGACTTTATTTTCTACGCCCAGCAGGACGGGAACAGTAAAGGAGATTTAATTAGCGTTTCTGTAAGCGAGGACGGTTCAATCAAGGCCTCCTATACCAACGGAAAGGTTAAGAACATAGCCCGCCTTGCAATAGCCAACTTTAAGGATAAAGAGATGCTCGTCCGTAAGGGAAGCTGGCTCTACGTTCCCAACGTCCAGACCTTTACTCCCGTGATTATGCCCGGAGGGGTTATATCAAAGGTCAGGAGCGGAATGCTTGAGATGTCCAACGTTGACATAGCCAACGAGTTTATCAACCTGATTACCGCCCAAAGGGCCTACCAGGCCAACGCAAGGGTTATTACAACCGACGACCAGATTCTTCAGGAGACAATGAACATCAAGAGATAACGGGGTTTTAGATGGCTGAGGAAGAGAAGCAGCAGGAACGGGAAAGCAAAGGGGGGAAGAAGAAGCTAATCTTCATTCTCCTATTCTTGATATTGGCAGCAGTGGGCGGCGGTGCCGCCTATAAGTTCCTCGTCCTTGACAAGAAGAATGAGCAGACCAAGGAGAAGCAGGCCGAGAAGATTATTGAGGAAATTAAGGCCACCGAAAACGTCGGGGTAATGTTTGACCTGGGGACTTTCGTCGTTAACCTTGCAGACCCCGACATTGAGAGATACCTCAAGGTCTCCGTTGTTCTTGAGCTTAAAGACCAGAAGGTTCAGGCCGAAGCCCAAAAGAGGCTTCCCGAAATTAAGGACGCAATTACCACTCTGCTCCTGACTAAGAAGTCCTCCGAGATTAGAACTCCAGAGGGAATTGAGTTTTTGAAGGAGGAGATTGCAAAGAGGGTTAACGCTATTTTACCTTTGGGCGGCGTTAAGAACGTTTACTTTACCGAGTTTATAATCCAGACGGGATAAGTTATGAAAGAGGGCAGGTTAGAGAGGTTTAAGGATATCAGGTTAAAGATCTCCCTCGTTTTGGGGAGTAAGGAGCTTCCCCTCTCTAAGGTCCTTAAGCTTAAAGAGGGAGACCTTATAACCCTTGATACGAAACTTGAAGACTACCTTGAGGTTCGCCTTAACGACGAGAAGTTCGGCATCGGGGAGCTTATAGTTATTAACGATAAAGTTAGCTTGAGGCTTGTTGACCTTGTATAGCGAGCTCCACTTCCTCTTAAACTCCCTTACTCTTATAGGGGCTCTCTTCCTCATCTACTACTTGGTTAACAGGTACGGTTTAAGGTTTTCCCCCCAAGGAGGGAGAAATCTGGAGCTCCTTGAGAGGCTCCCTTTGAGCGGCGATTCGGGGCTTATTATTTTCCGTGCGGGAAAGAAAAGGTACCTGGGATTTTACTCAAAAGGAGACTTCAAGCTCTTGAAAGAGTTGGAAGATGAAGAGAGTTCTGCTGATAGCCTTAATTCCAGCGGCAGCGTGGGGAGAGACCCTTAACCAGATTGCCCAGAGGTTGGGACAGGTTGATATAACCCTTAAAATTTTGTTTCTCCTTACGGTTTTAGCCCTTCTGCCTTCAATTCTTATTGCCGTTACCAGCTTCACCAGAATCGTAATAATCTTCTCCCTCTTAAGGCACGCCCTGGGAACACCCCAAACCCCTCCCAACCAAGTTGTTGTTGCCCTTTCCCTCTTCCTTACCCTATTTACTATGTACCCTACCTTTAAAGAGATTGACAGGGTGGCCCTTAAGCCCTACCTGAGCGGTGAAATTTCCGACGTTGAAGCAGTTGAGAGGGCTTCTGTTCCCTTAAAGGAGTTTATGCTGAGGAATACCAGGAAAGAGGAGCTTAAGCTCTTTCTTGACATAAGGGGTGAAAAGCCCTCTTCGCCGAAGGAGCTCTCCTTCATAACCCTCATTCCGGCCTTCATGGTAAGCGAGGTTAAGACCGCCTTTGAGTTCGTCTTCGTCGTCTTCCTTCCCTTTATCCTTATTGACTTCCTCGTTGCCAGCATTCTGATGTCAATGGGTATGATGATGATACCTCCCATGATGCTCTCCCTACCCTTTAAGCTCATTCTCTTTGTCGTTTCTGGAGGGTGGGAGCTCCTTATAAAGTCAATCGTAGAGAGCTACAAATGACAGTTGACCAGGTTGTTACTTTGGGACAGAAGATGCTTGAGGTTGCCTTCCTCGTGGGTACTCCCGTTCTCATGATAACCTTCATTGTGGGAATGGTTATAAGCGTCTTTCAGGCGGCAACCCAAATTCACGAGATGACCCTTACCTTTATACCTAAAATCCTTGCAACCCTTGTCGTCCTTTACGTTTTGGGCAACTGGATGCTCGTTAAGATGGTTGATTACGTGAGGGAAAACTTCCTCTACCTCCTTCAAATGGTAAGATGAGCGGGCTCTTTGACTACATCTCCTCCCACTACTGGGGATTTCTTTTCGTCTTTATAAGACTCTCTGCCTTCTTTATGGCCTTCCCCTTCTTCTCAACCCCCTTCGTTCCCGCCACCGTTAGGGTGGTTCTCCTGCTGGCCTTCTCCTTCTTCTTTTCCTCTCTGGCTCCCCTTAACTTTCCTCCTCCGGCTTCTACCGTTGAGTTTGCCCTTTTGGCTCTTAAGGAGTTCCTTATCGGCTTTTTCCTCGCCCTTATCGGCTCTATCTTCTACGCCGTTGTCGTCTATGCCGCCGAGCTTATCAGCTACATGATGGGCTTAACGATTGCAAACCTCTTTGACCCTACCTTCGGAATGGTCTCAATAGTGGGAAGGCTCTTTGCCTTTACCTTTTATGCAGTCTTCTTTGCAACGGGAGGGGATGAACTCTTTGTCGGGGCTCTCTACCAGAGCTTTAAGTTGATTCCTCCGGGAAATATTGGTGTCGGGAGCTCCCTCTTCCACTTCCTCGTTCAGGAGTCGGCCTTAATCTTTACCTTCGGCTTCAAGCTGGCCTTCCCCTTTATCTTTGCCCTCTTTATAACCAACCTCGCCCTTGCCCTCGTGAACAGGCTGATTCCCCAGATAAACGTCTTCATAGTCGGCCTGCCACTGCAGATTTTCGTGGGGCTTTTAACCCTCGCCTTCGGCTTTTCTGTTGTTGTCTACTTTACAGTTGACCTCGTTCAGCGCTACTTGGAAGACCTCTTTAAACTCCTGGAGGTTTTAAGAGGTGGCTAAAGACCCTTCAAAGACCGAAAAGGCGACCCCGCGGCGGCGCCAGAAAGCCCGTGAGGAGGGTCAGGTATTAAAGAGTCAAGACGTTCCCATATCTGCTACCCTCTTCTTTACGGCAGTTTTCCTTTACTTCTACCTTCCCTACCTCTATACCGTTCTAAAATCCCTCTTTTCCTACGCCTTTTCCGAGGCCTACTCCCTTGAGCTCTCTCTTTTAACGAAAACCTTTTTCTTTAAGCTCTTCCTCCTTCTCCTTCCAATCTTTCTGAGCCTCGTTGTTGTCGGCATCCTCTCAAACGCCGTTCAGTTCGGTTTCCTCTTTTCCCTCAAGCCTCTGATTCCAAAGCTTGACAACGTTAACCCGATAAAGGGTTTAGGGAGAGTATTCTCTCTTAAGAGCCTCTTTGAGGCCTTAAAGAGCTCCCTTAAACTCTCCGTTGCCGTTGCCGTCGGCTACTTTACCGTTAAGTACGCTCTCTCGGGCTTTTACTCCTTTCCCCTCCTTCCCCTCTCCTCTCAGGTGGAGCTCCTTGTAAAGTGGCTGGTTATTCTCTTCTTTACCTTCGGGCTCCTCTCAATTCCCATTGCTGCAGTTGACTTCCTCTATAGGCGGTGGGAGTACGAGGAGAGCTTAAAGATGAGCAAGCAGGAGATTAAGGAAGAGAGGAAGCAGTACGAGGGGCATCCTCTCATCAAGTCGGCCATAAGGAAGAGGCAGAGGGAGATTGCGATGAGGAGGATGATGGCCGAGGTCCCCAAGGCCGACGTAGTTATTACAAACCCGACCCACTACGCAGTTGCCCTTAAGTACGAGAGGGGGAAGATGCACGCTCCGAAGGTTGTTGCAAAGGGGGTTGATAAGGTTGCTTTAAAAATTAAGGAGATTGCCCTTAAAAACGGCGTTCCCGTTGAGGAAAAGCCGGAGCTTGCCAGGGCTCTCTACTCCTCCTGCGACGTTGGTGATTACATTCCCGAGGAGTTTTACAGGGTAGTTGCTAAGATTTTGGCAAGGATTTACCGCCGTCGGAGCTCCCTTTGATTGAGGTCAGTATCCTTACTATCTCGTCAACGACCTTTGGGTCAACGTAGTTGAGGATTTCTCCCGCCTTCCTTGACTTCATGTTGTAGAGTATGTAGGCGGCTTCTTTTGGGTCTGAGAAGGCCGAAATCTTCTGACCTGCAAGCTCTGGGTCCATCTTTGAGAAGACCTGAGCCAGCTTCTCGTACCTCTGGGCTTTAACCTCTTTTACTCTCTTTTCAAACTCCTCCCTCTCCCTCCTCAGTTTTTCCCTCTCCTCCTCTATCTTCTTTAAGAGCTCCTTGTTCTCCTCAATTAACCTCTTTACCTCCTCCCTCAGCTTAACGAGTCTCTCTATCTCTTTCTTTGCCTCTTTAACCTCAAGTTTTTCCTGAGCCGAGGCCGGCTGCAGTAGAAGGCTAACCGCTGCTACGGCCATAAAGAACCTGATAGATAAACCTCTCATTGAGAACCTCTTCAACTCGCTCCTCTCTCAGCTTCCGTTTCCTTAAAAGCTCCTTTATGAGGTTTACCTCTCCCCTCAGTTTCCCCAGCTCTTCCCTCTTCTCCTCAATCTCCTCTGAGAGCTCCTTCAGCTCTCTCCTCAGCCCTTCCCTCTTCCTTAGGAGCTCTCCCAAAACCTCCCTCGTTAGGGCAAACTGTAATACAGATTCAGGGTTCAATACTTTGAGGGAAGAAATTTCCCCCTCAACCCTTTCAATTTCAAGCCTTAAAGCCCTTTCCCTTGCCGTAAGAAGGTTGAGCTCTTCCTGTTTCCTCTTTAGCTCTCTCTCTTTAAGAGCTACTACCTTTTCAAGCCCTTTCAACCTATCCCCTGTTCTTCAGGGCAAGCTGGGCAAGTTTTTTCTGCTCGTTCTTTACGAAGTCGTGGATTGCCTTCTGGTCTTCAGGCTTAATTCCCTCAAACTTCACGCCGTAGCAGGTTGTGTGCCTCCTGGGGTAAACGTTTACTACGCTTGCCTTAAGGGTAAAGCGCCTGCCGGCAAGGGTGAACTTGAGGATAAGTTCTGAGGCCGGCTGGAGCTCCTTCGGGTAGTCCTGAAGGGAGATGCAGACCTTTGCTCCCCCTGCAGAGATGTCAACTATTTCGCCTTTAATCCACTCTACCTTATCCTCAAGCTTGTTGTAAACTCCCACAGTTGCCGGAACTTCAACCTCAACCCTCGCGTACTCCCTCCTCTGGTACCTCGTAAGCTCGAAGGTGTGAGGGAGCTGGACAATCATCTTCCCGTTGTCAAAGAAGATTTTCTCAACTACCGACTCAAACTTATAGATTCCGTCCCCCTTCCTCACGAAGGAGACCGTTACTTTCTGGCCCACTATATCGGGAGGACGCCTCTCGTCAATAACTGCCCAGTACATGTACTTCTCGTCCTTATCAAAAAGAGCAACCTCGTAACGGCTCTTGTCCGCAAGGTAGAGCTTCGCAGGCTGGAAGAGCTCAATGTCTTTTGTACTTACCAGCGGAACGAAGTAGGGAACGTAGTCAAACCCCAGCTTTATTCTCATGTCTTGAACGAGTTTTTCATCAGCTTTGGGGTCTTCCCTGAGGTACAGGTCAATAACTTTTTCAAAGGGAGCCTTAAACTCAAGGGCGAGGAACGGATCCCTCCCAAACTTCAAAGAGTACTTCCAGAGAATTTGAGCTTCTTCCTCTGTAAGCCCCCTCTCAAGGGCTTCCTTGAAGAAGGAGTGTTTCAGGTTCTTCTTCCTTACGTATTCCCTGATAAGGCCTACGAGGATAAAGAAGAGAATAAAGACCGTTAAAATCAGGACAAAGAGGAGAACCGTATTCCCTTGAGCGGCCGGGAACTTTAAAAAACTTAGGTCTCTCATTGGTTTAGCCCTTCTAAGTTTGTGTTTAATTCTAACAAAGGTCTCTTTTTATCTAAAAGTTTAATTGCCTCAATAACGGCCTTTTTAAAACTTTCCTCGTCTGCCACTCCCTTTCCTGCAATGTCGTAGGCCGTTCCGTGGTCTACCGACGTTCTTATTATCGGAAGCCCGAGGGTTGTATTAACGCTCTTTCCGAAACCGAGGAGCTTAACCGGTATAAGCCCTTGGTCGTGGTACATTGCCAAAACCGCGTCAAACTCTCCCGAGGCCGCCCTTACAAAGAGCGTATCTGAGGGGTAGGGTCCGAAGGCGGGTATTCCCTCTTTCCGGGCTTGCGCTACTGCCGGCTCTATCTCTTCAATTTCCTCCCTTCCGAAAAGTCCCCCCTCTCCGGCGTGGGGGTTTAGGCCGCAGACTCCAATTTTTTTCGGGCGGAGCTCCCTATTAATCAGCCTTAACTTCCTTAAGACCCCTTCCTTTTTAACTTTTTCCGGAACCTCTTTCAGGGGAAGGTGGGTTGTTAAAAGCACAACCCTCAACTTCTCGTTTGAGAGCATCATTGCGAACTCTTCTGTCTTAAAGGCGTGGGCCAGGTATTCCGTGTGGCCGGGGAAGTTGAAGCCGGCCTTCCTTATCACCTCCTTGTTTATGGGAAGGGTTACTATTGCGTCAACTTTTCCCCTCTTAGCGTCCTCAACTGCCCTCTCTATAAACTTCAGCTGGGCGGCTCCGCACTCCCTGTCGGGCTTTCCCGGCTGAACTTTTTTTAAAGGGTAGGCGTCAATGAGGAAGACCCCCCTTTCGGCAGGCGGCTCTTTAACCTCTTTTAGTGAAAGGGGAGTTGAGAGGAGCTTCGCGTAAACCTGTAGAACTCCTTTAGAGCCGTAAACGGTAAAGCTCCCGGGAAGGGAGCTGAGAAAGGGAAGGGACTTTAAGAGGATTTCGGGCCCTATCCCCGCAGGGTCACCTAAGGTGATTGCTACTCGCGGTTGAATTTCTCAACCTCCTCAAGGGCGTTCTCTGCCCTCTTTAAGAACTCTGAGGTAATCTTCTCGCTGAGGTTCTTCAGCTCGTTGCCCAGCTGCCTCAGTTTGTACTTGAGCTCAACATTCTCCTGCTCAAGCTCCTCAACCCTCTGCTGAAGGTTGTTCACCTTCTCCTCGTAGTCCCTTACGAGCTCTTCTACAAACGTGGCAAACTGCCTGTTAATCTGGTTTAACTTCTCCTTTATCCCTTCCGGAACTTGAAACTCCCCGTTTTCCATTTTCCTCCTCCAACTCAAGTAGATGACCCAGTTTCTCCTTTTTGGCCTTCAGGTAGCCGATATTATACTGGCAGACCCCCGTTATAATCGGCACTCTTTCAACTATCTCAAGGCCGTATCCCTCAAGGCCGATTAGCTTTCTCGGGTTGTTGGTCATGAGCCTCATCTTCTTAACGCCCAAATCCCTCAAAATCTGGGCTCCGATTCCGAAGTCCCTCATATCTGCCGGGAATCCTAACTTCTCGTTGGCCTCAACCGTGTCAAAGCCGTGGTCCTGAAGGTGGTAGGCCTTAATCTTGTTCACAAGGCCTATTCCCCTGCCCTCCTGCCTTAAGTAAACGATTACGCCCTTACCCTCCTGGGCAATCATCTCCATTGCCCTGTGGAGCTGGCTCCTGCAGTCGCACTTTAAGGAGCCGAAGACGTCGCCCGTTAAACACTCGGAGTGAACCCTCACTAAGACGGGCTCGTCCTCTCTTATCTTGCCCATCACGAGGGCGACGTGCTCCTTGCCGTCAACTATTGAGGTATAGGCGTAGATCTTCCACTGGCCGTAGATTGTGGGGAGGTTTGCCTCGGCCTCCCGCCTTATCAGGCTCTCCCTCTTCATCCTGTACTCAATGAGGTCGGCTATGCTTATGATTTTGAGGCCGTGCTCTCTCGCGTAGTCTATGAGTTTCGGGAGCCTCATCATCGTCCCGTCTTCGTCCATAATTTCGCAGATGACTCCGGCCGGGTAGAGCCCTGCAAGGCGGGCAAGGTCAACGGCGGCCTCGGTGTGGCCAGAGCGCTTTAAAACTCCTCCCTTCCTTGCCCTTAGGGGGAAGACGTGGCCGGGTTTAACGAAGTCCTCGGGCTTTGCATCGGGGCTTACTGCCCTCTTTATCGTTATGGCCCTGTCGTAGGCCGATATTCCGGTTGTCGTTCCGAACTTGGGGTGTGCGTCAACGGAGACGCAGAAGGCGGTTTCCTTTGGGTCTGAAGGCCTTGCGGTCATCGGCTCAAAGCCAAGCTGGTCGCACCTTTCCTCGGGAAGGGCAAGGCAGATTAACCCCCTTCCGTACTTTGCCATAAAGTTTATGGCCTCAGGGGTGACCTTCTCCGCGGCCATTACGAGGTCGCCCTCGTTCTCCCTGTTGGGGTCGTCAACGACGACCACCATCTTGCCCTGCCGGATGTCCTCTATGGCTTCCTCAACCCTGTCTAAGGGAAACCTTCCCTTAACCAATTAACCACCCCTTCTGGTTAGTACTTTGTCTATGAGGCCGTACTCTTTGGCCTCCTCTGCGCTCATAAAGTAGTCCCTTTCGGTGTCCTGCTCAATCTTCTCAATCGGCTGGCCGGTGTGGTTTGAGAGAATTTCGTTGAGCATTCTCTTGAGCCTGAGGATTTCCTTTGCGTGGATTTCAATGTCGGTCGCCTGACCCTGAAAGCCTCCCAAGGGCTGGTGAATCATTATCCTTGCGTGGGGGAGTGCAAAGCGCTTTCCCTTTGCGCCGGCCGCCAGCAGAACGGCTCCCATGCTGGCCGCCTGCCCCATACAGATTGTTACGACGTCGGGCTTTATGTACTGCATCGTGTCGTAGATTGCAAGGCCCGCCGTTACCACCCCTCCGGGGCTGTTTATGTAGAGGTAGATGTCCTTTTCGGGGTCTTCTGCCTCTAAGAAGAGGAGCTGGGCAACTATGAGGTTTGCAATGTGGTCGTCTATGGGGGTTCCCAGCATTATGATTCTGTCCTTTAAGAGCCTTGAGTAGATGTCGTAGGCCCTCTCTCCCCTTCCCGTCTGCTCAATTACTATGGGAACGAACTGGTTGAGAATCTCTTCCATAAACTCCTCCTTAATTTCCCGTTGTGCTACTGGTAAAGATAGATTTAATCTATCAGTGAACAACTCTCTTTGGCTTTTCCCTGTGAACCCTCTTTGCGGATATTACTCCCTTTATTCCCCTTACGGCGTTTAAGACCTGATTGAACTCCTCCCTGCTCTTAACCTGAATTATAAAGTCAAGGACGGTCTTCTCGTTGGCCCTTCGGCTCTTTACGTCCGATATGTTTATGTTGTGCTTTGAAATTACGGCCGAAACCTCCGCCAGCATTCCCGGCTTATCTATAACCGAGACCCTCAGCTTTGCGGGGTAGAGCTTCTCTGACGGGACGAAGTTTACCTTTACTATCTTGCCGGGGGAGCTCTCCATCACCTGCCTCGCCACGACGCAGTTCTTCGTATGGATTACTATGCCCTTACCCGAGTTTACCACCCCCACAACCTCGTCCCCCGGCAAGGGGTGGCAGCACCTTCCGAGGCTGACCGCCACGTTGTCTATTCCGTCAACCTTTATCGCAACCTCGCCTTTAAGGGTAGAGCTCCTCTTCTTCCTCCTCTGCTCAACGGGAAGGCCGAGGATTTTCCTTGCGACCGTATCGGGCTCAATCTTGCCAAAACCTACGTCAACTAAGAGGGAGGAGAGGTTTGAGTACCCCAAGGGCTTTATTCTCTCGTTAATCTCCTCCTCTTCTATTGAGCTCAGGCTCTTACCGGCCAGTTTCCTGAGAGCTTTATCCAGCAGACTCTCTCCCAACTTCCTCGCCCTTTCGTTTTCCTCCTTCCTTATAAAGGAACGTATTGCGTGGCGGGCCTTTGAGGTTTTAACGAAGTTGAGCCAATCCCTGCTCGGCCTTTCCTCACTTCCCGTTATTATTTCAACCTTGTCTCCGCTCTTTAAGGTGTAGTTTAGGGGAACTAATTTTCCGTTAACCTTTGCGGCCCTACACCTGTGGCCGACTGAGGTATGGATTGCGTAAGCAAAGTCAACCGGAGTTGCCCCTACCGGCAGGGTCTTTATGTCCCCTTTGGGTGTGAAAACGTAAATGTCCTCTCCGTAGAGGTCAGTTCTTACAGAGTTTATAAACTCCTCCGGGTCTTTTTCCTCTTTAACCCACTCAAGGAGGTTCCTCAGCCACAGGAACCTTTCCTTCTCGCTCTCGCTGAGAGCTCCTCCCCCCTCCTTGTACTTCCAGTGGGCGGCGATTCCCAGCTCGGCAACCTGATGCATCTCCCAAGTCCTGATTTGAAACTCAATAAACTGCCCCTTCGGGCCTACGACAGTTGTGTGGAGGGACTGGTACATGTTGGGCTTTGGGACGGCTATGTAGTCCTTAATCCTTCCGGGAACGGGAGTCCATATGTGGTGGATAATGCCGAGAATCTGGTAGCAGTTCCCGACCGTATCCGTTATAACCCTTATTCCCGCTACGTCGTAAACCTCCTCAAAGGGGATGCCTTTAGTTACCATCTTTTTGTAGATTCCGTAGATGTGTTTAATCCTCCACTGGATTTGGCCGTCTATTCCGTTCTTTTGGAGCTCCTGCCTAACCCTCTCAATAATCCCCTCAAGGTAGGGCAGGAGCTTTTTCTTCTTCTCCTTAACCTTCCTCTCAATCTCGTAGTAGGCCTCCGGGTCAAGGTACTTTAAGGAAAGGTCTTCAAGCTCGTTCTTTATCCTGTACATACCCAGCCTGTTGGCAAGGGGTGCGTAAATCGTAAGTGTCTCCTTTGCGTTCCTCAGCTGGCTCTCCCTCTTCATGTGGTGGAGGGTTCTCATGTTGTGGAGCCTGTCGGCCAGCTTAACTATGAGAACCCTTATATCCTCGGCAAGTGAAATCAGGAGGTTCCTGAAGCTCTCGGCCTCCTTCTCCTCCTTGCTCTGGAAAGAGTACCCTTCAAGTTTCGTTACCCCTTTAACTATGAAGAGAACCTCTCTTCCGAACTCCCTCTCAATCTCCTCTTCGGTAGTGTCCGTATCCTCAAGGGTATCGTGAAGGAGGCCGGCAACGATTGTGGGGACGTCCATCTTCAGCTCTGCCAGGATGTAGGCAACCTCTGCCGGGTGGGAGAAGTAGGGCTCTCCCGACTTCCTGAACTGGCCTTCGTGCTTTTTCTTTGCAAACTCGTAGGCTTTCTCTATTAAGTGCTCGTCAAAGTTTGAGCGGTATTCCCTTACTTTATCTATAATTTCCTTGCAGCTCCTCATAACCTAAACCCGAAAACTGTTTTTACGGCCTAACTCATTTAAATTAATCCGCTACCTTCAGAGGAAGCAATGGCAGACAGAGCAATTGGCATTTTTGACTCCGGTGTGGGAGGGCTTACGGTCTTAAAGGCCATAAGGGACCTCCTTCCCGGCGAGAATCTGATTTACTTCGGCGACACCGCAAGGGTTCCCTACGGAACAAAGTCTCAGAGGACTATAATCAGGTACAGCATTCAGAACGCAAGGCTCCTTGAGTCTTACCGAATAAAGATGCTCGTTGTTGCCTGCAATACCTCAAGTGCCCACGCTCTTGAGATTTTGAGGGAGGAGTTCCCCTTTCCCGTTATTGGAGTGGTTAAACCCGGTGCGAAGCTTGCCGTATCAGCCACCAAAGGGGGAAAAGTAGGGGTAATCGGAACAGAGGCCACGGTTAAGAGCCACGCCTACAGGAAGGAGATTATCTCCCTAAACCCTTTCTGTGAGGTTTACGAGAAGGCCTGTCCCCTCCTTGTTCCCCTAATTGAGGAAGGGTGGCTTGACGACCCTATAACCAAGGAGGTTGTTAGGAGGTACCTTGAGCCTCTCGTGGAGGAGGGTATAGATACTCTTGTTTTGGGGTGTACCCACTATCCCCTCATAAAGGGGGTAATCGGGGAGCTCTACCCCCACCTCAACCTGATAGACTCGGCCGACGCCGTTGCCAAGGAAGTTGAGAGGAACCTCCCCACAAAAAGGAAGGGGGAGAGAGGGTTTGTTAAGGTTTTGGTTAGCGACAGAACAGAGCGCTTTGAGAGAATAGCTAAAATGATAATGGGAAGAGAAGTAAGAGTTGAGGAGGTAAATATTGATAAGGAGTGACGGGAGAGCTCCCGACCAGCTTAGGCCCGTAAACTTAATCCTTGACTACATAAAGTACGCCGAGGGCTCTTGCCTGATAGAGTTCGGCGACACGAGGGTAATCTGCACCGCCTCGGTTGAGGAGAAGGTTCCCCCCTTTTTAAAGGGTACCGGTCAGGGCTGGATAACCGCCGAGTACTCAATGCTCCCCAGGGCAACAGCCCAGAGAACCGTAAGGGAGGCTGCAAAGGGGAGGTTAACCGGAAGGACTCAGGAAATCCAGAGACTTATAGGCCGCTCCTTAAGGAGTGCCGTTGAACTTACGGAACTCGGAGAGATAACAATCTGGATTGACTGCGACGTTATTCAGGCCGACGGCGGAACGAGAACCGCCGCAATAACCGGGGCTTTTGTAGCCCTCTACAGGGCCCTTGAGAAAATCGGTAAGCTGAGTGCCGTTAACTCCTTTATTGCCGCGGTAAGCGTCGGGATTGTTGACGGAGTCCCCCTCCTTGACCTTACCTACGAGGAGGACTCAATGGCCGAGGTTGACATGAACGTTGTTATGAACGACCGAGGCGAGTTTGCCGAGGTTCAGGGAACAGGAGAGGGCAGGACTTTTACCAGAGAAGAGCTTGACAAACTGCTTGAGCTTGCGGCAAAGGGAATAGGTGAGCTTATCTCCAAACAGAAAGAGGCTCTGGGGGTTAAGTAGTGAGGATTATTTTTGCTACCACAAACCCGGGAAAGGTTAGGGAGGTTAGGGAAGCTTTAAGAAACTTCGGTATAGAGGTTCTTCCCCTTAAAAAGGGGAAAATTCCCCCTCCGGAGGAAAGGGGAGAAACCTTCTGCGAGAACGCTTACGAGAAGGCCACTTACTACGCTAAGGTACTAAACGAGCCGGTTCTTGCCGAAGATTCGGGCCTTGAGGTTGATGCCTTGGGGGGAAAGCCGGGAGTTTACTCCTCAAGGTTTGCAGGTGAGGGGGCTACCGACGAGGAGAACAACAGGAAGCTGATTGAGGAGCTGAAGAAACTCGGGCTTGACTCCTCTCCTGCAAGGTACGTCTCCTTCCTCTTCTTGGCCTTCCCCGAGGGAATGGGACTTTGGAGCTCCGGAACGGTTGAAGGAAAGGTAATTACTTCCCTCCGAGGGGAAGGTGGCTTTGGCTACGACCCCCTCTTTATACCTGAGGGCTACGAGAAGACTATGGCAGAGCTCCCCTTAGATGAGAAGAACAAAATCTCCCACAGGGGGAGGGCGATTAGAAAACTTGTAAAACTGATTAAAGAGGTGAAATCTTGGTAGAGCTTGCAAAAAACCTTCTCCACCTTATTATTGAGGGTCTTACATGGTTTATAATCGTTGGAGCTCTTTTAACCTTTATCCCTCCCCATCAGAGGAACGGTTTTGTTAACTCCGTTATAGAGCTCCTTGATAGACTTCTCTCCCCCATACGGAAGCTAATTCCTCCAATCGGCGGGATAGACCTGAGCCCGTTGATTGCTATAATCCTTCTTCAGTTAGTAGATAGTCTATTGAGGGGACTGTAAGATGGAAGAACAAAGAAGAAATCAGAGGAAGCGGGTCTTCACGCCGTCAGAAATCAGGAACAAGGAGTTCAGGAAGAAACTCTTCGGCTACGACCCCGATGAGGTTGACAGCTTTCTCATGGAAGTTTCAAACGCTTATCACGAGCTCCTTAAAGAGATTGAGAGGTTAAAGGTTCAGACTCCCGAGTATAAGACTAAGGAGATTGTAGAGAAGGCCAAGAAAGAGATTGAAAAGATAGTTGAGAAGAAAAAGGAGGAGAAGGAGCTCCTTGAAAAGGAGAAGAGGGAGCTTGAGATAGAGATAGAGAAGTTAAGGCTTGCCCAGAAGAGCATGTACGACAGGCTGAAAATAGCGATAATAGAGATGACGAGAATTTTAGAGGAGCTTAGAAAGGATGCTGCAGGCAAGAAGAAGGAAAGAGGGAATAGAGATAGAGGTGAAGCTCCAGCCCAAGGCCTCAAGGAACAGGGTGGAGAAGGTAGAGGCGGGAAGACTGAAGGTGAAAGTGACGGCTCCTCCGGAGGGAGGGAAGGCTAATAAGGCTCTCATAGAACTCCTTTCAAAGGAGCTCAAGGTTCCCAAGAGCTCAATTTCAATAGTAGCCGGCCAGACCAGTAGAGTTAAGAGGGTTTTAATAGAGGGGATAGATTTTGCACGCTTGCAAGAAAAACTGGGTGTTAAAGTTGAGGAAATACCTTGACAATAAAGAGCTAAAATTGTATTTTCAAGGTAAAGTCTTGAAACACTTGACTTTAAACCAATATAAGGAGGGAGCGGCATGACAAAGAGCGAACTCGTCGCCGCAATCGCAGAAAAAGCAAACATCAGAAAAAAGGACGCCGAAGCGGCTCTCAACGCCTTTATTGAGGTGGTTACTGAGGCCCTCAAGAAAGGCGACAAGGTAGAAATCAGGGGCTTTGGAACCTTCCTCATGAAGGAGAGGGCTCCCAGAGTTGCAAGGAATCCCAAGACAGGCGAGAAGGTTGAGGTTCCCGCTAAGCTCGTTCCTGCCTTCAAGCCCGGAAAGGACCTCAAAGAGGCTACCGAGAAGGAGCTCAAGAAGAAGAGGAAGAAATAAATATATAGGGGGGCTCTTGCCCCCCTATCAGTCAATTAGCCTGAAGAACCTGTTAAACCTTGGCATGTGTTTCTGGCCGTCCCACGAGAAGAAGATAATTCTTGCAATTCCCACAATTTTATCCCTGTCAACAAACCCCCAGTAGCGGCTGTCGTAACTGTTATTCCTGTTATCCCCCATCATGAAGTACTTCCCTTTGGGAACTACGAAAACTTCCGTGTTATCCCCCTGGCTCCCGGTCTTTAAAATCAGGTGTTTCTTTACTCCGCTGTCTTTTTTGGGTAGAAACTCGTAGTAGAGTTCCCCCTTATAAAACTTCCCGTTCTCCCGATAGGAGTAGTTACCCACAAACTGATATTTACAGGGCTTTCCGTTTACGTAGAGCTTCCCATCCTTTACCTCAACCTTGTCTCCCGGAATTCCTACGATTCGCTTTACGTAGTAAACCTCCTCGTTTAAGGGGAAGTGGAAGACGACAACGTCTCCTCTTTCGGGCTCTCTCAGGCGGTAGGTTATTTTGTCAACCAGAATAAAATCCCCGATTAAAAGGGTCGGTATCATTGAGCCCGAAGGAATGTGGAAGGACTGAACTATGAAGGTTCTAATTAGGAGGGCTAAGGCGAGGGCAATTGCGAAAGATTTCAGGTTCTCGTAGATTTTTCCACCCAAGGAAGGAACCTCCGGAAGGTTTGCTGAATTATACCTCTCCATTTTCGCTCTTCCGGGGATAGTTTTTAACCGCCCACAAATTAGTAGAGAGGTGGAGTATGAAGAGACTTCTTATAGTTCTTTCTCTTCTTCCCTCCGTTGCGCTGGCCTCTGGTGAGCTTACCGTCTCTTTTACCCAGACTTCAGGAAACAGCGACACCGATACGCTGGCTCTCTCCTACCAGGTAGAGAGGGAGCTCTCGGCTTGGGAGCTCTCCTCAAAGGGCGATTACCTCTACAAGAGGGATAGCGGAGAGGAGACGGCAAACCGCCTGAACCTTGAGGGCGTTGCCGGGAGGAAACTCTCGGACAGGCTCCTCTTGGAGCTCTACGGCTTTGCCTTCAGAGACCCCTTCTCCGGGTACGACTTTAGGGGTGGCCTCGGGCCGGGTCTATCGTGGAAGGTAAACAGGGACTTTACCCTTTCGGGAAGGCTAACCTACACCTATAACGACTTTACCGGAGGTGGGAGCTCTACTTACTCACAGGCCGAGCTTAAGGGTGATTATGCGAGGAAGCTTACCTCCAATCTTACCTTTGAGCAGAGCCTCTCGTACCAGCTCTCCCTGAAGGACGGAGACGATTACTTTATCCACTCAAGGACTACCTTTAAGGTTCCTTTCAGCAGGGAGCTCTCGCTGAACGTCTCCTACAGGGTGGATTACCAGAACCTCCTCCCCGACGACGCCCAATACCACACCGACAAGACCTTTTTAGTGGGGGTGAGCTATCGCTTCTGAGTCCCTTTTCCGGCTGGCCTCTCTTCTCCTTAAGGTCGGCTGTGGTAGAGAATTGATAACCTACGGGGAGGTAGCCCGAGAGCTGGGAATTCCTTCTCCCCGTTTGGTTTCTAAAGTTCTTCATCCGGTGTGCAAGCTCTTCTACTTCCGGTACGGCGTTCTCCCCGGCTCGGTCGTTGTCTTAAAGGCTACCGGCCGTCCCTCTTCAGGGTACTTTAAGTTTCTTAGGAATTTAGGAATAAATTTTACTAACGAGCCTTTAGAGATTTGGAAGGCTGAGCTTTTAAAGTTTTACTCGTTCTGTGAGGCCGGGTATGGGAATATTTCTCTTCCTCCTGATTTTTTTAGCCCTGATTATCCTCTTCACCCTTTCAAAGGGACGGCAGGAGAGAAAGGTTGAGGTGAGGGGCTTAGACGGGAGCTCCCTCATTTTCACAGATAGCGGCATAACCTACGCCGGCGGAACCGGAGTCAAGTTTTTCTCTGCCGATTCAATAAGGAAGTTCTCAATTGAGAGGGAAGGCGAGAGCTTTGTAGTAGTAATCTCCGACGGGAAAGAGGAGGTCAGAGTTCCCGTCTCCCCTCAGGAAGTTAAAAAGCTCTTTAGACAATCTTCCCCGAACACCTTAGAGCCGCTTTTTCCCTACCTTCCCGTTTTTACGGGAGTTGCCGCAGGCCTTCTGTTCGGCTCTCTCCTTTCCCACCCGGTAATTGTTGAGGCAAAAGAGCCCAAAGAGGAAGAAGAGATTTCCCCTCACGAGGAGGAATCAGTGAAGGAGTTTGATCTCGGAAACCCTCCGGAGGACGAGTTTGACTACTTTGACACGGGGGAGTGGTTTGACGACGACCAGCTTTAGCCTTAAAGATAGACTGAGGGAAGAGATAACAGAGCTCTACAAAGTTAAAAAGCCCGCCTCATACTTCCCCTTAGAGCTCAACCTGAGAGCTCCCAAGTTCTCCGAAAGGGAGGTCCGCTTCGTCCTCTCATACCCCGACCTCTACGAGGTGGGTTCCTCCCACATAGGCGGGAAAATTCTCTACCACCTCGTCAACTCAAGCGGGTTTGCCCTTATGCACAGGGCCTACCTTCCCCGCCCCGACATGCAGGCCTTCCTGAAAGAGAGGGGAATTCCCCTCTACACCTTAGAGGAGATGAAGCCCGTCAGGGAGTACGACCTTTGGGGGCTCTCCTTTTCCTCCGAGCTTACCTACACCAATGCGCTTAAACTCCTTGAGCTTGCAGGGGTTCCCCTCTTTTCCGAGGAGAGGGAAGGGTGGAAGTACCCGATTGTCTTTGCAGGTGGCCCCTGCGTTTACAACCCCGTTCCCCTTGCCCCCTTTGTTGACCTCTTCTCAATCGGCGACGGTGAGGAGACGCTTGTTGAAATCGGAGAGCTCTTCAGAGAGGTTAAGAGGGGCGGCGGAACGAGGGAGGATTTCCTGAAAGAGGTAAGGAGGGTAAGGGGAGTCTGGGTTCCCCGTTTCGGAAGGTATCCGGTTAAAAAGGCCGTCTTTACGGGCGTTCCAAAGGGCTACTATCACACCTCTCCCCCCGTTCCGACCGTTGAAACCGCTCAGGACAGAATTGCCGTTGAGGCCGCAAGGGGATGTTTGAGGGGTTGCCGCTTCTGTCAGGCGGGCTACATCTACAGGCCCTATAGGGAAAGGGACGAGAAGCTGGTAAGGAAGCTGGTTGAGGAGACCTATAAGAATACCGGCTACGAGGAGGCCTCCCTCTCGGCACTCTCCATCTCAGACCACAGCCGTTTTAATCGCTTGGTTCCCGAAGTTATGGAGCTGTGCTACAGGGAGATGATTTCCCTCTCCCTTCCCTCAATGAGGGTTAAGGGCTTCAACCCCGACCTGGCCTCCCAGATAATGCAGGTTAAAAAGACCGGTTTTACCCTTGCCCCCGAAGTCGGCTCCGATAGACTAAGGAGGGTAATAAACAAAGACTTAACCAACGAAGACCTCTTTAATGCCGTTGAAGGGCTCTTCAGCCGCGGCTGGAACAGGCTCAAGCTCTACTTTATGATTGGCCTTCCCTTTGAGGAGTGGAGCGACGTTAAGGCTCTCGTTGATATGCTCTGGCAGATTCACAAAATCGGAAAGAGGTATAGGGGAAGGAAGCACCTTGCGGCGGGAATCTCAATTTTCGTTCCCAAGCCCTTTACTCCCTTCCAGTGGGAGCCCTTTGCGCAAGAAGAAGAGGTAAGGGAGAAGATTTCCTTTATAAAGAGGAGAGCTCCCAAGAGCTTCACCCTCAGGTTCCACGACTACAGGCAGTCAACAATTGAGGCCGTCTTAACCAGAGGCGGAGAGGAAGTTGCAGGGCTCCTGTTTGAGGCCCACAGACAGGGTTGCCAGCTTGACGGCTGGGACGAGTACTTTAACTGGGAAGGCTGGCTCAGAGCCTTTGAGAGGAGCGGAGTTGACCTTGAGCGGGAGCTGGGGAGGAGAGATTTAGAGGAGGAGCTCCCCTGGGACTTTATTGAGGGGGTGGTTTCTAAGAAGTTCTTACTGAGGGAGCTTGTTAAGGCTAAAAAGGAGCTCTGGACTCCCGACTGCCGAATCGTCGGCTGCCACGCCTGCGGAGCCTGTACTCCGGAGGAAATTAAGAAGCTGAAGGAGTTTCCCATTCCCGAAAGGATTGAGTTTGAAGTTCCTCCCCGTCCCAAGAGGGAGTTTCCTCTGAAGAGGAAGGTTGCCCTGATTTTTGAGAAGAGGGGTTTTGCAAGATTCCTCTCCCTCTTAGACCTTACCAGAGCTTTTACGAGGACTTTAAGGAGGTTCGGAGCTCCCCTCAGGTACTCTCAGGGCTTTAACCCCCACCCGAAACTCAACATACTCTTCGGCCTTCCCGTAGGCGTTGAGGGGCTGGGGGAGGTTGTTGAGGTGGAGCTCAGCAGTGAGGAGTTTGACTTCGGGAAGTTTATTAAGGAGTCGGCCGGCTTCCTCCCGGAAGGTTTGAGGTTTAAAGGCTTTGTTGAGCTGGGGCTTAAGGAGAGCTTGGCAGAGAGAGTAAAGAGGCTAACCTACCTTATTAAGCCCAAGAGGGAGTTTAACTTAAGCGCACTAAAGGGGGAGAAAGCCCTTACGAGGAAAGGAAAGGAGGTTAACCTTAAAGAGTGGATTTTGGCCGCCGAAGAGGAGGGGAATAGGGTGAGGGTAGATGTTAGAGTTAAAGACGGAAAAAGCCTGAACGTTCAAGATATACTAAACATAATGGAGCTTGATTTGGGAAGTGCCGATGTTGTCAGGAAAGAGCTCTACCCCCTCTAAGCAGATTCTCATAAACGCCCTTACGAAAGAGGTAAGGATTGCCGTTCTTGAAGAAGGGCAGCTGACCGAGTTTTACGTTGAGAGGAAAGAGAAAAGGGGCGTAGTAGGGAACATCTATAAGGGTAAAGTCTCAAAAATCGTTCCGGCCGTTCAGGCCGCCTTCGTTGACATAGGCCTGCCGAAGAAGGCCTTTCTCTACGTTAAGGAGGCAATCAGCTTTCAGTTTGAGGATGAGGAGTTTGCCGTTGAGGGAGAGGAGCTGGAGCTCCCTCCCGTTGAGGAGGTTCTCTCTGAAGGGCAGGAGCTCCTTGTTCAGGTTATAAAAGAGCCGGTCGGAACGAAAGGTCCCAGAATCACCACTAACATAACAATCCCCGGCCACTACCTCGTGCTCCTTCCCACGATAAACAGGGTCGGCCTATCAAGGAGGATAACCAACGATGGGGAGAGGGAGAGGTTAAGGAAAATTGCTGAGGAGATAAAACCTCCCGACTACGGGATAATAGTCAGGACTGCCGCCGAGGGTGCAAGTAAAGAAGAGCTTGAAAGGGACTTAAACTACCTCATTAAGGTCTGGGAGGGCCTAAAGGAGAAGGCGGAAAAGAAACCTCCTCCCTCTCTTCTCTATCAAGACCTTGAGATAGTTCCCAAAACCCTGAGAGACCTTCTTACCGAAGAGGTAAGCGAGGTAATAATAGATTCCCTCGCCGAGTACGAGAGGGCTCTCTCCTTTGCAAAGGCCTTCATTCCAAAACTTGCCGGCAGGATAAAGCTCTACAAGGGAGAGATACCCCTCTTTGAGAAGTTTCAGATAGAGGAGGCCATAGAGAAGGCTTTAGCCCGTAAAGTTTACCTTCCCGGCGGCGGCTACATAGTGATAGACGAGACCGAGGCCTTGGTTTCAATTGACGTAAACAGCGGGAAGTTCAAAAAGAGCTCCTCAATTGAGGAGACCGCCCTTGAGATAAACCTGAAGGCAGCCAAAGAGATTGCCCGCCAGCTGAGGCTTAGGGACATCGGCGGGATAATAGTAATTGACTTTATTGACCTTAGAAACCCGGAAAACAAGCAGCTCCTCCTTGAAACTTTAGAGAGGGAGCTTAGTAAAGACAGGGCGAGGACGAAAATTGTCAGCATGTCCGACTTGGGTTTGGTTGAGATGACGAGAAAGAGGGTAAAGAAGAGCCTGGGTAAAACTCTGACTATGACCTGTCCCTACTGTGAGGGAAGGGGCAGGGTAAAGTCCCTTGAAACCGTCTCATTTGAGATTGAGAGGGAGCTCCTCAGAATCCTTAAGGCAAACTTTAAAAACACGACCGTAATAAGGGTTTACGCCAATCCCTCCGTCTGTGAAAAGCTGAAAAACGAGGAGAAGGAGATTCTTGACAGGATATCGGAGCTCTACTGTGTAGAGATAAAGATTATCCCCGTTGAGCACTACCACGTTGAGAAGTATTTAATCTCAAGAGGTTAGCCTGTGCTATATTAATGGCAGCTACAACTGACTTAGAGAGGAATTTGATGAAGAGAGTCCTATTGGGAATTGCCGTTCTTGTAGCCCTGGGCTCCTGTGAGAAAATCCCGAAAACCTCTCAGGAGCAGTACAGGAAGGGAATAGAGGCCGCCTCTCAGGAGGACTGGGGTAAGGCAGCCTTCCTCCTTGAGAAGGCTTTAAGCGGGGAGCTCTCTCCCAAAGAGCAAGAAATTGCAAAAATTGCCCTTGCAGACGCCTACTTTAACGACGGCGACTACGAGAACGCCGCATTAAACTATGAGGAGTTCTTGGAGCTCTACCCTGCATCCCCCCGTGCTAAAGACGCCCTCTTCAGGCTTGGAGTCTGCTACCTAAACTTAGTTAAAGGCCCCGAGTGGGACGTTACTTTTGCAGAGAAGGCCTATTCAATTTTTAACCGTTTTATCAAGCGCTACCCTAACGACCCGAGGGTAAAAAAGGCCAAGGAGTATAGGAAAATAGCCCGCAAAATCCTTGCAGAGCACCAGATTTACATAGCCGGAACTTACGATATGCTCAGGAAGTTTACCGCCTCAATCAAGCGCTACGAGAGGGTAAAGAGAAAGTACTCGGACGTTGAGAGCCCCGACAGGCTTAACTACCTTATCGGAAGGGCTTACTACTACACTCCCCTTCAGGCCAAAGATGAGATAGAGAGGTTAAAGAGAAGCCTTGAGAGGGGAAGGGAGAGGCTGAAATCAGATGACCCCGACGAGAGAAGAGTGGCCAAAAACAGAATAGAGCTTATAGAAAAGGACATAGAGAGGTGGAAAAAGGTGGCTAAGGAAAACAGACAGAAGGGCAGAGAAATTCTCTCTCAGGTCGCCAAGGAGTACCCCAACTCCCCTTACGGGGTTAGAGCCCTTGAGATACTCAACGGAGCAAAACACCTTGAAGTTGAACCTGTAATTAACCCCATTAAGCGCTCAATCTGGTGGAAGATTAAGGAAACCATTTAAAGGAGGAGGTAAAAGGTTGGACAGTCTTGAAAAAGTTAAACTTGCTTTAAAGAGTGCCCTTGACAAGAAGGCCGAAAACCCTGTGGTGATAGACCTTAGGGGGTTAAGCTCGCTGGCCGATTTCTTTTTAATTCTTACGGCCTCTTCCGATACCCACGCCAGAACCATTGCGGACGAGATAAAGAGGAAGTTTAAAGAGCAGGGAATTTTGCCGGTAAGCGTTGAGGGCTACGAAAACGCAAACTGGATTTTGATGGACTTCGGAGATGTGATAGTTCACGTCTTTAAGCCCGAGTTCAGGGAGCTCTACAACCTTGAGAGTTTGTGGCTTGACGCTCCCAAACTTGAGGTAGGCCAGCTACTTCCCGAAGAAGTTAAGAATGAAGCTTAGGGTTGTTGCGGTAGGGAAGATTGCTCCTCACTTTAAAGAGGCTCAGGAGCACTACTTTAAAAAGGTCAGGAACCTTGAGGTAATTGAGGTTAAAAAGGGGAAGAGCAGGGAAGAGGAGGGGGAAAGGCTCTTAAAAAAGGCAAAGGGCTTTATTGTTGCCCTTGACGAAAAGGGGAGGGAGGTGACTTCCAGAGAATTTGCGAAAATAGTTGAAAAGCACCCGACAATAACCTTCTTAATCGGCGGTGCCGACGGCCTTTCTGAGGAGGTTAAGGAGAAGGCCGATTTGCTCCTCTCCCTCTCAAAACTCACCCTTCAGCACGACGTTGCCCGTATAGTCTTACTTGAGCAGCTCTTTAGAGCTCAAGAGATAAACAGGGGAAGCCCCTACCATAGAGATTAAGGTTTTGGTTTGGTTATAATATTTGCGTTGTATTAAAATCAAAATTTTGGAGGGGATATCTGGCTCCGTAGGAAGAAGAGTTATTACTCTATTTGCTCTTTCTAACTTTTGGTTTCCATTTCAGAGGGTTTCTTATGAACCTTAAATATCTTGAATGGCTTGTTTTTGGGTTCTATGCAGTAGTCAGCCTTGCCGTTCCTTACGCTCTCTTTTACTTAATTCCCTTTAAGCTGAAGTTTTTTGAGGAGAAGAAGCCTTCTGGGTTTTGGGAGGAGCTCCCTTTTGTTGATAGGTTCTCTTTAGCTCTTCTTCTTTTTAATTTCCTTATTGGTACAGGTCTACTCTTTATTTCTTCTTTTCTCTACTGTTTCTTTAGCATAGAGGAACTCTATACATTGTTCAGGCGCCTGTCTCAAAATACTTCTCGTTTTTTTCCATTGAGACATCTATTTCATAACACTTCTTGTTTCTTTCTTGACCATATTGTTTACGGTTTTCTCTTCCTTATTTTTGGCTACTTTGCCCTTGGGCTCTTCCGCCGTGCGGGTTTTCTCTTCTCCTTTATCGTTTTTCTAATAGCCCTTGGGGGCTGGATTCTTATCGTTTCAGGCTTTTATGGGGGAGGATAGTCGTGGCGGTTATAGAAAAGAGTAAAGGTAGTAGCAGCTTCAGGTTTAACCGTTTCCTCTTCGCATTTGCCGTTTTGCTCATGGCATTGGGCGGGTGGATAGGCATCGCCTACTTTATTTCTTCTTTCTTTGAGCCCGACGTTATTGAGATTTTTAAGAGTTTACCCCAAAAAGACATTTACGCCCTTTTTCTGGTTCAGGCGGGCTACTTCTTCGTAGGCATTTTTATCCTCTACTTAATGGTGAGACGGGGAAAGCTGACCCCTTTAGAGGTTTTGATGGCTTTTCTGGTTAACCTTGCTCTCACAGGGCTTTTTATCTTTAAAGTTTTGTGAAGGGGGCAAAAAGCCCCCGGGTTTTAAATCCTGTCCTTAAGGAGGAGCCAGAGCCTCTTCTTTGCCTCTTCACTTATGTACTCGGGCTTGGTCTGGATTGCCCCGACCAGTGCGGTTTTGGCAGGTGAGTTCTCTATATCTTCGGGCTTAATGGTTTCAATAACCCTCTTTAACATCTTCTTTGCGTTCTCAACGTTCTTTGCCATAGTTGCAAGAACTTTTTCTACGTTGACCTCTTCTCCCTCTTTCCAGACGTCGTAGTCGGTTGCGAGGGCTACCGCCGAGTAGGGGATTTCTGCCTCCCTTGCGAGCTTTGCCTCGGGGATGTTTGTCATTCCGATTACGTCAACTCCCCAGCTCCTGTAGATTTTTGACTCTGCTTTCGTTGAGAACTGGGGTCCCTCAATGCAGATGTAAGTCCCCTCTTTGTGGACCGGAATTCCCTCTGCAACGCAGGCCTCGTAAACGACCTTGTTGAGGTAGGGGCAGGTCGGGGTGTCAAAGGGTATGTGGGCAACTATTCCGTTCCCGAAAAAAGTTGAAGGCCTGTTCTTTGTCCTGTCAAAGTACTGGGTGACTATTACGAAGTCTCCGGGCTTAATCTCCTCCTTCATTGAGCCTACGGCGCTAACAGAGATGATGCAGTCAACCCCGAGCATCTTAAAGCCGTAGATGTTTGCCCTGTAGGGGACTTCTGAAGGAAGGTAGACGTGCCCCCTGCCGTGGCGGGGAAGGAAGTAAACCTCTTTGTCTCCCAGTTTACCGCAGATGTAGGCGTCTGAGGGCTCCCCGAAGGGAGTTTCAAGCCTTATCTCCTTTACGTCGGTTAACCCTTCAATGTCGTAAAGGCCGCTTCCGCCTATTACTCCTATTTTCATCTTCTCCTCCCTACTTAAGCTTTACGATTGTTCCCATTCCCCAGACGTTTATTACTTTATCGCCGTCCTTGTCAGTTCCCTCCAAAATCTTGATTGTGATGTTCTTTACTCCGTCGGCCTGAAGTTGCCTTGCCTGCTCCTCAAGCATTGAGACCACTCTCATTACCGGATCAATGGGGAGCTCCCCGTTAAACCAGCTCTTTTGCTTTTGCTGAGCAAAGGCGTAGGCGATGTTTACGATTTCGTGGGGCTGATTTATCTCCCCGAACGATAGAACCATAGCTTCCTCCTTCGGATTTAATGTTTTTGGGCTTAAAGATTTTAACAGAAGGGGTTTGGTGTGATTGAACTAACCTTACCGGGAGGTTCTCTTGAAGTTTCTTGTCTTTTTCGTTTTTTTCCTACTTTTGGCAGGAGCTTTTCTCTATACCGTCTCAACCTACAACAGGTTTCAGCAGCTCAAAAACGGTGCAGAGGCCACCCTCAACCAAATAAGGGTTGCCCTTAAGAAGAGGCTTGACCTTTTAAACGAGCTCCTTGAAGCGGTTAAGAGCTACGGGAAGTTTGAGAAGGAGACCCTTGAGGAGATTGCCAGGTTAAGGAGTTCTGTTTTAAAGAGCTCCTCCCCAGCCGAAATAGGAAAGCTTGAGGCAGAAAGCAGGACCGTTTTAGGCAACCTCCTCCTTACCGTTGAGAGCTACCCCGAGCTTAAAACCTCCTCGCTGGTTAAGGAGCTTACTCAAGCGGCGAAGGAGGTTGAAGAGTAGATTGCCCGACACAGGTACACCTACAACGTAGTTCAGGAGTTTAACACCCTTGCCGACACCTTTCCCTCAAACCTGATAGCTTCTGCCTTCGGCTTTAAGAAGCTCTTCTACCTTGAGGTGGTGATTAAGGGCTCCCTTCCCCGGGAGCCTTACGAGAGGGAGCTCCTGTCTTTCCTTATGAAGACGATAAGAGGGTTTTCAAGCCTCTCTATATAAAGGAGATGGCACGGAGGTTGAGGTTAAACTCCGACATCACCGGCCTAAAGCTCCTTAAAGGGGAATAGAGAGCCTCCTTAACTACTCAAATCCCCTCCTTTCCGGCCGCTTTGTTAACAGGCGGGGAAGTGCCCTGATTAAACTCCTCGCCCTTTTCTCCTTCCTCTTTACCGGAGCCCTTATTCTCATCCTTCTCCTGTTCGGCAGGGTTCTCTTCTACACCTTTAACCTATACCCCTTATCATCTGGGGCTCACTTCAGCTCTGGCTACTCCGAGGTAAACAGCTTAATATCCTCCCTTTCCGGCGGATGTGGTGGAGGGAGCTCCTTCGGCGGGGGAGGAGGCTTCGGTGGGGGAGGAGCGGGGGGAAGGTAATCAGCCGCCGAACTTTTCCCTGTTTCTCCTGAGGATTTCAATGACCTCCTCGTCAGCCGTCTGGGAAAAGTCGTAGTAGAACTGCCCTACAGCACTGAACTCTATAGGGGCGTAGAGGACTACGAGCTCGTCAACCAGCTCCTTAAATTCGGGAACCTTATCTGCAGGCATTACCGGAACGGCAAGGATTATCCTGTTGGGTCTCTCCTTCTTCAGGGAGGCTATTGCGGCCTTTACCGTAAGTCCCGTTGCTATTCCGTCGTCAACCAGTATTACGTCCCTTCCCTCTTTGGGGATTTTCCCTAATCCCGACAGGTACTTTCTCCTCCTCCTCTCAATCTCGGCAATCTCCTCGGCAGCTTTCCTCCTTGTGTACTCTTCGGTTATCCCCAGTCTGGCGGCAAACTCGGGGGTTATCGTGGGGTTAAGGAGGATTGTTCCGTCCTCGGTTACCGCCCCTATTGCGAACTCTTCGTTGAAGGGAGCTCCGATTTTCCTCGGTATTACGAGGTCTATGGGAGCTCCCAGTGCCTCTGCTATCGGCTCAGCAACGACCACCCCTCCCCGGGGGATTGCAACGACAACCGGGTCAATCAGCTCCCCGTCAAACTTCTTTAATATTGCCTGAGCTAAGAGCTCCCCGGCCTCTCTCCTGTCCCTGAAGACCATTTTAACCTCTCAATTAACCTTTCAAAAATTTCTTCCCTACCTATTACTTTAATATTCCTGTACCCGTAAAAGCGGAAGACCAGCCTCACGTACTCGGCTCCCAGCTCCCCGTCAAGGCCGCTACAGCAGGGAACTACCCTCTTCTCGCCTCCACACTCTTTGGGAAGGGAGTTTAAGAAGTTGAGCTTGCTCCCTCTTTTTCCCCTCTTGTTTAACGGGTCTCTCCACTGCCTAACCATGTTGACTTTACACTCGTGGAGCTCTAAAACTCCCCTGCCGGAAAAGGCCACGTCAATTTCCTTCTCAGATAGCTTCCTCTTTCCCTTAAAAACCTTACACTGATTGCTCCTTCTGTACCTTCCCCTAAATGTAAAGGGTCCCAGTTTTGAAATCAGGATTTCAAGGAAGTCTCCCCTCCTCTTGTCGCACCCTCCTACGAAAAACTCCTTCAGAATAGTTAAGACCTTCTCCGCCTTGCTGTAGCTCAGAAGCCCCAGCTCTAAGATGTCCTTAACGGCTAAAAAGACCCTCTCGGCCTTTACCCTATCCGAATCTGTCGGCCTGAAGCTGTTGACCACCTCCAAAATCAGCCTGAAGGCCTCGGGGTTTTCCTTGACAAAGGTTATTAGCCTCTCAATCTCCTTACTCTCAATTGACGAGAGCCTTTTTCCCTTCCTGCAGCTACAGCTCAACCTTTACCTTCCTCAGTATGATTCCCGCCTTTAAAAGGTAGAGGGGAAGGAGCGTTAACAGCTCGCTCTTCCTCCTCTCCTCAACCTTCTTTACGGCGCTCTTCTTCCTCCTTGCAGAGGCCTCAACCTCTGTCGTGTTTACGAACCTGAAGTTTGCCACCTGAGTTTTTTTATTTATTACCGAGCCCGAAAGCTCAACCACTACCAAGAGGTGCTCTTTGTCCCTCTTCTCCACTTCGCTTGCCACTTTCAGGTAGAGCTCCCCCTCTCCGAGCTCCCCCTCAAAAGAAGGGTCAACGAAGAGCTCCTGAAGAATCCATCTTGAAGAGAGCTCAACCATACCTCTCCTCTATCAGGTTTACAAGTTTGTAAAGGTAGTCAATTGAGGAGGTAATCCAGACCTTATACTCAATCTCCCTTTCACTTCCCGAGCTTTCTGCCCAGTCAAGCCTCTGGAAGAGCCTGTAGAAGGCGTTGTATATTATCTTTCTTGCCTCTAATGGGTAAGAGTCAAACCTCTTAAACCGCTTCTTCATCTTCCTTATCCTCTTCCACCCCTTCCTCTTCATAACTTCCCTTAGGGCCCTGTTTGTCGTTCTCTCCAACGCAAAGCCATCAACAATTTCCTCAACCTTATCCTCAAAGAGCTGAAACTGTTGAGAGGGCTTAAGGAGGTAAAGGGGCGGAAAAGCTCTCCTCTCTTCTTTTACGACTACCATGCTAAAATTCTACCACTATGGACTACGAGATTTTCATATCCCGCAAGCCTGCCGACGGCAGGGAAATTAAAGAGATAAAAGGTCTTCCCGTAATAACCCCGATTCAGGTTCACGGAGCGGACGTCTTCTTTGTGGGAAGGAGAACGGCGAGAATTCCCCGGGCAGACAGTTTGATTACCGACAACAGAGAGCTCTGGATAGGGGTCTTAACTGCCGACTGTCTTCCTATTTTCCTCGTAGGTGAGGGGGCGGTCGGGGTTGTCCACGCCGGCTGGAGGGGGACTTTAAAGGGAATAACCTTTAACGCCGTCTCCTACATGGCAAGGTTTACGAGGGTAAAAAAGGCGATTCTCGGCGTTGGGATTTGCGGCAGTTGTTATGAGGTGGGCTACGACGTTAAAAAGCTCTTTAACAGGGAGTACGAGGCCTGCTTTAGGGAGCTGGGAGGGGGGAAGTACCTTTTTGACCTTAAGCTCGCAAACCGAATTCAGTTAAAGGCCGCCGGAGTTGAGGAGGTTGAGGACTTAAACCTCTGCCCCTCCTGTCAAAATGACCTTTACTACTCATACAGGAGGGAAAAGACCGAAAAGAGAACTCTATCTGCAATAAGGCTGCTGTAGTGGAAAGACTTCTTGTTCTTGCCCTTCACCTTAAAAGGGTTTTGGATTTTCAAAGTTCCGCTCCCTCAGGGAGAGGTACGGCTCCCTTGAGGAGGCCCTCAGGAGGAGAGCCCTTAACCTTGATGCGGAGCTCCCCCTTGCCCGGAAGGAGCTTGAGGAGGCGGAGAGGAGGGGCTTTAAGGTTATAACCGCCGTTGACGGCGACTACCCTCTTTCGCTCCTTTCGGCCCCGCAGCCTCCCCTTGCCCTTTACCTGTGGGGGAAGCTCCCTGAAGGGGGCTCTGTTGCCGTTGTGGGCTCAAGGAGGTGCTCTGACTACGGTAGGAGGGTTGCCTACCGGCTGGGAAGGTTTCTCTCAGAGAGGGGAATAATTGTTATCAGCGGCCTTGCGCTCGGGATTGACTCTGCTGCCCACAGGGGAGCCCTTGCGGGCGGAGGGAGGACCGTTGCGGTTTTGGGGAGCTCCCTTGACCGGATTTACCCCCCTTCAAATGCTTCCCTTGCCCATCGGATTGCTGAGGCCGGCGGAGGAGTACTATCCGAGTTTCCCCTCGGGACGGGGGCAAGGAAAGAGTACTTTCCGAGGAGGAACAGACTCATAAGCGCACTCTCCGACGCCGTTGTTGTAGTTGAGGCTAAGGAGAGAAGTGGTACTTTTATAACTGTGGACTACGCCCTTGATATGGGAAAGGAGGTCTTCGTAGTTCCCGGAAACATAGACTCCCCCTTCAGCCGGGGAACCAACAGGCTCTTAAAGGAGGGGGCAACTCCCCTCGTTGAATTTGAGGAGCTCTTAGAGTGTCTTCCCCTAAAAACAAAGGAGCTTAAAAGGAGAGAGCCTGAGGAGTACGGTGAGGTCTACAGCCTCCTTAAGGAGAGGCCTTTAAGTGCCGACGAGCTGGCTTGCGCCTTGGGTAAGGGGATAGGCTACGTTATCAGAGCCCTTTCCCGCCTTGAGATTTCGGGATTTGTTAAAAGAGAGGGTGTAAAGTGGGTAGCCCTTTAGACTTTCTCCTCTCCGAGCTCCGGGAAAGAGGGGCAATTCCCTTTGACCGGTTTGTTTACCTTTCCCTTTACCACCCCGAGTTCGGCTACTACACCGGGAAGAGGCTTTTAAACTCCCCCGGCGAGGACTTCTTTACGGCCCCGGAGCTCTCCCCCCTCTTCGGAAGAGTTGTTGCCTCATTCATAAAAAGGAAAATTGAGGAGCTCTCCCTCCCTCCGGTTATCGTTGAAGTCGGCGGAGGTAAGGGCTTTTTAGCAAAAGACCTGATTGAGTATTTAAACCCCCGGGAGTACTACTTCGTTGAGAGGAGGAAGCCTCCCTGGTGGCTCGGGGGAAAGGTTAAGTGGCTGAGGGGTTTAGAGGAACTCCCGGGCTCCCTTGAGGGGGTTGTAGTTTCAAACGAGCTCTTTGACGCCTTTCCCTTTAAGAGGATTCTAAAGATGGGCGGGGAGCTCTACGAGGTTTTCGTTGTGGAGCGGGAGGGGAGGCTGGCCGAGGAGCTCAGGCCTTTTAGGGGGGAGCTCCCCTGCGAGCCGGAGGAGGGGTGCGAATATCCCTTCTTTATCGGCTGGGAGGAGTTTTTTAGAGCTCTGGCGGGGAAGTTAAGGAGGGGGCTTTTTATAACCTTTGACTACGGTGGTAGTTGCCGTGAGGTTGCCTCTAAGAGGAGCTTCAGGGCTTACAGGGAGGGAAGGCTCGTTGATGACTACCTTGATGGAGTGGGGGAGACCGACTTAACCGCCGACGTTGACTTTACGAGGTTAAGAGGACTTCTCGCCGGGGCGGGTTTTGAGGAGGTTCTCTATAAACCCCAGAGCTCCTTTCTCCTTGAAAACGGAATTGAAAGGTTTGCCAGTCCGGCGGAGCTCCCCCAAGTTCTAACCCTCCTCGTTGACATGGGCAGGCGCTTTAAGGTCTTAGCGGGGCAGGTGGGATAGCCTGAAAGCTCCCCTTTCGGTAATCAAGCAGTCGTCCTCTATCCTTACTCCGCCGATTTCGGGTATGTAAACTCCCGGCTCAACGGTTATTACGTTGCCCTCTTTTAAAACCTCCTTGGAGCGCTGTGAGAGGGTAGGGGCTTCGTGGACTTCAACTCCTATTCCGTGGCCAAGGGAGTGGGTGAAGAACTTTCCGTAGCCCTTATCCTCAAGGAACTTCCTTACTTTAAGGTCAACTTCCCTGCAGCTTTTCCCGGCTGAGAGCTCTCTTACTCCGAGCTCTTGGGCTTCCAGTACGGCGTCGTAAATCCTTCTGGCTTCATTGCTTACGTTTCCTACTAAAAAGGTTCTCGTAATGTCAGAGACGTAGCCACCGTAAACCGTTCCGAAGTCAACTATCACTAAGTCTCCGTCTCTTATTTCCCTGTTTCCCGTTTCCCAGTGGGGAACTGCAGAGTTCCTCCCCGAGGCTACAATTGTAGGGAAAGCCTCCCCTTTTCCGCCCAATTTAAAGAAGGCCTCAATGAGGGCTCTCCTGAACTCAATCTCCGTAATTCCCGGCTTTAAGAGGTGTAGAACGCTCTTTAAACTGAGCTCCGCTATCTGAACCGCCCTCGTTATCAGGGAAATCTCTCTTTCGCTCTTAACGGCCCTTAACTCGTTTAGGAATCCCTCCGAGTCAATCAGGTAAAACTTATTTGAGAGCTCCTTGTAGGTCTTTGCCTTTAACCTGTAAGGGTCAACTATCAAGCTCTCTGCCTTCAGCTCTTTTAAGAGGGATGTAAACTCCTCCCATCCCTTCCAGAGGATTACCTTAAAATTCCTTACCTCCTTTGCCCTCTCAATATACCGGCCGTCGGTTATGAAGAAATTTCCTCCCTTTCCTACGAGGGCAATCCCGAAGGTTGAAGAGAGGCCGGTAAGGTAGAACCTTTCGGCCTCGTCAAAGGTTATGTAAAAGTCTCCTCCCAAACTCTCAACTTTTGTCGCTATCCTCTCAAGCCTTTCCAAGGAGAGCTCCTTAGAGAATGTACTTTGTAAGGTCTTCGTTCTCAATTACCCTGCTCAGCTTCTCCCTGACGTACTCCCTGTCTATTACGACCTTCTGTCCCTTCATTTCGGGGGCGTTGAAGGAGAGCTCCTCAAGTAGCTTCTCCATTACGGTGTGGAGGCGCCTTGCTCCGATGTTCTCGGCCTTGGTGTTCGCCTCCTCGGCAATCCTTGCAATCTCCTCAATCCCGTCGGGGGTAAACTCAATTTCAACCCCTTCTGTCTCAAGGAGTGCCTTATACTGCTTGGTCAGGGCATTTTTCGGCTCTGTCAATATCCTTACAAAGTCTTCCTTTGTAAGGGGTTTCAGCTCAACCCTTATGGGGAACCTTCCCTGGAGCTCGGGCAGTAGGTCGGAGGGCTTGGCTATGTGGAAGGCCCCTGCGGCAATAAAGAGAATGTGGTCTGTCCTTACGAGGCCGTACTTCGTTGAGACTTTGCTCCCCTCAACTATTGGGAGTAAGTCCCTCTGAACTCCCTCCCTTGATACATCCGGCCCCCTTCCTCCGCTCCTTGCAGCAACCTTGTCTATCTCGTCAATGAAGACTATTCCCTGATTTTCAACCCTGTCTATTGCCTCCCTTATTACTTCGTCCATGTCAATTAACTTCTGGGCCTCCTCCTGAGTGAGGTACCTAAGGGCTTCCTTTACTTTCATCTTCCTCAGTTTTTTGGGCTTAGGAAGGATTGACGAGAGCATCTCCTGAATGTTCTCTGCTCCGGCCCCGAGGCCTATAACGTTTATTCCCGGCCTCTCAACGGTTACTGCTATCTCCACAGTCTCCTCGTCAAGTTTCCCCTCTTTTAGAAGCTTCTTTACCCTGTTCCTCTCGTCCTTTACCCTGCTGAGCTCCCTTTCGGCCTGCGGCTCACTCTTTGGAGAGGGGAGAAAGACGTCAAAGAGGCTCTGGATTGACTGCTGGGGAGTTTTGGGCTCGGGAACCATGATTTCTGCAAGGCGTTCGTAGGCGAGCTCTCTTGCCCTCTCCTCAACCTCTTTTATTTTTTCCTCTTTAACCATATTTACGGCTATCTCAACCAAATCCCGTATTATTGATTCAACGTCCCTTCCTACATAACCCACTTCGGTAAACTTCGTTGCCTCAACCTTTATGAAGGGAGCTCTAACGAGCTTTGCAAGTCTTCTGGCTATCTCAGTCTTTCCCACTCCCGTTGGGCCAATCATTATTATGTTCTTGGGAGCTACCTCGTCCCTCATGTCTTCCGGGAGCCTCTGCCTCCTCCACCTGTTCCTGAGGGCTACCGCAACGGCCTTTTTGGCCTCCTTCTGACCGACTATGTACTTATCAAGCTCTGCAACGATTTCCTTGGGTGTGAGGAACTCTCTTTTCTCCTCTCTTTCCGGTTGCTCAGAGCTCCCGAACAGCTTTCTCAGCATATAACCTCCTACTCAAGTACTTCAACGGTAATGTTTGTGTTTGTATAAATGCAGATTTGACCGGCAATCTCAAGGGACTTTTTTGCAATCTCCTCGGGAGGGAGTTCCGTGTTCTCGTAAAGTGCCCTTGCCGCCGCCTGGGCGTAGGCTCCCCCCGAGCCTATTGCCATTACGGGAATGTCCGGCTCTATGACGTCTCCGTTTCCCGAAATAAGGAGGATTTTGGTTTTATCCGCCACTAAAAGCATCGCCTCAAGGCGCCTTAAAACCCTGTCTGTTCTCCAGTCCTTTGCAAGCTCAACTGCCGACTTTAAGAGGTTTCCTCCGTAGGTCTGGAGCTTATCCTCAAACCTCTCTAAGAGGGCAAAGGCGTCTGCAACCGAGCCTGCAAAACCGGCTAAAACCCTTCCTCCGTAGATTTTCCTTACCTTCCTTGCACCGTTCTTAAATACGGTGTTCCCCAAAGTTACCTGACCGTCTCCGGCCATTGCGACCCTGCCGTTTCGTAAAACGGCGCATATCGTCGTTCCGTGAAACTCCATCACTCCTCCACTACCGTTTGAGCCCTTCTCAGCTTTGCCCCTACATACTGTCCCAACACGGCAATCAGGATAAGTAGCGGGGCAAACTTCCACTCAATCCCCAATCCTATTCTCAGGGCAATGATAAAAGGAATCGGGAAGTGGACGTAGAGGAACCACATAGGGGAAAACTTCCTTACCCCTTCCCTAAGCCAGCCGAAAGGAACGTTCATTAAGAAGGTTGTTACTATTACAAGTAAAAGAGTTTCCACTTTAAACCTCCTGGAGGGGATGGTAGATAATTTAGTTATTCCTAACTGAAGGTGCAAAAGAGGGGAGATTTCCCTATTGTGCGGGAACAGTTGGTGCCCGGGGCGGGAATCGAACCCGCACGGCCTTGCGGCCCCGGGATTTTAAGTCCCGTGCGTCTGCCAATTCCGCCACCCGGGCTTTTGGGGAGTTTTTTCCGGAGGGAATAAAAAAGTGGTGCCGAGGGGCGGAATCGAACCGCCGACACGGGGATTTTCAGTCCCCTGCTCTACCAACTGAGCTACCTCGGCACGCTACAGGAAATATAGGGAAAGGAGGGGATGTTGTCAAGGGAGCTCCCCTCCCCAAAACTACTTCTCCTTACTTGAGCTCAGGAGCTTTTTAAGGAGCTCCGCCGCAGCCTCTTTACCTCCTAAGCCAAAGGCAAGGGCAAATGCGAGCCCTACTCCGAGTGAAACCGAAAAGACGACAATCTCAATTATCTCGGGAGAGACTCCTACGTAGGGCAGAGCGATGAAAATTGAGGCGATAATGAAGGCGTACTTGACGCCCTTTCCTATTGCCTCGTTTTCGGTTCTCTTCTCAAAGAGGTTGCCCAGGTATGCTCCTGCGAAGATGATTACTGCCGCAACTACCAGTTTAAAGGCTATTACTGTAAACTGATAGGTAAGCTGGTAGAGAGCTTCTGCCTCAAGGTAGTGGAAAGCCTGAGAGAGGCCGAGGAGAACGGCAAAGGTCAGGATTAAGTACCTAATCAGCTCCTCAAACTTGAGCTTATCGGAGGAGATTCCGATTTCCTTCGCAAGCTCGTCAATGTTGAGCTCGTCAACGATTTTTGCCGTAATTCCGGCCACCACCTTACCTACGAAGAAGATGATTCCGAAGACGACAACCGCCGCAACGATTCTGGGAATTGCGTTTAAAATCATCGTGAGCATTGAGATTGCAGGCTCGGTAATCGCCTCAATTTGAAGGGCGTTGAGGGCTGCTATTGCGACGAAGAGGATAATGAGGAGGTAAACGATGTTTCCTATTGCTCCTCCCAAGTCCTCAATTCCGTACTTCTTGCCCAGCTCCTCAATCTGGAAGGTTTCAAGGAGGGAATCAACAAATTCCCTTGCTACCTTTGCAAAGAAGGTTCCGACAATAAGGATTACAGCTGCTCCTATCAGGTTAGGCAGGTAGCCTGCAACTTTGTTGAGAAGGTCTATGAAGGGCTCGGTAACATACTTGAGGCCGATTACTTCAAGGACTGCAACTGTAGTTACCAGGATTACGAAGTAGTAAGTCAGTCTCCCTGCACTTTGGGGAAGGCCTTCGTGTTTTTTGAGGGCGTCAATGCTACCGACTATCCTTTCAACAACGTTCTTTCCGACCACTGCCAGCACCCAGCCTATTACTGCTATTACTACTGCTTTTACTGCTATTACTGCGTACTGGGTCAAGACGGCGGTTGAGAGCTCCATCTTCCACCTCCCATCTTTTTTATGATTTTGGCCAATTTAAATATTATACTCTTTGACTTAAAAAGCCATCGCTAATAGATTGTTATGGGCAAAACAGCTCTGAGGGGTCGTTTATGGGAAAGAAGCTCCTGATAGTGGAGTCTCCGGCAAAGGCCAAGACGATACAGAAGTACTTGGGGAAAGACTTTATAGTCAAAGCTTCAATGGGGCACGTTGTTGACCTGCCCGAAAACGAGTTCGGCGTTGACATTGAGAAGGACTTTAAACCCAAGTACACAGTTATTAAAGGTAAAAGTAGAGTTTTAAAGGAGATTAAGGAGGCCGCAAAGAAGAGCGACGAGGTCTACCTTGCAACCGACCCCGATAGGGAAGGTGAGGCTATAAGCTGGCACATAGCAAACGCCTTAAAGAGGATAAAGAAAGAAGGAATCTACAGGGTAAGGTTTAACGAGATTACGAAGAAGGCAATAGCAGAGGCGGTTAAAAATCCCGATAAGATTGATGAAAACAAGGTCTACGCCCAGCAGGCAAGGAGAATCCTTGACAGGATAGTTGGCTACACGATTTCCCCGCTTTTATCAAGGAAGTTTAAGAGAGCTCTCTCTGCCGGAAGGGTTCAGTCTGTTGCCCTCAGGCTTATCTGCGACAGGGAAGAGGAGATAAGGAACTTCGTTAAGAGGGAGTACTGGACCGTTGAGGCAACTTTTATTAAAGACTCTCAAGAGTTCGGGGCAAAAGCTGTTGCCGTTGACGGTAAGAAGCTGGGGAAGTTTGACATTCCGAGCAGAGAAAAAGCCGACGAGATGGTAAGGAGGGTTTCGGGAAAGCCCTTTAAAGTGGTTAAAGTTGAGAGGAAAGAGAGGAGGAGAAAGCCTCCGGCCCCCTTCATAACCTCAACCCTTCAGCAGGAGGCCTCAAAGAGGTTCGGCTTCCCGGCAAAACTTACGATGCAGATTGCCCAGCAGCTCTACGAGGGTATTGACCTCGGAAGTGAGAGGGTGGGTCTAATTACCTATATGAGAACCGACTCTACGAGGGTTTCGGACGAGGCGATAAAAGAGGTAAGGGAGTTTATTGCCCGGGAGCTGGGAAAGGAGAGCTTACCGGCAAGGCCGAGGAGTTACGAGGGGAAAGCCCCGAAAAGCGCTCAGGATGCCCACGAGGCAATAAGGCCTACTTCTGTCTTTAGAACTCCCGAGAGCGTAAAGAAGTACCTAACCCCCGAGCAGTACAAACTCTACGACCTAATCTGGAGGAGGTTCGTCGCCTCCCAGACGAAGGACGCCGTCTTTAACACCGTTTCTGCCGACGTAGAGGCAGGAGGAGTGACCTTCAGGGCTACCGGCTCAACTTTAAAGGAGGAGGGCTTTTTAAAGGTCTATCCCGTTGAGTTTGAGGAGAAGCTCCTTCCCGACTTAAAAGAGGGTGAGGAGGTTGAGGCAAAAGAGGTTAAGGGAGTTCAGCACTTTACCGAACCTCCGCCCCGCTACACAGAGGGAACCCTCGTTAAAGCCCTTGAGGAGGAAGGGGTCGGCAGGCCTTCAACCTATGCAACGATTATCTCAAACATAATCCAGAGGGGCTACGTTGAGAAGGAAAAGCAGAGGTTAAAACCGACAGAGCTGGGGGAGTTTATAAACTCCCTCTTAAAGAAACTTTTTCCAAAAATCGTTGACGTTAAGTTCACCGCCTCAGTTGAGGAGGAGCTTGACAAGATTGAAGAGGGAAGGAAGGACTGGAGGGAGCTCCTAAAGGAGTTCTACTTCGGCGAGTTTAAGGAGCTCCTTGAGAAGGCAGAGAAGGAGCTCAAGGGAATGAAGGGGGAGGAGGTCGGAAGGAGCTGTCCGGAGTGCGGAGCTCCTCTCTTAAAGGTCCACGGCCGCTACGGAACCTTTATCGCCTGCTCCGACTACCCCAAGTGTAAGTACAAGGAGAGTTTAAAGGAAGATGAGAAGGTAGGCAGGAAGTGTCCCGAGTGCGGCGGGGAGCTCCTTATAAAGAGGGGAAAGTTCGGCCGCTTTATTGCCTGCTCCAACTACCCCGAGTGTAAGTACACCGAGCCCTTAACCTTCGGTAAGTGTCCCAAGTGCGGCCAAGGTGATATAGTAGAGAGGAGGAGTAAGAAAGGAAAGCTCTTTTACGGGTGCAGTCGCTACCCCGACTGCGATTACGTTTCAAGTAAACCCCCTAAGGGAGAGCAGAGGTGAAAGTAGCGGTCGTCTCCGACACCCACGACAACCTCCCTAAGGTCAGGGAGTTCATAGAGAGGGTTAATTCTGAAGGGGTTGAGCTCGTAATCCACTGCGGCGACTTCGTTTCTCCCTTTACCGTAAAGCTGCTCCTTTCGGAGCTCAAGTGCGACTTTATCGGCGTTTTCGGGAACAACGACGGCGAAATTGCCGGCCTCTTAAAGGTTTCCGGCGGGGTTATAGAGAAGCCTCCCGTCGCCAAGGTTATAGACGGCCAGAGGGTTGCCGTAATGCACGAGCCCCTTTTTGTTGAGAGTCTTGCAAAGTCGGGAGACTTTGACTTTATCCTCTACGGTCACACCCATCAGGTAGATAAGAGGGTTATTAACGGGTGTCAGGTTGTTAACCCGGGGGAGCTCTCGGGATACCTGACTGGTAGGAGCTCTTTTGCTATACTGGACACTGCTCAGCTTACTGTGGAGATAGTGTGGCTATGAGTCCGGTTAGGGTTATTGAGAAGCTTCTTGTTAGAGAGTGTGTTACTCGTGAGGAGAGCTCCGGCTACGATACCTGTATAGTCTGCTCCTCAAGTGTCGTCTGGAGGATTTCCTCCCTTTTTCCCGAGAGCTACATAGTCTCAAACGGGGCGGCTCAGGTTTTTCCCAACCTTGCAACAGTCTACTACGCAGTTAAAGAGCTTAAAGTTCCCCTCATTGCCATAGTAGGCTCAACGGCCACACCCCTTGAGTGCTTTATAGAGATGAACCTTCAGAGCGCAGAGTTTGAGTTTAAGCTCCTTAAGAAGACCTACGAGGAGAATGCCGAAATCCTCCTTACGATGTACGAGGATAAGGGCCTCTTTAACGCCGCCCTTATGGAGCTTAACATAGACGCCCAGATAGAGAAGCTCCTCTCTCTCTCTGAGATTACGGAACTTATCCAAAAGGGAGAGCTTGCAGTCTGCGGCCTTATCCTTGATGAGGCCTTAATTTACGGGGATAAGCCGAGTTTTTACCTAATTAACTTTAACGGTATAAGAGACCCGGACGAGATAAGAAACCACGACCTCCTTTCCGAAATTCCGGAGGCCGTGAGGAAGACGAAAGTCAAGAGAGTTCACATTCAGTTTTAACTACTTCGGCCGGCCTGCCGTAAACTCTTTAAGCTCGGCAGAGTTGTTGTCGGGTTGGGGTCAACGGCCTTTGTGACATCCTCCCCCGACTAAAGTCGGTGGCTTCCCGCTTCATCGTGGGAAAAACCCCACTCCACGGGCTTAACCTCCCCGCAGTCCACGGGTAGGGTTTTTAGGAGTTTTCCTTCTCCTTTAAGCTTCTCTA
>JAMOTD010000005.1 GCA_027068415.1 Desulfurobacteriaceae bacterium | reverse complement strand
AGAGTTTGAAGGGGGCAGAATGTGGGAGCCTCCGGCCAACAAGCTCTCGGAGTTCTACAAGCGCCACGGCTTCAGGGTCTCAAGGTTAAAGACCGGAACTCCCACCAGAATAGACGGAAGGACGATAGACTTTTCAAAAATGGAGAGGCAGGACGGCGATGAGCCCCCTCCCTTCTTCTCTTACTGGACTGAGCCCAAGAAAGTTGAGCAGATCCCCTGCTGGCTAACCTACACCACCCCCGAAACCCACAGGATAATAAGGGAAAACCTCCACCGCTCCCCTATGTACGGCGAGTGTAAACTCATAAGCGGAGTCGGCGTCCGCTACTGCCCCTCAATTGAGGACAAAATCGTTAAGTTCCCCGATAAGGAGCGCCACCACGTTTTCGTTGAGCCGGAGGGCAGGAACACCATAGAGTTCTACCCCAACGGCACCTCAACGAGCCTTCCCTACGACGTTCAGGTTGCAATAATCCGCTCAATCCCCGGCCTTGAGAACGCCGAAATAATAAGGCCTGCCTACGCAATTGAGTACGACTTTATAGACCCCCGCCACCTCTATCCGACACTTGAAACAAAAATTATTAAAGGCCTCTTTAACGCCGGCCAGGTAAATGGAACTACCGGCTACGAAGAGGCGGCCGGCCAGGGAATAGTTGCAGGAATGAACGCTGCCCTCTACGCCCTCGGAAAAGACGAAAGGTTCATCTTAGGAAGGGACGAGGCTTACATAGGGGTAATGATTGACGACCTCGTAAACAAGGGGGTCAGGGAGCCTTACCGCCTCTTTACCTCCCGTGCAGAATACAGGCTGCTGCTGCGCTACGACAACGCCGACTACCGCCTTGCCAAGTACGGCTACAAGTTCGGCCTCCTAACGAGGGAGCAGTACGAGAGGGTTAAGAAGAAGTACGAGACTGTAAAGGTTTTCATAGAGAAGCTAAAAGAGGTAAAGCTGAAGCCAGAGCAGGTTAACCCGATCCTTGAGAAGGTCGGCTCAACCCCGGTTAAGGAGAGTAAGAGCGCATACGAGCTTTTGAGGAGGCCGGAGGTTAAACTTGAGGAGATATTAGAGCTGATTCCCTTTGAGCTGACTGTTGAAGACAAAAAGCTATTAGAGGAAATCTTAGAAGAGGTTGAGATAGAGGTTAAGTACGAGGGCTACATCAAACGCCAGCTTGAGGAGGTTAGGAAGTTCAGGAAACTTGAGAACATAAAGATTCCGGAGGATTTTGACTACGACCTGGTTCCGATTTCGGTAGAGGAGAGGCAGAAGTTAAAGGAGATGAAGCCTCTGACTCTCGGACAGGCCTCAAGACTTGAGGGTATAAGGCCGGCATCAATTCCGATTTTGGCAGTCTACATTGAGAAGTGGAAGAGGGGAGAGCTTGCCCGTGGAAAGGCTTAGGGAGCTGTGCCATCTTAACGGTATAGAGTTAAAAGGGGAGCACTACGAGAAACTCGCAGAATTTAAGGAATTACTGAAAAAGTGGGGAAAGAGAATTAACCTTACCTCCCTATTGGAGGACAGAGATATAGAAGAGAAACACTTCTTTGATTCTCTTCTGGGCTTAAAGGCCTTTAAGGAGGCGGGGATTGAGGTTGAGGGAAAGCCGATCTGCGACGTGGGTTCGGGAGGGGGCTTTCCGGGAATTCCTCTTGCGGTGGTTCTTGAAAACTCTCCGATAACTTTGGTTGAGCCTAGAAAAAAGAGGTGTGTCTTCTTAGAAGAGGTTAAAAGACGGCTGGGGCTGAAAAACGTAAAAGTAGAGTGCAGGAGAATTGAGGAGGTTGACGGGGATTTTAAACTTTTAACGATGAGGGCTGTTGAAGACCCGGAGGACGCCGTCGAGATAACAGGGCACCTACTTGAGAAGGGGGCAATCCTGTGCATCTACAGGGGAAAGGAAAGCTTCAAGGGGAAACTCCCCGGCTACGGGATAAAGGAGATAACGATTGAACCCAAGGGTGTAAACTTCATCCGTCGCTTTCTGTTTATCTCAAAGTTAAATAAGAGCGGTAGTTAGACTTCGTTAGAAGCTGCGACTGTGGGGATTTTTGGATTACTTGCCGAGAGAGGAACAAGTCTGCTATATTTCACTTATAGGTGAAACATGGAGATTAAACTTTTATCAAAAGGAGAAAATAGGGTTTTTTACACGTCAAAGTTTGAGAGGGAAGTTCTGAAACTTCGGGATAAAAAATCGCAGAAGAAGGTTCTCAGCTGGTTAAAGCGACTGGAATCGGGTTTTCCGAGTCAACCTGAAAAGTGGAAGCCGCTGAAAGGAGAAGATTGTCAAAGGGTTTTTGAGCTTAAGCCTA
>JAMOTD010000004.1 GCA_027068415.1 Desulfurobacteriaceae bacterium | reverse complement strand
GCTGTTTTAACTCTTTCTTCAAGTTGAAGTAATAAGCCCTCTCCTCAACCTGCTCCAACCTCTCCTGAGCCCTGCCGTTGAGGGAGATTACCGCAAGGCCGGGAGGGGTCATGAGAGCTTTTTGGGAGCCGGTTATCGCAACGTCAATTCCCCACTCGTCTGTGGGAATGTCGTAAACGCCGTAGGCGGTAATTCCGTCGGCTATGAGAAGGGCTTCGGGGTAGTCTTTAAGAAGCTCTCCGATTTCCCTGACGGGATGAACGGTTCCCGTTGAGGTCTCACAAATCTGAACCAAAACGCCCTTAACGCCGGAGTTCTCCTCAAGGGCCCTCTTAACATCCTCAACCTTTACCGCCCTACCCCACTCAACTTCAATAACAATCGGCTTGACCCCGTAGGTCAGGCACAGCTCCTGCCACCTCTGGCCGAACTTCCCTCCTACAACAACAACGGCGCTGTCGCCGGGGTTAAAGAGGTTTGAAACGGCCGCCTCCATGGCTCCCGTTCCGGAGCTGGTTAAGATTAGAACCTCACCTTCGGTTCTTAAAACCCTCTTTAGGAGCTCCCTCGTCTCAAGGAAAATCCTCTTAAACTCCGGGGAGCGGTGGTAGAGGGTAGGCCTTGAAAGGGCTTCAAGGACTCTCTCGGGAACCATCGTGGGGCCGGGAGTTAAGAGCCTCTTCTTTATGGGCTTCAACTTAACCTCCTAAGATAGGATTTTTAAATACTTCCTTAAAATCGTCTTCTGGCCGTAGTTGGCAAAGAACGCAGTAATTTTATCCCCTTCAACCCTCTTTACTACGCCTTTACCGAACTTGGCGTGATAGACCAGCTTAGGAGAGCTCCTCGCCGAAGGGGAAAGGGAGGGTGCAGGTGAAACCTCACTCTTAACCTTCTTTTTAACCTCTTTTACGAGGTGGGGAGGGATTTCGGAGAGGAAGCGTGAAGGGGTAGTGAAACGCCTTGAGCCGAAAACCCTTCTCTCCTTTGCGTAAGTCAAAGTTAAAAGTTTCTTTGCCCTCGTAATCGCTACGTAAAAGAGCCTCCTCTCTTCCTCAACCTCGCTGCTGGTGTCGGTTGAGCGGGCGTGGGGGAAGAGCCCCTCCTCAAGGCCGGCAACGAAGACGACGGGAAACTCAAGCCCCTTAGAGGCGTGAACCGTCATCAGAACCACCCTCTCTTCGCCTTCCTTTAAGGAGTCTTGCTCGCTTGAGAGGGCAACCGTTGAGAGGAACTCGGTGTAGAGCTCCCTGCCCTCAAGCCCCTCTCTCTCGGCAAACTCCTGAAGGGTGTTCCCCAGCTCCCTTACGTTCTCAAGCCTGCTCTCCCACTCCTCGGGGAACTCGCCCCTCAGGTACTCCTCGTAGCCGATTTCCTTAATCAGAAGCGAGAGAAAGTCGTAGGGTGGGAGCTCCTCAAGTTTCTCCCTCAAGAGTTCAAGGGTTTCAACAAGTTTCCTTACAGCCCTCTTCTGCTTTTCCTGTTTCAAAGAACCCTCAAGCTCTTTTAAGGCCTCGGTGGTGGTAAGGCCCTTATCAAGGAGCACTTTTAAAGCCTCCCGACTCTTACTTCCTAACCCCCTTTTAGGAACGTTTAAAACCCTCATGAGGGAAATTTCATCTCTTTCAAAGAGGAGAAGCCTCAAGTAGGAGAGGATATCCTTTACTTCCCTCCTTTCATAAAACTTTACTCCTCCGACAATCTGGTAGGCGATTCCCTCCCTCCTTAAGGCGTCCTCTATAGCCCTTGAGAGAGAGTTTGTCCTGTAGAAGATTGCAACATCCTTGGGGGAGATTCCCCTCTTTAAAAGGAGCTTAACCGTTTGGGCAATAAAGAGGGCTTCGTCAACTTCATTTTCTGCCCTATAGAGGCGTATGGGCTCACCTTTGGGGTTATCGGTGTAGAGCTCTTTCCCCTTCCTGAGCCTGTTGTTTGAGATTACGGAGTTTGCCGCCTCAAGGATTGTTCCGGTGCACCTGTAGTTCTTCTCAAGTTTTATGATTTTGGCGTTCTTAAAGTCTTTTTCAAATGAGAGAATGTTGTCTATGTTGGCGCCCCTCCAGGTGTAGATGCACTGGTCTTCGTCTCCCACGGCGCAGATGTTCCCCTTCCTATGGGTAAGGGCTTTTGCTATCTCGTACTGGACTTTGTTGGTATCCTGATATTCATCAATCAGGACGTACTGGAAGTGGTTTGAGAGCCTCTCCTGAAGGTGGGGGATTAGAAGGAGCTCCCTTCCCATTAATAGGAGGTCGTCAAAGTCAAGGGCGTTTAACTTCCTGAGCCTCTCGTTGTAGACGTTATAGAGCTCGGAGAGCTTCGGGTAATGGGAGAGCATCGCCTCGGCCGTAA
>JAMOTD010000003.1 GCA_027068415.1 Desulfurobacteriaceae bacterium | reverse complement strand
GAGGACTACAACTTTGACTTTTAGTACTCCCTCTCTACTATGAAGCGGGCAATCTTCTCTAACGGCTCCCTCTTTTGGGCGGGAAAAATTTTTAAAAACTCAACGGCCTTTTTAACTTCCTCTTCGGCCTTTTTCTTTGCTCCTTCAATCCCAAAGAACTTAACAAATGTAGTTTTTCCCCTCTCAAGGTCTGAGCCGACGTTTTTTCCCAGCTTCTCCTGACTTCCGACTACGTCTAAAACGTCGTCTATTATCTGGAAGGCAAGGCCTATTGAGTCGCCGTAGCCCCTCAAGGCCTCAATCTCCTCACCGCTTCCTCCTCCGGTTATACCGCCCGCAACTACAGAAGCGGTTATTAACCTTCCGGTTTTGTGGCGGTGGATAAAGAGGAGCTCCTCAAGCGAAACGTCATCCCTACCCTCTGCGTCAAGGTCACACTGCTGACCGAGAACCATTCCTAACATCCCGGAGGCCGAGGCAATCTCGGAGATAACCCTTACCTTCCTCTTACAGTCAAAATCCCAGTCTGCCAAAACTTCAAACGCCCTGTTTAAAAGGGCATCTCCCGCAAGGACGGCAGTCGCCTGACCGAACTTTACCCAGGTGGTAGGGTGTCCCCTCCTGAGGGTGTCGTTATCCATCTCCGGCAGGTCGTCGTGGACGAGGGAGTAGGTGTGAATCATCTCAATCGCACAGGCCGGAGTTATCGCCTCTTTAAAGCTTCCTCCGACAATCTCACAGCCCGCCAAACACAGAATCGGCCTGAGCCTTTTCCCCCCAACGGTTAAAGAGTACTTAACAGCCTCGTAGAGCTTCTTACCGTACGGCGGCTCCGGAGGGAGGTACCTGAGAATCTCACGGTCTATGAGCTCTTTTCTCTCCTTCAAGTATGTCTGGAGCTCCACTCCAAACTCCTCCTACTTGTTTTTTTCAAGAGAGGGCTCTAACAGAAGAAACTCCTCCCTCAGAAGATACCTGATAGAGATATCTTCGTCCAACTCCTCCCAGTGGACTCCCGTTCCGTTAGCGGTAAGGTAGTAGTTTTCCCTCTCACTGGGAGAGGCCTCTTTTAAGCGGGGAAACCACTCTAAGGGAGCTCCAATCTCCCTACCGTCTGCAAGCTTAAAGTAAACTCTATCGTCGGTAAACCTGATACCTTTAACGGCTATGTTCCCTACCTTTCGTACCACCTTCTATACTCCCTCAATTCCTATCAACTATTTCAAGTATAACTTTGAGCTCCCTCTGTGAAAAGCCGTAATTTTCAGCAACGGAAACTTCAGGCTCTAACCACACTTTGGCCTCAGCTCATCCCTTAACAACGTGAACGTAAGGGGGCTCAATACTTTCATTTGATTAGAAGAAGAAGCGGAACCCCTTCTCTCTACAAAGAGTCGGACTCACAACACCACCCTAAAAAAATTTCTTCTCCTCACCCTTTAGGAGCCTCTTTACGTTTGAGTAGTGCTTAGCCACTATGAGGAGAGCTCCCAGCGAAACCACTATAAACGAGAAGGGTGAAGGCTTCTCAAAGAGCCTGTAGAGGAGAGGATAAGAGAGGGCGGCCGTTATTGAGGAGAGGGAGACGTAGCGGGTGGTTAAGAAAACAGCGAGGAAGATTAGAAAGGCCGCAAGTGTTGTTTTGGGAGAGATTACGAGGAAAGCTCCTAAGGCAGTTGCAACTCCCTTCCCTCCCTTAAAGCCGAGCCAGGGAGAGAAACAGTGGCCGGCTATAGCCGAAATGCCGGCGAGAACCTGACATTCAACGGGCAGGTTTAAGGACTTTGCAATCAAAACGGCAGCCGCCCCCTTAAGGGCGTCAAGGAAGAGGACGACAGCTCCGTACTTCTTACCCAAAACCCTTGAGACGTTTGTTGCCCCTATGTTGCCGCTGCCGTACTTTCTTACGTCAACCCCTTTTAACTTACCGATAACGTAGCCGAAGGGGATTGAACCGAATAGGAACGAGAGGAAGAAGACAATAAAAAGCGCCAAGGGCTTCATTCTATCTCTCCTTTAGCTCTTTAAAGAAGTTGTAAAAGTAGAGAGCTCCCGTATAAAGAGCCACGAAGGCAGAGATTACAAGCAGGAACTCCCCCCACGGCTCAACCCCGAGAAGTATAAGGGTGATGGAAACCATTATGAGAGCCGTCTTTAGCTTACCTCCGGCAGAGGCGGGTATAACAAGTCCCCTGCTTGCGGCAATTGCCCTCATTCCCGTAATCGCCTCCTCCCTTCCTACGATGACAATAACAGAAAAAGGGTCACAGAGCTTTACGTAAGCCAGGGAGATAAGGGTTGAGGATGTTAAAAGCTTATCGGCAATCGGGTCAAGGAGAATCCCGAGACTCGTTATCTGACCGTACTTTCTGGCTATAAAGCCGTCAAGGAAATCGGTAAAGGCAGAAAGGAGAAAGAGAAAGAGGGCTACCCTGTAGTAGCCCCCAATAATAAGAACCACTATAAAGGGCAGAAGAAGAATTCTCAAAAGGGTTAAAAAGTTGGGGAGAGTCTTCACCCTACCCATTAGACCTTCATGGGCATTATTACGTTCTTAAGCTGAGGCTCTTCTTGAGAAGTTATTAAAACCGGTGATGTAGGCTCCTCCATGTGGACGCTTACGCTCTCCCCGTCAAAGGAGCCGATAGACTCAATCATGTGGACTATGTTAAACCCGATTCTGAAGGGCTCACCGGAGTAGTCAACGGGGATTACGACCTCTGCCTCTTCGCTGGTTTCCCCTTCAAGGCTCTTTGCAGTTAACCTTAAAGAGTTCTCAGAGAGGTCAAAGATGACAGCTCTTACTTCTTCCTTATCAAAAATTACTGAGACCTCCTTAAGTGCCGAGAGGAACTCATCCCTGTCTGCCGTGAAGACCTTGCTGTTCCCTTCGGGAATTACCTTTGTGTAGTCGGGGTACTCTCCCTCAATTAGGGAACTCCACATTACCGTATCCCCGCTCCTGAAGTAAATCTTGTTGTGTCTCTCCACGAGCTCAACCTCATCACCCTCTCTGAGGAGCCTCTTAAGCTCACTGAGGGATTTTTTCGGAATTATGGCACTCCACCCCTCAGACTCAACAAAAACCTCGTAGAGGGCCAATCTGTGGCCGTCAGTGGCAACTGCGTGGAGGCGGTCGCCGAAGGAGCGAAGAAGAACGCCGGTTAAGATGTACTTTGCCTCATCTCTCCCTGCTGCGTAAGAGACCTTTTTAAGTGCCTTATCAATCTCGTCTGAAGGAAGTCTTACCGAGAAGCTTCCGGGAACCTCCACTTCGGGGAACTCCTCGGGAGGCAGTGAAGCCAAGGAGAACCTTGAATTTGCCGACTTGACTATTACCCTTCCGTCCTCTCTTTCAAGGGTTATCTCCTCTCCGGTTAGAGAGGAAAAGAGCTTTGCTGCCTTGTTGGCGTTGACTGTTACTTTCCCCTCTTCTTCCACAGTACAATCCACAACTGTGGATACTCCGATTTCAAGGTTGGTCGCCGTCAGCCTGAGGAGGTTATCCTCTGCTTCAAGTAGTATGTTTGCAAGGATTGGAATCGCGCCCCTCTTGTCAGCGGCCGAGGCGGCAATTTTCACTGCATCGCGAATTTTTTCCTTTCCAATCCTTATTTTCATTCTTTATTCCTCCTTATTCTTTTTTTCTCTATATATAGAGTAATTACAGTATATATAGAATAATAGTAATAATAAGGGTGCACAATTTTTGTGCACTTGAGAGAAAAACTCTTCTCCGCCAAGGGTTTTCTCCACAAAAGTTATCCACATACTGTGGATAACTCCGGCCTTTTAGTGTGGATAAGTGTGTGGATAACTTTTTTATGTGGATAACTCACTTCTCTAACCTCCGAAGTTATCCACAAAGTTATCCACAATTTCAGTTATCCACAGAGTTATCCACATAGTTATCCACATCACTGTGGATAACTTCGGTTGAGCGCTCAACGGCCTCTCTAATTTTAAGCTCCAGCTTTTCTATCAGGGAAGAGAGGCTCTCGTCCTTCTCCGTGAGCTCTTCTATCTTCCTTACGGCGTGGATAACGGTCGTGTGGTCGTCCCTGTTAAAGGAGGCGGCTATCTGGGTGTATGGGTATCCTCCCACTTTCTTTGCAAGGAACATTGCCACCTGCCTTGCAAAGGCCACTCTTTTCTTCCTGACGGGGCTGTCAAGGAGCTCCACGTCAACCCCCAACTCACTGCCTACGGTCTCCTTTATGATTTTCATAGAGATTTCCCTTATTCTCCTTTTCCTCTTCTCCTCCGGTTGCTCTCCGGAGAAGAGCTCCCTTACTAACTTCTCGGTTATAGGCCTTCCCTCTAAGGTGGCCTTTGCCTTCAGCTTTATTAACGCCCCTTCAAGCTGTCTGATGTTTGACTTTATAATGGTTGCCAGTAGTTTTATTACCTTGTCGCTTACCTCTATTCCCTCAACTTCGGCCTTCCTCTTTAAAATCGCAACCCTCGTCTCAAAGTCGGGAGGCTGAATGTCGGCTATTAGACCCCACTCAAACCGGCTCCTCAGTCTCTCTGTCAGCGTAGGAATGTCTTTTGGGGGTCTGTCGCTCGTTAAAACTACCTGTTTGCCGGCATCGTAAAGGGCGTTAAACGTGTGGAAGAACTCTATCTGGGTTCTCTCCTTGCCTCCTATAAACTGAATGTCGTCAATCAGAAGGACGTCAATGTTCCTGTACTTCTCTCTGAACGAGGAGATTTTGTCTCCCTTTAGTGCCTCAATCAGCTGGTTCATGAAGGTCTCTGTTGTTGTGTAAACAACTTTCTTGCCCGGCTCTTTTGACTTTATATAGTTTCCTATTGCCTGCATCAGGTGGGTTTTGCCCAGCCCCACTCCCCCGTAGATGAAGAGGGGGTTGTAGGCCTTCCCGGGATTTTCTGCAACTGCCCGCGCTGCGGCGTGGGCAAACTGGTTGCTGGCCCCTACTATGAAGTTCTCAAAAGTGTACTTGGGGTTGAGGTTTGACTGGAGCTCCTCCTCTTCCCTCTCCTTCTCCTTAAAGAGCTCCAGCTCAAGCTGTTTCGGTTTCTCAACCTCCTCCCTTGCTACCAGTTCAACTTTCAGCTCTTTTCCGAAGGCCTCCTTAACGGCCTCCTTCAGGGTGGAAAGGTGGAGCTTTAAAATCAAATCCTTTACTGTCTTATCCTTCACCTGAAGGGTAATGCTCTCTTCGTCGGCAGAGAGGAGCTCAAGGGTGCCGAAAACGACCTTATAGGTGGTCGGCTTTAACCTCTTTTTGAGGTTCTTTATGAAGGAGCTCCACCGTTTATCCACTACCTTAAAACCTCCCCGTAGAGCTTAAAGTAGGAGTTTACCATTGACTCAACGCTGAACCTCTCTCTTACGAGCCTGTAAGCGTTTTCGGTTAACCTCTCCCTGAGTCCCCTCTCTTTTAACAGCCTTAGAATCGCTCCTGCAAGGGCTTCGGGATTTGAGGGTGGTACCAGCAGGCCGGTCTCTCCCTCCTTTACGGCCTCAACGGTTCCCCCTACCTTCGTTGCAACTACCGGTACTTTTAAGGCCATCGCTATTAAGATGGAACTCCCGAGCCCCTCGTTCCTTGAGGGAAGGACAAAAAGGTCAAGGGCTTTTGTGTAGTTCGGAACCTCTTTAACGAAGCCGTAGAGGAGAAACTTCCCCTTCAGCCCTTTTTCCTCTATGAGTTTTTGGAGCTCCCCCCTCAGCTTCCCTTCGCCGAAGACGACAAACTTTGCCTTAGGGAGCTCCCTCAAAACTGTAGCGGCTGCCTCTATCAAGTTGGGAATATCCTTCTGGTGCGTTAGGGCGGCAAGAGTTCCTATGAGGGGCTCTCCTGCGAGCTCCCTCCTTATCTCCTCTACCCTCTTCCCGTCTACTCCTCCCTCAACCTCTTCAAGGTCAACGGCCGAGGGGATAACTGTAGGCTCAATGTAGGGAAAGCGCTCCCTTAAAACATCCCTTACGGCCCGAGATATTGCAATCACCCTGTCCGTTTTCCTGTACTTGAGTTCCGTTAAAAAGTTCCTCTTGGGGACGTAGTCAACCCTTCTCGTATAGACTACTGGTCTTTTGTGAAACCCCTTTGAAAGGACAGAAACAGTGTGGGCTTTTGCCGAGTGGGCGTGAATCAGGTTAAACTCCTTTCCGATAACTGCCAGCCTGAAGATGTCTGAAGTCTGATTTCCTTTGAGGGGAACGGTTTTGAAGCCCTCCTCTCTGCACCTCCTCTCAAGCTCTGAACCGCCCCTGCAGGCTACCGCACACTCAACCCCTTTCTCCCTTAAGCCCCTAATCAGGTAGAGGAGCTGTTGCTCCCCTCCTCTCCAGCCCTTTTCGGTGTCAACGTGTAGAATTTTCATCGCTCACCCTTAAATTTGACCATAGGAAATTTTGTGGAGGGAGTATGAGGTTTTCAAGGCTCTTTGCCCCTACAAAGAAGGAGAGCCCTGCAGATGCGGAGATTCCGAGCCACAAGCTCTTAACAAGAGCCGGTTTTATAAGGAAGGTCGCCTCGGGGCTTTACGACATTCTTCCACTCGGAGCAAAGGTTATCCTCAAGATAGAGAAGATTGTGAGGGAGGAGATGAACGCCGCCGGAGCTCAGGAGGTAATCCTCCCGATTATGCACCCTTCGGAGCTCTGGCAGGAGAGCGGGAGGTGGGAAGTTTACGGCAAGGAGATGATTAAATTTAAAGACCGCCACGAGAGGGATTACGCCCTCGGCCCTACAGCCGAAGAAGTTATTACTGATTTGGTTAGGAAAGAGGTTAAATCCTACAAGGAGCTCCCCCTAAACCTCTATCAAATCGGAAGAAAGTTTAGGGACGAAATCCGTCCCCGCTTCGGCCTTATGAGGGCGAGGGAGTTCATAATGAAGGACGCCTACTCCTTCCACGCCGACGATGAGGACGCCGAAAGGGAATACTGGAACATGTACGAGACCTACTCCCGGATTTTTAAGAGGATGGGGCTTGAGTTTAAGGCCGTCCTTGCCGATACGGGAGAGATAGGCGGGAACTTCTCTCACGAGTTCCTCGTAATTGCCGACACCGGCGAGAGTAAGCTGGTTTACTGTGAGAAGTGCGGCTACGCGGCGAGCACCGAGAAGGCCGCCCAGAGGAAGCCGGAGGTTCCCAAAGGTAGAGAAACTGAGTTTAAAGAAGTTGAGAGAGTTCACACTCCCGGAATAAAGAGAATAGAGGAAGTTTCAGAGTTTCTGGGAATTCCTCAGGAGAAAATCTTAAAGCTCCTGGTTTACCTCGTTGACGGAAAGCCCGTTGCCGTTGCCGTGAGGGGAGACAGGGAAATTGAGGAGACGAAACTGAGAAACGCTTTCGGGGCAAAGGATGTCCGCCTTGCAACCGACGAGGAGATAGAGGAGTTTACGGGCCAGCCCAAAGGTTTCCTCTCTCCGATAGGTTTCAAAATACCCGTTTACGCCGACTACTCCGTAATTCCCATGGTTAACTTCGTTGCAGGTGCCGGAGAGGTTGACTACCACCTTAAAAACGTTAACTGGGGAAGGGACTTTGAAGTAGAGGAGTTTATTGACGTTAGTGAAGTGGGAGAGGGTGAGCCCTGCCCCGAGTGCGGAGCTCCCTTAAAGTTTAAAAGGGGAATAGAGGTAGGCCACATCTTCAAGCTCGGAACCAAGTACAGTGAGGCAATGGGGGCAACCTTCGTTGACGAAGACGGAACGGAAAAGCCTATGGTTATGGGGTGCTACGGAATAGGAATAACGAGGGTTATGGCCGCAGCAGTTGAGCAGAACCACGACGAGGAAGGGATAATCTGGCCCTTTGAGATAGCTCCCTTTGAGGTGATAGTTATCCCCACAAACGTTAAGAGGGATGAAATAAGGGAGCTTGCCGAGGAAGTTTACGAAAACCTTAAAAAGAAAGGCTTTGACGCCCTAATTGACGACAGGAACGTCCGTCCCGGCTTTAAGTTTAAAGATGCCGACCTTATAGGAATTCCCTTCCAGGTTATAGTAGGTAAAAAAGCGGGCGAGGGAGTTGTTGAGCTGAAGGTAAGGAAGGGCGGTGAGAGGTTTGAGGTTGAGTCCGGTAAGGTCGGAGAGAAGATTAGGGAGCTCCTTCAGGGAGGCATTTAATGATTAAAGAGGGGCTTAAAGTTGAGCTTTCCCACCTTCGCCCCTGGTCTTTTACCAAAGTTCAGAAGGCGAAAAAGTGCCAGTACGAGTTCTTCTTCAGGTACGTTGAAAAGCTTGAGCCCCTTGAAAGGGCCGATTTCTTCGTTCTTGGTAGCGGAGTTCACTTCGTCCTTGAAAATGCCCTGAATACCGCCTTTGAGGGAAAAGAGCCCCTCAGCAAAAAGCTCCTCTTTCGGTTTGCAGAGCAGTTTAAAGAGAGCGAGCCTTTGGCAGACCTTAAGAAAATCTCAGAGTTTTTCCCCAACATTCTCAAGTTTGTTAACGGTCAGCTCAGAAGGGCGAAAGGGAGTTCCTTAGTGGCCTCAGAGATAGAGCTTGCAGTTGATTCCTCTCTGAAACTTGCACCCTACTTCTCCGATAAGGTCTACCTTCGGGGGAAACTTGACTTCATCTTCAGCAAGGACGAGACCCTCTACATAGTTGACCACAAAACCAGCCGTAGCTGGGAGTTTAACAACAAGGTCAAAACTCAGCTCAGGTGGTACGCCCTCCTTGCCAGCATAAAATTCCCCCAGTTTGAGAAGTTCGCCCTTGAAGTCCACAACGTAAGGTACGGGAGCATAAAGAGGCTGATTTTTACAAAGAGAGAGCTCCTTTCCTTTAAGGAGAAACTGCTCCCCTTAATTACCCGCGTTGAAGAGAACTACATCGGGAAGGGATTTAAGGAGCTCCAGCCTTCACCCTGCGAGGCCAACTGCCAGTGGTGTGAGTACCGCCATATCTGTCCTTTTGGAGGCTCGTATTGAGAGTAGCGATTTTTACTGACAACTTCCGAACAGATATGGGAGGAGGAACAAAGGTAGTTTACGATTTAGCTAATAAGTTAAAAGAGGAAAACCACGAGGTTTTAATAGTTTCTGGTAAAACTGCTACTTCGGAGAACGGTAAGTTTAAGATTCTAAAGCTCCCCAGTTTAAAATATCCGTTTTATGATAATGCTGAGGCAATTTTCCCAAATTTTCTATTAGTTAAAAAACTAAACGAATTTTCACCAGACATAATACATTTTCATGACCCATTTACCGCAGGAATAACTGCAGTAGTCGCAGCTAAACTGCTGTCTAAAAAAGTAGTTGGAACTATACATATACATCCTCTTCACATGACTCAATACTCGTTAAGGTTTGATAACGGCCTTGCTGCTAAAAAATTAGTAGGCTTCTTTAGTAAGTTTTCAGACGGTCTTTCGTTCGTATCTAAGGAACAAATGAATTTATATTCTAAATATCTCTCTGGTGAGGGGAATTATAGGGTTATTTATCCCGGAATTCCTGATATATTCTTTACAGATAAAGTTCCTTCATTTGGTAAAAGGGTAATCACCGTTTCAAGATTGGCTCCTGAGAAAAACCTCTTTTTCGCTATTAGAGTTATCTCTGAAATTCAAAGGGTGATGGATGTTGAATATATTTTAGTAGGTAATGGCCCTGAAAGAGAGAAATTGGAGAGCTATTCTTTGTCTATTGGAGCAAAGGTGAAGTTCTTAGGGGCTGTTAAGCGGGAGGATTTGAAAGAGTTATATCTTAATTCCTCTGTTTTCTTCTTGCCGTCTAAAACGGAAACTTTTGGTTTAGTTTTTGCTGAAGCTATGGCATGCGGATTGCCTGTTGTAGCTCTAAACAAAGGGTCGGCACCGGAAGTTGTTGGTAATGGTGGTATTATCTGTGAAGAGGATGAAAAGGTTGTTTCTAAAGCTATTTCAGAGTTATTAGTCAATAAAGAGCTTTGGGTTAAAAAGTCAAAAGCTGCTAAAAGAAGAGCTGAGGTATTTAATCTTAACGATTTTGTTAAGAATTTTCTTGAGTTTTACAGAACAACCATTGAGCTTGGGAGTTAAAAGTTGATTCTTGAAAAGATAAATTCTCCGGAAGAATTGAAGAAGTTAAACTTTGAGGAATTGAGGATTCTTGCCCGAGAAGTAAGGGAGTTTATAGTAGAGACAGTAAAGAAAACTGGAGGGCATCTTGCTTCTTCTTTAGGAGTAGTTGAGCTTACGATAGCCCTCTTAAGGGTCTTCTCACCGCCTAAGGACGAGATAGTCTGGGACGTAGGCCACCAGTCCTACCCCTACAAAATCCTTACCGGAAGAAAGGAGAAGTTCCATACCTTAAGGCAGTTTGGTGGAATCTCCGGCTTTCCCTCAATAAAAGAGAGCCCCTACGACGCTTTCGGAACCGGCCACAGCTCAACGTCAATCTCTGCAGCATTGGGGATTAAGGTAGCCAAAAGGCTAAAGGGAGAAGAGGGGAAGGTAATTGCCGTTATAGGGGACGGAGCTCTTACTGCCGGTCAAGCTTATGAAGGGCTCAACAATGCCGGCCAGCTCGGTGAAGACCTGATAGTAATCCTCAACGATAACGAAATGTCAATCTCAAAGAACATAGGGGCTATCTCAAATTACCTTACAAAGCTTACAACGGGTGAGAGTTTAAGGAAAGCAAAGGAGAGGTTAGAGGAAGCTACAAAAAAAATATTCGGGGAGAAGGTTTATAAAGGGTTAAAGAGGGTTGAAGACCTAATTGTTAAAGGGCTTTTTCCTCCGGGAATGCTCTTTGAGGAGCTGGGTTTCAGGTACGTTGGTCCTATAGACGGTCACGACATAGAGCTTCTTGAAACTACCCTAAAAAACGTCTCAAAGATGAAGGGGCCGACCCTCGTCCACATTTTAACGAAAAAGGGTAAAGGCTATAAGCCGGCCGAAGAGAGGCCCGATAAGTTTCACGGTGTTTCTCCCAAGAAAGTCTCACCTGAGCCCCAGCCTCCTACCTACACCGAAGTTTTTTCAAGAACCCTCATTGAGATTGCAGAGAAGGACGGTAGGGTCGTAGGAATAACCGCGGCAATGCCCTCGGGAACCGGCCTTGACAAGTTTAAGGAAAAGTTTCCCGAGCGCTACTTTGACGTGGGAATTGCCGAGCAGCACGCCGTTACCTTTGCCGCCGGCCTTGCAAAAGAAGGACTGAAGCCGGTAGTTGCAATTTACTCAACTTTCCTTCAAAGGGCTTACGACCAGATAATTCACGACGTTGCACTTCAGGAGCTTCCAGTGGTCTTCGCAATAGACAGGGCAGGGCTCGTAGGCGAGGACGGGGCAACCCACCACGGGATTTTTGACCTCTCATACCTTCGCTCAATTCCTAATATGGTCGTTGCCGCTCCGAAAGACGAGGAGGAGCTCCGCCACCTCCTCTACACCGCAATTAAGTCTGATAAGCCCTTTGCAGTTCGCTACCCCAGGGGAAGGGGCTACGGTGTTAAGATAAGGGAGCCTTTAAAGGAAATTCCTATCGGAACTTGGGAAGTTTTGAAAGAGGGGAAGGACGTACTGATTTTGGCAACGGGCTGGCCGGTTTACCAAGCCCTTGAGGCTGCAAAGGAGCTTGAGAGGGAAGGGATAAGTGCCGCGGTGGTTAACGCAAGGTTTGTAAAGCCGATAGACGGGGAGCTCCTTAAAGAGCTCGCAAAGAAACACGAAATAATAATAACGGTTGAAGAAAATACGGTTAAAGGGGGTTTTGGCTCCGCCGTTGACGAATTCCTCTCCCCCTGGTACTGCGGGAAACTGGTAAACCTCGGAATCCCAGACAAATTCATTGAACACGGAAGTCAACAAATCTTAAGGAACCTTGTCGGTATAGACAAAGAAGGAATAAAGAAAGCGATTATGGAAAATATAAAAACAAAAATCCGCTGATTTAATTAAAAACCCAAACTTTTTTCAAAACTATTTTTTGTAACTATTTTTTGTGAATACTGTCTCAAAATTCCAATCCCGCAAAGCGGGCATTTCACTGAACCAGAGCCGAAAGAACCACCACGGCCCTTTCTTGTCGCAATTCCGCTATGCGGGCATTTCACAAGGTTAACGGCAGGCACAAGAAGGTTTACGTCGTAAGTCGCAATCCCGCTATGCGGGCATTTCACGCTTGCATCAATTTAGCCTGCCACTTTAACTGATTCTGTCGCAATCCCGCTATGCGGGCATTTCACCAAGAAATTAGCATATTCGGATAGTTAAAGACCCTCTTTGCTTTCCTCAAAATTACCAAATCGCCAAAAAGGAGTCAAGTGCAGCAAACCTCAATTAAGGTTATTCTAATTTTTGGATGAATTAGGATTTAGAGCTTG
>JAMOTD010000002.1 GCA_027068415.1 Desulfurobacteriaceae bacterium | reverse complement strand
TTGGTGATGGCGCTCCTTATCCTGTTGCTGCCAGCACTTCCCAAGAGGAGCTCTACCTTCTCTCCCCTCATAACGGCCGTAGGTGCCATCATTGAGGGAAGGCGAACGTAGGGAGGCCATTTAAAAAAGCCGTTCGGGTTTAGGTCTTCCTCACCTAACATGTTGTTAAGCATAACCCCCGTTCCCGGAATAACAACTCCCGAACCCTCTCCGTTTGTTGTAGTCATTGAGACGCCGTTGCCTTCACCGTCAAGGATGCTAACGTGGGTCGTATTACCCCAGAGGTTCAGGCGCATTTTAAAGAGGTTAAGATAAGTGGCCATAAGCTCTTCATTCTCAAGGAGCTCCTCCAAGTTCCCGTCGTGAAGGTGGCCGTTAACGAACTTTTCCCTGAAGAGCTCTGCAGTGGCCATTGCTTCAATCAGGGAAGAGACGTGGTTAAGAGAGCCCCACTCTCCCAAATCGGCCTCCTCAAGAAGCTTTAAGGTAAAGGCGATTAGAATGCCTCCCGAAGAGGGGGGAGGGTTTGTCAAGACCCTCTTTCCCCTAAAGTTAAACTCAAGGGGCTCCCTCTCAACAACTTTATACCTTGCAAGGTCTTCCTTTCTTATTAAGCCCCCTCTTTCTAAAGAGAGCTCCTCTATCCTGTCTGCAATCTCACCTTCATAAAAGACCCACTGCCCCTCTTCTATCAAGAGCTCAAGGAAGTCGGCGTAGTCGGGGTTTTTAAAAAGGGTTCTCTCGTCTATCAGCCTCCCGCCGGGGGCGTAAATTCTCCTTGACTCCTCGGTTGCGGTAAAAATCGGCTCAAGGAGCTTAACGAAGGAGGCCTGAACTGGAGAAAGGTGAATTCCGTTTTTGGCGTAGAAAATTGCCGGAGACAGGACTTCCCTTAGGGGAAGACGCCCCTTCTCAGCGTGAAGTCTTAAAAGCCCAGCCACGAAACCGGGAACGGCAACGGAGCCCATTCCGATGTGGAACTCCTGAGTGGTATCACCGAAGTCAACGGTTATGGGGTAGAAATCGGGCTCTTTAACCCTTTTCGGGGGAACGTCAACGAAAAAGTCGTAAAGAAGGGGAGGAGCAGAGGGAGAGACTGAAAGGAGAAATCCGCCGCCTCCTGCAGAGGTCAGGGCGGGCTCGGCCATCGGAGCGGCAAAGGCGGCGGCAACGGCCGCATCAAAGGCATTTCCGCCAGCCTTCAAAACCTCGGCGGCAGCTTCAGCGGTTAACCTATCACCGGCAGCTACGGCCCCTCTCACCGTTAAACCTCCAGAAGGGAAAGCTCAACGAGGGATTTTAACCCACTTCCCTTCCTGAAGGCCTCTATCTGAAGCTGAGCCAGTGTCGGCTTCGTCGTAAGCTTTTCCAGGACTTTAGCCCCCTCCCTTAACCCTCCAAAGTGCCTACCGAAAGAGGCAATGAGCTCAAGGAGTTTGGTACCCATCTTCACCTTCTTTCCCCTGTCTATAAAGGTACCATCTAAACCGTGGCGGGCGGCATTCCACTTGTTCTGAAGGTGTACCTGGTGGTAGTAGGGAGGGAGCTCCCCTTTAAAGGAGAGAGCTCCGACCATCACCGCTAAAGTCAAAAGGGCTTCAATCCTCTCCCTTGAGGGAACGGCATCGCAAACCCTCAGCTCAACGGTTCCGAGGTCAGGACGGGGCCTGACGTCCCACCAGACGTCCTTTAAGCTCTCTACCGTTCCGGTCTCCTTTAAAACCTCAAAGAGCTCCACAAACTCACCGTAGGAGGAGAACTGCTGGGGAACGCCAGCACGGGGAAGCTGCTCAAAGAGTTTACTCCTGTAGGAGTAAATGCCGGTGTTCTTTCCCCTAAAAAAGGGGGAAGAAGCAGAGAGGGCAAGGAAGAGGGGTGAGTACTCCACAAAGAAGTTGTAAGCGTTTATCATACTCTTCTCGTCGGGGAAGCCTACGTGAATGTGGAGGCCGTAAATGAGGAAGTTCCTTAAAACCTCCTGAAACTCCTCAAGGAGCCTCCTGTAGCGCTCGCTCTCCGTAATCCTAACCTCTTCCGGAAGGGCGAAGGGGTGGGTTCCTGCGGCGGAGAGGAGAAAACCCTTCTCCCTACCCAGCTCGGCTACCTTCCCGATTACAGAAAAGAGCTCTTCAACGGCAGCAGAGGGACAGGAGTGGGGAGCGCTTACAAACTCAACCATTGAGTCAAGGAACTCCTTCTGAATTAGAGGGGAGGAGAGGTTTAAAAAAATTTCCCCAGAGGCACTCTTCAGGGAAAAGCTCTCAGGGTCAACAAGCTGAACCTCAAGCTCAAAACCGACCGTTAAGGGCTCAGAGGGGGAAAATTTCAATAAAACCTCTCTAATCGTTTAAACTTTAAACTTAAAGCTTAAATATATCCTCCAGCAAGTCTTCCTCGGTCTCGTGGGGAAGGCGGTTTGAGATTACAGAGGCTACGAGGGAGGTTAAAACTATTATGAGGAGCAAAGCTACGTAGGTCTCCTCGTCTATAAGGCCGGCCTTGAGGCCGAAAACCGAAGCGACTATTCCGAAGGTTAACCTCATGTTAAAGAAAAGGCCTGCAAGCTTATAAACGGCGCTCCTAAAGAGGTTAGCCGTCGCGTAAACGGTTCCCACGTACTTGGTAATAAAAGCGATTGAGCCTAAGAATAGGGAGAGGAAAATCACTTTCCACGAGATTACAGAGAGCTTTACCGAGTAGCCCGCTTTAAAGAAGAAGAAAGGAGCGAGGAAGCCGAAAATCAAAGCCCTGATTTTCTTCTCTATCGTGTGGTCTTTTCTGAAGAGCTCGGCAAAGAAAATTCCCGCAGTAAAGGCTAAGACAGCCTCGTTTATGTGAACCTGCTCTGAAAGAAAGCCAAGGGCTATAAGGATTATCACTATAAAGCGGGTCTTAAACTCTATCTGGTTTCCCTTGTACCTCTCAAAGAGCTTCTCTCCCCACTTCGGAAGGCGAACAAGCAGGAGGAGAAGGGCTACAGTAAAGAGGAGGTTATAGACGTTAATTCCCTCAAAGAGGAAGCTCATAGTCAGCATACTTGAGATGTCAACAACCATTGCCCCTGCAAGTAGGATTTGGCCGGCAGGGTGGTTTAAAAGGCCTTTCTCCTTCAAGAGGGGATAAACGAGGGCAAGGGAGGTTGTTGAGAGGGCAATCCCGATTAGGACTGAGGCCTCAAAGGAGTAGCCCAAAACGTGATGGGCAAAGTAGAAAACGCTTATTAGCGGAAAGAAGTAAGAGGAGAAACCTATAAAGAGGCTCTTTAAAAAGTGCTTCCTCATCAGCTCCGGATCTGTCTCAAGGCCGGCAAAGAACATCAGCCCTAAAAGGCCGAGGTTTGAGAGGAAGTCTATCCAAGGGAGCTCCCCCAGCTTCAGGAAGTTTGAGGCAAAAGTCCCCGCCAAGATTTCAAAGATTGAGGAGGAAAAGCCGACCTCAAGGGCACCAACACCTGCAAGGATTATAAGAACGCTTACAATTAAGCTCTCAGTCTGAACCTTCAAAGCTCCCTCCTTAACTTAAAAGGGAAAGATAGCAAATAGGGGAGGAAAAGTTGAGGAACGTTAAGCTGACGATAGAGTACTTGGGGACAAACTACTACGGCTGGCAGGTTCTACCCGATAAGCCCACCGTTGCAGGGGAAATTACTAAAGCCTTAAAGATGATTTTAAGGGAAGAGGTAAAGCTGGTCGGAGCGAGCAGGACAGACGCGGGAGTTCACGCCAGAGGCCAGGTTGCAAACTTTAAGACCGAAAAGGAAATTCCCTTAGAGAGAATTAAGAGGGGTTTAAACGGCCTTCTCCCTCCCGACATAAAAATAGTGGAAGTGGAGGAGGTTCCTCTACATTTTGACGCCAGAAGGAGCGCAAGGGGGAAAGAGTACCTCTACAGGATATTTAACCGGGAGGTTCCGAGCCCATTTGAGTATAGAAGAAGCTGGTTCTTTCCCTTCCCCCTTGACATCGCGGCAATGAAGGAGGCCTCTTACTTCCTCGTAGGAGTCCACGACTTTACCTCCTTCAGCAAAAGGGACAGGAGCAGGGAGGTTAACCCGGTAAGGGAAGTTAACGAGATAAAGATAGAGAAATCAGGAAATGTAGTTGAGATAAGGGTCTGGGGGCGCTCTTTTCTGAGGCACATGGTAAGGGTAATGGCGGCAACGCTTGTGAAGGTAGGGGAGGGGAAACTGAAGCCGGAAGATGTAAAGGAGATTTTGGAGATGAGAAACAGGGAGGGAGCTCCCTTCCTCGCACCCCCCGACGGCCTCTACCTTGAAAAGGTCTTCTACGAAGACTATCCTTATTGAAAACAATTTTCAATTATTGAGAGGTGGCCATGGCAGAGTTTGTAACCCTCGTAATCCTTGACGGCTTCGGATATAGCCCGAAGAGAGAGGGAAACGCAATAGCCCTTGCAGATACCCCCTTCTGGGACTACCTCTGGAGCACTTACCCCAAAGGCCTTTTAAAGGCCTCCGGTGAAGCGGTAGGCCTTCCCGAAGGTCAGATGGGCAACTCTGAAGTCGGCCACATGAACATAGGGGCTGGAAGAATCGTCTGGCAGGATATTGTAAGGATTACAAAGGCCTTTAAAGAGGGTAAGGCAAAGGATAACCCCGTTTTAAGGGAGGTTTTTGAGGCGGCAAAAGAGGGAGGAAAGCTTCACCTAATCGGGCTTCTCTCAGACGGGGGAGTCCACAGCCACGTTGAGCACCTCTTTGCTCTTTTAGAGCTTGCAAAGGAGTTCGGAGTAGAGAAAGTCTGCATTCACCCGATTTTGGACGGAAGGGACACTCCTCCAAAGAGTGCCGAGAAGTACCTGAAAGCCCTCCTGAAAAAGATTGAGGAATTAGGAACCGGAAAAATCGGAACGATGGGGGGGCGCTACTATTACATGGACAGGGACAAAAGGTGGGACAGAACCGAAAAGGCCTACAACGCCCTCGTCTTAGGGGAGGGCTACCACTGTAAAGACCCCCTGAAAGCCCTCAGGGATGCCTACGGCAGGGGCGAAACCGACGAGTTCGTAAAGCCCTACGTAATCTCACCTGACTGCCTGATAGAGGACGGAGACGCAGTCTTCTTCTTCAACTTCCGGGCCGACAGAATGAGGCAGATTGTCTCTGCAATAGGCCTGAAGAATTTTGACGGCTTTGAGAGGAAAAAAGTAGTAAGACCGAAAATCGTTGCTACCATGACCCTCTACGACGAAACATTTCCCTTCAAAGTTGCCTTCCCCCCTCAGGAGCTAAAGAACGTTTTAGGAGAAGTGATTTCAAACCTGGGCTACAAACAGCTCAGGGCGGCAGAGACCGAGAAGTACGCCCACGTTACCTACTTCTTTAACGGCGGAAAGGAAGAGCCCTTCCCGGGAGAGGAGAGAATCTTAATTCCCTCACCCAAAGTCCCCACCTACGACATGAAACCGGAGATGAGCGCCTTTGAGGTTGCCGAGAAGGTGGTTGAGGGAATTAGGAGCAGGAAGTATAAGCTGGTCGTGGTTAACTTTGCCAACCCCGATATGGTCGGCCACACCGGAAACCTTGAGGCCACGATTAAGGCAATTGAGGCCATTGATAAGTGCCTCAAACAGGTCGTTAAGGCAACCTTAGAGGAGGGAGGAATTGCCGTAGTCACCGCAGACCACGGAAACGCCGAGCAGATGATAGACCCCGAGACAGGGGGGCCGTGGACAGCTCACACCACAAATCCCGTTCCCTTCGTCGTGGTTAAGGGGCAGTGCGGAGCCTACGGGGTTAAGAGAAGGAGGAAGAGTGATGTGGAGCTCCCCGAGGAGTTCGGAGGAGTTCCCGTAATCGGAATACTGGGAGACATCGCCCCTTCAATTCTCCACATTCTCGGAGAGGAAATACCTTCGGAGATGACCGGGGACGTTATAGTTGAAGGAGAGTTTTAAAAAATTTAAATTAAAGTTAGAACCCAAATAGAAGGAGGGAGAGATGAGCATTGAAGTCCTAATTGAGAACCTGAGGGAGGCAATCAAGGCCGACAAGGATAAGCCCCTCTACGGTAATGTTGACCTCCACAAGGCAAGGGAGCTGATTAAGGAGCTGGGAGCCTACATCCTTGACGTAAGACCTCCCGAACACGTTGAGAGGGAGAACGCGGAGGAAATCGGAATTCCCGGAGCGGTCTACATTCCCTACCCCGAGTTCCCCGAAAACCTTGACAGGCTCCCCAAACCCAAGAACCACCCGGTACTCGTAGGCTGTAAGACCGGAAAGCTCGCAAACAGAGTTGCAGGATTCCTTGAGGCAATGGGCTACGTCAACGTCTTCGTCCTTGACGGCGACATAGACAACCTTGTTGAGTGCCACAGGGCCCACACCGAGGGGTAGGGTTTCCTGCCCCCTTCCCTTAAAGGCTCCCTTTCCCTTAACCTCTGCTAAAATAGAGCCACAAACGGCAGGAGGAATGTAAATGGCCGGCAAGGATTACAAGGATACTCTAAACCTTCCCAAAACCGACTTCCCCATGAGGGGGAACCTTCCCAAAAGGGAGCCTGAAATACTCAAGAAGTGGCAGGAGATGGAGCTCTACAAAAAGCTCCTGAGTGAGCACAAGTGCGACGACAAGTTTATCCTCCACGACGGACCTCCCTACGCAAACGGCCACATTCACATAGGCCACGCCCTTAATAAAATCCTTAAAGACATAGTAATTAAGTCAAAGGCGATGCAGGGGTACCAGACCCCCTTCGTCCCCGGCTGGGACTGCCACGGCCTCCCTATTGAGAGGGCGGTATTTAAGGAAATAAGAAAGAGAAAGGACGAGGTTGACCCGGTAGAGGTAAGGAAGAAGTGTAGGGCGTACGCGGAGAAGTGGGTAAAGACCCAGAAAGAAGAGTTCATAAGGTTGGGGGTAATTGGCGACTGGGAGAACCCCTACATAACTATGGACCCCAAATACCAGGCCGACATAGTAAGGGAGCTGGGGAAGTTCTTTGAGAAGGGGCTCGTTTACAGGGCAAAGAAGCCGGTTTACTGGTGTCCCTCCTGTATAACGGCCCTTGCAGAGGCTGAGATTGAGTATGGAGATGAAACCTCTCCCTCAATTTACGTTGCCTTTAAGGTCAAAAACCCCCAAGAGAAAGGCCTTCCGCAGGACAGCTACTTAGTAATCTGGACGACAACTCCCTGGACTCTGCCGGCAAACGTCGCGGTTGCGGTCAACCCGGAGCTAACCTACGCCCTGTTTAAAACTGAGAAAGGAAACCTGATTGTTGCCAAGGAGCTCCTCTCCGACTTCAGGGAGAAGACAGGCCTTGAGGGAGAGGTAGTTAAAGAGGTTAAAGGAACAGAGCTTGAGGGCCTAACCTACACCCACCCCTTCGTTGAGAGGGAAGGAAGAGTAGTCTTAGCAGACTACGTTGCCTCGGATACGGGAACCGGTTTGGTTCACATCGCCCCCGGCCACGGAGAGGAGGACTATCAGGTAGGCCTTAAGTACGGCCTTCCGGTTCTCGTCCCCGTTGACGACTACGGAAGGTTTACAGAGGAAGCTCCCCAGTGGCTTAAAGGAATGAAAATATGGGACGCAAACCCCGTAATTATTGAGAGGTTAAAGGAGAGCGGCAATCTCCTATTTGCGGGGAAAATCACCCACTCCTACCCCCACTGCTGGAGGTGTAAGGGAAAGGTAATCTTTAGGGCCACTCCTCAGTGGTTTATTGCAATGGATAAGGGGAGCCCCACGCTCAGGGAGGTTGCCCTTAAAGAGATTGACAGGGTTAAGTGGATACCCGAGTGGGGAAGGACGAGAATAAGGAACATGGTTGAGAGCCGCCCCGACTGGTGCATTTCAAGGCAGAGGATTTGGGGCGTTCCGATAGTTGCCTTCTACTGTAAAAAGTGCGGAGAGGTAATTTTCAGCAAAGAGATTGCCGACAGGGTTGCAGAAATTTTTGAGAAAGAGAGCGCCGACGCCTGGTACACAAAAAGCGCTAAAGAGCTCCTTCCCGAGAGTTTCAGGTGTCCCAAGTGCGGCGGAGAGGAGTTTGAGAAGGAAACCGACATCTTAGACGTCTGGTTTGACTCGGGCTCCTCCCACGGTGCAGTCCTTGAGAAGAGGCCTGAGCTCCGCTGGCCGGCAGACCTCTACCTTGAGGGCTCAGACCAGCACAGGGGTTGGTTCCAGGCAAGTCTATTAGAGGCCTGCGGAACGAGGGGCAGGGCGCCCTACTGCTCGGTTCTCACCCACGGTTTCACCCTTGACGAAAAGGGCTACAAGATGAGCAAGAGCCTTGGGAACGTAATTTCCCCCCTTGACGTTATAAAGCAGTTCGGGGCAGATATCCTTAGGCTGTGGGTTGCAAGCGAGAACTTTACTGAAGACGTAAGGATTTCACACAACATCTTAAAGACGGTCAGCGACGCCTATAGGAAAATCAGGAACACAATCAGGTTTATGCTGGGGAACCTCTACGACTTCAACCCGGACGAGGCTCTTCCCTACGACGAGCTCCACGAGATAGACAGGTGGGCACTCAACAGGTTCTACCAGCTTACAAACGATGTAATAAAGGACTACGAGGAGTACAGGTTTAACAGAATCTTCAGGAGGCTTTACGAGTACTGCTCAAACGAGCTCTCGGCCGTCTACCTTGACATAAGTAAGGACTCCCTCTACTGTGAAGCTCCCGACTCAAAGAGGAGGAGGAGCTCCCAGACGGCAATTTACGGAATTCTCCACGGCCTCCTAACCCTAATAGCACCGATTCTCTCCTTTACTGCAGAAGAGGCCTACTCCCACCTTCCCGGCAGGGAGAAGGAGTCAATCTTCCTTGAGGAGTTCCCGCCCCTGTGTGAGGAGCTTGACGGTGAGATTTTGGAGAGGTGGAATACCCTCATAAAGGTTAAAGGGGTGGTGAACAAAGCCCTTGAGGAGGCAAGGAGGAAGGAGCTCATAAGCCACCCCCTTGAAGCCTCAGTTAAGGTCTATGCAGGAGAGGAGCTCTACAGCCTCCTAAAGGAGTACGAGAAGGAGCTCTCCTTCGTCTTCATAACCTCACAGGCCGAGGTTCTACCCTTAGAGGGAGCTCCACAGGACGCCGTTGAGGACGAGGAAACCCTAAAAGGGGTTAAAGTAGTAGTTGAAAGGGCAAAAGGGGAGAAGTGCCCCAGGTGTTGGATGTACGCACAGCTCATTGACGGAGTCTGCCCCAGGTGTAGAGAGGTCTTAAAAGAGCTTGAAGGGGAGTAATTTGGAGAAAATTAAGGAGCTCCCAGCAGAGGATAGACCGAGGGAGAAGCTCCTGAAGGTGGGAGCCGAGAACCTTACCGACGGGGAGCTCCTCGCAATCCTTTTAAGGACGGGAACAAACGGAAAGAGTGCCCTTACGCTGGCAAGGGAGCTCCTAAAGGAGTTTAAAGGTTTAAAAGGAATAGCCGAGGTCTCCCTGAGGGAGCTCACATCCTTTAAAGGGCTCGGTCTTGCAAAGGCAATAACCCTCGCCGCAGCCTTTGAGCTGGGAAGGCGGGCCAAGAGGAGTGAGAGCCCCAAAAGGGTAAGAAGCCCTCAGGAGGCCTTCAACCTAATAAGGCCGATTGTTGAAACTCTTAAAGTTGAGGAATTAGGAGTAATAACCCTCAACTCAAAAGGAGAGGTAATCGGAATTCACAGGGTTGCAAGGGGTGGAGCAAATAGGGTCTCGGTCAGGGCAAAAGAAATTTTAAGGCCTGCGGTAAAGGACCTTGCAGAGGGGATAATCCTCTTTCACAACCACCCTTCAGAAAACCCCGAGCCATCCCCTGAAGACCTAAAGCTCACCCGTCAGGTTAAGGAGGCCTGCACTATACTGGGAATAGAGCTCCTTGACCACATAATAGCCGCAGGAGAGGAATTCTTCAGCTTCAAGGGGGAAGGACTTGTTTAACCCGCAACTCCTTGAAAGGTTCAGGGGAAAGAAAATCCTCGTTATCGGCGACTTTATGCTTGACGAGTACATAGAGGGTAAAGTTGAGAGAATTTCTCCCGAAGCTCCCGTTCCGGTAGTTGAGGCAAGGGAGATTAAGGTAAGGCCGGGAGGGGCGGCAAACGTAGTTGCAAACCTCCTCTCCTTAGGGGCAAACCCCATTCCCTTAGGGGTAGTCGGAGAGGATAAGGCCGGAGAGAGACTGAAGGAACTCTTAAAGGAGCTGGGAGCTCCCACCGAAACCCTCATAGTAGAGCCCTCAAGGCCTACAACGAGGAAGACGAGGATTATCGCCTCCTCCCAGCAGCTCCTCAGGGTTGACTGGGAGTGTAAAGAGGAAGTTCCACAGAAAGTTAAGGAGAAAATCCTCTCATTCCTCAAGGAAAACTACGGGGAATTTGACGCAGTAGTAATCTCCGATTACGGTAAGGGTGTAATTACGGGGGAGCTCTTTGGGATAACCGGAGAGATAAAGAGGAGAACGCCAGTCTTCCTTGATCCGAAGGAGAAAAACTTTCGGGTTTACAGTGAAATCACGACAATGACCCCCAACGTAAAGGAGACCTTTCAGGCGGTAGGAATAAAGCCCGAGAGCGACAGAGAGGCAGAAATAGCCGGAAGGAAGCTAATAGAGCGGTTTAAACTTGACTTTGCAGTTATAACGCGAAGCGAAAAGGGAATGTCGGTAATAACCCCTCAGGAGACGAAGCACATTCCGACGAGGGCTAAACAGGTCTACGACGTTACCGGAGCCGGAGATACTGTAATAAGCGCCTTTGCCCTTGCCTTTGTAAGCGGGGCAGACCCCTTCACCGCGGCTGAGGTGGCGAACCTTGCTGCGGGAATAGTCGTGGGAAAAGTGGGGACGGCAACGGTCAGCCTGAAGGAGCTTAAGGAGGCATTAAAGAGTGCTCTGTAAAATCTGCAAGAGTAAGGGAAAGAGGACGAAAGCCACAATATACCTGCGCCACCACAGGCTCGCCCTGTGCAGGGAGCACTTTATTGAGTGGTTTGAGAGGCAGACCGAAAAGACCATAAAAGAGTTCAAGATGTTCTCTCGGAAAGAAAAAGTCCTTGTTGCCGTTTCGGGGGGTAAGGACAGCTTAGCCCTCTGGTTCGCCCTAAACAAACTGGGCTACGAGACCTACGGCTTCCACATCTCCCTCGGAATTGAGGGATGGGAGTACTCAAAAAAGTCCCTTGAAATCTGCCGAAAGTTTGCAGAGAGAATAGGCAGGCCTTTAATAGTCTTTAACCTGAAAGAGGAATTGGGCTACACGATAGAGGAGATTGCAAGGGGAGCAGGCAGAAAAGACGTCTGCTCGGTCTGCGGAAGTTTCAAGCGCTACCTGATGAATAAAGTAGCAAGGGAGCACGGATTTAAAGTGGTTGCAACGGGACACAACCTTGACGACGAGAGCGCCCTGCTACTATCAAACACAGTAAGGTGGGAGATAGGGTACCTGGGAAGGCAGAGCCCCGTCCTGCCGGAAGAGGGGGGTTTTGCAAGAAAGGTTAAGCCCTTCTGCTTCCTAACGGAGAAGGAAACCGTAAGCTATGCAATACTCAACGGGATTGAGTACGTGGAGACCGGGTGCCCCAACGCAAAAGAGGCAACCTCGATCCACTTTAAGAGAGCTCTTGCCTACCTTGAACACCAGATGCCGGGAACGAAGCTCAGGTTCTACAAGGAGTTCTTAAAGAAAGCGAGGCCGATTTTTGAGAGAGAGGTCAAGGAAAAAGTTGAGCTCAATGAGTGTGAAGTCTGCGGAATGCCGACAACCGCTCCCGTTTGCTCGGTTTGCAGAACTCTGCAGAGGTTAAGGGAATGTTAAGGGTAGGGAAAATTGAGTACCTCAACACAGTTCCCGTCTACTACGGCTTTATAAAGGGGAAAGTACCTTCAGAGAGGATTGAGTTTATAGATGACGTCCCATCGGAGCTCAACAGACTTTTAAGGGAGGGACTACTTGACGTTTCGGTAATCTCCTCTTACGAGTACGTAGCAAATCAAGAGAGATACCTGCTCCTGCCGGACTTCTCAATCTCGGCAAAGAAACGGGTTATAAGCGTTCTGTTCCTATCAACAGTTCCCATTCACCAGCTCCACAGGAAGGACGTGTGGCTCACCCGCTCTTCAATGACCTCAAAGGAGCTCCTGAAGTACATTCTCAGGGAAGTTTACGGGGTTGAGCCCAACTTCCACTACTACTCCCTAAAAGATAGCGACCTGCCGGCAAACCCAAAGGCCCTCCTTGCCATAGGGGACGACGCCCTTAAACTCCTTCACTTTAAGCGCTACCCCTTTGTCTACGACTTGGCAGAGGAGTGGTACAACATAACGGGACTTCCCTTCGTATTTGCCCTCTGGGCGGTAAGGAGAGAGAGCTACGGGGAGAAGAAAGACGAAGTGGAGGAGTTCTACAGAAGGCTCTTAAAGTCAAGGGAGATAGGCGAGAGCTCCTACGACGAAATCTGCCGGGAGTACTCAAAAGGGCTGAAGCTCTCAGAAGGACTTTGCAGGAAATACCTTGAGACCCTTAAATTCCACTTGGGAGAAGAGGAGCTTAAAGCCCTTGAAACCTTCAGCCGAAAAGTAGGAAAAGAGTTTAAACCCCAGTTTATAGAAACATAAGCCTCGTCTTTATCTCTTCAGCCTCCTCCTGAGTGTCGGCGTGGGAGGAGATTACTTCAACGAGCTCCTCGTAAGTCTTTCCGGAGGTCTCCCACTCCTCAATCGCCTCGTCAAGAACAGCAGAAGCCATTATTCCGAAGTAGTCTGAGAGAACTGTAAGGATTTTATCCTTCAGCTCATCCGTCAGGACAAACTTCTCTTCCTCCCCTATCTCCTCAGTTCTCTCCTTCTTCTCTTCTTCTAAGTTGGAAAGGTACTTCTCAATAAGGGGTCTAACCTTGAGGAGGAGGAGCTTCCTCTGCTCGTCAGGAAGGTCGGCCGAGAGGTTTTCAAGAAAGGCCGAAAAGCTCTTTGATGACTCAATGGCTTCGTCAAGAATAAAGGACGACGCTATCCCGAAGAAGGGGGAAATCTCAACCAGCAACCTTTCATAGAGCTCCCGTGGAACAAAGAAGTTGGCATCCTCTGTCGGAACGGAAGGAGCAACCTCTGCGGGGGCCTCCTGCTTGCGTTTGCCGGCCCTTAATTTCTCAAGGACGAGACGGTGAAAATTCTCAATCTCCCTGTCAAGCTCCTCTTCTGAAAGACCGGAGACATCCTTTTCAAGCCTTTTAACTGAAAGCCCGTCTTTAAAAATGTTAGTTACAATTTTACCCGAAGACTTATAGTACTCCGTCTGAATGTGGTAAACGCTTCCTCCGGCCTGAATATCCTGATTTATTGACTTAGCCATCTATTCCCTCTTAGGGTTTAAGTGTGATAGGATTATTATACAAATCATTAGTTTAAATTCATTTGGCTTAATAAACCTGAACCGGGGTCACTATGGAGCTACGAGGAGACTTTAAGTCCTACACCGAGATTCTTGACCTCCTTCAGATTATTACAATGGGAAAGAAATCGGGAGAGGTCAACCTCCGAAGCGACGGGGAAAGCATAACAATCTTCTTCAGAGACGGCAAGGCCATTGACTTTACCTCAAACGTTCCTCCCCTCCAGCACTTGAGGGAGAGGGCGGCAACGGGGGAAATCCCCTTAGAGGAGGCAATAAACTTCCTCCTCCACCACGTCTCCCTATGGGACAGGGGCAAGTTCCTCTTCCTTGAGAAGCCTGTCTCCTACGAAGGAATAGGCAGCGCAGACACCCTAAACGTTATGATGAACTTTACGAAGGAAGAGGACGAGCTGCCGGAGGAGGTTAAAAAGGCAATAAAGGAGAACAAAAAGTTTACCCTCTCGGAGGAGGCAGAGCTCCCCATAACCATAACTCAGGAAGGCTGGAAGCTCCTCGTCTCGGTATGTAAAGGTATTCCCATCTGGGATGCTCTCTTAAGGGTTGGGACATCCTTCAGCGAGGATACAAACACCCTCAGCATTCTTCTCAAGCACAAACTAATAAAGGAGAAAGAAGCGGAAGAAGGGGTTGAAACCTACAAACAAAAGAAAGAGGAGGGAGCTCCCACCACATTCGTTCCCCAGGAGAAGTTAGAGAGGATAAGGGAGCTCTTAGTAGAAACCATGGGGCCGATGGGAGAGTTCCTTATTGAGGAGACCCTTGAGGAGATGGAACTGAACCAGCTGCCTACCGACTTGGTTCCGAGGTTTATAGATACCATCCTTGATAAGATTCCTGATACCTGCCTCATTGACGGAGAAAAGTGCAGAGATAGGTTAAAAGAACAGTTCGGCCAGATTTTAAAGGGAGGTTCCGATGAAGCTTAAGAACTTAAGCATCAGCCAGAAGGTTTTCCTCGTATTTATCATTGTTGTGGTATTGGCTACCTTCTCATTTATTCACCTCCTCCAGAAGACCCACGAGAATGCCCTGGTAAATCAGGGTAGAAGTATCGCCGAGGAGATTTTAATTTTCAGGAAGTGGGCTGCAGGATTCGGCGGCGTCTGGACTATGAACAAGTACACCCCCGACGCAGGCTACCTCATGGAGTTAAACAGCGACAGCGGGGTAATCAAGGCCTACAAGAGTGAGGAGACGCTCGGAAACCTTTCAGACATCCACTTCTACCTCCACAACCCGGCACTTGCAACGAGGGAGCTCTCAAAGCTCTCAAACATTGAGTACGGCTGGAGCTTCAGGGCAGTTTCTGACAGGTACATGGCAAAGGAGGACAAGCCCGATAAGTGGGAAGCAAAAGCGATTTCAAGCCTCAAGAGGAAAATCTCCTCAGGTAAGGACGAGTACTGGGGCTGGGATGGTGATAAGTTCAGGTTTGCAAAGGCAATTAAGGTTAAAAAGGCCTGCCTAAAGTGCCACGGGACTCCTGACCAAGTTGACCCAACTCTGTATAAGGCAATGGTTGCCAAGTACGGCGAAGAGGCCGTTAGGAGAGCAACTGGCTACAAAGAGGGAGAGCTCAGGGGAATTATCAGCGTAACGATTTTACCTCCGGGAATCATTGCAACTGCAGTAAGCTTGATTGACTTCTGGAACATCGGAGCTCTAATCCTTGCCTTCCTCATCTTCTGGTACTTCGCCAAGAGTGAAATCATAAGGCCTATTGAAAGGCTCACCAAGGCCGCCCACGACATCAGCCTCGGAAAACTTGACATTGACCTCGGCGTAAGGGGAATGAAGGAGGAAGAGGTTAAGGACGAGATTACAAAACTGGCAATTGCAATTGACAGGCTGAGGGCCTCAATTCAGATAGCTATGGAAAGGCTGAGGAAGAAGAGATAAAATTGCCCCTGAAAAAAGAGCTTCGGGCCGCCCTTTAGTGGCGGCCTTTTTATTTAAAGGAGGTCTGAGTTGCTCCCCTTCCTTAAAGAGAGGTTAGAGCTTATAGAGGTTGCAGAGCTAACCTTCCGGCTGGGTTTAACCGACAGCCACGGCGGGAACTTAAGCTGCAGGGTCGGAGAGTACATAGTAATAAAACGCTCGGGGAAGAGTCTCGGCAGGTTGAAACCAGAAGACTTTGTAATTACGACCCTTGAGGAGAACCCACTCCTTGACAGGTACGCCTCCCTTGAGCTTAAAGTTCACAGGGCGATTTACAGGGAAATCCCCGAGGTAAAGGCGGTTCTTCACGCCCACTCGCCCTATACGGTAGCCTGCTCCCTGAAGTACGGTGAGATTGAGCCGCTTGACTCGGAAAGCAAACTCCTCTTAGGAGGGAAAGTACCGGTTTTAAAAGCGGAAAAGGTCGTCTCATCTGAGGAGGTTGCAGAGAAACTGCCGGGGCTTCTTAAAAAGTGCCCCGTGGCAGTCGTTTACAGCCACGGCCCTTTTGCAGTGGGAAAGAGCATAGAGGAAGCTTTAAAGTACCTCTCGGCCCTTGAGAACTCCTGTAAAATCCTAACCTTCTACGGCCAACTCCCTTAAAGAGAGGTGGAAATTGGAGTGGGAATTTAACGAGATATGCATAGTGGGGCTCGGTCTTATAGGCGGCTCCTTCGCTTTAAACTTGAAGCTGAGGGGCTTTCCGGGAAAGATTACGGCCGTTGACATTAACCCCGAGGCCATAGAGAAGGGGATTGAGCTTGAGATTATTGACGGGGGAAGTCTAAAACACTCAATAGCAAAGAGTGCAGACCTGGTTGTCCTTGCAACGCCGGTGGGCGTTTACGAGGTAGTCCTTGAGCAGTTAAAGCCCCACATAAGGGAAAACTGTATAGTTAGCGACTTGGGGAGCGTTAAAGGGGAGCTGGTCAGAAGGTGTGAGGAAATTTTGGAGGGAGTTGCCCCCTTTGTAGGAGGCCACCCGATAGCCGGAACGGAGAAGTCGGGGGTTGAGCACTCTGTAGAGAACCTATTTGAGAGGGCTAAGTTCATAATTACCCCCACCGAGAAAACAGACCCCCAGGCAAAGGAAAAGGTAAGGAGGCTCTGGGAGGCCTTAGGCTCAGAGGTTATAGAGATGGACCCATACCACCACGACAGGGTCTTTGCCGCAGTAAGCCACCTTCCCCACGTGGTTGCCTACTCAATAGTTGAGGCGATAGGGAAGCTCTCGACAGACGTAGGGGAGAACCTCTTTGAGTTTACCGGCGGCGGTTTCAGGGACTTTACCAGAATCGCAATGAGCGACCCGATTATGTGGAGGGACATCTGCATAGCAAACAGGGAAAACCTCCTCTCCTCAATAAAGAGGTTTAAAGAGGCTTTGACCGAGGTTGAGAAGCTGATTGAGAAGGGGGACAGGGAAGGGCTAAAAGCCTTCTTCCAGAATGCAAAGGAGAAGAGGAGCTTAATAAAGTAGGAGGTAAAAAGTGAGGGAGATTTTCCCCTTTATCGGACATAAGGAGGGAGAGCTCTTTATTGAGGGGGTAAGGGCAGAGGAAATTGCAAGGGAAGTAGGAACTCCTCTTTACGTTTACAGCAGAAAGGCCATAGAGGAGGCCTACAGGGAGATTGAGGAGGCCTTTAAGGAGGTTAACCCCCTCATAGCCTTTGCAGTAAAGTCAAACTCCAACGTTCACGTATTGAAACTTTTAAAGGAGCTCGGGGCGGGAGCAGATACGGTTTCGGCAGGGGAGATTTACAGGGCAATAACGGCAGGGATAGAGCCGAAGAAAATTCTCTTTGCAGGGGTAGGAAAGAGGGAGGAGGAGATAGAGTTTGCCCTTGATAGGGGAATTTTAATGTTTAACGTTGAGAGTGAGGGGGAGCTCTACAAAATAGAAGAGGTTGCAAAAAGGCTGGGGAAAGTCGCCCCTATTGCCGTAAGGGTAAACCCAGAAGTTGACCCCAAGACCCACCCCTACATTGCCACCGGGTTAAAGAGCAGTAAGTTCGGAGTTGACTTCGGAACTGCCCTGAAGATGTACGAAAGAGCAAAGGAGAGTAAGTACTTAAAGCCCGTAGGGATCCACTTCCACATAGGCTCCCAGATAACCGACATCTCGGTATTCAGCCAGGCGGCCCAGAAGGTTAAGGAGCTTGTTAAGGAGCTCGGCAGCAGGGGTATTGAGATTGAGTACTTTGACGCCGGCGGCGGCCTCGGAATCAACTACAGGCCCGACGAAAAGCCGGTTAGTGCAGGTGAGCTTGCACGGGCTCTAATCCCCCACGTTAAGGAGCTTAAGTGCAGGCTGATTTTGGAGCCGGGAAGGAGAATAGTCGGGAACGCCGGAGTTTTAATTACGGAGCTCCTTTACAGGAAAGAGACTCCCGAAAAGCTCTTCTACATAGTTGACGCCGGAATGAACGACCTTGCAAGGCCCTCCCTCTACAAGGCCTACCACCACATAGAGGCCGTAAGGGGGGGAGAGAAGAAAGTTAAGGCAACGATTGTCGGCCCCATATGTGAGAGCGGAGACCTCTTCGGGGAGGGGAGGGAGCTCCCTGAGATGAAGGAGGGGGAGCTCCTTGCAATCTTCAGCGCGGGAGCCTACGGCTTTACTATGGCAAGCAACTACAACTCAAGGCCAAGGCCTGCCGAGGTCTTAGTTGAGGGAGACTCCTTCAGGGTAATCAGGCAGAGGGAGACCTTAGCAGACCTTATCAGCCGGGAGTTTTAGCAACGGCGAGGAAGATGGGGTACTCACGGCCGTTCCTCTCAATTGAGTGGACGAGCTCAAAGAGGTAGGGCTCAAGCCCTGCCTCTTTAAAATATCCAAAGAGCTCCTCTTTGCTAAAGCCGAAGTGGTAAACCCCCGTGTTATCCCTGTGGAAAGTCCCGTCCTCCTTTAGTAGGTCTCCGATTGCTAAAAAGCCTCCTGAAGAAAGGAGCTCCCTCAACCTCTCAAAGAGTGAGGGTACATCCTTAACGTGGTGGAGGGTCATGTGTAGGACTATCAGGTTAAACTCTCCGGGCGGGAGCTCCCTCTCGGCATCCATTAAGAGAGGCTTAACGTTCTTCACGCCGAGCTTCCCAACCTTCTCCCTTAAAACCTCAACCATTCCCTTAGAGGAGTCAACGGCAACAATTTCACAAAGGTGGGGCTGAAGGTAGAGGGTCAAAAGCCCCGTTCCGGCGCCTATCTCAAGGGTTCTCCACTCTTTACTTACCGGTAAAAACTTTAAAATCGCCTCCCCGACCTTTTGGGCGTTCTCAACCCTTGAGGGCTTTTCGTCCCACGTCCTTGCCGCCTCGTCAAAAATGTTTCCCATCTTTCCCTCCAAAATTAAAAAGGGCTCCCGAAGGAGCCCCGAAGATGTGCCGACTAAAAAGGGCTATTAAACGTCGTAGTAGAGGACGAACTCCATAGGAGTAGGCCTGAGGCGAACGGGGTCTATCTCCTCTTTACGCTTGTACTCAATGTAATCCTCAATGAACTGCTCTGTCATTACGCCGCCCTTTGTAAGGAACTCGTAATCCTTCTCAAGAGCTTCAAGGGCTTCGTCAAGGGAGCCGGGAACTGTAGGAATGTCTGCAAGCTCTTCGGGGGGAAGGTCGTAAAGGTTCTTATCAACGGGCTCGCCGGGATGGATTTTATTTTCAATGCCGTCAAGTCCGGCCATAAGGAGGGCGGTAAAGCCAAGGTAGGGAGCTCCAGACGGGTCGGGGAACCTTACCTCAACCCTTTTGGCTTTGGGGGATACAACTACAGGAACCCTTATTGCAGCAGAGCGGTTCCTTGCAGAGTAGCATAGGTTAACGGGAGCTTCATATCCGGGAACGAGCCTCTTGTAAGAGTTAACGGTCGGGTTGGTAAAGGCGCAAACTGCCTTTGCGTGCTTGATGATTCCGCCGATAAAGTAGAGGGCAGTCTCTGAAAGTCCGCTGTAGCTCTCTCCGTGGAATAGGTTTTCTCCGTTTTTCCAGATAGACATGTGAACGTGCATACCCGAACCGTTATCTCCAAAAATCGGCTTGGGCATGAAAGTGGCAGTTTTACCGAACATCTTTGCAACGTTTTTAACTATGTACTTAAGCCACTGAACGTTATCTGCAGCCTCAACGAGAGTTCCAAACCTGAAATCAATCTCACACTGGCCACCTGTTGCAACTTCGTGGTGGAGGGCCTCAATAACGAGTCCCGCCTCCTCCATCTTCATAGCCATAATTTTCCTGATGTGGTCAAGCTGGTCGTTGGGAGGAACGGGGAAGTAGCCGCCCTTCGGCTTAATCTTGTGGCCGAGGTTGGGGTTCTCCTCTGCTCCCGTCCTCCAAGAGCCCTCTACGCTGTCAACCTCATAAAAGCCGTAGTTCATTCCAACATCGTAGCGGACGTCGTCAAAAATAAAGAACTCAGGCTCAGGGCCGCAGTAAACCGTATCTCCGATGCCTGTTGACTTGAGGTACTCAACGGCCTTCTTGGCAATGTTTCTGGGGTCTTTGTGGTAAGGCTCTTTCGTAATGGGGTCAACTATATCGGCAATTATCACAAGCGTAGGAATTTCTGAAAGGGGGTCAACGGTTGCAGTTGAGGGGTCAAGCTTAAACATCATATCACTGGCGTTAATAGGCTGCCACTGACGGATTGAAGAGCCGTCAAAGAAAAGTCCCTGCTCAAGGCTATCCTCACTAATCTCATGGGCAGGATAAGTTATGTGATGCCAAGTACCGAACATGTCGGTAAAGCGAAGGTCAACAAATTTAATACCCTCTCTTTGGATTAACTCTACTACCTCTTTCGGAGTTCTGGGTCTCATTACTAAACCTCCTCTCTATTTAAATTGCGTTTTCTCCTCTCTCTCCCGTTCTAATCCTTACTGCATCTTCAACCGGAATTACAAAGACCTTACCGTCTCCGATTCTCCCCGTCCTTGCAGCGTTAACGATTGTCTCAACTACTTTTTCCGCAATTGAGTCGGGAACGACGACTTCAATCTTTACCTTTGGGATAAAGTCAACGACGTACTCTGCCCCCCGGTAGAGCTCGGTATGGCCTTTCTGCCTTCCGAAGCCCTTAACCTCAGAAACGGTTAAGCCCTGAACGCCGATTTCGGTAAGGGCGTCTTTAACTTCCTCAAGCTTAAAGGGTTTTATTATTGCTTCTATTTTCTTCATTACGGCAACCTCCTCGTAGGTTGCCAACTATTTTAACAAACGCCGTGCCAATCTAAGGAAGTCAAAGAATTGGGGGACTTGGAGGGGAGCTCTCTGCCCGAAAGTGCACTAAGATTGTGCAGAACCTTCCTGAAGGACGCCCAACTTTTGTGCACACCTATCACACAGGCCGTAGAACTTGTACTCAACGTCCTCTACGACGTAACCCTTATTCTCAACCTTCTTGCAGGTATATCGGCAAAGGGGAGTTTCAACGTCCTCAATTTTGCCGCACTCTCTACAGATAAAGTGGTGGTGGAAGTCGGTTCTCTTCTCAAAGTGGGACTGTTTGTTAACTATTATTTCTTTAATCTTTCCCTCAGAGACAAGCTCCTTTAAGACCCTGTAAACAGTTCCCAAGCTGATTGTGGGGAGCTCCCTCTTAGCCCTCTCGTAAACTTTCTCGGCGGTAGGGTGGTCGCTTGAATCAAGAACTACCTGATAGACAACGGCTTTCTGCCTCGTATTCCTCTTACGCCTCTTTGTCTTTTCCAAGCTTTCCTCCTCTACTCGGGTGTTTAACCGACTTAATAATAATCATTACCACCTAATAAAAACAACCCCCCTTTAACTTCCTAAACTGGTAGAATTTCCAAAACCAAAGCGGAGAGAGCTCCATGAAAAGGCTGATTTCCCTTACTGCAGTCGCCATCCTTACCTCGTGCTCTTTGAGCTCCCTTAACCCCTTTAAAAAGGAGAATGGGCTAAAGTACCACCCCTACACCGGGTATGCCGAGGCGGAGGAGGAAAAAACCCCGAAAGGTTTAAGTGGTATAAAAAACGTCGTTTACTACATGAAGAAAGAGTTTAGACCCCTTCAAGGAGAGATAGTCCTTAACAGCTACGACGGCTTTTTGATAGACCTGGGGAAGGAACAGGGAGTTTCTGTAGGGGACAGGTTTATAACCGAAAGCGGAGCGGTACTTAAAATCACTCAGGTAAGGAAGGAGTACTCGGTCGCCCTCCCCACCCTCGGAAATCCGATGGTAGGGGAGAGGGTTGAAAAACTCCTCTTCAACAGGGTTCTCTACCTTGACTTTACGAAGGGTAAGGGGAAGGAGCTCTACGACGAGCTCAGGAAAGAGGTTCCATCCCTCCACCTTGCCCCCTACAGGGAGGGTGAGAGGTTTAAGGAGAAGTTCCGCTTAAAGTTCCCCTCCGACTTTAAGAGAAAGGTTCCAGCAGATAAGTTAACCGGGTACGACGGGTACATAGTGGTAAGCGACGCAGGGGTGGAGCTCTACGATGCAACGAAGAAGCTAATTAAAATCTTCCCGTGGAAGGGAGCTCCCGTCACCTCCTACTCCTTGGCCCCCGGCTCCCTCTACAGGGTGGTCGTTGACTTTAAAGGGAAACACGCAACGAGCCTCTTTGCAGGAAACGCTGACTCCTCTCCCGAGAGCGAAATCGTCCTTACAACAGAAAACTCGGTAAGGGTCTACAGGGCAACCCCTTACGGCGTTAAAGAGGTTTACAGGTTCTCAAACCCCTTTCCCGGCTCCTACCTCTTCCACGTCTGCCCCGTTGACCTTAACGGAGACGGAGTTAACGAGTTTGTAATAGACGGCTTCTACCAGGAGGGTAAGAGCGTCTCCTCGGGGCTCTTTAAGGTTGAGAAGGGTAAACTGGTAAAGGTTGCAACGACAAACCTCATAACCTCCTGCTTTGACACCGACGGAGACGGAATAAACGACTCAATCTTCGGTCAGGAGGTAAGCTCCGAAAGCGACAAGCTCTTCGGCAGGAAAGTCTGGAAGTTAAAGCCCGAAGGCAGAAAACTCAAAAAGGTAGACAGGGTAAAAGTACCCAAAGAGTTTCAGGTTACGAGCGCTCAACTCTTTAAAAACGGCGGAAAAACCTACTTCGCCTACTACGACCTTGACTACTACTTTAACGTCTCAGACGGAGATAAAGTTCTCTGGCGCTCGCCGATTCAAATCGGAGCCTCACCAAACTGCCTCTACTGGTATAACGACGACATCTTAATAAGCTACTACATAACTCCCAAGCCCAAGCCGATTGACGCAAACGGCGACGGAAACGAGGAGGTCCTCTTCTCCCAGAACAAGAACGCCGTTCCGGGAATCCTGAGGAACATCTATACCTTTGACGGAGGGAGGGTTCTTCTCCTATATAGGAGCGGAGACTCCTTTGACTGGGAGGAGGCAACCTCTCCCGTTTACAAGCTCGGGGGAATTGAGGAGTTTGACTACCTGCCCCAGTACGACGTCTTCGTTGCAATCTTTACAGAGGTAAACATTCTCAAGAACCCCCGCTCAAAGTTGCTCTTTATAAAGCCCAAGTTTTAGAGGTTGAGGTGAAAGCGGCGGAGAGGGTAAAGGAGTTTTTCGGAGAGGAGAGGTTTGAGGTTGCAGTGGTCGGCGGCTCCGGGATAGAGCTCGGCAAGGGAGTTGCCGAAATTCCCTACTCCGAAATCCCAGGAATGCCCCGGCCGAAGGTTCCCGGCCACAGAGGGGTTTTAAAGCTATTCAAGGTAGGAAAGAAGAGGGTTCTCTTCTTTGAGGGAAGGTTCCACTACTACGAGGGAAGAAAGGATTGGGAGCTCCGCTTTATTCCGGAGCTTACGGCAGCTTTGGGGGTGGGGCTCTTTATCCCCACCTGCTCTTCAGGAGCCGTCTCAAGGAGGGCTGCCTTAAGTGAGATAGGGGTTATAGTTGACCACGTGAACCTTTTGGGCAGAAACCCTCTGGTGGGGCTGATCGGAGAGTACGGAGAGAAGGTATTTGTTAACGGAAAGGAGATTTACGACAGGGAAACAGGGGAGCTCTTTTTAAAAAAGGGACTTGAGCTCGGAGTAAAGGTTGTACCGGTCGTTTTAGCGGCAATGCTGGGGCCCAACTACGAGACATTTGCAGAAATCAGAATGCTTGAGCTTTTAGGCGCCGACTGCGTAAGTATGTCAACCGTTCCCGACTCAATAGCGGCAAAGTTCTACGGAATGAAGGTTTGCGGGCTTACAATCTTCACAAACGATACGCTCAACCCCCACGCAAGCCACGAGGAGGTTCTGAGAGTAGCGGGGGAGAGGGCGGGAAAGCTCTCCTTACTTTTAAGGGAGGTAATTAACTCCATCTAAAGGAGACCCAGCTTCTCCATTGACTCAATCATCTTCCTCTTACATGAGGGGCAGAACTCTTCACTTTTCAGGTCTGTATCTATAAGGGAGTTGGAAAAGTGCATCACGCACTTGGGGTCGGGACAGTGGGGTAGACCAAAGACGTGCCCCATCTCGTGGGTTATCTCCTTCCTCAAACGGCTTAAGAAGAGCTCCCTGTCGTCTGAGAGGAGCCTTGCGTAGGAGACGAGAAAACCCTTAAAGGGAAGGGCTATCCCGAAAACAAAGTTAAGACCGTTGCTGTAAATATCGTAAGGGGTTATTCCGCCTACAAAGAGGGCATCTTCGGGCTTTACAGAGAGGATGTTTTTAAGCTGAACGTCTGCAAGGAGCTGGGAACCCCTTGAGAGGGTGGCGTCAGGAGGGAGGAGCCCCTCAAAGCGGGGCTCAAGGTTGAACTTCTCCCTTAAAACCTTCTCGGCCTCCTCCTCAACCTCGGGCAGAAGCGCCCCTATTCCGTAAAGAGATATAACGGCCATCAGTTGTTCCCCTTCTTTTTCTCCTCTAAAATTTCTTGGAGCTCCTCCTTAGTGAAAAGGTACTCCTCACCGCAGAAGTTGCACTTAACGCTCGCCTGCCCCTCCTCCTCAATCAACCTCCGGAGCTCCTCCTCGGGCATCGCAAGGAGGCCTCCCCTTGCAACCTCCTTACTGCACCTGCACCTAAAGGAGAGCTCTTTAAGGGCGAGGAGCTCCGTAGTAAAGCCTTTAAAGAGGAGCTCCGCAATCTCCTCAGGCCTCTTACCCTCCTTAATCAAAGTGCTGACCGGAGGCAGGCTCTTAACGTTCTCCTCAAGCTTGGCGATTGCCTCCTCGGTTGCTCCGGGAAGGGGCTGGGCAAGGAAGCCTCCAGCCGCCTCAACCTTACCGCTCTGGCCCACCAGAACTCCTATTGCAACGGCAGAGGGTATCTGCTCCGACTTTAAGAGGTAGTAGGCTATATCCTGAGCTATCTCGCCGGAGACAAGGGGAACGGAGCTCTCATAGGGAGTCCCGAAGCCCAAGTCTTTAACGACGGTTAAAGTTCCCTTCCCTACGGCCTTTGCTATGTCAAACTTCCTCCTGCCGTTTTCCTCCTTAACGAAGGTGGGAATGTCGGGGTTCTGGACAAAGCCCCTCACCTCGCCTTTGGCGTTGGCCTCTGCAACAACGAGGCCTACCGGCCCGTCTCCTTCAATTCTCAGGAGAACCCTCTGGTCGGTTCCGTGCTTTAAAAGTGAGGTAAGGAGAATTGCGCCTATGAGAGCCCTCCCCAAAACGGCCGTTGCCATCGGCGAAAGCCTGTGCCTGAGGCGGGCAATTTCGCACAGATTAGTAGCCTTTACGACAAAAGCCCTCAAAGCGTCTTCCCTCGTTATGGCTATTACGCCGTAGTCCCTATCCTGAAAGTAGTTTTTAAGGTCTTCCTTGACTTGAGGGGTTAGCTCTTTAACCAGCTGCTCCCTCTGAGGAAGGATTCCCGTCTTCTTTTTCTCCATCTCTGCCCTCCAGAATTCTTACTATCTCTATCGGAACCTTATCCCTGTTCTCAAGGGTTAAATGTATGACTTTAAAGCGCCTTTTAAACTCAGAAATTAAGGGGTGGAAGCTCTTTAGGGGAAGGGTTATAAGGAAGTTTCCATTCTCCTCAAGAATCCGGCGGCAGAGCTCTTCAAACTCCTTAGAAAGGAGCTCCATCTTTCCCACCTCATCAATAACCGTGAGGTAGGGCTTTTTGATTAGGAGCTCCCTCAAAAAAGGCACGGCACACCTCTCAAACTCGTCAACGAAAACCCGGTAGCGGCCGACCCGGTAGGGGGAGTTGCCTTCAACCGACGCGAGGGGGCACTCAACCCCGTCGGTTCTAACAACTTTAAACCCCCAACGCTTTTCTCCCCTTCTTATCTCCTCAGTCCAGAAGCCCTCAGCTTTACCCTTTAAGAGCTCAACCACCCTTTTAACGGCGGTTGTCTTCCCTATTCCCGGCTTTCCGGTAAGGGCTAATTTCACCTCTGCCTCACAACCTCTAAGGATTTAAGGTCTACTACCATGTTGTCGTAGGCCGCTATCGTTTTAACTCCCGTCCTTTCGGAAATTTTTAAGGCAACCTCCCAGGGCTTTGCCGAGAGCATCGTCCTTCCGAAGTGGGTAAGGATTGCCAGCTTCGGCCTGATTTGGGCTATCAGGATTTCAGACTCCTCGGCGCTCAGGTGGTCAATTTTGGGGTTTCTCTTGAGCATCGTAGTATTGAGGATTAAGAGGTCCGAGCCCTCATAAGCTCCTATCAGGGCTTCAAAGAAGGCCGTATCGGCAACGTACGAGATTTCAACGCCCTTGTAGGAGAAGCGCACTCCGTAGGTCTCAACTCCGTGGCGGTGCCTGATGGGGAATGAAAGGCGGTAGGAGGAGAAGTCAAAGTTCTTTCCTTCTTCTATTACGTCAACCTCTTTAACGTTCTTACGGGTAAACTCAAGGACGACAGGGTCTTGATTTATTGCATCTGAGGGGCAGAGGAGAGCTCCCCTCTTTTTCTTTCCCCCGAGGGTCATTGACTCAAGTACGTGGTTAACGTCGGCACAGTGGTCAAGGTGCCTGTGGGAGAGGATTACAACTTCGGTCCAGTAGGGCTCTATCCCCTTCCTGTGGGCGTGGACGAAGGCACCGGGGCCGGGGTCAACGTGGGTAAAGAGCCCTTCAAAACCGAAGTAAAGGCCTCCGGCCTGTCTCAAAAAGCCGAAAGCCGCGTACCTTGCACCGGCAGTTCCGAGGAATACCAGTTTATCTACAAGGGAGTTCCTATCTAACTTCAAGCCGGACAGATACCCCTCTTACTCTCTCTTATAAACTCAACAAAGTCCGAAATTTCGGGAAACTCCCCCAGCTCATCCTCAACTTTCCTTAGGGAGAGCTGGATGGGCTCGTCTGTCTTAAAGGCCACCTCAAAGGCCGTTGAGAGGGCCCTTATGCTTTCCCTTGAAAAGCCCCTTCTCTTTAAGCCTACTATGTTAATTCCGACGAGTCTTGCCCTATTTCCCTGAGCAACCGTAAAGGGGGGGACGTCCCTGTGGACTGCCGAAGCTCCCCCGACCATCGCGTGCTTCCCGATTCTGACGAACTGGTGAATTCCCGTCAGTCCCCCTATAACTGCCCAGTCGCCGATTTCAACGTGGCCGGCTATCTGAACGGAGTTTGCAACTATTACCCTGTCGCCGATTTTCACGTCGTGGGCAACGTGGACGTAGGCCATAAGGAGGACGTCGTTGCCGATTCGGGTAACTCCTCCTCCCCCCTCTGTTCCCCTGTGAATCGTAACGTACTCCCTGACCTTAACCCTATCGCCTATAATGACCTTCGTCTCCTCTCCCCTGTACTTTAAGTCCTGAGGCTCAACGCCTATATGTGAGGAGAATATTACACACTCTCTTCCGATTTCGGTATCCCCGGTTATGTAGGCTCCGCTCTTTACGAGGGTTCCCGAACCGATTCTTACCTTAGGACCTACGTAGGCAAAGGGCTCTACAACAACTCCTTCGTCAAGCTCTGCACCCTTCTCTACAACTGCAAGGGGGGAGATTTTTACGGCCATTACCTCCTCGCAATCATCGCCATTATTTCAGCTTCCGCAACGAGCTCGCCATCAACGAAGGCCTCTCCCTTCATCTTTGACATTCTCTTCTTTATAACAGAAGGGGTAAGAACGAACTTGACCGTATCCCCGGGACGGACGGGCTTTCTGAACCTGGCCTTATCTATCCCCATGAAGTAGACGACGTACTCCTCGGAGGAGATATCAAATGACTTGAACATCAGAATACATCCCACCTGGGCCATCGCCTCTATTAAGAGAGCTCCCGGGAAAATCGGGTGGCCGGGAAAGTGGCCCTGAAAGAAGGGCTCGTTCATCGTTACGTTCTTAATTCCTATGATTTTCTCCTTCGGGATAAACTCAACAATTTTGTCAACAAGGAGAAAGGGATAGCGGTGGGGTATAACCTTCATAATCTCGTTAACGTCCATTACCACTTTCCTACCTCCCCGATTAGTACTACGGCCTGGGCAGAGATGCCCTCTTCCCGGCCTTCAAATCCCATCTTCTCGGTTGTCGTAAACTTTACCGAAACCTGCGAGGGTAGTATACCAAGGGCGGAGGCGATGTTCTCAACCATTTGCCTCCTGTAGGGTTTAAGTTTCGGCCTCTGGGCAACAACAACCGAATCAACGTTTAAAACTCTGTAGCCCTTTGATTTTACAAGGGAATTTACCCTCTTCAGAAGGAGTACGCTTGAAATTCCTTTAAACTCATTACTCGTGTCAGGGAAGAGCTCCCCTATATCGCTTAAGGAGAGAGCTCCCAGAAGAGCATCGCAGATTGCGTGGAGGAGAACGTCGGCGTCGGAGTGACCGAGTAGGCCTTTAGTATGAGGGATTTCAACTCCGCCGATTATTAACTTTCTTCCCTCAACGAGCTTGTGGGCGTCGTAGCCTATTCCCACCCTGAGCATCTAAGCCAGCCTGCTCTTTATTAACTTCTCAACCTCCTCTCTTATAACCTTTTCCGCAATCTCCGGAATCACCTCCCAGGCAATTTCCCTTACTATCTCCTCAACCTTTTCGGGGGGGAGACTTACTTCCGTAACCTTTGAAATCTCCTCGGCCACCGGCTTAGCAACCTCCTCAACTGCCTCCTTCTCCCGAGGCGGGGGTTTTATCTCTTCTTCCTCTTCCTTCACTTCCACTTCCTCCAAAGTCAAAGGCTCCTCAACGGCAGCGGGAGCAATTTCCTCGTAGGGCTCCTCAATCTCTATCGTCTCAACGGGGCTTTCTTCAAGGCTCACAACTTCAATCTCCTCCTTCTCTTCCGGAACGAGCTCTTTTACTTCACCAACAGTAGGAAGGACAAGAGCAGCCTTTTCTTCAAGTTCAAGAGAGGGTTTTTCTTTCTTTAACTTCCTCAGAACTGAAAGAAGGTCCTCAACGGTAAAGGGTTTTTCAACAGCGGCGTAAGCCCCTAACGACCTGGCCTTCTCCGGGTCAAACCCTTCAGCCCTGTGGCCAATAACTATAACGGGAACTCCCAGCTCCGTTATGTCCTTTATAACGTCGTAAGCCGTTCCCGTTGAGAGTGTAACGTCAACTACGGCCACATCGGGTTTTTCAGAAACCGCTTTATTGATGGCCTCTTTGGGAGTATAGGCGTGGACAACGTCAATACCCCTCAGGGAGAGAACAATCTCAAGCAGTTTGTGCCAGGTCTCCTTATCCTCGGCAATCAAAACCTTCATTTGGTCACTCCTTCAAGCTCTTTCTTTACGCCCTCAAGGAGGAGAACAAGCTCCTTAGAGTTGAGGGCTTGGTCGTCAAGCTCTTTAACAACGTCCTCCTTTAAGTCGCCCTTAATTGACGCAGCAAGGGTTAAAAGCTCGCTCTTAACGAGAGCGGCGTTAATCTTCCTTGAGAGCTCCAGCGCAGAGTTAACCGAGAAGAGCAACCCCTCAAGGTCGGGAACCTGAGAAGCCTTCTCCTCTTTCTCCTTCTCAAGCTGAATGAGGCTCTGAAGGTCGTTCCTCAGGATTATTAGATTGTCCTTAATCTGGGTAAGGAGAGTGCTGTCAACCGCAGGGAGGGTAAAGTCTATCTCCCTCAAAAGTTTTTCGGCCCTCTCTATGGCCTCAAGGCTACCCGCAGAGAGGGGAAGGGTGGCGACTTCCCTTTTGAGCCGCTTTACGTCCTCTTCAAGAGAGGCGATTTCTCTCTTAAGCTCGGCCAAACTCTCCTCTCTTAAGGTCTCAAGCCTTTCGTTAACCCGCTTGGCGGTTTCGGAGATTCTATCGGCTATACCCTCAATACGCTCCTCAACGGCAGAAACCTGATTCTTCTCCTCCTTACCGGAGAAGAACCTTGACATAAAGAGACCGATTCCTATTCCCAGGGCTGCAAAGATTGCCGCAACAACTGCAGTAATAACTCCCCAGTCCACTTATCTCCCTCCGTTTTTCAACTCAAGTTCAAGTATATCGTATATTCTACCTACAGGTAGCCCCATAACGGTAAAGAAATCCCCCTCAAGGGTTTCTATGAAAAGGGCACCTTTACCCTGAATTCCATAAGCCCCCGCCTTATCCATCGGCTCGCCCGTTGAGACGTACCACTCAATCTCACGGAGTGTTAACCTCTTAAACTTTACCTTCGCCTCCTCAAAGCCCGAAATCAGCCGACCGCCGAAGAGGAGGGCAAACCCGGTTATTACGGTATGCCACCTCCCCGAAAGTTCCTTAAGGAACTCTACTGCATCCCTCTCGTCAGAGGGTTTACCCAAGACTTTACCGTCAAGAACTACAATTGTATCGGCGGCAAGGCCTACCTCTCCTTCCTCTATTAACCCTTTCGCCGCCAAAACTTTTGATTCAGCGTTTTTAACTGCGGTTAAGGAAGGAGAGCTCTCAACCCCCTCCTCGGCCTCAACCTTTACGACTCTAAAGTTGAAGCCGACCATCTCTAAAATCTCCCTCCTCCGGGGGGAGGAGGAGACGAGGGCTATCCTAACTCTCTCCACTACCATCTACCACCCCGAGGGCCTTTAACATCTCTTCGGCCGCCTTCTGCTCGGCCGCCTTCTTGGTCTTACCTTTTCCCGTAGTGGTAAGCTCTCCGACCCTGCACTCTACGGTAAACTCCTTATCGTGCTCCGGGCCCACCGCCTTAACAATTCTGTACTGGGGAAGGGTTTTATACTCCCTCTGGGTAATTTCCTGCAGGTAGCTTTTGAAGTCCTTGTAGGTGGGAGCTCTCTCCAAAATCTCCCACATGAGGGGAAGGAAGTTCTTCTTAAAGATTTCCCTGGCCTTCTCAAAGCCGGCGTCAAGGTAGAGAGCTCCAAAAACCGACTCAAAGACGTCACAAAGAATAGAGCTCTTCTCCTTTCCGCCCGACCTCTTCTCTCCCTTTCCCAGGTAGAGGAACTCACCTAAACCTATTGATTTAGCAAGCTTTGAGAGGGAAGGCTCGCTGACGAGAAAAGCCCTTATCTGGCTAAGTTCTCCCTCCCTCTTATCAGGAAACCTCTTTATGAGCTCCTCGCTGACTATCAGGCCGATTACCGCATCTCCGAGGAACTCAAGGACCTCATAGTTCTCTTTTAAGTCCCTCTCAAAGGCAAATGAGCGGTGGATAAGAGCCCTCTTCAAAAGACCCTTATCCTTAAAGGAGTAGCCAAGCCTCCTTTCAAGCTCAGCCAACTTCTCTTCCTTTACAAAGTCTAAATCTTCTTTAGGACTAAACATGCGTTTGTTCCGCCGAAGCCGAAGGAGTTTTTAAGAACGTAATTAACGGGCATTTCAACGGCCTGGTTTGGAGTGTAGTCAAGGTCGCACTCTGGGTCGGGCTCCTCGTAGTTTATAGTGGGAGGAATAACACCGTTTACAAGGGTTAAGACAGAGGAGACAACCTCAACCCCTCCTGCTGCTCCGAGGAGGTGGCCAATCATAGACTTTATACTGCTGATTTTAACCCTGTATGCATGCTCTCCGAAGACGCTCTTTATTGCCATCGTTTCGTACAGGTCGTTGAACTTTGTTGAGGTTCCGTGGGCGTTGATGTAGTCAATCTGCTCGGGGGAAACTCCCGCATCTTTAAGGGCGTTCCTGATTGCCCTTGCGGCTCCTTCACCTCCGGGAGCAGGAGCGGTCATGTGGTAGGCGTCGCCGCTTGTTCCGTAGCCTACTACTTCAGCTAAAATTGGAGCTCCCCTCCTTTTGGCGTGCTCGTACTCCTCCAGAACAACGATTCCGGCACCCTCTCCCATTACGAAGCCGTCCCTGTTCCTCTCAAAGGGCCTGCTTGCCTTCTCCGGCTCGTCGTTCCTCGTTGAGAGTGCCCTTGCTGCGGCAAAACCCGCAACCGCAAGGGGAGTAATGCAGCTCTCGGCTCCCCCTGCAACCATAACGTCGGCATCGCCGTAGAGGATTGTCCTGTAGGCCTCGCCTATTGCGTGGGTTCCCGTTGCACAGGCGGTAACTACGGAGATGTTGGGCCCCTTAAAACCGTACCTTATTGAGACTATCCCTGAGGCCATATTTATAATCTCCATCGGAACGCAGTAGGGTGAAACCCTTCTGGGGCCCTTCTCAAGGAGAATTTCGTGCTGGGCTTCAACGGTGTTTAAGCCGCCGATTCCGGAGCCGATTAAAACTCCGATTCTTTCCTTATTTAAGCTCTCGTCATTTATTCCCGACTGCTTTACCGCCTGCTCTGCAGCGGCAACGGCAAACTGGATAAAGGGATCAAGACGCCTAATTTCCCTCTTATCAAAGTACTTTAAGGGGTCAAAGTCCTTAACCTCTGCCGCTATCTGAACGGGAAAGTCTGTCGGGTCAAACTTTGTAATCCTGCCTACCCCCGACTTTCCGGCAGTAATGTTTTCCCAGAAGGTCTCAACGTCGCTTCCTACAGGTGAAACTACTCCTATCCCCGTTATTACCACCCTCTTTCTCATTTAAAACTCCTTAAACTTTCGTAATGTGAATTATATTAGAACTTTATTAATGAGAAAACGGGATAGCCCTTCTCCAATATCCTCTTCCTCCCGTCGAGAAATGTGAGCTCAAGGAGGAAGTCAACGCTCACTATGTTCCCTCCGAGCTTCTCAACCAGTTCTATGGCGGCGCTCATCGTTCCGCCGGTTGCAAGGACGTCGTCTATGAGAACAACCTTAGTTCCCCTGGTTATGGCATCCTCGTGAATTTCTATCCTGTCTTCACCGTACTCTAAAGTGTAGCTGGCACTTACGGTCTTATAGGGAAGCTTTCCGGGCTTCCTGATTATTGCAAGGCCCGCCCCTATCTTGTAGGCAAGGGCCGCCGCAAGGAGAAATCCCCTTGACTCAATCCCGGCAACTATTTCAACCCCTGCACCGATGTAGCGATTACCTATGTAGTCTATTACCTTTTGAAAGGCCCACGGTTTGTGGAGAAGGGGAGTGATGTCCTTAAAGACTATTCCGGGCTTGGGGAAGTCTGGCACATCTCTGATTAAGGACTTAAGCTCCTCTATCTCCTTGTGAATGTCAAGGTCGGTCTCCTTAAAGCTCATCTCTCCTCCTGTTTTAAAAGTTGCTTAACTATTTTAACAGCCTCCTGGGCGTCTCCTCCGTAGATTCCTCCGATGGACTTGGCGTACTCGGGAGTGACAACCGCACCGCCAACTATTACGGGAATATCAAGCCCAGCCTCTCTTATCGCTTTAATTGTCTCCTCCATTGCAGGAAGAGTGGTTGTCATAAGTGCCGAAAGGCCTACTATGTCCGCCTTCTCCCTCTTTGCTACCTCAACAACGACTTCCGGAGGAACATTTGTTCCGAGGTCAACAACCTCAAAACCGCTGTTTTCAAGCATAGTGATTACTATGTTCTTTCCGATTTCGTGTACGTCGCCGTGGACTGTTGCCATAACGATTTTCCCGCTGCCCTTAACGCTGCTCCCCCTCTTCTTAAGCTCCTCCTTTAAGACGCCGAAAGAGGCCTGAACGGCTTGAGCCGAGCGGAGCATCTGGGGAAGGAAGATTTCCCCCTTCTCAAACCTCTTTCCGACTACGTCTAAGGCCTTTATCAGGGCTTCGTCGCTTATCTTGAGGGGTTCGTACTCCTTTAAGGCCTCTTTGGTCAGCTCTACTATGCCCTCCTTATCTCCCTCTAAAACTTTCCTGAAGATTTCCCCCAAAATGCCGGCAGGAGCTCCCTCTTCCTCTTTTTCTTCTCTACCCTTCTCCTTCTTCTCTTCCTTTCCCGAAAAGTCAACGGAGATTTTCTTCCCCTTAAGGAATGCCCCGGTTAGGGCGTGGATTTTTGATAAGAGCTCCCTGCACTCTTTGTCCTCACCTTTAAGTTTATAGTTCTGAAACTTGCTTACAAACCCCTCTGCCCCCTTATCCTTGCCCACCAAAACGTCTGAGGCGTAAATCGTTTCAACCATACGGCTGTCGCCGGGGTTCACTATTCCGCTGTCAAGCCCGCTGTAAATTGCCATAGCCATAAAGGCCGAGTTTATGAGGGAGCGGGAGGGTAGTCCGAAGGAGACGTTGCTGACTCCTAAAGTTGTTGCTATTCCAAACTTCTCTTTAACCAGGCGTATGGCCTTTAAGGTCTCAACGGTAGAGTCGGGCATCGCGCTCACCGCAAGGTTTAAAACGTCTGCAATGGTTGAGTCCCTGTCTATTCCGAGTTTTTCACACTCTTTTAAGAGTTTTTCAACTATCTCAACCCTATCTTCAGCCTTCTCCTTCAGCCCCTCATCGTCTATTGCAAGGAGGAGGACGTTTGCGCCGTATTTTTTAACGAGAGGAAGGATTTCTCTAATATCTTTTTCCTCACCCGAGCAGGAGTTGACTATCGGCTTTCCGTCGGCCATCTTGAGGGCTTCTTCAAGGGCCTTCGGGTCTTTGCTGTCAATAACTATGGGGGCATCCACCGTCTCTATTACGGTCTTAACGGCCTCCTTTAAGGCTTTTGCCTCGTCTATTCCGGGAACGCCGACGTTTACGTCAAGGAGCTCCGCCCCCTCCTCAACCTGCTTCTTTGCCTCCTGCCTGACAATTGAGAAGTCCCCCTTCTTTAGGGCCTCCTGAAGGCTCTTCTTCCCGGTCGGGTTAATCCTCTCACCAATCATTCTGGTGGGGTAGCCGGTGCCAACCAAAACCAACCTCGTCCTGCTTGCAACCTTTAAACCCTTAACGGGGTTTCTCCCTACCGGTTTTAAGTCCTTAACTGCCTCCTTAATCGCTCTTATGTGCTCCGGAGTCGTCCCGCAGCAGCCACCAATTATGTTTGCACCGGCCTTAACGAACTCTACGGCGTACTTTCTGAAGGTTTCAGGGGGCTCGGGGTAAATTGTTTTCCCATCCTTTAAAACGGGAAGGCCTGCGTTGGCGTAAACTACTATGGGGGTGTAGGTCGTTTCTGCCATCCTCTTAACGAGCTCAACGAAGCTCTCGGGTCCGAGGGAGCAGTTTGCCCCGACCGCCGCCACATTAAAGCCTTCAAAGACCGCCGCAGAGACCTCCGGAGGAGTTCCCAGGAGCGTTCTTCCGTCCTCCTGATAGGTCATGCTTACCATTACGGGAAGGTCGCAGACTTCCTGGGCGGCAACTACTGCGGCCTTTGCCTCCTTAATGTCTGACATGGTCTCTATAAGAATTAAATCTGCTCCTGCTTCTGCTCCGGCCTCTATCTGCTCTTTAAATACATCTACTATCTCATCAAAGGTGTAGTCGCCGACGGGCTCAACGAAGACCCCCGTAGGGCCGACCGAGAGGGCTACGAGAGCTCTCCCCTGTGCAACCTCCCTCGCAAGTTTCACTCCGGCTGCGGTAAGCTCCCTTACCTTATCCTCAAGGCCGTAGTGAGAAAGCTTTATCCTGTTGCTTCCGAAGGTGTTGGTCTCTATTATGTCGGCTCCGGCCTCAATGTACTCGGAGTGGATTTCCTTTAAGACTTCCGGGTGCTTCAGGTTGAGGAGCTCCGGGGCGTAGTTAACGTCAAGCCCCTTCTTCATAAGCATAGTTCCCATCCCGCCGTCTAAAACCCAGATTTTCTCGCTCTCAAGGAAGGGGTTTTTCAAGGAAGGCCTCCTGAAAAGGGTTTAAGGAAGGTTAATTATAGGGAAATTCACTTCTTAAAGTGGGAGATAACCCTTTCGGCCTCTCTAACGGTCTGCTCCAAGACCCAGTCGGCCCTCGGCTTTCCCTTTGGGCAGTAGCGCTCCTTTTCAGAATAGAGGCAACCGCAGTACTGCTGACGGTAGAGACCGTAGTCCTTTGAGACCTCTATCCCCTCTTTCCACCCTTCCCTGAAGTCAATATTAAGGAAGTTTACGCCGAACTTCTCTGCGGCATTTTCGGCAAGGGGAACCATAAGTTCCCTTTTTTGGTACTTGCTGTAGAAGAGGGTTGAGGTGAAGGCGTCAAACTTTCCCTTCTTTGCAACCGAGGCGGCCATCTCAAGGCGCATTGAGTAGCAGATTTGACACCTAATCGGCCTCTCTTCCCTGAAAGCAACAGCCCTAAACCACTTTTCGGGCTCGTAGGAGTCAAAGTAGATTACCTTTATCCCTTCAATTTCCTCAAGCTTTTTAACGGCCTCCATTCTCTTAACGAACTCGGTGCATGGGTGGATGTTGGGGTTATACCAGAGGCCGATGATTTCGTAGCCCCTCTCCTTCAAAACCTTAATCGGATAACAGGCACAGGGGGCACAGCAGATGTGAAGGAGAACTCTCACTCCTCAAGCTCCACGTCAAGGTCTGTCTTAACCTGATTCTTACCCGAGCGCTTTGCAAGGTAGAGGGCCTTATCGGCCTTTTCAACGAGTGCCGTTTCGTCAAGACCCTCCCTCATAAGGGCAACGCCGATGCTGATTGTCACGGGAATAACCTTGTCCCCGTACTTAAATAGGTGCTTCTCAACGGCCCTCCTCAACCTCTCAGCAACCCTTATGGCCTGACTGAAGGTAACGCCGGGAAGGAGAATCGCAAACTCCTCACCGCCGTAGCGGGCTATAACGTCCCGCGCCCTGAGTTGACTCTTTAAAACCCTCGCCAGCTCCCTCAGGACGTAGTCACCTGCCTGGTGGCCGTAGGTGTCGTTTATCTTCTTGAAGTTGTCTATGTCTATCATGAGAAGGGCGAAGGGGTAGTTCCGCCTGTAGAAGTCGTTTACGAGGTCGGTTATTGCCCTGTCAAAGCTTGCACGGTTTGCAACCTGGGTTAAGAAGTCTATTGAGGCCTCCCTCTTAGTCTCCTCAAGCTCGCTGGTAAGCTTCCTGATTTGGTTGTTTGCCTCCTCAAGCTTCTTTTTAAGCTCCTCGTTCTGCCCCTTTATTTCCGAGAGCTCGCTCAAAATCTTTTCAAGGAGCCCCTTCACAGTATCGTCGGAGATAGTCTCTTTTATTTCTCTAAAAGAATTCTCTTTCTCCTCAAGGTTTTTATTGTGAACGTCAAGGCTCTCAATTACTTTATCAACTTCATTGACTATCTCCTCAGCAACTCTCTTAAGGAGCTCCTTCTCCTGGGGTTCAACCTCAACCAGAACACTCTCTACCTTCTCTATGGTGGGGTACTTCTCCTTAAAGAGGCCGAGGATTTCAAGGTCGGAAAGCTCAAGCTCGTTCTCAATCAGGTAGCAGAAGATTTCAAACCAGAGAATGTAGTTTTCCGGAATGAGAGGGATGTTGTTTCTTGCAAGGAACTTGAGCTCCTCTTTGGCGATTTTCGTTATGAGCTGGAGCTCCCCGGAAGTTAACTTCTTTTTCTCCCTTACCCTCTTTAAGACCTTACACTCTATCTTTCTCTCTGCCATCTCAGCTCTACCCCCGCCCTCTCAAAGCTGTGTTGAAAAGGAACGCTGACTTTAATAGTTCTTATTATAACTTCAACTGGATTCCATTTATTTATAATCTCCTCAAGAAGTGTATCCTGAAACTCCTCAATGTAGATAAAAGTTCCTGAGGCAACTCTCTTTATGAGGTTATAGAGCTCCTGATAGTCCACAAACCCCTCCGAAACCACCCTTACCGAGACCTCGGCCTGAACCCCCAGCTCCCTCTCCTCTTTGTAAACTCCGCACCTCATGTGAACTTTCATCCCCTCTATAAAGACGCTCCTTACCTTCACCTCTCCTCCGCAAGCCTCTCAACTTCCTCAACGAGCCTCTCAAGGGCCTCTTCGGGCTTTAGTTTCTCTATAACCTTCCCTTTAACGAAAAGGATAAAGTAGCTTCCGGCACCGGCTATTCCTACGTCTGCAAACCTCGCCTCCCCCGGGCCGTTTACTGCACAACCCATAACTGCAACCTTCAGGGGCTTTTCAACGTGCTCAAGCCTCTCCTCCACCTCCTTTGCAAGGCCCTCAACGTCAACCAAGCACCTTCCGCAGGTGGGGCAGGAGATTACCTCCACTCCCCTCTTCCTGAGCTCAAGTGCCGAGAGTATCTTGTAGGCTATTTTTACCTCTTCTTTCGGGTGGGTGGTTAAAGAAACCCTTAACGTATCCCCGATTCCCTCATAGAGGAGAATTCCGACCCCCACCGCAGACTTAACCGCACCGGAGATAAAGGTTCCCGCCTCCGTAATCCCCACGTGAATGGGGTAATCGGTCTGAGAGGCGAAAATTTTATTGGCCAAAACGGTAGTTTTAACGTCGGAGCCCTTAAGGGAGAACTTCGTATTTGTAAAGTCCCAGTCCTCAAGGAGCTTTGCGTAGTTCAAGGCAGCTTCTGCAAGGGCTTCGGGCTTTGGAGAGCCGTACTTGTTTAGGAGCTCTGCCGGAATTGAGCCGGTATTTACCCCCACCCTTATTGAAACTCCCCTCTCTTTGGCAAGTTTAACTATTTCCTTAACCTTCCACTGTGCACCTATGTTCCCCGGGTTAATCCTTATGCAGTCTGCACCCTCCTCAATTGAGAGGAGGGCAAGGCGGTGGTCAAAGTGGATGTCGGCAACGAGGGGAATTGAAATCTGCTCCTTGATTTTCGGAATGGCCTTTGCCGCCTCAACCGAGGGAACGGCAACCCTAACAATCTCGCAGCCTACCCTCTCAAGCTCCTTTATCTGGGCAACGGTTGCGGGAACGTCTTCGGTAAAGGTGTTCGTCATAGATTGAACGGCTACCGGGTGGGAGCTCCCAACCGGAACCTTACCCACCCAGACAGTTCTGGTTTTCCTCCTCTTAATCCAGGTCAAGGTTTACCTCCAGAGTTTGAAAAATTATATTCCTAAAAGCCATGAAAGAGAGGATTAAGAGGAACTTTTCACTTGCCGCTAAAGAGTACGAAGAGGTGGCAGAGCTCCAGCTTGAGGCGGGAGAGAGACTGCTGAGGCGTTTGAACTTAATTGACAAGCTCCTTCCCCTTTTAGACCTCGGAGCAGGAACCGGAAAGCTAACCCCTGAAGGTGGAATCTGTTTAGACATTGCACCGGAAATGACAAAAAGGTGCAGGGAGAAGGGAAGGGTGGCCGTCTGTGGAGACGCCGAAAGAATACCCTTTAAAGATGAGAGTTTCAAAACGGTTATCTCAAACTTCGCCCTCCAGTGGACTCAGGTTGAAAGGAGCTTCAGAGAGGCTTACAGGGTTTTGAAAAGCGGAGGGTACTTTCTCCTCTCAATTCCCGTAGAGGGGAGCCTGAAAATACTCTTTAAGTGCTGGAAGGATGTAGGGAGCTCCCTTCCCCTCTTTAAGTTCCCTGATGAGGAGAAGGTTTTCGCAGAGCTCTCCCGACTGTTTGAAATTATTGAGTTTGAAAGGGTTTACCTGAGAAAAGTTTTTAAAAGCCCAAAGGAGGCCCTAAAGGCCGTAAACAGGACGGGGGCGAGGAACCCCTTCGGAAGGCCCAAGAGGGGGGAGCTCCTAAGGTTTTTGGAGGTGTACTCAAAAGAGCCGGTTATTGAGTACGATGTCCTCATTCTCACTGCAAGGAAAACTTAGAGCTCCAAGTTTTTGCCCCGAAAGAACTAAATTTCGGCCTCCTTGTGCCTTGAGGCGTGGCACTGAATGTTTACCGCAACGGGAAGGGAGGCTATGTGGCAGGGGTACCACTCAATCTTAACATCAAGGGCAGTTACCCTTCCGCCGAATCCCGAGGGGCCTATACCAAGCTTGTTAATCCCCTCTAAGAGCTCCTCCTCAAGCCTTGCGTAGCGGGGGTCAGGGTTCCTGTGGCCTATCGGCCTTAAGAGGGCTTTCTTTGCAAGGTAGGCAACTTTCTCAAAGGTTCCGCCTATTCCGACGCCGACGGTTATAGGGGGGCAGGGGTTGGGGCCTGCATCGCTTACGGTCTTTAATACGAACTTCTTAACTCCCTCAACTCCGTCGGCGGGCTTGAGCATTGCAAGGCGGCTCATGTTCTCACTTCCGCCCCCTTTGGCCGCAACGGTTATTTTCACCTTATCGCCGGGGACAATTTTGTAGTGAATTACGGCGGGTGTGTTATCTCCCGTATTCTTCCTGTCAAAGAGGGGGTCTGAGACTATTGACTTCCTCAGGTATCCCTCAGTGTAGCCCTCGGCAACTCCCCTGTTAACTGCCTCTTCTAAACTTCCGCCAACAAACCTTATATCCTGACCTATTTCAAGGAAGACAACAGCAAAGCCTGTATCCTGACAGTAGGGAATCTCCTCACTTGCGGCGATCCTTGCATTTTCCTGCAGGATGTCAAAAACGCTCTTCCCCACCTGAGAAACTTCCCTCTCCTTTCCCTCTTTAAAAGCATTTAAAACGTCTTGCGGAAGAAAGTAATTTGCCTCCATACAGAGCCTTTTAACGGTTTCCTTTACTTTATCTACGTGAATTTCCCTCATCTCTTCCCTCCGGATTAAAGGGGCAGTTTCTCAACGAGCTTTCTTACAGACTCAACAGACTTCCTCCAGTCCGCCCACTCCTCTTCAGTAAGGTCAAGCTTAATAATCTCTTCAACTCCATCTTTACCCAAAACTATTGGAACTCCGACGCAGAGGCCTGAAGCTCCGTAGTACTCTCCTACTTCGCCTTCAAGGTAGACGCTGGCAGAGAGAATTTTCCTCTTATTCCAGAGGATTGCAAGAACCATTTCAAGGATTGACGCGGCAGGGGCGTAAAATGCGCTTCCGGTTTTGAGGAGCTGAACGATTTCTCCTCCTCCGAACCTTGTCCTCTCAATAACCTCCTCAAGCTCTTCCTTGGAAAGGAAGTTGGTTATGGGCATTCCAGCAATTGTCGTGAACTTGCGCAGGGGAACCATGTCGTCGCCGTGGCCCCCGATTACAAAGGCGTTTATGTTTTCAACTGAAATCCCCGTCTTCTCGGAGATAAAGTAGGCAAAGCGGGCCGAATCTAAGACTCCCGCCATTCCCATAACTCTCTCTTTGGGGAAGCCGGTAACTTTAAGAGCAGTGTAGGTCATTGCATCAAGCGGATTTGTGACGACTATTACGAAGGCTTCAGGTGAGTACTTTTTAATCTGCTCGGAGATGCTCTTTACAACTTCATAGTTCTTAAATAGGAGGTCGTCCCTGCTCATTCCCGGCTTCCTTGGGAAACCTGCAGTGATTATTACAATGTCGGAGTTTGCAGTATCCTCGTAGTTACCCGTTCCGACAACGTGGGCGTTAAAGCCGAGTATCGGAGAGGCCTCCATGATGTCAAGGGCTTTTCCCTTCGCAACTCCCTCGTTTATGTCAATGAGGGTAATGTCTGCAGTCTCCCTCCTTGCAAGTAGAAGGGCAAGGGTAGCTCCGATGTTTCCTGCCCCTACGATGGTTATTTTTTTCCTTTCCAACTTTCCCTCCAAAATCCTAAGTTGTTCAAGAGGCCTAACTATTTTAACACGATTTTAACGCCCATCCCCCTTTGACATCGGTCATGGTACAAAAGAAGGAGATGAAGTTTAAATTAAATTAAGAAACCAGATTACCGGAGCCGCCGTGCCGAAGAATACAGCAAGAGCCCTGTCAGAGCTCCTGCATAGGGAAAACACACTCCTTAAGAGCCTCCTTGAGACCGGAAAAATTACAAAGGAAGACTTGAGGAGGATAAAGGAGCTCCAGGAGGAAAAGAAAAAACTGATAGAGAATCTCCTCCACCTTGATAGGGAAGCGGTACTCTCAATATGGGACGACATTAAAAGGCTTACCGTTGAGAACATAAAGAATAAAGAACTCCTCCTTTCCCTTATCCAGCTCTACGCCTCAAAGGCTTAACCCTTTTTCTTCTTCCTGCTTGCGAGGAAGCGCTTCTTACTCTCCTCCGCCTCCCTCTCAAGGGAGTCCCAGTCGGGAGGAGAGGTCTCGGGAGGAGCTGTCTCCTCAACCTGAGTTAAACAGCCGGGCTTGGGACAGGCCCTTACACACTCCCCGCAGTAAATACAGAGGTAAGGGTTGTAGTGGAACTTCTTTTTTCCGTCGTCGGTGTAAGTAAACCTTATTGCGCCGGGAGGGCAGACAAGCTCACACTTGGTACAGAAGATGCAGAGGCTCTCCTCGTAAACTATAAGCCCCCTGTAGCCCGGCGGAGGAGGGGACGGCTCTGCCGGATATAGTACGGTCTCGGGCTTGCTGAAAAGGTTCTTTATGCTCTGAATCAACATTTCTTTCATTTATTCACCTCCCAAGAGCTCCTTAAGTGGCAAGGGAATACTCTTCTCCTTCAAGGCTTTATGACACTCGGCACACCTAACTAAAACTTTATGGGCGGGGGAGATTTCCATAACCTTTTTATAGTCGTGGCAGTCAAAACAGTCTGCACCGCACCTTCCCTCAAAGGCCTTTTCCGGGTGCTCCCTGTGGCAGGAGGCACAGGTAGAGAGAACGGCGTGCTCCCTATCTTTCGGAACTGTGTGGCACTGGGAGCAGTCGCTACTGCAGGCAAGGGCACTGCCGCAGAGGATAAGGGAGAGGAGCAGTCCACGGAGAAACCTCACCTCTCACCCCCTACCTTGCAGTACAGGAGAGACACGGGTCAAAGCTGATTACCGTTGCAGGAACGTCGGCGTAGTCCATTCCTACAAAGAGCTCCTTCATAACGGGAATGTTTGCAAAGGTCGGAACCCTTATTCTGACCCTGTCAAGAACCATCTTCTTTGAGCCCTTAACGTAGTAAAAGAGTTCACCCCTCGGAGCTTCAACCCTAACGAAACTCTCGCCGTCGGGAAGGCCCTTAACCGCAACTTTCACATCCCCTTCAGGGAGCCCCTCAAGGGCGTTCTCAACCATCTCAATAGAGTTTATAACCTCGTAAGCCCTTACAAGGTTCCTGTCGTAGATGTCCCCGCCATTTCTAACAACGAGTTTAAAGCCCAGCTCTTTAAAGGGAAGGTAGTTAAACTCTGCACGGCAGTCGGTCTCAAGGCCTGCCGCCCTTGCAGGGGGGCCTACAACGTTAAACCTTTTTGCCATCTCTTTGGTAACAACTCCCACCCCCTTCCACCTGAGCTTCAGGGTAAAGTCGTTCTCAAAGACGTCCTTAATCCAGAGGCACCTTTCTTTGAGCTCCTTTAACCTCTCCTTCAGAGTCTTTGCAACGTCGGGAGTCAAGTCCCTGTTAACCCCGCCGATTGTGGCGTAGTCGTACTGAACCCTGTTCCCCGTAAGGAGCTCAAGGAGCTCCATAGCAGTCTCCCTGTACCTGAAGGTCTGCATAAAGAGGTTCTCGTAGCCGGCAACCTCTGCAGTGTGCCCCATTGCAAGGAGGTGGGAATGGACCCTATCAAGCTCGCTGACTATCAACCTCAGATAGAGAGCCCTTTTGGGAACCTCAACTCCCATCAACCTCTCAACCGCCGTAACGTAGCCGAGGGTGTGGGAGATTGAGCAAAGGCCGCACACCCTTGCAACGACGTAGCCGACCTGAGTGTACTTGAACTTCGTCTGGCAGGCCTTCTCAATTCCCCTGTGGACGTAACCTACGTCAACCTCAACAGAGGTAATTTTCTCGTTCTCAGTTTGAAAGACAAACTTTATCGGCTCGGGAAGAGCAACGTGCTGGCTTCCAAAGGGTACTGTTATCCTCTTTCCCATCTCCTAACCTCTCCTAAGGGGTGCTCTGGGGCTGTCGGGCTCAAGGAAGAGGCCTGTCTTTGCCCCTTCAACGTTAAGGCCGAAGAGGTCTGCAAGCTCCCACTCAGAAATCCAGGCAGAGGGTATCAGGTAGGTCAGGGTGGGGATTTCCTCATCGTAGGAGGCCTGGGCAACTACCACTCTGAAGTACTCATCCTCGCCGTAGCGGGTGAAGAACCATTTGAGCTCCACCTTGCCGCCCAGGTCAACGGCGTTAACGGTTATAAAGTGCCACTCGTTCTCGTTGTAGAACTCCTTTACTGTTCTCCTAACATCTCTCAGGGGAACCTTAATTTCCTCAACCTTCATTCTTTACCCCCAGACACTTTTCAAGGAGGAATTTCCTGTTAATGGGCTCTTTAACTTCAACGTTCTTACAGACTTTAGGAGGAACAAAGTCCTTCTTTTTCTTCTCAAGGATTTCAAGGGCCTTCGCAACTCCGTCAATTATGGCCTCCGGCCTTGCGGCACAGCCGGGAACGTAAACGTCAACGGGAATTACTTTATCAACCCCGTTTAAAACGTTGTACATGTGTCTGAAGACACCTCCAGTGCAGGCACAGGCCCCCACCGCAACGACAACTTTGGGCTCGGGCATCTCAAAATAGAGGCGGATTAGCCTCTCCCTGGCTCTCTTAGTAACGGGGCCGGTAACTATCAAAACGTCAGACTGTTTCGGGTTTCCCCTGTTTAGTATTCCAAACCTTTCAAGGTCGTATTTGGGGGCAAGGCAGGCGAGGATTTCAATGTCGCAACCGTTACAGCTTCCAGTGTTGTAGTGAAGAAGCCACGGCGATTTCTTCCTGAATTTCTTAAAGTCCATCTTTAACTCCTCCACAGGGCAAGTAGCATGAGGTTTATCACCACAAGGGGAATAAGAACGCACCAGTGGAAGGCAACCATCTGTCTGAAGTTGACCCTTGCGGTAGCGTTATCAATCAGGTTGACGAGGAAGAAGGAAAGGAGAACCAGCAGAGCTCCCAGCCACCAGCTCCCTCCTGCAAAGAGGAAGACGAAGAAGAAGGCGTAAACGTACTCAATCCACTTGGCGGTGTAGATGGCCTCGTAGAACTTTCCCGAGTACTCAATCTCGGGGCCGCCGATAATCTCCTGGTGGGCCTCAGCAACGTCAAAGGGAGATTTTTTTAAAACTGAGGGCAGGGTTAGAAGGAGTGCGATGAAAACTAAGGGCAAGTAGAGAAGGGGGAGCTTATCCGAGTGGAGAATTTGGGAAATCTGGAAAGTTCCTGTTATCAGGTAAAGGCCCGCGGCGGCAAGAACGAAAACCGGCTCGTAGGCGACCATGTGGAGGAGCTCCCTCATTGAGCCGAGAATAGAGTAGGAAGAGCGGACGCTGAAGCCGCCGACAACGAGGAAGGCAAGGGAGAGGAGGTGGAAGAAGATTGCAATCAAAATGTCGCCGCCCGAGAGAAGGACGTAAAGCGAGAACCACGTTCCCAGCAGGTACATAAGCCCCATAAAGGCGTGAAAGGAGTGGATTACCATGCTCCTCTTTTCAAGGAGCTTGAAGAAGTCGTAGAAAGGTTGAAGAAGGGGAGGCCCGACCCTTCCCTGCATCCTCGCCCTTAAAATCCTCTCAACTCCGTAAACGAAACCTCCGATAACCGGCGAAAGGAGGGTAATTAAAAGAGCAAGACTCATACCAGACCTCCTCCAAGAACGAGAGTGAGTACGAAGAGGGCAACTGAAACAGTCTCAACCAGGGGCTCAACCTGTGAGATGCAGAGGAAGTCGTAGGTTCCGAGGTTGAGCTCAACCCTCTCGCCACAGGTGTAGGTAAAAACCCTATCAGTTCCAGAGAAGTGGATAAAGTAGGCACAGACGGGAACAATCAGGAGGAGAGTGAAGGCTCCCACAATCTGCCAGCCGTAGAGCTCTGAAACCCCCGTTTGGAGGGTCAGACCCAGCGCCTTAATCGGGGCCGGAGAGCCCACAACCTGCGAAACTACGGGGTTGATGAGCTTAGTTGAGAGGAGGGCGATGAAGATTGAGCCTACAATCGTAAAGACGACGAGAGGGACGGTTGAGAAGAGGTAAACGAAGGGGAGCTTCTCAAGCCTGAACCTAAAAAACTCTTCCCTCTTTCTCGTCATAACTCCGATAATCTTAAAGTAGAGAAGGGTAAGGATTACTCCTCCTGTTGCAACGAAGATAATTGAGCCCACGTAAGCTCCGTGGGAGAGGAAGTTTGAGGCCTCCTCCAGTGTCAGCCACTTGGCAACAAAAATTCCGTAGGGAACGATTGTCATACTCATAAATCCGATTGATACGAAGAAAACGGTTACGGGAGCTCTCTCAACCAGCCTCCTTATATCCTCAAGGTACTTAGCCTTAAAGAGCTTCTCCATAACTCCCGCCTCCATAAAGAGGAGGGCCTTAACGACTGCGTGAAAGAGGATTAGGAGGAGTGAGGCCAAAACGGCGGTGGAGCTCCCCATCGCCCCGGTAAGCATCATAAGCCCTAAGAGGGAAATGGTAGAGTAGGCAAGGATTTTCTTAAAGTTATCCTGAGTTAAGGCAAGAAGGCCTGCCGAGACGAAGACAAAACCGGTTGTGATAATCAGAAGCTTTGCAAGGAGGGTTCCCTTAATAACCGGCGAGAGCCTGAGAATGAGGTAAGGGGCAATCTTAACCATGGTTGCAGAGTGGAGAATTGCGCTAACCGGCGTAGGGGCTACCATTGCCCCAAGGAGCCACCTGTGGAAGGGCATCTGAGCTCCCTTAACGAGGGCGGAGATTGCTAAGAAGCCCAGGGGTACCATTGAAATGAGGTGCCCCTTTATTGCGAGGATTTCGGTAAACCTGTAAACGCCGTAGTACTTAACGGCAAAAAGGATTGCAAGGAGAATTGCAATTCCCCCTACCTGGTTCATCCATAGGGCTCTAAGGGCGTTCTTAATTGAGATTTCATCCCACCTGAACCTGATTAGGACGTAAGAAGCCAGGGTTGTGGTCTCAAAGAGGGCAAAGAACCACTCAAGGTTATTTACAGAAACGGCAAAGTTCATTACCCCAAGGAACCACAGGAGTACAGAGACGAAGCGGTTCTCCCTCTCTAAGTTCTCCTGTTCCATGTACTTCGTGGCGTAGATTGAAATGAGGGTACCCACCGTGGCAACAATCCAGTACATAAAGAGGGTGAGCCTATCAACAAGGAGCTCCGCCCCTTCCCTGTGGGGAAGGATTAAGAGAACCCAGACCAGGAGGAAAATCTGAAAGAGGGATAGGACGGAGACGAGGAAGCTCCTGAACTTCAAGCCTTGATAGAGGAAGTAGAAGAGAAGGAGGAAGTCGTAGAGGGTTATAAGCTGAGAGACCCAGTGGGGAGTGTGAATTAAGAGGGGTAAAGAGCCATCAGAAAGGAGGTAGGTCAGGTAAACGAGAACAGGCAGAGAGAGGAAGGTTATAGCCTGCCTGAGCCTGTGCCACGGAGAGATAAAGACCGCAAGAGCAAGAGCCCACGGAATCAGAATTAGAGCCCAGACTACCTTCTCCATCTATTCCCTCCCGGAACAGAGAAAAATCCACATATCTGAGAGAATTTGGCGTCTTCCGACTTTAGCCTCTCGGCCATAATGGCAACGAGCTTTTCAACCAGCTTCGCGTAAACCTCGGGAGTCTCTCTCTTTAACCTCTCTGCACCATTTTTTGTTAGTTTTAAAGCCTTAACGGGCTTTTCGGCCACAGCCCTCAAAGAGTGGGGCTTTTTGAGGAAGAAGGCACACTCCCCTAAGGGAGCTCCGCCGTAAACGGCGGCAACTTTTGTCCACCTTCCGAAGTTGTCGCTCCTGTAAAGGCCTATAACTCCTTCCATAATGAAGTAGATTGAGTCGGCCTCCTGAAACTCGTCAAAGAGGAGCTCTCCTTCATCAAAGAAGACGGGGGTTAAGACTGCCGAGAGAGCTCCCTTCTCAATCGGCGAAAAGTCACTAAATAGCCTGCACTCCTCAACCACGGCTATCTCCTGATAACTTTCACTGTCTCAAACTCTCCACCGAACTGGTGGACTGCACAGGCAATTCAGGGGTCGTAAGCCCTTACGAGAACTTCGGCCCGCTTCTTTATCTCCTCTCCTTCAGCCTCAAGGCTCTCCTCAACTATGGCCTTCAGGTCCTCCTCAATTACCGACTGAAGCTGAGCCGTCGGGGTTATGATGTTGGCCCCGACACACCTACCGGAGGAGTCAAAGGTGTACTTGTGGTATAGGGTTCCCCTGGGGGCTTCCTTTACGCCGAAGCCCGTTCCAGCCCGGGGGTTAACCTCAACCGAAGGCTCAAATGGGTAGAGGGACAGAAGTTCCTCAATTAGCTCAACACCCCTGTAAGCTGCGTCAAGGAGCTCAACCGCCCTTGCAAGGTTTGCAAGGTGGCTGTTCTTTGAGGGGAAAGTGTTCTTCAGCCTCTTTACGGCCTCGGAAACTTTCGGGTGGAGCTCTTCCTCTTTAAAGAGCCTGTTGACCCTTGCAAGGGGGCCGATAAGGAAGGGCTCACCCTTAACCCTTGAGACCTTGGCGGTGCTGTAAGGGGAAACATCCTCCCTTACAAAGAGCTCGTACTCCTTCTTTGTGAAGGTCGTTCCGTCCGAGAGCCAAACTTCCGAGGAAAAGAGGCAGGGTGAGGGGGAATTAAGGCACATCTCAAGGGTATGGGGCGAGGTAAAGTCAGGGTAGTCAAGGCCGTCAAAGAGAAAGAGGGTTGCCTCAATCTCGGGGATTACTTTAAGGAGCTCTCTCCTTACCTTCTTGAGCTCCTCCTGAGAGGGAATTGAGGCAAAGCCGCCAACCAAAATGTTCTCACCGTGAACGGTCTTGCCCCCTATCAGCTTCATTATCCTGTTTCCGGCCTCTTTCAGCTTAAAGCCCCGCTTGACCACGTTGGGGTAGTCCTTTGCCATCAGGAGGGTTGAGGGATAGCCCATGTAGTCGGGCAGGGCCAGGAAGTAGAGGTGGAGAGAGTGGCTCTCAAGGTACTCCCCGACGGTTAAGAGGCTCCTTAAGAGCTCTATGCCCCTATTTACCTTTACGCCGAAGGCGTCCTCAACGGCAAAGACGGAGGCGAGCCTGTGGGAGACGTAGCAGATTCCGCAAATACGGGAGACTATCTTGGGAATTTCGGTATAGAGCCTCTCTCTCGTTATGAACTCAAAGAAACGGGGGCCTTCTGTAAACCTCAGCCTTATCTCGGAAAGCCTTGAGTTTTCAATAACTATGTCAACGGCACCGTGGCCTTCAACCCTGGTCAGGTGGTTGATGTTAAGCTCCTTTCTCATTTAATCCCCTCACTTTGAATGAGTTTCCCCTGAAAACTTTAAGGAACTTGACGGCATCTTCGTAGGAAAGACCCCTCTGGGTTAAGAGGGAGAGCATCTCCTGGTGGTTGGGGAAGTCGCAGTCTCCTCTGCAACCCTGACAGCCCACCCCCTTTGCGGTGCAGGGAGCTCCGCACCCTGCGTAAGAGACGGGCCCCTGACAGGGAACTCCCTTTAACAGAAGGCACTCGTTCTCAGAAAGCTTACACTCGTGGCAGACGGGAAGTTTGGGAAAGAAGGGCTTAACCCCGTTTAAGAGGGAGGCAACCGTATAGACAAACTGCTTCTTGTCAACGGGACAGCCGGGAAGGAAGTAGTCAACCTCAACGAAGTCGGAAAGGGGGGATGGTTTAAAGAGCTCAAAAGGGAGCTCCCATTTTCCGTAAACTTCCCTGATCATCTGCTCAAGCTCGGCCTCGTCGTTCCTCTGGGCCTGAACCCCTCCGTAGCAGGCACAGGAGCCCACGGCAACGAGGATTTTCGCCTTCTCCCTGAGCTTTAAGAGTTTCTCCTTATCAAGGAAGGTTGAAACGGAGCCCTCAACAAAAAGGAGGTCAAGTTCCCCGTCAAACTCCCCGTCCTTTGCAAGGGGAAAGAGGGCAAAGTCAACCAGAGTCAGGAGTTTTAAAAGGGCGTCCTGGCAGTTTAGGATTTCACACTGACACCCAGAGCAACCCGTTAAGCCTACAATTCCTACCTTCACCATTTAAATCATCTCCGGAAGGTTTTTTGTATCCCAAAGGGGGAAAATCGGACCGTCAACGCAGGCAAACTTGTAGCCGATTTGACAGTGGCCGCACTTGCCTATTCCACACTCCATTTTCCTCTCAAGGGAGACAAAAATCTGGCTCTCGGGGTAGCCGTTCTTAAGGAGCTCCTTGCCGATGAACTTGTAGGCAACCGGCGGCCCGCAGACTGCAACGAAGGTTTCAGAGGGCTCAAGCTCAACCTCTCCGATGAGCTCCGTTATGAGGCCCTCCCTTCCAGAGCTCCACTTTTCGTCCTCGGGAGTTTCAACCCTGTCAAGGATGTAGAGGCACTTTATGTCCTTCCTCTCTTTAAGGCGGGAGAGCTCATCCTTGTAGAGAACGGCCTCGTAGTTCCTCGTTCCGTAGAGGAGGTAGACATCCTTAAAGAGGTGGCGCCTGTCAAGGATGTACCAGATTAGGGAGCGCAGGGGAGCTATTCCGAGCCCCCCGGCTATTATCAGAACGTTGTGTCCCTCCATAATCTCAACGGGGAAGCCGTTTCCGTAGGGTCCCCTTATAGCAACGAGGTCGCCGGGCCCGAGCTTGTGGAGGACTTCGGTCTTCCTCCCGACCTTCCTGACGGTAAGCTCTATTACCCCCTTCCTCGTAGGGGAGGAGCAGATTGAGATGGGAATTTCTCCGGCCTTTGGAACGGTAAGCATTACGAACTGGCCGGGAATGTGGCTCCACCTCTCGCAGGCAGAGGGCTCAAGGAATGAGAAGGTAAACTTCTTGTGCTCGGGAGCCAGCTCCTCAACGTCGGTTATAACCGCCTTTAAGGGCAGAAACGGATTTGCCGGAAGCGGCTTATTCAGTAACTTCTCTAAGCTCTTTTTCATCTACTCCTCTCAACCTCTTTATGGTTTTGACCATGCTTATCCCGGCGGGGCACTCGGCGGTGCACCTTCCGCACCCGACGCACCCCAACTTCTCTATCTGGTAGGGATATCCGACAAACTTGTGGTAGTAGCGGTGCCTGAAGCGGGAGGTTCTCGTGGGCTTGAAGTAGTGCTCTCCCGCAACGAGGGAGTAGTAGGGGTACTGGCAGGAGGTGATGAACTCTATCCTCTTAACCTCCTTCCCCGTAAGGTCGGGGACGTCAACACTGGTGTAGCAGAAACAGGTGGGGCAAGTGTTGGTGCAGGTTCCGCACCCCAAACACCTCTTTGCCTCCTCCTCCCATACGGGGGAGTCGTACTCAAGCTCTATTAACTGTGAAATTCTCTCAAGGTCGGGGAGGTTTTCCTCGTTAAAAGCCCTCTTCTTCTTGGCGGTGCTCCTCTTGTAGAGCTCTAAGTCCTCCTTTTCAATCTCCCTGAAGAGGTGCTTAAAGGTAAGGACTATCTCATCCCCCTTGGGGCTTCCGATTGAGACGAAGTAGTCGGGTCCGACATCAGTGAGGAAGAGGTCCCAGTTTGCGCCGTCGGGGAAGGCCGTCCCGGTTGAGAGGCAGAAGCAGTACTCGTCTGGAAAGCACGAAATCCCTATGAGGATTGTCTTCCTCCTTACCTCAAGGTAGCGGGGGTCGGGGTTTTCTTTAAGGTGGATTGAGTCAAGAATTGAGATTCCGTGAAGGTCGCAGGAGTGAATTCCGAAAATTACCTGCTCTTCGGCCTTGAAGGAGCTCTTGAACTCCATCGTTTCGGGGTCGTAGGAGAACCTCTCACGGCGGTAGGGGAGAAGAAACTTCTTCGGGGGAAGGATTGTCCTTGTGTAGTTAAGCTCAACGGAAGAGACGTCGGAAATCTCCCTGAAAGCGAACTTCTCCCCCTCCTTAACCGGAGCAATCAGTTTGTAGCGCTTCTTTAATCCTTCAAGGAGTTCCCACAGGTTTGCCTTGGGTAAAACCTTTGCCCTGTCTATGTGGAATTCCAACTGCACCCCCAAAAATCAAGCTGTTAAGACTGATTTATATAAAAATTAACTTATCAAGTCAACCTTTTCTAATTATCTAATATTCATAAAGTATGCTGAATATAAGGATGCCTGAATATAAGGGGAACCGCATTTTAAGCTGGTAGAATTCATCCTTCGGGAGGTTGAGATGATTAAGAGGGCAATCTACCCCGGAACCTTTGACCCGGTAACCTACGGCCACCTTGACATTGTAAGAAGGGGGCTGGAGCTCTTCCCGGAGCTGATAGTGGGGATTGCAGAAAACCCCAAGAAAAAGCCCCTCTTTACCGTTGAGGAGAGGAAAGAGATGTTTGAGGAGAGTTTAAGGGAAATCGGCCTCAACGGTAAGGTGAAGGTAAAAACCTTCAACTCCCTTCTCGTTGAGTTTGCAAAAAAGGAAGGGGCTGTAGCCATTTTAAGGGGAATAAGGATAGTCTCAGACATGGATCACGAGTTTACGATGGCCTCCTTAAACAGGAAGCTCTACCCCGAGATTGAGACCGTCTTTTTAATGCCCTCAGACGAATACGCCTACCTCTCCTCTTCGGCGGTAAGGGAGATAGCCTTCTACGGAGGGGACGTTTCGCAGTTCGTAACGAAGGCAGTTGAAAGGAAGTTAAAGGAGAAGTTCAGAAGGTAGGGAGAAGGAGCCTCCTCCCCCTTAACTAATTCATATCAAAACAAATCGTCTTGATTTCAGTCATCTCCTCAACTGCAAACTTGGGCCCTTCCCTTCCTATTCCGCTCTCCTTAACCCCGCCGTAGGGCATCTGGTCAACCCTGAAGGTGGGAATTTCGTTAACCATTATTCCGCCGCACTCAACCTCATCTGCAAACTTAAGAGCTCCTTTTAGGTCGTTTGTGAAAATTCCCGCCTGAAGGCCGTAGGGGGAGTCGTTAACTCCCTCAATTGCCTCCTCAAGTGAGGAGACCTCGTTTACCACTATAACGGGGCCGAAGACCTCACCTCTAAAGAGTTTCGCGTTCCTCGGAACGTTTTTAACGATTGTGGGCTCAATCAGGGTGTCTGAAAGCCTCTTTCCGCCGCAGACGATTTCGGCTCCCCTGCAAACTGCCTCCTCTATCCACTCCATAATCCTGTCGGCGGCGCCTTTGTCTATTACGGGGCCAACGTCTGTGGTCTCCTCCCTCGGGTCGCCGACCTTCAGGGTCTTTGTAAAGGCACGGACTTCTTTTAAGAAGTCGTTGAAGAGCTCGGTGTGAACAAAGACCCTCTGAACCGAGATGCACACCTGCCCAGCAAGAGCAAAGCCTCCCCTTGCTATCTTCTCGGCAACCTCCTTCAACCTCTCTTTCTGGTCTCTGTCAACGTAAACCCCGGCGTTTGAGCCCAGCTCCATCACGTACTTCTTTAGTCCACCTCTACTCATAATGATTTTCCCGGTCTCAACGCTCCCGGTAAAGGTAATCATCCTGACTTCGGGGTTTCTGACAAGTGCGTCGCCGACCTCCTCTCCGTAGCCGGTTATAACATTTACTGCCTCGGGTGGAAAGCCCGCCTCAATTAAAACTTCTGCAAGCTTTATAACGGTTAAGGAAGTATTCTCAGAAGGCTTTATAACAACGGCGTTCCCCGCCGCCAGCGCAGGGCCGACCTTGTGGCAGGTAAGGTTTAGGGGAAAGTTAAAGGGAGTGATGCAACCGATTACCCCGAGAGGAACCCTCCTGTAAAATCCGAGTTTCCCACTAATCCCCGGTGCGGCGTCAAACCTTACCTCTTCACCTAAAACTCTCTTTGCCTCCTCGGCCGAGAGGGTAAGGGTGTTAACCGCTCTTCCCACTTCACCCATCGCCTCTTTAATAGTCTTACCCACTTCAAGGGTAAGGAGCTCAGCAAACTCCTGAGCTCTCCTTGAGATAATCCTTGCAGCCCTCTCAAGAGCCCTGAAACGCTCGTAGGCGGTCATTCTTTTAACCTTCTCAAAGCCGATTTTTGCAGCCTCAACTGCAAGCTGGGCGTCCTTCTCGTCTCCCCTGGGAATGGTTCCAACGAGTGAGCCGTCGTAGGGGAAGTGAATTTCAATCTCCTCTTTCTTAAATACCCTCTTCCCTCCAATCAGCATGTAGCCCTTCATTACTAAACCCCCAAAATTAGTCTTGCCGCGAGGAACTCCGGAAGGCCTGCCCTCAAAATCTCTTTGGCTGCAGCCTTAGAATCGTATTCTACTCTATAGAGGTTAAAGCTCTTTTCCTCAAAGTCGGCTATCCCGAAGGAGGCCCGAGGGTCTCTGTCCCGGGGCTGGCCGACGCTTCCCGGGTTAATAAGGTACCTTCCGGCCTTAAAGTAAATCGGGGTTATTGAAACCCTGTCAACCTCGGGGCCCCAGAGCCGGTAAGCTGCGGGAACGTGGGTGTGGCCGAAGAAACAGATGTCCCTTACCTGCTTCAAAAGACCGTAGTAGGCGTCCTCTTTAGTTAGTATGTACTTCATGCTACCGGGGTTTTCCGGAGTATCATGAACGAGCTGACAGCAGTTAGTAAGGTGCTGAATTGAGAGGGTACGGAGGTAATCAAGGTTCTCAGGCTTCAGTCTCTCCCTGCTCCAAGTGAGGGAGATTGCAGCGTAGTCGTTCAGGAGGTTAAGGTCGTAGTAGCCGAGAACTCCGAGCTCGTGGTTTCCCAAAAGGGCAACTGAGCAGTTTTCCCTAACCCACTCAACGCACTCGTTGGGGAAAGCACCGTATCCCACTATGTCCCCGAGACACCAGATTTGGTCAACCCCCTTTTCTCTTAACTTCTTCTCAACCTCCCTTAAAGCGTGGAAATTGCCATGAATGTCAGATAGTATTCCTACTCTCAAAAAACCTCTCCGGAGAATAAGGGTGTTAGAAATCATTATAGCCAGAAACAGACTGAGGGAAAGAATAAGGAAGCTCTTTTTTAAATGGAATTTCACCGAAGTTGAAACGCCCCTCTTAACGCCTTACTGCAACCCCGACGACAACGTAGAGAACGCCGAAGTTCTCTTTAAAGACTTTAAGGAAAGGGAGCTCCGCTGGTTCCTCCACACCTCTCCCGAGTTCTTTATGAAGAGGCTCGTTGCCGCCGGGATGGAGAGGATTTTCCAGATTTGTAAAGTCTTCAGGAGCTCCGAGCTCACCTCCCTCCACCAAATTGAGTTCACGATGGTTGAGTGGTACAGGGCGGGAGAGGACTTTAAGAAAGGAATGGAGGAGACCGAGGAGATAGTAAAGGCGGGGGCAGAAGAGTTCGGAGTTGAAGAGGTTATCTTCAGGGGAAAGAGGGCAAACCTTTTAAAGTTTGAGCGAATTACGGTTAAAGAAGCTTTCATTGAATTTGCCGGAGTTAACCCATTTGAAAGGGAAGAGGTAAAGAGGGCAGCAGGGGAGGGTGACTACGAAACGGCGTTCTTCAAGCTCTTGGTTGAAAAGGTTGAGCCAGGGCTTTCGGAGCTCCCTCACCCGGTCTTCCTCTACGGCTACCCGGAGGAGTTCTCGGCAATGGCCGTAGTTAAAGAGGGGGTGGCGGAGAGGTTTGAGCTATACATTGCCGGAGTTGAGATTGCAAACGGCTACACCGAGCTAACCGACTATAAAAGCTACCTGAAAAAGTTTAAAAAGAAGGGGGAGTGTGCCGTTGACCGGGGATTTCTGAGCCTCCTTAAGGAGAAGTCCCTTCCTCCGTGCGAGGGCGTGGCCTTAGGTTTTGACAGACTCCTGATGCTCCTAACGGGAAGGGAAAGCATAGAGGAGGTTATCCCTTTCCCTACCTCACGGCTAATCAAGGAGATTTCCAGTTTCTGATAAGGCCGAACTCCTTCCCCAGTAGTGCCCTTAAAGCCCTTTCAACTACGAAGTCAACGAGCTCCCCAATCTCCTTAGGTTTTCCGTAAAAGGCCGGAGAGGCCGGAAGAACGGTTGCTCCCGCGTCTATAACTTTTAAAATGTTCTCCGCGTGAATTCTGTTAATGGGAGTCTCCCTAAAGACGAGAACCAGAGGCCTTTTCTCTTTAAGGTTAACGTCGGCCGCCCTGTGAATCAGGTTCACCGTTGAGCCCGAGGCTATGTGGCCCAAAGTACCGGCAGAACAGGGAGCTATAACCATTCCCCTTACCGGGTGAGAGCCGCTTGAGGGAGGGGCAAAGAGCTCGTCGGGAGAGTAGAGGTTAACGAGCTCCCGGGGAAGAGAGTTAACAAAATCATCGGCGGCAACGCCCGTTTCAAACTCAAAAACCTTCCTTCCTGTCTCGGAGAAAATCAGCTCAACTCCGTAAGAGTTTGCAACGAGGACCTCAACGAGCCTCTTACCGTAGATTGAGCCGCTTGCACCGGTTATCCCGACAACAACCTTTTCCAAATCGGCCTCCTTAAAGGGTGGGTTTAAAATTACTCAAAACTATCAACCGGAGGAAGAGCGTGGAGAAGATGATAGAGAAAGTAAGCACACTCCTTGAAGCCCTTCCCTACATAAGGGAATTTTACGGAAAAACCGTTGTAATAAAGTACGGCGGAAACGCAATGGTTAACGAGGAGCTCAAGGAAGCCTTCGCCCAAGATGTGGTCCTCCTCAAGTACGTGGGGATAAACCCGGTAATAGTCCACGGAGGAGGGCCCCAAATCGGGGAGCTCCTAAAGAGGCTAAACATAGAGAGCCGCTTCGTGGGGGGAATGAGGATAACAGATAAGGAAACGATGAACGTTGTTGAGATGGTTTTAGTCGGAAAGGTAAACAAAGAGATTGTAAAGCTTATAAACTCCCACGGAGGGAACGCCGTAGGCCTTTCGGGAAAGGACGGCAACCTTATAGTTGCCGAGAAGATTAACCACATAAAGTACCTTCAGGAGGTAAGAGCCCCCGAGATAATAGACCTTGGGTTCGTAGGGAAGGTAAAAAAAGTAAACCCGGAAATTGTCAATAAACTCCTTGAGTCTAAATTTATACCTGTAATCGCTCCCGTCGGAATAGGCGAGGACTTTGAGGCCTACAACATAAACGCAGACCTGGTGGCGGGAGAGATGGCAGCAGCCCTGAAGGCGGAAAAACTAATAATGCTTACCGACGTTGAGGGGATAAAGGACAGAGAGGGGAACCTCATAAGAAGCATAAGCAGGCAGGACTTAAGCACCCTTATCTCAGACGGAACGGTCTCAGGGGGAATGATACCTAAAGTTAAGGCCTGTGAAATTGCCCTTACCGGAGGGGTCAAAAAAGCCCACATAATAGACGGTAGGCTAAAGCACTCAATACTCTTAGAGATGTTTACTCAAGAGGGGATAGGAACAGAGATAATATAAGTAATTCCTAATATTGCGAGCCAACAAGTATTAACAGTAATTTGATATAATCCTGTTTTGGAAAGTCTTAAAGAATAAGGAAGGTTAAGACTTAAAACCCTTAAGGGAGGTGCCGCGATGGACTTCGTACTACTGGTATCGCGACTGCAGTTCGCGATGACAGCCTTCTTTCACTTCGTTTTTGTTCCCTTAACTTTGGGGCTGTCAACGCTGTCTGCGCTGATGCTGACGCTCCACTACGCCACAGGCAAAGAGATTTACAGGGACATGGCCAAATTCTGGGCCAAGCTCTTTGCCATCAACTTTGCACTGGGAGTTGCGACAGGTCTGGTTCACGAGTTTGAGTTCGGTATGAACTGGTCTGTCTACTCAAGGTTCATGGGTGACATCTTTGGAGCTCCGCTTGCCATTGAAGCTCTCCTTGCATTCTTCATGGAGTCAACTTTCATGGGAGTATTCCTCTTTGGTTGGGACAGAGTTCCAAAGGCTGTTCATCTTCTTGCTGCATGGCTTTCATCTATCGGCTCAAACCTATCCGCCCTCTGGATTTTGATTGCTAACGGCTGGATGCAGCATCCAGTTGGAGCAAAAGTTGAAATGGCAGCAGCCGGTAAAAGAGCT
>JAMOTD010000001.1 GCA_027068415.1 Desulfurobacteriaceae bacterium | reverse complement strand
ACCGGCTCTGCAACGCTGAGCCTGCACTTACCGAACCCTAAATCAAGGGGCTCGTAGAGCTCAAATCCCTTCTCCTCAATTACGTCCTTTCCCGCTATCCCCAAGTCTGCCGCCCCGTAAAAGACGTATGTAGGGACGTCCATCGGCTTTACCAGTAAAAACCTGAACTCTCCACTCTCAAATATTAGCTTCCTCGTCTCCTTGAGAGTCTCTTCTGCATCTATTCCGGCCTTCATTAAAAATTCAACGCTCTCTTTTAATAACCTTCCTTTGGGAAGGGCAAACGTTATTTTTTCCATCTCTTACCCCTAATAGTTGAGCTCGCTCTTAACTCTCTCTATCTCGGCTCCCAAGGCCCTTAACTTCTCCTCCATCTTCTCGTAGCCCCGGTCAAGGTGGTAAATTCTGTAAACTTCGGTCGTGTTCTCTGCGGCAAGTCCGGCAATTACTAAAGAGGCACTCGCTCTTAAATCGGTTGCAGTTACTTTCGCCCCGTAGAGCTTTTCAACCCCCTTAACGACAACCGTATTTCCGTCAATCTTTATGTCTGCTCCGAGCCTCTGGAGCTCCAAGGCGTGCATAAACCTGTTTTCAAATATCGTCTCTTTTATTACCGAAACTCCTTCGGCTAAACACATTGCCGCCATAAACTGGGCCTGCATATCGGTAGGAAAGCCCGGGTAGGGAGCCGTCGTTATGTCCGTTCCCTTCAGAGCTCCTACTTTCTTTACTCTTACCCTCTTTTCACCCAACCTTTCAATTTTCAGTCCCGCTTCGGAGAACTTCTCAATAACTGCCGTTAAGCTCTCGTAGGGGAAGTCCTCTATCTCAACCTCTCCGCCTGCCGTTCCCACCGCCGCTAAAAAAGTTCCGGCCTCAATTCTGTCGGCCATTACCCTGTAAGTAGCCCCCCGGAGCTCGGCTTTTCCCTTTATCTCTATCGTATCCGTTCCTTCTCCCTCAATCTCCGCTCCCATCTCCCTTAAAGCCCTTGCAAGGTCAACTATCTCCGGCTCCTTGGCGGCATTCCTTATTACCGTTTTGCCCTTTGCAAGGGTTGCCGCCATCATCAGGTTCTCCGTCCCTCCCACCGTCGGGAAGTCAAGGGTGATGTCGGCTCCCCTTAAGCCTTCCGGAGCTTCCGCAATTACGTAGCCGTGCTTTACCTCTATCCTCGCCCCTAACTTCTCAAGGCCTTTGAGGTGAAGGTCAACGGGCCTCAAGCCGATTGCACACCCTCCCGGTAGAGAAACGACAGCCCTCCTGTACCTTGCAACTAAAGGTCCCAATGCCAGAATTGAGGCCCTCATCATCTTTACCAACTCGTAGGGGGCTTCCGCCTTTTTAACCTCTCCCGAGACCTTTACAGTTTTCTTCTCCCTCTCAACGTTAAGCCCCATGTGGGAGAGGATTTTGCAGGTCGTATCAACGTCTCTCAGTTGCGGAACGTTTGCCAGCTCAAGCTCCCCGCTCAAAATTGAGGCAAAGAGTATCGGAAGGCTGGCGTTCTTTGAGCCAGAAACCTTTACCTTCCCTTTAAGCTCTTTACCGCCCTTTATGACAAACTTGAACATTACCCCTTTACTCCCGTTGCCACTCTCTCTATTCCTGCCAAGTCCCTGTAAATTTTAACTTCTGTGAAGCCTTTCCTCTCCATTAGTTCCTTAACTTTCCCGGCCTGCCCCTGTCCGAACTCAAGGGCTATAAAACCTCCCTTTTTTAACTTTTCTCCTGCCTCTTTAATTAACCTCTCTATCACCTCAAGCCCCGTCTCCCCGGCAAAGAGAGCAACGGCCGGCTCAAACTTTACTACCTCCTTTTCCACTCTTTTATCCTTCAGGGAGATGTAGGGAGGGTTTGAGACAACGACGTCTAACTTCCCTTCAACTTCACTTAAAAGGTCGCTTTTTTTAAACTCAACCGGGCAGTTTAACCTCTGTGCATTTTCTCTTGCCACTTTTAAAGCCTTTTCGGAGATGTCAACGGCCGTTATCCGGTGCTTTCCGCCGGTTAACTTGCACAGGGTTATTGCTATACACCCGCTTCCAGTTCCCACGTCAACTATCTTTAAACTTTCTTTATTTTTAATTCTCTCGTAAACGACCTCTACGAGGAGCTCCGTCTCGGGCCTCGGGATTAAAACCCCCTTTTCAACCTTAAACTCAAACCCGAAAAATTCCTTCTTTCCCGTTATGTAGGCAACCGGCTTTCCCTTGGCCCTTCTTATGATTAACTGTCGGTAGGCCTCAACTTCCTCCTCGGTTAAAGGCCTTTCAAAGTTCGTATAGAGCTCCACCCTGCTCTTAAACCCGAGGGAGTAGGTCAAAAGGAGTTCCGCATCAAGCCGGGGGCTCTTACTCCCCCTCTCCCTCAAAATCTCGGTTGCCCTTTTTATAAGCGTTCCGATAGTCCACTTCATGGCGAAGCAATTATCCAACAAAAACCTTGAGAGGGCAATATTTAAAACTCATAAAATTTACGGTAATTTTACAAAAATGTTGCTAAGAAAGCCCTGCTTTTTAAAGCAGGGATGAATTAGGGGAGGTGGGGGGTTATAATAGAGAATGAAGATGAAGACAGAAAAAGCTCAAAAGATTAAAGAAACTTTAAGTGCAACCAA